>NZ_CP038513.1:0-465000 GCF_013085505.1 Aeromonas sp. 2692-1
TTACTGTGCGGCCGGTACGGGAGCCGGTGGAGCGACCACCAGCGGCTTGATTACCTCGCGCCATTCAGCCAGCAGCTCCTGGGCCGGTTGCCGACCATCCTTACCGATGGTGACCCGTACCCGATCCGGTACAAAGCCTTCCGGCAACTGCCAGTTGCCTTCCAGCAGCTGGAAGTAACGCAGCGCATAGCGCCCCTCCCCCACCTTCATACCCAGCTCGCGGCTGCCGAGGGTTCTGGGCTTGTCGCCCTGACTGCCTTCCACCTTTATCTGTACCTGACCACGAAACAGCTCGCGCTTCTTGGCGGGCTGGGTCAGCGCCAGCCGATAGTGATAACGGCCGGGAATACTGGTCTCCTGCAGGGTAAGGTTGTCGATCACCACCCCCACCTGCTCGCCGGTGGGACGCATGATCCGCTCGAAGAAAGCCAGCTGGCGCTTCTGCTCCTGCACCTGGGCTTCCTGATCCTTGAGCGCCTGTTGCAACTGCTCGAATGCTGCCTTCTGGGTAGCCAGCAGGGTCTCCTTGATGCCGAGCTCGCCCTTGAGCTGGCCAATGGCCTTGGCCTGGCGCTCCAGCGTCTCCTGCTGAACCGTCAACAGGCTGCTCTGAGCCAGCTCCTGGCGATTACCGACGAAATAGCCGATGAGCGCCCCCACCATCAGCACTGCCAACCACTTCACTATCTGGGACATAAGGCCTCTTTTGTTACTGCGCATACTGCGGCCACACTCCCTTCACTATACGCGACTCAAGCAGATTCAGGCCGGCAGACAAAGGGTTAACCGGCGGTGACGCCGCTTTCTCCCCGCTTTTGACGCGCAGCAAGCCGTAAAGTTCGCTCCAGGATCTGGGAATAAATCGGGCGGCCCCCAACCACTGCGCCACCAGGGTCGCACCGACCGTGGTGATCATCATGGGCAAGATCAGCTGATAGTTGTCGGTCATCTCGGTGACCAGCACGATCCCCGTGATGGGGGCACGCACGGTAGCGGCAAACAACGCGCCCATACCGGCAATGGCAAAGGCGCCGGGTTCAATGCCAAGCTCCGGGAAGGCCGCATGGAACAGGTGGCCGAACACCACCCCGAACAGGGTGCCTAGCGCCAGGGTCGGGGCAAACACCCCGCCCGGTGCGCCGGAGCAGAAACAGACCAAGGTGGCCACCAGCCGGATGGAGAAGATGAGGAACAGGGTGGCCATCGCATACTCCCCGCCCATCAGATGGGGGATGAGCTCGGTACCGCCGCCGGTCACCGCCGGGGCAACCAGCGACAGCACGCCGAAGGTCCCCGCCACCAGCGTCCCGATGGCCACGAAGCGATGGCGCTTGTTTTGATGCAGCGCCAGATAACCATCCTGACAGGCCAGCACCAGCTTGTTGAAGACGAAACCCAGCACGCCGAAAGCGGCCCCCATAAAGAGGAACAGCCAGAGCGTCCTCAGGGCCGGCGCATCGTAGTGAGGCAAGCTGATCACCGCCCCCTGCCCCTTCATGTTCTGCAGCATCAGGGTCGCCATGATGGCGGAGATGCCCACCGCCTTGATGGCCAGAAAGGAGTAGCGAAACTGCGGGCGCATCTCCTCCATCACGAACAGGATCCCCGCCAGCGGTGCATTGAAGGCCGCGGCCAGACCGCCCGCCGCCCCGGCTGCCAGCAGGGCGTGGCCATGCTCCTTCGGCAGCCGGAAGATATCTGCCACCATCTTGCCGAGGTTGCCGCCGATCTGTACCGACGGGCCTTCCCGCCCCAGCACCATGCCGGAGCTCAGGGTGCAGATACCGCCGAAGAACTTGACCGGCAACACCCGCCACCAGCGTACCGGGCGCAGCTCGTCCATGGCCCCCTCAATCTCGGGAATGCCGGAGCCACCCGCCTCCGGCGCAAAGGCATGGGTCAGGAAATAGCCAATGCAACCCAGCAAGGCGCTGAAACCAAAGCCGAGCAGGCCGAGCTGCCACCAGGAGCGATCGGCCAGCAGGTCGACACGCTGCTGTGCCAGCCAGTGCACGCCGGACTCGAACAGTCCGCAGACCAACCCGGCCAGGGTGCCGACCAGCGCAGCCAACAGCAGCACCAGCAGGGGCATCTTGTCTTGATGAATGATCCGCCGCAGGACGGGGCCACGGGGAGGCGAGAGCGGTTCGGCAGAGGAGAAAGCTTGTTGCGACATGAAAAAAACCACATTCGTTTGCTGACGGAGGTGACGACATCCAGCCTGCTGCCCGGCTGCCCAGCACCGGGCCTTTCTGCTATAGTCGGCCCGTTTCATTTAACACGGGGCAGTCCTTGGCCAGGGAGTCAAGAGCGCAAGCATACTCCAGCTCCCCCCGACTGCCGAGCCGCAATCGGCCACCTGCGCCTGTGTGACGACCAAAATCCCATTAAGGATGATCCATGTCAAAATCAGATCAGCTGTTTGAACAGGCCCGCCAGACCATTCCGGGCGGCGTCAACTCACCGGTCCGCGCCTTCAATGGGGTCGGCGGCACACCCCGCTTCATCGATCACGCCGATGGCGCCTACCTCTATGACGTGGATGGCCAGGCCTATGTGGATTACATCGGTTCCTGGGGCCCCATGCTGCTGGGTCACAACCACCCGGCCATCAAGGCCGCCGTCATCAAGGCGGTGGAGAAGGGACTGAGCTACGGCGCGCCGACCGAGATCGAAGTGCTGATGGCCGAGAAGGTGCACCAGATCGTCCCCTCCATGGAGCAGGTGCGGATGGTCAACTCCGGCACCGAGGCAACCATGAGCGCCATCCGGCTGGCCCGCGGTTATACCGGCCGCGACAAGATCGTCAAATTCGAAGGCTGCTACCACGGCCACGCCGACTCCCTGCTGGTCAAGGCCGGCTCCGGCGCGCTGACCCTGGGTCAGCCCAACAGCCCGGGCGTACCGGCTGATTTCGCCAAGCACACCCTCACCTGCGTGTTCAACGATCTGGACTCGGTGCGCGAAGCCTTCACCCAATACGGCAGCGAGATCGCCTGCATCATCGTCGAGCCGGTGGCCGGCAACATGAACTGCATCCCGCCGGTAACCGGCTTCCTGGAAGGGCTGCGCGCCATCTGTGACGAGTTTGGCGCCCTGCTGATCCTGGACGAGGTGATGACTGGCTTTCGCGTCTCCCTGCGCGGCGCCCAGGGCCACTACAACATCGACCCGGATCTCACCACCCTCGGCAAGATCATCGGTGCCGGCATGCCGGTCGGCGCCTTCGGCGGCAAGAAGAAAGTGATGCAGCACATCGCCCCGACCGGCCCGGTCTATCAGGCCGGCACCCTCTCCGGCAACCCGGTGGCCATGGCTGCCGGTCTGACCATGCTGGATCTGCTGCTGGAGCCGGGCCTCTATGAGCAGCTGAGCGCCAAGACCGCCCGGGTTGCCGAAGGGCTGAAAGCCGCCGCCGCCAAGCATGGCATCCCGCTTGCCATCAACTACGTGGGCGGCATGTTCGGCTTCTTCTTCACCGACGAGCCCGAGATCACCCGCTACGAGCAGGTCACTCGCTGCGACATGGAACGCTTCAAGCGCTTCTATCACCTGATGCTGGAAGAGGGCGTCTATCTGGCACCGAGCGCCTACGAGGCCGGGTTCCTGTCGCTGGCCCACGGCGACAAGGAGATTGAACACACTCTAGCCGCCGCCGAACGCAGCTTCGCCAAGCTGGCCGGCTAAGCCGCCGCTTGTCGCAAAAGGGCCCTTCACGGGCCCTTTTTCATTGCCGCTTCGGCGCCTTTCGGCCTCCCCCGGTACGCCCGATGTTGGTGCAGCATTTGTGCAAGCGGTGCGGCTCTGTCACCAAACGGTGCATATCCCGCCCCTCTGCTCGTCATAAAACAGGCCCACAATTTGCACCCTGCAAGTTGAATGCAAGCCCGTTTGAGCGAGGTGTATATGGCGGAAATGAGCCCCATCGATGTGCTGCGACGCTATCAGGAGTACGAAGCCGAACTGGCCCCCCTGCTGCTGGGACTGCTCACGGCATCGCCCGATTCACTCAGCAGTTATCCCTTTATTCTGAACCAGGCACCCAGCCGGGAACCACTCGGGATCCTGCCGCCGGTACCGGCGCCGCAAGCCCGTTTGCATCTAATCGTGAGAGGCCAGGGCCGTGAGCTGACCCTCTGTCTGAACCAGCTCATCGCCTGGCTGATGGGGGACAGGGAACGACGTCGGGCCATGCCCTGGTTCAAGGGGGTTTATGTGGTACTGAGTCTGGCGTTGTTTCTGATCGTCGCGACGCTCATCTGGCACGGGCTGGAGCAGCTCTATCTGCTGCTGTGCGGGGCGCAGCAGAACCGGCTGGGGGCCTTCAGTGCCATCATCTTCCTGACCCTGGCGCTGGCGGTGTTCGACTTGGGCAAAACCATTCTGGAAGAGGAGGTGCTGCTGCATAAGGACATCTTTCGCCACAGCGCCATTCGCCGCACCATTACCCGCTTCATCGCCGCCATCTTGATCGCGGTCTCCATCGAGGGGCTGCTGTTGCTGTTCAAGGGGTCACTCGGCCAGAGCGAACTGCTCTGGCCGGCGGTGGGTGTGATGGGGTGCGCCGTGGGGCTGCTGCTGGCCCTCGGCCTCTATGTGTTTCTGGGGGCCAGGGCTGAAGCGGCGCTGGTGCAGGCCAGCCTGCGACCTCTGCCAGCCGGGGTTGTGGCACCCACCGCGCCGCCCGCCAAGAAGCGTACCAGGTCCAGGAGGTATAGATAACGCCAAAGGCCTGCAATCACATCAATACTCCACGGCCAGCACCGACACGCGCCGTACTGGCTAACCAGTGACGCCTGCCAGCCGGGGTTGCAGTTCCCGCCGCGCCGCCCGCCAGGAGGCGTACATGGTCCAGGAGGTATAGATGACGATGAAGGCCACCAGCCATTTGAGCATCGCCATGTCCATCGACTTGACCAGCATGGCCGCCAGCACCACGCCGACAGGGCCAAAGATGGCCACCGCCAGCACCGCCTTGGCATCGAAGGCCCCCTTGCGGATGAAGGTGCCCGCCGAGAAGACGCTGAGCACGGCGGTGGAGCCCATCATGATGGGAAACGCCGCCAGCGGATTCATGCCGAGCAGATAGACCAGGGTCATGCAGGGGGCGAACAGGCCGATGCCCACGTTCATCAACACGCCGAAGATGAAGTTGCCGAGCAGCGCGATCCCGAGCTTGTAACCGGTCAGCCCCATGGCATCGCCACCGAGGGGGAACAGCCCCAGCAGGCCCGCAAAGATGAGGCCGGCCACCACCAGCAGGGAAACCGCCATCACCAGCCGGATGGTCTGGCGATCGAACGAGGCAACGTGGCGCGCCCCCCAAGCCGCCCCGGCAGCGGCGGCCACCATCATGCCGATGAGAGTGAGCGGATCCACCTGCACGGCGCCGATGAAGATCAGCGACTGGGTGACCGTCGGCAACACGCACTGACCGTTGAGGGTGCCCGGCAGCAGCCGATCGTCGATCAGCTTGAACTGCTTGTAGCAGGCGGTCTTCACCGCGAAGCTGCCAACCCCCAGGGTATCGAGAAAATTGGCGACAAAACCGATGGCCGCCACCGGCCAGAAGGGGGTCGATTCCAGCTCCCCCTGTTGCCGTTTGTGCCACCAGGCCCGTACCAGCATGAAGATGAACACCAGGGCGCAGATGATGAATATCAGGCGCAAAAGATTAATTAACATACAGAGTTCTCCAGCAACGGGCGGCGATTCTAAGGCAGCAAAAATAAAAAATCTTGGTCAGGATCAAGCATTCAGCCCATGCAAACGATTATCTGGAGAAAGTCATGACGAGCACGCCCGAACGAATCTGCTAATACTTGTCTATGAGGGCCAGCAGGCCTGGGGCCGCCGGTGGTAGTCATGGTCATTTCGCGACGACCACAGTCACCGGCGGGAAGTAGACAAAAAGAAGGCCGGTATGCACCGACCTTCTTTTTTATTGCTGACTCGCCGATGTTTTGCCCGCCAGCCACTGCCAGCCCGGCAGGCGTGGCAGCCGCTGGGCGATCCAGCCGATCAGCGCATCCGACAGCCCGGTCGACAGCAACAGCGGCAGACAGAGCAGGGTCAAGGAGAGGGCGCCGACATAGACATCCGTCAGCCAGTGGGCACCGGAGAGGATGCGAGGCGCCGAGAACAGCGGCACCATCAGCAGCGCCGTCACCCCGGCCCAGCGTGGCAGATAGCGCAGGGCAAAACCGGCGAAGATCATCAGGAACAGGGCATGATCGCCGGGGAAGCTGTCGCTGGACGAATCCTTGGTCGGGATCCCGCTGAGCTGGGTGACCCGCAGTGCATCCGTCACCGTCAGGGTCGGGCTGGGCCGGCTGACCGGCAGCAGATGACCGAACTGGTTGATCACCAGGGCCCCCAGCAGCATGACGATCCCCATGGCCACCAGCCGGCGGCGTCCCTGCTCGTCCGCACGCCAGAAGCAGCGAGAGAGGATCAGCCCCATGCAGGAGAGTACCGCCAGATCGAACAGCCGGTTGTTGGTCACGGCCACCAGATCGACCCACCACTGGGCCTGACCCAGCCAGCCATTGACCAGATGGAAGACGGCGAGATCCCACTGATCCCAGGGGCCGTGATCGGGCAGTGCGGCCCAACTGATGGCGATGAGACCACCCAACAGATAACAGGGTATAAATTTGCGCATACGAACTCTCCTCCCCGAAAAATGGGGCCGTATTTTAAAGCATAAAAAGCGTGACGTGAATCACACAAACGAGGGAGAAAAGGGTCATGCCTCCTATCCGGAAAGCCGGCGCGTCCCCTGCCGGCTTGGCCTGTTGCAGCCTTGCGGCTAGTATGGAGTCCCTCTATTTCGCGAGATGACGAGTGCTATGCGCAGCTACCTTCGGATGATGCTGTTTGCCCTGGGCCTGCTGGCCGGCGTGCAGATCCCGGGTCTGATCGACCTCTACTACCAGCGGCTGGATGCCCGCCTGCAACAGGCCAGCCTCAGCCTGGCCCCTTTTCAGGAGACGGCGGATCAGCATTTCAACGGCGATCTGACGGCCCTGGTCAACCACTACCGCACCAACCCGGATCCGGTATTCGCCAAGGATGCCGCCAGCCTGCAGCTGCTGGTCAGCCAGCGCCAGACCCTGCAGCAGGAGAGCGTCTACAAGCACCATCCCTGGTACCGGCAACTCTCCCACCTGCTGCTGCGCGCCGAGCCCCAGCTCTGGCAGGATACCCTGCAAAACTACAGCTACGTGGTGCCGCTCAAGCAGGCCGCCATCGTCTGCGGCATGGCGGCAGGCCTGCTCGCAGCTCTGCTTGGCGATCTGCTGCTCAGCCTGGTATTGCTGCCGTTTCGCCGGCAGCAGCCCCGCACACGCTACGCGCCGCGCTGACCGGATCGACCCGGTGGCGCAAAACAACAAAGGGGCCAATGGCCCCTTTGTTGTTTCCATCCGGTGTCACAGCTCGTATGGCAGCCGCGACTGGCTGACCAAACGCTGGAGCGCCTGCACTACCTGGGGGTCGAACTGACTGCCGGAGCGTGACAGGATATATTCCATGGTCTGGGCCAGCGACCAGGGCTCCTTGTAGGGACGCTTGCTGAGCAGGGCATCGAACACGTCGACCACGGCCACGATGCGGGCCGACAGCGGGATCTGCTGGCCGGCCAGCTGCTCCGGGTAACCCTTGCCATCGAAGTGTTCATGGTGACCGCGAGCAATCTCGGCCCCCAGCGACAGATAGCTGGTGCCCTCCACCATCTCCCCCGCCTTGTGCAAGATGCTGGCGCCAATGTCCGCGTGCTGCTCCATGATGAGCCGCTCATCCGGCTCGAACCGACCCGGCTTGTGCAGGATGTGGTCCGGCGTGCCCACCTTGCCCACGTCGTGCAGTATGCTGGCCATGCCGATCATGTCGACGAAGCCCGGCGTCAGCTCGTCGGGATAGGCCCCCGCCTGCTGCAGCTCGGCCACGATGGCATCGGAGAGCTTCTGCACCCGCAGCACGTGATCGCCGGTATCCGAGTCGCGAAACTCCGCCAGCGCCGCCAACGCCACCACGGTCGCCTCCTGGGCGCGCAGCAGCTGGTTGTAGAGATAGAGGTTGTCGTATGCCGCCGAGATGCGCTGGCAGAACACGTCCAGCAGATCGCACTCGAGCGGATCGAGTGGCTGGGTGGGGGTGAAATTGAGCACGAACTCGCGCCCGTTCTGGGCCGCGATATAGAGCGCATCCTGAGGATGCTCGAAGCGGTTGCAGCGGTTGGCGAGCGCACTCATCACCGAGTCGTGCAGGGCCGGGAAGGCACTGAGCGGCACATCGCTCAGCAGGGATTCATAGTCGCCGGTGGCCGCCAGGATCTCCAGCTCCTGCGAGCCGGGGCGGCGTTCGGCACAGATGGCGCCTTCGGTGCCCACGTCGAGAATGGCGCTGATCTGCTTGAGCACGCCGGAGGCAAATTCCCGCAGCGAGTGCAGATGATAGAGATCCCCCGCCCCCTCCAGGATCTTGCCGAGCCCCTGCCGGCTCTTGTCGATGGCGCAGAGGGTCTCGTAGGAGCGCAGGGAGGCGATGACGGTGGTGTAGAGCTTCTGCACCGTCAGTTCGGTCTTGGTCTTGTAGTCGTTGATGTCGTAGTCGAGGATCACCCGCTGCTCCGGGGCCTGCCCCGGCTGGCCGGTGCGCAGCACGATGCGCACCAGGCTGTTGTGCATCTCGTTGCGGATCTGGTGCACCAGCCGCAGGCCGGCATCCTCGGTCTCCATCACCACGTCGAGCAGGATCAGGGCGATGCGCGGGTTGGCCAGCAGCATGCGGGCCGCTTCGGCGCCGCTGTAGGCATTGAGCAGTTCAAGCGGGCGGGATTTGTACTGAATGTTGGAAAGTGCCAGCCGGGTGGCATGATGAATGTCCGGCTCATCATCGACGATCAACACCTGCCAGGGGTTGATCGCCTTGGTCACCACGGCCTCATCGTCATCCAGCTCGATGATGTCGTCATCCAGCCAGAGCTCGTCCTTGTCTTGGGCACTGCTCATATCGTTCACGCCTCCAGGCGCTGCATGAGGGTACTGACAGTATGTACCATCAGGCAGTGATGGATCACAAGCCCCTGCACTTGCCCCCTCGTGCCCGCCCAGCGCCAACTGGCTTATTCGAACGGTTCGAGATAGGCCTGGATTGCCTTCCTCAGCCACGCCAACACCTTGCCGTGATAAGCATTTTCCGACAGATAGACACCGTAGTCGCGCCACTGCAGGCTGAACTTGTGCTTCAAGGTCAGCAGCTCCCCTTGCCGCAACTGGCTCTGGATCAGCGGCGACGGCAGCACGGCCCAGCCGAGGCCATCAAGCACCGCATCGCGCATCAGCTCGAAGCTCGACAACCCGATGTGGTGGCCGCCGATGGGCAACAGGCTCTTGACCGAAAATTCGTCCACATAGGAAAGAGTGACCTGGGTATGACCGGTCAGATCCTGCTGCAATACCCGCTTCAGGCTGGCCAGCGGGTGGCTCGGGGCCACCACCATCAGGGTGCGGATCGGGTTGAGCACCTCGATGTTGAGGCCGCTGCGCTCCTGCTCCTCTGTGATGAGGCCGAAGGCGGCGTCGACAAACCCCTCCTCCACCAGCGCGGGTAGCTCCGGCGGCGAGGCCAGCACCAGCGAGATGCTGGTGCCGGGAAACTGGTGGCGCAGCGCCCCCAGCATCTCCCGCCACACCGCCTCGGGAATGGCGTCATCTCGCGCCACCCGCAGCGCTACCTCAGCGCCGGAGGCGTAGTGTTCGCACTTGAGTTTGAGGCTGTTGGCGGCCTGCAGCAGCCGCTTGCAGTCGTCCAGCACCTGCTCGCCGATCTCGGTCAATCGGCTCTGGTTGGCGCCTCGTTCAAAAAGTTCGACGCCAAGCTCAACCTCAAGCGCCGCTATCGCCGTGCTGACTGCGCTGCGACTCTTGCCAAGCCGGCGCGCTGTATTGGCAATGGAGCCACTGCTGGCTGATTCCACAAAGAGTTGTATCTGGTAGAGCTTCATGATCTGGGTCGTGAGCAGGGTATCCGATATTCACCTTACCTTGCCCCCTTCTAGCAAGGCAAACCGTCAGCGTCTGAATTGTCGACGCTCAGCGATTCTGCCGCCTGAGCGGGCTGCGGCTATCATGGCCCCGTCGCAGCAACAAAAGGACATTTTATGTTATTCAATCGCATGCTCCTGGCCCGCATCTTTCTGACGGGCGCCATTCTGACCGAGGTCGCCGGGACCTCCAGCATGGCCATGATCCCGGAGAACGAGGCCGGCTGGCTCAACTATCTGCCGATGTGGCTACTCATCTCCTTCTCCTATCTGTTGTTGGCCAAAGCCGCCAAAACAATCTCCATTGGTATTGCCTTCGCGCTCTGGGAGGGGCTGGGGATCGCGCTGATCACCGTCGTCTCCGTGCTGTTCCTCGACTACCACCTGAATGCTCAGGAGTTGATCGGACTGGCGCTGGCCATAGTGGGTATTGTTCTGGTGACAATGGGTGAAACCCATGACGAACCGACCACAGGCACCGGCAGCATCCGCCGTCTTGGCACTGCCCATGACAAACCAGCTGCAGGTACTGGCAGTGCTCGCAGCCTTGGCGCTGCCAAGGAGGCCGTATGCACCCATTGATCATCGTACTGGGGGCAGCCCTGCTGGATATCGGCGCCAACATGGCGATCAACCGCTCGGTGGGTTTTCGTCACAAAGGCTGGGGATTTCTCGGCATCCTGCTGGTGCTGTGTGCCTTCACCCTGCTGTCGGAAGCGGTGAGCACCGGCAAGATCGATCTGGCCGTGGCTTATGCCACCTGGGGTGCCATCGGCATCCTGGGCACCGCCCTCGGTGGCTTGCTGCTGTTTGGCGAGCGGCTCAAGCCCATCGGCTGGGTCGGCATGCTGGTGATGGCCGTCGCGGTGACCCTGCTCACCACCGCCTGATCGCCCCTCACGCACTGCACACCATGAAAGAAGCCGCCCGGCTAACCGGGCGGCTTCTGCTCTTTATGGGGTGATGGGGCTCGCGGCAGGTCTGCCTCAGCGGCTCGCTTCGTAGAGCTCCAGCGGCAGGCCGTCGGGGTCGGCGAAGAAGGTAAAGCGCTTGCCGGTCAGCTCATCCACCCGCACCGGCTCCACCTCGACACCATGGCCCTGCAGATGGGCGATGACCCGGTCGAGCTCAGCGACCCGAAAGGCCAGGTGGCGCAAGCCGCACGCCTCCGGCCGGGAGGGGCGCAGGGGCGGTGCCGGGAAGCTGAACAACTCCAGCTGGCTGCCGTCCGGCAGCGCCAGATCCAGCTTCCACGACTGGCGCTCCTCGCGCAGCGTCTCGGCAATGATGGGCAGCCCCAGCACCTGGTGGTAGAAGTGGCGCGAGCGCGCATAGTCGCTGGCGATGATGGCCACGTGGTGGATGGCATCGAACAGAGGATGTGACATGAGCACTCCGGGCAAGCGGGCAGCCAAGGCTGCCCGCCGCGGTCAGTTGAAGAAACCGTTGAACCAGTTGTCCAGCGCATTGGCCGGGCTGGACACCGGGCTGGCGCAGCCCATGGGCTCGGCCAGCCCGGCCAGCTTGGCCGGCACCTGCAGACTGCCGGGGCAGTCGCTGGTGACCCGGGTGCCGCTGGCACGGGAGAAGCTGGCCCAGCTCACCCCTTGCGGCATGTTCATGGCCAGGCTGTTGACCCCGCGCTGGCTCATGTAGCCGCTGAACAGCTGCAGGGCACCGCTGGCGCCGGTCAGCCCGGCCGGGGTGTTGTCGTCGCGACCGACCCAGATGCTGACCAGCTCGTTGTTGTCGAGCCCGGTGAACCAGGAGTCGCGCAGCTCGTTGGTGGTGCCTGTCTTGGCCGCCATGGTGGCGCCGGGGAACTTGGCACCGAGCGCCCGCGCCGTGCCCTGGCTCACCGTCTTGGTCATGGCGAACAGGGTCAGCCAGCTGGCCTGCTCATCGGTCACCCGCTTGGCTGCTTCGTCATGCTGATAGAGCTTGCTGCCGTCGCTGTTGACCACCGCCCGGATCGCCGACAGCGGCTGGGTCAGCCCCTGGTTGGCGATGGGCAGGTACATCTGGTTCACCTCCATCGGCGAGAGCGCCACCGCCCCCAGCACCAGCGAGGGATAGGGCTGGATCTCCTGCTCCACCCCCAGCTTGTGCAGGGTGTCCACCACCTTGTCCAGCCCCACCTGCAGCCCCAGATTGACGGTCGGCACGTTGAGGGAGCTGGCCAGCGCATCCATCAGCGGCACGCTCTGGCGGAACTTGCGATCGTAGTTTTGCGGGGTCCAGATCTGGCCATCCTTGCCGCGAATGCGGATCGGCTGGTCCTTGAGCGGCGTGCCCAGGGTCAGGCCGTTGGAGAGACCGGTCAGGTAGACCGCGGGCTTGACCAGCGAGCCTATCTGGCGACGGGCATCCAGCGCCCGGTTGAAGCCGGCATAGCGCGGATCCCGGCCCCCACCATGGCCACCACCTCGCCCTTGTGCCAGTCGGAGACCACCATGGCCGCCTCCAGCTTCTTCTTGCCGCGCAGCTTCTCGATCTGGGCCAGACCCGACTCCACCGCCTGCTCGGCGGCGTGCTGGGCGATGGGATCCAGACTGGTGAAGATCTTGAGGCCGGACTGCTTGAGCAGATCCGGACCGAAGCGGCTCTGGATCTCCCGCTTGAGCAGGCCCATGAAGGCCGGGGTGCGGCCATAGCTCATCTGGCCGCGGGTAATGATGCCGAGCGGCTGCTTGCTGGCCAGTTCATACTCGGCTGGTTGCAGGCTGCCGTGATCCATCAGCAGCTTGAGCACCAGGTCACGGCGCGCCTTGGCCCGCTCCGGGAAGCGCCAGGGATCGTAATAGGAGGGCCCCTTCACCATGCCCACCAGCAGGGCCACCTGATCGATGTCCAGCTCGTTGACCGGAATGCCGAAGTAGAAGTAGGAGGCGAGCCCGAAGCCATAGACCCCCTGGGAGAAGTTCTGCCCCAGATAGACCTCGTTGAGATAGGCCTCCAGGATCTCGTCCTTGCTGTAGCGATAGTCGATCAGCACCGCCATGTAGGCTTCCTGCGCCTTGCGCCACAGGCTGCGCTCCCGGGTCAGGAAGAAGTTCTTGGCCAGCTGCTGGGTCAGGGTACTGCCGCCCTGCACGGTGCGACCCGCCAGCAGGTTGGCCGCCATGGCGCGCATGATGGCCACCGGCGAGACGCCGCCGTGCTGGTAGAAGTCGCGATCCTCGGTGGTGAGCAGGGTGATCAGCAGGCTGTCCGGCACCTCGGCGATGCGCACCAGCAGGCGGTCTTCCCGATCCTCAGTGTTGAGGCGATCGAGCAACACCGGGTCCATCTGGGCGTAGCCGAGCTGACGCTGGTTCTCCAGCGACTGGATCCCCTCCAGCCGCGCACCGTTGAAGGTGAGGCGCAGGCCGCGGGCGGCATCGGCCCCGTCATGGAATTCGAATGGCCGGCGGATAAGCTCGATGCGGTTGCCGCTCACTGCATACTCGCCCGGGGTATGGGGCTGGCGCACCTGCTTGTAGCTCAGCATGTTGAGCTCGCGCAGCATCTGGGCCTGGGAGAGGCGCTGGCTGGGATAGAGTTCCAGCGGCCGGCTGTAGACCATCACCGGCAACTGCCACTTCTCGCCGTCGAAGCGTTCACGCACCTTGGTATCGAGGTAGATGCCAAACACCACCATGAAGGCCGCTCCCACCAGGGAGAGCTTGAAGCCCAGCCAGAACAGCGTGCGCCAGATGGTGCGTTTGGGCGCGGCCTTCTTGGGGGTGCGCTTGCGTCGTTGCGTTGCCATAAATCCTCTTTGCTTTCCTTTCTACTTGTTATGTCGCATTCGCGAACGTCCGATCTGACTTGGCCAATCGAACCTACAACCCCATCTTCTTCTTGGTGACCCTGGTCGGCATCGCCTCCAGCGGATTGTCCGGCCAGTAGTGGCGGGGGTAGCGTCCCTTCATCTCTTTTTTCACCAGCTCGTAGGAGCCGGCCCAGAAAGCGGCCAGATCGGCGGTGATCTGCAGCGGCCGCTGAGCCGGGGAGAGCAGCTCCACCACCAGCGCCACCCGGCCATCGGCCACGCACGGGGTCGCGGCCTGGCCGAACATCTCCTGAATGCGCACCGGGATCACCGGCGCCTGACCCGGCTGATAGCGGATCCGCACCCGGCTGCCGGTCGGCGCGCTAAAGTGGCCGGGCAGCGCCTCGTCCAGCCGTTTGGGCAATGGCCAGGGCAGCGACTGGCGCAGGATGTCGCTCATATCGAGCTTTTTCAACTGCTCCAGCCGGGTCATGCCGCTCACCGCCGGCAGCAGCCACTGCTCCAGGTCGGCCAGCAGGCTCGCCTCGTCCATGGCCGGCCACCCTTCGTCGGGCAACCAGTCGCGGGCACAGCGCAATCGGGCCAGCAGCCCCTCGCTGGCGTCATCCCAGGGCAGCACATGCAGCCCCTTGCGCCGAATGCCCTGCAGCAGGCAGCGCCCCTTCTGTTCATCGGAGAGATCGGTCAGCGGCCGCTGGCTCAGCACCAGCTCGCCGAGCACCTGCTGGCGTTCAGCCCGTACCCGCTCCTCACGCTCGTCCCAGTCGAACCACTGGCGCTCGCTCACCAGCTCGGGCAGCTGGCGCACCAGCTCATCCAGCTCTATCGGTTCGGCGATGAAGATGCGGCTGCCGCGCTCGTTCTGGCCCATCTCGATGGCAATGAGCGCCCCCTGCCCCTGACAAGGGTGACCTTCTACCAGATCGCAGCTCACCCCGCCACTGAGCTGATAGCGGCTGCCGCTGCGCAGTTTACCGATGCGATCGGGCCAGGCGAGGGCGCACAGCAGCCCCAACCATTGCCCCTGCGCACTGGCGGGGCGGGCGCCGAGCCGCTCGAACCAGCGCGCCGCACTCTGGCGCAGGGCCCCCTGGCGGCGGTGGAACAACACGGAGAGGCGCTCCGATCCTCGCAGATCTTCTTCCAGCAGCGCCACCAGGAAAGCCGCATCGGCGACAATCCCTGTCAGACCCTCCGTCTCCAGCTCGCGCGCACGCAGCAGCATGCGGGCAAGCCGGGGATGGGTACCGAAGGCCGCCATGGCGCGGCCGGCCGGGGTAAGTTGTTGCTCACCCTCCGGCTTCATGGCACCGAGGGCCACCAGCAGCCGCTGGGCGCTGGCCACGGCGGCGGCCGGCGGCATGTCCAGCAGCGGCAGCTCTTCGACCTTGGCCCCCCACTGGGCGGCGTCCAGCAACAGACCGGTCAGCTCCTGGGTGAGGATGTCCGGCGGGCTCTGCTCGGCGAGGCGCTCCTGCACCTCGCTGCTCCAGAGCCGGTAGCAGACACCGGGGCCGAGACGACCGGCACGACCCGCCCGCTGGGTGGCGGAGGCTTTGGCGATGGGGCGGGTCTCCAGCCGGGTGACGCCGCTCTTGATGTCGAAGGAGGCGCGCCGCTCCAGCCCGCTGTCGACCACCACTGAGATCCCCTCGATGGTGAGCGAGGTCTCCGCCACATTGGTGGTGAGCACCAGCTTACGGCGCCCCGCAGGTGCCGGCTCGATGGCCGCCTGCTGGGCCGCCATGTCGAGGCGGCCGTAGAGGGGGGCGAGGGTCACCTCGTCCGGCAGCCGCCCTTCCAGCCACTGCGCCAGCCGCTCGATCTCCCCCTGGCCCGGCAGGAACACCAGCAGGCTGCCGGCGTGGGCGGCCAGCGCCTCCAGCACCACGGCGCCGACCTGGGGCTCCAGCCACTGCTGGCGATTGGCGGGGCGATAGTGGTAGTCGATGGGAAAACCGCGCCCCTCGGAGCGAACCACCGGGGCCTCCGGCAAAAGCCGCTCCAGCGCCATGCCATCCAGGGTGGCGGACATCACCAAGAGCTTGAGATCATCGCGCAATCCCTGCTGGCTCTCGATGGCGAAGGCCAGCGCGGTATCGGCGTGCAGGCTGCGCTCGTGGAACTCATCGAAGATGACCAGGGAGACGCCGGTGAGCTCGGGATCCTGCTGCAGCATCCGGGTCAGCACCCCTTCGGTAACGATCTCGAGCCGGGTGGCTGCGCTGGTGCGGCTTTCGCCGCGCACCCGCAGACCGATGCGCTCGCCCACCTTCTCCCCGAGCTGGCGCGCCAGAAAGCCGGCGATGTTGCGCGCCGCCAGACGTCTGGGCTCCAGCATGATGATCCGACCGGGCAGCCGGTTCTGGCGCACCAGCTCCAGCGGTAGCAGGGTCGATTTGCCCGCGCCGGGGGGCGCCTGCAGGATCACGCTGGCATGGTTGTCGATGGCGGCAAAGAGTGCGGGCAGCACCGACACTATGGGGAGGGAAGACAAAGGGATCTGCACCTTCTTGTTGCAAGTCGTAAAGCGGCGCCTATTCTGCCACAGCCTGGCCGGCCACCGTGAGCGGATGTCGGCCGGCGAGACAGGATGCAGTGGCTGCCCTAGAATGGGCCACCCTGTCTGCATGAAAGAGGCATGCTCACCCGAATGGCCAAACTCTTCTTTGCCCTGCCCGCCGAGGCGCTGGCACCCGATCTCGTCGCCTGGCGCGACCAGCTGCCCTGGCCGGGTCAACCGGTGCCCGCCGCCAATCTCCACCTGACGCTGGCCTTCCTCGGCGAAGCGGATCCGCTCACCACCACCCGCCTGATGGCCGCCGTCGAGCGCCAGCACTGCCCGCCGCTCACCATAGCGCTCAACGAAACCGGCTGGTTCGGCCGCGCCAAGGCCGCCTGGGTTGGCCCGACGGAGTGGCCCAACGAGCTCACCGTGCTGGCCAGGGCGCTGCGTCGCCACGGCGAGAAGCTGGGGCTTGGCAACGGCGAGCAGGGCTATCGCCCCCACGTCACCTTGTCGCGCAAGGCGAGCGAACCGCCGGCGCTGCTGCCCGCCCCCGATTTCGTGCTGCAGGCCGACCGCTTCTGCCTCTATCAATCCCTTTCCACCCCGGACGGGGTGCGCTACGAGCCCCTCGCCTGCTGGCCGCTGCGGGCCAGAGAGAAAATGGCATCCTGACCGGCGGCCATGCCCAGACTCATCGTTTAAGAGAGCCATACCATGATCTTCGATCCCCCCCTGCAATCCGGGCAGCTTGTCTCCCGTTACAAGCGCTTCCTAACCGATGTGCAGCTCGACAACGGCGAGGTGATCACCATCCACTGCGCCAATACCGGCGCCATGACCGGCTGCGCCGAGCCGGGCACCCGGGTCTGGTACTCCACCTCAAGCAACCCCAAGCGCAAGCTGCCCCACAGCTGGGAGATCGCCGAGAGCCCGGCCGGTCACTTCATCTGCGTCAACACGGCGCGCGCCAACCAGCTAGCCCGGGAGCTGATCGAGCAGGATGCCCTCGCCCCGCTGCGCGGCTATGCCAGGCTGCGCACCGAGGTGAAATACGGCGAAGAGAACAGTCGCATCGATCTGCTGCTGGAAGATGACCACCGGCCGGCCTGTTATATCGAGGTGAAATCGGTGACCCTGCTCGACGAGCGGGAGCAAGCCGGCATGGGCTACTTCCCCGATGCAGTCACCACCCGTGGCGCCAAGCACTTGCGTGAATTAATGGCCATGAAAGCGGCCGGCCACAGAGCCGTGCTGTTATTTATGGTTTTGCACTCCGGAATCGTGAGAATGCGCCCGGCAGCGCATATAGATCCGCACTATAGTCTGCTTATTGAGCAAGCAATTACGGCAGGGGTTGAAATTTTATGCTATCGACCCCATGTTGGGGTGCAGAGCATGGTGGCCCAAGATTTTATCCCGTTTGAATCTTGTCACCTGCTACCCGAGGGCAGCGAATAAATGTTGGAGTGGGTAACATTATTGGTACGGCTTGTTTGCCTCCAAGTTACCCTTCTGCTATAGATGTCGCCCTCAATTTATGGATGGCACGGGTAGCGTGCTGAATTAGGAGACAGGGCATGCCAACAGGCGAAAACAGGAAATCTCTGGGCCCCCTGGCCATTGCGGGTGTGGCGCCTTACCAGGAAAAACCGGGTGAGGAGTACATGAATGACCAACAAAAGGCACATTTTCGCAAGATCCTGGGAGCCTGGCGCAACCAACTGATGCAGGAAGTTGACCGCACCGTTGACCATATGAAGGATGAGGCTGCCAACTTTCCGGATCCCGTGGATCGCGCCGCGCAAGAAGAAGAGTTCGCTCTTGAACTGCGTACCCGCGACCGTGAGCGCAAGCTGATCAAGAAGATCGAGAAAACCTTGCTGCTGCTCGAAGACGATGACTTCGGTTACTGCGAACACTGCGGTATCGAGATCGGTATCCGCCGTCTGGAAGCCAGACCCACCGCCGACCTCTGTGTCGACTGCAAGACCCTGGCTGAAATCAAGGAAAAACAGATGGCCGGTTGATACCGACCTCTGGCATAACAGAAAAAAGGGAGCTCGCGGGCTCCCTTTTTTATTGAGCTTTTGGCCGGGCCGTCCCAGAATGCAGCCTCAATGTCCCGTTTGCCCGAATCCGCATGCCCGTGAATACCATCCCCTCGTCCCAGACCCGCCCTTATATCGGCCGCTTTGCCCCCTCCCCCTCAGGCCCGCTTCACTTCGGCTCCCTGATCGCGGCGCTCGGCAGTTTCCTGCAGGCCAGGGCACGACAGGGGCGCTGGCTGGTGCGCATCGAAGATATCGATCCGCCGCGGGAGATGGCGGGGGCCGCCCCGCTCATTTTGCAGACCCTGGAGGCCCATGGTTTGCAGTGGGATGGCGAGGTGATGTACCAGAGCCGGCGCCACGGCCGCTATGACGAGATCATCGACCAGCTCTACCGGGCCGGCGATCTCTACTGGTGTCGCTGTACCCGGCGCGAAATCATGGCGAGCGGCGGCTTTTACAACGGCCACTGCCGCACCCTTGGCCTCACGGCAGAGGGTTGTGCCGCCCGCGTGCGCCAGCACCATCCGGTGTACGATTTCGAGGATGGGCTGCAGGGCCGCATTGCGGTGCCGGCGGCGCTGGCCGAGGAAGATTTCATCGTGCGTCGGCGCGATGGCCTCTATGCCTACAACCTGGCGGTAGTGGTGGACGACATGGATTGCGGCATCACCGAGATAGTGCGCGGTGCCGATCTGCTGGAGCCGACGGTGCGCCAAATTGCCCTCTACCAGACCCTGGGCGCCCCCGTGCCCGCCTGGGTGCATCTGCCGCTGGCGGTGCAGGCCGACGGCAACAAGCTCTCCAAGCAGAATCACGCACCAGCGCTGGCACAGGATGAGGTGCGCCCGGCCCTGTGGCAGGCGCTGCACTTTCTCGGCCAGTGCCCGCCCCCCGAGCTGATGGCGAGCCGGGTGGACGAGATCGTCGACTGGGGCATCGCCCACTGGCAGCTGGCGCGGGTGCCTGCCAGCGAGAAGATTGCGCTGACAACAGGCGTAAACGAATAGGCAGTTCAGGGGGGATTTGGGTGTGAATCAGCGCGGTTTGCGATGATTTAGCCGGGATAATCCGAGTCAAACGAGATCAATTGCCAGCACGGTTTTTCATTTGGTTAGGCGTGAGCTATGATAGGCCGCTATTTTTTTGGCCTCCCGTCAATTTGAAGTCATAACGAGGTGTACCATTTTTTCCCAGATCGCAAACTTTTGCCGCAAAGTGCTCGGCAAGGAAGACGGCGAGCAGTCGGCGGAGTCCCCCATTCCGGCCCGTGTCGCCGGTCAACGTCGTACCTTGAGCCGTGACCAGCACCCGATTTCGCGCAAAGAGATCAGCGAGAATGCCCTCAAGGTGCTCTATCGCCTGAACAAGGGCGGCTACGAAGCCTACCTGGTCGGCGGCGGAGTCCGGGATCTGCTGCTCGGGAAGACGCCCAAGGATTTCGACATCGCCACCGATGCGACGCCGGAGCAGATCAAGTCACTGTTCAGCAACTGCCGCCTGATCGGCCGCCGTTTCCGGCTGGCCCACATCGTCTTTGGTCGTGACGTGATCGAAGTGGCCACCTTCCGCGGTCACCACCATCAGGTCAATACCAGCAAACATGTGTCGGCCCAATCCGATGAAGGCATGCTGCTGCGCGACAACGTCTACGGCACCATCGAAGAGGATGCCGAGCGTCGCGACTTTACCGTTAACGCCCTCTATTACAGTGCCAAGGATTTCACCCTGCACGACTTTGAGGGTGGACTGGAAGACTTGGCCGAGCGCAAGCTGGAGCTGATTGGCGATCCCGAGACCCGCTACCGCGAAGATCCGGTACGGATGCTGCGCGCCGTGCGCTTCGCCGCCAAGCTGGACATGACCATCAGCCCGCGCACCGCCGCCCCCATCAAGGAGCTGGCGCCGCTGCTGCAGGATATTCCGGCGGCCCGCCTGTTCGAGGAGACGCTCAAGCTGTTCCTGGCTGGCGATGGCCTGGCCACCTACAAGCTGCTGCGCGAATACGGCCTGTTCCAACAGCTGTTCCCACAGGTGGCGGCGCTGTTTACCCCGCACGGCAACTCGCCCTACGAGCAGTTCATCGAGCAGGCGCTGATCGATACCGACACCCGGGTACGGGAAGACAAGCGCGTCACCCCCGCCTTCCTCTACGCCACCCTGCTGTGGGGCTGTGTCGAGGCCCGCGGCCGGGTGCTGGAGAACGAGAGCGGCCTGCCCTGGTATGACGCCTTCATGCTGGCGATCAACGAGGTGCTGGACAACCAGGTGCGGATCATCGCCGTCCCGCGCCGCTTCACCACCGATGTGCGCGACATCTGGGCCCTGCAGCAGCGGCTGACCCGCCGTCAGGGTCGCCACCCCGAGCGGGCCATGGAGCATCCCAAGTTCCGCGCGGCGTTTGATTTCCTGTTGCTGCGCAACCGGGTCGAACGCGGTCTGGGCGAGCTGGCCAGCTGGTGGGAACGCTACGTGGAGTCCAATCCGGACGTGCGCCCGCAGCTGCAACGGGAGGCGACCCGCCGCCCGGCCAGCGGTGAGCGCGGTCAGGCCGGTGAGGCCCGCAGCAATGATGGCGAGAAGCGCAGCAGCAACAGCCGCAACCGTCGTCGCCCCCGTCGCCGCAAACCGAAAGCGGCCGAGTGACAACTGACGTGATGACCGAGGTCTTCATCGCCATTGGTTCCAACCTGTCTGACCCGCTCGGTCAGGCTCGTCGCGCCGTCGCCGCTCTGGCAAGGTTGCCGGAATCCGTGCTGGTGCTGGCCTCGTCGTTTTACAGCAGCCGCCCCATGGGCCCTGCTGACCAGCCGGACTACGTCAATGCCGTGGCCCGGCTCAACACCCAGCTGACGCCGCTGGCGCTGCTGGATCAACTACAAAGCATCGAGCTGGAACAAGGACGTGTGCGCAAGGATGAGCGATGGGGGCCGAGAACCCTGGATCTCGATCTGCTGCTGTTTGGCGATCAGATCATCAGGCATGAACGCCTAATCGTTCCCCACTACGGCATGAAGGAGCGGGAGTTCGTGCTGCTGCCCCTGGCCGAGATTGCGCCCGCTCTGGTACTGCCTTGCGGCACCCCACTCGCAGAACTGGTTGCCCGCTGCCCGCACAATGATCTTGCCATCATTGCCCCCGGTGCAGACGAACAGGAGCCTCTATGAGCAAGATCACCACCACCAACCTGTTGAAGATGAAGCAGGAAGGCCAACGAATCACCGCCATCACCGCCTATGATGCCACCTTTGCCAAGCTGTTCGACGACGAGGGCGCCCACGTGCTGCTCATCGGCGACTCGCTGGGCATGGTGCTGCAGGGGGGTCAGGATACCCTGGGCGTCAGCATGGATGAGATGGTCTATCACACCCGTTGCGTGGTGCGCGGCACCACCAATGCACTGGTGGTGACCGACATGCCGTTCATGAGCTATGCCACTCCGGAGCAGACCTATCAGAACGCCGCCCGGCTGATGGCGGCCGGTGCCCGCATGGTGAAGATGGAAGGGGGCGACTGGCTGTGCGACTCCATTCGCCACCTGACCCGCAACGGCGTGCCGGTGTGCGGCCACCTCGGCCTCACCCCGCAATCCGTGCACGTATTCGGCGGCTTCAAGGTACAGGGACGCGACGAGTTCCAGGCCCAGGAGATCTACCGTCAGGCCCTCGAACTGCAGGCTGCCGGCATCCAGTTGCTGGTGCTCGAGTGCGTGCCCACTTCGCTGGCCGAGCGCATCAGCAAGGCGCTGCGCATTCCGGTGATCGGCATCGGTGCCGGCCCCGCCACCGACGGCCAGATCCTGGTGATGCACGATGCCTTCGGCATCACCTCCGGCTATGTGCCCAAGTTCACCAAGAACTTCCTGGCCGAGACCGGCGACATGCGCGCCGCCATCCGGCTCTATGTGAAGCAGGTGAGCGAAGGCACCTTCCCAGGCCCGGAACACTGCTTCAACTGATCCGATAGCGTGACGAGAGCGGGGGCCTGCGCCCCCGCTTCGCCCCCTGGTGCTGACTGAGCAACCCGTCTCTTGATGATCCATCCCAAGGTGACCTGCCGATGATGCTGCCCGTTGACACCCCCTCTTATCCATGCGGGCCCATACCGCCCGCCTCTCTTTGATCTTTTCGAAGGTAAACTGCTGATGTTGGTCGTTAACAATCCCGCCGCTCTGCGTGAACAGATCGGCCAATGGCGCCGTGAAGGGCTCACAATCGCATTCGTGCCCACCATGGGCAACCTGCATCAGGGCCATCTGACCCTGGTGAAAGAGGCACACCATCACGCCGATAAGGTGGTGACCAGCATCTTCGTCAACCCGATGCAGTTCGACAAGGCCGAGGATCTCGCCAACTACCCGCGCACCCTGGAGCAGGACTGCGCCGCGCTGGAAACGGCCGGGGTGGACATGGTGTTCACGCCGACGCCGGAGATCATGTATCCGCAGGGGCTCGCCAGCCACACCTTCGTCGAGGTGCCGGGCCTCTCCGGTCTGCTGGAAGGGGCGCTGCGTCCGGGTCACTTCCGCGGCGTCAGCACCGTGGTGACCAAGCTGTTCAATCTGGTGCAGCCCGATGTGGCCTGCTTCGGCCAGAAGGATTTCCAGCAGCTGGCGCTCATTCGCAAGATGGTGGCCGACATGGCGATGCCCATCCAGATCGTCGGCGTGTCCACCGTGCGAGCCGAGGACGGGCTGGCGCTCTCCTCGCGCAACGGCTACCTGACCGCCGCCGAGCGGGCCTTGGCCCCCGAGCTCGCGCGCACCATGAACTGGATCGCCGAGCAGATTGAAGCGGGTGACCATCACCTGCCCTCCCTGGTGGCCCAGGCCAGCCAGCGCCTGGACAAGGCCGGTTTTCGGACCGACGCCATCGACATCGTCGATGCCGCCACCCTGGAAGCGGCCACCGACCAGAGCGAGCAGCTGGTGATCCTGATGGCGGCGTATCTCGGCAAGGCCCGCCTCATCGACAACCGGGTGGTGACGCTGGCCCGCTCCTGAGCCGCAGCGCCACTGACAACAAAGCCCGCATGTGCGGGCTTTGTTGTTTCTGAGCGTGTCCTGCCTACTCGGCGGTGACCGGGTAACCCGCCCCTTTCCAGGCGAAGATGCCGCCCGGCACCCGATAGACCTGCTGATAGCCCTGGGTGACCGCCCAGGCGGCCCCGTTGTGGCTGCGGCCACACTTGACGAAGCCGCAGTAGAACACCACCGGACGGGTCTTGTCGTCTCCCAGCAGGGCCAGCAGCTGCTCGGGCGTGCCGCTCCCCTCGACGATCTGGCTCCAGTCATCGCCGGACTTGGCCTCCTTCACGAAGGCAAAATTCTTGGCCCCCTGGATGTGCTCCTTCTTGTAGGAGTCCTCGAACGGCATGGTGTCGATGATCACCAGCGCCTCGCCTTTATCCATCCGGGTCTTCAGCTCCGCCACGCTCAGCAGCTGATAGCCCCCCTGCTGGGTCTCCTGGGAGAGCTGTACCGCCGCCTGCTCCAGCTTGGTCTCCTGCTCGAACTGGTTGTCGCCACAGCCACCGAGGGCAAAGCTGGCCGCAATCAGCGAGGCCATCAGGGTGCGGGATTGCAATCTCATCATGTCACTGCTCCTTTGGAACGGTAAAAACGGGGCGGGAGTGGCGCAGCAAGGCGCCCGCAAGCGTCAACAGCAGCAGATCCCGCACGAGCGCCTGTGGCAGCGAGCTGAGATCAGCCCTGCCAAGACAGCCGCAAGAGATGTCGAGCCCGATGGCGATGCCATAGCCCAACACCGGAATAAACAGGGCCAAGAGGGCCACCACCAACCAGAGCCCCCAGCGCCGGTTGGCGATCACCGCGAGCCCGGCACAGAACTCCAGCCCGACAAGCCCCCAGACGGCAAGGGGAATGAACGGCGACCAGAGCAGGCCGAAGGCGCCGATCTGCTCGGCGAACAGCTCCGGCGCCACCAGCTTGAACCCGGCGGAGGCGACGAAGAATCCCCCCAGCGCCAACCTGGCCAGCACCCGCAGATAAACAGCCATGGGATAGCTCTTTATCATCCATGCCCCCCACTGCCAACTCCCCGACCAGGCGTCACCATGCCCTAGTCGGCGGCCGGATAGCGGGCCAGTTCGCAATACTCACCGTCTTCGTCACAACGAAAGACGGCGGCGGTTTCGCCGCGCTGGCACCACTGCTGCCACTCCTCGGGCGGGCAGTGCAGGCGGATGGCGAGGCCGCAGCCGGCACTGAGCCGGCGCGGGACGTCGCATACCCGAAACAGGTGGGGCTGCTGCTCCAGCCGCTTGCGCAGCCTGACCGTACCGAGGGTGGAGTGGAACAGATAGAGGAACTCTGCGTTCATGACTTGCCTCCCGTGCGGGCACGCGTACCAAACAGGGCCGCCCCCAGCGCACCGGCAAACTGGGCGTCCGGGTGGGTGGCCACGTCACAGCCCAATCCTTGCGCCAGATAGTGGCGGAAGGTGGCGCAGTGGCTGACGCCACCGGTAAAGAGCACGGTCGGTCTGGCACCGAGGCGGCCGATGAAGTTGGCACTGCGCCGGGCCATGGCGCGGACGATGCCGGCCAGGATCGACTCGGCCGGAATGCCCGCCGAGCGCAGGCTGATCGCCTCCGACTCGGCAAACACGGTGCACATGCTGCTGATGTCATGAGGTTCGGCCCCTTCCAGCAGCTCGTCGAGCTGTTCGACCCGCGCCCCCAGGGTGCGGGTGATCACCTCGAGAAAGCGGCCGGTACCGGCGGCGCACTTGTCGTTCATCAGAAAGTCGGTGAGGTTGCCCTCGCCATCGAGCTGGATCACCTTGCTGTCCTGGCCGCCGATGTCGATGACGGTGTGTACCGACGGGCAGAGCAGGCGCGCCCCCAGCCCGTGGCAGGAGATCTCGGTGACCCGCCGATCGGCAAACGACGCCAGATCGCGGCCATAACCGGTCAGGGTCAGATGGGGGCGCTCTGGCAGCGCGGCCGAGAGCGTCTCCCAGCCTTGCTCGATGGCAGCCAGCGGACGAAAGGGGGTCGGCACCAGAAAGCGGCGGACGATACGCCCTCCATCCTTGTGGTCGAACAGGATCCCCTTGGTCGCGGTGGAGCCCGAGTCAATCCCGATGGAGAGTGACACGGCGCCTCCTTACAGCATTTCGATAAAGGCGGCCAGCCGGGTCGCCAGCTGTCCCTTGTCGGCGCTGGAGTAGTCGGTCTCCACCGCCATGTAGGGGATGCCGTGGCGATCGCGCACATGGCGCTTGATGGCGAGCGACTCTACCGCATAGGTGTGGCAGGCCTGCAGGATCACGTCGATCACCCCGTCTGCCTGATACTCCTCCACCATCTGGCTCAGCAGATTCATGCGCTGGTGGTTGGGGGAGATGCAGGAGCAGCCGATGGCCAGATACTTGTCGGTCAGCGCATCGAACAGGTCACCCTCCTCGCTGACGCACTGCTCGGTCGCCTTGGCGCCGGTGCAGTTCTCGTAGCCCACCACCCAGCCGCCGTGCTCCTCGATGAGGCGCACCACCTTGTCGGCCGCGCCGCCGATGGGACAGCCGGTGATGAGGATGCGCGGACGGGCATCAAGCCGCTTGCCTTCGGCATACTCGGCCTTGATGCGGCGGGTCATCTCCTGCAGCTCGCTGATGAGCTGCTCCTTGTCGAAGCGGAAGGTGGCGCCATAGACCACCTTGAGCAGGTCGGTGCCGCTCAGCGCCGGCGGGTTGAGCTGACCCAGCCGGTAGAAGTCGGCCAGCGCGCGGCGCTCGCGGTTTTTCAGCACGATGGCGTCGCGCAGCGCCTGCTCGCTGATGGGCTTGCCAAACTGCTGCTCCAGCAACGCCTTGAAGCGGACGATTTCGCTGCGCCACAGGGTGCGGGAGGCCTCGTCATCGGCGCGGTTGGGCAGCTGCATCACGTGCACCGGTTTGAACTCGGCCATGTACTCGTACATCTTCTTCTTGCCGTCGCAGGTGGTTTCCCCCACCACCAGATCGGAGAAGTAGAAGTAGGGGCACTTGTCGGTCTTGCCGAAGCCGTAGCTGCTCTTGATCAGCGGGCAGAGGTTGCGGGGCAAGTCTTTCTCGGCCTCCTCGATGGTCTCGTCGCTGGTGGAGCAGAGTGATACCACCACGGCGCCGGCGGCCATGGCCACTTCCTGCGGCATAAAGGTGCAGTAGGTGCCGACCAGGGGGATCTGTCGCTCCTTGAGTGCCATCACGGCCAGAAAGCCCTGACGGCGGGCATCTGAAAAACTGTCAAAAATGGCTGGCAACTCGGTGATCAGTGACATAGGCGATCCTGCCCTGGTGAGAAAAAGAAGAGACGGAAGGCCTCCATAGTGCAGACCTTCCAACCGCGGGAATTATACCTTTGGGGGTAATCTGAAAATTGCGGTGGATCACAAGGTGCCAGATAAAACCTTGATAAAAGGGTGGTTATTGACCCTGTGCGAGATGGGCCAGCGCAGGAGAAGTAAAAGAGGCGACAAAAAAACGGGCACCCCAGGGTGCCCGTTACATTGCATCAGTGACGCAACCCGGTGCCGCGGGAGATGAGCCACCAGGCCAGGCCGTAGAGCGCCACGATGAAGCCGATGATGATGAGGTAGGCGGTGCCGAGCGGCACGTCGGAGATCCCGAGGAAGCCGTAACGGAACGCGTTCACCATGTAGATGATCGGGTTCACCTGGGAGACCCCCTGCCAGAAGGGTGGCAGCAGGCTGATGGAGTAGAACACCCCGCCCAGGTAGGTGAGCGGCGTCAGCACGAAGGTGGGGATGATGCTGATGTCGTCGAAGGTCTTGGCAAACACCGCGTTGATGAGGCCGCCCAGCGAGAAGAGGATGGCGGTCAGCAGCACGGTGAAGCAGACGCTGAACAGGTGGTGGATCTGCAGCGGCACGAAGAACAGCGACACCAGGGTGACGATGAGGCCAACGCAGAGGCCGCGCGCTACACCACCGCCGACGTAGCCGGCGATGATGACGTAATTGGGCACCGGCGCCACCAGCAGCTCCTCCACGTTACGCTGGAACTTGGCGCTGAAGAAGGAGGAGGCGACGTTGGAGTAGGAGTTGGTGATCACCGACATCATGATGAGGCCGGGCACGATGAACTCCATGTAGCTGAAGCCCCCCATGTCACCGATGCGGCCGCCGATGAGGTTGCCGAAGATGACGAAGTAGAGGCTCATGGTGATGGCGGGCGGCACCAGGGTCTGGATCCAGATCCGGGTGAAGCGGCTGATCTCCTTGGCCAGAATGCTCTTGAAGGCGATGTAGTAAGTGGTCAGGTTCATGCTTTTCTCCCTTCCTCGACCAGGGTGACGAACAGCTCTTCCAGCCGGTTGGCCTTGTTGCGCATGCTCAATACCTGCACCTGCTGGCTCGACAGCTGCTCGAACAGGCTGTTGAGGGACTGGCTCTTGTCCAGATCCACCTCCAGGGTGCGTTCGTCCTGCATGCGGCCGTTGAACTCGGGCACGTTCGGCACGGCAGAGCCCGGCGCCAGATCCAGCATGAAGGTCTCGCGGCCCAGCTTGCCCAGCAGATTCTTCATGCTGGTGTTCTCGATCAGGCGGCCCTTGTCGATGATGCCGATGTTGCGGCACAGCATCTCGGCCTCTTCCAGATAGTGGGTGGTGAGGATGATGGTGACGCCCTGCTCGTTGAGATCCTTGAGGAAACTCCACATGGAACGGCGGATCTCGATGTCCACCCCGGCGGTCGGTTCGTCGAGGATCAACAGCCTGGGTTCGTGCATCAGGGCGCGGGCGATCATCAGCCGGCGCTTCATGCCACCGGAGAGGGTGCGGGCCGGCATGTCGCGCTTGTCCCACAGGTCGAGCTGGCGCAGATATTTCTCGGCGCGGATCTTGGCCTCGGCCCGCGGCACGCCATAGAAGCCGGCCTGATGGGTGACTATCTGGATCACCTTCTCGAACTGGCTGAAGTTGAACTCCTGCGGCACCAGACCGAGCTGGGCCTTGGCCTCTTCCAGATGAGTGTCGATGTCGTAGCCGAACACCTTCACCTTGCCGGCGCTCTTGTTCACCAGCGAGCTGATGATGCCGATGGTGGTGGACTTGCCCGCCCCGTTGGGGCCGAGCAGCGCGAAGAAATCCCCCTGCTTGACGGTAAGATCGATGCCTTTAAGGGCTTCGACGCCCCCCTGATAGGTCTTTTTCAGGCCGCTGATTTCCAGTGCGTTCATTGCAACCCCTGTGATGGCGCATCCCATCTCGAGACAGAAAAGGCGGCCAAGGCCGCCTGCAGACAGAAAATGGCGCTCTGCCACCTCGCCCGTGATATTCCTGAACCTTGCTTACTCTTGCGGTACAACCTTGCCGATGAACTTCAGATTGCGGTACTTCTGGGCATAGTCGATGCCGCAGCCCACCACGAATTCATCGGGAATGGAGAAACCGATCCAGTCTACCGGCACCTGCACTTCGCGGCGGGACGGCTTGTCCAGCAGGGTGCAGATGGCCAGGGATTTTGGCTCGCGCAGAGAGAGGATCTCGCGCACCTTGTTGAGGGTGTAGCCGGTATCGATGATGTCTTCGACGATCACCACGTCCTTCCCTTTGATGTCGTCATCCAGATCTTTGAGGATGCGCACGTCACGGGTGCTGTGCATGCCGGAGCCATAGCTGGAGGCGGTCATAAAATCCAGGGTGATGGGCAGCTGGGACTGGCGGCACAGGTCGGCCAGGAAGATGCAGGAACCACGCAGCAGGCCGATCATGACCACTTCGTCAGAGCCCTGATAACGGGCGGTGATCTCTTCACCCAATTTGGCGATCCGGGCGGCAACTTCAGCCTCGGAGATCATCACCTCGACAGTGTGTTTCATCACTTACTCCATAATGGCCAAAGCGAATTTGGCCGTTCATTAACGTCAAAACCGATGATTCTACCATTCAAGCCGAAGGGCGTCAGGCATACGTGATGCTTTTATCGGCTTATTTTAATTGATAGAGTTAGCAGGCCCTCGGGCATTATCGGTGACAATACTATAAACACCATAATCAATAACTATTAGATGAAAAAACTATGGAACCACGCGCAGAAATAAGACGTCGAACCCGGCTTTCGCCGGAGGCCCGACGCAATCAATTGATGGAATGTGCCATCGAGGTGTTCTCCCGTCGCGGCATTGGCCGTGCGGGTC
The DNA here is from genome assembly GCF_013085505.1 of Aeromonas sp. 2692-1. Classification (NCBI taxonomy): domain Bacteria; kingdom Pseudomonadati; phylum Pseudomonadota; class Gammaproteobacteria; order Aeromonadales; family Aeromonadaceae; genus Aeromonas; species Aeromonas sp. 2692-1. The sequence continues at coordinate 29,543 of NZ_CP038513.1, forward strand.
ACGCCGAAATCGCAGAACAGGCCAAGGTCTCGGTTGCTACCGTGTTCAACTATTTCAACACCCGTGAAGAGCTGGTGGATGAAGTGTTGGCCGAGATCGAACGTTTCGTGCACCAGATGCTGGAACAGGCCTACACCGGCCAGGGCCCGGTCAGCGACAGCATTCGCCGCCACGTGAAGCTGTTTGTCGACGCCGCCTACGATCAGCCTGACCACGCCAGCATCTGGCTGGAGTGGAGCTCATCGGTGCGGGAAGAGGTCTGGCCCCGTTACGCCAAGCTGCTGGACAAGGCACTGGAGCGCATTGCACCCCACCTGCAACGCGCCATGGATGCCGGCGAGATCCAGAGCGTGCTGTCCGCCCAGGACCTGGCTCGCTCCCTGACCGGTTTTGGTTACGTCATGATGCAGATGATCAATCAGCCACAACGCCCGGACCGGGAAGAAGTGGCCGATTTTCTGTTCAAGTACGTGACGGCCCCGATCCAGGCAGCCTAACCCGCTCCGTCAAAATAAAGCGGCGCCGAACTGTTCAGGTCGGCGCCGCTTTTGTTTGTCCGCTATCTCTCAGCTCACCCTTTGGCGTAGCCCCAGCGGCGGGTCAGATCGTGCTCGATCCCCAGATGGTCGAGGATCCTCGCCACCATGAAGTCCACCAGGTCCGCGATGCTTTTTGGCTCATGATAGAAGCCCGGCGCCGCCGGCATGATGGTCACCCCGAGCCGCGCCAGTTTCAGCATGTTCTCCAGGTGGATAGCCGAGAAGGGGCTCTCGCGGGGTACCAGAATGAGCTGGCCGCGCTCCTTGATCACCACGTCCGCCGCCCGCTCCAGCAGGTTGTCGGAGGTGCCGTTGGCAATGGCCGACACGGTCCCCATGGAGCAGGGACAGACCACCATCTGCCTGGGCGCCGCCGAGCCGGAAGCCACCGGCGAGAACCACTCCTCCTTGCCGCAGGCCACTATCTGCCCCTCGCTGGCGCCATATTGACGACAGAGATAGGCAGAGAGCTCTTTGGGCGAGCCCGGCCACTCCTGCTGCTGCTCGGTCTTGAGCACCACACGAGCCGCCGAGGAGGCGAGCAGGTAGACCCGATAATCCGCCTGCACCAGGCATTCCAGCAGGCGCAGGGCATAAGGGGCGCCAGAGGCGCCGGTCAGCGCCAGAGTGATCGCTTTGTTCATAGCTGGCCGTGATAGTCCTTGAGGCGGGCGATCAGCTTGTCATGAATGCCGCCGAAGCCACCGTTGCTCATGATCAGAATATGATCGCCATCGCGGCACTCGGCCACCAGCCGGTTGATCAGAGTCTCCAGATCGTTGAACACCTTGGCCGGTCGGGTCATGTGGGCGGTCACCTCGCCAAGATCCCAGCCGATGTTGGGCGGCTGGAAGAAGAACACCTCGTCGGCGCCATCGAAGCAGCCGGCCAGCTCCTCCTTGTGGACCCCCAGCTTCATGGTGTTGGAGCGGGGCTCCAGCACCGCCAGGATGCGGGCCTTGCCCACCTTGGCGCGCAGTCCGCCGAGGGTGGTCTCGATGGCAGTGGGGTGATGGGCGAAGTCGTCATAGACGCTGATGCCGGCTACCTCGCCTTTGAGCTCCATCCGTCGCTTGGGGGACTTGAACTGGCAGAGGGCTGCAATGCCGTGCTCCACCATGACACCGGCATGGCGGGCGGCGGCGATGGCCATCAGGCCGTTGTTGACGTTGTGCTCGCCGATGCACTCCCAGTGCACTTCGCCCTGCTTCACGCCGTCCAGCCACACCTCGAAGGCGGAGCCGTCGTCGGCCAGCTTGACCGCCTTCCACTGGGCGTCGTCCTGACCCACCAGCTCCACTTCGCTCCAGCAGCCCATCTTGCGCACGGCAGCCAGGTTCTCGTCCCCCTTGGGGAAGAGCACCCGGCCGTTGCTCGGCACGGTGCGCATCAGGTGGTGGAACTGGCGCTGGATGGCGGCGAGATCCGGGAAAATATCCGCGTGGTCAAACTCCAGGTTGTTCATCACCAGAGTGCGCGGGTGGTAGTGGACGAACTTGGAGCGCTTGTCGAAGAAGGCGCAGTCATACTCGTCCGCCTCGATGACGAAGAAGGGGGCGGAGCCGAGACGGGCGGAAACCGGGAAATTGCCGGGCACGCCGCCGATGAGAAAGCCGGGCTCCAGCTTGGCGTATTCGAGCACCCAGGCCAGCATGCTGGCGGTGGTGGTCTTGCCGTGGGTACCGGCTACGGCCAGTACCCAGCGATCCTGCAGCACGTGCTCCAGCAGCCACTGGGGGCCGGAGATGTAGGGCAGATTGCGGTCCAGCACATACTCCACACAGGGGTTGCCGCGGCTCATGGCATTGCCGACCACCACCAGATCCGGCGCCGGATCGAGCTGGGAGGGGTCATAGCCCTCGGTCAGTTCGATGCCCTGTTGCTCGAGTTGAGTACTCATGGGGGGATAGACGTTGGCATCCGAACCGGTCACCCGGTAACCAAGCTGTTTTGCCAACACCGCCAGACCACCCATGAAGGTGCCGCAGATCCCGAGGATGTGAATGTGCATACCGCTGCCTTTTCCAGTAAAGGGAGTGCGCATTCTAGCAAGGTGACGGCAATTTGGCAGACCCAAGCTGTGCGGTATCCACCGACTCTGTCGCAGTGGCCCTGAAATATGGTCATTTGACGCGACATCGCTATAATATCGGCCTGCAAACTTGACTCCAACACTCAAAGGAAACGTCATGAGCCTGAACCTGGTCCCGGCTGGCAAGAGCCTGCCCGACGACATCTACGTCATCATCGAAATCCCGCAGAATGCCGACCCGATCAAATACGAAGTCGACAAGGACAGCGGTGCCATCTTCGTTGATCGCTTCATGTCTACCCCGATGTTCTACCCGTGCAACTACGGTTACGTGAACGCCACCCTGTCTCTGGATGGTGATCCGGTCGACGTGCTGGTGCCGACTCCCTACCCGCTGCTGGCCGGCTCCGTCATTCGCTGCCGCCCGGTTGGCGTGCTGAAGATGACCGACGAATCCGGTGAAGATGCCAAGATCGTGGCCGTTCCGCACTCCAAGCTGACCAAGCAGTACGATCACATCAAGGATGTGAACGATCTGCCCGAGCTGCTGCGCGCCCAGATCCAGCACTTCTTCGAGCGCTACAAAGAGCTGGAAGCAGGCAAGTGGGTCAAGGTTGAAGGCTGGGGCGACAAGGCCGCCGCCGAAGCCGAGATCATCAGCTCTGCCGAGCGTTACGCTGCCAAGTAAGCGTATCTCTCGTGAAAAAGGCGCCTCAGGGCGCCTTTTTTATGGGTTGTTGCGGGCGCTGACCCGGCGTCACACCGGCAGGATCCCCCTGGATATAGATGTCGCGCCCATCCTGTCGATAGGACCGATAGTAGTCTCCCCCGCAGTGATAGCTGCCATCCTGATCGCTCATCAGCTCGCAGTTCACCGGCAGCACCTCCAGCCACTTGATGGCCTGCTGGAAACGCAGCCACTCCTGCCATTCATGTTCCCGCGCCAGCTTGTCCCGCAGGGCAAAGGTATCCGCGCTGGACATCCCCTGGTTGACGATGACCGGCCCCGCCGAGGCCGGCAAGGCGGCCAACAGCAGCAACAACGGTGTGATTCGCTTCATGACGGTTTCCTGCATGACTTATTTCCAGAATTAAATTAAAAGCCCGATCAATCTGTTATCAAAATCACAAATGCCAGACTCATCCAAAATCGGCCGGCTCACCTAGTTGTTTATTATCACCCCTAGCAGGATGCACATCATGAAACTGGCACAAGGTCTGTTGTTGAGTCTAGTGTTCGCGTCCATGGCCGGGGCCAACGAGGTCACCCTGAGCTGGCAATGGCAATCGGCCGACGGCCAGCAGAAGCATCTGCTGCTGAACACGGATGAGCGGGTCATCTCCGCCAGCCGCCACGAGATGAGCCTGCTCGATGCCTCCCTCAACTATCCGCTGGAGACCCTCTACTCCTATATCAGTCCGCGGCTCTACAACAGCATCAATCTGATCAATCAGACCAGCCCGGAGACCGCCACCAAGTTTCGCAATCTGGAGCAGGCCTTCACCCTGCACGACGACAGCATGGAGTCGACCCTGTTCTGGCAGGCCTATCAGCAATATCAGGACGATGCCTTTTATCAGATGCGGGTGGTGCCCTGCGTGCATCCCGCCAATCGCAAGCTGCCCTGCGTGCGTCCCAACTATTCGCAGCTGTTCTACCAGTTCAAGGGCGACCTGAGGCCCCTGGCAAAACAGTTCCTGGCCAAGGATCTGGCCACCAGCGTCGGCCTGCTGCAGGAGTGGCTGAGCGGCATTCCCACCCCACCCGAGCAGATGGACCACTTCGCGCCGCCACTGCAAGCCTTGCAGAGCAACAAGGCAGACAGTGACGAGAAGGCGCTGCTGATGGCCAGCCTGCTGGCCGAGCTGGCCCCCCAGTACATGCTCAGCATCATCTACCCGAACATCAGCATCGGCAGCGTCTCGCCGGCCTGGCTGGCCATTACCGCCGACAGCGGCCTGAAAGGGGATACCGTGGTGATCGGCAACCAGCGCCACGTTCTGCTGACCGGCTCGCCCCTGCTGGCCCAACAGATGACCATGGCCAAGATCCCGCTGGTGAGCGAACCGCTCTACTGAGCCCTCCCCCTCACCTCCCGTCTGGCTGCAGGCCGCAGCCAGACTCCTCAAACCAGTTGATAAGCAATTGATTTTTATCGACTGCGTGCCATCCTAGCCGCCTTTGCCAGCTAGGCCCCGTGCTGGCGGGCAGGCAAGCGGGCCAATCACACGTTTATTTAACACTTCTTAAACAGATCCGATCAGTTTAGGATGAGTACTGCCCCATTCCCTCAATGCAAAAATCGTTATAACATAACAAAAGGAGTGTCATCAGGATGAAACATCTCGTACTTACTCTGGCGCTGCTGCCAACCCTGGCCCTGGCTCACAACATCAAGGAGTCGGCTCAGGTGCCGCTGGTCAACATCAGCGACAAGGGTGAACTGGTTCTGAAAGAGAAAGAGATCAGCTATCAGCCCTGGCAAAGCAAGGTGCTGGCCGGCAAGGTCTTTCTGATCCAGCACATCGCCGGTCGTTCCAGCGCCAAGGAGCTCAACGCCCCCATGATCGAAGCGATCAAGGCGGCCAAGCTGCCCCACGACAAGTACCAGACCGTCACCATCATCAACAGCAATGACGCCATCTGGGGCACCTCCGGCTTTGTGAAGAGCAGTGCCGAGGACAGCAAGAAGGAATTCCCCTGGTCCGCCATGGTGCTGGATGCCAAGGGCATGGCCCGCAACGCCTGGGATCTGGCGCCGGAAAGCTCGGCCATCATCCTGCTGGACAAAGAGGGCAAGGTGCTGTTTGCCAAAGATGGCCAGCTCGATGCCAACAATATCGCTACCGTGATGGGGCTCATCAAGTCCCATCTCTAAGTCAGAGAGAAGGGGCGCTGATGGCGCCCCTTTGATAAGGGTCTATGGGTCGTACCAAGCTGAAAATCTGGTTGCTGCTGCTGGGCTGGTTGTGGTTGCAACCGGTGCTGGCACAACATCCGCTGGAAGCCGACCTGCCCGGCCACAACCACGCCTGTGTCCTCTGCGCCCTGCATCTGGATGGCAAGCTGGCACTTATCCCAACCCTGGTCATCCCGTCTTCACAAGTGGTCATCGGCAAGCTCGTTGATGCCACCCTGCCCAAACCTCATGTCACCCCGTCAGGCCAGTGCCGCATTCGCGCGCCACCACTGCTTCATCGCTTATCCGGCTAAATCCATTTTTCAATAAATTTTTCAAAGGATTAACGATGAAAGCAGTCACCCTGTTACTGGCGGCCGCCGCATTTGGCGTGCAGGCAAACCACGATGAACACGACAGTCACGGCCACGGCGCCCATGAGCACGGCCACGGTCACCTCAATCTGGTGCTCGATGGCAACCAGCTGATGATCGAGCTGCAGGCCCCCGCCGCCGATCTGGTGGGCTTCGAGCACGCCGCCAAGAGCGACGAGGAAAAGGCGCAATACGCCAAGGCCATCGCTCAACTCAAGCAACCCGATGCCCTGTTTCGCTTCGACCCGGCCGCTGGCTGCAAGCTGACCCAGCAGGAGCTGCAGGCCGCCAAGGAAGATCATGATCATGACCATGACCATGACCATGACCATGACCATGACCATGACCATGACCATGACCACCAGCAATCTGACGGCAAGCACGACGAACACCATCACGACGACGCCGGTCACGCCGACATGGGCGCCATGTACACCTACACCTGCGCCACCCCGGCCAAACTGACCGGGCTGGAGGCCACCCTGTTCAGCGTCTATCCGAGCCTGGAGAAGCTGAGTGTGCAGGGTATCCTGCCCAGCGGCCAGACTGCGGCCGAGCTGACCCCCTCCGCCAACAAACTGAGCTGGTAACGCCATGAAAAACGCCGTGGTTGAGATCCGCGATCTGGCCTTTGCCTGGCCGGGTCACGAGGTTGTACTCGATCTGCCCGCCCTCACCATCAGCGAGGGGGAGCGGGTGTTCATCAAGGGACCGTCGGGCTCCGGCAAGTCGACCCTGCTCGGCCTGCTGGCCGGGATCCAGACCGCCAACCACGGCACCCTGGAGGTATTGGGCCAGCCGCTGGCCCGACTCTCTGGCCGTGCCCGCGACCACTTCCGGGCGGCCAATCTGGGTTACATCTTCCAGCAGTTCAACCTGCTGCCGTTTTTATCCGTGCAGGACAACGTCACCAGCGCCCTCACCTTCTCCCCCGAGAAGCGAGCCCGGCTGCAGGGCAGCCCGGCCGAGGAGGCACGCCGCCTGCTACGGGAGTTGCAGCTACCCGAGGAGGCGCTACACAGGCCCGTCCATGCCCTCAGCATCGGCCAGCAGCAGCGGGTGGCTGCCGCCCGCGCGCTGATCGGCTCACCGCCGCTGGTGATCGCCGACGAGCCCACCTCGGCCCTCGATACCGACAACCGGGCTGCCTTCATCAAGCTGTTGTTCGAGGAGTGCGACAAGCAGGGCTCGACCCTGGTCTTCGTCAGCCACGACCCCTACCTCGAACCGCTCTTCCCGCGGGTGGAAAACCTGCAACAACTGAACAGGAGGGCATCATGCTGAGCACCGTTCAACACTGCATCTCCCTGATGAATGCCATTCGCACCCACGCGGTACGACCACAAAACCGGAGGGTCACGTGCTAAAACTCGCCCTGCAAAGCCTCTGGGCCCGCCGTCTCACCGCCGGGCTCACCCTGCTGGCCGTCGCCATCAGCGTCACCCTGCTGCTCGGGGTGGAGCGGGTGCGCAACCAGGCCCGCGAAAGCTTCGCCAATACGGTGTCGGGCACGGATCTCATCGTCGGCGCCCGCTCCGGCCAGGTGAACCTGCTGCTCTACTCGGTGTTTCGCATCGGCAATCCCACCAACAACGTGGGCTGGGATGCCTATCAGGCCATCAAGAACCAGCGCGGCATCGCCTGGACCATCCCGCTTTCCCTTGGCGACTCCCACAAGGGGTTTCGCGTGCTCGGTACCAATGGCGACTACTTCACCCACCTGAAGTACGGCCAGCAGCAGGCGCTGGCGCTGCGTGAAGGGCGAGCGTTCGACACGCCATTCGAGGCGGTGCTCGGCGCCCAGGTGGCCGAGAAGCTCGGTTATCACCTGGGGCAGTCCATCGTCATTGCCCACGGCGCCGGCAATACCTCGTTCAGCCAGCACGACAACCTGCCATTCAAGGTGGTGGGGATCCTGGCACCGACCGGCACTCCCATCGATCGCACCATCCACGTGCCGCTGGCCGGCATCGAGGCGATCCACCTGGGCTGGGACACCGGCCGTCACAGCAAGAACGTGACTGCCGAGCAGGCGCTGGCCCAGGATCTCACCCCCAAGACCATCACCGCCTTCATGGTGGGGCTCAGCAACCGGATATTGGCGTTCCAGCTGCAGCGCAGCGTCAACACCTACCGGGGTGAGCCGCTGATGGCGATCCTGCCGGGGGCCGCCCTGCAAGAGCTGTGGAGCCTGATGAGCGTGGCGGAGACGGCACTGTCGGTGATCGCCGGCTTCGTGGTGGTGGCGGGCCTCATCGGCATGCTGACCACCCTGCTGGCCGGCCTCAACGAGCGGCGCCGGGAACTCGCCATCCTGCGATCCCTCGGCGCCGGCCCTGCCCACCTGTTCCTGCTGCTGGCACTGGAGGCGATGGCCCTCACCACCGCCGGCATCGCGCTCGGGGTGGCGGTGCTCTACCTGGGGCAGGGGCTTGCCACCCCCTGGCTGCTCAGCCACTATGGCCTGCAATTGAGCCTGGGGCTGCCGAGCGCCCACGAGTGGCTGCTGCTGGGGCTGGTCTGGCTGGCCGGCATGGTGATCGGCCTGTTGCCCGCGGCCCGCGCTTATCGCTACAGCCTGAGCGACGGCATGAGCATTCGCGTCTAGCCAGACGCCCATAAAAACGAGAAGGACAGATGATGAAGTGGAAAATTGTGGCGCTGCTGGCCGCCATGCTGGCGCTGCCGGCCATGGCCGTGGAGTACAAGACCATCGACTGGGATGTGCTCATTCCCGCCGGTGAAAAACTGCTGCCGCCCCCCAGGTGAGCCACGACGGCAATCTTGCCTCGGTGCCGCAGCCGGTGGGCGGGGTCAACCAGAAGCTGGACAACCAAGAGGTGCGCATCCCGGGCTTCGTAGTGCCGCTGGAGGGGGATGCCAAGAAGATCACCGCCTTCCTGCTGGTGCCCTACTTCGGCGCCTGCATCCATGTGCCGCCCCCGCCCACCAACCAGGTAGTCTACGTGAGCTACCCCAAGGGGGCGCCGGTGGACGATCTGTGGGACGCCATCTGGGTGAAGGGCAAGATGCGCACGGTCAGCTCCAGCCACGAGATGGCCACTGCCTCCTACTCCATGGAGGCGGTCGAGGTGAGCGTCTACGAAGAGCAGTAACCAGGCACAAACGGCCTCCCGCGGGAGGCCGTTTTGTTATCCGCAACGACCGGATCCCAGCCAGCCCCTGCCTGAGGGATTGCCCACCATCCCGGTTGGAGTAACATTCAAGGCTAGACCTTGCGATCACGGAGCCAGCATGGCTGACCTGCCCCCGCCCAAGAAAGAGAGTTCCATCCTGAGCAGCCAGGAGCAGACCCTGCGCCTGGCCCGCAGCCGCGGTATCGACGGCATGCTCACCCGCAACAGCGACAGCACCTTCGAGCAGCGCGCCACCTTTCGCCAGCTGGCGGATCAGGCCGCCCGCCAGCGCAACCTGGAAGCCATCATGGTGATGGCCTCCCGCCACTGCGAGGAGACGGCCGCCGGCGGCGAGATGGACAGCGACTGGCTGACCCGTTTCCTGCAACTGGCGGAAGACATCAGCATGGTGCCCATGCAGCAGCTGTGGGGCCGCATCTTCGCCATCGAGATCGCCACCCCGGGCCGCTTCTCCATCCGCGCGCTCTCCACCCTCAAGGAGATGACCCAGCGCGAGGCCCAGCTGTTCCAGCGCATCTGCTCCCTCTCCTGCCACTATGTGGGCAGCGACGAGCAGCGGCTGCTGCTGGGGCTGCACAAGGGAGCCAGCCTGCTCAGCCGCGCCCGGGTGACCCGGCTCGGCCTTGGCAAGTACCGCATCCCCTACAACGCCCTGCTGCAGCTGTTCGAGCTCGGCCTGCTGCACCGGGGCGAGCTGGAATCCGGCCCGCTGCCCGCCGACGGGGTGGAGCTGGAGTTCGGCGATCAGCGCTGGCGCCTGCAGCGCAAGCAGGCCAACATCACCCTGCTCTACTACCGGCTGACCCCGGTCGGCAACGAGCTCGCCCAGCTGCTGCAGGAGCCGCCACTGGAGGAGTACCTGCAGGATCTGAAAACCGTGCTGGTGCAAGGGCTGCAGATCGAGACCATGATGCTGGCCCCACCCGCCGGGCCTGAGCCTGCCCCGGCCGATCCAGCCCCCTGATCCCCTGGAGCCCGCCCCCGGGCTCCGTCGTTTCGCACACCGCCGCAGCATCTTGCGAAATATCGACCAGCCGTTGCCAAAACGGTTCTCGAAATGCGAATTCTTCTCCATACCGCTACCGATGATGGCCCTCCTGGCTGAACCAGGCTGACTCGTTTCACCTTCATCACCCGCTATTCACAAAATAATCATCAATCTCTGCGTGCTGGCTCATGACTTGCATTTGCCATGCATCTTTCCAGCAACCCTGTTCCGGAGCCACCATGAGAATCAATCAACCCGTTACCCAGCGCGAGCGCCTCTATCCGGAGCACCAGAGCCTGATCTCCACCACGGATCTGGAGAGCCGCATCACCTATGCCAACGACGAGTTTTGCCATATCGCCGGCTTCAATCTGGAGGAGCTGCAAGGGGAGCACCACAACCTGGTGCGCCACCCAGATATGCCCAAGCAGGCCTTCGCCGATCTCTGGCACCATATTCGGGCCGGCAAAAGCTGGATGGGGCCGGTAAAGAATCGCTGCAAGAACGGCGATCACTACTGGGTCAGCGCCTTCGTCACGCCGATCAAGGATGCCTACGGCAAGGTGGTGGAGTATCAATCGGTGCGTACCGCCCCCAGTGAGGAGATCAAGCAGCGGGCCGAGCGCATCTATGCCGGGCTGCGCGCTGACAAGACCCCGCTGGCGCTCAGGCTGCCGACTTTCTCCCACACCCTGGCGATCGGGCTCTGCCTGCTGCTGAGCCTGATGACCATGGTTGCGCTGGGGTATCAACAGGCTGCGCTCTGGCAGTTGGCCCTGGCGGCCGTACCGCTGCTGCTGGCAGCCATGATCACCCATGCCCTGGCCCGTCGCCTCGGCAAGCTCGACAAGATGGCCCGCAGCCGTTTCGACAACCCGCTGATGCAGCTGCTCTACACCAACAAGGTCGACAACATCGCCGCCATCGAGCTCGCCATGCTGATGAATCAGGCCGAGTTCAACGCGGTGCTGGCGCGCACCCAGCAGACCTGCAGCCGGATCCTGCGCTCGGCCGAAGGCGATCTGCGCAATGCCGAGTCCATCACCAGCAACCTGCAGCAACAACAGGCAGAGACCAATCAGGTCGCCACCGCCATCACCCAGATGGCCGAGTCGATCCACGAGGTCTCCCACAGCTCCACCGCCGCCTCCGGCCTGCTCGATGAAACCGCCGAGCTGTTCCTGGAGGGCAACCGCAGCGTGCAGGAGACCATAGGGGCGGTCGAGGGGATGCACAGCGAGCTCACCACCTCAAAAACGGTGATCCACACTCTGGCGGCACAGTGCCGGGACATCGACGGCATTCTCGATGTCATCAACAACATCGCCAACCAGACCAATCTGCTCGCCCTCAATGCAGCCATCGAGGCAGCCCGGGCCGGCGAGGCGGGCCGCGGCTTCTCGGTGGTGGCGGACGAGATCAGATCCTTGGCCATCAAGACCCAGTCCTCCACCGGCGAAATCCAGAAGATGATCACCCTGCTGCAGGCCAGTGCAGGCAATGCCGAACTGGCGATGGAGAAAGGGGGCGCGCTCTCCGCCAGCTGCCAGCAGAAGGCCTCCGCCACCGGCACCATACTGCAGCAGATCAACAGCATGTTGCAGCAGGTCGCCTCCGGCAGCAGCCAGATAGCCCAGGCCGTGCAGGAGCAATCCCAGGTCACCGCCGATATCGATCGCAACGTGCTCAGCATCAAGACCCTGGCCGATGACTCCAGCCAGGGCAGTCAGCATGCCGTACAGGGCATCAACCAGCTGGTGCGGCAACTGAGCGAACTGGACCGGCTGGTACGCCAGTTCCAGCAGCAACCCGTCCCCCATCAATTCGACAACCCCAGACCCAGCGGCCAGGTAGTGCTGGCCCGCTGACCCCAAGAGCGTGCGCTAACAACAAAAAAGGCCCCTGTCGTCACCGGCAGCGGGCCCATTTATCTCTGGTGGAAAGTGTGGTTCTGGCCGTATGGGTACGCTCATACCATCACTGCCCCAACCTTGATGCCCTCACCCTGGCATCTGTGCTGCGCCTCACTCAACAGCGTCACGGCCCCGCAGTTCATTCCCCCGCCCAAATGCGCAGCGAGCACTGAGCAAACAAGGGCGCGGAGGTCCTCACATCGCCCGACCACCACCCCATGGCAGCTCAATTTATTGATCTTGCCCGAGAAATCATCCACTCCCCCTTCCCTAACCGGCTCCGTTCGGTAACATGGCCAGCAGATCCCCTCTTGTCGGAGTCCGCCATGAACCAGACCAGAGCAACACCGCAGGGAAAGCACAGCAGACTGGAGGCTGAAATTCAGGGGCGGTAGCCTTGCCCGATGAAATAGATAAACGAGTGGCAACACAAATATATTCTGATACCAGAGAGCGGGAGTTCTCAGACCTCGCCATAAAAGTGATAAAAATTATTTAAACGGTCGAATTATCGGATAAGTAGCACCCTTAATCTCATCACTGTCAGGGGCCAAAATGGAAATCCGAGCGATATTTTTACTTTTGCTCTTTTTGACATTCACTAGTAATGCTGAAGATATCACCACTCGTACAGCCAGCAGGGATGATGGTTCGCCTATCTCCTATTATCTAGTCCAGCATACCCATGATGCAGATACCTTGCTGTTGATTCTGCAAGGCTCTGATTGCAACAGTGTGCTTAACATAGATTCGATACTTTCCGACTATAAAGATGTTTGGCCAGAAGCTGATATTCTTCTAGTGGAAAAATACGGCATCAATCGTAAATTAAAATACAGTACCGATCCGGCACGCAAGGATTGTCCCGCTCAGTACCTTGAAAAGGACAACCCTGCGCAGCGGGTAGCAGATATCAAGGTTGTGCTCGATACCGTTCGAAAAGACGGTCAATACAAGAAATTAATTCTCCTGGGCGGGAGTGAAGGGGCCGTTATCGCCAACCTGGTGAGCGCAGATATTGACTCTATCGATGCCACCATCGCCTTTAATGGTGGTGGCCGCTGGTTTATCGATGACGTCTCACACAGCATCGCTGCAGAGCATAAAAATATCGAAGCAGCGAGAAAAGATATCGACGGTTTCAAAGGGTTTGCCGAACATGTTCTTAACAGCAAACCCTTTGAGCTTGAGGTGAGCGGGCATGGCTATCATTGGTGGCAGCAGATGCTCTCCATCGATCAGCTTGATACCCTTAAAAAAGTAAATTCTCCTTTGCTGATCATTCAGGGTGGAATAGATACTTCGGTATCACCTCAGAAAACAGATGAATTGTTGCGGCGCCTTAAAGACCTAGGAAAAAACAATATTGAATATCGGCGTTACGAAAAACTCGATCATGGATTCAAGGACAGTGACGGGAAAAGTCAACGCAAAGAGGTAGTAACGGATATGAATATATGGTTACAGTCCAAGCTAGGCAACCCATAAACCCAGCGATAGCTGATTGAAGCTAGACTGGCTGGTAAATGCCCTATTTATACTGCGATAACAGTTTATTAATTCACTCTCGCCGGAGTCAGCTATGAGTCAGACCAGAGCCACACCACAGGGAAAGAACAGCAGGTTGGAAGCTGGAATTTAGGGTCGGTAGCATAATCTTCTTACAGGCTGGCGCAGAGCGTAGCAAAGCCCAACAGACGAACATGATCACCTCAACCAGAGCGGGATAAAGATGAATTGGGCCGATCGGTAAAAAATTTGCAGATACATTTCCGGTAAACGTTGGGCTTCACTTCGTTCAGCACCGACCTACCATTTTTAGCTCAACATACGAGATGATGAGTCATGTTAATAAAGCCACCGTTTATACGGTGGCTTTATTGAACTATTTTTTATCACTGAGTGCTTTTAGAACATCCATGATAAAGCTAGCCTTGTCTATCTCTGGCTCACCCCTAGAGAAAACTTGAGTTATGAGCCTGATTTTAGTGTCACGCTTGAACTCTAGTTTCTCCCGCTCAGTCATATGCTCACATTCAATGGAGTTAGTTATTTGTTCTGCCAAAATGGCGGCCTTAAGCATTGCCATTTTCTCATTATTAAGAGAGACGATATGCTTAACCAAGAAAAATAAAACACCCGATAAACCGCCAATAATCAGGGTGGTGGCTGTAATCAGCGGCAATCTACTGAGAAGAATATCCCAAGCACTAACATTACCCAAAAATGGCACCATATACATAAAGCTCTCACCATTTCCGTATATGTACCTTGCCATAAAAGCTAACGCGATAAATGTAGAAACAGCCAAAAAATAATATGGCTTTAACTGTTTAGACGTTTCATTAGAGTGCCCCACCATATCGAGGGTGGTAAGATTTTTTTGCCGATTCGCAATAGCTAACTCTTGCTGTACCGCCTTTAGGGCATCGCTCACTTTCTCAGTATCAACAACTAACAACTTAAGCTTATTTTCTTCTTTCTTGTACAAATCCATCTCGGCTTCGATTCTTTTCTCTATCGCGATTAGACTTTCAGACTCATCAGCAATAGTTTTTGAAATCTTTTCATACTCCCGACTTGATTTTTCGATGTCATTTCTGACTTTATCCAAAGTATTCTGACTGTGAGCCAGACTGTTTTCTGCGTGGGATCGCTCTTGTTCTAATATGCTGATATCACTAGATATAGAATCAAACAAGCCTCGCTTAACATCAATGACACTATTAATGTTATCAAGCTTAGCTTTAATCATTTGCATTTCGATAAGTGGTATTTCTCTTGCCCTGTTTAGAGCATCTTTAGCCATATTAAACTTTTCCAATTCAGTAAGCAGCGCAGAGGTACTCGCAACACGCACAGCGGAAAATGTACTATTTTTTGGCAAGATGAGCCCTAACGCAACATCATGTATTTTATATGTGGAGACAGATGCGCTATTGATAGAATTTCTGGTTGTTCTTTTGGTTGCAAATCGCTTATCCGTACCGTGATATGAAATAAGCCTAACTGCACCTTAATTTTCAGATTTAGATACATTCTCACAAGAAAGATCTGAGACAATAACCGGAGTAGAAAACAACACAACTAATTCACCTTGAAGGGCGCTTTCATCATAGTTTGCAAATTTTAAAGCTTCGTTTGCAAAAGCAGCCTCTTCCGGCACAAACCACTCAGGATCGAAATCACCATATATACGAATGAGAGCCTTGCTAGTTTTAGGCGTGTAAGTTGTAAAAAATGAATTTAAGGCCTGAGTATACTCCTGAAAAGGTTTAACTATTTCATTAGTATCGATGCCACTGAACACCTCAGAAAAATCAACGTCATTGGAAATGTCATTCTTGCCTGCAGTCACCACCCCACCCCTCTGTCTTTGACTCACTCGACCTCAGCCTACCACTTTTGTAATAAACGATGTATATCATGGGTGAAATTTGGCCCCCTCTGATTCGCCGAGATGAAGCCACTGCATCTACTCGCAGGTTCGAATAGAGCAGCGTATTCTGGCAATCGCAAATAACCCCGCCGCGATAAATAAGCAAGGATCGGAAGATCCTCTTGCGGGTTGCTCTAGGCTGCCTTGGCGCAGCTCAAGGCTCGTCGGTGCCACTAACTATAAGTTGGATTTATGGGTTTTCCGATAATGACCCAACTTTTGCTTATAGTGGCTACCGCCAGCCCAGCAGCGCCTGTGGTGGCCAACTGGCCGGTTGCCGGAATAATAATCCGGCTTCCTTTATCTGACTATGCAGACGGTGCTACTCAGCAACTACAGGTAGTCCCGCTGCCGCAAGGCGGTCAGCAACTCATCCACCAGCACTTCCACCGGTTTACCGGCGTTGAGCAGGTGGATTTCCGGCTGCTCGGGGGCCTCATAAGCGGAGTCGATGCCGGTGAAGTTGCGGATCTCCCCCGCCCGCGCCTTCTTGTAGAGCCCTTTCGGGTCGCGCTCTTCGCAGATGGCGAGCGGCGCATCGACGAACACCTCGACAAACTCCCCTTCACCCACGAGCTTGCGCACCAGCTCCCGCTCGGCACGGAATGGCGAGATAAAGGCGGTGAGCACAATCAGGCCCGCATCCACCATGAGTTTTGCCACCTCGCCGACCCGGCGGATATTCTCCTGGCGGGCGGCATCATCGAAGCCCAAATCGCCGCAGAGGCCGTGACGCACATTGTCCCCATCCAGCAGATAGGTGTGCTTGCCCGAGGCCACCAGCGCCTGCTCCAAGGCTCCCGCCAGGGTGGATTTGCCCGCCCCGGAGAGGCCGGTGAACCAGATCACCAGCGGCTTTTGTCCTTTAAGCTCGGCCCGGCTCTGTTTGTCGACGGCATGCTGATGCCACACGATATTGCTCATTCACACTCCTTGCTTGGCGCTCGCGCCTCAATGCTGAAACGGTCTGGCTCCCTGGAGCTCAGCCTCTGGCCACTCGTCACTGACGGGGCCATGGTCGTCGTGTATTCCTATTCCCTGCAAGGCACCAAGCCCCCAGTTGCGCCGCCTTAAAACGGAAACAACAGGGGCACCATGACGATCACCCCGAGGCTGTAGGCCAGGGAGACTGGCAGGGCTAATTTAAGGTAATCCGGCATCTTGTAGTTGCCCGCCGCATAGACCATCAGGTTGGTCTGGTAGCCGTAGGGCAGGATAAAGCTGGAACTCGCCCCGAACAGCACCGCCAGAATGAACGGCATGGTGGAGACGTCCATGCTGAGCGCCAGCTGGTAACCCATGGGGAAGGCCAGCGCCGCAGCGGCGTTGTTGCTCATCAGCTCGGTCAACACCAGGGTGAACAGGTAGATGCCGATAAAGGCGATGATGGGGCTGGCGCCGTTGAACTCCCCCATCAGCCAGTCGGCGATAACTCGGGCCAGCCCGCTTTTTTCCAGCTGATCGGCGATGGCCAGCGCCCCGCCCACCACCAGCCAGATATCCAGCGGAAAACGGCGGCGGATCTCGTCCAGGGTCAGGATGCGGGAGAACAACAGCACCACCAGCATCACCAGCAACCCCTTGAACAGCGGCACCAGGTCGAACACCGACAGCGCCAGCACCCCGAGAAAACCACCCACCACGGCGGCGCTGCGCGTGGCATCGAGCCGGGTGGAGGCCTCCAGCCCGCTCACCACCACGAACTCGCGGGAGAGGGACTTGTTGCCGGCAAACTTGGGGCCGGGGGCCAGCAGCAGAGTGTCCCCTGCATGCAGTTCAATCTGGCCGAGGCCGCCGGTGAGCTGGGTCTCGCCCCGGCGCACCGCCAGCACTACCGCATCGAAGTGGGTGCGAAACTCCGCGTCCTTGATGGTCTGACCCACCAGCCGCGAGCTGTGGCTGACGATCACCTCCACCAGGTGCTGGCCGTTGAGCCGGTGCTGGCCGTAGAGATCCAGCCCCTTGAGCTCCTGCAACACGCCGACGCTCTCCACGTCGCCACAAAACAGCAGCATGTCCCCCTCGTGCAGCTCGTGTTCCGGCTGCACCGGGCAGATCACCTGATTGCCACGGATGATCTCGGCAAGATAGAGGCTTTTCAGGCTGCGCAGGCCGTTCTCCTTGACGCTGCGCCCGGCCATGGGCGAGCCGGGGCCCACCTTGGCCTCGAGAAAGTAGCCGGATTCCCGGCTCATCTCGGTGTCCTGCTCCGGCAGGTGGCGGGCAAACAGCAACACGGCCACCAGGCCGGTCAGCAAGGTCCCCGCCCCCACCATAAAGAAGTCGAACATGCCGAGCGGCTTGGCCCCCATCTTGATGAGGAAGCTGTTGACGATGAGGTTGGTGGAGGTGCCGATCAGGGTCAGCACGCCACCAAAGGTCGCCGCGAAGCACATGGGCAGCAGCAGCCGGGACGGCGCATGGTTGGGGTTGCGTTTGACCGCCCCCAGCATGGAGGCCACCACCGCGGTGTTGTTGACGAAGGCCGACAGGAAGGCGGTGGAGAACCACACCTTCACCAGCACCTTGTTGAAGGAGCCGGTGCCCACCAGATTCGCGAACCAGCTCATGACCCGGGTCTTTTCCACCGCGAGCGAGACCAGCAACAACAGCACCAGGGTCAGCAGGGCGCTGTTGGTGTAGCCCGCCACCACGGCGTTGATGTCCGCCAGGCCGCTCAGGTAGGTGATGAGCACGGCGCCCGAGAAGAGCAGCGCCGGCCGGAGTTTGCCCTGGATCAGCAGGGCGACGAGGGCAGCCAGCAGACCCAGCACCAGGGATTGTTGCCAGGTCATGGGCTTATTCCTTGCTTGCGTCGTTGCTGATGGTCAGCGCCTGCCAGTGGGGGAAGTGCTTGCGCACCAGGGCGTTGAGCTCCACTTCGAACTCGCTGTAGTGCCCTGTTGCCACTTTAGCGGCCAAGCCCTCCACTATCATGCCGGCACCGACGGTGACGTTGGTCAGCCGGTCAATGAGGATGAAGCTGCCGGTATCGCGGATCTCCTGATACGGGTCGAACGCCACCGGGTCGGTCAGGCTCAGCTCGCACAGGCCGATCTCGTTGAGCTTGAGTTCGCTCGCCTCCAGCTCATCGAGCTTGTTGATCTCGATGCGGTGACGGATGGCCTCCACCTGGCCGCGACTCTTCTTGGTGGCCAGCTTGACGTCGTAGACTCGGCCCGGTTGCAGGGACTCCTCCCCCATCCAGACGATGTGGGCCAGCAGGTTCTGGGTCACCAGCGGCTTTCTGGCGGCATCCACCAGCAGGTCGCCACGGCTGATGTCGATTTCGTCGGCAAAGGTGACCGTGATGGCCTGACCCGGCAGGGCGTAGTCGAGATCCCCGTCGAAGGTGACGATGCGGGTCACCGTGCTCTCTTTGCCGGACGGCAGCACCGCCAGCTTGTCACCGACCCGCAGAATGCCGGAGGCGAGCGTCCCCGCGAAGCCGCGAAAATCGAGGTTGGGGCGATTGACGTACTGCACCGGCAGGCGCACCGGATGACGCTCCAGCTCGCGCTCCACCTCGGCATTTTCCAGCAGGGAGAGCAGGGTTTCGCCCTGATACCAGGCCAGCTTGTCGCTTGGGTTGACCACGTTGTCGCCGTCCAGCGCCGAGACAGGCACTATCTGGATGTTGTCGACGCTGAGCTTCTTGGCAAATTCGCGATACTCCAAGCTGATGCGCTCGAACACCTCCTGGCTGAACTCCACCAGATCCATCTTGTTGACCGCGACCACGAACTGCTTGATGCCGAGCAGGCTGGCAATAAAGCTGTGACGACGGGTCTGATCCAGCACGCCCTTGCGGGCATCGATCAATATGATGGCGAGATCGCAGGTGGAGGCGCCGGTGGCCATGTTGCGGGTGTACTGCTCGTGGCCCGGGGTATCCGAGATGATAAATTTGCGCTTGGCGGTGGAAAAATAGCGGTAGGCCACGTCGATGGTGATGCCCTGCTCGCGCTCGGCCTGCAGGCCGTCCACCAAGAGCGCCAGATCGAGTTTCTCACCCGTGGTGCCAAGCTTCTGGCTGTCGGACTCCAGCGCCTTGAGCTGATCTTCATAGATCTGTTGGGAGTCGTGCAGCAATCGGCCTATGAGAGTGCTCTTGCCGTCGTCCACGCTGCCGCAGGTGAGAAAGCGCAGCAGGCTCTTGTGTTGCTGGGCGTGCAGGTAGGCTTCAATGCCCTGTTCGCTGATGGCGGTCTGAATATGGTTGTTCATTTGCGATTCCTTAGAACATTTTTTTAGAAATAGCCCTGACGCTTCTTCTGCTCCATGGAGCCTGCCTGATCGTGGTCAATCAGCCGCCCTTGCCGCTCGCTCGAGGTGGTAAGCAGCATCTCTTCGATGATCTCCGGCAGCGTGGTGGCATCGGATTCGATGGCGCCGGTCAGCGGGTAGCAACCCAGGGTGCGAAAACGCACCAGCTCCTGCTTCACTTCATCTTCCGGGCCGATGGGCATGCGCTCGTCATCCACCATGATCTTGATGCCGTTGCGCTCAACGACCGGGCGCACCGCCGCGAAGTAGAGGGGCACTATGTCGATGTTCTCGAGATAGATGTATTGCCAGATGTCGAGCTCGGTCCAGTTGGAGAGCGGGAACACCCGTATGCTCTCCCCCTTGTTGACCTGGCTGTTGTAGACGCGCCACAGCTCCGGGCGCTGGTTCTTGGGATCCCAGCGGTGGGACTTGTCGCGGAAAGAGTAGACCCGCTCCTTGGCGCGGGATTTCTCCTCGTCGCGGCGGGCACCACCGAAGGCGGCGTCGAAGCCGTATTTGTTGAGCGCCTGCTTGAGCCCCTCGGTCTTCATGATGTCGGTGTGCTTGCCGCTGCCGTGCACGAAGGGGTTGATGCCCATGGCGAGGCCGTCCGGGTTCTTGTGGACGATGAGATCCAGCCCGTACTTCTTGGCAGTCTCGTCACGGAACGTGATCATCTCCTTGAACTTCCAGTCGGTGTCGACGTGCAGCAAGGGGAACGGGATCTTGCCCGGATAGAAGGCCTTGCGGGCTAGGTGCAGCATGACGGAGGAGTCCTTGCCGATGGAGTACATCATCACCGGGTTTTCAAATTCGGCAGCCACCTCGCGGATGATGTGGATGCTCTCGGCTTCCAGCTGCTGCAAGTGGGTCAGTCTTTCACGGTCCATGTCTGGGTCCTCGGTTCATTGCTAACGCGCCTGGTCAGGGCGCGGTGTTGGTTCAGGTCGGTGCCGCCATGGCCGCACCGTCAAATCGATGGATGTCGCCGCCGACCCTCAGGCCAGACTCACCAGCTTGAGGTCGCAGGCGCCCTGCTGCTGCCCCTCGCCAAACCAGGCGAGCCGCTCACGCAGGGCCACCACTTCGCCGATGACGATAAGGGACGGGCTCACCGCCTGGGCGGCCAGTTCGGCCAGCTCCGCCAAGGTGCCGGTCAGCACCCGCTGGCGGGCGGTGGTGCCGCGCTCGATAATGGCGATGGGGGTGGCGGCACTTCGGCCATGGCTCACCAGCTGCTGGCGGATATGCTCGGAGCGCATCAGCCCCATGTAGATGACCAGGGTCTGGCTGGTAGCGGCGAGCTGATGCCAGTCGGGCTCCTTGCCATCGATCTGGCAGTGGCCGGTGATAAAGACGGCGCTCTGGGCATGGTCGCGGTGAGTAAGCGGGATACCTGCATAAGCGGTAGCACCGGCGGCGGCCGTGATGCCAGGCACCACCGAGAAGGGGATGCCTTCCTCGGCCAGCACTTCCAGCTCTTCGCCGCCACGGCCGAACATGAAGGGATCGCCCCCCTTGAGCCGCACCACCCGGTTGCCCGCCCTGGCGTATTCCACCAGCAGGCGATTGGTCTCCTCCTGCGGCACGCTGTGGGCGCCGGCCTTCTTGCCGACCGACACCAGGGTGGCGTCGCGGCGCACCAGATCCAGGATCTCGGCAGAGACCAGCTGGTCGTAGAGCACCACTTCGGCCTGCTGAATTTGTTGCAGCGCCTTGAGGGTCAACAGGCCCGGATCGCCGGGGCCCGCTCCCACCAGCACCACCTCGCCCACTTCGCTTTTCGCCTGATCGAGGCCATCGTTCAGCCACTGCTCGGCCCCTTGCCAATCTTCTTTCTCAATCAGACCGGCCAGGGTGTTGGAGGCAAAGGCGCGCTCCCAGAAGCGACGGCGATCGGAAATCGAGGAGAGCACCCGCTTGGCCCGGTCACGGACCCGGCCGGAGAGCTCGGCCAACCCGCCGAGATGGCGGGGCAGCAGGCTCTCCAGCCGCTCGCGCAACAGGCGCACCAGCACCGGCGCCTTGCCGCCGCTGGAGACGGCCACCATGATGGGGCTGCGATCGATGATGGAAGGGAAGATGAAGCTGGAGCGCTTGGGGTCGTCCACCACGTTGACGAACAGACCGAGCCGGTTGGCGCTCTGATAGACCAGGGCGTTCACCTCGAGATCGTCGGTGGCGGCCACCACCAGGATCTGGCCAGCCAGGTGGGCCGGGGTGAAGCGCTCCGCCAGATGGGTGAAGCGACCGGAAAATTCCGTGAATTCGGGTTCCAGCTCGGGGGAGACCAGGGTCAGCCTGGCACCGGCCGCCAGCAGCAGGCGCGCCTTGCGCAGGGCCACTTCGCCCCCTCCCACCAGCAGCACCGGGCGACCGTCCAATTTGGCAAACATCGGCAAATAATCCATTTCGGCCCATCCCTCGGAACACGACTAATATGGGGCGACTATAGGCAGGGCTGCTTATCCCTCAAAATAATAAAAAATGCTTTTTAATGCGTTTTAGTAATTAACAAAGCCGTATGATGACAAAGGCGAAGCAAGGCGCTTGTGGTGCCAGGCGCAAGGCCATAGGCTAGTGAAAGTGTTTCATAAGGAGCTTAATAATGAATGAGTCATTGATTGTGCTGGGGATCTTCGTGTTTCTGGTGCTCGCTACCCTGAGCGCCGGCATCAAGATAGTGCCGCAGGGCTACAACTGGACCGTGGAGCGCTTCGGCCGCTACACCCGCACCCTGGTGCCGGGCCTCAACCTGCTCATCCCTTATGTGGACAGGGTCGGCCACAAGATCATCATGATGGAGCAGGTGCTGGACATCCCGGCGCAGGAGGTGATCTCCCGCGACAACGCCAACGTCACCATCGACGCCATCAGCTTCGTGCAGGTGGTAGACGCCCGCAAGGCCGGCTATGAGGTCAATGATCTCACCAGCGCCATCCGCAATCTGACCATGACCAACATGCGGACCGTGCTCGGCGCCATGGAGCTGGACGAGATGCTCTCCCAGCGCGACACCATCAACGAGAAGCTGCTGCGCACCATGGATGCCGCCACCGCGCCCTGGGGCATCAAGGTGACCCGCATCGAGATCAAGGATGTACGTCCGCCGCTGGCTCTGGTTGAAGCCATGAACGCCCAGATGAAGGCCGAGCGCCAGAAACGGGCCGAGGTACTGGAAGCCGAAGGGGTGCGCCAATCCAAGATCCTGAAAGCGGAGGGGGAGAAGCAGTCCCAGATCCTCAAGGCCGAGGGTGAGCGTCAGGCCGCCTTCCTCGCCGCCGAAGCGCGCGAGCGGGCCGCCGAGGCAGAAGCCAAGGCGACCCACATGGTCTCCAAGGCCATCGCCGAAGGGGATCTGCAGGCCATCAACTACTTCGTGGCCCAGAAATACACCGAGGCGCTGGCCCGCATCGGCGAAGGCCCCAACAGCAAGGTGGTGATGATGCCGCTGGAGGCGGGCAGCCTGATCGGCGCCGTCGCCGGCATGGCCGAGCTGTTCAAGGATGGCAAGGGCGGCAAGTCATGACAGCCCTGTTCGAGGGGCTGACCCACTGGCACTGGCTGGGACTCGGCTTCGCGCTGCTGGCCATCGAGGTGCTGGGCTCGGTGGGCTTTCTGCTCTGGACCGGCATCGCCGCGCTGGAAGTGGGCCTGCTGCTGCTGATCTGGCCCTTCGGCTGGCAGGCACAGCTGCTGCTGTTTGGCCTGCAATCCCTGCTCACCACCTGGGCCTGGTGGCGCTGGCAGCACCGCCGGGATCGCTCCAGCCGGGATGCCGCCGCTCCGATCAACGAACGGATGCAGGGGTATCTGGGGCGCGAACTGGTGCTGCTGGATGACGTGACTCAGGGGATGAGCCGGGTACACCTGGACGACACCGCCTGGACGGTGCGCTGCAACCAGCCGCTGAGCGCCGGCAGCAAGGTGCGGGTAACGGGGCATGACTCCCATATCCTGCTGGTAGAGCCGCTGCCCTGACACAGGGGTAGGGCGCCATGACCGCCAACGACAAAGGGCTCCTCGGAGCCCTTTTCGCTGTCTTGCAAACTGTGCCGACGGGGCTAGAAGGCGTCGCTGTCGAGGGCGGCGCGCAGCAGATCCTTCCAGCTGATGATGCCGACCAGGGCGCCGTTTTCCAGCACCGGCAGGCAGGAGACGTTCTTCTCCAGCATCATCTTGACCCCGTCCCGCACCGTGAGCTGGGGGGCGATGGTGATGGGATGGCGGCTCATGATCTGGTGGGCGCGCCGGTTGAGGGTCTCGGTGTCGCGGCTCATCTCGGCCTCGGAGTCCAGATAGGGGCTGATGGCGCGGAACAGATCCCGGTCTGAAATGACCCCCACCAGCTCCTCCTCTTCCAGCACCAGCAGGTGGCGAAAGTGAGCCTGCTCGAAGATCTCCTTGATGACATTGAGCCGGTCATCCATGGAAACGGTGGCGACCCGGGTCGTCATGATGTCCCTGATAAGCATGCTAACCTCCCCAACCCTGACTGATTGCTCTGTTATGGCATGTTTTTGCCCCCCCAGCCAGTGGTTGCTCCCCGCCTCAAGTGCAAATCTGCGCCGTTTCACGTAAGATCCGCGCCAGTTTTTCTCCTCCATTTGAGCCAAGCAGACCAATCCATGATAGTTGCCAGTCAAATCGAACTGATCCGCGGCGGCCGCAAGCTGCTGGACAACGCATCCGCCACCATTCATCCCGGCCACAAGGTGGGTCTGGTGGGCAAGAACGGCTGTGGCAAGTCCACCTTTTTTGCACTGGTACGGGGCGAGCTGGCCATCGACAGCGGCACCTTCAGCCTGCCCGCTGGCTGGCAGATTGCCGGCGTGGCGCAGGAGACCCCGGCGCTGGACTGCTCCGCCCTCGACTACGTGATCGACGGCGACAAGGAGTTCCGCGCGCTGGAGGCCCAGCTGGCCCAGGCCGAGCAGGATGACAACGGCCTGCTGGTGGCCGAGCTGCACGGCAAGCTCGATACCATCGGCGCCTACAGCATTCGTGCTCGCGCCGCCGAACTGCTGCACGGCCTCGGTTTCAGCGACGAGCAGCTGAGTTCGCCGGTACGCAGCTTCTCCGGTGGCTGGCGCATGCGCCTGAACCTCGCCCAGGCGCTGCTCTGCCGCTCCGATCTGCTGCTGCTGGATGAACCAACCAACCACCTGGATCTCGACGCCGTCATCTGGCTGGAGAAGTGGCTCAAGGCCTATCAGGGCACGCTGGTGCTGATCTCCCACGACCGCGACTTCCTCGATTCGGTCATCAGCCGCATCATCCACATCGAGAACGGCAAGCTCAACGAATACACCGGCGGTTACTCCGACTTCGAACTGCAGCGCGCCGAACACCTGGCCCAGCAGCAATCCATGTACGAGAAGCAGCAGCGCGAGATGTCCCACATGCAGGCGTATGTGGACCGCTTCCGCTACAAGGCCTCCAAGGCCCGTCAAGCCCAGAGCCGGCTCAAAGCGATGGAGCGGATGGAGAAGATCCTGCCCGCCCACGCCGATTCCGAGTTCAGCTTCGAGTTTCGCGAGCCGTCGGCCCTGCCGACCCCGCTGATTGCCATGGAGAACCTCTCTGCCGGTTACGGCGACAAGGTGATCCTGGAGAAGATCAAACTCAACCTGGTGCCGGGTTCGCGCATCGGCCTGCTCGGTCGCAACGGCGCCGGCAAATCCACCTTCATCAAGATGCTGTCTGGCTCCAACCCGCCGCTCTCCGGCAAGCTCGAGGTGAGCGCCGGGGTCAGCATCGGCTACTTCGCCCAGCATCAGCTGGAGACCCTGCGCCTGGACGACTCGCCCCTCGATCACCTGGTGCGCCTCGCGCCGGACAAGACCGAGCAGGAGCTGCGCAACTACCTTGGCAGCTTTGGCTTTCACGGTGACAAGGCGCTCGACAAGGTAGCCCCCTTCTCCGGCGGCGAGAAGGCGCGGCTGGTGCTGGCCCTCATCACCTGGCAAAAGCCCAACCTCTTGCTGCTGGATGAACCGACCAACCACCTGGATCTGGAGATGCGCCACGCCCTGACCATGGCGCTGCAAGGCTTCGAGGGCGCCATGGTGGTGGTCTCCCACGACCGGCACCTGCTGCGTACCACCACCGATGACTTCTATCTGGTGCACGGTGGCCGGGTCGAGCCGTTCGACGGCGATCTGGACGACTACCACAAGTGGCTTGGCGAACAGGAGAAAGAGGCCAACGCCAAACCGGACGACGGCCCTGTCTCCGCCAACTCGGCGGTGGCGCGCAAGGATCAGAAGCGGCGCGAGGCGGAATTCCGGCAAGCGACCCGGCCGCTGCGCCAGAAGCTGGAGAAGCTCGAAACCAGCATGGAGAAACTGCAGGCCAAGCTGGCCGCGGTGGAAGAGCAGCTGGCCGATCCCGCCATCTATGAAGAGAGCGCCAAGCAGAAGCTCTCCGAACTGCTCAAGTCCCAGGGCCCCATCAAGGAGGTGCTGGAAGGGGTGGAGCTGGAGTGGATGAGCCTCAGTGAGGAGCTGGAAACCATGGAGCAGGCCTTCCTTGCGTGACGAACAGCTGATGGCGAGCGAGCGGATCGCCGCCCACGAACTGCCGGGCCCGCTCGACTTCTGGCAGTGGAGCGGCGAGGTGTACGGCGCGCGCAGCCAGGACTGGCTCAGCGTGCAGGCGCAGGGGGGCAACGTCAATCTGGCCCTGTTGCTGCACCGGCTGGATCTGTGCGGGATCCCGGTCGATCTGACCGACCTGCAACCAGCGCTGGTGCAGACCGAGGCGGTGCTCGGCCCCTGGCGCACCCTGCGTTCGAGCGCCAAGGCGCGGCTCGGCGAGCAGGAGTATCAGGCCATGCTGGCCCACGAGCTGGAGCTGGAACGGCTGCAACAAGGAGTGCTGCTGCAGACCCTGCGCAGCCTCACCCTGTTTCGCGGCAACAGCCGCAACCTGTTGAACTATCTATTGTTACTGGGGGCCCAGCAGGGCCCCCTCAGAGACCTAATATGCTGAGTTATCGCCACGCCTTTCACGCCGGCAACCACGCCGACGTGCTGAAACACGCCGTTCAGGCCCTGATCATCGAGTCCCTCAAGAAGAAGGAGAAACCCTTCATCGTGCTGGACACCCATGCCGGCGGCGGTCTCTACGACCTGCGCGGCGACTGGTCGCAGAAGAAGGCGGAATATGCCGACGGCATTGGCCGGCTGTGGGACGAGCGGGCCCAGTGGTCCACCATGGCCCCCTATCTCGGCGTCATCGAGGAGATGAACAGCGATGGCCAGCTGCACTGCTACCCCGGCTCGCCGGAGCTGTCGCGCCGCCTCGCCCGCGAGCAGGACAAGCTGGCGCTGATGGAGCTGCACAACAACGAGGTGGAAGACCTGCGCGCCAACATGGGTTACGACCCCCGCGTCGCCGTCCACCACCGTGACGGCTTCGAGGGGCTGGTGGCCCTGCTGCCGCCCACCCCGCGCCGCGGCCTGGTACTGATCGACCCGCCCTATGAGCTCAAGGAAGATTACTTCGCGGTGGTCGATACCCTGAAAAAGGCGCAAAAACGCTGGGCCACCGGCATCTATGCCCTCTGGTATCCCATTCTGGGGGAAGAGGCGGACAAGTCTCGCGACATGCTGCGCGCCATCAAGCGCGAGAACTTCGGCAACGTCCTGGTGGCCGAGCTGGAAGTGGCCGGTCAGACTGCCGACTGGGGCATGAACGGCTCAGGTATGCTGATAGTGAGCCCGCCCTGGCTGCTGGACGAGCAGATTGAAGCCTTCCTCAAACCCCTCTGCGCCAAGCTGGCGCAGGGTGCCGGCGCCCAGTACAAGGTCGAGTGGCTCAACAAGGTTGAAGCGTAACGCCTTGCATCACTCGCACACCGCCAAGGGCCTGCCACTGCAGGCCCTTTTTATTGCTCATGACTGCCCGCCCCTGCCACGCTGGCAAGCCGCTCCGGCAGCCGGCTCGCCAGCCAGTCGATGGCCATTCTGGTCTTGAGCGGCAGGTGCGGGCTGTGGGGGCAGAGGGCATTGATGGGGTAGCACCGACCCTTGAGCGAGCCCAGCACTTCGCGCAGCTCGCCCCGCTCAAGGTGCGGGCGCGCCAACCAGCTCGGCAACCAGGCAAGACCAAAGCCCGCGATGGCCGCCTGGGTGATGGCGTGCAGATCGTCCAGCTGCAGGCGCCCCGTCGGCCGCACCGATTGCCACTGGCCATCCAGTTGCCACTGCCACGCCAGCACCCGCCCCTGCCGCAGATAGGCGATGCCCTCGTGCTCGGCCAGATCCGCCAGCGTCATCGGTTCGCCCCGCTCGGCCAGATAGCTGGGCGCGGCGCAGAGCGTCATGCCGTGCTCGCCAAGCCTGCGCGCAGCCAGATCCAGGCTGTCCGGCGGCTCCCCGTTGCGGATCACCAGGTCGAGCCCCTCCTCCACCAGATCCACCTTGCGATCGCTGAACGACAGCGACAGTGCCAGCCCGGGATGGGCCTGCGCCAGCTCCAGCAGCAGGGGTGCCACGCACAGCTGGCCGAACAGTACCGGCATGGAGACCTTGAGGCTGCCGTTGAGGGTCAACTTGTTGCTGGCCAGCGCCGCCTCGCCGAGGCGCACCTCCTCCAGCGCCCGCAGGCAGTGACGATGGAACAGCGCCCCCTCCTCGGTCAGGCTCTGACTGCGGGTAGTGCGGTGAAACAGCTGGATGCCGAGACGCTGCTCGAGCCGGGCAATCCCCTTGCCCACTGCCGAGCGGGTGAGGTGGAGCCGCTCGGCGGCCTGGGCGAAACTGCCCGCCTCCACCACGCTGGCGAACAGATCGAGGCCATTGAGGCTGTTTGCCATCTATTGAATACCTTTTGGAACCAATATGGCGAAATAGTATCAGCACTGCGGAAAAAAATGACTGATAAGCTCCCTCCATCCCCACACTTTATCAGATGGAGTTCACCTCATGAGTCAGATCCTGCTGCTGCAATCCAGCCTCAACGGCCCCGCGTCCCGCACCAACCAGTTGATGGAGCGCTTTCTGCAAGCGCGCCGGGAGCAGGGCCACCAGGACCAGGTGGTGGTACGCGACCTGCCCGCCCTCGCCCTGCCGCCACTGGACAGCGCACTGTTTCACGCCCTGCGGGGGGCCGAACCGGCCAACGAGGCCATCCGCCAGGCGGTGGCGCTGTCGGACCAACTGATTGCCGAGCTCAAGGCCGCCGACCTGCTGCTGATCGGCGCCCCCATGTACAACCTCAACGTGCCAACCCCGCTCAAGAACTGGTTCGATCTGGTGGCACGGGCCAGGGTCACCTTTCGCTACACCGACAGCTACCCCATGGGGCTGGTGGAGGGGGTAAAAGCCCTGGTGTTCAGCAGCCGCGGCGGCGTGCATCAGGGCCAGGCGACGGATGCGGTCACCCCCTACCTCGAGTCCGTGCTCGGCCTGATGGGCATCACGCAGGTGGAGTTCGTCTACGCAGAAGGGATGGACCTGCGCCCCCACGGGGCGGAGCAGGGCATGCGCCAGGCCCATGAGCGGATCGCCGCTCTCAGCCGGTGAGCCCCTCCCCCGCCTCTTGCCGCCACAACCGGCAACTGCGCGGAAGACGCCCAAATAAAAAAGCCCCGTCACGGGGCTTTTAGCATGCCGGCCAACCTCACGTTTTGCCCGGGAGATCCCGCCAGAGCGCCAGAATAAGCAGCGCCAGCAGGGCGAAAGGCGGGGCCAGACTGAGCAGCATGCACAGCACTGTGATCAGCACCGGATGTTCGCTCTTGCGGCGGGCCAGTCGCCAGGCCACGACGCCGACGATGATCATCAGCAACAGGATGAACTGCCCCATCAGGGTGGCGTTGATATTCATATGCATGAAAGCTCCTTTTTCATGGCAAAGGCTCACTCTAGCGCCGCTGTGGCCCCAGGCAACTCCCAATCCGGTGAGGGCGTTCTCACTTGATAGGTCGTCCCTATCCAACCATTAGATGAGAATGGTTTTCATTTAATGTAGTTTCGGGGGATACTCTGTTCATCACCAGAGGGAGCCGCCATCATGAAAAAGACCATCAGCTTTGCCGTTTTGCACTTCACCGTGGCCTTCACCGTGGCTTACCTGCTGACCGGTGAACTGCTCACCGCCAGCCTGATCGCCCTGATAGAGCCCGCCGTCAACACAGTCGCCTTCTACTTCCACGATCTCGGCTGGCACAAACTCAAGCCCCACCACAGCCTGCAGGCCAAGACCAGCAGCTTCGCCCTGGTGCACTTCTCGGTGGCCTTCGGCGTCGCCTATCTGCTGAGCGGCGAGCTGCTCACCGGCGGCGTGATGGCGATGATCGAGCCTGCCATCAACACCGTCGTGTTCTTCTTCCACGAGCGGCTGTGGCGTGCTCGCAGCCAGCCACTGGCGCTGGCCTGAGTCCGGGCCGGCATCGGATCCGCTCCGCCAACCGGGGCCGCCAGTGTGAAAAAGCGCTCGGCGGCCCCGTCTCATTGTGCTCTAGTAGCCGGGTATCCCACTCTTTTTGCTGGAGTCTTTCCGATGAACAAGCTGCTGCTTGGCCCTCTGCTCTTTACCCCTCTGCTGGCCTGTGCCGCCACCCCTTCCTTTGATTGTGCCAAGGCAGCCGGCGCGGCCGAAACCCTGATCTGCAAGGATGCCGCGCTGGCAGCGCTGGATAACGAGCTGGCCACCCTCTATCCCAAGGAGCTCGCCAACCTCTCCCCCGAACAGCTCAAAACCGAGAAGGCCATGCAGCGCGGCTGGATCAAGGGTCGCAACGACTGCTGGAAGGCCAAGGATCTGCGCCAATGCGTGGAGGAGAACTACCAGCAGCGGATCACCGAGTTGCAGATAAAAGGCGGCCAGTTGATGGTGCCGACGCCGGTCGACTACCAGTGCGGCAACAAGGTCACCCTCTCCACCTACTTCTATCACGATGCCAAGCTGCCCGCCGCCGTGATCAACCTGAGCGAAGGGGATAGCCAGCAACAGGTGCTCGCCTATGAAACCCCCAGCGCCAGCGGCGCTCGTTATGAAGGGCAAAACCTCACCCTCTTTACCAAGGGGAGCGAAGCCAGGCTGGAGCGTGTCAGCCAGCCAACTCTCACCTGCACGCAGCGCTAATCCAGAAGCCGATCACTTGAGGCGGCGGCATCCACGCCGCCTTCTCCTGCCCGCCCCCTCTGCTCTCGCCATATCTATTAATTTATTGATCTTGCTCGGCAATTCACCATTTTCCCCTTTCCCTTCGCTGATAGGTCGTTAATATAGCCAATTGGCAACATACGCTTCGTCGGAGTCTCCCCATGAGCCATGCCAATCCACCCGCAGGTACGCGCAGCAGACTGAGGGCTGAAATTCAGGGCGGTAGCCATCCTGGTACTTGCCATGCCCAAGGTCACACGACTTTTCTATGCAGTCGTAATGGTTGTACACAAAGAAGAGAGCAAGCGAATACGACCAGTTTCATACGGGTGATGATAACAAAATGATTTTAAAAATCATTTATCGCAGCCTGTATCAGACTTAAGTGGAGTTAGATGGAAGGCGGTATTAATGTGTTAGCACCGCCTTCCATCCAATCACGATTAGACGCGGGGGACCAATGAATTCATCCGTACGACAACTTGTACAACGTGACATTTATAATTACGTTTCGATTGTTGAGTCATGTATTTCTGACTCTGGCTCCTTTCTTGAGGTAAGAATGGAGGAGTATAATGAAATCGCCAATCGGCTCCAGAAGCCAGATAAGATAAGCATTCTTCACGAATACATATTCGCAATGATAAGAACTTATATATCTCGTGATTACAGAAAAAATTCTGAACTATACGATAAAGAAGATATAGATCACTTAATACAAGTCTTCAGTGAGTATGGACTATCACTCATACCCCTAGAAGAATATGAAATATCGTCTGAAGAGGTTGATGATGGAGATATGTTTTATCGATGGTTTTTATCGAACGAAGATATATTTATGGAGTATTGGGAAAAGGTAACTGAAGATGTATTTCACATAGTATTTTCAAATCGCAGGTTTTTGCTTCAATTTTCGCAATCACTGGCTGAGTATGTTGAATATAACAAGAGTTATATCAATGAGAAGGTCTTCGATAAAGGCAGGAAAATAAAAAGATGTAATAGACTTCCTATCTGGCTAAAGAAAGCAGTATTTTACCGGGATCATGGGCGTTGTGTCTTTTGTTTAGCAGATTTAAGTGGGTTACTGGCAACGGATAGAAAATTACATTTTGACCACATTATTCCATTAGCTCGTTGGGGAACAAATGATCCGTCAAATTTCCAATTGCTTTGCAAGCAATGTAATCTGAAAAAGTCATGTTCTCCTGGTGCGACAGGTCTATTTTATGTTCCATGGTGGGCTTAGTGGTAGCCTAACCAGGCGTGCCATTCAGCCCGAAAGTGGGCCTGGGTCGCAGCTAAGCGTCCCCCATGAAAATCCACGTTATGTAATTTTAAACATGTCGGTAGAAATGGTTAGGTATTTATGAAATCAAGAGATTTAAAAACAATCTATGACGTTATTGTCACTGAGTACACAACGACTTATATCGATGAAGGTCGTTTTTTGCACACATTTAAACCAAAAACAACTAATACCTTGTATCAGTTCGAGGCAAATGGAGTTGCCGAAATGGAAGAAGGCGAAAGGTATAATATCGGATTCCGCGAGGATAAAGATGGCCGTAAGATCGTCGACCTGTCGTGTATTTCAAAATCAGACAGTGTAAGCCCGATGCTATCCTACATGTATGCAAAAGAGTTTTCTAAAGATAGACATAAAGTTAACAAACAAAAAAATGACGAAAGGGTCACACACAAAGCCACAGATGGTTATTACTGGGGTAAGAAATATGCGTGGCGCGAGTTTGGCCTTGTCATTTCAAAAGATGCTTTTTATGCGTACTTGGAGCAAATTGGTCATCCTAAAGTGCCGTGCATAACGGCAAATCCAGATATGAGTTTTAGTAATGATCTGTCTACAGCATACAAGGAAAAAGGTTTAGCCGAAGCAATGGAACTTTTAATTACAACCGCTGAGAAAAAAACTAAAGCTCTATACAAATCGCCTCATTACAGCAAACGTTTCTCTATCCGAGGTGTTGAAGCTATTACAGACAAAAAATAGCATTACAAACTTTTTAAGAGTGACTCGCAACGCATGGCATTTTTATCATGCGTTGCGTTTAATGCTTAAGGTGGTATGTAGCGACATCTGTATTCGTTGCTAGCCCCTTAACAGGGTGTTAAATAGCAGGAGGAAAGATTGAGCCGTTGGTATAGTTCAATTCGTTTCACAAAGGCACATGCTCTAAAGATCGCAGCTCTGTTTGATTATTCGCAAGCAACAGAAGATGATTTGAAGCTTGCGTACAAAAAATATAATAATTATTTGAAAAATGACAATGCTCCAAGGTACTTGTATATTATCCGTTGCGGAAGAAGTAAGTACTATAAAATTGGTGTTACTAACGATCTTGAAAAGCGTCTTGCCACTCACCAGACAGGGTGTCCATATAAACTTAAGCTTATTTGCTACTTCGAAGCAGATTTAGATGACTACTTGGGCAAAGAAATTTCCTACTTAGAAAGTTTTTTGCACAACAACTATTCTGAATTTTGTATTAGAGGTGAGTGGTTTGAGCTAAATTATGGACACTTATCAGATATAGCAATGTTCTTAGAACTAGATCGTGAGCTAGCATTCAGAGTTTGTTCTTTGTCCGAGTTTGGTTGCTACTATAACAGACAGCGTAATTGGGATGATGTTGAGGACTAGCATCTAGCAAATTGTTTAAGATAGATTCGCAACGCGTAATATTTTCACCATGCATTGAATGTACAGATCTCGTTATCACCTGACACCGGCCTTGAGCCGGTGCCTTGTTTTAACTAATACGACGGTGCTCAATCCAAGCTCTCGGCTAGGTCTATTTTCATTTACAGAGGTCTGGGCCCCACCCTTTCCAATACTGTATTTAAAAGCCCCGCATCGCGGGGCTTTTTGTTATCGGCAGTAGCCAACTCAGTTGACGGCAACCGGCTGACCCAGCGCATCCGGCGGGGTCTGGAACTCGCGCTCGGCGTCGTCAAAGCGCTCCAGCATGGCCTTGGAGGGGGCCTTGTCCAGCAGGCTGAACACCACGATGGCGAGTCCGGAGAGGAGGAAGCCCGGGATGATTTCATAGAGCCCCAGCCAGCCGAACTGCTTCCAGACGATGACGGTCAGGGCACCCACCAGCATGCCCGCCAGAGCGCCGTTGCGGGTCATCCGCGACCAGAGCACGGAGAGCAGTACCACGGGGCCGAAGGCGGCGCCAAAGCCGGCCCAGGCGTAGCTCACCAGCCCCAGTACCCGGTTCTCCGGGTTCATGGCGACGGCGATGGCGATGAGTGCGATCACCAGCACCATGGCACGCCCGACCCACACCAGTTCCTGCTGGGAGGCGTTCTTGCGCAGGAACGGCTTGTAGAGATCCTCGGTGATGGCGCTGGAGCAGACCAGCAGCTGGCAACTGAGGGTACTCATCACCGCCGCCAGGATGGCGGAGAGCAGCACGCCGGCGATCCAGGGGTTGAACAGGATCTTGGAGAGCTCGATGAAGACCCGCTCCGGGTTGCCGGTGACGCCGGCGGCCTGTTCGGTGAAGGTGGAGAAGTAGGCCAGGCCGAAGAAGCCGATGGCCACGGCGCCGCCCAGGCACAGCACCATCCAGGTCATGCTGATGCGGCGGGCATTGGCCATGGAGTGGTGGGAGTCCGCCGCCATGAAGCGCGCCAAAATGTGGGGCTGGCCGAAGTAGCCCAGGCCCCAGGCCATCAGCGAGATGATGGCGATGAAGTCCAGGTTCTTGAACATGTCGAGGTTGCTGGCGTTCTGCGCCGCCACCTGCACCATGGCGGTGTCGATGCCGCCCACCGCGATGATGACGAACACCGGGGTGAGGATCAGGGCGAAGATCATCAGGGTGGCCTGCACCGTATCGGTCCAGCTCACCGCGAGGAAGCCGCCGAAGAAGGTATAGGTGATGGTGGCTGCGGCGCCGACCCAGAGGGCGGTGTCATAGTTCATGCCGAAGGTGCTCTCGAACAGGCGGGCACCGGCCACCACGCCGGAGGCGCAGTAGATGGTGAAGAACAGCAAGATCACCAGGGCGGAGAGGATGCGCAGCACCCGGCTCTTGTCCTCGAAGCGGTAGGTGAAGTAGTCCGGCAGGGTCAGGGCGTTGCGGTTCTTCTCGGTATGCACCCGCAGCCGGCCGGCGACCCAGCGCCAGTTGAGGTAGGCACCCAGGGTGAGGCCGATGGCGATCCAGCTCTCGGAGATGCCGCCAATGAAGACGGCGCCCGGCAGGCCCATCAGGAGCCAGCCGCTCATGTCGGAGGCACCGGCGGAGAGGGCGGTCACCCAGCTCCCCATCCGGCGGCCGCCGAGAATGTAGTCGTCAAAGTTGCGGGTGGCGCGATAGGCGATAAAGCCGATCAGGACCATCCCGAGGATGTACACCAGAAAGGTGATGAGCATGGGTGTGCTGGCTGTCATTCAAAACTCCGTTATGTGACGTGTGTACCCGTTCTGACGACGGGCTCTTCCTTAAAAAACCGCCCTAGCTTAATCAGCAGATCCCATGACCTCAACCTTTTTTAACAAACAGAAAACACAATATAAACGTTTCATCTTTAACCAACAGACCAGCGTTGCCCCGTTCCGCCAGATTTTATCCTGACGCAGCAACTGCTTATCCGCCGGGCACGATCAGTGGCAGAGCCCCGCCACGGCCGCAAAAAAAAAAGCCCCGACCAGAGGTCGGGGCCATGTCGGCAAGCACCAATCAGCGATTGATCGCGATCGGCATGCCGCTGCGCTGCTCCAGCGCCTGCTTGACCAGCTGGGAGTCGCTGTCGGCGTGGGCAATGAAGCGGGTCACCGCCGGGGTCATCGGCAGCGGCGCAGGCAGGCTGGAGTTGAACTCCTCCTGATTGCGGGAGAGCGGCTGATGCACTTCCAGGTAGCGGCGGCCATCCGGCTCGACACTGGCCTTGATCGGCTGGTTGACGAACTGCACGCGGGTACCGACCGGTACCTTCTTGAACAGGTACTCGATGTCGTCGTTGCGCAGGCGCACGCAGCCGTGGCTCACCCGCAGGCCGATGCCGAACTGGGCGTTGGTGCCGTGGATGGCGTACATCTTGCCGATGTAGAGCGCGAACAGCCCCATGGGGTTGTCCGGGCCAGCCGGCCACACTGCCGGCAGGCTCTCGCCACGGGCGGCATATTCGGCATGCATCTTGGCGGTCGGGGTCCAGGTCGGGCCCGCCTTCTTGCGCTGCACGCTGGTCACCCAGTTTTCCGGGGTGTCGGTACCGAGCTGGCCGATGCCGATGGGCAGCACTTCCACCACCTTCTTGCCTTTCGGGTAGTAGTAGAGGCGCATCTCGGCCACGTTCAGCACGATGCCTTCACGGGGCGCATCCGGCAGGATCAGCTGGTGCGGCACGATCAGCTTCTCGCCGGTCTGCAGCAGCAGGGGATCCGCCTTGGGGTTGGCCTCCAGCATGTTGGTCAGCCCCAGCTGGAATTTGGCGGCGGCGGCCTCCAGCGGCTGGCCGTTTTCTTCGGCCGGGACCACGTATTCCAGATTTTCACCCACCAGGCGGCTGTTGGCCGCAGGCAGGGCGTATTCAACAGCGAGCGCAGGCGCGGCGCCCAAGAGGAGGCTGCAGCACAGCGCGGCCGCAGTAGTGTGGAGGAGCTTCATAACTTTCCTGTAATGGATGACGTGGTTCAAGACTCTGGGCTGACCCGGGAGCGGCGGGCGATCCGGGGGGCGAAGAGAAGGCCGCCATTTTTCTCCTCTGCCGGGCAAATTTCAACTGACAAGTGGCGGCGGGTCGGCGATTAATATCGCTTTTTTTATCCGCCGCCAGC
Source organism: Aeromonas sp. 2692-1 (assembly GCF_013085505.1). Lineage (NCBI taxonomy): Bacteria > Pseudomonadati > Pseudomonadota > Gammaproteobacteria > Aeromonadales > Aeromonadaceae > Aeromonas > Aeromonas sp. 2692-1. Next base: position 66,082 of record NZ_CP038513.1, read on the forward strand.
CCCTGCCAGTCAGTGGTTTATCCCTTTTGCCAGGCGCGCATATCGTAACCTGTGGGAGATTGGTGCAACCGCAGATGAAATTGCTCAATGATGGCAAATATGTGGTCGAAAATGTCGGCCTGGATCCCTTCGTAATCGGCCCAGGCGGTGGTCGCCGTGAAGCAGTAGATCTCCAGCGGCAGGCCGTCCGAGGTCGGTGCCAGCTGGCGCACCATCAGGGTCATGTCCTTGCGAATGCCGGGGTGGGCGCGCAGGTAGGCGTCCAGATAGGCGCGCAGGGTGCCGAGGTTGGTGAGGTGACGACCGTTGATGGGGCAGCTGATGGCGTCGCTCAGCTGCTGGTTGTAGGCGCTCAGCTCCTGCTCCTTGCGGCTCAGATAGGGCGCCAGCAGCTGGGCCTGCTTGAGCTGCAGCTGCTCGTCCGCCGTCAGGAAGCGCACGCTGGTCATGTCGATGTTGACGCTGCGCTTGATGCGCCGACCACCCGATTCTGTCATCCCCTGCCAGTTCTTGAAGGAGTCCGAGATGAGGGCATAGGTGGGGATGGTGGTGATGGTCTTGTCCCAGTTCGACACCTTGACCGTGGTGAGACCGATGTCGGTCACCTCGCCATCGGCGCCGTACTTGTCCATCTGCAGCCAGTCACCGACGCTCAGCATCCGGTTGGCGGAGAGCTGAATGCCGGCCACCAGCCCGAGGATGGGATCCTTGAACACCAACATCAACACCGCGGTCATGGCACCCAGACCGCTGAACAGGAACAGCGGCGACTTGCCGAGCAGCAGGGCGATCATCAGGATCCCCACCAGGATGCTGCCCACCAGCTTCACCCCCTGGAAGATGCCGCGCAGGGGCAGATCCCGCCCGAGCCGGGTGTAGCGGCTCACCGACAGCATGCAGTCGAGCAGGGCAAACAGGGAGAGCAGCAAGAACAGCAGGATCCAGAGCTGGGCCACCATCTCGATCAGTTGCAGGCTGTCGGAGTTGCGCGGCAGCCAGATCTCGGCCTGGCCGAGCAGCACGGCCCCCTGCAGCACGAAGGCTAGCCGGTAGAACAGCCGCTGTTGCAGCTGGGGCGGCAGCCACACCTGCTTGGTCTTGCCCAGCACCCCCACCAGCCGCACCAGCAGTACCCGGTGCAGCAGCATGTGCAGCAACAGCGAGGTGAGCACGATAAAGCCCAGAGCGATCACCAGCCCCATCATGCCGGTTACCTCCAGCCCGAGCCCGGCCAGCCAGCGAAAAAACATCTCCTTCATCCCATCCTCCTGTGCGTGAAACTGCGGTCAGGGTACGTATCTGCCACCCCATGTCAAATGACAGCCGGCGCCACGGCCGCCACAAACGACAACGCCCGGCAGGGGCCGGGCGTTGTCTGGGAGCGAGGGACGTTAGCCGACCAGGCTCAGGGCATCGCGGGCGATGACCAGCTCTTCGTTGGTGGGCATCACCAGCGCCAGGCGGCTGCCTTCGGCCGTGATGGGGCCTTCACCGCCCAGCACCGCGGCGTTGTTGGCTTCCTTGTCGATCTTGAAGCCGAACAGGGCCAGACGGGCCAGCACCATCTCGCGCACCATGGCGGCGTTTTCACCGATACCACCGGTGAACACCAGGGCGTCCAGACGACCATCCATGGCGGCAGCGTAGGCACCGACATACTTGGCCACCCGGTAGGTGAACACGTCCAGCGCACGCTTGGCACCGGCGTCGGTGGCGTAGTTGGTGGTGACGTAACGGCAGTCGCTGCTCGCCTCGGTCATGCCCAGCAGGCCGGACTCGCGGGTCAGGGTGTGATTGATCTGCTCCACGCTGTAACCGAGCTGGTCGTGCATGAAGAAGACTACAGCGGGGTCTATGTCGCCGGAGCGGGTGCCCATCGCCAGCCCTTCCAGCGGGGTCAGGCCCATGGAGGTGTCGACGGATTCGCCGCCACGGATGGCGCAGACGGAGGCGCCGTTACCCAGGTGGCAGTTGATGATGTTGAGCTCGGAGAGCGGCTTGCCCAGCGCCTTGGCGGTCTCTTCCGCGATGAAGCGGTGGGAGGTGCCGTGAGCGCCGTAACGACGGATGCCGTTCTCTTTGTAGAGCTTGTAGGGCAGCGCGTAGAGGTAGGCTTCCTGTGGCAGGGTCTGATGGAAGGCGGTGTCGAACACGGCCACGTTCTTCTCAGCCAGCGCCGGGAACACCTTCAGCGCGGCACGGATGCCGATCAGGTGCGCCGGGTTGTGCAGGGGGGCGAACGGAATGGCGGCTTCGATGCCGGCAATCACGCCGTCATCGATGCGAACGGAACGGGAGAACTGCTCGCCACCGTGCACGATGCGGTGACCGATGGCCACCAGCTGCTCGGCCAGGGTCGGATCCTGCGGCAAGATGTGACCCACGATGTGGTCGAGGGCCTCCTGGTGCGCAGCGCCCGCGCCCAGCATGGCTTCGCCCTTGACCCCGTGGAGTTTCCATTTGATACGTGCATCATCCAGATTGAAGCATTCGGCCAGGCCGGACAGCATGTCCTCACCTGTTTCGGCGTCCATTACGGCAAATTTCAGGGAAGAGCTACCGCAGTTAAGGATCAATACCAACTTGCTCATGTTCTACATCTTCCTGTGCTTCGGCTTTATGCCGACAGTGTCGTGTCATCCAAAGTGGATGGGATTCCCCTGCCGGGGGCTTATGGTCGCAGGAAAGTGCGCCCAATTTTTCAATATGTTAAGTGCAAATCCGGATGATTCCGGGCACTCGTCTCAGCCAGGCTGCGCCATCGGTCACAGGCCGGCCAGCAGATCCCGGTGCACCTTGACCACCAGCTTCTTCACCTGAGCCGGCTGGTTGGGGGTGCAGAGGGGGCGATGCAGTTCTCCCGGCCAGAAGATGGCGAAGTCGCCGGGCTGCAACGCCAGATAACTGGTCTGTTCGTCCTCGACGAACCAGAGGTCGGGATGGGGATGATCGGCGCCTTCGGCAACATAGCCATGGGGCCCGACCCCGATCCACTCTTCACCACGCAGCAGCAGCTGGATGTCCAGATACTGCTGATGGAACTCGCCACGGCGATCCGCGGCCGGCTCGGTCAGCTCTTCGCTCACCAGGCAGAACAGCGTGAGGCCGTCGATCTCCTGCTTGCCGAGCGGCGCCTGCAGCCACTGTTCGACGCTTTGCACCACCTCGACCATGATGCGGTCCAGCGGGGCGGGCAGCGGCGTGCGCTGCAGGGTGTTCAGACTGCCGGTGATCATGGCGCTTCCTTAGGTGTATTCAGGCGACATCTTAGCCGCAAAATGAAAAAGGACCCTGTTGAGGTCCTTGTGTCACACCGCCTGCAATCCGTGCAGACAGAGATAGAGCATTTGCTCGTATCAAGCGGGATGAGTGCACTGTTACACACTCATCCGCGGCTTGCCAAGAGGCGCAAGCGCGTTCGCCCAGTGATCGTACCAGCTGAAACAATATTATTCACTACTCCAGCACCGTCGACTTTGACCAGACGCAAAAACGGGAGCATCTGCTCCCGTTTTTTTCACGCAACCGGTTTCATTCAAGCCTTGCCGGCGTTCTCCACCGGCTTGGCGTACATGGCGCGCCAGATGGCCTTGTGCTCTTCCGGCACCTCCGACTGACGGCTCAGGAAGGCAGCCTGCTCGATGGTGTTGGCGTGGCCTGCCACATCTGCAGCCAGGTAGTTGCCCGGGAAGAGGCGGTAGTTGCCCCAGATCGCCTTGTCGATGAGCGCGGCCAGCTCATCCGGATCGCTGAAGCCCTCGGTGATGGGGGCGCCGAAGGAGACATGAACCCGCCCCTTCTGGCCGACGATGCCGGCGACGATGCTCTCGATGTCCTCGAACTCGCCCTTCTCGTAGCTGCCGTTGACCGACTTCTCGTACAGCTCGCGCGCCTTGGCCTTGTCGGTAGGATCCAGCTCGTAGCTGATGCTGACCGGCACGATATTGAGGCTGCGCATGTAGTCGACGAACTCGATCTTCTGCTTCTTGCCGTCCACGTAGAACATCTTGAGGATGGCCGGATCTGTCTTGTCATCGCCGTTCTTGGCGCGCCCTTCCTTCTGGGCGATCCAGATGGAGTGGCCTTCGTGCACCGACTGGCCGATGTAGGCCGACAGCTCGCCGAGCGCCTTCATCATCTCCCGCGGCCCCTTGGCGGAGCGCTTGACGATGAAGCTCTTGTTGAGCTTCATCAGCTCGGTGGCGCAGGGTTTGCGCAGCAGGTTGTCGCCGATGGCAATGCGCACGGTATCGAAACCGTGGGTGTGCAGCCCCCAGTTGACGAACGCCGGATCCATGGCGATGTCCCTGTGGTTGGAGACGAACAGGTAGCCCTGCTCCTTCTTCAGATGCTCGAGCCCGGAGAAGGTCACCCCCTGGGTGGAGGTGGCGATCATCCGGCTCATGTAGCGGGTCACCCCCATCTGCACCTGATGGATGGTGGTCACCTTGGACCACTTGTAGCGCAGGAACTGGCGGATCAGCGGGCGGATGGCCCAGCCCAGCCAGCTCATCAGGGAGCCGAAACGATACTTGGCGATGGCGCCGACAAATTCATCATCCCGGATCAGCCGTTCGATGGCTGCCGGCACTTCCTCATCGCGGTAGGGGCGAATGTCCGCGAATCTATCTACTTCAGTCACAGTGTCAGCCTTGCAGGTAAGGAGTCGCGGCCAGCGCGCGCTGGCCGGAAAATTCAGGGCGCAATTTTACACGCTTTTATGCCGAGGGGTATGTGGCGTGCGTAGATAGTGAGATCTGACCAGTGAAATGAACAAATGGCCCCGTTCGGGCCATTCTTTTTACTCTTCCACCGTGAACGAAAGCATCATGCCGGTATCCTCGTGCTCCAGCAGATGGCAGTGGGCCATGTAGGCCCGCTCCTTGGGCGCCGCGTGATCGAAACGCACCAGCACCTCGCTGCGCCCGCCCTCCACCTTGACGATGTCCTTCCAGCCGGCGCGATGCGGGGCCACCGGCTGACCGTTCTCGCTCAGGATCCGGAAGCGGGTGCCGTGAATATGGAAGGGGTGCAGCATCATGTCCCCCTCCCCCGAGATGATCCAGCGCTCGGTACGGCCGCGCTTGACCGCAAACTGCGGGTCGTTCATGGCGAAGGCCTGGCCGTTGATGCGGTTGCCGCCGTGCAGATCCAGCGGCTTGGCACTGCCCTTGTCCTCCTGCATCCCCGCCATGGTGTCGTGCTGCATCTCGCCCGCTGGCATGGCCATGTCGCCATGATCCATCCCCGCCATCCCGTCGCCCTGCCCGTCCATCTTCATCCCGGCCATGGCGCCCGTATCGCCGTGGGCCATGCTCATGCCCGCCATGGCGCCGTGGCCGTAGCGGCTCATCAGCGCCTGCATCCCCTGCCGATCCAGCTCGGGATCCATCGACAGGGTCAGGGTGCGGCTCGGCAAGCCTTGAGTGGCGGGCAGCGCCGGCAGCCGGGCCAGGCTGTCCGGCAAGCGTCCCTTGCCCTCAATCAGGGAGGGCCGGATCCGCAGCAGCGGCAGGGCCGCATCGAACGGCGCCAGGGTCATCCCCATCTGGCGTACCGGCAGGGTGAGCAGGTCGAGCGCCTTGCCATTGCGGGCATCCACCATCACCTCGAAGCGCTCCCCCGGCAGCAGCGCCAGCTCGCTCAGCGCCACCGGCTCCGCCAGCAGGCCGCCATCGCTGCCGATCACATACAAGGGGCGGCCGTCACTGGCCGCCAACTTGAGAGAGCGGGCATTGCAGCCGTTGAGCAGCCGCAACCGCAGCCAGCCACGGGGAGCGTCGTGGGTCGGATAAACGGCGCCGTTGGTCAGCATCAGATCGCCGAACCAGCCGACCGCCGCGCTCATCACGTCCAGCTGGTAGTCCACCTGACCCCGCCCATCGAGCCGCTTGTCCTGCAGCACCAGCGGGATGTCGTCCACCCCCAGCGCTGGGGCAGCGGCAGCCGCAGGCTCTCCTCGTCGTCGAGGATGAAGAGCCCGGCCAGCCCCATGGCCACCTGATGGCCGGTCTGACCGTGGGTATGGGGGTGATACCAGCAGGTAGCCGCCGGCTGCTCGATGCGAAACGCCGCCTGCCACTCTTTGCCGGAAGGAATGCTGGCCTGCGGGCCGCCATCGGCAGTGCCGGGCACCTCCAGCCCGTGCCAGTGCACAGTAGTGGTCTCCGCCAGCTGGTTGGCGACCCGGACTCGCACCGCCTGCCCCTGACGGGCACGCAAAGTGGGGCCGAGCAGGTTGCCGTTGTAGCCCCAGCTATGAGTCGGCTGGCGTCGCCACTGCATCTGGCCTGGCTGGGCTCTGAGCTGGAACACGCCGCTGGCGTCCGCTTCCAGCAGCGCAGGAATCGGCAGGGCTGGCCGCTCGGCGGCAACCGCCCGCCCCCACCAGGGCAGGGCGCCGGCGATACCGACGGCGGTGGAGAATTTGAGAAAATCGCGGCGCTGCATGAGTCGTTCCTCGTTGGCCAAAGCGGACCTTCAGCCTAAGCAGCAACCCTGCGGCAAGGTCAAGCCCTGCCGAGCCGGCAGCCGGACAATTTCTGGCTTATCCGCTTGCCAGCAGGCCCCTGTCGTCAAGCCAGCGCCAGAGTGACTGCCGCCTCGGCGTGGATCGTGGTGGTATCGTACAGCGGCACCGCGGCCTCGGCCTCCCCCACCAGCAGGGCTATCTCGGTGCAGCCGAGGATCACCGCCTGGGCTCCCGCGTCGGCCAGCGCGCTGATGATGGCCAGGTACTCGGCCCGCGATGCCTCGCGAATGTCGCCGAGGCACAGCTCGTCATAGATGATGCGGTGCACCCGCTCCCGCTGAGCCGTATCAGGCACCAGCACCTCCAGCCCGAACTTCTCCTGCAAGCGCCCCTTGTAGAAATCCTGCTCCATGGTGAAGCGGGTGCCGAGCAGGCCGACCCTTTGGATCCCGTCCGCTTGCAGCTGACGCGCGGTGGCATCGGCGATATGGAGCAGCGGGATGTCGATGGCGGCCTCGATCTCGGGCGCCACCTTGTGCATGGTGTTGGTACCGATCAGCAGAAAGTCGGCGCCGCCGGCCTGGATGGCCCGCGCCTCGGCCGCCAGCAGACGGGCGGTGGCGGGCCAGTCCCCGATGTGCTGCAGCCGCTCTATCTCGGCAAAGTCGACGCTGCTCAGCAGCACCCGCGCCGAGTGCAGGCCTCCGAGCCGCTCGCGCACGCCCCGGTTGAGCGCCTGATAGTAACTGACGGTGGACTCCCAGCTCATGCCACCCAGCAGACCGATACATTTCATGGGACCTCCTTGTGTAAACGGATTGTGTACACCGAACAGGGAGCGGCGCGCGTCATCGCGCCGCCCTGTGAATAAAAAAGGCCCCGCAGGGCCAACAAGACAGCCGGTAAAGGCCCGGGCGCAGGCCCGGACTAAATCCAGATCATCAGCACGCAGGCCGCCGTGGCGACCCCCATGCCGAGATTGAAACGACGCCAGCCTCTGGCGGTGCGGATGAGGCGGCGCACCTGGGCACCGAACAGCACCCAGAAGGCCCCGGTATAGAGGCCGGTCACGAAGAAGATGCCGAGCACCCAGATGGCGGAGGGCCAGTAGGCCTCCCCCGCCAGGGTGAAGCCGCTGATGGCGGAGAGCGCCATCATCCACGCCTTGGGGTTGAGCAGTTGCAGCATGGCCCCCTGATGGGCCGGGATCAGCGGCCGGTTGCCCTCGGCCGGGCCGCTGGCGGTCGCCACCTTCCAGGCCAGCCAGAGCAGGTAGGCCGAACCGATGAGCTTGAGCCCGTCGTGCAGCAGTGGCAGCTGCTCGAACATCACCCCCAGCCCCAGCGCCGTGGCCAGGATCATCAGGTTGATCCCCCCCACCACGCCCACCAGCAGGGGCACGCTGCGGCGAAAGCCCTGGGCCGCACCGGCGCTGGTGAGCAGCATGTTGTTGGGGCCCGGCGTGCCGCAAGTGATGAGGGCAAAGCCCGCCAGGGGAAGCAACCAGTTCAGATCCATCTCAACCTCTTGATGATGCAGGGCGCCGACTCGGCGACAAGCCTTCTAATATGCAGAGCCGGTGCCCGTCAGACAAGGCCGCAGATGCACTTTCTTCGCATCTTTATGCGGCCTCTGGCAGCACTCAGTACCAGAGCATCACCACGCAGAGCGCGGTCAGCGCCCCCAGGCTGCCGTTGAGCCGGCGCCAGCCTCTGTCAGAGTTGATCCAGCGGCTGAGCTGATGACCGAACAGCACCCAGGCAAAGCAGACTGGCAATCCCGCCATGGGGAAGACGGCCATGATGCCCCACAGACTCGGCCAGTAAGCACTGCCCGGCAGACTGAACAGACTGATGGCGGAGATCCCCATCATCCAGGCCTTGGGGTTGAGAAACTGAAAGCCCAGCCCCTCCAGCAGGGTCAGCGGGCGTGAACGTCGTTCCGGATCACCGGGGGCACCGGCCACCGCGATGCGCCACGCCAGCCACAACAAATAGAGGCTGCCCAGCACCTGCAAGCTCAGCTTGAGCAGCGGCCAACGCTCGAACAGGGGGTAGAGCCCCAGCGCCAGCACCAGTTGCAGGACGGGTTGCCCCACCACGACACCGATCAGATGGGGCAGGGTGCGACGCACCCCGAAGTTGGCGCCGGAGGCGGTCAGCATGAGGTTGTTGGGACCCGGCGTGCCACAGGTGAGCAACGCAAAGCCAAACAGAGTGGCATACCATTCGATCGTCATCTTTGTACTCCTGAACTGCGCACATTGTATCGATACAATGTGCCACTTTTGGTTGTTATCGGGTTCAAAATCACGCTATATTGCCGATACATTTCGATCAATGGATTTATTGTCACCATGACAATCTGGACCCCGGACCTCACCCCCTTCGCCGGCCCCCTCTACCTCAAACTGGTGAAGGCCATCGAGCAGGCCATTCAGGACGGCTCCCTGCCGCCCGAGACCCGGCTGCCCACCCACAGGGCGCTGGCGGACAAACTGGGGGTCACCGTCGGCACCGTCACCCGCGCGTATGGCGAGGCGGAGCGGCGCGGGCTGCTGGCCGCCCGGGTGGGGCACGGCACCTGGGTCAAAGGGGATCATGAGGATCCGGCCAACGCCTGGGTGATCCGCAAGGAGGAGGGACACCGCATCGAATTGTGGCAGAACCTGCCGGTGCAGCTGGATCGGGCCGCCATCATCCGCCCCATGCTGGCGGAAGTGGCGGACGGGGATCTCAACGCCCTGCTCGGTTATGACAAGGAGGCGGGCCAGCCGAGCCAGCGCCAGCTGTTCATCGACTGGCTGGCCGAGCAGGGGGTGGCGGGCAGCGAGGAGTATCTGCTGTTCAGCCACGGCGCCCAGCACGGCATCATGCTCTCCTTGCTGGCCACCAGCTGCGTGGGGGAGACCCTGTTCTGCGAAGGGCTCAGCTACCCCGGCATGCTGGGCAACGCCCGTCAGCTGAAAAATCAGGTGGTGGGGCTGGCGATGGACGCAGAGGGGCTGCTGCCCGACGCGCTGGAGGCGGCCTGCCGCACCCGCCGCGCCAAGCTGCTCTACCTCACCCCCACCCTGCAAAATCCCACCACCGCCACCATGAGCCTGGCGCGGCGCGAGGCCATCGTCGCCATCGCCCGTCACCACGACCTGCTGATCATCGAGGATGACGTCAACGGCCTGCTGCCCCAGCAACCGGTGACACCGCTGGTCAATCTGGCGCCGGAGCGGGTCATCTATCTGGGCAGCCTGGCCAAAATCGCCTGTGGCGGCCTGCGGGTCGGCTTCGTGCTGACCCCGCCGGCCCTGCGCGGCGCCTTCGCCCAGGCGATGCGACTGTCGAGCTGGATGGTGAGCCCGCTGCTCATCGAACTGGCCTGCAAGCTGGTGAGCCAGCGCCAGATCATGCCTCTTGTAGAGCAGCAGCGGCAGATCCTGGCACGTCGCGGCGAGCTGCTGCGCCACCTGCTGCCGGGGGCCTGCTGGCAAGCGGGCTCCATGCACGCCTGGCTGCCGCTGCCGGAACCCTGGCGCAGCCAGGAGTTCGCCGAAGCCGCCAACGCCCTTGACGTCGGCGTGGCCAGCGGGGAACACTTCGCCGCCGGCCAGTTCGCCGCCCCGCAGGGCGTGCGGCTGAGCCTGAGCCAGCCGGCCACCGACGCCCGCGTCGCCGAGGGGCTGGAGCGGCTCGCCAGCCTGCTGCGCGCCGCGCCGCCCACCAATACCCTGCTATAGTCAGCCCCGGCCCAGCCCATCCGTGCGCTCAAAGGAGAGCCCATGCACCCGACCCGCGCCCCCTTGTTGCTTCTCACCCTGCTGCTGGGGGGCTGCGCCGCCCCCGTTCATCAACAGCTGGGGGCCGCGCTGAGCGGGCTGGAGGGGGAGTTGCAACGGCTGGAGGAGGAGCTGGCGGCCATGAACGGCCTGCACTACCAGAAGGCGATCGACGCCCCCCTCAGCCTGCGCCGCCGGCTGAGCGCCCCCGTCCCCACGGCGGAAGGACTGCTGCCCAGCCGCAGCACGCTGACAGACGGCCCCCTGCTGCGCTACGACTACCGGCTGCCGGCCGGCATGGCCAGCCTGCCCCTCGCCGAGCCCTGCCTGCGCTACGAATTCGAGCTGCGCCACCTGGGCCGCCTCGGCCAGCTGGCCCTGCACTGGCAGGGGGCGGCAGGCTCGGGGGAGCAACTGATCCAGCAGCGCGACTGCCCCTTCTCGGCCAACGGGCCCGGCCTGCAGTAGGCCCGCCGCCGGCCGACCTGCCCCTATGGTCAGTTGAAAGGGGTGAAGGCATCTTGTAGCGTGCCAGCATCCCGACTCCTGCTGGAAGCGCCCATGAAACTGACTCCCCTGTGGCTGGCCCTGTGCAGCCTGCCCGCCCTGGCCTGCGGCCCGGATGGCTGCGAGACGCCGCTCACCCTGCAACTGACCGCCGCCCAGTGCCATCTGAACGGGCTGCCGTTCCTCTCCCCCGACAACGACACCCGCACCAACCTGGCGCTGCTGCTGGCCGATGAGCAGGCCTTCTCGCTGCCCAAGGCGCCGCTGCCGCTGCCCTTCGCCATCGAGGATCTGCTCAACCCGGCCCTGCTCAACCCGACCCAGGCCGAGCCGGCCCCCGCCGTGCCGGATCCCCTGCTGGCGCTGGCCGCCGGTCTCGGCATCGAGCAGAGCACCACCCAGGCCGCCCTGGAGCGGGCCGCCGGCTGGAGCGAGGGGCGCTGCATCAGCAACAATCCCATCGCGGCCGAAGCCTTCCTGCAGGCGCTGGTCGACACCCCGGCCCTTGGCGCCGACGAGCGCAGCCAGCTGGCCCGCCAGCGGTTGGCCATGCTGGGCCAGTGCGCCCAGCAGGTCGAAACGGCCACGACGCCGGAGGACAAGTCCACACCGCTGTCAGCCGCCGGCCAGGGCTTTGCCGACTACCTGGCCGCCAGCCGACTCTTCTATCAGGGGGAGTTCGCCCAGGCCGATGCGCTGTTTGCCGCCCTCGCCGGACAGGATCAGCCCTGGCTGAAAGAGACGGCGGATTACATGCGGATCCGGGTCGCCCTCAACCAGTCCCAGCAAAGCGCCTTCGATGACTGGGGCACCCTGGATCGCAACCAGATTGACCAGGCCGCCGTGCAGCGCGCCGAGCAGTTCATCGCCGACTATCGCAGTCGCTACCCAGAGGGGCGCTATCTCGACTCCGCCAACGGGCTGCTGCGCCGGCTCGCCTGGTTCAAGGGGGATGAGGCGGCGCTGGCCAGCCTGTTCCAGCAGGCGAGCCGCCAGCCGGGCAACCCGGTGCTGCTCAACGAAATAGACCTCAAGCTGCTGATGCAGCCCGGCTTCACCGGCTCAGCCGCCATGCCGCAGCTGACCCTGGTGCAGGATCTGCGCCGGCTGCGGTTGCACGAGAGCTGGGACGAGTGGCAACCGCTGCAAAGCGGCGAGCTCGCGCAACAGACCGCTCAGTTTGCCAGCAACCCGGCCTGGCTCGCCTATCTGCAGCAGGCCGAGCGCTACTATCTCGCCAAGGATTATGCCGCCGTCATCGCCGCCGCTCCCGCCCTCGGCAAGGGGCCACTCGACAACCTGGCCTTCAGCCAGCAGGTGCTCAAAGGCATGGCGCTGGCGGCCAGTCAGGCGCTGCCCGAGGCGGAGCAGCAGTGGCGCGCCCTGCTCGCCAGCCAGCCCACCCCCTTGCAGGATCAGCTGCTGCAGCTGGCGCTGGCCATGACCCTGGAGCGGGCCGGTCGGCTGGAGCAGGTGTTCGCCAAGGAGAGCCCCATCCAGAGCGATCACTACCGCATTCCCCTGCTGGAGTACGTGGCGCCGGCCCCGCTGCTGCGCCGCATGGTGCAGGATGAGCAGGCCTCCGACACCCTGCGCCAGCGCGCCGGCCACACCCTGCGCTACAAGCAGTTGACCCACGGCGACTACCAGGGCTTCCTGCAGGATCTGGCGCTGGCCCCGCTGGCCGCCCCGTTCGACTGGCAAGGAAGCCAGGAGTATCAGTGCCAGGCCCTCACGGCGGTGGTCACCACCCTGGCGGACAACCCCAACTCCCCCAAGGCGCTCAACTGCCTCGGCGAGTTTTTCCTGAGCCAGGGGCTGGACTGGGATCCGCTTCTGCAGCGGCCGGGGGCCGACACCCTGGCGGGCAGCCGGGATCTGTTTGCCGGCCAGCAGCGCAGCCGGCTCGACTGGTATCAACAGGTGATCGCCAACCCCAAGGCCGCCAAGGAGGAGAAGGCCTACGCCCTCTACCGCGCCATCAACTGTTACGCCCCGAGCGGCAACAACAGCTGCGGCAGCCAGGAGATCCCCCTCAGCCAGCGCAAGGGCTGGTTCAACACCCTCAAACGCCAGTACGGAACGAGCCAGTGGGCCAAGCAGCTCAAATATTACTGGTGATGCTGGCGCTGCTGGGTGCCGAGACCAGCGCCGCCGTCGAGGCGAGCCACTACCGCCAGTTCTGGCTGTGGGCCGGGGTCAGGCCCCAGCCGGTGCTGCAACAGGCGGAGCGGCTCTATCTGCATCAGGGGGAGATAGGCCCGCTCGATGCGCGCCAGCCCGTGCGCTTTCAGGGGCAGGGCATAGCGCCGAGCAAGCTGCCGGTAAAGGAGCTCTGGCTCGCCTATCGGGTGGAGCGGCTCGACTGGGATGAGGCCCTGCTCAAGAACCTGACCAACCAGCTGGCGGCCTGGCAGCGCAAGGGCAATGAGGTGCGCGGCGTCCAGATCGATTTTGATGCCCGCACCCACCGGCTGGCGGACTATGGCGACTTCCTGCGCCAGCTCCGTCGCCAGCTGCCCGCCGACTGCGCCATCAGCATCACCGGCCTGCTGGACTGGACCCGCACCGGCGACGTCGCCACCCTCAACGCCCTCGCCGGCGTGGTCGACGAGCTGGTGGTACAGACCTATCGCGGCCGCCGCACCGAGCCTGGCTACGCCCGCTACCTGCAGGCGCTGACGCGGCTGACCCTGCCCTTCAAGGTGGGGCTGGTGCAGGGAGGCGAGTGGGATCCAACGTGGGAGAGCAGGCTGGCCGATTCGGCGGCCTATCGCGGCGCTGTGGTGTTTCTCATCAACCCGCCAGGTGCCTGACGGCGGGGAGGAATTGACCGCCCCCAGGCTGGCGTCGAGCGTGGTAGCTCTTTGACTCCAGCGACATGCCATACTTGTCCGTACCCTGAACCAGCCAAGGAGCGCCAAGGATGCAGATCCTCCTGATCGAAGATGATGCCATGCTCAGCACGGCCCTCTCCCGAGGGCTGAATGAGCAGGGGATCACCCCCGCCCAGCTGACCCACTGCAAGGAGCTGGCGACCCTGCCCACCCTGCTGCGCCAGCAGTCGTTCGATGTGGTCATCTGCCGCCAGTACCACCATCAGGCCCGTGAGGGGGTGCGCTTGCTGCAGGAGGCACACTATCTGGGTCTGCTCGAACCGGGCTGCGTGCTGCTGCTGCTGGACGAGGATCACGATCAGCTGCAGTTTCCCCCATCCGACCTCTACTTTCCGTTGCTGCTGCCCATGCCGTTCACCGCCGATCAGCTCACCGCCAGTCTGCGCGAACTGGTGCAGCTGACCGGGCTGACCCGCACCCTGCCCGCCCCGATGAAGCTCAGGGAGTGGCAGGTCAGCTGCGCCCTGTGCGAGGACCTGCTCTATCAACAGCAGAAGTACCGGGAGCTGGGGCCGCTGCTGGACAGGATCAAGGGCTACATGCTGCTGCAGCATCAGGATCACTTTCACGCCGCCCAGCACTACGCGGTCTGCACCACGGAGCACGATGCCTGGTGGCCGCGCAAGGGGTTGATCCACGCTCTGCTGGGGCTGAACAAACTGGAAAGTGCGCGCAAGGATCTGGCCCGCAACCGGGAACGGCTGCCAGCACCCCTGCAACTGGAACTGGCGCTGGCCTGTCTGCTGCACGAGCGGCAGTGGGAAGGAGCCTGGGACGTGCTCACCCTGCTGCTGCAAAAGCAGGCCTGGCAACCGGAGTGGCGCCAGGCGGCCATTCTGCTGGCGCTGCTGCTCAAGGACGAGGGCAAGGCGCTGGAGCAGGCCAACGCCCTCAGCCTGCGCTTCTTCGGCGATCACAAATTCCGGGTGTCCATCGATAACTTCATCCTCAATGCCAGCCTGGCGGTGCTCTGGCACTACCCGAGCGCCGCCCGGATCAGTGCCTTGCAGCAGGAGTATCGCTACCTCAGCCAGGCGGTGACCCTGCGGGCCCACGAGGAGGCCCTGCTCAAGGCGCTGATGCTGAGCCTGGACTATCGCTTCGACGAGGCCCTGTTGCTGCTCGCCAAGCACCCGCCGGAGAGCGCACGGGATCACCACCTCAACCAGCTGCTCGGCTTTGCCGTCAGCCAGTTCTGTGGCCTGCCCCACCACGCCCAGCGCTACCTGAGCCAGCTCAGCCAGTATCAGGCCAGGGTTGCCCCGGCCCCGCTGGTACAGCAGCTGTTCAAGCAGGTCATCGGCGATTTCATGAAACAGCTGGAGCGGCGCGAGCTGCGGCTGACCTACCTGCGCCAGGAGCGGCAACGGGCCAGCGCGGCGGGTCAGCACCAACTGGCCGTGCAGTATGCGCTGACCCTGCAGGAGGAGTTCCCCGCCCTGCCCGGCGATGCCTGGCAACTGCTGGAGCTGCTGCAACTGTGCTGGCCGGCCGGCATGGCCGCTCCCAGGGTGGCCCTGCTGGTGGATCGGCTGGAGCGGCGCCTCAACCACAGCGCCTCCTTCATGGAGCACCACGCCGAGGAGTACCACAAGACCCTGCTGCAGATCCGCTCCCACCTCAATCCCCGCCTACCCACCACGCCCCCCAACTAGGCCCGGTCAGCCGGGCCGCGGTTACAGCAGCCCGCGCACCAGGATGCCGGCGATCAGCAGCGGCGCCACCAGCCGCCAGCACCAGAGCAGGCAGCCGCGCAGCAGCGGCGACAGGCCGGCTGGCAGCACGGATTCACCCAGTCGCCAGCCCAGCAGCAGGGTCAGCACCAGACCGAACAGCGGCATCATCAGGTTGGAGGTGAGATAGTCCAGCAGATCGAAGATGGTCTTGCCGAACAGGGTCAGCTCGCTCCAGGGCCCAAACGACAGGCTGACCGGAATGCCGGAGGCCATGATCAGCAGGGTCAGCACTCGGCAGGCGCCACGGCGCGACCAGCCCCACTCCTCGGTGGTGAAGCGCACCAGGTGCTCCAGCATGGAGATGGAGGAGGAGAGCGCCGCCACCAAGAGCAGCAGGAAGAACACCACCGCCAGCCCCTGGCCGAACGGCAGATGGTTGAACACCGCCGGCATGGTCATAAAGGTGAGCCCTGGGCCGGCAGTCGGGTCAATACCGGTGGAGGCCAGCACCGGGAAGATCATCAACCCAGCCAGCACCGAGATGAGGCTCGCCAGGGTCACGACCCAGACGCCGGATCGCAGCACGCCCTCGCTGCTGGGCAGATAGGCGCCATAAGTGGTGTGCACGCCAAGACCGATGGAGAGGGAGAAGAAGGCCAGCCCCAGCGCGTCCAGCACGCCCTGGCCGGTCAGCATGGAGAAGTCCGGCAGCAGGAACTGGCGCACCCCGGCCATGGCGCCGGGCATGGAGAGACCAGTCACCACCAGCAGCATCATCATCACGAACAGGGCTGGCATCATCCAGCGCAGCGCCCGCTCCACCCCCTTCTGCAGGCCCCCCTGCACGAACCACCAGGTGAGCCCGGCAAACACCAGATGGGTCAGCACCGGCCACCAGGGGTGGCTGACATAGCCATTGAACAAGGCGGTCAGCGCCGCCCCCTCGCTCAGGTTGAGCTGCCCGCTCACCGCCAGCGCCGCGTAACCCACGGTCCAGCCGCCCACCACGCTGTAGAAGCTGTAGATGAAGAAGCCGCACAGGATTCCCATGTACCCCATCCAGCGCCAGTTCGGCCCCACCAGCTTGTGGAAGGCACCGAGCACCCCGCGCTGGCTGCGACTGCCGAGCAGGGTCTCACCCACCAGCACGGCCACCCCCAGGGTGAAGCTGAACAGCAGAAACATCAGCAGGAAGGCACCGCCGCCGTTGGTGGCCGTCACATAGGGAAACTTCCAGATGGCGCCAAGGCCGATCGCCGAACCGGCGGCTGCCAGCACATGACCGATACGGGAAGACCACTGAACCTGGCTCATACAACCTCCGGGCAAGACAACATCACATCGATACTCCATGGGTAACCGCCTGGGCGGGGCAACAAAAAAGGCCGCCTGGTGGCGACCTTTGCAATGAACATTCAGACAAGCTGCGCGTGCAAGGTCACCTCTCTTGCGAGCTAAAAAATCGACCGAACAGGACAACGCGACGTGACATGAATAATCTGATCTGAATGCTGAAAAGGGATCACAGCCTAAACCATGGAAAGAAAAATTGACACAACATGGCCAAACTTTTTTTCATGTGGCCAAAAAAATCTTGTTTTCACCCGGCCGGCGCCAAAAATCAGCGCCGCTGCCTCCCCGCCCACGGCCTTGAACGATAATAGTCTTAGCTTGGACGAGGTCGACATGACCGATGGGACCGACCTGCCCTGCCACTCCCTTGCGCAACATGGATGTACCGACGTGACGCACCTGACCGGATACTGGATGAAATGGCTGCTGCCCTGGCTACTGTTGCCCACCCTGGCGCAGGCCACGCAACCCCCGCTGACCCTGCTCAGCCACGAGCTGCCCCCCTTTACCCACACCAGCGACGGCAAGCTCGGCGGGCTGGCGGTGCAACTGGTGCAGGAGGCCCAGCAGGAGATGGGGGTCGACTATCCCATCAAGATTTACCCCCTCAAGCGGGCGCTGGCGCTGACCAGGGTCGAGCCCGGCTTTGCCCTGTTCGTCATTCTGCGCACGCCCCAGCGGGAGCCCCAGTTCAAGTGGGTAGGGCCGCTGTTTCTGAACCGGGTGGTGATCTACCAGGCCAGAGGCAGCCAACCGCTGACCGATCTGGCCCAGCTGCGCCAGCTGGCGCGGGTCGGCGTGCTGCTCGGCAACGCCGATGACGAGCTGCTCACCCGCGAGGGCTACACCAATCTGGTGCGCTGCCAGACCATCGAAGACGCCATCGAACGACTGATGCTCGGCAAGATAGACGCCTTCCCCATGGGGGAGCAGATCATGCCGGCCATCCTGGCCAAGATGAAGTTCTCCCCCCGCAGCGTGGTGAACTCCGGGCTACTGCTGCAGGAGAACTGGCTCTACATCGTCTTCTCGAAGAGCGAGGATGACGCCGTGATCGCCCGCTGGCAGGCGGCCATCGACAAGGTCAGGGACCGTCACCAGCAGGCTCAGCAGCCCATCCGCCAACCCTGATTACACCAGCCCGCGCACCAGGATGCCGCCGATCAGCAGCGGCGCCAGCCAGCGCCAGCAGCCCATCACCAGAGTACGCCAGTGCAGCGCCAGCCCGGTGGGCAAGGCCTGGCGACCCAGTTTCCAACCCAGCAGCAGGGTGAGCGCCAAGCCGAACATGGGCATCATCAGGTTGGAGGTGACGAAGTCGAGCAGCTCGAAGATGTTCTTGCCAAACAGGGTCACCTGCGCCCAGGGTCCGAACGACAGGCTGACCGGAATGCCGCCCGCCATCACCAGCGCGGTGATGAGGCCGCAGGCGGCCCGCCGTGACCAGCCCAGGCTCTCGCTGACGAAGCACTGCAGGTGTTCCAGCAGCGAGATGGCCGACGACAGCGCCGCCACCACCAGCAAGGCGAAGAACACCACCGCCAGCCCCTGGCCGAACGGCAGCTGCTGGAATACCGCCGGCATGGTCATGAAGGTGAGCCCCGGACCGGAGGCAGGATCGATGCCGGTCGCCGCCAGCACCGGGAAGATCATCAAGCCCGCCAGCACGGCGATGAGGCTTGCCAGCAGCACCACCCAGAGGCTGGAGCGGCCGACCCCGTCACTGGAGGGCAGGTAGGCGCCATAGGTGGTGTGAATGCCAAGGCCGATGGAGAGGGAGAAGAACGCCAGCCCCATGGCGTCGAGCACGCCGGACATGCCGAGCTTGCTGAAATCCGGCATCAGGAAGTGACGCACCCCGGCCATGGCGTTGGGCAGGGTAAGGCCGAAGGCCACCAGCATCAGGATCATGATGAACAGGGCCGGCATCATCCAGCGCAGGGTACGCTCCACCCCCTTCTGCACGCCTCCTTGCACGAACCACCAGGTGAGCCCGGCAAACAGCAGGTGGGTCAGCACCGGCCAGAGCGGATCACCCACATAGTCGTTGAAGCGGGCGGTGAGGGCCGCACCATCGCCGTGCTGCAGACTGCCCGCCAACGCCATGCCGGTATAACCCAGGGTCCAGCCGCCCACCACGCTGTAGAAGCTGTAGATGAGCAGGCTGCTGAGCAGCCCCATGGCGCCGACCCAGCGCCAGCGCTTGCCCATCAGTGCACCGAAGGCCCCTACCACCCCGCGCCGGCTCAGGCTGCCGAGCAAGGTCTCCCCCATCAGCACCGCCACCCCCAGGGTGAAGCTGAACAGCAGAAACACCAGCAGGAAGGCGCCACCGCCGTTGGCGGCCGTCACATAGGGGAACTTCCAGATAGCGCCGAGACCGACTGCGGAACCGGCGGCGGCCAGGATATAACCGAGCCGGGATGACCATTGGGACTGCTTCATAAGAACTCCAACCGTGGGGCCCGCCACAAGGGGCCCAGAATGACGCTCAGAGTACGGGGGGGGCTGCGCAATCACAACGCCGCTTATCTGGATAAAACGCGCATTATTGGCATCATTACCTAATTAAATTCTATTTAACGCGCAATCCTGCCAACAAATAAAAACCGGAGCAATTTTGCTCCGGTTTTACAGGGTGGTGAACCCGCTTCGGGGACTAGATCACCCCCAACTCCCGCAGCCGTTCCATCAGGTAGCTGTGTGCGGTGTGACGCTCGGAGAGCACCACGTCCGGGCGCGGATGGAGAAACAGCGGCAGGGAGATGCGGGACTTAGCGGCGCTGCCGCCGGTCGGGTTGATGACGCGGTGGGTGGTGGAGGGGTAATAGCCGTGGGAGGCCTCCTGCAACATGTCACCGATGTTGATGATGAGGGTGCCAAAATCGCACGGTACGTCCATCCACTCGCCATCGGAACCCTTCACCTGCAGGCCCGGCTCGTTGGCGGCGGGCAGTATGGTCAGCAGGTTGATGTCTTCATGGGCGGCGGCGCGGATGGCACCCGGCTCCTCGGTGCCGTCGAACGGCGGGTAGTGCAGCACCCGCAGCAGGGTCTTCTGGCTCTCTTCGATCATGGAGGAGAGCGGGCAGCTGTAATGAGCGGCGATGTCGCTCGGGGTGTACTGCTCGACCCAGCCCAGCAGCTCGGCCGCCAGGTTGTTGGCGAGCCGGTAGTACTCCATCGCCTGCTCTTTCAGCTCGGCCGGCATCTGGCCCCAGGGGTAGAGGTGGAAGTACTCCTTGATGTCCTTCTGGCTGTGGCCCTTGGCCACCTCGGACACCGACGGCGGGAAGTAGCCGTCCTGGGTCTCGCGATTGAACAGGAAATCCTGCTTCTGCTCGCTCATGAAGAAGCGGTACCAGTTGTCATAGATGGACTGCACCAGCTCTTTCGGGATGGGGTGATTGGTCAGCACCCCGAAGCCGGTGGTCCGCAGGGATTCGGTGAAGCGCTGCGCCGCATCGGGCGAGCGGTAATCGACGGTCAGGACTTTCATTATTTTTGTTACGCGCCAGTTAAAAGATGGCGCAGTTTACCCCGTGGCCGGCCACAAGGAAAGGGCGCGGGCCGCCACGCCGCCAGCCCGCGCAAATAGTGACAAACCGCTCAAAAAACGGCGCCGGCCAGCACCGTTTTTCATCCCTTGTCCTGCCCCGGCATCCTCTCTAGAATGCCCCCATCATCCCTCTCGGAGCCCGTCGTCCATGTCCCCCAAGATCCTGTTGCTGACCCTGCCTTTCCTGCTCGCCGGTTGCAGCTCGCTGTCGGAAGAAGAGTGCCGCACCATGAGCTGGTACAACCTGGGTTATCAGGACGGCGAGCAGGGCAAGACCCGAGCCGCCACCCGCGACTACGTCTCGACCTGCGGCGAATACGGCCTCAAGGTGGACGAAGCAGAGTGGAAACGGGGTTATGCCAAGGGGCTGGAGCTCTACTGCATTCCGGAGCTCGCCTACAGCAAGGGCAAGTCCGGCGCCGAGTATCAGGGGGTCTGCCCCAACGATGCCAGCTTCCTGACCCAGTACGATCGCGGCCGCCAGGAGTACCTGGTGGAGAAACAGCTCAGCGACCTCAAGAGTGACATGGAGCGAACCGAGCGCGACATCGAGACACTGGAGCGCCAGATCCGCAACGAGAACGACAGCAAGCAGCGCGACTACTACCGCGCCCAGCGCGAGCGCGCCATCCGTCACTACGAGGGGCTGCGCCGTGACTACAACCGGATCCGCTTCCCGGATCGGGTGATCCAGTTCTCCTTCGGGAACTGACAAACAAAAAAGGGGCCGACATGGCCCCTTTCTGTTGCTGTTTCTGTCCCTCAGGCGGGCAGAACCCAGCGCTGCAGCGCCAGCGCGATGCCATCTTCGTTGTGATCGGCGGTGACCCGATCCGCCAGCGCCTGGATCTGTGACGCCGCGTTGCCCATGGCCACCGCCAGCCCCACCTGCTCGAACATGCTGATGTCGTTGTTGTTGTCGCCAAACGCCACCACGTTCTCCATCGCGATCCCCTCGCTCGCTGCCCACTGGGCCAGCCGGTTGCCCTTGCTGCAGCCGGGTTGCACCAGCTCCACCGCATAGGGTGCCGCCCAGTCACGGGTAAAGGGCAACTGTTCAACCACCTCTGCCATGAAGTGATGGAGCAGGGCGGGATCCTGGTTGAACAGCTCCAGCTTCCAGACCGGCCGGCTGAGCCAGCTCGCCAGATCCTCCGCCGGCAGCAGGGAGATCTTGAGATGATCCGGCTGGGTCGCCGACCAATGGCGCATCCGGGTCACATGCTCCTCGCAGCCGAGGTAGCCGATCCCCTCGTCGAGGTGGAACAGCGCCCCCATCTGGTGCGCCTGCACCTCCGCCAGCAGCCGGCTGAGGGGAGCCACCGCCAGCGGATCCCCGGTCAGGATCTGCTCCTGCACCGGATCATAGAGGTAGGCGCCATTGCTGCAGATGATGGGGGTGTCGAGGGCCAGCTCGTGATGAAAAGGACGGGCCGTCATGAAGTGGCGCCCCGTCACCAACAGCACCTTGATACCGTGGGCGCGGGCCTGGGCCAGTGCGGCCCGGGTGGCGGACGAGATCTTGTGATCCCGGGTCAGCAAGGTACCGTCCATATCCAACGCAATGGCCTGAAAACGACTCATATCACCTCCAAAATGTCGAAACGAATGCGGCACCTTACCAACCCGCTTTCAACGCCATGCCTGATAACGACTCATGTCACCACCAACATGTCGAAACGAATGCGGCGCCATACCAACCCGCGTTCAAATAACGATTCATGCCACCGCCAAAGGCTGAGCATAGCGGGGAGCACCGGGCGATCGGGCAAGCAAGGCAAAGAGCCATACCGTCCCAGAGTCGGCGCCACGATGCAAGCGCCGGTTGCCCCCTTCGCGTCGTTCTGTGATCCCGTCAGCCGGCTTCGACCTGGACGTCGAGCCGCTGTCGCCGATCCGCCGCCCGGCGCAGGCCATAGAAGCCAACGGCACAGAGCAGGCTGCACAGCGCCGCCAGATAGAAGGGCCACTCGGTGCCCGCCAGCAGCACCAGACTGCCGACCACCACCGCCAGGATCTCGCTGCCCACCGCCAGCCCGCGATAGAGCCCCATCGCCTGCCCCTGCTGCTCGGCATGGCTGCGGTTGGAGACCGCCACCGAGGTCGCCAGCTCTCCCAGGCTCATGCCGATGCCGGTGGGAATGAAGGTGAGAGCCAGCCCCCACCAGTGGCCGGGCAGCACGAACATCAGCATGCCCGCCGCCATCACCAGATGGCCGACCACCCCCAGACTGCTGCCACGCCAATGACGAGCCAGGCGTGAGCCCAGCCAGGATCCCAGGATCATGGGCACGCTCACCAGCACGGCGGCCTGCGCCAGCTGCACCGGATCCCAGGCCAGCCGCTCCACCAGCCAGACGTTGAAATAGGTGAAGTAGAGCTGCACCGCACCGTAGCTGAGCAGGGTCAGCACGAAGTAGGGCAGCAGCGCCGGTTGCAGCAGCAGCTGGCGGGAAGAGAGGGCCGGTGCCGGCTGCTCACTGCGGGTCGCTGCCGGCCGATTGGGCAGCAGCCAGAGCACCAGCAGCAGGTTGACCAGGGTCATGGCCACCGCCAGCCAGGCCGCCAGGCTGTAATCGCCGGACACCACGGCGGCATAGCCACCGATCATGGGGCCCACCACCCAGCCCAGGTTCATGCCGATGTTGATCCAGGCGAAGCTGCGCGCCTTGGTTTTGGCGGTGCTCATGTCGGCCGCCATCGCCTGCACGATGGCGATGTCACCGTTGAAGAAGCCCTCTACCACCCGGCTCAGCAACAGCAGCGGCAAGGATCGCCAGGCGATCCCCAGCGCCATCAGGGCGTAGCCCACCAGCACGCCCACCAGACACAGGGTCAGCACCGGCTTGCGGCCATGGCGATCGGAGAGCTTGCCGAGCCAGGGAGCCCCTACCAGTTGAAACAGTGGATAGAGCCCCATGATGACCCCCAGCCATACCTTGCGGCTCCAGTCCGACGCTGCCGGCGTCAGCATGCCCTGGGCCGGATCCAGCAACAGCGGCGCCAGCACCGGAGACGGCAGACTGAAGCCTGCCACCGCCAGCGTCACCGTCATCACCAATACCCACAGGCTGGCCTGCCCCTTGATCCCTTCCATGTCCGCCCCATTAAATAAAGTTATTGGTTTATTTATGTTGGCAATCAAACCAGATTAAGTAAAGCGAATTGTTGATTTAAAAAATCCCCCTCCCCATAATGCTCTTATCCATGCCAGAACCGCGGCCGCGCAAGCGACCGCACCTGCCGACGATGAGAGCCTTGCCATGAATGCCAGCACCGACAAGATACTGTTTCTGCTCAAGAGCCACGGGCCACAGAGCGCCGCCGAGCTGGGAGAGCAGTTGCAGATGACCTCCATGGGGGCTCGCCAGCACCTGATGACGCTGGAGGCCGACGGCTGGGTGAGTTTCAACGACGAGGCACGCGGGCGCGGTCGACCGGTACGGTTGTGGCACCTGACCGAGCAGGCCTGGCAACGCTTCCCCGACAGCCACAGCGAACTGACGCTGCAGCTTATCGACAACATCCAGCAGCTGTTTGGCGAAGTGGGCATGGAGCGGCTGATCGCCCAGCGGGAGCAGCAGCAGCTGGCCCGCTATCAGGCCGAGCTGACCCAGCCGGCGCTGGCCGACAGGCTGGCGGCACTGACGGCGCAGCGCACGCGAGAGGGCTATATGGCGGATTTTCGCCAGGAGGAGGATGGCAGCTGGCTGCTGTGGGAAAGTCACTGCCCCATCTGCGCGGCGGCGCGGGCCTGCCGGGGTTTTTGTCGCAGCGAACTGGAGATGTTTCGCCGCTTGCTGGCGCCGGCCGGGGTGGAGCGGGAGCAGTATCTGCTGGAGGGGGATCACCGCTGCCTCTATCGCATCAGGCCGCAGCCCTGATCCGCAAACGCCAGAAACAACAAAGCAGGCGCCGGGATGCCTGCTTTGTTGCCTTCGGGGAGGGGATGCTCTCGTTCCAGCCCGTCGTTGCCCGATAAGGTGAGACGGCTGATGGGGTTGTTGACCCGGTAAGGTCCTTCACCACAGAGACCGGGTTGGGTTTCTGTCTTGCCACCGGAAGATGTAACCATGGTATCCCTGCCGGCCCGGTGAGTGGTTGCGAAGTAGCATGTATTTTCAGTTGTTTTTGCAATAGTTCACCCTTAATCTAGGAAAAGTGAATTAGTAATTGCAACGAGGAACGGAGAATGCTGAAACTTGATCGCATAGACAGGCATATTCTGGAGTTGATGCAGGAGAATGGCCGCATCAGCAACCTGGAGCTGGCCGAGCTGGTCGGGCTCTCCCCCTCCCCCTGCTCCCGCCGGGTCAAGGCGCTGGAGGATGCCGGTCTCATCGACACCCACGTCACCCTGCTCAACGCCCGCCAGCTGGGGCTGACCCTCACCGCCTACATTCACATCTCCATGGACCGGCACACCCCGGAGCGGTTCGAAAATTTTGACCGCGCCATCAGTGAGCTGCCCGAAGTGCTCGAGTGTGACCTCATCACCGGCAACGATGCCGACTACCAGCTCAAGGTGGTGGTGCGGGACATGGAGCACTACCAGCACTTCCTGCTGGACAAGCTGACCCACATTCCGGGGGTGACCGGGGTGCGCTCCAGCTTCGTGCTGCGCCGGATCAAGCACAAGACGGCGCTGCCACTCAACCATCTGGGCTGACCGCCAGCCCTGCTCGGCGGGCCAGACTGGATAAAAGAAGAGGAGGCCACTGGCCTCCTCTTCTTTATCTTCAGTCAGCAGCCTGCACTCAGACCGCTACCTGGCTGACATCCTGCACCTGCAACAGCCAGCCGGCCTGCTCCTGCTGGGGCTCGCCGCTGACCCGCAGCCGCTCGCCGGTCGGCACCCACTGCCCCTGGGGCAGGGAGACCAGCAGGCTCTCGCTGCCGTTGTCGAACAGCCAGCGATCTTCACCCAGCGACTCGATCAGATAACCTTCCATCTCCACTCTGGACTCGGCTTGCCAGGATGGCGCAACGGAATCACGGCTCTCGATGAAATCCCCCTGAACACCAAAACTGGCCAGCCCCCACAGAATGGAGAGCCCAACCAACGATGATTGCATCTCGTCTCTCCTCTTTTGGAACTGTAGGGCCAGTATGGGAAGAGAAAACTGAGCGCACCATGAACAAGATGGCAAAGTGCCGACGGGATCGCGAAAAAAACCGGCCAGTCGGCCGGTTGTGTCATTTTATGGCGCCTGGATCACACTATTTGGCGGCTTCCTCTGCCATCCGTGCGGCTCTTGGCTTATTCGTCCACATGGCAACACCGCGATGATCCGCGCAGATCCCCTCCTCCACCACGGCCCGCACCCGGGTTCCGTCCTTGCAGATAGCCTGCCAGGCATCGGCATCGTCGATGGCCATCGAAGGGGCATGGGAGCCAGAACTGCAGGCGGTCAGCAACAGGGCAAACAGGGGCAACAGGAGTTTCATGGGTGGATCCTCAGGCGGATGGATGGGCCGCACTCAGCGCCCCAGTTGCGCCGAGATGCGATCGCAGAGCTGCTTGAGCTGGGCCAGTTCAGCATCGGCCAGATCCACCTGATTGCGCAAGTTGTCCGCCAGACAGCACTCCCTCACCTCCTGCTGCAGCTGACGCCCCGCCTCGGTCAGGCCGATGCATTTTTGCCGCTCATCCTCGCGGGAGACGGTGCGGGTCAACCAGCCCTTGCTCTCCAGCCGCTTGACGATGGGAGTCAGGGTGCCCGCATCCAGCCCGGTTTCCTGACCTATCTCCTTGAGGCTGACCTCGTCCCGCGCCCACAGCGACAGCATTACCAGATACTGGGTGTAGGTGAGATCCAGCTTGTCCAGCAGCGGCCGATAGGCCCGCATCACCGCGTTGGAGGCGCTGTAGAGGGCAAAACAGACCTGCTTTTTCAATTCACTCATGGGGCACCTCGCTGACGACTGGGGCCAGTATACCCCAGGAAAATCGGGGGTCGAATAATTTGCACACAAAATAGTTGTCAGCCCGTATTTTCGGGATTAGTCTGGATTTACTTTGCACACAAATAAAATCAGAGACCCTGACATGAAGACGCTCTATCGCACTCAAGCCATCGCCCAGGCCGGCCGCAACGGTGAGGTTCACACCCTGGACAACAGCCTGCAGCTGGCACTGGCCCTGCCGACCGCCCTCGGTGGCAACGGCAAGGGCAACAACCCGGAGCAGCTGCTGGCCGCCGGTTATGCCGCCTGCTTCTCCAATGCGCTAATCCACGTGGCCCACAAACTGGGAGCGCCCCTCTCCAGTGCTCCCGTCACCGCCGGAGTCGAGTTGCTGGCGCTGGACGGTGGCCGCTTCAACTTCGCCATCACGCTGGACGTCGCGCTCGCCGCGACCCAACCTGAACAGGCGGCGCAGGCCGAGCAGATAGTGCGGCTGGCCCACCAGACCTGCCCCTTCTCCAACGCCATGCGGGGCAATGTGGTCACCCGGCTGCTGCTCAACGGCGCCCCGCTGGATGAGACGGCGTGAACCCGTTCAGCCTCAACCCCTTGGAAATAGCCATGCTGGCGACTCGCAGGTTGCCAACCCCCCTCACCCTGGAGAAAAAACCATGAATCAGTCCAGCCATCAGATCCAGCTGCTGCGTCGCCCGGTCGGCCTGCCCAGCCTGGCCGATTTCACCCTGACCGAGGTGGCTCTGCCCGAGCTGCAAGAAGGAGAGGTGCGGGTCGCCAACCAGTGGCTGTCGGTGGATCCCTACATGCGCGGTCGCATGAGCGAAGCCAAGAGCTATGTGCCCCCCTTCCCCCTCAACGGCCCCCTCGATGGCGGCGCCATCGGCGTGGTGGAAGCCTCCCGTCACCCGGACTTCGCGGTGGGCGACCGGGTGAGCAGCATGCTGGGCTGGCGCGATCGCTTCGTCGCCAATGGCGCCCAGCTGACCCGCCTGCCCGACACTCGCTTGCCGCCCCAGCTCTTTCTCGGCGCCCTCGGCATGCCGGGCATGACCGCCTGGACCGGGCTCAACCGCATCGCCAAACTGCAGGCCGGGGAAACCGTGCTGGTGTCGGCCGCCTCCGGCGCCGTCGGCTCCATGGTGGTGCAGCTTGCCAAACGGGCGGGGGCCCGCGTCATTGGCTCCACCGGGTCGCCCGACAAGGTGGCCTACCTCAAGAGCCTGGGGGCCGACGAGGTGATCAACTACCGTGAGACCCCGGATCTCGATGCCGAGCTGGCCCGGCTGGCACCGGACGGGATCCACGTCTACTTCGAGAACGTGGGGGGCGCCATGCTGGACGCCGCCCTCAACCACATGGTGGTGCACGGTCGCATCGTGATGTGCGGCCTCATCGAGCAGTACAACGGCCAGAGCGAGGCGAGCGGCCCGCGCAACCTCTCCCAGGTGATCCGCAAGCGCCTCACCATGCAGGGGCTGATCGTGTTCGATCACTGGCAGCACTACGGGGAGTTTCTGGCCGAGGTGACCCCGGCCTTCGACGCCGGCACCCTGCAGGCCGAAGAGACCGTCTATCAGGGGCTCGCCAGCATGCCGCAGGCCTTCATCGGGCTGTTCGAAGGGCGCAACACCGGCAAGATGCTGGTCAAGCTGGCGTGATCCGCAGCACTGGCGCCTGACGCCGCAGACTGCTTGCATGACGGGCCCATCCGCCCTAAGGTGGGCCCGTTTTTTATGGTCTGTCTCGTCTTTGCAAGGAGCTCATATGTCTACTCCCTATCCCCACGTCGGCGGTCGATGACAGAGTGATCCTGACCAACCCATTACCCCCTCAGCAAGGAGCTCTTCTTATGTCTACTCCCTATCCCCGCGTCGGTGTCGGCGTAATCCTCACCAACCGCCAGGGCCAGGTGCTGCTTGGCAAACGCAAGGGCAGCCACGCCCCCTACTGGTCCATCGCCGGCGGCCATCTGGAGCTGGGAGAGACGTTCGAATCGGCAGCGATCCGGGAGGTGGCCGAAGAGACCGGCTTTCAGATCAGCAACCCCAGCGTCATCGCCGTCACCAACAACCTGGAGACCTGGCGTGAGAGCGGCCTGCACTATGTCTCGGTCACCCTGCTGGCCGAGGTAGAGGGAGAGCCCCAGCTGCTGGAGCCGGAGAAGTGCGAAGGCTGGGTCTGGTGCGATCCGCGCAATCTGCCGGAGCCCCACTTCGATGCCAGCCGCCAATCGATAGCCTGCTGGCTCGCCGGTCGTTGCTATCTGCCGACGCCACACCAGCCCACCTCATAGACCATCACCTGCTGGCTGGCGAATCGTTGCTACCTACCAACCTCGAGCCAGCCGGCACCATAAGCCATCGCCTGCTGGCTTGCTGGCCATTGCTATCTGCCAGCCGATGGATTGACCTGCGGCTGACAAGGCCCGACTACCTGCCAGCAGCCCCTGATTTGTCATAAAAAAGTCACCGCTTTGTCATATCATCGGGGTCGATGATGACAACGAGGGAGTGAGGACGTGGGGCAGGTGTTTATTCAGTTTTTATGGTTGGGCTGTGTCAGCTTCGGCGGACCCGCCGCCCATATCGGCTACTTCCAGCGCACCTTCGTCGAGCGGCTGGGCTGGCTGACCCAGGCCGAATTCGCCCAGTTGCTGGCCCTCTGCCAGCTGCTGCCGGGCCCCGCCTCCAGCCAGCTCGGCTTTGCCATCGGCCGCCAGCGGGCCGGGCTTGGTGGGGCACTGGCCGCCTTTGCCGGTTTCACCCTCCCCTCCTTCCTGCTGTTGCTGGCCGCCGCGATCGGTCTGGGCCAGCTCGGCAACAACGTCTGGCTCGATGCCACCCTGCACGGCCTCAAGCTGCTGGCGCTGGTGGTGGTCGCCGATGCGGTACTCACCATGAGCCGCCAGTTCTGCAAGACCACGCGCAATCAGGGGATCATGGTCGCCACCGCGGCTGCCCTCTGGTGGCAACCTGGCTTGCTCACCCAGCTCGTCATGCTGGCGGGCGCCGCCCTGCTCTGTGCCCGCGTCGGGGAGCCGCAAACACCAGGCCCACAGCCCTCACCCGCTCAGTCCATCCCTGTGCACCAACCCCACTGGCCCACCCTGCTGCTGTTTGCCCTGCTGTTTGTCGGCCTGCCACTGCTGGGAGGCCCCGTCGGCCAGCTGGTCGCCGACTTCTATCGGGCCGGCAGCCTGGTGTTTGGCGGCGGCCACGTGGTGCTGCCCCTGCTGGCGGAGAGCGTGGGCCACAGCCTCAACCAGCAGCAGTTTCTGACCGGCTACAGCCTGGCCCAGCTGGTGCCCGGCCCCATGTTTACCCTGGCGACCTATCTCGGTGCCCAGTTGCTGCCGGCCACCCCGGTGGGCGGCGCCCTGCTGGCGACCCTGGCGCTGTTCTTGCCCGGCTTTCTGCTGCTGTGGGCCATGGGCCCCTGCTGGCAGAGCTGGCTGGCCCGCCCTCGCCTCGCCGGCGCCGTGGCCGGCATCAACGCCGCCGTGGTGGGTCTGCTGCTGGCGGCGCTCTATCAGCCGGTCTGGCAGAGCGCCGTGCTGGCCCCCACCGACCAGGCACTGGCCGCCGTCGGCTTCTACCTGCTGCGGGGACTCAAGCTGCCCATTCTGGCGCTGGCCACCCTGCTGGTGGTCGCCACCCTGCTGCTGGCCTGATAGGCCCAGGCTGCGGCCACAAAGAAACGGCCCCCTGCCAAGGCAGGGGGCCGTTTTTGCATGCATGCCGGGCGCAGACTCAGGGCTCGGGATCGAAATCCAGACTCAGGCTGTTGACGCAGTAGCGCTGACCGGTTTCGGTCGGTCCGTCCGGGAAGACGTGGCCGAGGTGGGAGCCGCACTGGCTGCAGGTGATCTCCACCCGCTTCATGCCGTGGCTGCCATCCTCGGTGTAGGTCACGGTCCCCTCGATGGCCCGATCGAACGAGGGCCAGCCGCAGCCCGAGTCAAACTTGGCATCCGAGTGGAACAGCACCTGCTTGCAGCAGACGCACAGGTAGTCGCCGCTCTTGCGGTTGTGGAGCAGGGCGCCGCTGTAGGGACGCTCCGTGCCCTTCTCCCAGCAGACGTGATACTGCTCGGCGCTCAACTGCCGGCGCCACTGCTCGGGGTTGGGGGTGTTGCCGCTCATACTGACTCCTTGCCGTGAATATCGGTGCCCAGCATACCCAGTCAGGGCGCCGCGCTCTACCCCGCCAGCGGGAACTGTGATCCGCTTGGCAACACGACGGCAACATCCGGGGTGGCGACCACCCCCTCCTCGGCCAGCGCCACCGCACTCAGGGCGACCCGCTCCAGCAGTTTGAGGGAGTGGGCCCGGCCCACCGCCACCTGCCGCTTGATGTCGTCGGGCAGGAACGGCAGCCCGTCGTTGGTGGCGGTGTCGATGGTCTGGATCCACTCCAGCCCCTCCCCCGGCGGCGGCAGACGGAACTGGATGTCGTAGTCGCTGGCGTTGAACAGCACGTACCAGCGCTCCCCGCCGCAGCCGATCATGCCGATGTCCATGGCAAATGCCTGCCCCATGGGGGCGTGCCAGTCCTGATCGGTGAGCTGATGGCCGTCCGGGTGATACCAGTTGACCTGGTGGCAGCTGCTGGGGGCGCCGTTCCAGCTGTCGTCGCTCAGCTGCAGGTTGGAGAAGACGGTGGACTCCGCCCGCAGCGCCAGCATCTGCTGGGTGAAGGCGAGCAGCCGCTCATCCTCCGGCCGCCACTGCCAGTTGACCCAGCTGATCTGGTTGTCCTGGCAGTAGGCGTTGTTGTTGCCGAGCTGGCTGCGGCCCATCTCGTCGCCGGCGAGGAAGTGCGGGGTGCCTTGCGACAGCAGCAGGGTGGCGATCAGGTTGCGCTTCTGCTGCTGGCGCAGGTTGTTCACTCTGGGATCGAGCGTCGGCCCCTCCACCCCATGGTTGTTGGAGAGGTTGTTGCCGTGGCCATCCCGGTTGTCCTCGCCGTTGGCCTGGTTGTGACGCTGGTTGTAGGAGACCAGATCCTCCAGGGTGAAACCGTCGTGATAGCAGAGGTAGTTGACGCTGGTATGGGGGGAGCGCCAGTTCTTCGGGAACAGATCCCGTGAGCCGACCAGCCGGGTGGCAAAGTCCCCCATCTTGCCCGCATCGCCGCGCCAGAAGGCGCGCACCGTGTCGCGGTAGCGGTCGTTGATCTCCAGCCACTGGCTCGGGAACTGGCCGAGCCGGTAGCCGAACGGGCCGATATCCCAGGGCTCGGCGATGAGCTTGACCCGTGCCAGCACGGGATCCGCCATCATGGCCTTGAAGAAGGCCCCCATGGGGTCGAACTCGCCCGCCTCCCGTGCCAGGGTGACCGCCAGATCGAAGCGAAAGCCGTCCACCTGCATCTCGGTGACCCAGTAGCGCAGGGCGTCGAGCACCAGCCGCAGGCTGTTGGGGTGATCCAGATTGACGCTGTTGCCGCAGCCGGTGACGTTGGCGTGGCGAGTGTAATCGGGGCCGTGGGCGCCCGCCTCGAAGGCGTAGTAACCGGCGTTGTCAAAGCCCTTGAAGGAGAGCATGGGGCCGTCGAAGCCCGACTCCGCGGTGTGGTTGTAGACCACATCCAGGATCACCTCGAGCCCGGCCCTGTGCAGCTCGCGCACCATGGTCTTGAACTCGGTCACCGCCTCCTGCGCCGCATAGCGCGGTTCGGGGGCGAAGAAGGCGATGGGGTTGTAGCCCCAGTAGTTGGTCAGCCCCAGCTGCTCGAGCCTGGGCTCGGACATGAAGGCCGCCACCGGCATCAACTGCACCGAGGTGATGCCGAGGGACTTCAAGTGTTCGATGATGAGCGGGTGGCAGATGCCCAGATAGGTGCCGCGCAGCTCGCTCGGCACCCCCTGATGCTGGCGGGTAAAGCCCTTGACGTGGGTTTCATAGATAACGGTGCGGGCCGGCTCGATGGCGGGCTTGCCCACTCCCTGCCAGTCGAAGGCATCGTCCACCACCACGGATTTGGCCACCATGGCCGCACTGTCCCCCTGATAGAGGGCATCATCCCAGTGGGTCGGGCGACTGAGCGCCTTGGCGTAGGGATCGATCAGCAGCTTGTCAGGGTCGAACAGCATCCCCTCCTGCAACGTGCCGTGCACCCGGTAGCCGTAGCGCTGACCGGCCTTGACCCCGCGCACATGGCCGAAGCGGTACTGGCCGCGCCGGCCGGGCAGCTCGAGGCGGGCCAGCTCCCGCTCCTGCTCGTCAAACAGGCAGAGCTCCACCTTGTCCGATTGCGGCGCCCAGACGCAGAAGTGACAACCTGTCTCGTCGAGCAGGGCCCCCAGCGGATGGTCCTGCCCCTTTTCCATTGCGAACATCAAGACTCCTGTTTGATGAACAAGGTCGCGAGCGGCGGCAGATCCAGCACTATGCTGTGCGCCATCCCCTGCCAGGGGGTCGACTCGGCGACAAAGACCAGACCCACATCATAGTTGCTGCCCCAGTAATGCTCGCTGTCGGTGTTGAGCACCACCCGGTAGTGACCGGCCGCCGGCACCCCGAGCCGATAGGCAAGCCGCGGCACCGGCGTGAAGTTGCAGGCCACCACCAGCGGGTTGGCCCCCTGCTTGTCGGCCCGCAGCCAGGCAAAGATGCTGTTGTCGGCGTCGTTGTGATCCAGCCAGCGGAAGCCATTCTGCTCATAATCCGCCTGATACAAGGCAGCTTCATGACGGTAGAGGTGGTTGAGATCGTGGATCAGCCGCTGCTGGCCGCCGTGCTTGGGATACTGCAGCAGGTGCCAGGGCAGCTGGGCATCGTGATTCCACTCGTTGCTCTGGGCGATCTCGGTGCCCATGAAGTTGAGCTTCTTGCCGGGATGGGCATACATGAAGCCCATGTAGGCGCGCAGGTTGGCCGCCTGCTGCCACTCGTCCCCCGGCATCTTGTAGAGCATGGAGTGCTTGCCGTGCACCACCTCGTCGTGGGAGAGCGACAGAATGAAGTTCTCGTCATAGTGGTACACCATGGAGAAGGTCATGTCGTTGTGGTGGTAGCGACGGTGAATGGGCTCTTTCTGCATGTAGGTGAGGGTGTCGTGCATCCAGCCCATATTCCACTTGAAGCCAAAGCCCAGGCCACCCAGGAAGGTGGGACGGGAGACCCCGGCGAAGGCGGTGGACTCCTCGGCGATGGTCATGGCGTGGGGGTACTTGCCGTACACCTCCTCGTTGGTCCACTTGAGCAGGCTGATCGCCTCGTAGTTGTGGTTGCCGCCATCGACGTTGGGCACCCACTCGCCGGCGTTGCGCGAATAGTCCAGATAGAGCATGGAGGCGACCGCATCCACCCGCAGACCGTCGACGTGAAACTTGTCGAGCCAGAACAAGACGCTGGCCACCAGGAACTGGCGCACCGTATTGCGGCCGAAGTCATAGATGTAGGAGTTCCAGTCCGGGTGCCAGCCGCGGCGCGGATCCTCGTACTCGTAGAGCGGGGTGCCGTCGAAGCGGGCCAGCCCGTGGGCATCGGACGGGAAATGGGCAGGCACCCAGTCGAGGATGACGCCAATGCCGGCCTGGTGGCACTGATCGACGAAGTATTTGAAATCATCAGCCGTGCCGTAGCGGCTGGTGGGCGAGAACATGCCCACCGGCTGGTAGCCCCAGGAGCCGCTGAATGGGTGCTCGGAGACCGGCAGCAGCTCGATGTGGGTGTACTCCATCCGCTTGACGTAATCCACCAGTTCCACCGCCAGTTCGCGCCAGCTCAGGCTGTCGCCGTTGGGATGGCGTTTCCAGGAGCCGACGTGCAGCTCGTAGATGGAGAGCGGCTGCTCGCGTTTGTCGTTGAGCTGGCTCTCGCGCCAGGCGGCATCCTGCCACTGGTACTGGTCGTGGTCATAGACCACGGAGGCGAACGAGGGGTACTGCTCGCAGTAGAAGCCTACCGGGTCGCTCTTGTGCGGCAGCCGGTTGCCCGCCGGGTCTTTGAGTTCGAACTTGTAGCGATCCCCGGCCTTGAGGCCCGGCACGAACAGCACCCAGTGACCGCACTGGCTGCGCTGCATCGGGTGGCGACGGCCATCCCAGAAGTTGAAATCGCCGATGAGGCTCACCGCGGTGGCGCTCGGCGCATAGACCGCAAAGCGCACCCCCTCCACTTGCTGGTCCAGATGCGCCACGGTGCGCAGCTGAGCACCGAGCGTGTGGTAGAGGTTTTCCGGCTGGTAGGTGAGTTCCGCCAACCCGGCCCAACCCGCATCCTGGAACTGGTAGGGATCGATGACCTCGACGGTGACATCTGGGTAGTCGGCAAGCAACTGGTAGGGGAAGGGATTTTTACGGCGGGTGAAAACAGTTTCAAAGAGGCCCGAATCATCGGTGGGCGCCAGGGTGGCAACAATCTTGCCCGACTTGAGATCCCTGACCCGTACGGCCTGGGCATCGGGTAACCAGACGGTCAGCTTGAGGCCGGGCCCATCCGGATTGGCCTGCAGGCCTAAGTGGGAGAAGGGATCGGAACAGCGGGCTGCAACCAAACGTTCAACGAGCATCGAGATTTCCTTTCATAGCTGAGCATCCGCTCCGGCCTGGGCCGAAGCGGATGTAAGTGAGTCACGTTTTGTCGGCAGTGGCTCAACGACTGGCCTCGTCACGGGCCTGGCTCATCTTGCCTGCCAGCGCCTTGAGCGCCTCATTGGCAAAAATATCCTCCAGATCGGTAGACAGCTTGCGGCGCCAGTTCGGGTACTCGTAACTGGTGCCCGGCACGTTGACCGGCTTGTCCATCTCCAGCCAATCCTCCAGCTGGGTGCTGAACAGGGCGCAGCTGCCGCGAGACATGTGCAGTTGCAGACCGTGGTTGAGCTCGGTGTTCATGCCGACCCAGTTCACGTCGTGGCTGATGTTGCCGGAGATCACCCCGTGGCCGTGCAGGCTGTCGAGGATCCGCTGCTTGGCCTGGTGGCGATCAGCATACAGGGTCTTGAGTACGTCTTCATCCGGATACAAGCCCAGCTCGCGCCCCAGCGCCAGATCGTCACAATGCCAGAAGCCCTTGAGGGTCGGCATGTCATGGGTGGTCAGCGCTGACATCGCCTGCTCGGCGTAGTGAGCCGGAGAGATGAAGCCGCCATCGGCCTTGGAGCGCTCGAAGAAGAACACCTTGTAGGAGTGGACGCCGTTCTCTTTCAGGGTCACGTCGATCCCCTCCGGCACGGTACCCAGATCCTCGCCGATCAGCAGACACTGGTTGCGGTGGGACTCGAGGGCCAGGATGCCGAGCAGGTCGTTGACCGGGTAATAGATGTAGGCGCCTTTGGCGGCCGACTCTCCGGGCGGCACCCACCACAGGCGCAGCAAGGCCATCACGTGGTCGATGCGCAGCGCGCCGCAGGAGCGCATGTTGGCGCGGAACAAGTCCACCATCGGCTGGTAGGCCGCCTCGAACAGCTGGTTCGGGTTCATGGGGGGCAGGCCCCAGTTCTGGCCGAGCGGGCCCAGAATATCGGGCGGCGCACCGACCGAGGCTTTCGGGCAGTAGAGATCCCGGTTGGCCCAGATCTCGGTGGAACCTTCGGAGACGCCCACCGCCAGATCGCGGTAGATCCCCATCACCATGCCTGCCGCCTTGGCACGGGCGTCGGCCCGGGCCAGCTGCTCGTCGGCCAGGAACTGCAGATAGAGGTAGAAATTCACATCCTGGCGGTGCTCGGCCATCCAGGCCGCCACTTCGGGATTGTGGTAGTCACGGAACGGCTCCGGCCACACCGGCCAGCCCCAGGCATTCTCGCCTTTGGCGTAGAAGTGGGCCTGCAGGGCATCGAAGGCGGCCTGTTGCTGCAGGCTGTCGCCGCCGGCGGCAACGAATGCATCGAAGGCGGCCTGGCGCTCGGCGCTCAGGCTGGCCTGGTCAAACACCTGACGCAGCATGCCGAGTTTGGTCTCGACGACGCCGGTGTAATCCACGTTGCCCTTGGCACGCAGCTCGCTCAGGTGCTGCTGGAAAGCGGGGTTCGCCACCTCGGCCTTGAGCCGGGCATTGGCCAGAAATTCGGGCACGGCTTCCACATCGATGTAGGCCACGTTGAGCCAGCGCCGGGACGAGGGGCTGTAGGGGCTGGCGCTCTCCGGGTTGGCCGGATAGAGGGCATGAATCGGGTTGAGACCGACGAAGTGAGCGCCCCAGGCGGCCATCTTCTCGACCAGTTGACCCAGATCGCTGAAATCGCCGATGCCCCAGTTGTGGCGGCTGCGCAGGCAGTAGAGCTGCACACTCGGGCCCCACACCTTGCGGCCATTGGCGATGGGAGGCTGCTTGTAGCACGCCTTGGGCGCGACGATGAGGCGCATGCTGGCGAGCGGCTCGTCATTGCCCTCCTCCAGCAGGATCAGATCGTGATAACCCAGCTCGGGCTGCACAGCCAGAGCCACGCGATAGGCCTGGCATTCCATCTCTTCGAATTCGGCCACGCCGACCAGCTCGCCGTCGATGGGGGTGAGCTGACCGGACAACAGGCCGCCCTGCTCCAGCTTGAGCTGCCAGCTGAGGGCGTCGTTGACGAATTCGATGGGCAGACGGACTTCGAGGGTAATGGGTTCGCCGCTGCGGACCACCATCACGGGATCCAGCGCACGCAGCCAGTGCTGGCGGTGCTCCTGCTCAAGCTGCTCGGTCAGGGCGGCCTCGTCATCGACGCGGTAACCCATGGCGCCCAGCATGGCGGCCTTGCTATCTTCGGATACCTGAGCCGGGTGGCCCCAGGCATCAACATACTCGCTGGCGATACCTTTGGCGGCAGCCAGCTGTTCAATCAGGGTGGTCATAGTTTGAGAATTCCCGCTGTGGATTCTATCTATACTATTTTGATTAATTTTTATGGGTGGTACTTGAACAGTGGCTCTATGGGCCATGCTAAACCGCGCACATTTTTACACATCTGCCTGGCTGGTTGTGTGACCGAGCAGGCACTATTGTTGATAACCGCACCGCCAGGAGATAGATAGTTATTTCGACAAAAGCTGGTAGTCAGTTACATAAACAGAAAATAAATTTCACAGTTTTTCATGATATAGCGCAATTTCAGACAGATTGTTGGTTGACTCACGGGGGAGTTCTAGTAAATTTACAAACGGAATTTTCTTTGACTACTGAACAGTTAGGTAACCAATTATGACTATCAAAGTAGGTATTAACGGTTTTGGCCGCATCGGCCGTTTCGTCTTCCGTCTGGCCGCTGAGCGTTCTGACATCGAAGTGGTTGGTATCAACGATCTGATCGACGTTGACTACATGGCCTACATGCTGAAGTACGACTCCACTCACGGCCGCTTCAAGGGCACCGTTGAAGTCAAAGACGGCAACCTGGTTGTCAACGGCAAAACCGTACGTGTTACCGCTGAGCGTGACCCGGCCAACCTGAAATGGGGCGAAATCGGTGTTGACGTTGTTGCCGAAGCTACCGGTCTGTTCCTGACCGACGAGACTGCTCGCAAGCACATCGCTGCCGGCGCCAAGAAAGTCGTTCTGACCGGTCCGTCCAAAGACGCTACCCCGATGTTCGTAATGGGCGTTAACGACGCTACCTATGCTGGCCAGGACATCGTTTCCAACGCTTCCTGCACCACCAACTGCCTGGCTCCGATCGCCAAGGTTCTGAACGATACCTTCGGTATCGAGTCCGGCCTGATGACCACCGTTCACGCTACCACTGCTACCCAGAAGACCGTTGATGGTCCGTCTGCCAAAGACTGGCGCGGTGGCCGCGGTGCGGCTCAGAACATCATCCCGTCCTCTACCGGTGCTGCCAAGGCTGTTGGCGTGGTTATCCCGGAACTGAAAGGCCTGCTGACCGGTATGGCTTTCCGCGTTCCGACTCCGGACGTGTCTGTTGTTGACCTGACCGTCAACCTGAAGAAAGCTGCCACCTACGCAGAAATCTGCGAAGCGATGAAAGCTGCTTCCGAAGGCGCCATGAAGGGCGTTCTGGGCTACACCGAAGACGAAGTGGTTTCTACCGACTTCCTGGGTGAGCGTCAGACCTCCGTATTCGACGCCAAAGCTGGTATCCAGCTGAACGACAAATTCGTTAAAGTTGTATCCTGGTACGACAACGAAATGGGCTACTCCAGCAAAGTTCTGGACCTGATCGCTCACATCTCCAAGTAATTTGGGATACGCAATCAAGTAGCTTGAAAAAGGCGGCCATGGGCCGCCTTTTTGTATTCTGGACCGGGATTTTTCCAACCCTCTCTTCTGAATGTGCGCGAGCACAGGAGTCCTCATGCAACCGACACGCTCTCTGACTGCCCACTGTACCCTCAGCCACCACCCGGCTGGCCAACCCCTGCTGACCGTCGACAACGGCTACGCCAAGGCAGAAATCAGTCTGTTTGGCGCCCACGTGCTCAGCTACCAGCGTCACGATGAACCCGCCTCCATCTGGCTCAGCGACAAGGCGGTACTGGATGGCAGCAAACCCATCCGAGGCGGCATTCCCCTCTGCTGGCCCTGGTTCGGCCCGGCTCCTGCCCGCGTCGGCAGCGGCAAGCCCTCCCACGGCTTTGCCCGCACCAGCCTGTGGACGCTGGACGGTGTCTCCGATCTCGGTGACGGTACACTCGTCCACCTCTCTCTGCGTGACAACGAGGCAACCCGCCAGCTCTGGCCTCATGCCTTCGAGCTGGAGCTGGACGTGCTGGTCGGCAAGGAGCTGGCCCTGGTACTGACCACCCGCAACACCGGCAAAGCGCCGCTCGTCTACAGCGGCGCCCTGCACACCTACCTGCAGATAAGTTCACCGGAGTCAGTGAGCGTCAGCGGCCTTGGCGAGCCCTATGCCGACAAACTGACCGGCCAGAATGGCCAGCAGCAGGGCCCTCTGACCCTGAACGGACCGCTGGATCGGGTCTATTGGCAGCCTGCGGCCCACGTCAGCATCCAGGATGGCGAACGCGAGACCCGGGTGGTCAGCGGCAACCACGACAGCGTGGTGGTCTGGACCCCCTGGATCGAAGGAGCTACAGCCATGGCCGACATGAGCGATGATGGTTATCGCACCATGCTCTGCGTCGAAGCCGCCATCGCCAGCGAGGCAGGCGTGACCGTTGCACCGGATGAGGAGCACAGCTTCTCCACCGTGATCATCTGAGCTGGATGAGGTTCAGATAAATAAAGAGGGCTCCCGCGGGAGCCCTCTTTGCATCTCTTTGTCTTGGTGATCAGGCATTGCCCTGGGTCTTGAGCCTGAGCTCGGCGGCGAAGTTGAGCATGCGGTCGAGCGGGATCAGGGCCTTCACCCGCAGATCCTCGTCCACCAGGATCTCGTGACGCTCGGCGCCATCGGTGAGGGCCTCCTTGATGGCCACCAGGCCGTTCATCGCCATCCAGGGGCAGTGGGCACAACTGCGGCAGGTCGCGCCATCGCCACCGGTCGGCGCCTCCACCATATCTTTCTCCGGGCAGGCCTGCTGCATCTTGTAGAAGATGCCGCGATCGGTCGCCACGATCAGCTTCTGCTGGGGCAGCTCCTTGGCCGCCTTGATCAGCTGGCTGGTAGAGCCCACCGCATCGGCCAGCTCGATCACCGAGGCTGGGGACTCCGGGTGGACCAGCACGGCGGCATCCGGATTCTGCTCCTTCAGCTCACGCAGGGCGCGGGCCTTGAACTCGTCGTGGACGATGCAGTGGCCCTGCCAGCGCAACATCTCGGCGCCAGTCTTCTTTTCGATGTAGGCACCGAGGTGACGGTCCGGGCCCCAGATGATCTTGTGACCCTGGCTGTCCAGATGTTCGACGATCTCCAGTGCGATGCTGGAGGTGACCACCCAGTCCGCCCGTGCCTTGACCGCCGCCGAGGTGTTGGCGTAGACCACCACGATATGGTCGGGATGGGCGTTACAGAAGGCGGAGAACTGCTCGATGGGGCAGCCCAGATCAAGCGAGCACTCGGCCTCCAGCGTCGGCATCAGGACTCGCTTGTGGGGGCTCAGGATCTTGGAGGTCTCTCCCATGAAGCGCACCCCGGCGACGATCAGGGTCTGTGCGGCGTGATCACGGCCAAAGCGGGCCATCTCGAGGGAGTCGCCGACGAAACCACCGGTCTCCTCCGCCAGCGCCTGGATCTCGGGATCCGTGTAGTAGTGGGCGACCAGCACCGCCTTGCGCTCCTTGAGCAGTGCCTTGATGTCTGCGATCAGGGTCGTCTTCTGCTCGGCGCTCAGGGGAAGGGGCTTGGCCGGAAACGGATAGTCCATCTCGACTACCGGCGGGACATTGTTCAGTGCATTGCTCATTGCGACTGTTCCATCAACGCTTGGAAAGGCAAAAATTATAACCAGAAGCCGCGCACAAACCCATCAACAAATCCGGTGCTGCGCAAGTGTCCGAATATACTCAAGTAATTCGTTGTCATTCTTGCCAAAGGAGTTGTCGAATGAAACAACGTTCCCTCAAAACCAAGCTGCTGTTGCTCACCATGGGGCTGTTTCTCGCCAGCGGCCTCGCCATGACCCTGATGCAGTCCTCCTCGCTGAACACCCTGCGCAGCAACATCGTCAGCCAGACCCGCAAGGCGCTGGAGCAGGAAGTCTCCCGTACCCTGCAGTTCCAGGCCGAACGCTATGCGGTGCAGATCGCCGACTTGTTGCAGCAGTCCTATCAGGTGCCGCTGGGCATGGCGGCCCAGCTGGAGGGCAGCATGGCACAGCCGGACAGGCTGCTGAGCCGCCCCCAGGTCGAGACGCTGCTTCACAGCCGACTGCAGCAAGCGGGCGGCATCAGTTCCATCTATGCCCAGTTTGAACCCGACGGGTACGACGGCCAGGATGCCAGCTGGCAAGCCGGCGCCTCCCACTCCGTCGTCGGCAAGGGCAGCCTGGAGATTTATTTCACCCGCGACCAGGGTGGCCAGATCAGCCAGCAGCCGGTGGATGCCGCCACCAGTGCCGCCAAATACGACACCTCGGTCAACGAGTTCGGCATCCGCAACAGCGAATGGTACCTGTGTGGCCGCGACACCCTGCGCCCCTGTCTGATGGAGCCCTACCTCTACGAGATAAGCCCCGGCAACAAGATGCTGATGACCAGCCTGACGGTGCCCGTTCTGAAAGCCGGCAAGTTTGTCGGCATCACCGGCGTCGACATGAACCTGCCCATCTTCCAGCAACTGGCCGAGAACCTCGGCAAGAGCCTGTATGACAACCAGGCCGAGGTCACCCTGATCAGCAAGATGGGCCTCATCGTCGGCAGCAACCGTCACGCCGACAAGCTGGGGCGGCCGCTGACGGAAGCCGGCCTCACCGCCCCCACCGGTCAGGAGCAGGACACCGAGACCGATTTCATACTGCAACAACCGGTCAGGATCGACGCCGCCGACACCCAGTGGTGGCTGATGCTCAAGGTGCCCAAGGCGCTGGCACTCAGCCAGGCCAACACCATCAGCAACCAGCTTGGCGACTTGCTGCAGGCCACCCAGCAGCAACAGCTGATTGCCATTGTCGTCATTACCCTGCTGGCGCTGGCGCTGCTCATCTGGTTCATCCAGACCATCACGGCCCCCCTCTCCCTCATCAGTCGCCATGTATCCCATCTCTCCAGCAACGAGGGTGACCTGACCCAGCAGATGAGGATAGACACCCACCAGGAGCTGATCGAGCTGGGCGGCCACCTCAACGCCTTCCTCGGCAAGTTGCGCGGCATGGTGCAGGGCAGCAAGCAGATCGGCCAGCAGGTGCACCAGCAGGCCCAGGGCATGAAGCAGACGGCCGACACCATGCGCAGCAGTCTGGACGAGCAGAGTCTGGAGCTGGAGAGCGTGGTCAGTGCCATGCATCAGATGAGCACCACGGCGGTCAGCGTGGCGGGCTATGCCGAGCAGGCAGCCCAGGAGTCGGAAACGGCCACCCATCACATCAGCACGGCCCAGCAGACCCTGAGCCGGGCCCGCACCGAGATCCACACCCTGGTTGAAGACATGCACCTCGCCGACAAGGCCGTCGCCCAGGTGGCCCAGCGCAGCACCAACATCAGCCGCATTCTCGACGTGATCAGAGCCATTGCCGAGCAGACCAACCTGCTGGCGCTCAATGCGGCCATCGAGGCGGCGCGGGCGGGCGACATGGGGCGCGGCTTTGCCGTGGTGGCGGATGAAGTACGGGCGCTGGCCAACAAGACCCGGGAGTCCACCGACGAGATAGGTCAGCTCATCGGCAGCCTGCAGACCGAGGTCAACAGCAGCCAGCAGTTGATGAGTACCGGCATCACTCGCTCGGCCAGCACGGTGGAAGGGACGGAGCAGGCCTTTGAGGCCCTCAATCAGGTGGTCACCCAGATCCAGCAGATCCACGATCACATCAGCCAGGTGGCCACGGCGGCCGAGCAGCAGAGCGCCGTCAGCGACACCATCAACCAGAATCTGATGCGGATCGGCGACGCCGCCACAACCCTGGGGCAGGAGGCCAACGCCAGCCATCATCTGAGCGAGCAGCTGGAGCAGGCTGCCACGGCACTGGCCACCCAGCTCGAGCGACTGAGAACCTGACGCCGAACGGCCATAAAAAAAGCCCGCATTGCTGCGGGCTTTTTCAATCTGGTGGTCGTTACTGGGATCGAACCAGTGACCCCCTCCTTGTAAGGGAGGTGCTCTCCCAGCTGAGCTAAACGACCTGGGATTCTTGAAATGATGGTGGGTCGTGCTGGATTCGAACCAGCGACCAATTGATTAAAAGTCAACTGCTCTACCGACTGAGCTAACGACCCATCTAAATCATTTTTACAAACTTGGTGGTCGTTACTGGGATCGAACCAGTGACCCCCTCCTTGTAAGGGAGGTGCTCTCCCAGCTGAGCTAAACGACCTGGGATTCTGAAATGATGGTGGGTCGTGCTGGATTCGAACCAGCGACCAATTGATTAAAAGTCAACTGCTCTACCGACTGAGCTAACGACCCATCTAAATCATTTTTTACAAACTTGGTGGTCGTTACTG
Organism: Aeromonas sp. 2692-1; assembly: GCF_013085505.1. Taxonomy (NCBI): domain Bacteria; kingdom Pseudomonadati; phylum Pseudomonadota; class Gammaproteobacteria; order Aeromonadales; family Aeromonadaceae; genus Aeromonas; species Aeromonas sp. 2692-1. The sequence goes on from NZ_CP038513.1 coordinate 109,192, forward strand.
GGATCGAACCAGTGACCCCCTCCTTGTAAGGGAGGTGCTCTCCCAGCTGAGCTAAACGACCTGGGATTCTTGAAATGATGGTGGGTCGTGCTGGATTCGAACCAGCGACCAATTGATTAAAAGTCAACTGCTCTACCGACTGAGCTAACGACCCATCTAAATCATTTTTTACAAACTTGGTGGTCGTTACTGGGATCGAACCAGTGACCCCCTCCTTGTAAGGGAGGTGCTCTCCCAGCTGAGCTAAACGACCTGGGATTCTTGAAATGATGGTGGGTCGTGCTGGATTCGAACCAGCGACCAATTGATTAAAAGTCAACTGCTCTACCGACTGAGCTAACGACCCATCTAAATCATTTTTTACAAACTTGGTGGTCGTTACTGGGATCGAACCAGTGACCCCCTCCTTGTAAGGGAGGTGCTCTCCCAGCTGAGCTAAACGACCTGGGATTCTGAAATGATGGTGGGTCGTGCTGGATTCGAACCAGCGACCAATTGATTAAAAGTCAACTGCTCTACCGACTGAGCTAACGACCCATCTAAATCATTTTTTTACAAACTTGGTGGTCGTTACTGGGCTCGAACCAGTGACCCCTCCTTGTAAGGGAGGTGCTCTCCCAGCTGAGCTAAACGACCTGGGAATTCTTGTGGCCAGATTGGTGGGTCGTGTAGGGATCGAACCTACGACCAATTGATTAAGAGTCAACTGCTCTACCGACTGAGCTAACGACCCACACCGACTTGCCTGGCACACTGCTTGCCTTGGCAAACAGTTTAAAACTGGTGGTCGCTACTGGGATCGAACCAGTGACCCCCTCCTTGTAAGGGAGGTGCTCTCCCAGCTGAGCTAAGCGACCTGGGAATGCTGTCTCCACCTGGTGGAGAGAATGGTGGGTCGTGCTGGATTCGAACCAGCGACCAATTGATTAAAAGTCAACTGCTCTACCGACTGAGCTAACGACCCTCACCACGACCAGGACCGACTGCAATACTGCACCGGCTCTGACGGCGGCCTATATTACGGATTTATCATCCTGGCGCAATAGAAAAATCTTAAATTCAATCTGTTTGTTCATTGCGCATACAAAGCGGGGCTGTATTTACAAGACTGTTACGAAAACAGTGACATGCAGCAATGTTACAGCTTGCTCAAACTCTGCTTGGCCAGTTGGGCCGGCGAGGTGTTCGGGTAACCCTTGATCACCTGCTCATAGAAGTTCTTCGCTTCCGCCTTCTTGCCGTCAAGCTGTGCCAGCATGCCCAGCTTCAACAGCGCATCGGCTCGCTTGGGCGACTTGCTGAACTTGGTTGCCACCGTGGTGAACTGGGCAGCAGCGCCGGTCCGATCACCCTTGTTGAACAACAGCTGACCCAGCCAGTAATGGGCATTGGGGACATAGCTCGAGCTTGGATACTGTTTGATAAACCCTTCGAAGGCGGGGATGGCCTTGTCGTAGTTCTTCTCCTTGAGCACCATGTTCACGGCCGCATCGTAGGCCTGGTTCTCATTCAGGTTGGTCGAGTAGTTGGCCGCAGCAGCCGGTGTCGCGCTCGCAGCGGCAGCTGCCGGGGCTGCTGGCGTAGCGGCAGGCTGGCTGTTGGCCACCTTGTCGAGCTCCTGATAGAGCTGACGCTGACGCTCTTGCGACTGTTCCATCTGGTAGGTCTGCTGTTCCAGCTGACCACGCAGCTCGGAGACCTCACCCTGCAGGGAGTCGACCTGCTGCTGCAATTCGGCTTGCAGCCTCAGACGGGCATTGAGGGTGCGCTCCAGCAAGGCAACCCTGTCTTCCAGGCTGCCAGTGGGCACGATGGCGCCGTTGTTGCCGCTAAGGACAACACCGCCACCCGAGTCACCGCTCAGATCGCTGACGGGAGCCGCCGCCTGCGCATTCAGAGCAACCAATACGGCCAGCGCAACAACAGCTTGCTTGTACACAGATTTCATTCGGATCAAACCTTAGCGTTTAGGGCAAATAAAACGGCCAGCGCCATCGTCGCTCGCTTATACAGATTTCATTCGGATCAAACCTTGGCGTTTAGTGCAAATAAAACGGCCATCGAAATGGCCGCTTGCATATAAACGAACTTTGTTCGGTTTAAACCTTAGTAAACCAGAACCGCACGGCGGTTTTTGGCAAAGGCATCCTCGGTGTGGGACATGTCCAGCGGCTTCTCTTCGCCATAGCTGACGATGGAGAGCTGCTCGGCCTGCACACCCAGGGTTTGCAGATACTTGGCAACGGCCTTGGCACGACGCTCGCCCAGGGCGATGTTGTACTCCGGAGTACCGCGCTCGTCGGCGTGACCTTCGATCAGGACTTTCACGCTCGGGCGCTCGCGCAGGTAGCTGGCGTGGGCATCCAGCAGATCAGCGTACTGACCCTGGATATCGTAACCGTCGAACGGGAAGTAGATCACGTTGTCACGTTGCAGCGCTTCGAACTTCTGACGCATCTGCTCTTCCGGGGACAACATGCCGTTGGCGCCGCCGGTTTGTACACCGCCCATGCCGTCGGTCATACCTGACTCAGCGCCAGCAGCGTCAGAATCAGAAGAAGAGCTACAAGCGGCCAGGGTGAACAGTGGCAGTGCGATGGCCAAACCCTTGAGCAGTTTATTGAGTTGCATGCTATTTCCTTAAACCTTTATAACAAAACAAAAAACAATTGGATTTTTATCAATTCAAGAAGGGCGACCAAGCTGGTGCACGAATTTCACCGCTACTGGTCGGAAGCACAGCCTTGAAGCGACCATCAGTCGACACCAACGCGAGACTCTTACGACCCTGATAGATGGTGGCATAAATGATCATGCTGCCATTGGGAGCCACACTTGGCGACTCATCCAGCGCACTCTGGGTAAGGACCAGCAGGGCATTGTTTTCCATGTCCTGGCGGGCAATACGGTACTGCCCCTGAACACGAGTCACCATCACCATGATTTTGCCATCAGGAGTGATGGATGCGCCCTGGTTGGATTCACCTTCCCAAGTCATCCGGCGAGTCATACCAGTCGCCAAATTTACGCTATAAATCTGGGGTTTGCCACCACGTTCAGAGGTGAACAACAAATTTTGCCCGTCCGGCATCCAGGAGGGTTCGGTGTCGATCACCCGGCTGGTTGTGACGCGGGTCAGCTGCTTGCTAGCGACATCAACTACATAGAGGTTCGGTGAACCATCCTTGGAGAGAACGATAGCCAGACGACGACCATCCGGAGACCACTCAGGCGCGCCGTTGATCCCGCGGAAACTGGTGATCAGGCTGCGTTGCTGGGTGTAGATATCCTGCACGTAGATCTCGGACTTCTGGTTCTCGAAACTCACGTAGGCCAGCTTGCTGCCATCCGGCGACCAGGCCGGGGACATCAGCGGCTCGCGGGAGCGCAGCAGGGTCTTCTCGTTGTAACCGTCGTAGTCGGCGATGCGCAGCTGATACGGGAACTGGGTGCCCTGCTGGACGGAGACATAAGCCAGACGGGTCAGGAAGGCCCCACGCTCGCCGGTCAGACGCTCATAGACGATGTCGGAGATGCGGTGAGCGAACTGACGCATCTGGGCACCCGGGATGGTCGCCATGCGGCTGTCCAGGATGTAGCCGTTGCTCTCGCCACCTTGCGCCTTGGCCAGTTGGCCCTTCAGCACGTCGACCAGCTCGAAGTTGATCTTGTAGGTACCGTCACCGACAGCCGCAATGGAACCGACCACCACAGCCTCGACCCCTTGCGAAGCCCAGGGTGCGAAGTTGATTTCGCCGCTGGTGCTCGGCGTCTGCGGCATCTGGCCACGAGCCAGCGGCTTGAACTTGCCGCTGCGCATCAGGTCGTTGGAGACCACTTCCGCGATGTCCTGCGGCAGCTGGCCATTGCCTTCCCACTTGAAGGGGGCGACCGCAATGGGTCGGGCACTGTCGATACCGCCGGTGATGACGATGTCCAAGGCCGCCTGGGCGCTCTGGCCCAGCAACAAACAGCCAACCAAAGCAAAAAACACTTTTCTTATCATGGCTTAAATACTCGGTTCCAAAAAAATGAGAGATTAACTTCCTTTCTCGGCAAGATGCTGCCAACCACGCTACACGATTTACCTTACCCAGGCCTTAGATGCTCGGTTCCAACTTGAGGTTGAACTCCTTCAACATCTCGAACGCCGCAGGATCCTTCGGCACCGGCAGTTGGTTGGCCTTCAATACGGCCGCCTTGCCGGAACGACATACCGCCGGGTCACCCTGGCCGTTATCTACCGAAATGACAAAGCCAGTGCTCGCAAGACGTACGCCGATAGTACATGTTTTGCCCCGCATGGTGGGATCCAAAATCATATATCGCTCAACAGTCGCCTTGATGAGTGCCGCGTATTTGTCGACCTCGCCCTGCGCTGCAGCCGATGCCGCCTGACTGCGGGCATTGGCCTCAGCCGCCAGCTGCTGCTGCATCATGTCTTCCATCTCTTTTTGCAGCTTGGCTTCCTCGGCCGCCTTGCGCTTGCGCTCTGCCGCGATCTTGGCCTGCTTGTCGGCCTCCGCCTTGGCTTTCTTCTCTGCGTCAGCTTTTGCCTTCTTGGCGGCCTCTTCCTTGGCCTCCTTGGCTTTCTTGTCGGCTTCGGCCTTGGCCTTTTTCTCGGCCTCCGCCTTGGCTTTCTTGTCCGCTTCGGCCTTGGCTTTCTTCTCAGCCTCCTGCTTGGCCTTCTTCTCGGCTTCCGCCTTCTTGGCTGCGTCCGCCTTGGCCTGCTTCTCTTCGGCCTCTTTCTTCTCTTGTTCCTTTTTCTTCTTCAGCGCCAGCGCCTTGCTCTCTTCTTCCGCGGCCTTGCGCTCGGCTTCCACCTTCTTGGCTTTCTGCTCTTCCAGCTTGCGGGCTTCCTCGGCCTTCTGGGCCTTCTCTTCCGCCTGCTTCTGCTCGGCTACCTTCTTCTGCTTTTCAGCCTCGGCCTTGCGGGTGGCCTCTTCGGCCTCCTTGCGCTTGGTCTCGGCGATACGCAGCCGCTCCTGCTGCTGGGCCAGCTCGCGCTTGGCGATGTCCGTGTCTTCCTTATCCTTCTCTTTCTCTACCTTCTGCGGCTTGGGCTGAGACTTCTGCTGCTGGATCTGCTTGGCCTGCTCGTTGAGGAAATTCTCGTCGAGCATGACGGCATTGACGATCTGCCCCTTCGACTCGGGTCGCTTCGGCTTGCTGAAGTCGAGCCCGACAAACAGGATGATGCCGATGATCAGGTGCAGCAGAAGCGACGCGATGAGATAACCGGAAATACCACGCTTCACATCCATCTCCGTCAGTTCACCGGATCCGTCATCAGGCCGACCTGAGGCACACCCGCTTTCTTGAGGGCCACCATCAGCAGGATCACCTCTTCGTAGCGCACCGACTTGTCGCCGGCGACCACCACGGGGGCGTTCTGGTTGATGGCCAGATAGCCCATGGCCTTCTCGGTGATGTATTGCTGCATCGCCTCGGGAGTACCGGCAGGCACCGGCTCGTCATCGGCCTCGCCGGCCTTGATGACGTACTCGCCTTCGGTGTTGACGCTGACGATGAAGGGCGGCTTGGCATCTTCCGGCAACTGCTCGGATTCCGCCTGCGGCAGGTCAACCTTGACCCCTTGCGTGATCACGGGCGTCACCGCCATGAAGATGATAAGCAGCACCAGCATGACGTCGATATAGGGAACCACGTTGATCTCGGCCACCTTCTTACGCCGGATCCGCTGATAGGTTTGCATTACTGATCACCCTGCTGCTGAGCAATTTGACGGTTCAGAATGGTGGTGAACTCGTCCATGAAGTTGGCGTAGGCGTTTTCCAGCCGCTCGACCTTGTTGGAGAAGCGATTGTAGAAGATAACGGCCGGGATGGCGGCAAATAGACCCATGGCGGTGGCGATCAGCGCTTCCGCGATACCGGGTGCCACCATCTGCAGGGTGGCCTGCTGCACCTGACCCAGGGCGATAAAGGCGTTCATGATCCCCCAGACGGTACCAAACAGACCGATGTAGGGGCTGATGGAGCCGATGGTTGCCAGCACCGGCAGGTTGGATTCCAGTTCGTCCACGGCACGGGAAAGGGAGACCCGCATGGCACGGTAAGTACCGTCCATCACCGCATCCTGACCACGGGCACCGGCCTTGAGCAGACGGGCGTACTCCTTGAAGCCGGAGTAGAAGATGTCTTCCATGCCTTCGATGTCGTCGCGACGGGAGGAGGACTCCTGGTAAAGACGGTTCAGATCGACCCCGGACCAGAATCTGTCTTCAAATTGCTCCGATGCGAGATTGGCTGCCTTGATGGCCTTGGAACGCTGGATGATCAGCGCCCAGGAAACTACCGACATACCCATCAGGGTCATCATGACCAGTTTTACCAGCAGACTGGCTTGCCAAAACAGGCCAATAAACGAAATTTCAGCGTGCACTTAACAGCACTCCCTTCACATTTTCAGGTATTGCAACAGGTTTCATATGCGGATGACTGACACAGGCTATCTGTACCATGGCCTGGGTGATCAGTCGTCCATCAGCCGCCAGTATCCGTTGTGAAAAACGCATGGAGGCGCGTTTCACTTCAGTCACTTGCGTTAATACAGTCAAAAGCTCATTAAATCGGGCCGCCGAGCGGAAATCGATCTCTGTTCGACTCACCACAAACGCGAACCCGTCGCGCAGCATGACATCCTGTTCGATGCCGCCGCAGCGCAGGAACTCGGTGCGAGCACGTTCCATAAACTTGAGATAATTGGCGTTGTAGACGATGCCCCCGGCATCGGTGTCTTCGTAGTAGACCCGTACCGGAAACTCAGAGACTTCCCCCATAACAATCTGTGATCCATTCGACAGTCAGATGGGGGGCTATCATAGCGCAGGGCTGAATAGGAAAGAAGCAGGGGGAAGCAGGGAAATCCTGCCTCCCCCCGTTTTTTATGAAAGGAAATAGCCTTGGGTCAACCAGAGCCCATATAACAAACTGGGCCAGGCGAGCCAGGGGCAAAACAGCACACGACCGATGAGGCTGCGGGGATGAAATCCCAGCCCGTGCATGACGCCGCAACAGACCGCCCACATCAGCCAGGGCGCGAGCCAGAGCTCGTGTTCACTGGTATTGGCGGCCACCAGGTTGGGAGCCTGTAAAATGGCGACGGCCAACAGGGCCGCCGCCAACAGCATCAACCCCTGCCAGGGTTGGCGCTCCAAGGGAGCGGCCAACCGGGCGAGTCGATCACTTGTTCTCATCGATCTGGCGATCCATGTTCTCGGTGTGCTCCAGCCAGAGCGCATTGATGATGCCGAATGCGCAAGCCAGCAACAGACCCAGGATCCAGGTGAAATACCACATATCAGGGCACCTTCTTAGTAGAGCGATTGTTGGTTGTCTTCGATGTGCTTGCTGGTCACCCGGCCGAACATCTTGATGTAGGTCCACAGGGTATAACCCAGCACAATCGGTACAAAGATGGCTGCCGCTACCGTCATCACCTTGAGGGTGTTGAAGGAGGCAGTGGCATCCCACATGGTCAGGCTCAGTGACGGCTCAAGACTGGAAGGCATCACGAACGGGAACATGGAGAAGCCTGCAGTCAGGATCACGCCGGCAACCGCCAGGGAGGAGGTAGTGAACGCCAGCCAGCCCTTGTTCAGTTTGGCGAACAGCGCGGTCAGCAGGCTCATGGCCAGACCCAGCACAGGTGCTGCAACCATCCAGGGATAGAGGCTGTAGTTGTTCATCCAGGCTCCGGCCTGACGCACCACTTCCTTGTTCATCGGATTGGAAACGGCATCGGTCGCGGCCGCCTTGACCACCACATAGCCTTCCATGCCGCTGACCCAGAAACCGGCCAGACCGAACAGCACCAGCGTCAGCAGCGAGCAGATCATGGCAGCAGTGCGGGAGCGGGCCAGCACTTCACCGTCGGTCTTCATCATCAGCCAGGTCGCACCCTGAGTGACCAGCATGAACAGGCTCACCAGGCCGGCCAGCAGGCCGAACGGATTGAGCAGACCGAAGAAGTTGCCGTGATAGGTCAGCATCATGAACTGGTTGAAGTCGAACGGTACGCCCTGCAGCAGGTTGCCGAATGCCACGCCAAACACGATGGGCGGTACCGCACTGCCGACGAACAGTGCCCAGTCCCAGTTGCTGCGCCACTTGGCGTCTTCACGCAGGGAGCGGTACTTGAAGCCGACCGGGCGGAAGAACAGAGCCATCAGCGTCAGGATCATGGCGATGTAGAAGCCGGAGAAGGCGGCGGCATAGACCATGGGCCAAGCGGCAAACAGGGCACCACCGGCAGTCACCAGCCATACCTGGTTGCCTTCCCAGTGCGGGCCCATGGTATTGAGCATCACCCGACGCTCGACATCCTTCTTGCCGACGAAGGGGAGCAGTGCGCCCACCCCCATATCGAAGCCGTCGGTGATGGCGAAACCGATCAGCAAGACACCGACCAGCACCCACCAGACCAGACGCAACATTTCGTAATCAAACATGGGTTACTCTCCTTATGCCTTGCTCTGTTCGAAGTGGTACTTGCCCGTCTTCAGGCTGCTTGGGCCCAGACGCGCATACTTGAACATCAGGTACATCTCGATGATCAGCAGTACGGTATAGAACAGGCAGATCCCGATCAGGGAGAACCAGATCTCGGACGCCGGCACATTGGATGCAGAGACGGAGGTCGGCAGCACTTCGGCGATGGTCCAGGGCTGACGACCATACTCAGCGACGAACCAGCCACACTCGATGGCGATCCAGGGCAAGGGGATACCATACAGCAGCGCCTTGAGCAGCCACTTGCGCTCGCCGATCTTGTGGCGGGTGCTGTCATAGAAGGCCAGACCGATCAGCAGCAGCATCAGCATGCCGCAGGCGACCATGATGCGGAAGGCAAAGAACAGCGGCGCAACCTGCGGGATGGAGTCATCCACGGCAGCCTTGATCTGTTCGTCGGTGGCATCGGTGACGTTGTTGGTGTAGCGCTTGAGCAGCAGACCGTAGCCCAGATCCTGCTTCACTTCATCGAAGCGGGCACGGGTATCGTCAGACTTGTCGCCGGATTGCAGCTTGGTCAGCAGGTCGTAGGCGGTCATGCCGTTGCGCACACGCAGCTCATGTTCGCTCTTCAGATCCTTGAGGCCGGTGACCTGACCATCCAGGGAGCGGGTGGCGATGATGCCGAGCGCATAGGGGATCTTGATGGCGTAGTCGGTGCGCATCTCTTCCTGATTCGGAATGCCGAACAGGGTAAAGGAGGCAGGTGCCGGCTCGGTGTTCCACTCGGCCTCGATGGCCGCCAGTTTCACCTTCTGCACTTCACCGGTCTCGTAACCGGACTCGTCACCGAGGATCAGCACGGAGAGGATGGAAGCCATACCGAAAGCGGCTGCAATGGCGAAGGAGCGACGGGCAAAGGCCACATCACGATTCTTCAGCAGGTAGTAGGAAGAGATACCCAGCACGAACATGGCGCCCGTGGTGTAGCCGGCCGCGACGGTATGCACGAACTTGACCTGGGCCACCGGGTTGAACACCAGCTCGGCGAAGCTCACCATCTCCATCCGCATGGATTCGAAGTTGAACTCGGCACCGACCGGGTTCTGCATCCAGCCGTTGGCCACCAGGATCCAGAGGGCGGAGAGGTTGGTCCCGAGTGCCATCAGCCAGGTCGCAGCCAGGTGCTGACGCTTGGAGAGGCGATCCCAACCGAAGAAGAACATACCGACGAAGGTGGATTCCAGGAAGAAGGCCATCAAGCCTTCGATGGCCAGCGGGGCCCCGAAGATATCGCCGACGTAGTGGGAGTAGTAAGCCCAGTTGGTACCGAACTGAAACTCCATGGTCAGCCCTGTGGTGACCCCAAGGGCAAAGTTGATACCAAACAACTTGCCCCAGAACTTGGTCATGTCCCGGTAGACAGGGTTGTTGGTCATCACATAGACAGACTCCATGATCGCCAGAATGAAGGCCATTCCGAGCGTCAGGGGCACAAACAGGAAGTGATAAAGGGCCGTCGCAGCGAATTGGAACCGCGATAGGTCTACCACATGCTCAGCAATCATGATGTTTCCTCACCGATTATTGGCACGGCTATTTTAAGTTTTAAGGACAAAGCTTCCGTTGGAAGTCCCCGAATTATCGGTCATGTTCCAGTTTTGCACTGACGACCGGATTCGACTGCCACCACATTAACAACAAGGCAATAATAGGGAACAAAAAAAGTTAATGTTTAACAATTACAAAACAATCTAGCTTGCTTTATTCCCGCCCATAATGACCTGCGTTTTATATCACCTTTATTTGATTGAAATCAATGTAAAACCATCATGAATACATGCCTTTTAAAGGCATTTTCACGACCGATGAGATTTATTTTAGAGAGCTGCGTCACAAAAAAACAAAGATCGCAAATCATTGATTTAAATCAAATTTATATTTATCACCAATTAGTAATGGTTCTGTTAAAAAACAACTGACAAGGTCGTTTTCATAATGTTTCCTGTGGCTGTGTCGGGTCCGAATAAACTAATTAAAAACCACTAAAAACGCATGTTCATGCTAATTCCATAAGCTGGCAAAATGATTAGTTAATCTAATCTGAGATAGGTAATTTTTCTTGTTTGTCCGAGTCCGATAGAGCTCCTACAATGCGCCTCGCAGTGAGGGCATACCCTTGGATACAGGCCGGTCAATCTGGGTTCCCGGTACGTATTCGATGAACATTTCGAACCTGTTTATTGGAATCAAAGATGAAAAAGTTTGTTGCTAAAACCATCCGTTACTACAAGCTTTCGTTCGTGCAGCTCTATCAAATGAACCGACTCTGAGGCCTCGCGACGGCTCCTCTGTTTTTTTACCGGTCTGTCTCCAGACGCACTCACTGTCTGTGAACATCCATCCTGAATTGTCTTTGCCCACCGCATCCGCAGTGGGCTTTTTTTGCCCGGATAACAAAAAACCGCCTCTAGCGGCGGTTTTTTGTTCAATCAGCTATTTTCACCCTTCATCTGGCCGTTGCAGGCCAAAATGCGCATAAGCTCTTGGTGTCGCGATCCGCCCTCTGGGTGTACGTTGCAGATAGCCCTGCTGGATCAGATAAGGCTCGAGTACATCCTCGATAGTGTCCTTCTCTTCCCCGATGGCAGCCGCCAGGTTGTCGAGCCCCACCGGCCCGCCCAGAAACTTGTCTATCACAGCCAACAATAACTTGCGGTCCATGAAGTCGAAGCCTTCATTATCCACGTCCAGCATGTCCATGGCTCGGGCCGCTATGGGTCCATCGATGCGGCCGTCAGATTTCACCTGGGCAAAATCGCGCACCCGGCGCAACAAACGGTTAGCAATTCGCGGCGTACCGCGCGAACGACGCGCCACCTCCAGTGCACCGTCTTCCGTCATGTCGAGCCCGAGGCAACGGGCGCTGCGCGCGACGATGTCGGTCAGATCCTTGACGTTGTAGAACTCGAGCCGTTGCACTATGCCAAAACGATCCCGCAGCGGACTGGTGAGGGAACCAGCCCGGGTCGTGGCACCGATCAGGGTGAAGGGGGCAGATCGAGCTTGATGGAACGGGCGGCGGGCCCCTCCCCGATCATGATGTCGAGCTGGTAATCTTCCATCGCCGGATAGAGCACCTCCTCCACCACCGGACTGAGGCGGTGGATCTCGTCGATGAACAGCACGTCGTTCGGTTCGAGGTTGGTGAGCAGCGCCGCCAGATCGCCGGCCTTCTCCAGCACCGGGCCGGAGGTGGTCTTGATGTTGACCCCCATCTCGTTGGCAACGATGTTAGCCAGTGTCGTCTTGCCAAGCCCCGGCGGGCCGAAGATCAACAGGTGATCGAGCGCCTCGCCACGCTGGCGCGCCGCCGCGATGAAGATCTCCATCTGCTCGCAGACGGGATCCTGACCGGTGTAATCGGCCAGCAGCTTGGGCCGGATGGCCCGATCGATGACTTCCTCTTCCCGCCCGCCGGAGGCGGAGATGAGACGATCCGCTTCAATCATTGTCTACCTCACACCAGACTGCGCAGTGCTTCACGGATGATATCTTCCACCGACATGCCGTCGACAGCGACCTTGCTGACGATCTGGCTGGCCTGCTGCGGCTTGTAGCCGAGCGCCACCAGCGCGCTGGCCGCCTCTTCGCTCGAATCAGGCGCCCGCAGGGCACTCTCTCTGGCAGGCAGGGTGATCTCGGCCGGCGAGAAGAGATCGTGGCTGACCCAGCCCTTGAGCCGGTCCTTCATCTCCACCACCAGCCGCTCGGCGGTCTTCTTGCCCACTCCCGGCAACTTGACCAGGGAGCTTATCTCTTCGCGCTCGACGCTCAGCACGAACTGGGTGGCGGTCATGCCGGAGAGGATGGCCAGCGCCAGCTTGGGACCGACCCCGTTGGTCTTGATCAGTTCGCGAAACAGCGCCCGCTCCTGCTTGTGATTGAAACCATAGAGCAGCTGGGCATCTTCTCGCACCACGAAGTGGGTGTGAATGGTCGCCTCCTTGCCGATCTCGGGCAGATCATAGAAGCAGCTCATGGGCATCTGTACCTCATAGCCCACGCCCCCGACCTCCAGCAGTACCTCGGGGGGTTGTTTCTCAATGACTACGCCTCTCAAGCGACCAATCACGGCAATCTCCTCACCAAACCAGCTATCTGTAAATTGGCTCATAGCATAAAGAATAACTGGATAAGTATCCAGCATAGGGCGGTGAGGATCGGGGCGGATTCTCGGCACGTTCGCCCGTTGCCAGCCATGCTTGGATCCGGGCATGGCAACAACTTTATTTTTCATCGGGAATGGCGGATTCCCGCCATTGATAAAACACTGAATTGGGTTTGTTCGGAGCCAAGGAAGGTCCTGCATCATGAAAATTGTCACCACATCGAATCTCGGGCTGACCATTCTGCTCAGCTGCACGCTGGGGATGGGCATCGTCGGCTGGTATGGCAGCCAGCGACTGGCGGATCTGCTCTCTTATGTATTGGGCGCCGCCTGGCAGACTGCCGACGGCGCCATGGAGGGGTCCATCGAGCTCGGCAACCAGTCGCTCTACATCCAGAAGATGCTCAGAGGCATGCCGCTCGACGAGCCGGAGCTGCAGCGCGCCAGAGCGGCCACCGCCGATGCCATGCGCCGGGTGGGGGAAGGCCGGTTGATCGACGCCACCGCCATCAGCTCGATGGAGCAGCAGCATCTGGCCTATCAGCAGCAACAGGAGCAGTTGCTGGCACTCTACCGGGCCTTTACCAGCGTCGATCAGGCGCTGCGCGCCAGCTCGGAGCGCATGTCCCGCCTCTCGACCCAGCTTGAGGTGGTGGGGGACGGTGCGGTCGAGAGCCTGACCCAGTCGCCGGATCAGGCCATCAGCTGGAATGGCGGTCTGGCCACCCGCTGGCATGCCGCCGATGGCGGCATGGAGGCCAACATCGGCTTCCTGCGCCAGCTCTATGCGCTGGAGAAGATGCAGAGCGAGGGGCCAACTCCCGCCATCCAGGCCGAGATGAAGGAGGCAACCCGCTTCTACCAGGAAGCAGTCGACGCCATGCTGGGCAGCGGCATGTTTGATGTGCCCGGCAAAGGGGAATTTGCCGGCCAGTCGCTGGCAACCCAGTACCGCACCTTGCAAACCGAGGTGCAGCGGCTGATGGTGCAGTGGATGGCGGCACTGAGCGAGTATCAGGGTCAACTGGTCAACTATGAACGCAGCGCCGACCAGCTCAAGCAGCAACTGGTCGAGGTAGAAGCCAAGGGGGACGCCACGGTCGAGGATCAGGTAAACCAGCTCAACAGCATCATCAGCCACACCAAGAACCTGCTGCTGGGGGGTCTGCTGTTGAGCCTGCTGCTCGTGACCCTGTGCGGCTTCTGGCTGGTGCGCACCATCGTCAAACCCCTGCTGCAGGTCAATCAACGCATGCAGGATATCGCGGCAGGAGAAGGCGACCTCAATGCCCGCATCAATCTCAAGCGCGACGACGAGATTGGCTCGCTGGCCGGCAGCGTGGATCGCTTCATCGAGAAACTGCAGAAGATGATCAGCTCCACCATGGACAACAACCAGCACATCAGCGAGCACGTCCACACCTCGGTCAACCGGGTCGAAGCCATCAGCCAGAGCAGCCGCCAGACCGCCGAACACGCCCAGGCACTGCACCACGACAGCGAGCAGATGGTCCAGGTCGCCACCTCCATCTCGGACAACTGCAGCCTGGCGGCCCAAAACGCCAACGAGGTGCGCCAGCTCACTGCCGAGAGCAGCCAATACGTGACCTCCGCCAGCAACGGCATGCAGCGGGTAGTGGTGGAAGTGGGCGAGTGCGCCAACGCCATCAACGCCCTCAAGGAGCAGGCCAGCCAGATTGGCCAGATCATCTCCACCATCAGCAGCATTTCGGAGCAGACCAACCTGCTGGCGCTCAACGCCGCCATCGAGGCGGCCCGGGCCGGCGAAATGGGTCGCGGCTTTGCCGTGGTGGCCGACGAGGTGCGCACCCTGGCCAATCGCACCGCCTCCTCCAGCGCCGAAATAACCGAGGTGATCAACAACATCCAGCAACAGACCGAGAAAGCCTATCTGATGATGCAGCGCAATCTGAAGACGGTGGAATCCGGCATGGAGGACTCTGACAACACCAGGCAGATCCTGTTCAAGGTGGAAGAGGCCATCGACCATCTGGCGGACATGGTGCAACAGGTGGCCGATGCCACCGGTCAGCTCTCCCATACCCTCAGCCACACCTCGGACAAGGTCTCCGGCATCAGCCTACAGGCCCAGACCGGCGAGCAGGAGGCGCAGGAGTGCCTGCAGCTCGCCTCCTCCCTGCATCAGGCCAGCCTGCTGCAACAGCGCCTGTTGTCGCAATTTCGGGTCTGACCAACGCGGGGGCTATGCCCCCGCTTTCTCCCGTCGTACGAATTTAGCCCTTGGGCCGCAGGGTCCGGCCTGTTAAAATTCCGCTCTTGAAATTATCCAGGGCCCAGCCGCCCGTCTTAGCTAAGGTCTACCGCGATGCGTACCAGCCAATATCTGCTTTCCACTCTCAAGGAAACCCCGTCCGATGCCGAGATCGTCAGCCATCAGCTGATGCTGCGCGCCGGCATGATCCGCAAACTGGCCTCCGGCATGTATGCCTGGCTGCCGTCCGGTCTGCGGGTTCTGAAAAAAATCGAGAACATTGTTCGCGAAGAGATGAACAATGCTGGTGCCATCGAAGTCTCCATGCCGGTGGTGCAGCCCGCCGAGCTGTGGCAGGAGTCCGGCCGCTGGGATGACTACGGTCCCGAGCTGTGCCGTCTGACCGACCGTCACAACCGTCCCTTCGTGCTGGGTCCGACCCACGAAGAGGTGATCACCTCGCTGGTGCGTTACGAAGTGAACAGCTACAAGCAGTTGCCGCTCAACCTCTACCAGATCCAGACCAAGTTCCGCGATGAAGTGCGTCCCCGCTTCGGCGTGATGCGTGGTCGCGAATTCCTGATGAAGGACGCCTACTCCTTCCACATCGACAAGGCTTCGCTGATCGAAACCTACGAGCGGATGCACGCTGCCTACTGCGCCGCCTTCACCCGCATGGGGCTGAACTTCCGTCCGGTGCAGGCCGATACCGGCTCCATCGGTGGTACCGGCTCCCACGAATTCCAGGTGCTGGCCGAAAGCGGTGAAGATCTGATCGCCTTCTCCGATACATCAGATTACGCCGCCAACATCGAGATGGCCGAAGCGCTGGCACCGGCTGGCGAGCGCCCTGCCGCCACCGCGGCCCTGATCAAGGTCGCCACCCCGGCCGTCCACACCATCGACGAAGTGGCCGCCTTCCTGAACGTGGCGCCGAGCGCCATCGCCAAGACCCTGCTGGTGCTGGGCGAAGAGGACGAGCACGGTAAACAGGCCGTCATCGCCCTGGTCCTGCGTGGCGACCACGAGCTGAACGAAATCAAGGCCGAGAAGCTGGCCGGCGTTGCCAACCCGCTGACCTTCGCCAACGACGAGCAGATCAAGGCTGCCGCCGGTTGCGACGCAGGCTCCATCGGCCCGGTCGGCTTTGCCGGTCGCATCATCGCCGATCGCAGCGCCGCCCATCTGGCGGACTTCGTCTGTGGCGCCAACGAGACCGGCTTCCACCTGACCGGTGCCAACTGGGATCGCGACATCGCCTCTTACGAAGTTGCCGACCTGCGCAACGTAGTAGAAGGCGACCCGAGCCCGTGCGGCCAGGGCAAACTGCTGCTCAAGCGCGGCATCGAAGTGGGACACATCTTCCAGCTGGGTACCAAGTACTCCGAAGCCATGAAGGCGAGCGTGCTGAACGAGGGCGGCAAGTCCGTCACCATGGAGATGGGTTGCTACGGTATCGGGGTTTCCCGTCTGGTGGCTGCCGCCATCGAGCAGAACAACGACCAGTACGGCATCATTTGGCCGGAAGCCATCGCCCCGTTCGAAGTGGCCATCGTGCCGATGAACATGCACAAATCCGAGCGCGTGGCCGAACAGGCGCAGCAGTTCTACGCCGAGCTGAAGGCCGCCGGGGTGGATGTGCTGTTCGATGACCGTAAAGAGCGCCCGGGCGTGATGTTCGCCGACATGGAGCTGCTGGGTGTGCCGCACGCCATCGTCATCGGCGATCGCGGTCTGGACAACGGCGTGGTGGAGTACAAGTGCCGCCGCACTGGCGAGAAGCAGGAAGTGGCGATCAGCGAGATCGTTGCCCTGCTCAAGGCCAAGCTGGGCCGTTAATTACGCCCCTAGCCACCATAAAAAAGCGCGCCATTAGGCGCGCTTTTTGTTTTCTGCCGCAGGGCAGAGGCGAGGCAGGCCGCAGCTAGTTGCGACCGATGAAGAGATCGGTCACATGGCAGCTACTTCTGGCTTCCAGCGCATCCAGCATGTAGGCGGCGGCGTCTTCCGGGGTCATGAAGCAACTGGGGTCCACGTGATCCGAGTTGTCCCAGAATTCACTGCGGATCCCGCTCGGATAGAGGTTCACCAGCCGTAGTGGCGAGCCTTTCAGCTCGGCCCGCAACGACTCCAGAAAACCGCGCATGCCCCATTTGGAGGCGCAGTAGAGGCTCTCGTTGGCCTTGCCCACCTGGGCCGCGGAGGAGAGCACGTTGGCCAGCACGCCGCCCTTGTCGCCGATGAGGCGCACCGTCTGCTGGGCCACCAGAATGGTGGAGATGAGGTTGCTCTCCACCACCCGGCGGATCTGCTCGGCGGTATAGACGCCGACCGGGCCGAACTCGCCCACGCCGGCACAGTGCAGCACCAGCTCGGGCAGGCCGCCCCACTCCACCGCGGCGGCGAACGCCACGTCCACTTCCTCGTGGTGCGCCAGATCGGCGGCGATGCCGATCACCGCCTTGCCGAGCAACTCCTCCTGCTCCTGCAGCCTCTGATAACGACGCCCCATCATGGAGACCTGATGACCGCGTTCAACCAGACCTATGGTGAGCGCCCGGCCCAGACCGGACCCCGCCCCCGTCACTATGATATGACCCATGCTCTTTCCTCGTCGGATGCCGCCATCGGGATGATGGGGACATCGTTATCAGCCGTTGCCGGAATTAGAAGGTGAATTCGCCACCGATGAACCAGCCGTCGACCCGCTGGTCAACGCGATCGAAGTCCATGCTCGCATCACGCCAGCCGGCACGCACCTTGAGCGGTACGGTCGCGAACTTGTAGGAACCACCCAGACGGTAGTCATAGTTGTCGGCATCCTGCACGCGGGCATCGCCGAAGGCGGCAAAGCCGGTACCCGGGATGCGCACTTCGGCGCCGGTGTAGGCCATCAGCACGTCCTTGTCATAGGAGTAGTGCTGGGTGTTGAAATCACCATCGTAGCGACGACCGGTCAGACCCAGATCGATCTGGAACAGGTCGTTGTTGAACAGGCGATAGTAGAGGCTCAGGTCATACGCCATCAGATCGTTGTTGAGGGCGCCGCCGCTGGTACCGAAATCGGAGATCTCGAACTTGGCGTTGGGCAGCAGGATGATGCCGTGCTCCAGTTGCAGGTAGCCGCTCCAGTTGTAGTTCTCGTCGTAGCTGCCGTTGGCCCCGACACCGTTGATCTGGCCGCTGCCCTGAGCATTCCATACATCGGTACCGGCAGCGAAACGCCAGTCATCGGCAGCCATGGCTGCCTGGCTGAACAGGGCCAGTACGCAACCGGCAATCAAGGTCTTCTTCATCACGTCACTCTCTATCTATGGACTGGAAAGGCCATCATTTTACCCAGTGCGACGGGAATACACAGTGTAAAAAACTGAACAAGCGTCCATTAATGTCAGTGCTGCATGCCTGCCATGGGTTCAATCGGCTTCACCGGCAGGCTCAACTCCAGCTTCTGGCCATCATCCATGGTCAATGTCAGCGGGAAAGGGGTGCCCTGGGAGAGCTCGCGCACCTCGAACAGCATGATGTGAAAGCTGCCGGGTTTGAGCGCCACTTCACCCTTGGCCGGCACCTCTATGCTCTCGACCTGGCGCATCTTCATCACACCGTTCTCGTGCAGATGGGTGTGCAGCTCAGCGCGGCCCACCTCGGGCGAGGCGGCAGCCACCAGCTTGACCGGCTGATCGGCATCATTCTTCAGCACCAGAAAGGCGGCGGTGTTGGGCGAGCCCGGCGGCAGCAGGCGCACATAGCCGTCGACGGCCTCGACCTTGGCCAGGGCGGGAGCGGCCAGCCCCAGGGCCAGCAGGGAATAGAACGCACGTTTAAACATGGTTGAAATCCTTTTATGATGTTGTTAAACGCCACAAAGATTACCGCAGCAGTAAGCTTTTGACAGCCAGCAATAACAAGGATTTAGACATGGACCCCATTATCATTGTCGAGCAGCAGGATGGCTTGCTCACCCTGACCCTCAATCGTCCCGACAAGCGCAATGCCCTCAATACCGCCATGTATCGTGCGCTCACCGACGCCTTGCGACAAGCGACGGAAGATGACGCCATCCGCGCCCTGCTCATCCAGGGGCAGAGCGACTGCTTTACCGCCGGCAATGATCTGGCCGACTTCGTGGGGAAAGAGACTCTAGAGGCCGACGATCCCATCTTGCAGTTCCTCCACACCCTGGCCGACTTTCCGAAGCCGGTGATCGCCGCGGTCGGCGGCGCGGCGGTGGGGATTGGCACCACCCTGCTGCTGCACTGCGATCTGGTCTATCTGGCCGACAATGCCCGCCTGCAACTGCCCTTCGTCGAGCTGGGGCTGGTGCCGGAGTTTGCCTCCAGCCTGCTGCTGCCGCGCAGCGTGGGTCACTTGAAGGCGGCGGAGCTGCTGCTGCTGGCCGAAGCCATCGATGCCGACGAGGCACTGCGGCTGGGGCTCGCCAACCGGGTGCTGGCGGCCGCAGCGCTACTCCCCTTTGCCCGGGAGCAGGGTTTGAAGCTGGCGGCCAAGGCGCCGAAGGCACTGCAAAAGAGCAAGGCGCTGCTCAAGCAGGAACTCAGGCAGGCGGTGCACTTCGTCATCGATCTGGAGGCGCGCGCCTTCTCCCTCGCCCTGCTGGGGGAAGAGGCACAAACGCGGATCGCCCAGCGCCTCAAAGGCCGTAAATGATCCTCAGTTGAGGCGAAAGCGGCCGATCAGCTCGCAGCCCTGCACCTGATCCTGCAGCTGGATCAAGCGGGCGATGTCGGGATTGGGGTGGCGCTTGAGGAAAGAGAGCAGCGCCGCCCGACAGCAACCCAGTTCGCTGATGAGGGATTCGCACTCCTGGTTCGGACACTGGGGCACCAACGCCGTCACCAGCTCGGAGGCCAGCTTGAGGTAGCGCAACTCATAGGCCGGCTCCTCCATGGCGCGCCAGAAGTCGGCCAGCCGGTGGCAGGTCGCCACCCGCATGCTGGCCAACTCATCCAGCTCGCCGTCACTCAGTTCGTATACCTCGGCGAGGGCCTGCTGATAGAGGCAGATGGCGGTGCCGAGCGCGCCCGCGCCCAGTGCGTTTTCAGCCTCCAGCATGTAACGCTGCCAGATTTGATGGGTCATGCCGATCTCCCAAGTTGATGGGTGGGACTTTTATCATGCCCAGTTGAGAATGAATATCAACCCGATATTTCGTGCAGGTTTTGACCAGATAACGATGCTTGGCTTGGCCCCCATCCCCATATGACTTACCATGCCGATCCACCCTTCAGGACCCGCACTCTCCATGCTGCGACCCCGTTTACCCCAGGATCTGGGCTGCTCGACCCTGTGCGTGCCCCGCCTGCTGGTCTGGATCTATTAGCTGTGCTCCTCGCGTCATCCACCCTATCCATTTGAACGAGGAGACAACCATGAAACCCTGCCAACACTGGTCGCAGGTCGAGTACCTGCACCTGACGGTGAGCAACCCCAACATCCACCTGAAGGGGCGCCACAGCTACTACTCCGGCGCCTGGGACGGCCCGTTTGAAGAGGCCGCCGTGCGCTATCTGCACGGCGACCGTTTCAGCCGCAGCCCAGAGACCGGCTGGGAGCCGCTCTGGCACATCGATCAGCTCCATATCGGTGACTATGTGCAAATAGCCGCCGGGGTGAAGATCCTGATGGGCGGCAACTACACCCACAATGCCGACTTCATCAGCACCTACCCGTTTGCCGATCTCGATGCCCTCCAGCGCAGCTATCGCCCTGCCGGCGACACCCGCATCGGCAACGACGTCTGGATCGGCATGGACGCCATGATCATGCCGGGGGTCACCGTCGGCGACGGCGCCATCATAGCGGCGCGCGCCCTGGTCAATCAGGATGTGCCGCCCTATGCCATGGTGGCCGGTACGCCGGCCAAAGTGATCAGGATGCGCTTTGCTGAGGAGGAGATCGCCCGCTTGCAGGCGCTGGCCTGGTGGGAATGGCCGGATGCCCAGGTGCAGGCCTTGCTGCCGCTGATCCAGCAAGGCGAAGTGGCCCTGCTGGAACAGGCCGCCGCGCACTGGCAGCAGGCCCGGCAGCCATCATGACGAAGCGGGGGGCATAGGCCCCCCGCAATTGCTTTGATAGCGGCTATCCCCTCAGTTGCCGCTGCGCGACTGATTGACTCGGCACTGCTTGCCGGGATAACCGGGCAGATCCGCCGCCTTGCTGCTGCACGCCAGCCGCTTGGCCTGATAGAGGCGATCCGCCAGGTTGGCGCTGTCGACCGGCAGCCAGTCCATCTGCTGGCCGAGCCAGCTGGCCCAGGCAAACTCGACGAAGTAGACCTGCTCCCGCTTGTCGAAATAGCCCGCATCCTGCAGCAGCCCGGCCACCGTCCGGTAGGGGTAATCCGGCAGATCGCCGATGTGGGCCGGCAGTTGCTGCGGTGTCAGTGCACCGCCCTTTTCATCCTTGAGCCAGGCCCAGTGGTTGCACTGCATCTGGCTCCAGAAGTTCTCCTTGTCCTGCAACCTGGCGATCACCTTGACCCGCACCTGCTTCACGCCAGACTGCCACAGCGCCTTGGTCAGATGGTGCCTGTCCACCAGCCAGTAACCGCCATCGGGCGCAATGACGATGGGGATCTCTTTCTTTTTCATCAACTTGTCGAGCTGCTTTGCGCTCTTGCCCGCCAGCTCGGCCTGGGTGTTGTCGACCTGGATCTGGCCCACGCCGCCCTGGGTCGGATGCAGCTGATCTATGTTCACCTCGCACCAGCTACCAACCTGGCTCTCGCGCTCACACGGCGCCAAGGCCCAGGCCCCCTGACTGATGGCCAAAGCCAAAAGGATCCATGTTCTCATTGCTCACTCCTCTGCCCGAATGGCGGGTCAAATAAGATGCCGGGGAGTCCCCTCATCCAAGGGACTCATACTGGCGGTCTGACCAGCAAACGGGATATCATGATTTCCCGTCTGTCGGCGATCACTTCTCGCCGAGTTTTCACCCCGCTTCACACTATTTGAAGGATCAATCATGAAAGGATGGAGTCCCCTGCTGGCCCTGCTGGGCTGTGCCTGTGTCCAGGCTGCCGATGTTCCACCCGGCACCCAGCTCGCCACCGAACAGGCCGTCGTACGTCATCTGAAAGACGAGCCGGCGAGCCTGAGCCCGCTCAAGCTGGTCGGCCTGCCCGAGTTGCAGGTACTGCGGGATCTCTACGAGGGGCTGCTGACCCAGGGACCGGACGGCAAGGTGCAGCCCGGGGTCGCCGCCAGCTGGGACAATCAGGGCAATCAGCGCTTCACCTTCCATCTGCGCCCGGACGCCCGCTGGTCCAACGGCGATCCCGTGCAGGCCGCCGACTTCGTCTACGGCTGGCGCAAACTGGTGGATCCCAGGGAGGCCGCCACCTTTGCCTGGTTCGCCCAGCTGGCCCGCTTCGACAAGGTGGATGACATCGTGGCCGGCAAGCTGCCCCCCGCAGAGCTCGGGGTGAAGGCCCTTGATGAGCATACCCTGCAGGTAACCCTCTCCCAGCCGGTGCCCTACTTCCTGAGCCTGCTGACCCACCCCAGCCTGTCGCCACTGCATCGCGCCAGCATGGAGCAATACGGCAACCAGTGGACCCAGCCCGGCAAGCTGGTCGGCAACGGTGCCTTCGTGCTGAGTCACCGGGTGGTGAACGAGAAGCTGGAGCTGACCCCCAACCCCTACTACTGGGATCACGCCCATACCGTGCTGACCAAGGTCACCTTCGTGCCCATCAACCAGGAGAGCGCGGCCACCAACCGCTACCTGGCCGGCGACCTGCACATCACCGAGTCCTTCCCCAAGGAGCAGTATCACAAGCTGATGCAGCAGATCCCGGGCGAGGTCTATACCCCGGATCAGCTCGGCACCTACTACTACGCCTTCAATACCCAGCGCGCCCCCCTCAACGACGTGCGGGTGCGCAAGGCGCTCTCCTACACCATCGACCGGGGCCTCATCGCCAGCAAGATCCTGGGCACCGGAGAAAAACCGGCCTATCACTTCACCCCGGACGTGGTTGCCGGCTTCGAGCCCAAGGCCAACCTGCTCTCCAGCAGCAGTCAGCAGGTGCTGGACGACAAGGCCAGAGCCCTGCTCAAGGAGGCGGGCTACGGCCCGACCAACCCGCTCAAACTGACCCTGCTCTACAACACGGCCGAGGTACACAAGAAGATGGCGCTGGCCATCGCCAACCTGTGGAAACAGAAGCTGGGAGCCCGGGTCGAGCTCACCAATCAGGAGTGGAAAACCTATCTCGACAGCCGCCAGAGCGGGGAGTTCGAGGTGATCCGCTCCTCCTGGGTGGCCGACTACAACGACCCGTCCGCCTTCCTCGGCCTGTGGGGCTCCCACCACAGCGGCAACATGGCCCGCTTCGCCAATGCCGGCTACGATGCCCTGCTGGCCAAGGCTGCCAGCAGCCAGGATCCCCGTGAGCGGGCCCGCCTGTTCGATGAGGCCGAAACCATACTGCAGGACGAGGCGCCCATCGCCCCCATCTATCAGTACACCAACGCCCGGCTGATCAAGCCCTGGCTCAAGGGCTATCCCATCAACAATCCGGAAGACGTGGCCTACAGCCGCCAGCTCTACCTCGTCAAACACTGACCCTGTGGGGGCCGGCCATGCCGGCTCCCTCTCTTCCCCTGTTCATGCTCAAGTTTTCGGCATAGAATGCCGCCCTTTCAGACAACCCCCCCCCCTCAGTCACCGATGTTGTTATGCGCTATTTATTGATGATCGCCCTGCTGGCGGCCCTGCCCGTCCAGGCTGCCAGCGAGGCCCAGTGCCGCCAGGCCTTCACCGAGTGGATGCTGGCCCAGCACAAGCAGTTCAGCGACCGCAAGGCCAGCAAGATGGAGCGGCGCAGCGCTGAGCGGGCCATCGATCAGGTGCGCAGCGAGTTCTCGAAGCGGGAGAGCTTCTGTCAGGCCATGGAGTGGGTGGAGCACAACCGGGATCAGGATCCCCGCTTCACCCCGCGGATCGGGGAGATCCACGACTTCACCCCGCCGGCCGACTCGCCATCATGAAAAAAGCCCCGAACCTGCGTTCGGGGCTTTTTCTGGGCATGACAAGCATCAGTCGACGTAGAAGGTCTGCTGGAAGGTCAGCGTCTGCTGCTGCCCCTCTCCCATGATCTTCAGGGTGAACTGGTAGGTATCTTCGTTGCGATAGGGCAGCACCGCCAGATAGTAGATGGCATCCCCCTCCTTGACCTCCTGGAAGCTCAGGTTGCGGATGGTGCCGGTGAGGTTCTTGGCCTCGCCGCTGATCCCCACCGCCTGGGCGACCCCCTGCTTGTTCTGCACCGCGATGTTGACGATGCCGTTGTAGCGGCTGCGCTCCAGGCCGTAGGCCTTGGCCACCTCGGGGGTGAGGAAGCTGGAGTTGAAGGCGCTGTAGTGCACCTGCCAGGGGCCCAGTTCCTTCATCTGTTCGGCCCGCAGGGGCAAGGTCAGCAGCAGTGCCAGCAGGCAGCTTATCCAGGCTGTTTTCATGGTGTCATCCTTCTCGTGTTAACCCTGATTGTCCAGCAGGGCACTGACCTCGGCGGGGATCTGCCTGGGCGCCTCGATGGCGACCGTCTTGTGCCGTCCCAGCTCCCCCCGCACGATGCGAACCTGCCCCTTGGCCACCTTGAACTGCTTGGCCAGATACTTGATCAAGTGGCTGTTGGCCTGGCCATCCACCGGCGGCGCCGTGATGGCCACTTTCAACTCTTCTCCATGCAATCCGACGATCTGATCCCGACTCGCCTTGGGCTGGATCATCAGATGCATTATCAGCTCATCCCCTTCCCGCAGGACGGCTGCCATCAAATCATCCACCACAGCTGGCCGAACAGATCACCCAACAGATAGTTTATGGCCTGCAGCCCGATAAAGGCGACCAGCACGGAGAGATCCAGCCCGCCCAGGGCCGGCAGAATGCGACGGATGGGGGCCAGGAAGGGCTCGGTCAGCTGGTGCATCACGTACTCGATGGGGTTGCGACCCTGGCTGACCCAGCTCAGGATGGCGCGGATCAGCAGCACCCAGAAGATCATGGAGCCGGCCTTCTTCAGCACGGTCAGCCCGGCAAACAGGCTGAGGGTGAGCCAGTCGGCCAGCAGCACGTTCATGCTCTTGAGCAACGCCAGCTTGGCGAAGGCGATGATGATGGCCAGCAGCACAGAGGCCATGTCCAGCCCGCCAAACCCGGGAATGACCCGGCGCAGCGGCACCACCAGCGGATTGGTCAGCTTGACCACCATCTGGCTCATGGGGTTGTAGAAGTCTGCGCGGGCCCACTGCAGCCAGACGCGCAACAGCACCACCATGAGATAGAGGTCAAAAATCGTGTTAATCAGAAAGTAAGCAGTGTTCATCTGGGCTCCAGGTTGAGACAGAGAGTAAGAGAAATCGGGTTCAGAACAGGGTTTCCATTTCGCCGGCCCGGGCAACGGCCGCCTGCATGGCGTGTGCCGTCAGCGGCATCAGTCCCTGCTGCTGGAAAGTCTTGATCGCCTCGGCGGTGGTGCCGCCCTTGCTGGTCACCTGCTCGCGCAGGGTCTGCAGCGACAGCTCGGGATTCTGCTCGACCATGGCCGCCGCACCAAGGGCGGTCTGCTGCACCAGCAGGCGAGCCTGCTCGGGGGAGAAGCCCATGGCCTCAGCCTCCTCGGCGATGGCCTGCATGAACAGGAAGAAGTAGGCAGGTGCACTGCCGGCCGCGGCGATGACGCCGTTGATGGCGGACTCCTGCTCCACCCACAGGGTTTTGCCCACCGCCTGCATCATCTGCTCGGCCAGCGCGCGGTCAGCCTGCTCGATGCCGGGCGGGGCGTACAGCCCGGTCATGCCCAGCCCCAGCAGAGAGGGGGTGTTCGGCATGGTGCGGATGATCCGGCCGTGGCCGCCCGCCATCTCGGCCAGCCGCGCCACCTTGATGCCGGCGGCGATGGAGATGAGCAGCTTGCCCTCCAGCGTGCCCAGCTGTGCCACCAGCGCACTCAGCATGGCGGCCATCAGCTGCGGCTTGACCGCCAGCACGATCACCTCCGCCGCCCGGGCCGCCTCGGCGTTGTCCTGGGTGATGCGGATGCCGTAGTCGTTGGCCAGCGCATCCAGCTTGGGCCGACTGGGGTTGGCGGCGATGATCCGGTCGGCCGGATAGCCCGCCTGAACCAGACCGGCAATGATACTGCGGCTCATGTTGCCCGCCCCGATAAAGGCGAGGATTCTATGCTGCATCAAACGCTCCTGTTACCTGAAAAAAGCACTGCCCGATGCATCGCATCCCGGGCCTTGCTCATGAATAGTCGCGAGCACCGAAGATGGCGGTACCGACCCGCACCATGGTGCTGCCGTGGCCGATCGCCAGTTCGAGATCCTCGGTCATCCCCATCGAGAGGGTGTCGACGCCCGGGTATTGTTGCGCAAGCTCGGTGAACAGAGTCTGCATGCGCACCATCTGGGCGGCCAGCACCGCCTCGTCGCTGGTGTGCTCCGGAATCGCCATCAGGCCACGCAGCCGCAGCCGTTCACAGCGGGAGACCAGTTCAGCCAGACGGAAAATCTCTTGCTCCGACGTTCCGGATTTGCTGCTCTCTCCGCTAATATTGATTTGCAGACAGACATTTAGCGGCGCGAGCCCACTCGGGCGCTGATTGTTCAGGCGTTCGATCAGCTTCTCTCTGTCCACGCTCTGCACCCAGTCGAAGCGCTCGGCCACCAGCTTGGATTTGTTCGATTGCAGCGGGCCGATAAAGTGCCACTCTATGTCTGCACAGGCCCCTTGCTCACGCAGGGTATCTATCTTGGTCGCCGCTTCCTGGGCGTAGGATTCGCCAAAGCGGCGCTGGCCGGCGGCATAGGCCTCGCAAACGGCCTCCAGCGGTTTGGTCTTGCTGACCGCCAGCAGTTGGATGTGATCGCGGCTTCGGCCCGCGCGACTGGCGGCTTGTACAATACGTTCCTTGACCTGAAGCAGGTGCTCGGCAATCTGGTTCATGTTTCGTTAGTGATCTTGTGATGGGAGAATGACAAATCTATGGATATCACAGAGTTATTGGCTTTCAGTGTAAAACATAAAGCCTCGGATCTACACCTCTCGGCCGGGGTTCCCCCGATGATCAGGGTTGATGGCGAGGTTCGCAAGATCAATTTGCCCGCCCTGGAACACCGGGAAGTGCACGCCCTCATCTACGACATCATGAACGACCACCAACGCAAGGAACTGGAAGAGAACTTCGAGGTGGACTTCTCGTTCGAGGTGCCGAACCTGGCTCGCTTCCGGGTCAACGCCTTCCAGCAGGCGCGCGGCTCCGGCGCGGTATTTCGGACCATCCCCAGCACTGTGCTGAGCCTCGAAGATCTGGACGCGCCGGAGATCTTTCGCAAGATTGCCGAATACCCGCGCGGCCTGGTGCTGGTGACCGGCCCGACCGGCTCGGGTAAATCCACCACCCTGGCGGCCATGGTCAACTACATCAACGAGAACTTTCATCACCACATCCTCACCATCGAGGATCCCATCGAATTCGTGCACGAGAACAAGCGCTGTCTGGTGAACCAGCGGGAAGTACACCGCGATACCAAGAGCTTCAGCAACGCCCTGCGCTCGGCGCTGCGGGAAGACCCGGACATCATCCTGGTAGGCGAGATGCGCGATCTGGAAACCATTCGTCTGGCCATGACCGCGGCCGAGACCGGCCACCTGGTGTTCGGCACCCTGCACACCTCGTCGGCGGCCAAGACCAT
Source organism: Aeromonas sp. 2692-1 (assembly GCF_013085505.1). Classification (NCBI taxonomy): domain Bacteria; kingdom Pseudomonadati; phylum Pseudomonadota; class Gammaproteobacteria; order Aeromonadales; family Aeromonadaceae; genus Aeromonas; species Aeromonas sp. 2692-1. Next base: position 136,801 of record NZ_CP038513.1, read on the forward strand.
CGACCGGATCATCGACGTCTTCCCCGGTGCGGAAAAAGACATGGTGCGCTCCATGCTCTCCGAGTCGCTGCGGGCGGTCATCTCCCAGACCCTGCTCAAGCGCATCGGTGGCGGCCGGGTGGCGGCCCACGAGATCATGATGGGCATTCCCGCCGTGCGTAACCTCATCCGGGAAGACAAGATTGCCCAGCTCTACTCGGTGATCCAGACCGGGATGACCCACGGCATGCAGACCATGGATCAGAGCCTCAAGCAGCTGGTGAGCCGCGGCGTAGTGGCGGCGCTGGATGCCAAGGCCAAGGCGGTCGATCCCAACACCATCTAACCACGACGAATCTAGGGAAGGAGTCGTTATGAATCTGGATGCCCTGCTGACCGAGCTGGTCGCCCGCAAAGGCTCGGATCTGTTCATCACGGTCGGCACGCCGCCGACCCTCAAGGTCAACGGCCACCTGCAGTCACTGGCAGAAGCCCCCCTCGACAAGGCAAGGGCGCTGGCGCTGGTCAAGGAGACCCTGAGCCAGGAGCACTTCGAGCGCTATCTGCATACCAAGGAGGCCAACTACGCCATCCACCGCGAGGAGCTTGGCCGCTTTCGGGTCAGCGCCTTCTGGCAGCAGGAGCTGCCGGGCATGGTGCTGCGCCGTATCGAGACCCGCATCCCCACCTTCGACGAGCTGGCGCTGCCCCCCATCCTGCAGGAGATCGCCCTGGCCAAGCGCGGGCTGGTGCTGTTCGTCGGAGCCACCGGCGCCGGCAAATCCACCACCCAGGCGGCCATGATCGGCTATCGCAACCAGCATGTGGACGGCCACATCCTGACGGTGGAAGATCCGGTGGAGTTCGTGCATCAGCACGGCCGTAGCCTGATCACCCAGCGCGAGGTGGGTATAGACACAGCGTCATTCGACGTGGCGCTGAAGAGTTCGCTGCGCCAGGCCCCTGACGTGATCCTGATCGGTGAAATCCGCAGCCAGGAGACCATGGAGTTTGCCCTGCAGTTTGCCGAGACCGGCCACCTCTGTCTCGCCACCCTGCACGCCAACAATGCCAATCAGGCGCTGGACCGCATCCTGCACCTGGTCCCTCAGGAGAAACATCGCCAGTTCTTGTTCGATCTCTCCTTCAACCTGCGTGCCATCGTGGCCCAGCAACTGCTGCCCAGCCTGGACGGACGCCGCCGCTGTGCGGCCTTCGAGGTGCTGCTCAACACCCCGCTCATCACCGATATCGTCCGCAAGGGGGAGATGCACCGGCTCAAGGAGGTGATGACCAAGTCCACCGAGCTCGGCATGCAGACCTTCGATCAGGCGTTGTTCGCCCTGTTCTGTGCCGGCCAAATTGGCTACAGTGAGGCCCTTGCCCATGCCGACTCGGCCAACGACCTGCGACTGCTGATCAAGCTGTCGGGGCGCGAGCAGCTGGGTGCAGGCACTCTCGACAACGTCACCCTGGATGAATGAGGGGCGTACGTAACCGCTATAAAGGATCGTTATGCTGATTGTGGTTTCCCCGGCCAAGACGCTGGACTACGAGTCGCCGCTGGTGACTTCCCGTTTCACCCAACCCGAGCTGCTGGACCACTCCGCCGAGCTGATCGGCCGGGCCCGCCAGCTGAGCCCGGACCAGATCGCCAGCCTGATGAAGATCAGCGACAAGCTGGCCGGCCTCAACGCCGCCCGCTTTGCCGACTGGCAACCCTACTTCAGCCCGGCCAACGCCCGCCAGGCGCTGCTGGCCTTCAAGGGGGATGTCTACACGGGGCTGGCGGTGGAGGATTTCAGCGAGGCAGATTTCGACTTCGCCCAGGCACACCTGCGCATGCTCTCCGGTCTCTACGGGGTGTTGCGCCCGCTCGATCTGATGATGCCCTACCGGCTGGAGATGGGGATCCGCCTCGACAACGCGCGTGGCAAGGATCTCTACCAATTCTGGGGTGACATCATCACCGCCCACCTGAACAAGGCGCTGGCTGCCCAGGGGGACGAGGTGTTGATCAACCTGGCTTCCGACGAGTACTTCAAGTCGGTACATCCCAAGGCCCTGCAGGGGCGCATCATCACGCCGGTGTTCAAGGACGAGAAGAACGGCCAGTTCAAGATCATCAGCTTCTACGCCAAGAAGGCGCGCGGCATGATGGCCCGTCACATCATCAAGCACCGGCTCACCAAGGTGGAGCAGCTGACCGGGTTCAACGCCGATGGCTACTACTTCGTAGCGGAAGAGTCCGACGCCCATACCCTGATGTTCAAACGCGCTGAAAATTAATTACGACCCGAGGGAACCAAATTCAGGATCCCCAAGTCTGAATAGGTGAATCCTCTGTTGTAAGCACTTTTTATTGGCCGACGTTTATACGTCGGCTTTTTTCTTTTCTGGCCCCCGCCGAGTGGGCAGCAGATAGCACAACGGCCATCCGGGGATGGCCGTTGTGGCGGGCAGGCTTACTTCTTTTTCTTCTTGGCCGACTTCTTCTTGTCGTCCTTCGGCTTTTTCTTCTTCACCGGCACCCGCGCCTCTTTATGTTTGGGGCGCAGTTCGTCGATCACCCGGCGCTTGAGACGCTCTTCGGTGTAGCGCTCGATCTTGGCGACCATCGCCATGTCGTGGGCTTCCACCAGGCTGATGGCACAGCCGCGGTTGCCGGCACGGCCGGTGCGGCCGATCCGGTGGACGTAGACATCGGCGCCGTAGGGCATGTCGTAGTTGATGACATGGCTGACGTTGGGCAGGTCGATGCCGCGGGCGGCCACGTCGGTGGCGATGAGGAAGGGCACTTCCCCTTCATGGAACTTGCGGATCGACTCGATGCGCTTGCTCTGCTCCATCTCGCCGCGGATCCAGGCGCAGGAGACGCCAGCCGCCTGCAACTGACCGGACAGCTCCGCCAGCCGCTCACGGGTCTTGACGAAGATGATGGCTTTCTGGGTCTCGGGATCTTTCAGGATGTGTACCAGCAGGGCCAGCTTGTGAGCGGCATCGTCGGCCAGGTGCACCCACTGGGTGATGGGGCGACGTTCGCTGCGGGGCGGCTCGGCGTGCAGCTCTACCGGCTCCTTCAGGATATCGTTGGCGAACTTCTCAAGGCCTGCCCCTTCCAGGGTGGCGGAGAACAGCATGGTGTGCTTGCGATAACGCGCCTCTTCCACGATGCGGTTCACATCCTTGATGAAGCCCATGTCCAGCATGCGGTCCGCTTCGTCCAGCACCAGCACCTCGATGTCGTGGCTCTCGAACTCCTCTTTCTCGATGTACTCGAGCAGGCGGCCCGGGGTGGCCACCACAATGTCGGTGGTCTTGGTCAGGGCCGGCAGTTGCTCTTCATGGCTTACGCCGCCGATGATGGTCTCGATGCTGAGGTTGGTGTGGGCCGCCAGCGCCTTGGCGTGGGCGGTGACCTGCAGCGCCAGCTCGCGGGTCGGGGTCAGCACCAGCATGCGGCACGGGCCCGGCTTGCGGCGCGGGAAGTCCAGCAGATGCTGCAGGGCTGGCAGCAGGAAGGCGGCGGTCTTGCCGGTACCGGTCGGGGCGGATGCCAGAATATCGCGGCCGTCCAGGGCTGGCTCCAGCACCATCTGCTGAATGGTGGTGGGGCGGGTGAAACCCATCTCGGCCAAGGCCCGGTTGAGGGCTGGATTCAGGTCGAAATCATCAAAGGACTGGCTCATGGCAATACTCGGTCATTAAGGAAACGGCAGATTATAGGCGATTATGTCGTCGGCTCCTATGGCGACTGTGGCTTAGTCGCTATAATCGCCGACCATTTTCTGCGGCGCTGGCACAGGACGGGAGTCGGATGGGACGAAACAGCGGTTTTACCTTCAAGCAATTTCACGTCGCGCACGATCGCTGCGCCATGAAAGTCGGCACCGATGGCATCCTGCTCGGCGCCTGGGCACCTGTCACCAACGCCCGCCGGGTGCTCGACATTGGCAGTGGCAGTGGCCTCATCGCCCTGATGCTGGCTCAGCGCAGCCCTGCCGACTGCCACATCGATGCGGTAGAGCTGGATAGCAATGCAGCCCGGCAGGCTCGCGAGAATGCGGCAGCCTCCCCCTGGCATGAGCGGGTCACCGTCATCGAGAGTGCCATTCAAACCTATCAGGCCGCCCCTTACGATCTCATCGTCTCCAACCCGCCCTACTTCGTGGCGGGCCAGTCGTTTCGCGATCCGGCCAGGGCATTGGCACGTCATACCGGCGGCCTCGACAGCCGGGATCTGCTGGCCGCCTGTGACCGGCTATTGGCCCCCAACGGCGAGGTTGCGCTGGTCGTGCCAACGGCCATGGCCGATGAAATTTTATGCATCTCGGCGGATTATGATCTGCACGCCGTTTGTTATACAGCTGTTATCACCAGAGCGGGAAAAGAGGCAAATCGTGTTTTATTGCGACTTGGCAGAGGATTAAACAAGTGTGAGCAGGGTGAAATCGTGATCCATTCTGCTGATGGAACCTATTCCGACAGATACATCCAACTAACCAGCCCCTTCTATTTTAAGATGTAAATTTCGTCTTGAACTATTTTTTCACGCCATTATGCTGGCTTCTAAACGAGCGCCCGCTCAAGACCAGCTCAAACCACTGGTTGCGATGAAAAAACAAGCGGGGCTCCTTTTTTTTACCCCTGAACAATATCGGTCACTGACCAATAAAAAACTATAACAAGCAATAGTTTACAAGACAGACGAGGTTGAACTTGACGAAATCACTCACATTGTCCGACGTGCTCGGATTGGGCTTCATGACCTTCGCCTTCTATCTGGGCGCCGGCAACATCATCTTCCCGCCGCTGGCTGGTTACATGGCAGGTGAGCACCTCTCTCTCGCCATGCTGGGATTCCTGGTCACTGCCGTCGGTCTGCCCCTCATCACCATCATCGCCGTCGCCAAGGCAGGCAACGGCTGGGCCGGCATGACCAAGCTGCTGCCGGCCGGCGTCGCCACCGCACTGGCCGTCGCCATCTACATCATCATCGGTCCGGCCTTCGCCGCCCCCCGTACCGGGCTGGTGGCCTACGAAATGGGCCTCAAGCCTTTCATCGGTGACATGGGTCAGGCCGGTCTGGCGGCCTACACCGTACTGTTTTTCGGCGTGGCCATCCTGGTCTCCATGAATCAGGGCAAGCTGATGGATGCCATCGGCAAATACCTGACCCCGGTGCTGATGCTGTTGCTGCTGACCCTGGCCATCGGCGTGTTCGTCGCCCCGCAAGGTGACATGCCGGCCTCTTCCGGTGACTATCAGAACGGCCCCTTCGTGAAAGGGATCCTGGAAGGCTACAACACCATGGACACCCTGGCGTCCCTGATGTTCGGTGCCCTGATCGTCGACCTGCTGCGCCAGAAAGGCATTCATGACTACCAGAGCCAGTTCAAGTACCTGGCCATTGCCGGCATCATCTCTGCCATCGGTCTGTCCGTGGTCTACGTCTCCCTGTTCCAGCTGGGCAACACCGCAGCCGGCGTCGCCACCGACATCAGCAACGGTGGCGCCATCGTCAACGCCTACGTGTTGAGCCTGTTTGGGCAGCCGGGTCAGTTCATCCTGGCCGCCATCATCACCCTGGCCTGTTTCACCACCGCCGTAGGCCTGATCTCCGCCTGCTCCGACTTCTTCCACAACTTGACCGGCATGAGCTACAAGAAGCTGGTGGTATTGCTGGGGGTCATCTGCGCCGTGGTCGCCAACGTGGGCCTGAGCCAGCTCATCAGTCTCTCCATCCCGGTGCTGGTCGCCATCTACCCGGTTGCCGTGGCACTGGTGCTGGTCACCTTCCTGAAGGGTTACTTCGGTCGCCCGCGCCTGGTGTTCCGCGCCGTGCTGATGGTTGCCTTCCTGTTCGGCTGCCTGGACGGTCTGGGCGCCGCCGGCATGAAGATGGATGCGTTTGCCTTCCTGCCGCTGTTCGACAAGGGCCTGGCCTGGCTGCTGCCGACCCTGCTGGCCTGTGGCCTCGGCATGGCGGTACGCTCCGGCGAGAAACTGGCTGCCGAAGCCGCCTGATTTCACTCCAGCCCATCTCAAAGAGCCTGCCTTGCGCAGGCTCTTTCGTTTGTCTGCCCACAGCCTTTTACCACCCGTTGCCCCTTTCCTGTGGCCAGCCCTCTGCCGCCATGCCGACCTCCTTCACTGCTGCCAACCGCTGGCTAATCGGTGATTTATTCTGGCCAATTAAATTGTTTCAAGATATTAATGTGTGATTGAGATCAAATTTCTCTTCTTTATGCTCAGAAGAGTGCTCCTTTATCGATGTGCTCATCGTGGAGGAGAGGGAAGCATTGTTATCCGGTTATCTGCCAGGCAGTGGGTGCAATCAACAAGAACAAGCTGATAAGGCAGATGAGGTCAGGTTTGACGAAATCACTGAAGTTGTCCGACGTATTCGGACTGGGTTTTATGACGTTTGCTTTCTATCTGGGGGCAGGCAATATCATTTTTCCGCCGCTCGCCGGTTTCATGGCCGGTGAACATTTGATGCCAGCCATGGTCGGCTTTCTGCTGACGGCGGTGGGTCTCCCTCTGCTGACGCTGGTCGCCGTTGCCAGAGGCAGCGCCGGACAAGGCAGCAGTGGCTGGACGGCGATGACCCGCTATCTGCCGACCTGGGCGGCCACGGCGCTGGCCATCGCCATCTACATCATCATGGGGCCGGCCTTTGCCACCCCCCGCACCGGGCTGGTGGCTTATGAAATGGGGCTCAAGCCCTGGCTCGGCGAAGCTGGCCAACACGGGCTGCTGCTCTACAGCCTGCTCTTCTTCGCGCTGGTGATCCTGGTATCGCTGGATCGGGGCAGGTTGCTCGATGCGGTGGGCAAGTACATGACACCTGTCTTGATGGTGATGTTGCTGATCCTGGCGGTCGGGGTCTTGATTGACCCGCAAGGCACTCTGCCAGAGGCCAGTGGCGACTACACGGATACGCCGCTCATCAAGGGGATGCTGGAGGGGTACAACACCATGGATACCCTCGGCTCGCTGATGTTCGGTGCTCTCATCATCGGTCTGCTGCAACGCAGGGGCATCGAGGACTACCCGAGCCAGTTCAAGTACCTGACCATCGCGGGTCTTATCTCGGCGGTTGGCCTCTCGGCGGTCTACATCTCCCTGTTCTACCTGGGCAACAGCGCGGCGGGCGTGGTGACCAACGTCGACAATGGCGGTGCCATCGTCAACGCCTATGTATTGAGCCTGTTCGGCCACTACGGCCAGTTGATCCTGGCCGCCATCATCACCCTGGCCTGCTTCACCAGCGCAGTCGGCCTGCTCTGCGCCAGCGCCGACTACTTCCACGGTCTGGCCGGCTGGACATACCGCAAGTGGGTACTGCTGATGGGATGCGTCTCCATCCTGGTGGCCAATGTCGGGCTGAGCCAGCTCATCAGCCTCTCCATCCCGGTGCTGGTCGCCATCTACCCGGTCGCCATCGCACTGGTGCTGGTGACCTTTGTACAGGGTTATTTTGGACGGCCACGACTGGCATTTCGCGCCGTGCTGTTGGTGGCGTTTCTATTCGGCTGTCTGGACGGGCTAGGCGCGGCCGGCATGCAGATGGATGCGTTCGCCTTCCTGCCGCTGTTCGACAAGGGGCTGGCCTGGCTGCTGCCCACCCTGCTGACCTGCGGCTTCGGCATGTTGCTGCGCCCCCGCGAAGATCTGGCCGCCGAAGCGGCCTGATCAACCGGGCGACCAACGACAAGAGGCCAGCATCAGCTGGCCTCTTGCATTGCATCTGTCATCCTGGCTGCTACAGCAGCGGGTCTACCTGCTTGGGTCTGCCTGCCAGACCATACCAATGGGTCTCCACCCGCCCGGCATGCCACTCAAAGGTGCACCAGGGCTGATCTGCCTGCCAGCGCGGAAAGTTCACCACCACCCGGTTGTCTTCGTACTTGTAGAGCGAGGTGGTGATCTGGAGATCAGACAGGATGAGCAGCAGGGCCCAACCGATGAAGAACCATTTCAGCGCTTTCCACATAGGATTACTCGAAACAGATCTCGATGGTGGCACGACCATAATCTGATTCGAACGGCATCATGATCTTGGTGCCATCGGCACGATGGGTGATGGTGTGGTTGGGGCCGGAGACGATGATGGGGGTCGCCATGTCGAACTCATACCCCTTCTCCCCCAGCATGCGCTTGGCGCCGCCGGTCACCATGTTGGTGATCTCGCCCACCATGTCGGTCACTTCTTCATTGATGGTGGCCGGTGCCTCGCCCAGCATACGGCGCATGATCTCCAGCGCCAGCCCCTTCTCGAAGCTGATAGAGAGCGAGCCGCGGGTCTGCGGGCCGACCATGCCAATGAGGCCAGAGACATCGCCACGCGCCAGCTCGTCCATCTTGCGTTTGGGTTTGCCCGGCTTGAGCTCGAGCTGTGCCATGGTGGAGAGCACATTGAGCAGGGAGAGCAGGAACGGGTTTACAAAATCAGCCTTCATGTTGACTTCCTACGGTGGGCGTACAGCGAGCACATTGGCCATGTGCCTCTATTGTCTTATTGGTAATAGTAAAGCCATGCAAGTGGGCTTGCTCGGAAAACGCGCCATCGATCGCCGAGTCATGCAACTCGACCACCTCACCACACCGATCGCAGATGAGCAGTTGCATCGGGTGGGCATGATCGAAGTGACAGCAGAAGATAAATGCGTTCAGCGATTCCACCTTGTGGGCAAAGCCCTGTTCGAGCAGAAAATCGAGCGCCCGATAAACGGTTGGCGGCTTGGCATGGGCCTCGGTCTGCTGCAACTGGGCCAACAGATCATAGGCGCTGATGGCATTGCCGTGGGCAGCCAGCAGCCTGAACACCTGACGCCGGGTAGGGGTGAAGCGGATCCCGCGTTGTTCGCAGAGTCGTTCGGCTCGTTGTAAAAGTTGGTCTTGATTCATGATCACGCAATTACCCTTTTTATTAGCCGGATACTATCACAGGGCCCCCTTTGACGCGGTGACAAAATTCATTTTCTGGGGCTGCCTCACGTTGTGGTAAAATCCGCCCCCTTTGTTTAGCCAACCCGGATGATTTTTATGCAGGCGCAGCGTTTTTCCATCGCCCCCATGCTGGACTGGACCGATCGGCATTGCCGTTATTTCCATCGTCTGATGACTCGCCAGACCTTGCTTTATACCGAGATGGTGACCACCGGCGCCATCATCCACGGCAAGGGAGATTATCTGGGTTACAGCGAGCAGGAGCACCCCATCTCCCTCCAGCTGGGAGGCAGCAACCCGGCCGATCTCGCGCGCTGCGCCAAGCTGGCCGAGGAGCGCGGCTATGACGAGGTGAACATCAACGTCGGCTGTCCCTCCGATCGGGTGCAAAACGGCCGCTTTGGTGCCTGCCTGATGGGTGAACCCGCACTGGTGGCCGACTGCGTCAAGGCGATGCGCGATGTGGTCAATATTCCGGTGACGGTGAAAACCCGTATCGGCATCGACGATCAGGACTCCTACGAATTTCTGCAGGCCTTTATCGAACAGGTACGCGATGCCGGTTGCGACACCTTCATCGTCCATGCCCGCAAGGCGTGGCTGAGCGGCCTGAGCCCCAAGGAAAACCGCGAGATCCCGCCGCTCGATTATCCCCGTGTCTATCGGGTCAAACAGGATTACCCAGATCTCACCATCGCCATCAACGGCGGCGTCACCTCCATGGAGCAGACCCTCGAGCACCTGCAGCACCTGGATGGCGTCATGATGGGGCGCGAAGCCTATCAGAATCCCTACATTCTGGCGCAGGTGGATAATCTGGTGTTCGGCCAGAACCACGCCGTACCGAGCCGCCACGAGGTGGTGCGGATGATGCTGCCCTATATCGAGCAGGAGCTGGCCAAGGGCAACTATCTCTCCCACATGACCCGCCACATGCTGGGGCTGTTCCAGAACATGCAGGGGGCCCGCGCCTGGCGCCGCCACCTGAGTGAAAACGCCTGCAAACCGGGGGCGGATATCCAGGTAGTGCTGGATGCCATGGCCAAGGTACCGGAATTCGCCACCACGGAGGCGGCGGAGTAACCATGTACCGTTTCACCGGCTCCTGGCTGCACAAGGCCATCGTCCGGCTCTGCGCCGGCCTGCTAGCCATTCTGGGCATCAAACTCAGCGCCTTCTACTTCCTCGGCTTGCTCATCGTGCTGGGGCTGCATCGGGATCAACTGCTCGGCTGAGTTCGCCCCACGTCGACCAATAAAAAAACCGGCAACACCCAGTGTGGCCGGTTTTTTATTGTCTCTTCAGCCTCGCTAATCGCCTTTGTCCACGAACTGCAGCTCGGGCGCTCTGGACGTCAGCACATCGGCACAATAATCCCAGGTCGAAATGCGGTAGTGCTGCAGATCCTCGTCCAGGTGCAGGCCGTCCGACTCCTGATGGAACCAGCTGGCAAATCGGGACGGGGTGATGAGCTGGATCTGCTCCTCGATGGCATGGCTATCCTTGCCCTCCGCCAGATCGCAATCCTCCATCACTCGCACCGCAAAGATATGCCGAAAGTAGACCCGGCAAAGGATCTGCGGCGGCAGATCGATGCTGCGAGCCCTGCCCAGCATGATGGTGAGGGAGTCGCTCCAGATATCCTGATGAAGTTCGGCCACAACCAGGCCCGGGGGGAGTTGGCGGGACGGAGCCCAAGGTACGGCAACCTGCCGAATGGCATTTTTCTGTTCCATCATCCACCTCACTACGGCGCACGCCATATCTTGAGTGTATCTGAAACAATTTCCGCTGACGATGGCAATAAAAAACCCGGCTGGCGCCGGGTTTTTGGGGATTACTTGACGGCGTCTTTGAGCGCCTTGCCTGCCACAAAGGACGGCACATTCGCGGCTGCAATCTGGATCTCTTTACCAGTTTGCGGATTGCGACCGGTACGGCCAGCACGATGGTTCACCTTGAAGGTGCCAAAACCCACCAACTGCACAGCATCACCTTCTTTCAGGCTCTGGGTAATACCATTGATGATCTCTTCCAGAGCGACTTTGGCCTGAGCTTTGCTCAGATCTGCTTTGGCTGCAATTGCATCGACAAGTTGAGCTTTGTTCATAACATTTCCTTTATGATCGGGCATTTAGCACCGGGCCACTCTATTCAAAAAAAAACACTCAGGCAAAGGCTTTATCAGCCGGATTGGCTTGAATGCTGGGGTTTTCATCAAGATCTGCGGAAATAGTCACATATCTCGCCCCTTCGTGATCGTAATTGACGGGAAGAGGAGAGCAAATGATGGTGCCTTGTAACCAAAACGCCACCCGGTGTAACAATATCCCCATGCCCCTATTGACGGTCAACTGGATTTTCCCTAGTTATAGGAGGGTGTCGTCAGTCAATAAAAAGGCCGGAGGCCCGTCACGATAGCACTCCATGCCTATGCCCCACGGAGGGACTATGTTAACTGAACTGGAACAAACCAAACGCGCATTGGCAGGAAAGCACAGAGCTATCGACGACTGGCTGGATGCCAGGCAGGCATTACTGGTCGAATACATGCGGCTTGCCGGACTAACCCCCGCCCGCACCAAGCAGCGCTCGCTGCCCGGCCATGTGGAACTGCAAGGCTTCTGTGAACGCCTGGTCGACTATGTCAGCGCCGGACACTTCGAAATCTACAACCATGTGGTGACCGCCTTCGAACAGGCCAGCGGCGACAAGCTGGAGCTGGCGAAACGCATCTACCCCCACATCCGGGCCTGCACCGAGTTTGCACTGGAGTTCAACGACAAGTACAGCAATGCCGATGAGGCTCAGCTGCTGTTGCTGGACGAGGATCTGAACCAGCTGGGTCCCGTGCTGGAAGATCGTTTCAAACAGGAAGATCGGCTGATCAAGGCATTGCAGGTCGTGGAGTCACTCAGCGCCCAGCAGGTTTGATATCCAATTTCGGAGCCAGTTCAAGATCCTGATGTGCAAGGTGCATTACACTCTATGTCATGACCTTTAGCTCCAATTCCTATTGCTGACAGGAGATGAGAATGTCCGAGCGTCGCCGTTTTTCACGGATCCTCTACTTGACCATGGCCGACCTCGTCCAGGGAGATAAGAAATGGCGGACCCAGCTGGTGGATATCTCCCTGCAGGGCGCCCTGTTGATCCGGCCCGATGACTGGGAAAGTCACGACAACAAAGAGTATTCACTCAGCTTTGTGCTGAGCGGCAGCGACATCGAGATCAAGATGCAGGTCATGCTGACCCATGAAGCCAGCAAGAAGCTGGGGTTCTACTGCCATCACATCGACATCGACAGCGCTACCCACCTCAAGCGGATGATCGAGCTCAACGTCGGCGATGAAGACTTGCTGCACCGGGAGCTGGAGCAGCTGCTGAGCGAACATCTCGAACACCCTCACCCCTGAGCGGTATACCCGATGTAAAAAGGAGCGCCATTGCGCTCCTTTTTATTGCCAGCCTGCGGCCACTATGCCGATTACAAGGCCTCCAGGGCATCGGCCAGTTTCTTGACCGGCACCACTTCCATGCCTTCGATGGGATGCTTGGGCGCGTTGGCGTGCGGCACTATGGCCCGGCGGAAGCCATGCTTGGCGGCCTCCTGCAACCGCTCCTGGCCGGAGGGCACGGGGCGGATCTCGCCAGACAGCCCCACTTCCCCGAACACCACCAGATCCTTGGGCAGGGATTGATCCCGGAAACTGGAGACCATGGACAGCAGCAGGGCCAGATCCGCGCTGGTCTCTTCGACCTTGACCCCGCCGACCACGTTGATGAAGACATCCTGATCCGCCATCTGCAGGCCACCATGGCGATGCAGCACAGCCAGCAACATGGCGAGACGGTTGTGGTCCATCCCCACTGCCACCCGGCGCGGGTTGGAGAGCTGGGAGTAATCCACCAGCGCCTGCAGTTCCACCAGCAGGGGCCGGGTGCCCTCCCAGATCACCATCACCACCGACCCCGGCGCCTGCTCTTCACCGCGGCTGAGGAAGATGGCGGAAGGGTTGCTCACCTCCCGCATCCCCTGCCCGGTCATGGCGAAGACACCGAGCTCGTTGACCGCCCCGAAGCGGTTCTTGTGGGAGCGCAGGGTCCGGAAGCGGGAATCGTGGCCGCCATCGAGCAGCACGGAGCAGTCGATGCAGTGCTCCAGCACCTTGGGGCCGGCCAGGGTGCCATCCTTGGTCACGTGGCCCACCATGAAGATGGCGACATGATTCTGTTTGGCATAGCGGGTCAGCAGGGCGGCGGCTTCCCGCACCTGAGACACGGAACCCGGCGCCGACTGTACATCCGCCACATGCATCACCTGGATGGAGTCGATGACCATGATCTGCGGCTGCTCCTGCTGGGCAATCAGGCAGATCTGCTCGACCGAGGTCTCCGACAGCATGCGCAGCTTGTCGGTCGGCAGGCCGAGGCGCGAGGCGCGCATCGCCACCTGCTGCAGCGACTCCTCGCCGGTGACATAGAGGGTCTTCATCCGCTCCGCCAGACCGCACATGGTCTGCAGCAGCAGGGTCGACTTGCCCGCCCCCGGGTTGCCACCGATCAGGATCGCCGAGCCCGGCACCACCCCACCACCCAGGACCCGGTCCAGCTCCTTGAAACCGGAAGAGAAACGGGGGATCTCGGTGGTGGCGATCTCCGCCAGCGTCTGCACCTGGCTGCCGATGGCGCCGGCATAACCGGTATAACGGGCACTCTTGCCCGGGGTCACCGAGCCGAGGCGCACCTCGCTGATGGTGTTCCACTCCTTGCACTCACTGCACTGGCCCTGCCAGCGTGTGAAGTCGGCGCCACATTCGGTACAAACATAGGCAGTTTTGTTTTTGGCCATGGATAACTCGGGGACAGGATGAATTCCTGCTTGATATACTTGTTTGCGACCGACAGATCAAACCCAGAATCGGAAAAGTGACTTTCCGTGGCAGGAACACATGGATTCAGAACAACAACAGCACCTTATTGAACAGCTCATCCCCCTGCTCAGAGAAAAGGATTTCGATGACATCTTCAATCGCCTGACCCAGGACGAAAACAGCAACAGCCGTTTTCTGATCAAGATGGAGATCAAGCGCAGATGCACCCCCTGCCGTCGCGTGATCGACATGCGGGACGAACTGGGTGACGAGTGTCTGGTCCATGAATCCGACGGGATCACCCACTTCATGCCAGCCGAAGCCATCGGTCTGTTCCAGTCCCAGTGCTATCTCTACAAAGACGATTACACCCTGGGAGTCTACGAGGCACTGCAATACTGGCAGAAACACCACCATGGCAAGAGCGATGGCCCGCTGCAGCCTCCTGCCAGCCCGTTTCGCCAGTACGACGTCAACCCCATCGCCTTTGCCAGCTACTATGGCCGACGCCAGGAGCGGATGCACTTCAGCTCCCCCGTGCTCATCAAGTTCGCCGATGGCGACAAGCTGTTTGCCAAAAGCTCCGACCTCTCCCTCGGCGGGATCCGGGTCTCGGTGCCCTATCTGCCCAACTACCAGACCGGCGCCCAGGTCGAGGTGTTCTTCACCGGGCTGGAGCGGGATCATGCCAACCCGGTCCTGCACCATTCGGTCAGCTACCAGATCCTCGGGGAAGAGAGCAAGGAGGGCAAGTTCTGGCTCAGGCTGGTCAAAACCGGCGAACACCCCGGCTTCGACCAGTTCCTGAGCGAGTTCATCGAGAGCAACAAGAGCCGCTATCGGGTCAGCGTCGACTATCTGCTTTCCGCCGCCATCATCAAGGGGTATGAGCAGTTCTATCTGCCGCGCATGACCGGCATGCCGCTATTTTTCGGTTCGGGCGACAGCCCCAGCCTCGAGATCGCCCTGCGCACCGAGAACAACCAGCATATCCTCGAATACTGGCGCGATGCCAAGAACCGCGACATGCTCGCCAGCCTGTTCTCCGCCACCCGCATGCAGGCCCTGCTGCCGGCGGCGGGTGAATTGAAAGAGACCCTGATCTACTGCTTCACCCACTCGGTACGCAGCCACCTCTATTTCTTCTCCGCCACCCGGGAAGAGCTGTTGCAGAGCGGGCTGATGTCGCTCTTCTTCCAGGTCGGCGCCCGGCGCCCCAGCTGGCGGGTCTACAAATTCAGTCTGGAGCGCTGTGACCTGCACGAGGCCGATCTGGCCAGCCAGCAGAGCAAGGAGAGCCCCCAGCTGCAAGACATGCTGCTGCAGGAGCGGCTCAAGCAGATAAGCTATGTCGGCCTGCTGCAGGATGTCGGCCTCGACAGCCAGCGGGAGGAGTTCCAGTACGATGCCAGCGCCCAGCACAATGCCAACGAACTGCAGCGCTTCGGCCACGACAGCAGTGCCGCCCCCTTCGAGATCGAGACGCTGCACTATGTCCAGCTGCGCAAGGAGGCCCGCTACATCCACAAGACGGCCGTGGCCATCAAGCACAATGGTCGCGCCTGGCTCGGCTGGACCCGCGACATCTCGGCTCACGGCATGCAGATCGAGCTGGAAGAGCCGTTCGAGGGGGTGAAGGACGACATCGTCACCATCGCCCTGCCGCGCCTGCAGGAGCTCTCCAAGAGCATGGATCTGCAGCGCCTGCCCTACCGGCTGGTCAGCATCAACCTGACCCGCACCGTGCTGCACCTGTGCATCGAGGGCAATCCGGAGCGCCACACCGGCCGCCAGTTCTTCAAGCTGCTGATCGAGAGCAATCAGAACAAGCTCAAAGCAGCCCAGGAGCAGCGCCGTTATCGCGGCATGGCGCGGGCGCTGCGCAACATCTACACCCACCACGTCTTCAGCACCCCGGTCTACATCAACAAGCTCAAGGGCGCCCCGAGGCCAGCCTCCATCGGTCATGCCCCGCAGCCGCGCAGCCTGTCGCGGCTGCTGAAGGCCTGTGCCGAGCAGGGCGACCAGGACAACCTCTATCCCCTGTTCCAGGGCGAATTGCTCAAACAGCTCATCATGAACCCGCTGCGAGCCATCGAGCGGGAGGATCAGCCCCAGGAGGAGGAGGTCTACATCGCCAGCCTGCAGACGGCGGCCGGTCTGCCCATCTTCACCAGCCGGCTCGCCAGCAGCTTCAAGAATGTGGCGGAGAAGCGCAGCTTCATTGAACAGGCGCTGCGCCAGGGGGAGTTCTACTCGGTGCTGGTGGGCATCTCCCGCACCGGCCGCCCCGACACCAACTTCATCGCCAACGAGCTGGACTACATCGCCAAGTTCGCCATTCACAAGGCCAAAAAGCTGGAAGAGGAGCTGTGGAGCGTGGTGGGGGTGGGTGAGCTGACCGATACCAGCCAGGCGACCCTGTTCCGGCTTGGCATCACGGCGCCCGTCAATTGAGCAGGCCCCTGCAAACCACGGCTCTCAACCCGGCGGGCAGGCAATAAAACCATGGCGGGCCTCTGGCCCGCCATGGTTCATTCATCAGTACACCGGATAGCAACCCGCTCCGCCAACCGGTCTTTGTCAGGCAGCCTGCGGATTGAGCAGCCATTCCAGGATCTGCGGGAAGTGATCTTCCTGCGCCTGCGGGGCGGTCAACATGTTGATGTGGTCGTAATCGAGCCGGTTGCCGTTGTCCCGGCCGAGGCGGGTATGGCGCGCGGCCGACCCCATCTCGGCGCTGAAGCGGCGCACGTCGGTCGGGTGACCCAGCACCTTGTCCGCCTTGGCCGAGATCATCCACAGCGGTGGCCAGTTGACCCTGGCGGCCGCCTCGTCATAGGCAAACCCGTCGCTGGGATCCTGCCAGGGGCCGCATTTGACCCAGGGGATGGTCTCCTGCAGGTAACGCAGCGGCTCGTCATCCGCCCCGATCTTCAGGCTGCGCGCGGCCAGAAAGCCGTTGCGTCTGGCCAGCCAGGGGGCCAGCCGGTTCCAGATCAGATCCACCTTCAGCCAGCGCTCCGGATTTTGTACCGACACGCCGCGCTTGGTGCCAAAGAACACCAGGCTGGCCACCTGCTCCGCCAACTCGGGGAAGCGCACCAGGGTCGACGCCATGATGACCCCACCCCAGGAGTGAGCCATCCAGTGCAGCTTGAAGCCGGCATGGCGGGCGGCAATCCAGCGGTGCAGGGCCGGCAGATCCTCGGTGATGAGCTCATGCTGGCCATGTTCGGCCTGCTCGGCGATGGCCGGCGTGCTCAGCCCCCGTCCCCGCAGGTCGGCCACATAGACCTGATAGCCGTGGCGGGCCAGAAAGCAGGCCAGCCCCTTGCCCGATTCGGTGTAGAAGATGCGGCCGTTCTCGATGGCGCCGTGCACCATCAGGATCGGCTCGCCATGTACCGCGACCCGCGGCTGAATGTGGCGCACGTGCAGCCGATGTGCGCCGCAGGGAATAAACAGGGATTGCTGTAACAGTTCCATTTTGAGACTACGTCCTCCGTGACGTGGGGGTCTTGCCGAGGCGCCGGGACTAGCGGCGATCCCAGCGCTGCTGGCGGCAGGCCAGCGCGCCGAGCAGGCAGATCACCCCTTCCAGATCGTGGTGATTGAGGGTGGCCGCCGCCTGCGCCCGCACCAGCGGCTTGGCGTGGATGGCGATGCCGAGCCCGGCCACCCCCATCATCTTGAGATCGTTGGCGCCATCGCCGACGGCCACGGTCTGGCCAGCGGCGATGCCGTACTCCTGCGCCAGCTGCTGCAGCACCTCGGCCTTGACGGCGGCATCGACGATGCGCCCGCTCACCTTGCCGGTCAGCTGCTGCCCTTCCACCGCCAGCTCGTTGGCGAAGATGGCGTCCAGCCCCAGCTCCCGCTGCAACTGGCCGGCAAAACGGGTGAAGCCACCGGAGGCGATCGCCACCTTCCAGCCAGCCTGCTTGAGGGTATCGACCATCAACTGCAGGCCCGGCATCCAGGGCATGTCGGCCGCCACCTGGTCGAGAAGGCTGACCGGCGCCCCCTCCAGCAGGGCGACCCTGGCCCGCAGGCTGTCGGCAAACTCCAGCTTGCCCTGCATGGCAGCCGCCGTGACCGCCGCCACCTGCTCGCCGACCCCGGCCAACCGGGCAATCTCGTCGATACACTCGATGCGGATGGCGGTGGAGTCCATGTCCATCACCAGCAAACCGGGCTCCGCCAGGCTGGGCAGGGCCGACAGATGACACAGATCGATGTCCCACTCCTCCCCCTTGAGCGCCTGTACCAGAGCGGGTGAGAAGCGATCCGTGCCCAGCAGCAGCAGAGGCACCCCGGCCGGCATGGCGGGCGGATAGAGCCTGGCCTGCAACGCGTGCTGCGCCAGCAGCGAGGCCAGCCGCCCGAGATGATGACCGGCCAGCGCGCGCCCGAACAGCACCAGCCAGGCGCCATCCAGTGCACTGGCGGCAGGCAGCAGCGCCTGCGGCGTCGCCTCCCACCAGGGGGCGCCGGACAGGCACTCGGGCCACTCTGAAATCTCTGCGGGCAATTGGGACAACAACATAGGGATAACGCCTTCCTTGGTGATCATGGGGTTAACAATGCTGGTCCAGAGTAGCGTATTGCTTTTTGTACAGGCAAGCGCCAAGATCCCGCCACCCCTTGTCAGCAAAAGGCTCAACGCTTGCGTCATCTCCCCATCAAACGTGTGCTCAGTCTCGGTGCCGGCGTCCTGCTCGGGCTCTGGGTACTCGCGGTACTCATCCACATGCAGGGTGAGAGCCAGGCTTCGCTGCACAGCGAGGCACGCAACCGGGCCCAGGCGCTGGTGGCCTACGCCGCCCGCGACATGAAGCGCTGGCTCAAGGAGGACAAGAACAGCGAGCTGGAGCGACTGGCCCAGGATCTGGCTGCCGAGCCCGAGATCCTCGACGTCACCCTCTACGATGCCCGCGGCATCCCCCTCGCCCAGTCGGACAACGCGGTGCCGCTGGACAGCCTGCTGCCCATCGGCGACAGCAACAAGTCGATACCGGAACAGGGCAAGGGGCGCATCCAGTTCGTGCAGGAGATCCTGGATGGGGAGCAGACCCTGGGGTATCTGCGCATTACGCTGGAAGAGCAGCAGATGCTGGCGGACAAGGATACCCGGCTCAAGGTGGTACAGGAGAAGCAGAGGCTGATGCTGCTGGTCGCCCTGCTGGCCGGGTTGCTGATCTCCTACGGGATCCGTCGCAACTACATGCGGGTGCGCAAGCACAAGAAGAAAAGCAAACCGGTCGAGCCGCAATAAGGCGGCGCGATCCCCCGACCCGAAACTGGCAATGCCACCAGCAGGAGCGCTGTATGATTGCCCCCTCACTGCCGCTGGATGAAGAGAGTCGACTGGAACGACTCCGCATCCTCGGCCTGCTTGACCGCGAGCCCATCGATCAGCTGGATCGCCTGACCCGGCTCATTACCCGCCATTTCTCGCTGCCCATCGCCATGGTCTCGCTGACCGACGTGAACCGGCAGTGGTTTCTTGCCCGCACCGGCGTCGCCCTGTGCGAGATCAGCCGGGAGCACTCCTTTTGCGGCCACGCCATCCTGCGTCCCGACATCATGCAGGTGCCGGATGCCCGGCTCGACCCGCGGTTTGCCGACAACCCGCTGGTGACCGAAGAGCCGCACGTGGTCTTCTATGCCGGCCGGCCACTGCGGGCACTGGATGGCGTGGTGCTCGGCACCCTCTGTCTGGTGGATCATGCACCGCGCCACCTCGACCAGGAGGCCTGCCGCGATCTCGATGACTTCGGCCGCCTGGTGGAGAACACCCTGCACGATCTGGAGCGGCGCCATCAGGTGCGCAGCCTCAATCAGGTGTTGGAGGACAAGGATCACCTGTTCACCCTCACCTTCAACCAGTCGTCGGTGGGCATGGCCCTCTCCTCCCTCGAAGGCAAGTGGCTGCGGGCCAACCCGGGGCTGGAGCGGCTGCTGGGCTACAGCGAACAGGCGATGCTGAGCCGCACCTGGCATGCCATGACCCATCCCGAGGATCTGCCGCGCGAGCTGCCCCTGTTCAACGCCCTGCTCGCAGGGCAACGGCAGGACTACCGGCTGGAGAAGCGGATGATCCGGGCCGACGGCAGCCAGTGCTGGGTCCAGCTCAGCGTGACCCTGTGCCATAGCCGCACCATGGCGCCGCATCTGATCGCCGTGTTCGCCGATCTCACAGAGCGCAAGCAGGCCGAAGCCGAGCTGCTGCAATTGCAGCAGGGGCTTGAGCGGCAGGTCCGTGAACGCACCCGCGAGCTGTCGAGCACGGTGGAGCAGCTGCATCGCGAGATGCAGGAGCGCGGCGCCATGCAGCAGCGCCTGTGGCAGGAGCAGCGCCGCCTGCAGCACATGCTGGAACACACCAGCAACGCCTTCCTCGAACTCGACGAGGCGCTGGTCATCACCGGCTGGAATCCGGCCTCCACCACCCTGCTGGGCTGGCATCCCGAGGAGATGCTGGGGCGTACCCTGCCCGCCCTGCTCGGCAGCGCTCACCCCCTGCTGGCCCAGCTGACCCATCCCCAGAGTGCTGCGCGCCGGCTGGAGTGCGAGATCGGCACCCACGATGGCCGGCGCATCCCGGTGGAGGTGATTGCCGAGCGCTACCAGTTCGACGGCAAGGTGCGCATCGCCCTGTTTTTGCACGACATCACGGCCCGCCGCCAGGTGCTGGCCGAGATTGAGCGCGGGCGGGCCAGGCTGCGGGCCATCACCGACGGCCTGCCGGTCACCATCAGCATGGTCTCGCCCGAGGGGCGCTATTTGTTCGCCAACCAGGCCTACTGCCGCTACTTCGGGCTCGATGCCGAGCTGATGCGGGAAATGAGCGTGCGGGAGGTGATCGGCGACGCGGCCTACGGCCGGGCCATCGCCCATCTGGAGCGGGCCCTCGCCGGCGAGCAGGTGAGCTTCGAGAACCGTTTCGAGCTGCCCATCGGCCCGCGCGACCTCAGGATCACCATGATCCCGAGCCGGGGCGATGAGCCGGGAGTCTACATCCTCGGCAGCGACATCACCGAGTTCAAGGCGCTGCAAAACCAGCTTGAGCACGAGGCGGCCCACGACCCCCTCACCGGCCTGCCCAATCGGCGCGCCTTTACCCTGCGCCTCTCCCGGGAGCTGGAGCGGGTGCGCCAGAATGCCGAGACTCTGGGCCTGCTGTTTCTCGATCTCGACGGCTTCAAGCGCATCAACGATCAGCTCGGCCATCACGTCGGCGACGCCCTGTTGCAACGCTTCGCCAGCGTGCTGAGTGCCGAGGTGCGTCCCGGCGACATGGTGGCGCGCCTGGCTGGCGACGAGTTCACCATCATACTGCCGGCCCTGCGCCAGCCGGAGCTGGAGCTGCCCGCCCTGTGCGAGCGGCTGCTGGCGGCCATGGCAGTGCCAGCCGACGTGGCCGGCCACCTGTTGCCCCTCGCCGGCAGCATTGGCGGTGCGCTCTGTCACTCGGGCCAGTATTGCCACATCGACGATCTGCTGCATCGGGCCGACAGTGCCATGTACCAAGCCAAGCAGGCCGGCAAGGGGCGCTTCGCCCTCGACCTCTGATCTGCCATCCTTGCAATGCAAAACGGCGGCCCGAGGGCCGCCGTTGTCATTATTTTATTCATGCGCGAGGGGGATTAGTTGTCGCCCAGCAGGACGGAATCCAGCGCGATTTCGATCATGTCGTTGAAGGTCAGCTGACGCTCTTCGGAGGTGGTCTGCTCACCGGTACGGATATGGTCGGAGACGGTGCAGATGGTCAGTGCCTTGGCACCGTACTCTGCAGCCACGCCGTAGATGCCGGCGGCTTCCATCTCGACACCCAGGATGCCGTACTTTTCCATGACGTCGAACATGGAGGGGTCCGGGGTGTAGAACAGGTCGGCGGAGAAGATGTTGCCCACGCGCACGGCGACGCCTTTGTTCTTGGCGGCCTGTACGGCATTGGCAACCAGATCGAAGTCGGCGATGGCGGCGAAGTCGTGATCCTTGAAGCGCAGACGGTTCACTTTGGAGTCGGTGCAGGCACCCATGCCGATCACCACGTCACGCAGTTTCACGTCTTCACGCACGGCACCGCAGGAGCCGACGCGGATCAGGGTTTTCACGCCGTAATCGGTGATCAGCTCTTTTGCATAGATGGAGCAGGACGGGATGCCCATGCCGTGACCCATGATGGAGATGCGACGACCCTTGTAGGTGCCGGTGAAACCGAACATGTTGCGCACGTCGCACACCTGCTCGACGTTCTCCAGGAAAGTCTCGGCGATGTACTTGGCGCGCAGGGGGTCGCCCGGCATCAGCACGGTATCAGCAAAGGCGCCATCTTTCGCATTGATATGAGGAGTTGCCATTCTCTTGATTCCTTCACACTAGGTTGAGTTTTATTGTCTTTATTGGTTGCCCGCCGCCGAGGCGGCGGGCGGGTAAATTACAGGAAGCTGGTACCGTATGCCAGTTTGGGCAGGCCGTGGTACGCCGCAATGCTCTGGCCGATGTCGGCGAACGTCTCGCGACGACCGACGGAGCCGGCCTTGACCGGCTTGCCGTAGAACAACACCGGGATGTACTCGCGGGTGTGATCGGTACCACCCCAGGTCGGATCGCAGCCGTGGTCGGCGGTCAGCACCACCACGTCGCCATCTTCCAGCAACTCGAACAGCTCCGGCAGGCGGGAGTCGAAATACTCCAGCGCATCGGCATAGCCCTTCACGTCGCGACGGTGACCGTAAGAGGAGTCGAAGTCGACGAAGTTGGTGAAGACGATGGTCTGGTCACCGGCCGCTTTGACCTCTTCCAGAGTACGATCCCACAGCTCGGTCAGACCGGTCCCCTTCACCTGCTTGGTGATGCCCTGCTGGGCATAGATGTCGGCGATCTTGCCGATGGAGACCACCTGGCCGCCCGCTTCCTTCATGTAGTCCAGCACGGTCGGTGCCGGCGGCAGCACGGAGTAGTCGTGGCGGTTGCCGGTGCGCTTGAAGTTGCCCTTGCCGCTGCCCACGAACGGACGCGCGATGACGCGGCCGATGTTGTAGGGCTCCAGCAGCTCGCGCACGATGTGGCACAGCTCATAGAGCTTCTCGAGGCCGTAGGTCTCTTCATGGCAGGCGATTTGGAACACGGAGTCGGCAGAGGTGTAGAGGATCGGCTTGCCGGTACGCATGTGCTCTTCGCCCAGATCATCCAGCACCTGGGTGCCGGAGGCGTGGCAGTTGCCGAGGTAGCCCGGCAGACCAGCCTTCTCGACGATGGCGTCCAGCAGCTCCTGCGGGAAGCTGTTGTGGTGGTCATGGAAGTAACCCCACTCGAACAGCACGGGCACGCCGGCGATCTCCCAGTGGCCGGACGGGGTGTCCTTGCCGGAGGAGAGCTCCTGGGCAAAGCCGTAGGCCCCGACCACCTCGATGTCTTTGTTCAGGCCGGCCGGGAAGGTGCCGCTGGCGAGTTCGCCTGCGTGACCCAGACCCAGCTTGCTGAGGTTCGGCAGATTGAGGGCGCCACGGCCTTCGATCTCACCGGCGGCGCAGGCCTTGGCGATATGGCCAAGGGTATTGGCGCCCACATCTCCGAACTTGTCGGCGTCGGCGGCAGCGCCAATACCGAAAGAGTCCATCATCAGAATAAAGGTACGTTTCATGGGACTTCCCCTTGTTACAAATCAGCCAGACCGATGCGACGGTAGACCTCGGGCAGCGCCTCTGGTCGGGTGTCACCGATCTTGACGGCGGCCTGCACCATGCTGGCAGCCTGAGCGAATTGCTCTTCAGTTTGAGCGTGGATCAGGGCGAGCGGCTTGTCTGCCTCGACGCTTTGACCCAGGCGGATAAAGTCGGTCAGACCGACCGCATAATCAAGCTTGTCACCGGCAGCGCGACGGCCACCGCCCATGGCGACCACGGCCAGGCCCAGTTCACGGGTGTCCATGGCAGTCACGAAACCGCTGTTGGCAGCATAGACAGGGCGCACGATGGCGGCCTTCGGCAGGTGGTAATCGTAGCGCTCCATGAAGTCGCTCGGGCCACCGAGACCGGTCACCATGCGACCGAAGATCTCGGCCGCCTTGCCGTTGTCCAGCACCGCCTGCAGCTTGCGGCGGGCCTCGCCGTCATCGCTGGCCAGGCCGGCGGAGATCAGCATCTCGGCACACAGCGCCATGGTCACGGCGTGGATGCGCGGGTTGCGGTATTCACCGGTCAGGTAGCGCACCGCTTCGCGCACTTCCACCGCGTTGCCGGCGCTGGAGGCCAGCACCTGGTTCATGTCGGTCAAGAGTGCAGAAGTGCGGCAGCCAGCACCGTTGGCCACGGCAACAATGCTCTTGGCCAGCTCTTCGGAAGCTTCGAAGGTCGGCATGAAGGCACCGGAGCCCACCTTGACGTCCATCACCAGCGCTTCCAGCCCGGAGGCGAGCTTCTTGGAGAGGATGGAGCCGGTGATCATGGCGATGGATTCGACGGTGGCAGTGATGTCCCGTACCGCATAGATACGCTTGTCGGCCGGGGCAAGATCGCCGGTCTGGCCGATGATGGCGACACCCGCCTCTTTCACCACTTTCAGGAAACGATCGTTGTCGACCGAGGTCTGGTAGCCGGGAATGGCATCCAGCTTGTCGAGGGTACCGCCGGTGTGGCCCAGGCCACGGCCGGAGATCATCGGCACGAAACCGCCGCAGGCGGCAACCATCGGGCCGAGCATCAGGGAGACGACGTCACCCACACCGCCGGTGGAGTGCTTGTCGACGATCGGGCCACCCAGATTGAGGTGGTCCCAGGTCAGCACCATACCGGAATCGCGCATGGCGCAGGTCAGGGCAACCCGCTCATCCATGGTCATGTCTTTGAAGTAGACCGCCATCGCCAGCGCCGCAATCTGGCCCTCGCCGATGGTGTTGTTGGTAATGCCCTGAACGAAGAATTGAATCTCTTGGGTACTGAGCGCTTCACCGTTGCGCTTCTTGCGAATAATTTCTTGAGGCAAAAACATCTTTCATTCCCTCCGCCATTGCTGGCGTTACACAAGCCTGAATCCTTGCCCACACACCGCATGGTGGGGGCGAAACAGGGCGGACCAGGTCCGCCCTCTCATCAACCTATTAGTAACCGCTGGTGTTGGCCGGCTTGTCGCCATGCCCCAGTGTGGCCAGCAGGCTGGCCAGCAGGCTGGATGCACCAAAGCGGAAGGTGCGGGCAGATACCCAGTCCTTGCCCAGGATCTCTTCGGCCATGGCCAGGTACTGACCCGCCACGGCGGCATCTTTCACGCCACCGGCCGGCTTGAAGCCGACTTTCGGGTTCTTGGCCTTGATCACTTCCATCATGATGCGCGCCGCTTCCGGGGTCGCATTGACCGGCACCTTGCCGGTGGAGGTCTTGATGAAGTCGGCACCGGCGTCGATGGAGATTTCAGACGCGCGGCGGATCAGCGCCTCTTCTTTCAGTTCACCGGTTTCGATGATCACTTTCAGCAGGGCTTGGCTACCACAGGCTTCCTTACAAGCTTTGACCAGATCGAAGCCGACCTGTTCATTGCCGGCCATGAAGGCGCGGTATGGGAACACCACGTCCACTTCATCGGCACCGTAGGCCACGGCGGCGCGGGTTTCGGCCACGGCGATCTCGATGTCGTCGTTGCCGTGCGGGAAGTTGGTCACGGTCGCAATGCGCACGTCGGCAGCGCCGATTTCACGCAGGGTCTTGCGAGCGATGGGGATGAAGCGGGGATAGATGCAGACGGCGGCGGTCAGGCCGGCCGGTGACTTGGCCTTGCGGCACAGGTCGATCACCTTCTGATCGGTGTCGTCATCGTTCAGAGTGGTCAGGTCCATCAGGTTCAGGGCGCGCTGGGCGGCCAGTTTCAGATCAGTCATTCTGTTCTCCAAAGTCTCGATTTAGTCCGGATTCCAGGGCATGGGTCCGCCTGTCGCAACGCAACCGGCAAGACACGACTCCCAAAGAAACGGGAATGGAATTGCAGCGCAATTGCACGGGCAATGAGGCTGCAAATAAGGCAAGAGCCCTGTCACTTTCTTACAAAAGTGCGGACTTGGTTCCATGAAGACTTGAGAAAGGCAGACAAGGTCTGACCCGACTTCCCAATCAATTCCATTTGACCGCCAACACCCGATTTCATCGGGCATTAGTCAATGCCAGCACCCTGCTGGCAATGCCTATTTCAGCCGAGATACCCCTTGTTTGCAAGCCGGATTTGCCATTTTCAGAGGTACCTCACATCTGGCAAATCCGGTACTGAAAAGTGCGTTAAGAGAAGAAGCGAGTGAGTATCCAGGAGTATGCCAGCCCCCCCAGATAGACTCCGACGATCCCCATTACCCCGGACAATACGGGCGGGGCCGGGATCGGCAATTTGAGGAAAGAAAACAACAAGCCAACGATAAAGCCGGCCGCCATCGCCAGTAGCACTTCATTCATATAACCTCCGATTTGACTCATTTTATTATTAGTTTAGAAAGGAAAACGGTTGTCACCGCCCCAAACGCGAACGCCACAGCTTCTCGCTGTGGCGTTCGTCTTTACCCTGACAGTCAGGCGATATTACATGCCGGACAGCGCCAGGAAGAAGCCTGCGATGGTCGCAGACATCAGGTTGGACAGAGAGCCAGCCAGTACGGCTTTCAGACCAAATTTGGCAATGGTGCCGCGACGGTTCGGTGCCATGGAGCCCAGACCACCCAGCAGGATGGCAACGGACGACAGGTTGGCAAAACCGCACAGGGCAAAGGAGATGATGGCCTTGGTGTGGTCGGACATGGCCACGCCATTGATCAGCACTTCATCTTTCAGATACGGGGCAAAGTTCAGGTAAGCCACGAACTCGTTGACCACCAGTTTCTGACCGATGAAAGAACCAGCCACGATAGCTTCGCTCCAGGGCACCCCGATCAGGAAGGCCAGCGGGGAGAAGATCCAGCCCAGCAGCAGTTCCAGGGAGAGCTGCGGATAACCGAACCAGCCACCCACACCGGAGAAGATGCCGTTGATCATGGCGATCAGGCCGATGAAGGCCAGCAGCATGGCACCGACGTTCAGGGCCAGTTGCAGACCGGCGGAAGCACCGGCGGCAGCGGCATCGATCACGTTGGCAGGCTTGTCTTCCAGCTCGCCATCGGCATTGTTCTCGTCGTAGCTCGGGGTCTCGGTTTCCGGCACCAGCAGCTTGGCGAACAGCAGACCACCCGGAGCGGCCATGAAGGAGGCGGCGATCAGGTATTCCATCTTGACGCCCATGGAGGCGTAGCCAGCCAGTACGGAACCGGCAACGGAGGCCAGACCACCACACATGACGGCAAACAGCTCGGAGTCAGTCATCTTGGAGATGAAGGGACGCACCACCAGCGGGGCTTCAGTCTGACCCACGAAGATGTTGGCAGTGGCAGAGAGGGATTCGGTACGGGAAGTGCCCAGTACTTTTTGCAGACCACCACCCAGCAGTTTGATGACCCACTGCATGATGCCCAGGTAATAAAGAACGGCGATCAGCGAGGAGAAGAAGATGATGACCGGCAGTACGCGGAAGGCGAAGATAAAGCCGCCGCCACCGAATACTTCGAACATCTTGTTGCTGACCAGACCACCGAACAGGAATTCGATACCGTTTTGGCCATAACCGATGACGCTGGAAACGGCATCGGATACACCCACCAGAATATCTCGGCCAACCGGGACGTACAGCACGAATGCACCCAGTCCAGCTTGAATTGCAAAGGCACCGACAACGGTGCGAATTTTTATTGCTTTGCGATTACTGGAGAACAGCACCGCGATAAGGACGAGCGTTGCCATCCCTACCAGACCCATTATCAAATTCATTATTAACACTTCCTCTTTAGTAGCACCTTCCAGCTTGTTAACAACTTGTATCTCAAAGCCATCAATCAAGGGTGCGCATTATACTAATTACGGTGCGACAAAGTAGAATGCTGGTCACATTTTATAAGCATGAAATGCGCTAGGGGTCGTCAAATTAGACCGCAAACGATTTTTACTTACCCCGTTTTTTATCATGCCGCTATCAATAGTTAATCAGCTGTTAATTTGTGACTTGCCCAGTTGGAAAGCCTGCAAAGTGGATTCACGTAACACCGAGGCAACATGGGCCAGCGGTTGTTGCCGCAAATCGGCCAGCAGTTGCGCAATTTTTGGCAGGTTGGCGGGGGTGTTGGGCGCCCCCTGCTGACCCTGCAGCGGCATGTCGGGGGCGTCGGTTTCCAGCAGCAAGGATTCCAGCGGCATGTCGCGCACCGCCTCCCGGGTCTTGTTGGCCCGCTCGAAGCTGATGACCCCGCCGATACCGAGCCGAAATCCCAATTGCCAGAACGCCTCTGCCTGCTGCAGAGAACCGCTGAAGGCGTGGATGACGCCCCCTCTGGCCGGACGCTGGCGCCTGAGGATCTTGGCCACCGTGTCGTTGGCGCGCACCGAATGGACGATCAAGGGCAGCTCATGCTCCATGGCCAGCTTGATTTGAGCCTCGAACATCTCGAGTTGCCCCTCCTGCGGCACATGGGAGCGCAGATCCAGCCCGCACTCGCCCACCGCCACCAGCCCGCCTGGACGCTCGGCCAGCAGTCGCCGCAGCCGGGTCAAGACCGCCGGAGTCTGCCCCCCCACATACCAGGGATGCACACCCAAGGCATAGGAAATACCGTCATGCTCTGCTGCCAGCGCCATCACCCGGCCCCAGTTTTCCTCTCCCACGGCGGGGATGATATACTCGCTCACCCCCAGCTGGCGGCACTCGGCCAGCAGCGCCGCCCGATCGGGATCGAAGACCGGAAAATCGAGATGGCAATGGGTGTCGATCAGTTGCATGTCGCTCTCACCTGTTTGTCGTAATTAATGGGTCCATATCATGATGAAACGCACAAGCCATGGCTTTACCCTGATAGAACTGGTGCTGGTCATCATAGTGCTGGGGATCCTGGCCGTCACCGCCCTGCCCCGTTTCATCAATCTCAAGGATGATGCGCTCAAGAGTACGGTCGCCACCATCGCCACCAGCTTCGCCAGCGCGGTGCAGCTGGCCCATGCCGGCTGGGCGGTCAAAGCGCAGGATCAGGCGCTCTACAATCTCGGCAGCATGGGGCAGCGCAATCTCGACATCAACCGCTATGGCTGGCCCGCCGGCACCGACGAAGATCAGGGCCGCAAGGGGATAGATGAGCCCTATGTCGCAGGTCAGGGAGACTACATCTCGGTGAGCAACCAGTCAGACTGCCGCCTGCTGTTTCAGGGGCTGCTGGACAGCAGCTATACCGTCGCCTCGGTCGATCAGGATCCCGAGATCCAGCTCAACGCCGACTACCTGTCCAGCGAACTGCCTGCCAACCAGGTAGATGCGGATGGGGAGCCGCACAGCAACTGCCGCTATACCCTGCGCGACTCCATCGGCCGCTTCCCGGCCTATCCGGCTGGCCTCTCCTTTGACTACAACAGCATCACTGGTGCCGTGACCCGCAATTTCGAGTGAGCGATTGCGACTCGCCCTGCTGCTCCGTCTGCGGCGCGTCATCCTGCTCGCTGCGCACCGGCACGCAGCAGCGCCGGTTCTCCGGCGTGAATCCCCACTCCTCGCACCAGCCATCGTAGCGAGCCAGCCAGCGTAACAAGATGCCTTTCATGGTCTGTTCCTCGTCTCTGTCACACCCTTGCCGTTTCTATCTATCTGCTCCGAATCCGCTAATGTCACGACTCGATACCGGAATGACAGGTATAAAAAAACGACTCCATTTGGAGTCGTTTTTATCAGAGCCATCTGGCTAATTCAATTCACGCCTGGGTGGGCAGGCTCAGTCGAGCAACGGCCTCTACGTGCATACCGCAAGGGGAACATGTCCACCGGCGATCAGGCCTTGGCCGGCAAACTCAGGCGGGCAACCGCTTCCACGTGCATGGAGTGCGGGAACATGTCGACCGGCTGCACCTCGTCCAGCACGAAGCCCTGCTTGACCAGCCAGGCGAGATCGCGAGCCAGGGTCTGCGGGTTGCAGGAGACATAGACCAGCCGGCGCGGCGCCATGGCCACCAGAGTCTGCAACACGGCCTTGTCACAACCCTTGCGCGGCGGATCCATCACCACCACGTCAGCGGTCACCCCCTGAGCGTGCAGCTCGGGCATCAGCTGCTCGGCCTTGCCGACGTGGAATTCGGTGTGCTCGATGCCGTTGAGGGCGGCGTTGCGACGGGCATCGCTGATGGCGCTCTCCACCGACTCGATCCCCACCACCTTGGCAGCCTTGCCGGCCAGGAACAGGGAGATGGTGCCAATACCGCAATAGATGTCGAACACCGTCTCGTTGCCGGTCAGTTCGGCATACTCGAGGGCGCTGGAGTAGAGCACATCGGTCTGGCTCGGGTTGTTCTGGAAGAAGGAGAGCGGCGAGATCTCGAACTCGAGCTCGTGGATCTTGTCGCGGATCACCCCTTCGCCCAGCAGCACCCGGTTGGTGGCCCCCAGGATGCGGTTGGTGCGTTCCTCGTTGATGTTCTGCACCAGGGTGGTAACCGGCAGATCGCTCAGGGCGGTCAGCAGCTCGGCTTCAAACGGCAGCTCCTCGCCCAGGGTCACCAGCACCACCATCAGCTCGCCGCTCTTGAAGCCCTTGCGGGTCATCAGGTTGCGCACACAGCCGGAGTGGTTCACTTCGTCATAGGCGGCGATGTCGTGCTCGCGCATCCAGCTGCGTACCCGGGCGTTCAGCTCCACGTGCAGGGAGTCCTGCACCGCGCAGTCATCGGCGGTGATCAGGTCATGGGAGTGTTTGCGATAAAAGCCGATCTCGGCGCCGGCGTCGCAACCGCGCACCGCATATTGCGCCTTGTTGCGATAGGCAAACGGGCTGTCCATGCCGAGGATGGTCCTGACGGTGGTATCACCCAGCCCGGCCTGTTCCAGCGCACTCTCCACCAGCGCCTGTTTGAGCTTGAGCTGGGCCAGATAGGCCAGCGGGCGCACCTGGCAGCCACCGCATTCGGTGTTGGGGCAGAAGTCGGCGACCCGATCGGCGGAGGGCTGGAGCAGCTCGGCTACCTTGCCGTGCAGATAGTTGGGCTTGACCTCGGTCAGCTCCACCAGCGCCTGCTCACCGGGCAGCAAACCTTCGACAAACAGGGGGCGGTCGAACAGGCGTCCTTTGCCATCTCCTTTGTCGGTCAGTTCCAGGATCTCGATCTGGTGTTGATGTCCCACTAACGGCATGAGCGGCTCCAAAAGTACATATAAAGAGGGGTGATGGAGCTGGCCCGGCCAGCCCCATCAAGAAAAGGTGGCAGAGTTTAGCGGAGATCCGGCCAAATTGCAGGCATAAAACAGCAACAAGACCGAGGACATTGCCCCGCCTGGCGTTATCTGTCGAAAAAGCCGGAATCCCCCGGCGCAATTTTAGGGTTGTCCTTATAAGAGGGCATGGTGACCACGGACGGGCCATCATCCCCGCCGGCCAGACATCAAACAGGATGCTTGGCCTGGTGGGCGGACATAAAAAAGCCGCCGGCATGGCCGGCGGCAATATAGCTGACTAACAGATGGCGGATTACAGGCTGTAGGCCTTTTCGCCGTGGGTGGTGACATCCAGCCCCTCCCGCTCCGCGTCTTCTTTCACTCGCAGGCCGATCAGCAGATCCACCAGCTTGTAGGCCACCACCGAGATGATGCCGGACCAGAGGATGGTCACACCGACCCCGATGGCCTGAATTTTGACCTGCGCCAGGATGGAGTAGCCCTCAGCCACCTGGTTGGTGACATAGTCCCACACCCCGGTACCGCCCAGATCCGGGCTGGCGAAGACGCCGGTCAGCAGCGCCCCCAGGATGCCGCACACCCCGTGCACGCCGAACACGTCCAGGCTGTCATCGGCGCCCAGCAGCCGCTTGAGGCCGTGAACTCCCCACAGCCCGGCAACACCGCTGATGAGGCCCATTACCAGGCCACCACCCACTCCGACGAAGCCGGCCGCCGGAGTGATCACCACCAGCCCGGAGACGGCGCCGGAAGCCGCGCCCAGCAGGGAGGGACGACCCTTCATCACCCACTCGGCCAGGGTCCAGGAGAGGGCCGCCGCCGCCGGAGCCACCCAGGTATTGATGAAGGCCAGCGCCGCCGTGCCGTTGGCTTCCAGCGCGGAGCCGGCGTTGAAACCGAACCAGCCGAACCAGAGCAGGGAGGCCCCGATCATGGTCATGGTGAGGCTGTGCGGAGTCATGGGGTCACGGCCATAGCCCAGGCGTTTGCCCACCAAGTAGGCACCCACCAGACCGGCCACCGCCGCGTTGATGTGCACCACTGTGCCGCCCGCAAAGTCCAGCGCACCGTGCTGGAACAGATAACCGGCGGTCGCGGTGGCCGCTGCCGCGGCATCGGCCGTGGTATAGGCATCCGGACCCGCCCAGTACCACACCATGTGGGCCAGCGGGATATAGGCGAAGGTGAACCAGATCACCGAGAACAGCAGCACGGCGGCAAACTTGATGCGCTCGGCGAAGGCCCCCACGATCAGACCGCAGGTGATGGCGGCAAAGGCGCCCTGGAACACCACATAGATGAACTCGCTGATGCCGACCCCCTTGCTGAAGGTGGCGGCGATGGAATCAGGGGTCACGCCCTTGAGCAGCGCCTTGCTGAAAGAGCCATAAACGCTGTTGCCCTCGGTAAAGGCCAGCGAATAGCCGTAGAGAATCCACAACACGCAGATGAGCGAGAACAGGGTGAACACCTGCATCAGCACGCTCAGCATGTTCTTGCTGCGCACCAGCCCGCCATAAAACAGGGCCAGGCCCGGAATGGACATCAGGATCACCAGGGCTGCCGACAGCAGCATCCAGGTATTGTCCCCCTTGTTGATGGTTACGACTGCCGGGGCCGCAGCCTGCACGACCTCGGCCGAGGCGGCCACCACCTCTTCAGCCCAACTGGGGGCGGCCAGCAAGGCGGCAAGCGCCAACAGGCCAGTCATCACGAGTCTCTTGAGCATACAGCCATCTCCTTCCCTGTCGTCCCGGCTCCCGGCCGGGTCCATTTCCTGATATGAACATCGAAACCGACGATTCACGTACATCCACATTCGCTACACACTGGTGACCGCCCCGCCCATCATTCCTCGGATGAGCGGCATCATGGCGACATAAATGCTTCAAAGCACAAAGCAGGCCAACTTAATAAATAGTTTTAAATCATTAAGTTATGCTTACCACAGCGAAGTAATGCACCAGATTGGCGCACGGGACGCGCTAACTTGAGCAAGTGCGCACTTCCGCTGTGCACACACATACTGCCGCACCGAAATAGCGCAGAGGGACGCCATGCGGGACATAGGCGAGTAGCCGGCCTGCCGATATCAGCCAGAAAACGGAAGAGCGATGAGAAAGGGGAAAAGCGGAAAAACAAAAGGCCATCATTGCTGATGGCCTTTTGTTTTGGAATTTGATGGTGCCCGGGGTCGGACTCGAACCGACACGATTATTCATCGGCGGATTTTGAATCCCTAAACAACGGTTGAGAGTAAATTATGGTAGTTATAAACCATTGATTCAAGGCTGTTTGGTTATTTTTGGTTGCGTACAGTTTCTGGTGGTTTGCACTGAATTACACGAAATGGCACGAAAATGGGAGGCAAAAAAAGGACTCGTATGATTTCTCTACAATCAGTTTCCAGCATTTCAATATCAAAGACCAGGTAGGCCTTTCTGCTGTTCTCTAACTACAGCATGTTCATAGCCATGTGGCACATCGTCGCCAAACTACCCCCTGTTACTCATTAGTTCGTACTGACTGGAAGCGAAGGCCAACAGCACCGGTGTCCACAGTAGAACGGTGGGGGCGAGTAGGAGTGGCCTAGCGATAATTTCGCTCGGCGATAGAGGTTGCAGATTGCGTGCATCGCTAACAAAACCGTTTCACAAAGCGTAAACAGATAACACAGGTACGCGCGACAACGGGGATAGTCATACCCCTTGTCGGCAGCAGCTTATCTGGTCGACATCGTGACCGCCCTTTCTTACCCGAGAGACCTGGGAGCGTGCATCAAACAAGGCCTCAAACACGATGGCATCATGACGATTGGCTCCTGTTACTAGCACCGCGAGGGGGATACCTTGGCGCTAGACCACAATGTGTCGTTTGCTGCCTAATTTGCCTCTGTCGGTCAGGTTACGCCCTGTTTGCTGGCCCCATCGATACTTGTTCTGCTCCAGTCGATGTGACCCGCTTGGTGTAGCTGGGTCAGCAAGGCGCCATGAAGTTGCTGCCAGAATGTCAATGGCGTGTGCGGTGGCACAGACCGACATCCTCTGTGCGAGGAGAAGAGAATCACCTCTCGCCATTCAATCATTAATGTCGCACTTATTATCTGAATCCCCGAAGTACCCTCTACTACGCCGAAGCTCTCACACGGCCAAGGTTACTTTGAAATTACCAAGCGTATTCGCTGTTTCCGGGAATAGATAGGCAGTGCCCCCATTGTTGGCTCCGGGTGTAACATCCGCCAACTTCCAGCCGACAAACACGATCTCCACTTGCCCCTCTGCGATCAGTTGCGTACCAACCGTGGGAGCAAAACTCCAATCTCCTCCTTCAACCGCCAGCACCCCCTTCGGGTCCCCTGATACTTCCCAAATATGACTGTCGTGCAGGGTGATACTGAGTTGCTTACCGAAATCGAGCAGTAAAACTGCAGTGCTAGCCATAGTTATTCATCCTCACTAGATTCAGTTTCAGGTCATGAACTCACTGGACAACGGGGCAAACGACCGTGATGTCGTTGTCCATATAATCCATTCCATACACCCCAGTGGATGCTGATCATTCTTGAGCAGCTTGGCGAAGCCAGTCGCAAAATTGTATTGCACTTGACTGTCCAGTTGCATCCTGCCCGGCCAGCTGTAGCGTCAATGCAGTGACCGAGCTGGAGGAAGAGGCGCCTCTTCAAAACGTAATTCAATATTTATGGTTTCGCACTGTCTGTCCTTACCTAGATATTGGATGGCATCCGCCGAAACTGTCAGGGTTGGCATCCTCTCTTCGGGATATCCAAAGTGAGCGTCACGAAGTATACGGCGGCGTAGTTCAGAGTTGTTCTCGACGAGTTCCGTATTTCGGCGAACTCTATCCGGAAAACACTCTTCGGCAGTACGCAGCGCTGCACTGAAGACTTTACCCGGATCATCGGAACTGCCTCGGATAACGTTATTGCAACTGTCCCTGAATAACAGCTCGCACCGCCAAGTCTTAGCACCATCCGATACGGTGCACACTTGGTTCGATTCAACTGCATGGCTAGGTGAATTTTGATAGGAGGGATGAGTAGACAGAGCTTCCGTGAGCACCACACAGAGGGGGCTAGGTGGCGGTGGGTCTTCAGGCCCTTCAGCCGAGTATGCAGCCTGGATGGCGGTCAGAAAAAATGTAAATACTGTTTTTGCTTTCATGGCTAGCATGTCCATCCTGTCAGATCGCCGCGACACCAATCGGAGCTCTTCCCTGGACAAGTCCAGCCAGTCAGATCGCCGCGACACCAAGCGGAACCGGGGCCAAACGCACCATTCCAGGCATCCCCGGCTTTTTCGCCTACATCTGCAATAAATTTCTCCGCCCCCCTAGCCGCTTTTGTGATGTCGTTGTTTTCCCCAAGACATGCTCCGCCACTGGTGCACTTGCTCAAATCGCTGGCCACAGTATCGAATGCGACGATGATCGAGTTGCCCTTGCCGAAGCAGTCTTGGCCAACGCGCCCGCTCAAGCACTTGGTCAGCTCGGCCACGGTCAATCTTCCTGCTGTGCAAGAAGCAAAGGAAATGGGTTCTCCTCCTGTGGAACTAGCGCACTCCAAGGCCATCCGCATCTCCGCGTTCATTGATGGTGCCCCTATGCACAGTGCTGTATCGACAGCGCCCGTGCTTTGTGCCGCACAGCCGACAACGCTGGCCAGTTCTGGGGGAAGCATTGCACTTGCCGCACAGCTGGCGGCAGCGTTGGAAAAGTCAGCCCCACCGTTGGCGATACAGGCGGCCAGGGCCTTAGCTTTGGGATCGATACTGTCACCGCTGCAGTAGGCAACGATCGAAGCGGCGCTAGTCGCCTTGCTAGCACATTCGTATGCCTCTCGAGCGGCCTGCAGCTCGGGCTTGTTTTCCAGCATGCAACTCAGCGCAGAGCCAGCATTAGCCGCGCTGGAGGTACACGCGGCAACCATAGCGGCGTCACCTCCGACCAACTCTGCCACGCACGACGCAGCCTACTGCGAGGAAATGTCCTTCTGCGTCGCACAATCGAAGGCCTGTGCGGCCTTGCGCGCAGTGGGGTTGTCGCCAGTAAAACAGCTAATTACATTTCTCGGGCTGTCTGCGTTGCCAGCAACACAATCGGCAGCTTGGCGAGCTTCAGTAGGAAGCAGCGCCCCGAAACACTTAGTCAGCGCAGCTCGCTCGCTTGATGCACCGGACAAGCACTTCTTTGCCTTTTCGAGCGCCTGCTTGTCGCTATCACTCATCAGGCAGCGCGCTGTTTCGGTGGGGCCCATCCCATCCTCCGAAAAACACTCTATCTTGCCAGCCATAGAGGGCAGCGCACCTGCCTGCGAGACGCACTGGAGGGCCTGCTCGTTAGAGTTGCTGGCTTGAAGGCATTCGAGGGATTTGAGGTTCACTTGAGCATCAGGAAGCACCTCGGTGGATAGGCACTTCTGGTAGGCGTCTTTGTTACCGCCGGAGGTGTTCTTACAGTTGATCATTCCGTTGACGAAGGCATTTCCGTTCGTGGAAAGTGGGACCGCCTCGGTCAGAATTTTCAGTTCCAATAACCCATCATCAAAATTCAATCCTTGGGAGGCATAGAACGCTCTCACCCTGTCCATCGTCGGCAACAGTTTATCGCCAAGCCCATCGCAGTCATTCTGAATTATGCACCTGGTAAGAATTGTGGGTGTCAGCCATTGACCACTGCACTGATGTAGAGCCGCCGCCGTAATCGATCCTGATTGGTAGCACTCTTTAACTTTTTCCCAACCGTCTGTGGCAACTGTGCCTTTCTCGTTGAGGCGCTCGACAGAGCCGCCTTGAAGAGTCCATGTATTAATATCCTCGGTAGCCACGCCTACTTTGCGCGCCATCTGCCTAGCAAGTTCCACTTCTGTCTCGGAGACGAACGCAGCCAGCGCTATCAGATATTCCTCTGGCATCCCCACCTTATAGAGCCCGACTTGCAGATCTGGAAACCGAATTCGCCAGTCCGCGTAGGCTGTTCGGGCTTCGTCCAGTGACGAAGTTTTCAGAACACTGAGGAAATGGTTGTGCAGGGCGTCATGGGTCGTGGGCAGGGGATCTAGCAGCCGCGAAGAAGCTCCCAGTTCGGCAGCTCCCGCGACAGGGGCTTGCTTATTACCCTTAGCATCGACCGCCTTGCGCTTGATGACATATGCGTCGTGGGCCACCCCTTTATTGCGCGCAACTTTGGCCAACTCAGCGGCTGTATCGTTTGCGGAAAAGGTAGCCCCCATTACTGTCCAATATCGATCGCTCCCGTAAGGAGGATAAACGCTAGCCTGAAGCCCAGGGTTATCAGAGCGCAATTTCGCTAGGTGACGTTTTGCTCCGCCCTCGGTGCGCCAAGATCCCAATACAGTGAAAGAGCCGGTTACGTCCGCAGTATAACGGAGGGGCGCCTGCATCCCGTCATAAAGCGCCGCTCGTGGCTGCTTAGCTACGGGGTGAGCCTTCATGTACGCAAGGTATTCGCCTTCGGTTTTATTGTTAAAGCGGAAAACGATCGCGCGGCCCAGCGCGACTCTCCAGCCTTTATCACCAAAGTCGACACGCTTGAAACCCGCTTTCTCAGCCCACGAGTTGAGGGTACTGACGAGGGACAAACCAGGTAGGAAGTCTTTCTGCAGAGTCATGAGCCTGTTGATATTGGTGATCCTTGCCACGCTCACACTCGTAGTGTCTAGAAACGCCTGAACCTCAGACTGCTCGAAGTCGACCATGGCCATGTCAAAGTCAAACGCCGTGAGAACGTTGCGGGGAGAAGCGACTCTGGGATCACGAGGGGCTTTCCAGGTCTGGAGCAGATCCCTCAGTACTCTCATGTTTTTCTGGAACAGTCGTTCATTGATTGATGAAAGCGTCCGTGCAGAATCAGCAGTGATCTTCAGGAAATTGGCAGCAGTTGGGAGCGTGCTATCCAGCAGTTCCGCGAGCTTGTCACTTTTGGCTGCAATCAATCCTTCAATTAACCCCAATTCACCACGAATCGTGACTGATGTTGTAGCTGCGAAGAAACGCACATCCTTCAAAGTTGAGGGAGCAGCTTGCGAATACTCCATGTAGTACGCTAGATAGTCGTAATAGCTATGCCGTTGGCGCACCGTTGCGTACTCTCCTGGCCGCAACGCTAGGGTGTTTTGAATGGCGGCTTCAAAGAAACGGTTGGGATGATCCTCTACCCAGGCATGCAAATCTTGTCCACGGAGACTCCCAGCGGCTTGGTCCCACGCCTGGCGGTCACTTAACATCCAGTCCTTGCCAGGGACCAAGACTTGGTTCTCGTCAATCACTTCCCCCGCATGTACGGCGGGCAACTCTATGGAAAGGAAGAGGATCGCACAAAGTAAGCTCACGGTATGGCGACATAGTGACTTGATATTAGTCATTCTTATTCCCCAAGCGCTGACATAGCGTTACTGTAGAAAGTGCCTCACTGTAATATCAAGTCTCGAATGACTCATTTGGCGAGCAGTGTAGAGCTAAGTGTTAAATATAGGAGTTGTTTCAATTAGGTGTGTTGAAAAATGGGGGCAGTTCAGTGCCATCTCATTTAATCTACTAATCAAGCGTCACTCGCTTGTAAAACGCCGCGGCTAAGCGTCCCAAGCAAGGGTTCGATGGCACGGCGCACCTGTGTGCCGGGGATGGGACGCAGCCCGGTACCGCCATAGCGCGGGCACACCTTGTCGACGGCCTTGCCGTGCAGGCGGCTCAGCTCCAGATCACGGATCACCCCCTTCCCCCGGCAGAACTGCGGGTGACAGGCCGCCCCCGGCTTGTCCACCGTGCGGCAATAGTGTTGAACCG
Organism: Aeromonas sp. 2692-1; assembly: GCF_013085505.1. NCBI lineage: Bacteria > Pseudomonadati > Pseudomonadota > Gammaproteobacteria > Aeromonadales > Aeromonadaceae > Aeromonas > Aeromonas sp. 2692-1. The sequence continues at coordinate 175,703 of NZ_CP038513.1, forward strand.
CCAGCGCGGCGATCGCCTTCAAGGCCATCCCCTGGCCGCGCTCCTTGATGGCCCCCACATACTTGGGTGCCAGCTTACTGCACTGGGCCATCACCCCGATCACCGCCTTGTGGTGGCTGGCTTTGTCCTTGGTGTAGCGGGCCATCATCAGCGCCAGGCCCACCCCTTCATATTTCTGCACCAGCCCCAGCCCCCCCCAGTACATCGGCCTGCGTCAGGTGAGAGGGGCCCGTGGAGCGGGACTGGATGGCCTGGATCATCGCCGAGCGTGGCTCCCCTATCGACAGCGCATATTCGAGTCGCATCAGAATGCCTCCAGTGACCAGTGGGCGCCTTTGCGCTGTACCCCGACGAAGGTGAACATCCAGCGCTGCTTGGCCGCGACCTTGATCTTCACCCGGGCATCATCCTCCCAGACCCCCTTCACCTCGTGCAGCTCGACGAGCCAATCCCGATGACCATCCATAAAGGATGGTTTACTGAACATATGAAATATCTCATTTGGGGCTATCGCAACTCCAATTGCCGGATTAACATTCCTGTCATGCTTTTAACATCCAGATAAAGTCAATGAGATATCGGATGGGCGAACCTCAACCTTTGCGGCAATGTTGAAGCTGATTGCATTCATTTCCTAACTGCTGGGCCCGGGCCTCAGCTGAAGGGTTCAAGGAGACAGTGTTGCGAATTCCAGCACAGGCGAGTGTCGCCAACATCGAGCGGGCCCTGCGTGAAGCTGCCGTCGCGCCCAAGAATGAGCCCTTCATTTTGCCGTCTAACCTGCGTCATTTCGGATGCGGCGGCGAGGCGGCCCTGAACCAATTGCTGGTCACATGGGCCCAGCCGCGCCCTCCCGTTACTCTGAAAACTTACGTTGAAACACCTGAGCAGATCGGGGAACTAGTCCGTCGCCTGCCTGGGCTGACTGGTGCCCTTTGCGCCGGGGTCGTCATGGGCGGTGGTGAAATAGGAGACCTAACTTATCAGGTGCGAGAGGCAGCGCTCGCGCGCCTAACAACTTTGCTGAGCGCCAAGCCGAAAGCAGCCTATCGCGGCTCATCGGTGGAAGTTATCTGCGCAGATCATCTTGGGCGTAATGCACCTTATCTCCTCTATAAGTCCGATAGCGGCCAGGCCCCCCAATTGCGGCCGAGACACTCCTTTGCCTCGTTGGCTTCGTGGCTTTTGCGGCAAACCGTGCCGAAAGCGTACCAAAACAGGATCGCGCCACAAATGCCCGATGCCCTAGGTGGCATGATCTTTGAGCTTTTCAAAAACACCGAGGAACACGGCCAATTCGACGCTTTCGGCAATATCCTGTCGATGTCGATCCGCGCCATCAAGACCGTACATCATGCAATCAAGCCGGAAACGTTAGCCCAGATCGTGGCCGACTATCCCCCCTCGCTCATTATTGCCAGTCGCTAGAACCAGCGGAAGGAGCCGCCCAGACTCACCTGTTCGAGCTATCAATCCTCGATTCTGGACCTGGCTTTGCCGTCTCACGTGCAGGCAAACCGCTCGTTGAGCTTGATATTGAAGAGGAAGAGGCCGCGGTCCGGGACTGCTTTACTACCTTCAGCGCCAAGGGAGGATCGCGCTTTGGACAGGGGTTACCGCATGTGCTGCGGGTGCTGCGTCAAGAGCGAGGGTTCCTGAGACTGCGAACAGGACGCCTATCGATCCATGCCGACTTCTCGGATACGAATGTGGGGGAAGGCCCTGAGACCCTCCAGGTGTTCCATCCTGAGGACGGGGTCCTTGCCCCGGTCGCTGGAAGTCTACTTACGGTCCTGCTGCCACTGCGGAGGGGACGGTGAAATCACTATTTAGCTTGAGGTTCGACCTCCATCGCTCGAACGAGGCAGCGGAAGCCAGAACACGTGATACGTTGATGGTCTTCGTCGCGGAGCCAGAACTCGACCCAGAAGAGTTCGCAAGTATGATGGAGGCGGAGATTGAAACCAATCTCGTGCCCGACGAGGTTGCGATCATTGTGCGCGATCCGTCGTTTGATGACACGCTGGAAATGCTGACCAGCCATTCGCTTCATCACTCGACGTTGGGTAGGCTCGGCCATAGCACCGTCACTCTCATCGGTTACGACTGGAATGGATTAGAGAGTAGACGCCACTCCGTCGCGGGCACTATGCCTACCACTGGCATGACCATCGATGATGTGCGGCGTCGCGGAATCACCTTTATCTTCAACGAACGCCAAGGATTCGTCGAGGCGAACGCCACTTATCATTTCGAGAACCCTTCTGGCCGCCACACTGAGCGGTTCATACGGTTATCCAACATATTGGCGCGCGGTGCCGAGATCGCGTTCATCGGTTTCTGCTGCCTGCCTCACATCGACCCCACAGTAGCAAGGGCGTACCTTGATACGCCCGCGTTATACGCTATCGTCGCCGCAATCAACGAGCAGCGTCGCTCATTTGAGGGAGCGCGTTGGATTCTCGCTGACAATTTCTCGTCCTATGCAGGTTTTGATCAATACGAGTTCGACATTGACGATAACGCAGTGGTTTTGATCTCTGCATCATCCAGCGGCTCTCTCGCGGCACGCCTCATCGACGAGAAAAATGCCGAGCCGACGCGGATCGTGCATTTGCTGTACCTCGGGCAAAACCCGAGCACGACGCCAGTCGTCTGTGACCTTTTACGGGAAGCCCAGGTCAATCCTGCCGGATTCACTACTTTACCCTCAGCCAACGAGTCCGTGGATTGCCCAATGTGCAAAGGAGGCTCACACGCAATCAAGCTCCGGGGTGATCAGTTCGAGTTCGCGGGCCCCCAACAGGATGCGCTGCTTGTGGGACTCGCCGATGCTCCAAAAGGGCTTTCGGCGCTGATGGACCGCTACGCCTGTGCCGAGGTATTCCAGGTGGGGCTCGGACGCAGTGGTTCCAAGTCGCCGCGCTTGTTCCACGTAAACGCTGACAAGCTGCTCGAAAGCGCAGACTTTGGCAAAAAGCTCGACTATGCTCTGCGCCGATCGCTACCGGCGCGTTTGTCGCATGTGATCGCCGCCGACCAACAGTCGCAGGCGCTTGCAACGCGCGTGGCGGCCCACCTCGCCACGCCAGCGCTGGTGATTGCACGGGATAATATCGATGACATTCCTGCCAAAACGAGCGAAGCAATAGTCATTGTCGCGAGTGTCATTGAGAGCGGTAGGACATTGCTCGATATCAGCCGGGACCTACGAAGCATCTCGCCCGATGCGCCACTAATGTACCTAGTAGGCATGGCTAAGACCACAGGCGAACCAAAGCGTGAGCGGCTTGAGAACAGCCTAATCCAGACACACAACTTCTTTCCCTATCAGTTTCTGACGGTCGACCAGATCGTGCTTCCAGCCTCATACGATAATCATGCTTGGGCCGCCGAGCTACAGTTGCTGATCGATCTGGAAATCAAGATACTGGTACCGGAGCAGTTGCTGCCTGTCGTAGAGTCACGGATTAACCGCCTGCGTCTTGCGAGCCAGCCCATGGGCGATGACCTGTTCTTGGCTAATGCGCAGCAGCAACTGTGTCTCCAGCCAGGATTTGTGTTCTGGCCAAAAAGCCTGCCGGAAAAGCCCGGACACCGGCAGGCGGACGTGTACTTCACGATCTCTTCGGTGCTACAGCGGCTCCGTGCGAATGCTTTCGTACCCAGCGAGCGCCGGATCATCAGCAATTGGTTCCAGCAGACGCTTCTTGCGCCCGGCAACTTCGGCCGATTCAACGACGATGTCATTCAGGCTTCACTGTTGCGCGCTGCTTATCCCTACGAGCTCAATTTCGCTGACACAGTCGCTGAAAGTCGTGAAATGGGCCGGCTGATTAGGCGGGTCATCCTCGCCAGCCAAAGCCCTCGCGGCGGTGCTGCAAGTGAATTCCTGCTGGCACTTGCCACACGACGCCTGCAATTATGCAAAGACGATGTGGACTATGTGCTAGAGACTGAAGCGCCCGACATCCCGATGATACGGTTCTTATTGGAGTCATGCCGGCACCGGTTATCCTGAATCGGCTCATGGATCAGTGGTACAGAAACTCCACGAACGGCAGATTCTGGGAATATCGCTTGAACGACGGGTATTCGGGCTGGGCTTCCGTCAACAACGCCAGCCGACATTCTCTTTGGGTCGGAAATGCTCGAAATATTGTGTGGCCCAAGCCTGCGCGTCACCAAGCGGGGCCGGTGAACGCCTGCACAGCAAGCTAATTACGCAGACCGACATGCGCGCTTCACACTAGCGGGCGAGATACCGAAATGTTCAGCCGTCAACTTGATGCTTGCTGTATTCTCTTTGCGCCAAATGGCAACGGCAGCATCGTCAATTGTCTTCTCCCGCCCCAGCGCCTTACCTTCTGCCTTTGCCTTGGCAATCCCTGCCATCTGCCGGAGCTTGATGTTTGAACGTTCCAATTCTGCAACAGCAGCCAACATGGTGAGCATGGCTTTGCCAATGGGTGTGGACAGGTCGAACCCCTCCCGCAAACTGATGATCGAAACGCCCTTGCCTTGCAGTGCCTCAACCGTATTCAATACGTCGATGGTATTGCGCCCAAGGCGGTCTACCGCAGGAACGATCAGCGTGTCTCCCTTGCGTATGAACTTGAACAACTCGGCAAAGCCAGGGCGCTGTAGTGCCTTCACTCCTCCCGATACCCCCTCGTCCGTAAACCAGGTTTCGACATTGTGCGTTTGTTCAATGCTGTGCCGTTGAGCACCAACGCTCTGTTCGCCCGTGCTAACCCTGAGATACCCGATGACTGCCACGATATGCCCCTATGCTTGGCTCATTATCTATGGCTCTAAATGTAGGTATGGCTCATAATAAAAACAACAGCTTTGAGCTATGTTTTTTGAAGGACTGATTATATGGCTCAAAAGGTACACACTATGAGCCACCATAAAGATAGTTAGTCTTAGTCCCGTGCCTCCTCAACACACTAAAATATTCAATGTTAGCTGTAGTATTATGAATGCACTCTGCATTGTACCTACTGGGAGAGAACACAATGGGCAATGACAATGATGACCTTATCGACGATTTCGGCGACGAGGACGAGATAGAAGAAACTCTTGAGGAAGAGGCCGAGCGGGAGTATTGGGAAAACCACGATAGTCTCGACAGTGAGTACGACCGCCCAGACCCAGAAGAGGAGCAGCGCAGAGAAGAATATCGCCGCGAACATGGTGGCGGCTTTATGAATGAACGCTGGAACCCATACTAGTTCCGATCAACATATGGTGACGTCGCCAATGAATGGCAAGCATATTTGAGTGATCTTGATATCTAAAGCAAGTCACACCAGACCCCATCAGACTCGATCAACCTAACAAGAGCTTGCGCACTGAATCCGTCGGCATACAGAGTCTCTTCCTCATTCCCAACCTCAGCCTCGTCCATTTCTTCAAACACGCGCAGATAATGCGGTTCATCGCGCAAAGCGATCTCCATGATCTCGCGGGAGACGACGTGGAAACCATCGACAATCTCACCATCAAATTCAATCGACGTATCCACAACCCAGGCATGCAGGGTTAGCAGAGGATTGACATCACTCAGCAATAGATCTGAACGTAACCCTTGGTCATTTTGCAGGGCTTGAAGCACAACCGGTTGCTTGCGCTTTAACTGCCTCGCCGCCTTGCGCAGAGTATTGGTTCGATGCAGCCAGACTTCATGACGAGTTGAACGGATGAAGCCCGACTTGACCTCCAGCAGCAAAACTACCCCATCCAAATGACAGATCAGGTCCACCTCACCAGCATCGCGCTCATCACTCAATGGTGGTTGGGAGCCCACGACGACGCGGAACCCCCTCTGCCTTAGTGCTTCGGCAAGGGTATGTTCAATACGTTCCGTTTCGCTGCGCAAAGCAGGCCTGCGTTGCTCAACACGTCGCAGGTTATTCACCGTAGCGGTCAGATTGTTCTGTTGACCGGCAACCCAGGGAAACTGAAAGCTGTAGCGGCCAATCTTGTAGAATGGCCGCTCGTACATACGTGGAAATGGCATGTTAGGTGTCTGCCTCATCTGCACGGACAGTGCCTGCAGGTCACTGGTCCAGAACTTCAGGATGGCCTCGGCCGCCTCGGGGTCGCCCTTGGGATGTTCGGGACTGACGGCCCAACCACAGATACGATGGATCTTATCTTTCGGTTCCGACCAAGTGATGGGAAAGCGGTTCTCGCCTTGTACAAGCCCTTCCAAAGCTAATTGACCAAGTGCTTTCGCTGCTACACCGAAGTCGCCCATATAGCGAAGAAAAGGCTGAAGAAACGCCTGCTCAAAAAACACTGTCGTCAGCTCACTGGCTAATATCGCGTGGTGCAGGGCGACCTCCGCTCCATCGTTCAGTCTGACCCGCTCACCCAGGCCGAATATCGTCTGCAGGTAAAGCTGACTGCGGATGGTTTTTATGTAAGCTAGCTGATTCGATTCGTGGTTTTCCGGTCTCCCGATGATTTTGCCAGCCTTATCCGAAGCTGCGAATTGGTCAATTGCACGGTACATCCAGTAGTGCCAAAGCAACTTGCTTTTGCGCCCGGTACGCTGCCAGCGCTGTGAGCCCGTATCTGTTTTGTTGAATATGACCGGTTGTCCCGGTTTGAGCTGGTAACCACAATCATTGTCAAAACAGAACCAATTGATGGAATTCTCGTAGTCGATTCGCTCGCGCATGGCGACAGTAAGCAAGGCGACCGATTCGAGGTTGGCAACATTCTCTCGCCCCAAACCTGACTGTGGAAAAAGGATTGGCGACAAATGACGCTTAATAGAGCGACCGAGAGTTTCCTCTGTCAGCTGAAAATCACACTCAGAGCAATTCGACAGCTTGCGCGCTATTAACCGATCATAGACATCCCAATCTTCCGCAGAACTGTCCTTACCCTGAGAGGCACCAAGTTGCCCATATGCGATCACGCTCAAATAGGAAAGCAGCTCTAGTAACGAAAGTGACTTCAGGTGGGTCTCAGCCAGTGCAATTGCTTCGTCGAATGGTTCAAGTTGCTCAAGTAGACGATCACAGACGCCGAAAAATTCGTACCAATCTCCGCTACCGAGATTGTCTCGGAGATGCCGCCAGAGCGGTGAATCGCTGCGTGTAAACAGCTTCGAATAACGAATCGCCCAACGCAATACATCTGGATGACGAGCGGCCAGATGATTCAGCAGCGCAGTGCTAATAGCATCCTCAAAATGCAAAATACGTCCCAGTGCCAAGCTTGCCAGTTGAGCACCTTCAAGATTGACTGGCTCCCACCAAAAGGATGCGGCAGCTAGTCCGGCAGCACGATTGCGAGTTGTGTATTTGCCGCTCGGACGTTGATCCAGAAAGTCGTGAAGGCACTCATCAAGTGCGGCGAATGGGGCAAGCTGCTGAGCATATCCAGCAAAGAGAGTCTGGTAAAAATCCTGACATTGCCGCGCCTGGCCATTCATATCTGGTTATCCTTTTCCAGCCGTCGAATCTTGATATTCAAAGACACTGAAACAGATGCTCCATGTGAGACCCATAGCAAGGTCGGGTAATCTGTATGAAAGGAAATAGTTAGCACGTTTCCCTGAAAGGGGAAACTGCTGATGAGGAGCCAAGAACTGGCAATTACAGATGTGGCAAGCAGGGCAGCAAATCAAAATGCCCCACAGAACTGGGGGACCGGAAAAGCACAAGGGCCTAGCCGAAGCTAAGCCCTTGTTAAATTTGGTCGGTGTGAGAGGATTCGAACCTCCGACCCCTTCGTCCCGAACGAGATTGCCACGATGGCTTTGGGGCTTTCATTCGATCTTGCAAAATCAGTCATCCTAATCAACCTCGCTATCTTCGTCGCAGTTGGGTGGATGCACAAACGTGACTGTCGATTTCACCTGCATGCTCCCGTGGCTAAGGCCCGAATTTTCTCGCGCCCCCCCATCGCCGTACTTCTTGGGAGCCAACTTCGAGGCCAGCCATTTACGAGCATCGATCTGCAGGCGGGCACGAGCAATCACATCATGGTTAACTTTTACGGTCTCGTTGGCGTCGAGAAAGGTGTCATTACTGCTGTCATCGGCAATCTGGAGGATCTCGTCGGCCAGTTTGTCGGCCAGATCCTCGCGCGCACACGCGTACTGGTCCCTAAACTCTATGTAGCGTTCATCAGCCAACCAGCGCATCACCATGGATTTGGATGGCATACCCGGACGCGCAAGCACTGCGCGTAGACTCATCCCATCAGCAATGGCGCTGCATATAGCCTCCCCCAACTCGTTTGTGAATGCACTCCGACGGCCTCTAGTTACCAGCTTGGAATTCGACGTATTGGTTTCCACAGTGGAAACCTTAGGAGTAAAAACTGGGATCATAACTTGAGTTGTAGAATCCACGTGTTCAGAGCCCCTGATCGGGGCCGTAGGCATACCTGAAGATGAGGTAGCGTTGACGGGTGTTGTGACTCTTGACCATTCGTGTGTTTTGGCCCGCTTGTTAATGGCGGTATGTGAAACACCGTACTCTATCGCTATTTGGCGCACACTCTGGCGGCCAGCACAGTACGCGAGTTTGATACTGTGCCAGTCTGGGGAATCTGTCGTATGCATAGGGGAATAGATCATAGGCGACCAGTATTTACTATGGAGGTAGACCGGTTCCAGCCCTACAGGGGGAGGACGAACATCGTTGCCAGGATGTGTGGAAATAAATCAGCCTGCCCTCCTTAGCTGGAACAGTGGATTACGCACCCGGTAGGCCTGCCAACAAATAGGGGCGCGCGCTGGTTAGCGTGCAAAGCGCCGTGCAAACGGGTGATCGGAGGGCAAAAAGTCGCCAACCAGAGAATGAGGCTGCTGCCGGTTTGTGGATGGGTCGGAATAGGGGGAACCAAGGTTACGAGGTGACTTAGCCATTTACAGGCACTGTGGACACTTTCTCAAAAAAACCAGCAATAGCGCGGCTTATAGGGCAGTACAGTAGATTTTTCTATTGGCACTCACTGGTACTACTGGCACTGCTTATAGATCTTCATTTTTCGGTCGGCAGTGCCTCAGTCCTAGTAAGTCCCAGTAATAAAAATACTAGCACTGTTCTCCAAGTCAGTAATGACGCGGCTTTTAGAGCAAAAGAACTAACAGTGCCAGTAAATCCCCAATATTTAACAACCCCGTTAGCGTTAGCCAAAAAACGGGCTCCCGGTCTGGGAGCCCTTGTTACCTTCTGGCTGGCTTAGTCATCCAATAATCGAGTTTGCGGCAATACGCTGCGGGCTTCGTCCTTCAACTTCACGTTGGTGACACGATCCCCGTTGCTCTTGCGGGTCTGATACTCCTCTCCGTAAGCCTTGGCGGCTGCCTTCATCGCCTTACCGAACGCAGTGCGGTGCAGCGGGCGATCCAGCCCCTCGGCTTTCAGATACTCCAAATAGAAGTGATACAAGAAACGGACAGGGTCATGGACACCGTTGCCACCACCAACACGAAGCCCCGTCGTCTCATTTAGAAACTCCAGCTGAGCGCACATGGCGATCACCGGGTCGGCCTCCTGCTTGACGGCCAGCGCCTCAGCGCCGTCGCGCGGCTCCAGCAGCAACTGACGTGCCTGCTCAGGGTCTGCGAACTGGGCCAGCAGGTGACGAATGATTACTGGCAGCTCAGCGGCTATTCTCCCCCCCAGTTGCGGATCTCTATCTGCATCAGCCACCACGTTGTTGAAGGCGAAGATCACCCGGCGCCGAGAAATCCCACCGTTCCGCTCAGTCATCTTCATCGGCTCATTGTTTGTAGCGATCACCACGGCACGCACCTTAGCCCCAAACATCGCCAGCCCCTTGCGGTTGATAGCTACCTCATCGCCCCCTGTAATAGCCTTGAGCAATGCCCCGTCACCAATGTATTGGGACTGGTCAGTCAGCAGGATCAAGCGCTTATCCCAGACGTTCTCAAGGCCGAATGATCCGCGCATTGCCTCCATAGAGGTGGGGCCCACATTATCCTTGCCTACCAACAGCTCGCACAGGTTCGCCATGACAGACTTACCAGAGCCCCCCTCACCAGTTACCTCAAGGAACATCTGCCAGTCATAGCGATTCGCCAACACCATAAACAGGGCGGCCTTGATGCGATCCATCTTCTCTACGTCGCCGCCGGCTGCATGGGTCAGCCAACGATTGAAGCTTGGCGCGTGCTGCTTGAGGTTCTCTCCCGCTACCGGCTCGCCATAAGCGATCCCGTTATGACTCGGCAGAAAGTGGTCGGGCGAGTGTGGGCGAAAGCTAGCTGACTTAAGGTCATACACTCCGTTAGCGAAGCCAATCAAGCCCATGGACGGCAGCCCCATGTCTGGCAAGCCGTCTTTCATGGTTTCCACGGCACCTCTCAGTTTACGGGCACTATAAGCGCAGTCGACAGAATCAAACACTTTGGCCAGCTTCGGCGTAAGCTTGGCGTCCGGCACGGGCTGCCACACACCATCTTCATAACGGTACACGATCCCCGACTCGCGGCAGACGGCAGGCGTACCAAGCAGGTTCGCCAGCAGGCGGCCAAGACGGCTCGGCGGCATCTTGGATAACACTTCAGGGTCCAGCTCACCAAGCGGCGCGGAAGCAGGCCGGACAGGTGGGTTAAAAGTAGGCATCTGGATTACCTCGCCGCTGGCACGGGCAAGGATGGCCTCTCCATCCATCCCACGGATCTCGGCACCTATCTGGCGGGCCATGGCTACGACCTCGGCTGACGGTTTGCCAGACAGCGACTTGCGAGGCGTGGCCTCCATCTGGTCCATAGCTGCATCACGCCGGGCTTGTTCGGCATCCCTGACAGCGATAGCGATGTGGACACCGTCCTCATGCGACACATAGGCGTTGTAATTCACCCCATTGGAGCCATCGGCCCGACGTTCCAGCCGATCAATGTCCAGCTCACCAGATGGGGTCCGAGGCCACGCCTTCTTGCCTGTTTGCACGACGTTTTGCACTACATCGGACGGTAGATCAGCCGGAGCATCTGTTGCGATCGGATTGGTCATCCGTCACCTACTGCTGTTCAGGCAATTGACCTGCCAACCACAGGCCGAACAACGGCACGTTGACATACAGGCGTTTCCCCACCAGACGGCTACACCTTTCCAGGCCGGGGCGGTCGGCACGTTTCCAGAAAAGAGTCTTCAGTGTCGAATAGCCAAACTGCTTATAGATGTTCGGCAACTGGCTCATCGGGACCCAGTTGTCCAGATTCTGCGTCATGCTAATAAGCTCGCTATTAGTCATCTAATACCCCTACATTTGTTGTCTTGAGTCACTGCGGTTTTGGTCAAACGCAGGATGCAACAAATCCGATCGTCATTTGGAAAGAAATGAAAAATGGTTTTTTTCCAACCTATCCGGAAGTCGATATCGATTGTGAAATGCACAACGGTGAGGAGGCGCAAGCAACGGCCTTGCAGGTGAAGCATCCCGTGCGGTGGGGCTCTGTTGATTTACAACAGCAACAGCAAACGTAAACATGGTTCCAATGATCTGCTGAGCCCGGTAGAGTTCGAGACCCGTTACCGAGAACGGCTGGGAAGTGTCTCGGAAAGTAGGGGCGATTCAGAGTATATTGCCGAGCGAACCCCTGCCTGACATAGCCTCATCACAAGGACGCGTAATGAACTCCCCTGAAGACCTAAACCGCCTCTATACCGATGTGTCGGACAGCATTGGCAGCGCAATGGCAGACATTCTCGCGCTCAATGTTGAGCACAAGGATGGTAAGCGAGAAATCGGTAATATCACCGACAAGCTGCGTGACATACGGGGCCGATTCGACAGCGAATTGCAGCAGTTGAAAACCCATGCCGAGTGGGACACGTTCACCCTGGCGTTTTTCGGTGAGACCAACGCGGGCAAGAGCACGATCATCGAATCTCTGCGCATCCTGTTCAAGGAAGAATCCCGCCAGGCACTGCTGCAACAACATGCCGACGACCTGGAACAGTTCTCCCAGGCCCTTACCGCTCAGCTCGAACACGTCCGCGAAGGCTTGCGTGCCTTGTACAGTGAGTACACCGGTGAAGTGGCCAGCATCTGCCAAAGCACAGCCCGACTGACGCAAATTGTTCAGAGCGAAGCCCAGGAACGAAACACGATTGCCCAAGCCGAAGCAGATGCAAGAACCCGGATTGCCCAGCAAGAGGCTGAGGCACGCATTGCGGTGCAACAACAGGTAGCAGCACATCGCCAGCAGATAGCCGAGGCTGACGCGAGGGCCAAGCGCGATCTCGCCGAACAGGAGTCCAACGCACGCCTGGCACTGGAACAGCAGGAAACCTCACAGCGTCTGGAAATTGCGCAAGCGCATGCGATATCGCGTTTCAAGGTCCGCTTGGCCTTGTTCGGCATCGGTGGGGTTTTGATCGGCGCCTCAGCTGTGGCGGCAGTCCTGACGTTGGCAGGAGCCTGAAATGTCCCGACATGAACTCGATGAACTGTTCGATGAGGCTACCTCAACGCCCTTGCCTGTTTCCTCGGATGATGCGCCTGCCCTCCAATACATCGAGGCTCGCTCCCCGGCGCTGGATGCCCTGGTCAATCAGCAACTCACGGCACTGCATGACAAGTTGTTGGCGCACGAGCGTAAGAAGGCTCAAACACGCCGGGTAGACGGGCTGATCATCGGCACTGGTGAAGCTGATTTCACCAAGGGCAACACGCTCTACCCCCTGAACTACAAGGGCAAACGCTTTCAGCTGATCGACGTGCCCGGTATCGAGGGTGACGAAAGCAAGTACGCGCACATGGTTCGCGAAGCGGTGGCCAAGGCTCATCTTGTCCTCTATGTGAACGGCACCAATAAAAAGCCTGAAAAGGCCACCGCAGAGAAAATTCGTTCCTATCTGCGGCTAGGAACTCAGGTCTGTCCCTTGGTCAACGTGCGTGGTAATGCTGATGCCTACGAGTTCGAGGAAGACCGCGAGTCGCTGACAGCGCACGGCGGAGCTACCGCTGCCTTGCAACAGACCGAGGACGTGCTGCGTTCGGTATTGGGCAGCAAGGTCTTGCAGCCCGGCTACTGCGTGCAGGGCCTGCTAGCGTTTTCGTCGCTGGCGAGCGATGCGCAAACTGGGCGCACGACAATCGACCCTGCCCGTGGCCGAGACTTGGTCATTCAGCAGCGCAATTATCAGAAGCACTTCGCCTCGTCGAAAGCGATGTACGAATTCAGCCAGATCAAGTCGGTCGCCAAAGTGCTGCATTCCAAACTTGCGACGTTCCGCGAAGACATGGTCGAGAGCAACAAAACCAAGGTGTACGAACTGCTGGTTGAAAACATCTCGACCTTGCAATCATTGCACTCCGCCCATGAAGCATTTGTGGCTAGATCCAAGCCAGAGTTTGAGAAGTGCCGCGAAGCGATCAAGGGTTCCATGGAGCGATTCGAACGGCTGGTCATGACCGGAAGGCGAAACCTTTGGGACAATCTGTTCAATAGCCTGAAGGAAGACGCCAACGATATCGTCGAACGCCATTTCGGCGACAACGACGCTATTTCCAGCCAGATCAATCGTGCCTTCAAGACCCGGCAGAGTTCGCTCAAGGAAAAACTGCAGGAGCAGTTCGAGCGGTACCTCGACGACTTGGGCAAAGACCTGCAGCAGGCCATTCAGCGCCTATTGGAGGACGTTGCACGGGTGGAGTTCGAGCAGCTTCTCTATGACACCGAAACCCTGAACATCAATTACAAGACACCTGACTTGGACCTTGGCCTTGAGCTGGGTGACTATGGCTGGATGGCCTTCAACATAGGCTCCTACGCATTAGCAGGGGCAGGTATCGGCACAGCGTTTCCTGTGATAGGTAACCTGATAGGCGCTGCTGCCGGTGCTCTAGTGGGCATCCTGGTCAGTTTGCTGAGCGTCTTCACCGGCAAGGAAAAGCGTATTCGCAAGGCGCAGGGGCAAGTGCAGGAGAAGATCGATGAAGCCTGTTTTGAAGCACATAAAGCCTTGAAGGAAGAGCGCAAAACGCTGTTTGCCCCCGTGCGCAAGCAAATTGATGAGACCGTGTTGTCTCGTGTGCAGCAACTTGACGAGTCGCTCAGGCGCCCTCTGAAGATCATCGAACAGCAGATAGCGCTGATGACCCGTACCAAAGAACAACTGGAGAGCATGCCTTATGGAACAATTCAAACAGTTCAATGCTGAGAAGCAGACCGCACTCAAAGGGTTGGAACAACTGCGAGCAGTGCTCGACGAGTTGGGCGAGATGGGCGCGGATGTCGGCAGCGAGCTGCAGAAAATAGACTCGGCGGTACAGGCGGTCGAGTCCGACGTTCTGCGTATCGCCTTGCTCGGTGCTTTTTCCGATGGCAAGACCAGCGTGATTGCCGCTTGGTTGGGCAAGGTCATGGCTGACATGAACATCGACATGGACGAGTCCTCCGACCGCCTGGCCATCTACTCCCCAGAGGGGCTGCCGGAAAAGTGCGAAATCGTCGACACCCCCGGCCTGTTCGGCGACAAGGAAAAGAGTGTCGACGGCGAGCAGGTGATGTACGAAGACCTGACCAAGCGCTACATCTCTGAGGCGCACCTGATTCTGTATGTGGTGGACGCCACTAATCCGCTCAAGGAAAGCCACTACGACATCGTCAAGTGGGTGCTGCGGGACTTGAACAAGCTGTCCTCGACCATTTTCGTGATCAACAAGATGGACGAAGTGACCGACCTCACTGAACAAGTGCTGTTCGATGCCCAGGCTACGATCAAGAAGGACAACCTCAAGGGCAAACTGCAGCGTGCGGCCAATCTCAGCTCGGACGAAATGGCCAGGCTGAACATTGTCTGCCTGGCATCCAACCCCAATGGGCGTGGCCTACCGTTCTGGTTCGGCAAGCCGGAGCACTATGAAAGCCGCTCGCGCATCAACGACCTCAAAGCCATGACCACAAAAGTGCTGCGGAACAATGTGCCGGCGATGCTGATCGCTAAGACAGGCTTGGATGTGGTGCGGGATGTTGTCGGCCAGCATGTACTACGCGCCGAAGAGCAATTGGAGCAACTCAAGGTCTTTGCCGAACAGAATGCCGAAGAATCGGCACGCATCAGTCAGGACATTGCCACGGGCCGCCGTGAGGTCAAGCGATTGGCTGGCGAGCTCTTCGAGGAACTTCAGAACCTTGAAAAAGGTTTGCTGGGCAAGCTCCGTCCTCTTGGCCTGGAAAACATTCGTGAATTCCTCGAGGACGAACTCGGTTACACCGAGGAAGGCATAGGCTTCAAGCTGAACCTGAAGATCAAGGGTGCGATCGACCGCTCATTCGATCAATCGTCCAAAGTGACCTGTCGCATCTCTCAGGATATTGGCCGCCAGCTCAACTCCAGCGAAAGTTTTCTCAATGCCATGGGCGACAGTGCATTGAAGTCGATGGGTGGTGCTGCCAAAGGCATTGCGAATCTGAGCCCAGACATTATCAAGGGCGCGGTCTTCGCGGCCCGCGATGCGCTCAGCGCGGTGACCGGTGTCGCGATCAAGTTCAAGCCCTGGCAGGCGACTAAAATCGCCGGAGCCATTTCGAAATGGGCAGGCCCTGCAGGTGCAGCCATCACTCTTACCTCGGACCTGCTCAGCGCATACAAAGCGCATGAACTGGAACAAGAGTTGAAAAGCGCCAAGGAGTCGATTGCCGAGGTGATCAAAAGTGCTTTCAAGGATATCTACAACATCATCGGCGACGACGAAAAGCTGCTGGATTTCTTTGCACCACAGCTCAAGGCGTTCGAGAAGATCGTGGAAACGGTGGAGGAGCGCTCGGCTTTTATCAGAGCCAATCAGGCCAAGCTTCAGGGTGTGAAGGCTAAGTTGAATGCACTTGCGTCGACGCCAGCGCGGTTGAAAGCGACGGTTTGAAGGAATGGCGAGGGGCGCTGGCGCCCAACCATTCGCTGCAGGCCGACGTCCCTAACGGGCCGCGGCCTGAGTTCAAACGTTAGCAGGCTTATGGTGAATTTCTCTTCGAGGCAAAAGTTTTCGGCATGGCCCAATCCGGACCTGCCGCCAGTTGCTGCCGGGGTATATGCGGTATGGGAAGGAGATACTCTTATTTACTGCGGTATATCAGGCCGTGAGTTTGAAAAGGCCGTTTCAGCCGCTAAGCCAAAATTTGGCCTAGGCTGTGTTCCTAAAGTGGTCACGGGTGGAGTGGATGATTTTATGAATGCGCGCCGTTGTGGCCGCGGTATGGGTGGTAAGATGGCCATCAACTTAGTCCTTTGGGTGTGATTGGTTTTGTTTGGCGACTAATCAGATCGCACAAACTGGACTGAGTTCCCTTCCTCCTGTGATCTACTATTCGGAACAGTTATTTAGATCTGTACACCCTGAGAAGCTTGCCCTGAATCGCTTTCTTGTCGAATTGGGTGACCGCTTGAACGGTCACCTGTAATGGAGTGGGTAGTTACACAGAATTATTTACAGGCTCAGAGTGACCGCTTTTGGTTACTCCAAGTAGTTGGTCATTAAGGCCCCTCCATTGATTCACAATGAGCTGCCTTCGGTTCAAAAGGTACTGCCATCGGTTCTCAGGTTCCTGCCATCGATTCTCAAGTTCCAACCATAGGCCCTCAAGATCATGCCATCGATCCTGAAGGCCCTGCCAGCGGTTCAAAAGGTCCTCCCATCGGCTTAAAAGGTCCGGCAATTCCGTAGAACCAGATTTAAAGTCCAGGAGTTCCTGCGTTTCTTCCCGTAGGATTTCACGCATGTGCTCGAGTAATTGTTCCTGAAGGTCATTAACTTGGTTCAGCAATTGTATGGTGTTGCGATCCTCTTCTTTACGACGCATGCGCCGCCTCGCATCGCGAAACCGAGGAATTCGCTCCACTAAGTCATTCGGAAGCGGCGTAAAGGGGACCCAAAGTTTCATCAGGTCAAGTTCATCGTGATCATAGTGATACTTGGTCAACTCACTGAGGGTGCTGAGCATTTCATACCGTTCGGCTTTGCGCATATCCGGCGTATCTTGTGCTGGATACACCCACCGAAAGAAGTCGACGTAGTACTCTACGTGATTCCCAGTGATGGTTAGATAGTTACCTACCGTACGAGGAAGGAAATCCAGTTCGGCTGCTATTTCGCTTCGGAGTTTTTGGTCGCTGACCCCATCACTCATTCCGAAGCGTTCATAGATGACTTGCACCATGCCGACCACTCGCGGGCACAGAGATCGCTTTGCATTTGTCGGCCATGAAGTCCATCATCCAATCGGGTGGTACAATCTTTTCCGCCCACAAACTGCGGAAGTTTGTAAGTACGCCTTTAATCCTGCGAATGTCCGCTCTATGGGGCTCATACAACAAAGGATTTTGTTGCCGTGGGTCCTGCTTATGTCAGTCCTCCAAGAATCTTTTGGTCGGTAGAAATTCGTCCTCATTTTCATCGTTGTATTCGTATTTTTTCATTTTTCAATGCTCGTTATGTCACCAAAAACATGTTCTGTCAGGGCTGATTTATGGGCCACACACAAGTGGGCATACCGCATAACCATCGCCAGCGTCTTGTGTCCCAAGTGGTTGGCAATCTCCAACAGGGTGGCACCATTCATGGCAAGCAAGGAGGCGCAGGTATGGCGCAAATCGTGGAATCGGAAGTCGGTGATTGCGGCCTCGATAAGGCATGCTTTCCAGTGATGATCGAAATGCTCAAACGGACCATGCAGCTCTGAAGTGTGGGGGAACAGATAGGCATCTCCCACCTGGCGGAACAGCATCAGCTCTTGAATGACGGATGCAGTCAGCGCCAAGATGCGCGGATCCTCATTCTTAGTACGCGGAAGGCGAGCGGTTTTGCGTTGAAAATCGATGTCCGCCCATTTCAGGTTGATCAGCTCGCTCCTGCGGGCACCGGTGGCGATAGCCATGTGGATAAGCAGATGCAGGCGTTCCCACTTACTGGCACTTGCGGCTTTCAGCAGGCGGGACAGCTCATCATCAGATAAGAAGCGGGTGCAACCATTGTCCTCAATCTTCTGGCGAACTTCACGGGCGGGGTTGTGCTTAACGTCGTGCTTGTCGTTGAACCATTGGAATACGGAAGAAATGGCCGCTTTGTAGCGGTTGAGCGTGCCGGGGCTTTTCTCATCTTTTTGGAGAGCCTCGAGAGCAGATTTGATGTGCTGCCGAGAAACCTTACCGACGGGCTTGCCATTGAGACGGTCAGCCCACCAGCCAAGACGCTGGATGATCGAACGATCACGGCCTTTATACTGGTCGAGAAATGCCGTTATTGCGGAATCAATGAGGATTGTGGAAAGGCTGGAGTGCGTCAAAGCATCGGCCATGTCATCGTAAACAATGAGCTGTGCCATAAAGGCTTCGGCGGCTTTTTTGGTTTTGAAGGTTTGACCGATTCGACGGCCATTTTTCATGAACTGTACGCGATAGCTACTGCCACGGTAATCCCCCCGAAAAACCAGGGTGCTCATAAGTAGAATTTTCCCGTACCTTGAACGCAGGAGGTTCTACATGAAAACATCACGCTTTAGCGATACCCAGATCATCGCCATCCTCAAACAAGCTGAGGCTGGAGCTCCCGTCCCGGAGCTCTGCCGCGAGCATGGCATCAGCACGACCACCTTCTACAAGTGGCGTTCCAAATTCGGGGGGATGGATGCCTCCCTCATGGCTCGACTCAAGGAGCTGGAGGACGAAAACCGCCGCCTCAAGAAGATGTACGCCGAGGAGCGCCTCAAGGCAGAGATCATCACCGAGGCCATGGCAAAAAAGTGGTAACGCCATCTGCCCGCCGGGAGATGGCGACCAAAGCCGTGACTCACTACGCCATATCCATCCGTCTGGCTTGCCGGATCTTCAAGGTCAGTGAAAGCTGCTATCGCTATCAGCCCGTGCTGGTCGATGAAAACCAGGAAATTGCCGATTGGCTGCTACGTATCACGGCCAGCCAGCGCAACTGGGGCTTCGGGTTATGCTTTTTGTACCTGCGCAACGTCCAAGGCTTTGGCTGGAATCACAAACGGGTATACCGGATCTATCGGGCGCTGGAGCTCAATCTGCGGATAAAACCCAGGAAACGGTTGGTTCGGGCTAAGCCAGAGCCGTTGGCGGTTCCCGACCAGCCTAATCAGTGCTGGTCGATGGACTTTATGCATGACCAGCTCAGCGATGGCCGCTCGGTGCGGCTGTTTAATGTGATCGATGACTTCAATCGTGAAGCGCTGTGCATCGAGGTGGATTTCTCCTTACCCGCCTCACGAGTCAAACGGGCGCTGGAGCAGGTGATCACGTGGCGAGGTAAGCCCGCCATTATCCGATGTGACAATGGCCCGGAATACATCAGCGAAGAGCTCAAGCGATGGGCGAAACAGGAGGGGATAACCCTGGGCTATATCCAGCCAGGAAATCCGCAGCAGAATGCCTACATCGAACGGTTTAACCGCACGGTGCGCTACGACTGGCTGGGCCATTACCTGTTTGAGTCACTGAATGAACTACAGGAGTTTGCCACGAACTGGCTGTGGGTTTATAACCATGAGCGGCCCAATATGGCGCTGGGTGGCTACACGCCGAAACAGCGTCTGGCACAGGCCGCATGACCTCTACTTTTGAATGCCCCTAAAAATGGGGGGATTACCCCACGCTTACCGGTGATTTTTTGAATGTTTGCCATGGTTGAAACCCTTTGCACGAAATTGCACGAAGTTTTGGTTTTCAACCGCAGTACTCAGGAGACATAACGCCGCATTTGCCACGTTAAACTGTTGACCAAACAGGGTTTTAATAATGGTGCCCGGGGTCGGACTCGAACCGACACGGTTATTCACCGGCGGATTTTGAAACCGTTGACCACCCTTTAAAATCAATAACTTACTGATTTATATCGTTTTGCATTGCTCACTGGTGCTCACTGATGCTCATTGCTGGGGTGTTCGGTGGACTGTTTATGGACACTTTTCAGTGCGGTGATGGGGTTTAGCCGTACCGCATCCTCCAGGTGATCGGGGGCAAAGTGGGCATAACGCATCGTCATCTTGATATCCGTATGGCCGAGGATTCGCTGCAACACCAGAATGTTGCCTCCGTTCATCATGAAGTGACTGGCAAAGGTATGGCGCAGAACGTGGGTGCTCTGGCCAGTGGGCAGCTTGATACCTGCTCGCCGGATAGCCTTCTCGAACTCGGCATAGCAATCATCGAACAGGCGGCCTGTGCGCTTGGGCAGCATGGCCAGCAACCAGGGAGCGACAGGGACAGTCCGGTTCCGCTTGCCCTTGGTCTTTGTGAAAGTGATCCGCCCCATGCCGATCTGTGATCGGCTGACCTTCTCAATCTCAGACCAGCGGGCGCCGGTCGAAAGGCAAAGCATAACGACCAGCCACAGATCCCGCTGCTCCTTGCAGGCATCAAGCAGTTGCTCGATCTCATCCTGGGATAGATAGGCCAGCTCGGATTCTTGCACCTTGTACTGGCGCAGGTCAGAAAGCGGGTTACCGCCGTGCCAAACCCCGAGGCGGGCCAGCTCATTGAACACCGCTTGCAAATAGAGCTGCTCGCGGTTGATGGTGGTGGGGGTGACCTGCTTGCGCTGCCCTGGTACATAGAGCTCACCAGCCAAGCGCCGCTCGCGGTATGCCGAGAAGTGTTCAGAGGTGAACTCGCTGGCCAGCGGGTTGTCCAGTGCCTCGCACAGCCATACCAATTTGTCACGGCGCCGGTCGCCATCAGCCAGGGTCTGGCCGTGACGGCCGAACCAGAGGTGAACCAGATCGAGCAACCGCTGGCCATTCTGCTCAGGCTCGGGTTCATCCTCTTTCAGCCATGGCTTGTTCATCAGCTGGTGCCGTTCCCACGCCAGCGCCTCCCCCTTGGTAATAAAGGATTTGCGCAGGCGGGGGCCGTTTACCCCATCAGGGCGAACGTCTGCCCGCCACGGCTTGGCTTGCCCCTCAATTTTTTTGACTGTCATCGCACACCGCCCGGGCTTGCTTGTGGGATGCAATGGCCTG
Source organism: Aeromonas sp. 2692-1 (assembly GCF_013085505.1). Taxonomy (NCBI): domain Bacteria; kingdom Pseudomonadati; phylum Pseudomonadota; class Gammaproteobacteria; order Aeromonadales; family Aeromonadaceae; genus Aeromonas; species Aeromonas sp. 2692-1. The sequence continues at coordinate 196,686 of NZ_CP038513.1, forward strand.
CGCCAAAAGGTCGCGCGCAGACTTCAACGAAACATCATCGCCAGTTCTGGCGGCGGTATAGAGCTGGCCAACAAACGAATAGGTGCGTTGCACCAGAGAAGCAGCATGCCGGATAACCACATCATCATCCATATGGCTGGTGCGAAGGCCGCTCATCGAATCGCTGGCCGCAGATATCGCCGGATTGACAGTGATGAACCGATACTCTGCGAACTGGTTGGGGTCGATCTGCTGGCCATTGAGCAGGCCACCAAAGCGCGCCATCACTCCATCCGTGACCTGATTCATCTGCTGATAGATATCCTGTTCCAGTCTGCACTGCTCAGCGAGTGACAGTGCCCGCAGTACCGCGGCGGGGTGCTGATCGGATGGTTGTTGCTCTCGCTGTTCATTCGCACTATCAGCGGGTGGCATGGGGGCATCAAACCTAGCCGGACGGGACAGCCAAGCGCCAGCGCCAGCAGCAAGGAACAACAGTACAACCCCTGCAGCTGCTTTGCCTGGGCGAACCTGCGCCCGTTCATCTTTGCTCATCTTGCTCACGGCCACCGCATGGCTGATGAATAGCAGGATGCTATGAGCAGCCGCCAGCAAGCCCAACAGCACAAGTCCGCCAGACAGCTCAATCTTGCCATCAGGAACCATGCCCAGCAGGGAAAACCCGAGGAATCCATAGAGGCCGATAAAAAACGCATTCAGGCGGCGCTTCTGGCCAAGCAAAGCAGGTTTGAACAAACCGGCCACGGTAAGCAACAAACACAAAAGGGCCGCCAAGGCAGCCATCAACGAAAGCATGTGAACTCCTTAGAACTTTTTGCCTGCCCAGACCACACGACCAACCAGATCCAGCTCGGCTAGTTCTTCCTTACTCAGGTCACGGGATTTATACAGCGGGTTGTCAGAGATGATGCGCACACCACCGAGATCGAACTGCAGGCGCTTGACGAACAAGCCACCATCGAGGCGCAGCACATAGAGGCCATCGCGCGGCGCTTCCCCATTCTTCAAGCGCACCAAGATCACATCACCGTCATTGATAGTCGGCTCCATGCTGTCACCCTTGGCGCGAATAACAGCCATCTTGGCCGGGTCAAATCCTTCGCGGCGTAGCCAGTCTGAACGGAAGGCCATCGGTTCGGCTAGCGGCTCATCCGTGATTGTGGCGCCATGGCCTGCACTCGCAAACACTTGATAGGCGGGGATGGTTGTGAACTCACCGGATTGCTCTGGGATGAGATCATTGCTAGCGACCCGATGAAACTTAGCTTGCTCACCCGTACCGAAAACCAACCACTCAAAACTGACACCTCCGGCTTGTGCAAGCTTTAGTGCGCGGTCGACCGGGGGGATCGTTCCTTCATAGAGATAACGCCGCAATCCACCATCAGTCATATCAGCTCTGCGAGCAAAAGCTCTCAATGGTTCGTTACCAATAACCTTTTCTAGCCTCGAAACAAACTCGCTTTGGCTAAATGCGATCTGTTGTAAGCAATTACCACCCATATCGTGCCACCATCAAGTTTATGTGAGCGAAAACTACCTATTACTTGACCGGCGCTTTTTTTAGATCAATCATGCAATCACCAAATCGCAATGAACATCTAAGAGCAGCACCGAGTAGGAGTAAAAGGGGAGACATCATGTCAGCGAACAACATAACGATCAAGATCGCAACCATCGCTACGCCGTTCGAGACGTATTGCTCTGAACATCGAGTAGCAAAAGGGACGGCTAGAAAGATGCTTCATGACGGCCGTCTGACTGCTATGCCAAGGAACAAAGCAAACGACAACATCATGATCAATATGGTGGCAGAAACGGTTAAAGCCGTTGAGTCAGCCAATCTAAAGAATGTTGTCATCGTAGTTGGATAACTATGGCACTCAATGGAGCGAGAACCATGTTTATCGGTGACGAATGCAAACATCCGCACTTTGAATCTGCATGCAGCAGATTTACCTCCACCCATGTGATCAGCAAGGTCGCCGCCGCGGCTGGCATAGATGCTCAGGTGTTGAGAAACAAACTCAACCCTGACCAGCCGCACCAGCTGACCATGGCCGATCTCATCGCGCTGTATCACGCCACCGAAGGGGACGAAACCCTATTCGACGGCATGCTGCTGGAATGCGGGCTGACAGCCATCGCCATTCCAAACGCTGAACGTGCGCCATCCCTCCCCCATCAAGCGATCGACCTCAATGCAAAGGTGGCCAGTATTGGTCAGCGCGCGCTGGCGCTGGCCGAGCAGGGACGGGTTTCACGCACCGAACGCAACACCATCGTCAGTGTGGCCACCTCTGCAATGGGGTCGTTGGCACTGCTGATCCACGACATCGAGGCCCGCTTTCAGGCTGTGCCTACTGTCACCTGTGCATCAGACATCCTGATGCAAACCATGACTATGTAAGGGGAGACCCATGCAACAGACAACCATCAACCACGAAGAACGCAACCTCGCTGGCCTAACTCCGATGGAGCAGGTGGCCATGAATACCGCCGGCTGCCTGATGCTGCGTGAGTTGTTCGGTAAAACCCGCTCCAGTTTGGACACCGACTGGCTGGCCATGAGCCAAGCCAAGAAAGCGGCCATCTGTGCCATCGCCCGCCAGCCACGTGGCGAGCTGATGACAGCCACCTTGTCAGCCCTGCCCCATGCCCAACGCGAAGCGGTCAGGATGGCGGTGATCGCGCTGGAGTACCAGGGGGAGTTTCGCGGCGGTTGTGACACCAAGGTGTGGCACCCGGCACCAGTGACCAGACCGATCGGGGATATCGAGAGAGAGAAGAAGGAACGCGCCGCAAAGCTGCGCATGAAGCGCGCCGTCATGGCCGCCAACCAGATGGCCCAAAGCGGCCCACGAGCAATCGGGCAATAAAAAACCCGCTATCGGTGCGCCAACACCAGCGGGCTTTCATCAATCAGTTATCGACTAGGAGGTCGAATGCCAACTTTAGCCATTCTCGACACAGTGCGCAACCTGCGCCTGCAAAACCGCAAGCTGGCCCGCCTGGGCAGCCGCTACAACTCAAGTCCTGACCTGATCAATGCAGTGGAACAACCGGCCGCCATGGCATGGCGAGCGGTATGGTCATGCGTCAACAGCCGAGGGGGGATCTGATCATGTCTGCAGCTATCACTCGCCGCACCGTTCCGACCATCGAAGACGCCAGCGCCTATCTGGTGCGGCAGGGTTACACCAACTGCGGCACCACCTGGCTGCGCGGCCAGAACGGGTACGCCCGCATGGAGCGCATGACCTCTGGCGCGATCCGCATCATCGAGGGGGTGGCATGAAAAAGCTGTTCCACCCCATCACCCAGCAGGCGGCTTTGACCGATTTGGCAGAGCTGCCACATCGCATCAAGGCAAATACATACAACACCAAGCGCGGCCCAGAGGGCCGCAATCTACGCGAGCAGGCCCGCCAGCAGCTGCGTTGGCTCAAGGTGTTCCGCTCAATGAACGGGAGGGCCAGCGCATGAGCTTCGATGCAATCCATATCGCCAAGCGCGCCGAAAAGGCAGTGCTGCCGCTGCTGACCGAACTGCTGGCCACCGGCGAGCAGGAAAACCGGATCGCCCTGGGCGATCTCTACTCGGGGGATGAGTACATCCAGGTGCAGCTGGTCGTGACCAGCCGTCCTGCCGATCTGCTCGATGACGACTCAGTGATGGGGGATGAGGAATGAGTAGCACCACCGGCAACACCATTGAGCGTGAACTCTACCCAACCCCAAAAAGTGCCGTGGCCGCTCTGATGCGCCGCATTCAGTTCCGTCAGGGTGACACCTTTATGGAGCCGTGCCGCGCCGAGGGGAATATCTATGATGCCGTCCCACTGCCTGATGGTCAGAAGGAATGGGCCGAGATCCGCCATGGCCGTGACTACATGGAATGGGATTTTGGCCGCCAGTTCGACGTCATCATCACCAACCCGCCGTTTTCCCTCACCGAGGAATTTATGAGAAAGAGCCTGTCCGAACTCGCGCCGGACGGCACGCTCATATACCTGCAACGTGTGAACTTCCTAGGCAGCAAAAAGCGGGTGCCGTTCTGGGCTGAAATCGGCTTCCCGAACAAGACCCCGATCCTGGTGCCTCGCCCGCGTTTTGTGAATGGCGGATCTGACTCCTGCGAGTACAGCTGGTTTATCTGGGACAAGGGCAACCGCGTTGCCCTGCCGGACGGTCTGAGCCACCTGATTGCAGAGGAGGCAGCATGAGCCATCGCCTGATCTCTGACCTGCAAACTCGCGTGGATAGATGGTTCAACACCCTGATGGGTGATGAGGCCCGTTTGCGAAGCTACCAGCGAGACCTGCTGGCAATGCGCCAACTATCCCCTCGCCCACGCTGCACGGTCTCTCTGACACTGCGCCAGTGTGTCGCAGCCAGAAAGATGGCGAGGCATGCCCGCCATACGCTGGCTTCCTGCCGGAACAACATCAAAGAGCTGTCGGGTAACCACTACCAATGACCAACCAGAACAACAAAGGGCCAGCCGCCGAGGCTGGCCATCTTGGTTTTGCCATCCACCGCCTGCCGACGCCAAAGCGCAACCAGCTGCAGCTGTCTAAAAAGGCCCTGCGGTCACGCATCGATGCGCTCGCCAACGCCATGCCGGGTACCAAACTGGAAGCCGCCTTTGTGGGCGCCCCTGGAGAGTCCGATCTGGTCTGGGCGGTGCAGTTGCTCGATGGCCTCTCCATGCAGTTCACCCAGGTGCTGTTCAAGCAGTACGTACGCCGCCGCAAAGATGGAACCGCCCGCAACTGCCGTAGCGCAAATATCTGGCTGCGGGAGCGGGTGAAGTGGGTTCGCTCTCTGGTAATGGCGCTGCCGGTCGATGCCCACCATCTGCGTGATGATGACGGCCGCAAGCGGGTCGCCCACCAGTTCGCCAACCAGACGGCCGCCATCTGGAAAAATATCGAGCAGAACGCCACCGCCGGTGAACTGGATCTGATGGAGACATGGGAAGCCATCAAGCAGCCAGCAGACCAGTGGGGCTTTATCGGCAAGATGCCGGAGTTCAAAACCAGAGAGGCGCGGGATAACTGGATCCTGAGCGTCATGGTGCGCCTGCTCTCTGCCAAGTGGTGGGAGAGGCGCGTCAACCGCTGTTGGGATCGCCTGCAAGAGCACATCGCCATTCTGTTGGGTAAGGTGCGCAAGGGCGTTTCTGCCTACGTCTCGAACGCCACCATGAAGGTGGTGCGCGAGCGCAAGCGGGCCATGATGCGCTGGCTGGCCGAGTCGGAGGTGATGAACGAGCAGCACGACCTGGTTGTCTCGATGAAGGACTGCTGGGAGGCGAGCAATGCCAACCCGGTCAACCGCCGAGCCGAGATGATGACCCGCATGCGCGGCTTTGAAGACTACGCCGAGGAGCAGGGCCATGTGGGAGTCTTCTTCACCTGGACGGCGCCGAGCCGATTTCACGCCTGGAAGACGGGCCGCAACGGCAAAACCATCGAAAACGACAAGTACCAGGGGGCCACCCCGCGCGACACCTGCGCCTATCTTGGCCAGCTCTGGAGCAGGGCACGCTCATACCTGAAGCGCTGGGGCATGCCTATCTATGGCTTCCGCGTTTGCGAACCGCACCACGATGGCACCCCGCACTGGCACATGCTGCTGTTTATGCGCAAATGCGACCGGAATGGGGTGATCGATACCCTGCAGCGTTATGCCCTGACAGATGATCGGCAGGAACTCGAGCGCAGCAATCAGGGCATCCCCTTCACCGATTTTACCCCGCGCTTCGACTGGAAGGAGATAGACCCGTCCAAGGGGGACGCCACCGGCTACATCGCCGCCTATATCGCCAAGAACATCGATGGTGAGCATGTGGATGGTGATGACGAGTCGGGCACCACGGCAGACGTGGGCGCCCAGCATGCTTGCGCGTGGGCAAGTTGGTGGGGGGTCCGTACCTTCCAGCAGATCGGCGGCGCCCCGGTCGGGGTGTGGCGCGAGCTGCGCCGCATCAGCAACGCCAAGAAGCACGGCGATCTGGTGGGGCCACCCAAACCGGTTCTGCAAGACCCGCGCTTTGAGGCAGCCCGCTTTGCCGCGGATAACGGCATCTTCCGCTGCTACCTACACGCCATGGGTGGGGCCCTCTCTACCCGCGCAGAGCACCCCATCAAGCTGGCCCACCTCATCGAAGAGCAGGCCAACAGATACGGCGAAGACATCAAGCGCCTGATGGGGCTGCACACCGCTCGCCTGGGTATCAAGACCCGCCTGCAAGGGTGGGAAGTGGTGCCAGCAGGCACCTTTGAGGCCGCCAAGGCCGCCGGGGTTTCGGTTGGGGGTGTTGGGGTTAAGGCGGGCGACAGCCCGGCGCCTTGGAGCTCTGACAATAACTGTACGCAGCCGGATCCTGATGCGTTCGCGGATCAGTTAATGGCAGAGCAATGGGGTTTATCGCCCTTCTCCATCGGTCGTTTGCGCTCAGGCGCCAGCGTCAGCGTGGACGGTTTCAGCCTCTGGCTTGAGAACGGTCAGGTGCAATCGGGACGAGCGATCCCGAGCGAGCCGGATTGGCAGCCAGAGGGCCAGCGGCCAGCCGAACTGGGCCAGCCGGATGAGTACGCGCTGCCGGAAGGCGATGAGGACTGGCCGATGCTGGTTGAGCTGTGCGGCAAGGTTTACCAGGCACAGGGCCATGCCGGGGCATTCCGCTGGATCGAGATGCTGCCGGAGCCCTACCAGTCACACATGTGGGCCGAGCTGGAGAAGCTGGATACACCGGAGTGGCTGCAAGAACAGAACGACTACAGCGAGGAGTGGGTATGAACAACAAACAGACAGTCAGCCGTGAAGATTACCGCCGCCTGGATAATCGGGTGACCTGCATCCTGCAGCAGCGCTGGCCAGCCAACGAGATTAGCCAGTGGGTGGGGATGCTCAAGGGAAAACAACAGTCCGTGGCCTGCGCCATCCTGCGCCGCCGGCACCCTCGCCCCGCGCTGCTGGCCCTGCCAGCCATAGCCACCGAGGTGCCGAACCCGTTTCAGGCCAGCACCAACCGTCCCACCGTGCCGGTGCGCTCAGCCGATGGCCGCACTGTTGGCCGCCGCCATATCGTGGATGGGCTCACCCCCGTGGCCATCGACCAGAGCGGCACCATCCGATGCGCCGTCACCGGCCGCACCCTCTTTATCGCACCAGGCAGCCAAATCGACCGCGCCAACCCGGGCGCCGCCGAACAGCTCAACAAAACATACCAGTCAGCCCTGCACCAGGTAGTGGCTGACCATAGCAGGGAGACCACGAAACAAGCGGGAAGCCATGAATGACATGTTTTATTGAAAAACTGACGATATCGCCATGAATGATCACTCTAATCAGAACACAAAAAAATCTGGACAATATGTCATTATTTTAAGAACGTAGTGAATCACAATCACTTTGTACTAGTTTTCACGATTAGGAGAGATAGTATATGAATAAGACAAATATCGTATATTTAGAGGGTGAGCAGATTCGTCAAAAAAAAATATCTCCAATTTCATTATTCCCTCTGCATTTAGAGCTCCATAAGGCAGGAATAAAAATAGGCGAAGGAACTGGGTTTATATACTTACATCAAGATTCAAATAAAAAGTTCCTAGTGACAAATTACCACGTCGTGACATGCAGAGACCCTAAGGACCCAGCAAGCCTACTTCCAGGGTATCCTGACTCACCGGACGAAATAAAGTTCAGTACTTTGATGCAGCCAAAACTCAGACCAGAAATAGGTGCAATCAAAATCAATGCCGATACAACATGGTATGAGCATTCACGACGTGCAGAAGGCGTAGATATAGTAGCCATCGAAATATCGTTCCCCGATGAGGCGGTTACCTTTACCCAAGATATGCTAGGTCTTGTAGAAGATATAGATGTAATGGCTGGCTCAGATTTGTTTATTGTCGGATTCCCATGGGGTTACAGCGTGGAAGACTATTACCCAATATGGAAGAGGGGAACTGTCGCCAGTGAACCATCAGTTAAACCAAACGGATTATCGATGTTTTTTATTGACGCTTTTACGCATCCAGGTATGTCTGGCTCTCCTGTTTTTGTATCCAGTTGGAGAAGTATGGTAGATCTAAATCGCGAAGCATATGATAGTTACCATATGTACAAAGAAGGTAATCTCAGCGCTACTGATTTTATTAGTAGTATTGATACAACGTCCATGGAAGGGAAATCTAGACTGTGCTTTAGTCTAGTCGGGATTTATTCAGGAAGAGTTTCAGTGCGAGATAAAGACCCAAACATTGGTATTGTTTGGCAAAGATCCCTTATTGATGAGTTATTTAATGTCAGTAATCTAGTGAAGCATCCATATCCACCGATAGAAGTCAGTAACTAACCAAAAGTTCGGCGCAAACCTATTCAATAAATCCATACTATGCATTTAAGTTTGAAAAGAAACGACCTCATTTAAGTCAAGGGGCGCTATTGCGCCCCCAGTCCTTCCAGTACCATCTGCCGCCCCTCTGGCGTCAGCGACCCCATCAAGCTCAGCACCAGCTGGTTCGCCGTCTTGGCTGACGGGCTCAGTGTATGGGTGAACGACAGACAAGCCACCCAGGAGTGGCCGCACTCTGCATCAGTGCACTGGCAATACAGATCAGAGACGTCATCGCTCAACTTGTTGGTTTTGGTAATGCGGCCCCGTTGGCCACACACTTTGCAATAAACCCGCATCACCCCTCCCGATAAATCAAACATTCAATCAATAGATTGCATCTTACCCCAAAAGGACTGGTTTTTTATACAGCCGACCCGATAGTTTCCCGAAAATCGACCCACAGCGCGCGGGGCAGCCCGGCACTGTTGATGGAGTCCTTGATCAGTTCGCACAGTGGCAGCACCTCGTTGCGGGCATAGGTAGCGTCATACTTATCAGGGTCACCCAAGCCGCCGCCGCCATTGGTCGGGATGATACCGGCCAGAGCAGGCGGGTACCGGTGCGCCGTCAGCACATCCTGGGCGGTGATCCCCTTGATGGCTGCGAACTCGTCTTTGGTCGCGATATCCCCAACCGGGATCAGCTTGATGCCGTCAGGCTTGCCTTCAGGGATGTTCACGAACATCGAGCGGAAGTTACCAACCCCCTTAGAGTTGGCGATCATCTGCTTCATCTCCTCCTCGGTTTCATCGTCCATGTTCGGGTCGGTGGTGTAGAAGATGAACCCCATGTGGGCGCCGTTGAGGAAGTATTTGCGGCGGAACAGGGTGGCATCCTGGTTGAGCAGGGCCGACTGCAAGCCGCCCAGATAGTCGGGCATGCCATAGACCTGCTGCTCTGGGTCGTACTGGGCCAGCCAAATCACATCCTCCGGCCGATAAACCAGGTTAGGCTTGCCCTGCTGCAGATAGACAAAGCACCCGTCAGCCCGGCGGCGCAAATAGACGCTGGAAAGCGGGTGCAGCCCCACCACCTGGCCAAAGCCATTGCGCAGCTTGAGCAGGCCACCGTCACCGAATTGCACGTAGTTGTGCACATAGGCGGTGATGACATTGCGCTGGGTGGTGAAGCGACCCGCCACCATATTGCGGCGCGCCATCAGGATCGCCCCGTGGTGAGCGTTGGCCCGCGCCACCTTGGCCAGCCCCTTGCGGTCAATGGGCGGCTGGTAATATTCCCCATAGGGATTGAAGAATACCCCGGTGTAATCGGTCATCCAGGCCGTGGGGTCGATGGCCTCCGCCGTGCTGAACATCACAGATGGCCGAGGGGATGAGGTGGCCACCTGCTGGGCCGGTTTTTGTCGTTTGGTCATGCTGCCTTCTTCTGCTGGCTGGTTACCCAGGTGGATTTACGTTTGCGGTTGGTATCGAGCGGCTCGTTGGCCACGGCGTGGGCGATGGCAAAAAACACGTCAGCGTGTCCGGTCACATTGTCCCGAGCGGCACGGAACGTCATCTGGCCGCCGCCGGTGGTGCTGCGCTTGATGGCGAGGAACGCCAGCGGGATATCCCGATCCGAGCCGTCCCACTCGATGCGGTTCGCCTCAACCACATCGATCATCTTGAGTACCAGCCGCGATTTGCTCTCGATGCTGTAGTTGATGGGGTGGCATACCCCTTTGAAGGTGGGCTTCAACAGGTCAAACACCCCGGAGCCGATGCCGGAGACATCGACCCCGAGATAAGTGACCCGGAACTTCTTGGCAATGCGCTCGATCTCCTGCGCCTGAAACTGGAAGTTGAGCCCGCGCCAGTAGTGCTTTTCCAACACACGGAACCGCTCACCGGCGACCATCGGTGGGGCAACCACCACAAGGGTGGCGTTGTCGCGGGTGCGGCTCGGGTCGTAGCCCATCCACACCTCGCGCCGCCCGAACGGGTCAGGTCGCCCGGGCTTGTAGTCCTCCCACCGGCTCGGGTCAACCCCTGCCCGCTCCATATCCTGGAACTTGAACACCGACAGGGCATCATCGATAAACCGGCACATGTAGAGGCGATCGAACACCTCTTCGGGGTACTCGTCTTTCAGCTCCTCGATGTCGATGAGGTTGCAACCAAGGCGAATGGCATCCTCGATGGTGATGACGTAACGCCACTGCCGATCAGGGCAGATGCGGCCGCCGTCGCGCAGATCATCTTCACCAGGGAAATCGATGGCCACCCGGCTCGGACGCTGGCCCTTCCAGCGATCCCCCGTCCAGAACCGGTACGCTTCGTGAACCTTGCTCGATGGGGTCGAGAAGTAGGTCTTGCGCCAGCGGCTCTGGGTCGCCATGGCGCTGGCCACGTCCGATAGCTTCTCGAAGTTGGGGATCCAGAAATACTCGTCGATGTAGACGTTGCCGGAGCGGGACTGGGCGCTGTTGGAGTTGGTCGAGCAGAAGTGCAGCTCGGCCCCGTTCGACAGCACAATGGGGTTACCGGTCAGGGTGACACCGAGGAAGGTCTGGGCAATCTTGCAGATGTAGGAGCGGAACACCTCTGCTTGGGCGCGGGTGGCTGACAGGAATATCTGATTGCCGCCGGTCAGTACCGCATCTTCCAGCGCCTCACCGGCGAAGTAGTAGGTCATGCCGATCTGGCGTGACTTCAGGATGTTACGGGTGCGCGGCAGTGCCGGGTCGTTCTTGGCCTCACGGCAGCGCAGCTGATAGCCGAACAAGGTACCAAGCCACTCGGCAAAGTCTGCCTCGGTGAGGTGGCCGATCTCGTTCTTGGCCTTCTTGCCGCCCTTCCCTTTGCGGCCACCGCCATCCTGCCCGCCCCTGCTACGCGGGGAACGGTCGGGGGAAGGCTCGTCACCGGATTCACGGCGGGCGGTCAGCGCCTGCTGGCGCTCGGCCCACTTGAGTGCCTTCTCTTTCAGGCTGACATGGTGCCCGACCAGTCGGTCGATTTCGTCGAGTTCTTCGGGGGTTTTCTTCTCTCGGCCCAGCAGAGAGTGCAGGCGGCGGGCAATGGCATCCTCCACCGCCTCTTCGGTCAGCAGGTCACGCCAGCCGTACTTCTCGGCCCAGAAGTAGACTACCCTGCAGGAGTTAAGGCCAAGTTCGTCCTTGATCTCCTGGGGTGTCCATCGTTTAAGGTAGAGTCCCCGCGCGGCATTGCGGATCTCTTCGGGATACGCCACGGCGCCTCCATCTTGTGAATGATGGCGCCATCATAGCCAGCCCCCCGCCCCCACTTATCGCCCTGATGTTCCAAGCAATTCGGATATCCCCATGGATCCGAATCGCCTTGAACACAACCGGATGAATACCCCTTGCCGACCCGATAGCCTGAGCCCGTATCAATTGGGAGCTGGCATGAACATATCAACCTTGAGAACTGGCTGGGTCTGCATCGCCACCGAAGGCACAACCGTCGATGGTCGGGAGATTACCGCCGCTTGGCTGACTGACATGGCCGAGACCTACGATCCGGAATACTACACCGCACTGATTTGGCCTGATCACGACCGCTGGTCGAACTTCGGCTATGTACAAGAACTGAAGACAGAAGTCGTGGATGGCAAGCTCAAGCTATTCGCCATCCTGAGCCCGACCCGTGATCTGGTTTATTACAACCAGGTTGGCCAATACCAATTCTGTTCCATCGAGCCGCAAGAGCAATTTGCCGATCTGGGCCGCACCTACCTGCGCGGCCTCGGCGTTACCGATGAACCAGCCAGCACCGGCACCACCCACCTGAAGTTCAAAGACAAGAGTGGCAAATCTCGCCTGATTGGCACCAGTGAGCCGCTGGATCTCTCCACCTTCAAACTGCCAAAGAACGAAAAAGCCGACGGTCTGATCACCAAGTTTTTCAGCTTCTTGGCCAGCCATGGTGAACAGGAAACCAAACCCACCCCCAGCCATCCAGAGGATGAGGAAATGACCAAAGAACAGTTCGACCAGTTGCTGGGAGCCGTCAACGGCCTTGGCACCAAGATCGAAGGCTTTAGCGCAAAGCTGGAAGCAAAGCCGGAGGTAACGCCCGAGCCGGTTATTGAACCGAAAGAAGAAGACGACAAGTTCAGCAAGCTGAACGAGACCATCACTGGTCTGGCAGCCACCGTCGGCGAGCTGAAAGGCCAGATCGAAAAGTTCTCCGTTGAGTTGCCGGACCAGCGCCCGAGCCCATTGGGCGGTGACGACTCCACCTATCAAGTTTGCTAAGGAGCATTCAGTGAGCCAAACCCTGACCGTTCAGGCCGAACAGCGCCTGAACAAATACTGCGATGCCCTGGCTAAAGCCTATGGCATCGACATCACCAAGCTGGGCAAACAGTTCAGCGTCACCGGGCCGGTTGAGACAACCCTGCGTTCTGCCCTGCTCGCCTCGGTCGAATTCCTCGGCATGATCACCTGTCTGGACGTAGACCAGATCACCGGCCAAGTGGTGCAGGTCGGCGTCGGCCAGCTCTATACCGGTCGTAAAAAAGGCGGCCGCTTCAAGGGCGAAGTGGGCGTTGATGGCAACAAGTACGAGCTGAAAGAGACCGACTCCTGCGCCTCTCTCTCTTGGGCCACCCTCTGCACCTGGGCAAATGCCGGTAGCGAAGGCGAGTTCATCAAGCTGGTTGGCGAGTTCGTCAACACCGCATTCGCCCTCGATATGCTGCGGGTTGGCTGGAACGGTGTATCCGCTGCTGATACCACCGATCCGGAATCTCACCAGCTCGGCGAAGACGTCAACAAAGGCTGGCACCAGATCGCCCGCGAGTGGAACGGTGGTAGCCAGATCATCAAGGCGGAAGAGGGCAAGAAGATCTACTTCGACCCGGACGGCAAGGGCGATTACAAGACCCTCGATGAGATGGCCTCCGACCTTATCAGCACCACCATCGATCCGCTGTTCCAGCAAGACCCACGACTGGTGGTACTGGTCGGTACCGATCTGGTAGCCGCCGCTCAAGCCAAGATCTACAGCGAAGCAACAAAGCCGAGCGAACAGATCGCCGCCCAGCAGCTGGCCAAGTCCATTGCCGGTCGCAAGGCGATGATCCCGCCGTTCTTCCCGGGCAAGCGGATGGTAGTAACCACCCTGGACAACCTGCACTGCTACACCCAGCGCGGTACCCGCAAGCGCAAGGCAGACGATAACCAGGACACCAAGAGCTTCGATAACCAGTATTGGCGTATGGAAGGCTATGCCCTGGGAGAGCACAAGGCCTATGGCGGCTTTGAAGAGGCCGACATCGTGATCGGTGCTGATCCTGCGGCTCCAGCAGAAGCGGGTGCGTAAACCATGAGCTCACCCGGTCAACGTCACAAGCAGCGTGTGCATGCCATGCAGGGGGCCGAACAGGCCGCCTGCACGGGCGTGGCCACCGGTGCGGTGGCTGACAGCCTGCACCTGCAAATGATTGCCCTGGAACAGGACATCGTTCGCTTGCGCAAGCTGGCCCGAATTGGGGATCGGGTGAACATGAAACGCGACGAGCTGATGCCCAAATACCGCCCCTATGTGGAGCGGTATCTGGCCAGCGTGGCCGAGTCCGGTCAGTCCTACCAGAACGAGCTGTTTCAAAGGCTGGTGATCTGGGCCTTTGACGTTGGTGACTTCGACACCGGGATCGCCTGGGCAGAGCTCGCCATCAAGCAGGGACAACGAACCCCGAACAACTTCAAGCGCGACTGGGCCACCTTCGTGGCCGACACAGTGCTGGAGTGGGCCGAGAAAAACGCCGCCGAAGGCCATGCCGTCGAGCCATGGTTCTCCCGGGTGTTCGACAAGGTGCGCAACGAGTGGCGCCTCAACGAGAAGCTGACCGCCAAGTGGTTCAAGGCTGCGGGTTGCCTGCTGCTGCGCGACCAGGACGGCCAGCCACGACCGAGTGCAGTGGGTGACAGCGCCACCCTGGAACAAGCAGCCCACTGGCTGCTCCAGGCCGAGAAGCTGCACCGCAAAGCGGGGGTAAACACCCTGCTGCTCAAAATTGCCATGCGCCTGCGGGCGCTCAATCCGGAGCAATAAGACTCTCCGCGCCACCGCACCCCGGCGGGGAGGATAGGCAAGCCGCAAGGCCTGCGCCGAATCCTGTGATCCGTGGCTTCAGGGGTGCACCTATTCAACCAGCGAGGTCACTGATGTTTGCAGGCAAGGATATCGACTACAGCGCAGCCACTATCCGCAATGACGGGTTTTGGCCTGATGTGGCCGTGGCCGACTTCGAGCGCCGCCGCGCCCTGCCTGCTGACCTAGACCAACAGACCACCGGCGCCGCCCTGCTGGCCGCCGTATCTGAAATCAACCTGCAACTGGCGATGCGTCAGGCCGCACTGATGGCAGAGGGCTACGTCAGCGCCGCCGATGTGCCGGGGCCGAGCCTTGAGGGCGGCACTAATGCCCTGACCGAGCAGTATCTGGCCGCCGTGTTTGCCCGTGCCAAAGCAGCCTTGCTGCCGGAGTTCGCCAGCGTCACAGAACGGGCCGCAGCAAACAACCAGGTAGAGCGATCCCCAGACCAACGCGCCCAGCTGCTGGCCGAGAGTCAGCAACTGGTGCGCAGCATCAAGGGCAAGCGACGTGCGGGGGTGTCCTTGATATGAGTGAAGGCATGAACGAACAGCAGGCCCAGGGCTATTTCCTCCACGCTCTCCACGCCGAGATCCAGCGGGTGCTGCCAGCCAAGTGCCACAAGCATCTGGATAGCTGGATGGAGAACGGCACCATCAGGCTGGAGCCCAAGAACATGGGCCCCACTGGGGTAGATGTGGCATGGCTCACCTATCAGGCGGTGTTCACCGTCGAGCAACTGCCGTTTCGCGAGCTGGATCCGGCCATCGTGCTGGCCTCTGTGGCCGCCTGGGTGCAGGAGCATGACGAGTTTCGCGAGCAGTTCGATCTGGCCGATCCCGAGTACGCCGTCACCCCGAACGATGAGAAGACCGCCGATCTCGAGATCCAGCTCGCCTTTACCGAGCCGCTGCGCCTGATCGAACACCCCAAGGGCCCCATCAACTGGATGGGAAAACGCTGGAACGTGGCCCCGTATGAAATCTGGGTGGCAGACCACATCGATATGAACGTCGGTGACACCGGCCATCACCAGATCGGTGACCCGTCATGATCACCATCACTCTCGACACCCAGCGCAGCAAGGACCAGCTGAACCTGCTGGCCCTGCCGCCCAAGAAGCGCCAGCGGCTGGTGTGGCGAGCCGCCAACGAGATGAAGAAGCTGGCCGCCCGCAACGTGCGCCAGCAGCAAGACCCCAACGGCAATGCATGGGCCCCCCGCAAGCGGGGCAAACGCAAGATGCTGCGCGGCCTGCCAAAGCTGCTGGTGATCCATGAGCCAAGCCAGGATGTGGCCGAGCTCGGGTTCAAAAAGGGGGCAATGAACGTTCATGCCGGGGTTGTCGCCAACACCCACCAGAAGGGACACACCTACAAGGTGACCGCGGCCAGTCGGCGCCGTATAGCCTCCAGCGATGGCGGCAAGAACAAGCAGGCCAGCAAGGCGCAGGCCCGCAAGCTGCGGGAGCTGGGGTTCAAGCGTCCAGGCAAGCGCAAGCGGGCATACAGATCGGCATCGCTCGGCTGGATAACCGGCAATCTCAACTACGCGCAAGCGGGGTTGCTGATCAAGAAGCTCAAGGACGAGCCGGTGAAAGAGAGCTGGGAGATTGAGCTGCCAGCCCGCCCGTTCCTCGGCGCCAACACCAAGCAACGAGAGCAAGCCTTTGCCCGCGCCCTGCAAAGCATCAACTACGGCTGGGACGTCAACAAGCAAGAGATGAAGAGGAAATAACGCCATGTGGCCTTATGTACAGATCAACAACTTGAACCAGATGCAGGGGCCAGTGACGGAAGTCGAGCGCCACCTGCTGTTCATCGGCACCGCACCGACCAACACCGGCAAGCTGCTTTCGCTAAACACCCAGAGCGACTTCGACAAGCTGCTGGGCGAGGCCGACAGCGAGCTGAAAACCAACCTGCAAGCCGCCATGGTCAACGCCGGTCAGAACTGGACGGCTGCCGCCTTTGTACTGCCCCCCGACATGGACTGGAAAGATGCCGTCCGCGAAGCCCAGAAAACCCAATCCTTCGAGGGCTGTGTGGTACTGGGTCAGGAGTGGGACGAGGCGAAAATCAACGCCGCCCACGCCCTCAACCAGGAGCTGATCGCCAAGATGGGGCGCTGGCAGTTCATGCTGCTGGTCGTGGCTGGCATCGTCACTACCCTCGAAGGCGGCCAGGACTGGAGCGAATACGAGGCCAAACTGGTCGCGCTTCAAGATGGCATCAAGGCGGAATCCGTCACCCTGCTGCCGCAGCTGTGGCCCAACCTCGCCGGGGCCTACGCCGGTCGCCTCTGCAACCGTGCGGTGAGCATCGCCGACAGCCCAGCCCGGGTGAAAACCGGCGCCATGGTGGGCCTTGGCAACAAGCCGAAGGATAAAGACGGCACCGAGCTGCCGCTGGCAACCCTGCAAACTCTCGAACAGAACCGCTATTCGGTGCCGATGTGGTACCCGGACTATGACGGCATCTATTGGGCCGATGGCCGCACCCTGGACGCCGAGGGCGGCGACTACCAGGTGATCGAAAACCTGCGGGTGGTCTACAAGGTGGCCCGCCGGATGCGCCTGCGCGCCATTGCTCGCGTAGCCGATCGCTCCTTCAACTCCACCCCGGGCAGCACCGCCGCCGCCATCATGTACTTCGGCAAAGACCTGCGCGAGATGGCCAAGGCCGTCACCATCAACGGCCAGCTGTTCCCGGGCGATATCGCCTCACCCAAGGATGGCGATATCACCATCAAGTGGACGGCCAAGAACTTGGTCTCCATCTACGTGGTGGTGCGCACCGTGGACTGCCCCAAGGGGATCGATATCAACATCATGCTCGATTTGAGCCTCAACAACGGGGAGGGCTAACCCATGACCAGACGTATTTCAGGCCAGAGCTTCGATACCGAACTGATGGGCGCCATGGTGCACGTCGAGAAGGCCAGCCTCTCCATCACCGACAACAGCGCTGTGGCGCAAACCCGTGGCATTCCTGACGGCTATGTCGATGGGGATGTGGCCGCAGAGCTGGAGTTCGAGCTCGATGCCAAGAACTTCACCCTGCTGAGCGATGCCGCCAAGCGGGCCGGTAGCTGGCGCGGGATGAAGCCTGACGATGTGCTGTTCTACGCCGACACCGGCGACGAACAGATGAAGGTGGAAGCCTTCGGCGTGAAGCTCCAGATCTCTGACCTGCTGGATGTTGACCCAAAGGGGGGCAGCAAGGGGGTACACAAGATCAAGGGTTTCGTCACCTCCCCCGACTTCGTTCACATCAATGGCGTGCCGTACCTCTCCGAAGACGACACCCGCCACATGAAGGGCTAACGGATGGATCTGATCGACCGTGCCACCCAACACGCCGAGCGGATGCTGGCGGCCCAGTTGGATAACCAGCTCGGCCGCAGTCATCACCAGGGCGAGAGCCTGTACCACTGCGAGGAGTGCGGCGATCCGATCCCGGATGCGCGCCGCCTGCATGTGCCGGGTGTGCGCCTGTGTGTCAGCTGCAAGAGCCGCGCAGAACGGCGCGGGCAATAACGAGAACGGGATATGAACCCTATGCCAAACAAAGACCCCACCCTCTGGGCCGCCCTGCTGGCCTGGTTGATGGATAACTGGCCCGCCGTTTCCGGGGCTCTGCTGGCGTTGAGCATTTCATTTATGCGCATCACCTATGACGGCGGCAGCGGGCGCCGCCGCCTGATCGAATCAACCATGTGCGGCCTGATCACCTTGGCCGCCGCATCCGGTACCACCCTGCTCGGCGTCCCCTATGAGGCGGCCCCGTTTATCGGCGGTGTGGTGGGGCTGCTCGGGGTAGACATCATCCGCGAGCGGGCCAAGTTGGTGTTCAACAAGAAGGGAGACAGCAATGCCGCGCAGTAACTGCCACCCGCAAGTGGCCGCCTTTCTCGACATGATTGCCTTTTCAGAAGGCACCAAGGGCCGGGGCGATGACGGGTACAACAAACTGGTCAATCCGGCGGGGTTCTTCACCGACTACCGCACCCACCCGAACGTGCTGGTGCAGGTCAATCCAACCCTGAAAAGCACCGCTGCCGGCCGCTATCAGCACCTGTCAAAGCACTGGGCCCACTACCGCGATCAGCTCGGCCTGCCGGACTTTGGCCCCGAGTCGCAAGATGCCTGGGCAATCCAGCTGATCCGCGAGCGCAAGGCACTGGACGATGTGCTCAAGGGCCGCATCAGCCAAGCGATCACCAAGTGCGCCAACATCTGGGCCAGCCTGCCGGGCGCCGGTTATGGCCAGCGCGAACACAAGCTGGCTGATCTGCTGGCCAAGTTCACTGAGTTCGGCGGGGTGCTGGCATGAACATCCTCAAGGAGTTGTTCTCCAACCTGCTGTTCGTGCTGGTGCTGGCCCTGCTGGTCGCGCTGTTTGCCGGGAACAAGGTACTCGACCAACGCACCAAGGCGCTGGCCGATGCCAACGGCACCATCAGCACCTTGCAGCTGGCCAATCAGCAGATGGCCGAAGAGTTCAGGGCTCTTTCGCTGCAGGAGTCTGGCTTGCGCGCCCTGCTTAAACACCAGAACGCCGCCTTGGCCGAGCTTGACCAACTGAACAGGAAAACCGCCGATGAACTGCAACAAGCCTTGGCCACGCCACCGGAAGGCCGCCCGAACTGCGCTAGTGAGCCTCTGCCTGTTGGCGCTCTGCGCCTGCTCCAGCCAGCCCACAACCGTGGTGCAAACCAAGGTGGTCAAGCGGCTTCCGCCGCCGGGGCTGGTACCAAACTGCCCGGAACCTGAGTTCACGGGGACAACCTACGGCGATGCCGTGCGGTTTATCCCAACCATGCAGACGGCCATGCGCCGCTGCCAAACCCAAATCAACACCCTGAACCACTGGATTGAACAAGAGGAAAACAACTAATGGCAAACCCGATTATCACCCTTGAAGTAGCCGGTAAAGAGCTGAAGTTCGCCCCCACCATGGTGGCCTATAACGGCTTTCTCAACGGCATGATGCCGACCGACAAGGTGGCACCGGCCCACAACTACCTGAAAAAGATCGTCTGCCAGGAAAGCAAAGAGGCGCTCGATGAGCTGCTCAAACGCCCGGGCGCGGCATTGCAACTGGCCGCCGCCATTAACCAGCAGTTCGCCCCCGATCTGGAGATTACTGTAAAAAACTGACGGCGCGCGCCGAGGCCATCGAGCGCAACCAACTGGAGCAGGCGCTGGCGCTGCGGCGCCACTTCCTGCCCCATGACGATGACGATATCGACAGCCTGGCCCGCGCCATCTGGTTAGACAAGCACGTAAGAGAGTCCAACGCCGCCGCCGTGGCAGAGGGCATCGCCAAAGCATTCAACGGATAACGACCTATGGCCTGGATGGAAAAATTGATGATGCAGGTGGCTTTGGTGGATCAAGTCACCAAGCCCCTTGCTGGCATCAATGCCCAGATGGACAAGGTCAGCAAGGCAGGCCGTCAGGGCTGGAGCAGCATGGCTATGGGGGCCACCACGGTGGCCGCCGGTGGCATGGCGATCCAGTCTGCTCTGGGCCCAGCCATCGAAATGGATCGGGCGCTGGGTGAAGTGGCCTCGCTCGATGTGCAAAAGGATGTGCTCGGGGCGTTGGGGCGCGAAGCGCTGGCCCTATCGGTGAAGTACGGCGAATCGGCCACCGAGATTGTCCGTTCCTCCTACGATATCCAGTCGGCGATCGCGGGGCTGGAGGGTAACGAGTTGCCAGCCTTTACCCGCGCCTCCACCACCTTGGCCAAGGCGACCAAGGCCGACACCGCCACCATCACCAACTACATGGGCACCATGTACGGCATCTTTGAGCAGCAGGCCAAGATGATGGGCAAGGCCAACTGGGTGGAAGACTTGGCAGGCAAGACCGCTACAGCGGTGCAGATGTTCAAGACCACTGGCCAGGGCATGGCAGATGCCTTCGGGGCGATCGGGGCGAACGCCACCGCCGCCGGGATCTCGATGGATGAACAGTTCGCCGTGCTCGGCCAGCTGCAAGCCACCATGAGCGGCGGCGAGGCCGGTACCAAGTTCAAGGCGTTTCTGGCTGGTGTGGGCGGTGCCCAGAAGGCGCTGGGTCTGCAATTCACCGATGCAGCGGGAAACATGCTGCCGGTGCTCACCGTGCTGGACAAACTCAAGGCCCGCTATGGCGAAACCCTGAGCGTGGCCGAAGGGGACGAGCTCAAGAAGGCATTCGGATCTGATGAAGCGGTCAGCATGGTAAAGCTGTTGATGACCAACACCAAGGGGCTCGCCACCAACATCAACGCGCTGGCCAACACCCATGGTATGGGAAAGGCAGAGCAGATGGCCGCCGCAATGACAGACCAGTGGCAGCGGGTCGAGCAAGCCTGGTTTGCCATCCGCGCCGCTGCGTTCGGGGTGGTGCTGCCCGCCATCAATGCCGTGGTGGGTGCCTTTGCCGATGGCGCCAACGACGTGCTGCGCTGGACGCACCTCTTCCCGAACCTGACCAAGCTGATCAGCTATGCCGCGCTGGCCATCGTGGGTTTGAGCATGGTTACCGGCACTTGGATGCTGGTTGCCGGTATTGCCAAGCTGGCCACGCTGGGGCTGGGTATCGCCTGGTCAATCATCATTGCCCCGCTCAACCTGCTGAAAGCGGGCCTTGTGTCGTTCCGCGCCATCATGCTGGCGGTCAACATCGCCATGTACGCCAACCCCATTGGCCTGATCGTGGCGGGCATCGTGCTGCTGATCGGCGCGGTGGCAGCTGTCATCTACTACTGGGACGACCTGAAAAAGACCTTC
The DNA here is from genome assembly GCF_013085505.1 of Aeromonas sp. 2692-1. Taxonomy (NCBI): domain Bacteria; kingdom Pseudomonadati; phylum Pseudomonadota; class Gammaproteobacteria; order Aeromonadales; family Aeromonadaceae; genus Aeromonas; species Aeromonas sp. 2692-1. The sequence goes on from NZ_CP038513.1 coordinate 217,946, forward strand.
TCTGACTGGGGCGTGTTCCAGCTGCTCGGCAAGTCCATCGACTGGCTGATCGACAAGCTGAACATGATCCCGGGCGTCAACATTGAAGCGGGCTCGATGCCTGATCTGAACCTGCCGAACCCTGCCAACATCAATGCCCCGCTCGCTCGCTATCGCGAAGGGGGGAGCAGCATCCCATCGGGTGGGCTTGGCCAGCAGCTGATCCAGGCCAACGCAGCTGCCACCACCGCCAACCAGAAACCGGCCAAGGTGCTGCACATCGGTGAGGTGCACATGACCAGCCAGAACCCGATGACCCCTGAGCAGATGGCCGAAAACGCATGGCTGGAGACCCCGTGATGAGTGATGCCAAGTACATCGATATCTGGGTGGTAGACGGGGCATGGCAGCTGGATGCCGGTGGCCAACCCCGTTACACCCAAGACCGCCACAGCATCGGTCAGGACATCAAGCACCGGATCATGGAGTCAGGGCTGGCCAGCAAGCTGATCGGCGAGCGCAGCCCCACCCTCCGCGCCGATGTGATGACCGAAATCGAGCTGCTGGTCGAGAACGACACCAGGCTGATCCCCGGCACCATCGTGATCAGCGAAGAGGCACCCGACCGCATCCTGGTCACCGCCCGCACTTATGAATTTGGCGATCTGGAGGTAACCCTGTGAACCTGCGCCCAACCGTGGATTTTATGGCCCTGCTGGCAAAAAGCGGGGTACCGACAACCGAAGAGGCCATGGAGGTCGAGCTCAAGAAGGAGGTGGAGGCCGCCGGTTCGCTCATCACCAACGACAGCGATGTGAGCCCGTTCTGGCGGCTGGTACGCGCCGTGGTCATCACTCCGGCGCTGTGGCTGATCCGTATCCTGCTGGCGGGCCATGTGCTGCCAGCCAGCTTTGCCGCAACGGCGACAGACAGCTATCTGGATCTCAAGGCGTGGGATGTGGACTTGACCCGCAAGCCAGCCCAGAAGACCAGGGGAATCGTCAACTTCACCAAGGTGAACCCGGCAGAGGCCACCACGATCCCGGATGATGTGTGGGTCACCACCGAGCGCATCAACGGCACCATCTACCGCGTCAAGCCGGTGCAGGCGATGGTGAGCCCTGCGGGTGAAGCGGTGGCGCGGGTCGTCTGCGAGGCCGAGTTCGCCGGGGTGGCATGGAATCTGGCCCCCGGCTATTACAACCTGCTGAGCAAGCCGATCACCGGCATCCTGTCTGCCCGCAACTCAGAGAAGGAGTGGATCACCACCCAGGGCGCAGACGCCGAGAGCAATGATGCGCTGGGCCTGCGCATCAAGAACCAGTTCTCGGCAGTGGGTCGCTATCACATCGACGCCATCTATCGCTCCATGCTGGCCAGCGTGGCAGGCATTCGCGCCGATCACATCTTCTTCGAGCACGATGCTCCTCGGGGGCCGGGCACCGCCAACGCCTTCATCCTGCTGGAGGTGGGTACCACTCCCGCCAGCTTGATCGAAAAGCTCAATGACTACGTGAACAACCAGGGCAACCACGGCCACGGAGATGACCTGCAGGTGATGGCCATGCCGGAAACCGAGCACTCCCTGCACCTTGAGCTGTGGCCGATCGAGAACTTGGCCGCCGAGCAGCGGCTGGCGCTGGTCAACGACGTGAAGCTGCTGATCCAGGCAGCATTCCGGCAATCAGCCGACTACCCGGCAGTGACCCGCACATGGCCACAGTCACGCTTTTCACTGAGCCAGCTGGGCCGCGAACTCCATCAGGCATTCCCAGAGATCAAAAGCCTGCACTTCACCGAGCTGGATATCGTCTCTGGTCTCACCATCCCGCGACTGAATGCGCTGGAGGTGTTCCTCCATGACTAAGACAACCGAGCTCAACCACCAGGACAAAGCCCCACAGTTGCCAGACAGCACAGCCCCCTGGTGGGAAGACGGCAAGACCATCGCTGATGGGGTACAGGAACCCGCTTTCTTGGCCAAGGGCATCATGGCGTTCTGGCGCCGGATGCGTGGCTGGCTGTTGCAGCCGTTGGCGCAACAAGACCCGCTGACCTGTTCAGAGGCCATGCTGGCGTTGCTGGCATGGGAGCGCGATATCACCCGCTTCAAGGGGGAGCCGCTCGCCCTGTTCCGCAAGCGCGTCAAGTTCGCCTTTATCAACGCTCAGGACTCGGGAGAGGTGGCGGGCTTCAAGCGCATTTTTGAACGTCTTGGCATCGGTTGGTGCGAACTGCACGAACGCCAGGACGGTACCCCGTGGGACGTTATCACCATCGAGGTGGCTGACAGCGCCCTGACACAAAACCAGCAACTGATGGAAACCCTGATCCAGCACTACGGCCGCACCTGCCGCCGCTACCGCTTCCAGGTGCTCTATCCGGCGATGGGATATCTGCATGCCGGCCGTATCGACATGGGCCATCAGGTGTTCGCCGCCACCCTCAATAAACCAGCCTGCAAGGGTTACCTGCGCGCCGGTCAAATCCATTTCATTCAACACGTTTTTGGGGCCACCCTGCCCCGCAAGGAGTCCTGATGAGCCAGGTCATTACCAACGCATTCGAACAATATTGGCAGTCTTGCTTGGCCGCAGAGAAACCGGTCGTGCTGGATGAGTTTATTCTGGCTGATATCCCCAATCTGGATATCACTTCCCCCATTGATCCGGAGACCGGCATGCCGCCGGAAAGCCAGATCGTGCATCGCCAGAACGTGGACCAGCGCGGCCGCATCAATAACAACGCGGTGGCCTACACCATCGTGATGGATACCACGGTCGGCGACTTCTCGTTCAACGCCATGTACCTGCGCAACAAGCAGAACGGCGTGATCGGGATGATTGTCTACAAAGGGCGCGAGACCAAGCTCAAGACCGACCAGACCACCGGCCAGACCGGCAACTCCCTGGTCAAGTCGATGCTGATGGGTTACGACCAAGCCGCCGAGGCCACCCTCACCCATGTAGATGCAGGAACGTGGCAGATTGACTATGCCGCCAGCCTGCGCGGGATGGATGAAGACCTGCGCCAGCTTGCAAGCCAGCTATATGGTCATCACACATTTATCGGTGACGGCTTCAAGGTGGTCGAGAAGGATGGCGCCTATCAGGTCACCAAGGGCGTGGCTATCGTAGGCGGCCTGCGGGTCGAACTGAAAGCGCCAGAGGTAATCCACCCGGGCACCAAGCCGATCGGCGTCTGGGTTGATGTACATCGTGCAGGTTCGCTGCTCTCAGAACACCAGAACCACTTCACCATCATCACCAGCGTGGCGGATCTGACCGACCATGTGGACAGCAACGGCTATCAGCACTATGTGGCCAAGCTCGCCACCGTGCTGGCAGATGGAACTATCGAGGATGGCCGAGGTAGTGCAGGAGGTGGCAGTGGTGGGGCTGGTTCAATCCCTGACACCTTCGCCCTGTGGAAGCGATCGATGGCTGAGGCAGATTATGACCTGATAGGCCAGTTCGGCACCAAGAATGTTATTGAAAAAGCCAATCAGGTGCTTCTGAGCAAAGATGGAACGCAGGTTTATGCATGGATGGGGGAGCTGCCGAAGAGTATTGATGAGGACTCTACTCCAGGGACCTCGAATGGTTTAGTAAATAACCTATGGAAGGAAGTCAGTAGCGAAACTCTTAATTACAAGATGGCTGAAGCTGGCGGAAGCAAAAGAATTGGTTTTGAACAAGCTGGTTCAGGCTCATATGCCAGAACAGTGGGGAGTAAACTGCAAGAGCGTATAACCCCAATGGATAAAGGGGCGGTTGGTGATGCAAAAACGAACGACCAAGCAGCATTCGATGCGCTAGAGGCGTCCTTCTCAGGTCAAGTCGTTGACCTGATGAGCAAGACATACCTTGTTGCAGCTATACCAACAGGTAACCGTTACGCCAACGGATATTTTAAGGTTGGTTCAAGTACGTTCAAAGCCGTGTTCGACACCGCCCCAAAGTTTGGATCTGGACGCATTGTTAGTGGAGAAGGGGCTCTGGCATCGCTGGCAGATGATTATGATATTGGTCCTGACGGGTTTGTCGCCGCCATGGGGCCTGGGGCAATGGGTAGCGCCACCAGAGTTAAAAAGGCTATGGCATGGGGACCTGGCTCGATGTCAGAGGGGATAACGCTGAGGGATAATATCGGCATCGGTGAGGATACCCTCAAGTTCATCGAATCAGAAAGCCCAGACTACGGACCTTTTCCCGGTACGAGAATGCTGGCGATTATGAGCAATTCATTCCGGTTCGCCACAACGGCAAACCGTGGTGTAGGACTTGGTAGAAACACAGCTCAGGCAGTTACCACATCAATTAAGGTAACTGCGACTGGCGCTAATGCGGTATCGTCATATTGCCCGATTGATTGGACAGGAGAGATAACCAACCCGACACCTGTAACAGCCGATGGCATTACAGCATATGGCGCCGACACTCTATCTCTTTGTGATGGCGCAGAAGATACTGCAATCGGCGTTAGCGCTGGCCAGAACATCAAGAAAGCTGATGGAAACTATTTCGGAGGCGCTGGAGCCGGTAGATTACTTGACTCTGACCTGTCTAATGCAAATAAGGTATTAGATCTCACTGTTCGCACTGGGACATACACGGTGAGCGGGACCGCTGTAACTGTCAAAGCAACTGGAGTATCCGCAGTTGTTGGTAACCGTGTGCGGTTGCGGGCAACTACAGGCCCCTTGGTGCTATCGGACGCGGTTGATGTTGTGGTGGTCACTGCCCCCACGGCTGACCAGTTCACATTCACCTGTCCCGTTGCATTCTCTGGTTCTGGCAACATTGAAATTACCAAAGTAGAGACAGCAACCACGCGCACGCCAAGTCGCTGGAACTCACTCTGCGGTGCTCGTTCCGGTGAGCTTGCCACATCCATGCAGGAGTGCGCTTTTAATGGATACAGCACAGGAAAGGTATTTAACGGTACGGCAGCCACGTTACATGGTTGGGGATCCGGCTTTTTCCTGGAATCGGGAACGAAAATATCAGGGTATGGGCATATGTCGTTGCGATTTATGCAGGACGGAACGCCAGCCACTAACCTGACCAACGTTACGGGGCTTGGCGCCAACTCCAAGGTTTCTGGCGATAACCAGCTCCAGCTCGGTGACTCGGCTACCACCCCTTACGCTTTCGCCCCGCTGCAAATCCGATCCGATGAGAGAGACAAGAGCCTGCAGCGTAGAATACCGGGAGAGTTGGCAGTTAAGTTTGTAAGAGGATTGGAGGCGTGGTTCTACAAAATGGACCTACGTGATGACTACTTCGAAGAGGAGTTTGTACAAGTAGGCATTGACGAAAAAGCTATGCCGATTTTTGAAGCTCGCTTAAAGCCAATCCCAAAAGATGGAAGTAAGACCCGTAAGCGTGACCATGCAGGGTATCTGACACAACAAGTAAAGCGGTTGATGGATGAACTCGGTATTGATTTTGGTATTTACCAGGACCACTTAGTAAATGGTGGATGTGACGTTCAGTCGCTTGCTTATGAACAGTCTATTCCAATGATATCGACAGCTGTTGGCGTGATATTGGATAGATTGGATTTAATCGAAAAGAGGCTGGGAAATATTGATGCTGGTAAATGAAAGTTTGCCATTAGGCAGCTGTTTAACAGTTGCACCATATCAAAATAGAGTCGGGCAACAGCAGAACACCATAAAAATAATAGTCGCCAAACTTCAGGATGGGGCTGATCCCCATCTTCCTGCAGGCCAGCTCCATGCCGTCGCTTGGATGGTGACAGCAACCAGCGAACAGGAACTGGCCGCCAAGTTAGCCGAGGTCTGCGCCGTACTGCCACTGCCTGAGTGGTGCGCCACCCTACGCCGCCTCACCGCAGAGAACGACCTGATGGCACAACCAGCTGCGGCCATGGTGCCTCGCTGGAAGGCGGACGACACGCTGATCTGGGATCCGCTGCGTCGTCACATGCAGGTCTCTGCCGCTCGCGATGCCATGCAGCAGAGCGAGGACAATACGCCATCACCGGACAGCACCCGCGCCAAGCTGGCAGCGCTGACCAACAAGCGCACCGCCCGCATCGCAGAACTGGACGCAGAGCTGGCCACCAAGCCGAGCTTGTCCGGAAAGCTGTGGAGCTGGCACGGTTATGGCGATCCGGCGAGCCTTGCCGCCCAGTTGCAGGGGAGCGATCACCCGGATCACAGCCATGCCGTTGGCGCCATGCTGCTCTCAACAGAGCCGCTCACCTACTGGCAGGAGTTAACCCAATGAGCCGGACAGCCATGCTCACCCTGGACGGTGAGCCCATTGTGATGAAGTCGATGCGGATCTCGGCATCGATGCAGTTTCAGGACAAGGACAACAGCGGCCAAACCAGCTCGACCAGCAGCTCGGAGCAGGGGGAGAAGGCCAAGGAGCTCGATGTATCTGGTTTGGTGCCGTTCAACGATGAGCAGACCCTGAACCGGCTGTTTGAGCTGGCCGCAGCCAAGCAAGACGGCGGACAGCGCCATATCTATCGGGTCGGTTCGCTGCTGGCCAAAGGCGTGAAGGTGCGCCAGGCCAAGTTCGCGGGGCGCATCACCGCCAGCGAGCAGGAGGGTCTGTTGGCGTGGCAGGTGCAATTCACCTTGCGCGAACATAACTCGGTACCGGAGAAGCGCGAGCAGCGCCAGCCCAAGCCAAAAGTGACTGTCGGGCAGGGAGCCGAGAACGCATCGACAGCCAATACCCCCAGCACCACAGCCACTACCGAGCAAGAGCAGTTGAGCTCATGGGAAAGGATGGTCAAGGGGCTGGATGACAAGCTGGGAGATGTAATGGCGTGAAACTTGCGACCAATATGACGGTAGGTGGCGAGCAGCGTCACCTGGTAGACCATGACATGGTGCTGGACTTGTCAGTCGGTGGCCGCGCCTCGATGACCATTGAGGGGGCCGCGAGCAAGGGGCAGGTGATGACCGTGGACATTGGCTATAACAGCCAGCTGCGCCGCTGGTTCACCGGCTATGTCTATGATGTGCAACCAGCCGCCAACGGGGCCAGCAAGCTGATGTGTCGTGAACTGGCGGGGGTATTGGGTAGCCGGTTCCCTATCAGCATCCAGCACCCCACCTTGCGCAGCGTGCTGGCGTGGTTGTCTGAACAAACCAGCCTCACCTTCCTGCTGCCTGATGGGGTGGACTACACCGACACCCAGATCCCCAACTTCACCAGCGCGGGAACCGGTTATCAGTTGCTGAACAACGCGGGCCGCGCATTCTCGGTACCGGATTTCATCTGGTATCAACAGCCGGATGGCGCCATCTTCGTGGGCAGTCATGCCCATAGCCGTTGGGCGGGTCGGCCGGTCGAGCTTGATCCGGCCTTCTCTGCACGTCAGGCTGGCAACACCATCACCACCGCGCCGATCCCGGCCATGCGCCCGGGGGCCATCGTCAACGGTCAGCGGGTGGTGCGGGTGCGCCTCAAGGGTGATGAGATGACGCTCACCACCGCCACCCCGGATAAACCGGTCAAGTCGCCAGAGCGCCGCAAGATGGAGGGGGAGTTCCCCGAGCTGGCCGACAAGATGCACCTGCCCAAGTTCGGCCGGGTCGAGGCAATCAGCGACAGGGCGGCCGCTGGCCAGCTCAATGATCCATTCCGCCCGCGCTATGCGGTGGATGTGCAGCTGCTGGGCGAGGATGGCAAGCCGGATGAACAGGCGCCGCTCTATCGCGCCGTGCCGCTGCCGGTGATGTTCGGCGGGCCTGAGCAGGGGCTGCTGCAGTTCCCTGTCGAAGGAACGCTGGTCGAGCTGGGGTTTGCCTTCGGTCGCGCCGATCGACCCTTTATCCGTACTATCCTGGGCACTGGTTGGGCGCTGCCGGATATCGAGCCGGGCGAGCAGCTGCAACAGCAACGAGCCGAAGTGTTCAGCCGCACCGATACTGTGGGCAACCAAACCAGACACACTGACCGCCGACAGCACGACAAGGCGCTGCGGATGATCCGCGAGGCAGACGAGTACCTGGGCGAGTTCGGCCAGCACCAGATGACTGTCTTGGCCAACAGCGTGGAAGAGATTGGGGCCATGAAGCGCATTGAGGCGCTCGGGGATATCGAGCTGCTGACAGCTGAGGATATGATCCTGGGCAGCGCTGGCAACATGAGCACCACCACCGGCGGCAATCTGGAAGAGGATATCGCGCTGGTTCGCCGGGCACTGGCAGGTGAGCTCCAGCACTTCGAGGCGCCAAAGTCGTGGATGGGTACCGAGGGAACCAACATATTCCGCCTGCTAAACCAACTGATGACAGTAGTGGAGCAGCTGGCCGCCACAGCCGCGAGCCACAACCACGGCGGGCCAGGGCCAACCAATGCCGAGACATTCACCGGCCAGAGCCAGCAGGCTGGGCAACTGGCCGGAACCCTCGCCGCCATCATCGAGTAACCCACCAAGCAACCAAGCAAAGAAGGCCCCGCATCTGCGGGGCCTTCTTCTATCTGCCTGACAGCGCCTGAGCATGGCCAGGGAAGGGCGCCGCATGTTAGGGGCACCATCAGGCAGGCGCACAGCATACGTGAAGCACAGGGCCGCGCACAGCCGCCAGCGCGTGGCGGAGAAGCCCACGGCGGCGTCTGCGTCACGGAATCCGCGCTCTTCCGCTCCCGCCTGCGCGGCTCATCAAATAAATTTTTTGCAAAAGTGGATTACCGCAAAACCATATGCCCAGGCCGCGCCAGACAAAGGATCTGGGTCGCGCTGAGGATCTGCAAAGAAGGATCTTTTTTTCACTGTTTTGCAGTTATCGCCACCGGATTTCAGCAGGCGAAAAAATGTAAGTTGTTGATTTTGCTGTGGTGTGCGTGTTTTCCGTGGGGATTGGGACGATCTCGGGGGAGCTCGTAGTGCGCGGTCTGGTTCGCTAAATATCTTTTGTTTCAGTTGGTTAGGTTCAATTCGAGGGATTATGGAAACTGAAATTTTGAAGCGGCACTGAGCGGGGCGGAAGCTGCGGCGAGTGCGCCACGGAAAAGAGGTTTTTTATTGTTTGTGTCCGGTCACGCTTGCCGGAGCGGCTATCGATGTGGACACACCAAGACACCGATCATCTAAACCTCGGTGGACACGATATGGACACATGGCCATTTTGGGGAGCCAGAAAAGCTTAAGGCCACCCGCTTGGGTGGCCTTAAGTCATTGAATTCTAAATGGTGCCCGGGGTCGGACTCGAACCGACACGATTATTCATCGGCGGATTTTGAATCCGCTGCGTCTACCGATTTCGCCACCCGGGCAACTGCGAGGGATTATACGAATGGCGCTTGGGCATGCAAGGTGTTTTTCTTGCTCTCACAGTCGTTTGCTCATTTATTCAACGCCTTGCCGAGGCTGGGTCAGTTACATAGAATGCCCGCATCATATTAATGGAATAAAAACGATGGCCAAGCGTAAATCCGTCCAACCGACACCGACCCCTCCCGCGACTGCGCGCTACCCTTCTGCCGGCCTGCTGCGCCGGCTCGGCGCCCTGCTCTATGACTATCTGGTGGTCATCTCATTGCTGATCATCGCCGGCTTTATCGGGATGGGGGTGGCACACTTGCTGCTGGCAACCGGCATGGCGACCGTGCCCGAAGGCAAGGACGCCGCCTGGCTGCTGACCAGCCCCATCTACAGCGCCTGGCTCGCCTTCGTCATCTGCGGTTTCTACACCTGGTTCTGGACCCGTGCCGGTCAGACCATCGGCATGCGGGCCTGGCGTCTGCGCATTCAGAATGCCGACGGCAGCAACATTCGCATCACCCAGGCCCTGATCCGGCTGGCCACGGCGGCCTTCGGTCTCGGCAACCTGCTCTGCCTGTTCAACCACAAGTCACCCCGTGCATTTCAGGACATCTGGTCCGAATGCGAAGTGGTGGTGCTCGGCAAACAGGAGAACCTTGAACAGCTCAATCGCTGATCCTGTGGCAGCAACGAAAAAGGGCACCCCGAGGGTGCCCTTTTTGCTGGCCGACACGCTTACTGCTTGCGGCTCAGGATATAGAAGGAAATACCGCCAAACAGCAGTGATGCAGGAGCGATGGCCGCGCCTTTTGTCAGCAGCGCCACTGCCCTTCAGGCCGCTACTGCTTGCGGCTCAGGATATAGAAGGAGATACCGCCAAACAGCAGGCTCGGCGCGATGGCCGCCAGGATCGGCGGTACCGCATACACCAGGCTGATGGGGCCGAACACCCGATCGCTGACGTAGACGGCAAAGCCGGTCATGATCCCCATCAGCATCCGCGCCCCCATGCTGACCGAGCGCAGCGGGCCGAAGATGAAGGAGGAGGCCAGCAGGATCATGGCCACCACCGAGAGCGGTGACAGCAGCTTGCGCCACATCTCCAGCTTGTAGCGCCCGGCATCCTGCTTGTTGGCATCCAGATAGCCGATGTAATCCAGCAGTCCCGCCACCGGCAGGTTTTCGGGATCGATGCTCACCACCCCCAGCTGTTTGGGCGTGAGCTCTGAGCTCCACTCCATCTGGGGCTGAGTTTCGCTCATGATCTGCCTGGGGTCATCGAAGCGGGTCACCTGTACCTGCTTGAGCAGCCAGTGATGCTGCTCGAACACCCCTTCCTGCGCCTGCAGGATATCGATCAGCTTGCGCTCCGGGGTGAAACGGTAAAGGGTGATGCCAGTCAGCGCGCCATCGTTGCGCACCCCGTTGATATTGACGAAGTTGTTGCCATCGCGGGCCCACACCCCGTAAGCCGATACGGTCAGCCGCCCCTCAGACAGGGCACCCGCCTTGATGTCGTCCGCCATCCGCTTGGCGATGGGGGCCACGTACTCCCCCATCAGCCCCACCAGGATCATCAACGGGATGGCGGTCTTGAGCGCCGCCATCACTATGCTGATCTTGGAGCGGCCCGCCGCCTGCATCACCACCAGCTCGGAGCTGGTCGCCAGCTGGCCCAGACCGATGAGGCCACCCAGCAGGGCCGCCAGCGGGAAGAAGAGCACCGCCTCTTTCGGCATGGAGAGCAGCACATAGTAGAGGGCACTGAGCATGTCGTAGTTGCCTTCTCCCACCGACTTCAGCTGCTCCACGTACTTGATGAGCGCCGCCAACCCGACCAGGGTCAGTTCGCACAGCAGGACCGACATGAAAATAACCCGGCCGATATACCTATCGAGAATGCCAAACATCAGTAGAGACTCCCAGATGGCAACATCATGCCGATTTTCTCTTGAAATAGAGGGTCTTGACCCCGTTCCACCAGCTGGTGCCCTGCAGGTTGAGCGGCAACCCGATCAGCAGCAGATAGACCAGCGGCACCAGGAACATGCCGGGCCAGTGCGGCAGCCGGCCGCTGTCGATGGCAGAGCGGGCGGCACTGAGCAGCAGGAAGTAGGAGAGATAGAGCAGGATGGCCGGCAACAGCTTGGCATAGCGGCCCTGACGGGGGTTGACCCGCGCCAGCGGCACCACCAGGAAGGTCAGCACCAGAATGGAGAGCGGCAGCGACAGGCGCCACTGCAATTCGGCCATCAGCTGGTTGTCCTGGGTACCCAGCAGCTCCATGGTCGGCTTGGCCGCCGCCTTGCGGTTGGAGCGCTCCATCTCCTGCTGGCGGATCACCAGGCTGTACTCGTCGAACTCGGAGATCTGGAACTGGCGGGTATTGAAGTGCCCCTCGTAGCGGGAGCCATCCTTCAGGGTCAGCCACTGCAGACCGTTGCTGTCGACCGTGACCACCCCTTCGGTCGCCACCACCACCGACGGCGGCTTGCCGTCCTGGGAGCGCTGCAACACGAAGATTTTCTGCAGTTTGGAGCCCTTGTCGTTGAGGTCCTGGATGTAAGCCACCAGGCGCCCCTTGTCGAGCTCCATGAAGCGGCCGGCCTGCAGGAAAGAGATACCCGGATCGGCCTTGAACTCGTCGATCACCTGGTACTCGCGCTCCTTGGCCTGCGGGGCCACCCAGCCGGTGTTGAAGGCGGCAACGGCCGCCGTCAGCAAGGCCAGCACCATGGCGCTGCGCATCACGAAACGGTGGCTGAAGCCCACCGCATGCATCACCGTCATTTCGCTTTCGGCGTAGAGGCGCCCGTGAGCGAACAAGATGGCCAAAAACAGGCTGATGGGCAGCATCAACAGAGCCATGTTGGGCAGGTTGAGCAGCAGCAGGGTGGAGACCAGGCGCGTCGGCACCTCACCATCGGCGGCATCGCCGATGATCTGGATGAATTGCTGGCTGACGAAGATGAGCAGCAGCACGAATAATACCGCCAGCTGGGTTTTCAGGGTTTCCCTGAACAAATATCGGAAAACGATCACAGTCATTCCCAAGTAAACTTGTGTTTTTAGTCGAATGCCTGAAAAATAGGGCCGTATATTGGATTTTTACCAGTTTGAACTGCGGAGCCAGTGCCTGTTCGCTCCGCCTCTGATACCCCAACAAGCACCGCATTATTCAATAAAAGGTGCCTTTTGTCTTTAGGATGTAGGAGATTCCATGGAGTTCAGTGTAAAGAGTGGCAGTCCTGAGAAGCAACGCAGTGCCTGCGTCGTGGTCGGCGTATTCGAGCCGCGTCGCCTCTCTCCGGTTGCCGAACAACTGGACAAGATCAGCGATGGCTACATCAGTTCGCTGCTGCGCCGTGGCGACCTGGAAGGGAAACCAGGCCAGATGCTGTTGCTGCATCAAGTACCGGGCGTGCTCAGCGAGCGCGTGCTGCTGGTCGGTTGCGGCAAGGAGCGGGAACTCGACGAACGCCAGTACAAGCAGATCATCAACAAGACCATCACCACCCTCAACGAAACCGGCTCCATGGAGGCGGTCTGCTTCCTGACCGAGCTGCACGTCAAGGGACGGGATACCTATTGGAAGGTGCGCCAGGCGGTGGAAACCACCAAGGCGGGCCTCTACAGTTTCGACCAGTTCAAGACCAACAAGGCCGAGCCGCGCCGTCCGCTGCGCAAGCTGGTATTCAACGTGCCGACGCGTCGGGAACTGACCATTGGTGAAAAAGCCATCGCCCACGGTCTGGCCGTGGCGAAAGGGGTGCGCGTCTGTCGCGACGTGGCCAACATGCCGCCCAATGTCTGCAATCCGGCCTATCTCGCCTCCCAGGCCCGTCGTCTGGCCGATGCCTTCGACAACATCACCACCAAGGTGATCGGCGAGCAGGAGATGGCCGAGCTCGGCATGAACTCCTATCTGGCGGTGGCCCGCGGCTCCGACAACGAAGCTATGATGGCCATCATCGAGTACAAGGGTCATCCGGATGCCAAGCCCATCGTGCTGGTCGGCAAGGGACTGACCTTCGACTCCGGCGGCATCTCCATCAAGCCGGCCGAGGGCATGGACGAGATGAAGTACGACATGGGTGGCGCCGCCTCCGTGCTCGGTACCATGCACGCCCTGGCCCAGCTGCAGCTGCCCATCAACGTCATCGGCGTGCTGGCGGGCTGCGAGAACATGCCAGGTGGCAACGCCTATCGCCCGGGTGACATCCTCACCTCCATGTCCGGCCAGACCATCGAAGTGCTCAACACCGATGCGGAAGGCCGCCTGGTGCTGTGCGATGCGCTGACCTACGTGGATCGTTTTGATCCGGAAACCGTGATCGACGTGGCCACCCTGACCGGTGCCTGCATCATTGCGCTGGGTCACCACACCACGGGGCTCTTGGCCAACCACAACCCGCTGGCCCACGAGCTGCTCAATGCCTCCGAGCAGGCGGGTGATCGCGCCTGGCGTCTGCCGCTGTTCGACGAGTATCAGGAACAGCTGGAGAGTCCGTTTGCCGACATGGCCAACATAGGCGGCCGCCCGGCCGGTACCATCACCGCCGCCGCCTTCCTGTCACGCTTCACCAAGAAGTACAACTGGGCCCACCTGGATATCGCCGGGACCGCCTGGAAGAGTGGCAAGGAGAAAGGCTCCACCGGGCGTCCGGTGCCCCTGCTGACCCAGTTCCTGCTGAACCGGTCAGGGGTGGTCATCGAAGAGAAGGAGTAACCCTTTTATCCCGTTCGATACGTGCATCAAACGGGATGGCGTTACCCTGAATCACAAGGAAGAGGCCCGCCTCTTCCTTGTTTCATTGAGGGTTGGCAGGAATATCCCCTGCCCGTCCTTACCGGCGGTCAATAGTCCGTCACCGCAAACGGGATCAACCTGATGAGCCAAGTGACCTTTTACCTGATGAGCGAGCAGGATGACGCGCAGGCTTCGGCCGTCGAACTCCTCGCCTGCCAGCTCGTAGCCGATAGCTGGGGGGCGGGCCATCTCTACCTGCTGTGCGACGACGAAGCGCAGGCTCTGCGCCTCGACGAGCTGCTGTGGCAGCTGCCGCCGGAGCGCTTCGTGCCGCACCAGCTGCAGGGCGAAAGCGGTCAGGCACCGGTGGAGATCGGCCACCAGCCGCCACGCCGGCGCTATGCCCGCCTCATCAATCTGGCCAAACAGACACCTTTGTTTGCAGGACACTTCGCTCAAGTGGTAGATTTTGTCCCCACTGACGAAACACAAAAGCAGCAAGCCCGCGAGCGCTACAAGCACTATCGCCAGGCAGGCCATGCCCTCGAGATGAGGGATCAGCCCGTCCTTGCCGCACCGGATCTGGCGCAGCCCTGACTGCGCCGCCTGTGATCCACGACGAATCAACACCAGACTCCATCCATCCAGATTACGGCGAGACCATGGAAAAGACTTTTAATCACAACGCCATCGAACAGGCGCTCTACCAGCACTGGGAAGCTCAGGGCTACTTCAAGCCCCACGGCGACACCAGCAAAGACTCCTTCTGCATCATGATCCCGCCGCCGAACGTCACCGGCAGCCTGCACATGGGTCATGCCTTCCAGCAGACCCTGATGGACACTCTGATCCGCTACAACCGCATGCAGGGCAAGAACACCCTGTGGCAGGCGGGTACCGACCACGCCGGTATCGCCACCCAGATGGTAGTTGAGCGCAAGATCGCCGCAGAAGAGGGCAAAACTCGCCACGATTACGGCCGTGATGCCTTCATCGACAAGATTTGGCAGTGGAAGGAAGAGTCCGGCGGTACCATCACCCGCCAGATGCGTCGTCTGGGCGACTCCGTGGATTGGGAGCGCGAGCGCTTCACCATGGATGAGGGTCTCTCCGCCGCCGTGCAGGAAGTGTTTGTACGTCTTTACGAAGATGGCCTGATGTACCGCGGCAAGCGTCTGGTGAACTGGGATCCCAAACTCAACACCGCCATCTCCGATCTGGAAGTGGAAAACCGCGAGATCAAGGGCCACATGTGGCACCTGCGCTACCCGCTGGCCAACGGCGCCAAGACCGCCGAAGGCAAGGATTACCTGATCGTCGCCACCACCCGTCCGGAGACCATGCTGGGCGATACTGCCGTGGCCGTGAACCCGGAAGACCCGCGCTACAAGGCGCTGATCGGCCAGCACATCCGGCTGCCGCTGGTGAACCGTCTGATCCCCATCGTCGCCGATGAACACGCCGACATGGAGAAGGGCACCGGTTGCGTGAAGATCACCCCGGCCCACGACTTCAACGATAACGAAGTGGGCAAGCGCCACAGCCTGCCGATGATCAACATCTTCACTCTGGATGCCCACGTGCGTGCCGAGGCCGAAGTGGTCGATACCAACGGCAACCCGAGCACTGCCTACGACGCCGCCCTGCCGGCCGAGTTCGCCGGTCTGGAGCGCTTCGCCGCCCGTAAGGCGATTCTGGCCAAGCTGGAAGAGCTGGGTCTGCTGGACGAGATCAAGGATCACGTGCTGCAACAGCCTTACGGCGATCGCGGTGGCGTGCCCATCGAGCCGATGCTGACCGACCAGTGGTACGTGCGCGTGGCACCGATGGCCAAGACCGCCATCGAGGCGGTGGAAGATGGCCGCATCCAGTTCGTGCCGAAACAGTACGAAAACATGTACTTCTCCTGGATGCGCGACATTCAGGACTGGTGCGTCTCCCGTCAGCTGTGGTGGGGTCACCGCATCCCGGCATGGTATGACGACGCCGGCAACGTCTACGTTGGCCGCAGCGAAGATGAAGTGCGCGCCAAGCACAGCATCCCGTCCGTGACTACCCTGCGTCAGGACGAAGACGTGCTCGACACTTGGTTCAGCTCCGCTCTGTGGACCTTCTCCACTCTGGGCTGGCCAAACAACACCGAGGCACTCAAGACCTTCCACCCGACCGACGTGCTGATGAGCGGCTTCGACATCATCTTCTTCTGGATTGCCCGGATGATCATGATGACCATGCACTTCATCAAGGACGAAAACGGCCAGCCGCAAGTCCCGTTCAAGACCGTCTACATCACTGGTCTGATCCGTGACGAAGAGGGCCAGAAGATGTCCAAGTCCAAGGGCAACGTGCTGGACCCGCTCGACATGATCGACGGCATCTCGCTGGAAGATCTGCTGGAGAAGCGCACCGGCAACATGATGCAGCCGCAGATGGCCGAGAAGATCGCCAAACGTACCGCCAAGCAGTTCCCGGAAGGGATCGATGCTCACGGTACCGACGCCCTGCGCTTCACTCTGGCAGCGCTGGCCTCTACCGGTCGCGACATCAACTGGGACATGAAGCGCCTGGACGGCTACAACAACTTCTGCAACAAGCTGTGGAACGCCTCCCGCTATGTGCTGATGAACACCGAAGATCAGGACTGCGGTTTTGCCGGTGGCGAAATGCAGTTCAGTCTGGCGGATCGCTGGATCCAGTCCCAGCTGCAAGTGGCCATCCGTGACTTCCGTACCGCCCTCGATACCTACCGCTTCGACATCGCGGCTGGCGTGCTGTACGAATTTATCTGGAACCAGTTCTGTGACTGGTATCTGGAGCTGACCAAGCCGGTGCTGACCAAGGGTTCCGAGGCCGAGCAGCGCGCTGCCCGCCATACCTTGGTGACCGTGCTGGAAACCCTGCTGCGTCTGGCGCACCCGATCATCCCGTTCATCACCGAGACCATCTGGAAATCGGTCGCTCCGCTGGCTGGCGTACACGCCGACACCATCATGATTCAGGCCTTCCCTGAGTTCGACGCCGCCAAGGTGGACGAAGCCGCGATGGCGGATCAGGAGTGGGTGAAGGAGTTCATCGTCAGCATCCGCAACATCCGCGCCGAGATGAACGTGGCGCCGAGCGTGCCGCTCAACGTGCTGCTCCAGTGCGATGCCAAGGATGCCCAGCGCGCCGCTGACAACGAGGCCTTCCTCAAGTCCCTGGCTCGTCTGGAGTCCATCCGCGTACTGGCGGACGGTGAAACCGCCCCGCTGTCAGTGAAGAAGCTGATCGGTGCTACCGAGCTGATGATCCCGATGGCCGGTCTCATCGACAAGGATGCCGAGCTGGCCCGTCTGGCCAAAGAGGTGGCCCGTCTGGTGGGCGAGTGCGGCCGGATCGAAGGCAAGCTCGGCAACGAAGCCTTCGTCGCCAAGGCGCCGGAAGCGGTCATCATCAAGGAGCGCGAGAAGCTGGAAGATTACCGTCTCCAGCTGACCAAGCTGGAAGCCCAGCAGGCCGAGATCGCCGCGCTGTAAGCCGGATTTGACTTGGTAGAAGCCCCCTCCTGCAGGGGGCTTTTTATTGCCCGCCCGCCGCCACCCCGCGCTTTTTGCGCTTCTTCATGCAAAATTAGCGAGCCAAATCACCCGCTTTCACAAGCGCATCGCCCCCAAATTCATTACACTGCCAGCGATCTTTTCTACTCGGAGTGCTGTTGCTGTATGGAAATATTGATCCTGTTTGGATTGATTTTGCTTAATGGCGTCTTCGCCATGTCGGAAATCGCCATCGTCACCGCGCGCAAGGCCCGCCTCAGCAAGATGGTCAGCGAAGGGAGCCGCTCTGCCGCCATCGCCCTCAAACTGAGTGAAGATCCGACCCATTTTCTCTCCGCGGTGCAGATCGGCATCACCAGTATCGGCCTGCTCAACGGTATCTACGGCGAATCCCTGCTGGCCCAGCCACTGGCGCTCTGGCTGCAGGAGTGGGGCATGGCCCCCAAGAGCAGCAGCCTGCTTGCCACCGTGCTGGTCATCGTGGTGGTCACCTATCTATCCATCGTCATCGGCGAGCTGGTACCCAAGCGGCTCGGCCAGCTCAGCGCCGAACGCATCGCCTGCCTGGTGGCCCGCCCCATGATGTGGCTGGCGGCCCTTACCCGCCCCTTCGTCTGGCTGCTGTCGGCCTCCACCAAGGCCAGCCTGCGCATCCTGCGCGTCAGCCAGGACGGTGGTGCCAACGTGACCCAGGAGGAGATCCACGCCATGCTGGTGGAAGGCTCGGAGGCCGGGATCATCGAGGATCATGAGCACACCATGCTGCGCAATGTGTTCCGCCTCGACGAGCGCAGCCTCTCGTCACTGATGGTGCCGCGCAGCGACATTCGCTATCTCGACCTCGCCCTGCCGCTGGAGCTGAACCTGCAGCGACTGGTGGAGTATCGTCACAGCTTCTTCCCGGTCTGTGACGGCAGCCTATCGGAACTGGTGGGCATCATCAACGTCAGCAAGGTGCTGCACGCCTACATCAAGGGAGAGCCCATCGATCTGGCGGCGCTGACCCAGGATGGCAGCCTGCTGCCGGAGACCCTCAACGGCCTCGAGCTGCTCAACCACTTCCGAACCCACTCCGAACATATGGTGCTGGTGGTGGACGAATATGGCGAGCTGCAGGGGCTGGTCACCCAGCAGGATCTGCTGGAGACCCTGGCCGGCGACTTCCAGCAGGAGGACGGCGACGACAACTGGGCATTCCAGCGTACCGACGGCAGTTGGCTGCTCGACGGCCTCATTCCGCTGCCTGAGCTGAAGGACTGTCTGGGACTGGTTCGGCTACCGGAAGAAGAAAAACATCACTATCACACCCTCGGAGGGCTTATCATGCTGCTCCTTGGCCGCGTTCCCCAGACCGGAGATCTGGTCACGCTGGAACAGTGGCAACTGGAAATTGTTGACATGGATGGTCTGCGCATCGACAAGGTGCTGGCCATGCCCTTGCTTGATCAACCCAGCTAACCTGCGGAGTTTGCAACTATGGAGCAGTTTTACCAACTGGCTCACGCCTTTATGCATCAGGATCTGGTGACGCTATCCGATCCCAAGATGGCCTTCATGGTCTGCGGCGTGTTATTGACGTTTCTGGTGCTGGAGAACGGCTTCATCCCCACCGCCTTTCTGCCCGGCGACAGCCTGTTGATCCTGACCGGCGTGCTCATCTATCAGGACGTGCTCTCCCTTGGGGTGATCCCGCTGCTGATCCTAGCCACCTTCGTCGGCACCTGGCTCGGCTACATGCAGGGGCGTTTCCTGGGTCATACCCAGCTCTACCACCGGCTGCTGTCCCATGTGGAAGAGAAGCACCAGCAGAAGGTGTACTACCTGCTGGACAAATACGGCATCGTGACCCTGATCACCGCCCGCTACATCGCCTTCGTGCGCACCGCCTACCCCTATATCGTCGGCGCGACCGAGCTGCCGCAGGGGCGCTTTCTCATCGTCAATCTGGTCAGCTCCATCATGTGGATCTGCCCGCTGGTCGGCTTTGGCTACTTCCTGAGCCACACCAAGCTGGCGTCCGAGTATCAGTCCCAGTTCCTCAGCATCATTCTCTGCCTGCCGATCGTGCTGCTAGTCGGCGGTCTCATCGCGCTGATCTGGCGCTGGCTGAGCAAACGCAAAGCCAGTGCGCCACGGGATTGAGACAAATACACAGGGCCATCGCAAGATGGCCCTTTTTTTAGCTAAATAATGGCGATTTACCCGCTGGCACTCTTGTCAAGTGAGGGTAAAAATGAGTGAATCTAGCGCCTTTTTTTTCGACGTGAATGGAGTCGGTAGTATGCGGTGTCGGGTTAGCGCTATGGCGCTGGTTTATGCATTGGTTGGACTGCTGGGATTGCCAGCAGCATTGGCTGCCCCCAACCCGGCCAAACTGCAGCTGCAATCGAGCAGCGCGCTGGTGATGGATGTCGGTACGGGCAAGACCCTGTACCAGAAAAATGCCACCCGGGTGCGCCCCATCGCCTCGATCACCAAGCTGATGACGGCACTGGTGGTGCTGGATGCCCGCCAGGATCTCGGCCAGACCCTGACCATCGATCAGAACGACAGAGACGCCATCAAGCACACCTATTCACGGGTGCGCATGGGCACCCAGGTATCACGCCGCGATGCCCTGCACCTGGCACTGATGTCGTCGGAGAACCGCATGGCCTCGGCGCTGGCCCGTCACTATCCGGGGGGGCGCCCTGCCTTCGTGCGGGCCATGAACAACAAGGCCAAGCAGCTGGGCATGCGCAACAGCCGCTTCTATGACTCCACCGGCCTGTCGACTCGCAACGTCTCCACCGCCCAGGATCTGGCCAAGCTCATCGCCGCCGCCTATCGCCAGCCGTTGATCCGCGAGTTCACCCAGGACACCAGCAAGGACATGCGCTTTCGCACCCCCGCCTACAGCCTGATGTTCAACAACACCAACCCGCTGGTGAAGAACCCGGACTGGGATGTGCGCCTCTCCAAGACCGGCTTTACCGACGAGGCGGGCCGCTGCCTGCTGATGCGCGCCAAGCCGGACAACCGCGAGCTGGCCATCGTGCTGCTCAACTCGGTGGGTAAACGCACCCCGGTCGGCGATGCCAACCGCATTCGCAAGTGGCTGAAAAGCTGATCCCGTACCACGGGGATGAAAAAGGATGCTGCGGCATCCTTTTTTATTGCCCGCAAACCGCCTCTGCGCCCATCTGGGGACAGTAATCACAAAGGAGGATAAAGGGTTGCCTCAGGCAAGGAGACAGCCATACGACGCGATACCGTGAGCGTGAGGGAGAAGATGGCAAGGGGGCGCGATAGGGTAGCGCGTCTTGCAGGCATAGGAGCCTACGTCACGCTGTTGTTGGGCTGAGGGCAAGACGGATGAGGGCTGTTGAGCCAAACGGGAGGAGACCGCGAGCTGAGCCGTGTTAGCTCTCCTGGTGGCATAGTCATATAAAAAAACAGCCCCGACCGAGGTCGAGGCTGTCTTCTATATGGTGCGCCCGAGAGGATTCGAACCTCTGACCACCTGGTTCGTAGCCAGGTACTCTATCCAGCTGAGCTACGGGCGCTCATCAACTTTTGGTACTGCTTTCAATATGGTGCGCCCGAGAGGATTCGAACCTCTGACCACCTGGTTCGTAGCCAGGTACTCTATCCAGCTGAGCTACGGGCGCTCACAAACTTTTGGTACTGCTTTCAAAATGGTGCGCCCGAGAGGATTCGAACCTCTGACCACCTGGTTCGTAGCCAGGTACTCTATCCAGCTGAGCTACGGGCGCTCATAAACTTTTGATTTTGCTTTAAATGGTGCGCCCGAGAGGATTCGAACCTCTGACCACCTGGTTCGTAGCCAGGTACTCTATCCAGCTGAGCTACGGGCGCCCTGATTTAAAGCGATAAAAAAAGCTTACTCAACAGTAAGCCTTTTTCAGGTGTACCGGCTTGCTGATTGCCAGTACATGACTCATCGTGAGTCTAATATGGTGCGCCCGAGAGGATTCGAACCTCTGACCACCTGGTTCGTAGCCAGGTACTCTATCCAGCTGAGCTACGGGCGCAAATGGCGGAGAAGGGGGGATTCGAACCCCCGATGCGGGTATAAGCCGCATACTCCCTTAGCAGGGGAGCGCCTTCAGCCTCTCGGCCACCTCTCCGTTTGCGGGGCTGATAATACTTCACAGGGATTTTTAGTCAAACACTTTTTTGGAGAAAAAAGCGCGTTCGCTCAGCATTTGGTCAAAGCGTGGAATATTCAAGCAATATCGACACTTATCCCGCTCTTTTGCTCCCTGCAGCACGATTTTCAGCACCCCGGAAAAACAAAAGGCGACACATGAGGTGTCGCCTTGTCACAGCCATTAACGCCGCTTAGAAGCCGGATTGGCCCGGAACTTTCTCGGCCTGGATACGCTGGTAGATCTCTTCGCGGTGTACGGAGACCTCTTTCGGTGCGTTCACACCGATACGAACCTGATTGCCTTTTACGCCCAGTACGGTGACAGTCACTTCGTCACCAATCATCAGGGTTTCCCCTACACGACGAGTCAAAATAAGCATTCGCTTGCTCCTGTATCCTGTTTTGTATTTATATCGATATGCGACATTATCTTACAAAGATACCGATATGGTAAATGGTTGAAACTAAATCAATCAGGGATTGTTTCCCAAGGGCTGCTCATGAGGCTCCTGATCCAGCCCAAAAGCGGAGTGCAAGGCACGCACTGCCAGCTCCAGGTACTTCTCGTCAATCACCACGGATATCTTGATTTCAGAGGTGGAAATCAACTGCATGTTGATCCCCTCCTCGCCCAATACCTTGAACATGGTGCGGGCGACGCCAGGATGGTTCCACATCCCGACTCCGACGATGGAAACCTTGGCGATCTCACCGTTGCCCTGCACGCAGGCGGCCCCCAGCTCGCTGGCGGTCTCCTCCAGCAGGGCGCGCGCCCGGCGATAGTCATCGCGATTCACCGTGAAGGTGAAGTCGGCGGTCCCATCGCCCAGCGTGTTCTGCACTATCATGTCGACATCAATGTTGGCGTCGCTGATCGGATTCAGGATCTGCGCAGCCACGGTGGGCCTGTCCGGCACACCCAGAATGGTCAGGCTCGCCTCATTGCGATTGAACGCTATCCCGGATACCAGGGGAGCTTCCATCCTCTCACCTCCATATGTGATTAAGGTTCCCTCTCCATCGACAAAGCTCGACAGCACCCGCAGCGGTACGCGGTACTTGCCCGCGAACTCCACCGAACGGATCTGCAGCACCTTGGCACCGAGACTGGCCATCTCCAGCATCTCCTCGAAGGTGATGGTATCGAGACGGCGTGCCTTGGGCTCGATGCGCGGATCCGTGGTATAGACCCCATCCACATCGGTAAAGATCTGGCATTCATCGGCCTTGATGGCCGCCGCCACGGCCACCGCCGTGGTGTCAGAACCACCGCGGCCCAGCGTCGTGATGGCATTGTGCTCGTCACGGCCCTGGAAGCCGGCGATCACCACCACCTTGCCCGCGCCCAATTCAGCCTGAACCTGCTCGGTGTCGATGTGGGTGATACGCGCCTTGCCATAAGCGGAATCGGTATGAATGCGAACCTGATCGCCGGTCATTGAGACCGCAGGACAACCGCGTTTGTTCAACGCGATCGCCAGCAGCGCTATGGTGACCTGTTCACCGGTGGAGACCAGCACATCCATCTCGCGCCGGTTGGCATCAGGATCCAGCTGCTGGGCCATGCCCAGCAACCGGTTGGTTTCGCCCGACATGGCGGAGACAACCACCACCACGTCATGTCCCTGGGCGCGGGTCTGCTCGACCCGCTCAGCTACCGCCTCGATCCGCTCCAGCGTGCCGACCGAGGTGCCGCCGTACTTCTGTACATAGAGTGCCACAGATCACCTCGCCCGATTACAGGCGCTCTTCCAGCCAGGAGTGTACGGATTGCAGGGCTGCCGGCACTGCCTCGGGCTGGGTACCACCCGCCTGGGCCATGTCGGGACGACCGCCGCCCTTGCCACCCACCTGCTGGGCGACCAGATTGACCAGCTCACCGGCCTTGACCTTGCCGGTCAGGTCGTTGGTGACGCCCGCGATCAGGTTGACCTTGCCCTCACCACTGGTGGCCAGCAGCACGACACCGGACTTCATCTGGTTCTTCAGTTCGTCCAGCATGCCGCGCAGGGATTTCGGATCGGCCCCTTCCAGCGCTGCAACCAGCACCTTCTGACCCTTGATCTCGATGACCTGACCCAGCAGGTCGTTACCGGCCTGAGCGGCCAGCTTGGCCTTCAGCTGCTCCAGCTCGCGTTCCATCATCTTGGCCTTGTCCAGTACCTGACGTACCTTGTCGGCGATGCAGAACTGGTCCCCTTTCACCAGTGCGGCAGCCTCTTCGATCTGCTCGCCGACCTGATGCATAAAATCGATGGCAGCCTTGCCGGTCACCGCTTCGATACGGCGCACACCAGCGGCGATGCCGCTCTCGGCGATGATCTTGAAGAAGCCGATGTCACCGGTGCGCTTGGCGTGAGTACCGCCGCACAGCTCGGTGGAGTAGTCGCCCATGCGCACCACGCGCACGTCGTCTTCGTATTTCTCACCAAACAGCGCCATGGCGCCGGCCGACTTGGCGGCTTCCAGGTCCATCAGCTGGGTAGTGATTTCGTGGTTGGCGCGGATCTGGTTGTTGACCAGCTCCTCGACCCGGCGAATGGTCGCCATGGTCATCCCCTCGAAGTGGGAGAAGTCAAAGCGCATGCGCTCGGCGCCCACCAGAGAGCCTTTCTGGGTCACGTGCTCACCCAGCGCCTGACGCAGGGCAGCGTGCAGCAGGTGGGTCACGGAGTGGTTCAGGGCGATGGCCTGGCGACGCTCGCCATCGACCACGGCTTCGACCTCGGCCCCTTTCTCCAGGGTGCCCAGCTCCATGTAGCCCTTGTGGATGATCGCCTTGCCCGCTTTGACGGTATCGGTCACCGCAAAGATGCCGTCGTCCACTTTCAGGGTACCGCTGTCGCCGATCTGGCCGCCGGACTCGGCGTAGAAGGGGGTCTGCTCCAGCACGATGACAGCTTCGTCACCAGCGATGAGACCGCTCACCTCGTCCACGCCCTTGTAGATGCCGACCACACGGGTGCGCTCGGTCAGGGTCTTGTAACCGGTGAAGGGGGTCTCGAAGTCGAGCTTGAGCATCTCGTTGTAGTTCACGCCGAAGCTGGAAGCCTCTTTGGCACGAGCACGCTGCTTCTCCATCTCGGCCTTGAAGCCCTCTTCGTCGATGCCGATCTCGCGCTCGCGCACTACGTCGGCAGTCAGGTCGGCCGGGAAGCCGTAAGTGTCATACAGCTTGAATACCACCTCGCCCGGAATGACCTTGGCGTCGCCCAGGTTGGCCAGCACGTCTTCCAGCAGCAGCAGGCCTCTGTCCAGAGTGCGGACGAACTGCTCCTCTTCGATGCGCAGCACGCGCTCGACCAGCGGCAGCTGGGCGATCAGCTCGGCAGCGACATCCTTCATCTGTGCCGCCAGCTCGGCAGCCAGTTTGTAGAAGAACACCTCGGTGGCACCCAGCTTGCGACCGTGACGCACGGCGCGGCGGATGATGCGACGCAGCACGTAGCCGCGACCTTCATTGGACGGCATCACGCCATCTGCCACCAGGAAGGCGCAGGAGCGGATGTGGTCGGCGATGACGCGCAGGGACTGGTTGCTCAGATCAGTTGTGCCGACAATCTCGGCCGCTTTCTTGATCAGCGCCTGGAAGATGTCGATTTCGTAGTTGGAGTGCACACCCTGCATGATGGCGGAGATACGCTCCAGACCCATGCCGGTATCCACGGACGGACGGGGCAGCGGCTCCATGGTACCGTCAGCCTGACGGTTGAACTGCATGAACACCACGTTCCAGATCTCGATGAAACGGTCGCCATCTTCTTCCGGTGAGCCGGGACGGCCACCCCAGATGTGATCGCCGTGGTCGTAGAAGATCTCGGTGCAGGGACCGCACGGACCGGTATCGCCCATCGCCCAGAAGTTGTCGGAGGCGTACGGAGCGCCCTTGTTGTCACCGATGCGCACGATGCGGTCGGCCGGCACTCCGACCTCTTTTTCCCAGATGTCGAAAGCTTCATCGTCAGTCGCGTAGACGGTCACCAGCAGGCGCTCTTTCGGCAGCTGCAGCACCTCGGTCAGGAAGCCCCATGCAAACTTGATGGCATCCTGCTTGAAGTAGTCGCCGAAGCTGAAGTTGCCCAGCATTTCGAAGAAGGTGTGGTGACGAGCGGTATAGCCGACGTTTTCCAGATCGTTGTGCTTACCACCGGCACGCACGCAACGCTGGGAAGTCGTCGCGCGATTGTAGGCACGCTTGTCTGCGCCAAGGAACACGTCCTTGAACTGGTTCATACCCGCGTTGGTAAACAACAGGGTCGGGTCGTTATGCGGTACCAGCGAACTGGAGGAGACAACCTGGTGCCCCTGGGAACGGAAATACTCGAGAAACGCGGTGCGAATCTCTGACGTGGACATATACATGGAAAATCCTGCTTGATTCGAATACGGACTTTTAACCGCATTAATGTAAGTTTTCTGCGGGGTAAAGTAAAACGGACAGGGCCGCCACGGGTGAAAAAGCGCGCATAAATGGGGGCTGGGAGAAAAGGGAGACAAACCGGGACGTTTTCAGCCACGGTTCTGGCCGATGGCAGCGGAAAATCGGCCTGCCGCCGAGGAGCCTTCCACCGCGTCCGCCACCAGGACGCAAGTTGTTGAATCCACAGACACCAGCGGCAAAGGGCATGCCACCATGTCCATAGCGGCGGGATAGGCGATACGGACAACCCGAGCAACAGGCATCCTGTGAAATGCAGAACCGCATAATGACAATCTTGGGAGCTGGGTGTTGGGGTTAGGTGGCAAGCGCGCCACCATCAACCCTGCAGGCCATCAACAGGCTGAGGCTGCTTGCAGGAAAGCAGAAACGGAGTGGTTACAGCTCGCGCTCCTGCAAGGCGCTCAACGCATAGCGTCCCTGCTCCTGGGTAAAGCCGCGTCCCAGCAGGTATTTGAGCCACTTCATCCGCAGCTTGAAATCGGCAAGGTCGGCCACGTTGGCTCGCCGCGCCAACAGATCCAAGGCCAGTTCAAACCAGTCCAGCTCCGGCTGCTCGAAGGCGGCGTCAATCTGGTTGTCATCCAGCCCCTTGCGGCGCAGCTCGAAACGGATCTTGATGGGACCGTGCCCCTTGGCCGCTCCGGCTCTTACCGCCATGGCGCCATAGCGCTCGTCGTTGACCCAGTTATAACCCCGGCAATAATCGACAACCGCCTCGATCACCTCTTCCTGATAGCCCTGCTGGCGCAGCCGTCTGGCCAGCTCGGACTCGGCGCTTTCGCGGCGAGCAAGACTGCGCATGGCAAAGGCGCGGGCCGCCGCCAGTTGCTCTTCAAAAGTGAGTTCGACCGGTTTGTCAGCAGATTCATCAACCATAAATAACAAGGCCGGGTATCTACCCGGCCTTCCTTTGTTCCTTATTCGAACTCTTGTTCGCTTTCGGCATCGAACTCTTCTGCCTCAACCGGCGCAGCCTTGTCATCGACAGGTACGGCACCAGAGAGCAGCAGCTCGCGCAGGCGGGCTTCCACTTCGCCAGCCATCGCCTTGTTCTCGGCGAACAGCTTCATGACGTTGGCCTTGCCCTGACCGATCTTCTCACCGTTGTAGCTGTACCAGGCACCAGCCTTGTCGATCAGCTTGTGCTTGACGCCCAGATCCACCAGCTCTCCCTCTTTGGAGATGCCGGCGCCATAGAAAATCTGGAACTCGGCCTGCTTGAAGGGCGGGGCCACCTTGTTCTTGACCACTTTGACGCGGGTCTCGTTACCGACCACTTCGTCGCCTTCCTTGATGGCGCCGATGCGACGGATATCCAGACGGACGGAGGCGTAGAACTTGAGGGCGTTACCACCCGTGGTGGTCTCCGGGCTGCCGAACATGACGCCAATCTTCATCCGGATCTGGTTGATGAAGATGCACAGGCAGTTGGCGTTCTTGATGTTTGCGGTCAGTTTGCGCAGCGCCTGGGACATCAGACGGGCCTGCAGGCCGACGTGGGAATCACCCATCTCGCCTTCGATTTCCGCTTTCGGGGTCAGGGCTGCCACGGAGTCGACGATGATGACGTCAACGGCGTTGGAGCGCACCAGCATGTCGCAGATTTCCAGCGCCTGTTCACCGGTATCCGGCTGGGAGATCAGCAGGTCGTCGACGTTGACGCCCAGCTTGGCGGCATAGATGGGATCCAGCGCGTGCTCCGCATCGACGAAGGCGCAGGTCTTGCCCTTCTTCTGCGCTTCGGCGATCACCTGCAGGGTCAGCGTGGTTTTACCGGAAGATTCCGGGCCATAGATCTCGACGATACGACCGCACGGCAGGCCACCGATGCCCAGCGCCACGTCCAGGGAGAGGGAGCCGGTGGAGATGGCTTCGATATCCATGGTCTTGCTGTCGCCCAGACGCATGATGGAGCCTTTGCCAAACTGCTTTTCGATTTGACCCAGCGCAGCCGCCAGTGCCTTCTGTTTGTTCTGATCCATGCCAATCTCCGCTGGAAATCGTGAGTAAAAATGAAGTTGGGCTAAGTATACTGTCTATTCATACAGTATCAAGCCCAATTTATCTGAGCAGGGCCAACAGACCCGACAAGGCCTGTCTCACCGCCTGCTGGCGCACCTGCCGGCGATCCCCGTCGAAACGGGCCAGCAGGGAGTGATGACGGCCGGATCGATCAGCCCAGGCGAACCAGACGGTGCCGACCGGCTTGCCCGGTGTCGCGCCGCCAGGGCCGGCGATGCCGCTGATGGCGACACTGATGGCGGCAGAGGAGTGTGCCAGCGCACCACGGGCCATCTCCAGCACCACGGCTTCGCTCACCGCGCCGTGTTGCTCAAGGCTCTCGCCGCTCACCCCCAGCATCTGCTGCTTGGCTTCGTTGGTGTAGGTGACAAAACCGCGGTCGAACCAGCCTGAGCTGCCCGCGATGTCGGTGATGGCCGTCGCCACCCCGCCACCGGTGCAGGATTCGGCGGTCGCCGCCAGCCAACCGCGCTGACCGAGGGCCCGACCCAGCTCGATGGCAAGGTGCTCTATCTCTGCATCCAGTTTCATCACGGCTCCTGCTGATTCGTTGAAGAGGCACATTATGCGATCCCGTCACTGCCGCCCGCAACCGCCGGGCAGACCCCCACCGACATCGATGTGCAGCACCAAGACCCGCTCAGCCAGAGACAACCCCGGAACCCGACCTCCCCCGCCGCCCTGCTTATGTGTAGAATGGCACCATCAAGTTCAAGGCTCATCACCGCAGACACTGGCCCGCAGAGGCCCCTTCTGGAATCGCACATGACCGCACAACACCTAGCTACCGGCACCGCGCCTGGCGCCAATCTCAGCGCCCACACGCCCATGATGCAGCAGTATCTGACCCTCAAGGCCGAGAACCCGGAGATCCTGCTGTTCTATCGGATGGGCGACTTCTACGAGCTGTTCTATGACGATGCCCGCAAGGCCTCCCAGCTGCTCGACATCTCCCTGACCAAGCGCGGCCAGTCGGCCGGCAGCCCCATCCCGATGGCGGGCGTCCCCTATCATGCCATCGAAGGTTATCTGGCCAAGCTGGTACAGCTCGGCGAATCGGCTGCCATCTGCGAGCAGGTGGGGGATCCCGCCACCAGCAAGGGGCCGGTGGAGCGCAAGGTGATCCGCATCATCACCCCGGGTACCGTCTCCGACGAAGCGCTGCTCAGCGAGCGACAGGACAACCTGATCGCCGCCGTCTACCACGATGGCCGCCGCTTCGGCTACGGCACCATGGACATCGGCTCCGGCCGCTTCTTCATCAACCAGTTCGAGAAAGAAGAGACCCTGCTGGCGGAGCTGCAGCGCACCAATCCGGCCGAGCTGCTCTACCCCGAATCCTTCGCCTTCCTGCACCATGTCGAGGGTCGCCGCGGTCTGCGCCGCCGCCCGGAGTGGGAGTTCGAGCTGGGCACCGCCCGCAAGCTCTTGTGCCAGCAGTTCGGTACCCAGGATCTGGTGGGCTTCGGCGTCGAGCAGAGCGAGACCGCCCTGTGCGCCGCCGGCTGCCTGATGCAATACGTGAAAGACACCCAGCGCACCGCCCTGCCCCACATTCGCAGCGTGCGCCTCGAGCAGCCGGATCACGCGGTCATCATGGATGCCGCCACCCGCCGCAATCTGGAGCTGACCCAGAATCTGGCCGGCGGCCACGACAACACCCTCTCCGCCGTGCTGGACTGCACCGCCACCCCCATGGGCAGCCGCTTGCTCAAGCGCTGGATCCACCAGCCGATCCGCGACCGGGTGATCCTGAAAGGTCGCCAGAGCACCATCAAGGAGCTCATCGAGCAGAACCTCTATGACGAGCTGGGCGGCCTGTTGCGCCAGGTCGGCGATGTGGAGCGGGTGCTGGCGCGCCTGGCCCTGCGCTCGGCCCGTCCGCGCGATCTCACCCGGCTGCGGCAGGCCTTCGCCCAGCTGCCTGAGCTACAGCGCCTGCTGGCGGAGAGCGAGCATGAGGCGGTGCAGCAGCTGCGCGAACGCGCCAGCACCTTCCCCGAGCTGCTGGATCTGCTGGAGCGCGCCGTGATGGAGGTGCCGCCGGTGCTGATCCGCGATGGCGGCGTCATCCGTGACGGCTTCAACCAGGAGCTGGACGAGCTGCGGGATCTGGCCAACGGCGCCACCGCCAGCCTGGCCCGCATCGAGGAGCGTGAGCGGCTGCTGACCGGCATCAACACCCTCAAGGTGGGCTACAACAAGGTGCACGGCTTTTACATCGAGGTGAGCCGCGCCAACAGCCATCTGGTGCCGGCCCACTACATCCGCCGTCAGACACTGAAAAACAACGAACGCTACATCATCGACGAGCTTAAAAAGTACGAGGACAAGGTGCTCACCGCCCAGGCCCAGGCGCTGGCGCTGGAGAAACGCCTCTACGAGGAGCTGCTCGATGCTCTGCTGCCGCATCTGGGCGATCTGCAGGAGTCCGCCGCCGCGCTGGCGGAGCTGGACGTGCTGGCCAACCTGGCCGAGCGGGCCGAAACCCTGGACTACCGCTGCCCGACGCTCATCAACGAGGATCAGATCATCATCGAAGCGGGCCGCCATCCGGTGGTGGAGCAGGTGATGACCGACCCCTTCATCGCCAACCCCATTCGGCTGGAGCGGGAGCGGCGGATGCTGATCATCACCGGCCCCAACATGGGCGGTAAATCCACCTACATGCGCCAGACCGCGCTGATCGTGCTGCTGGCCCACATCGGTGCCTTCGTACCGGCCGACAGCGCCCGTATCGGCCCCATCGACCGCATCTTCACCCGTATCGGGGCGTCGGATGATCTGGCATCGGGAAGATCCACCTTTATGGTGGAGATGACCGAGACCGCCAACATCCTCAACAACGCCACCGCCCGCAGCCTGGTGCTGATGGACGAGATCGGCCGCGGCACCAGTACCTATGACGGCCTCTCGCTGGCGTGGGCCTGCGCCGAGCAGCTGGCAAGCAAGATTGGCGCCTACACCCTGTTCGCCACCCACTACTTCGAGCTGACCCGTCTGCCGGAGCTGATGGAAGGGCTGGCCAACGTCCACCTCGATGCGGTGGAACACGGTGACACCATCGCCTTTATGCACGCGGTGCAGGAAGGGGCGGCCAGCCGCTCCTACGGGCTGCAGGTAGCTGCGCTGGCGGGGGTGCCCAAATCGGTGATCCAGCAGGCCCGTCACAAACTGCACGAACTGGAAAGCGCCACCCCGGTGGCCGCTGGTGAAAGCCGCCCAGCCCCGGTGGCCATGGCGCCCCAGAGCCATCCGGTGGTCGATGAGCTGGAAGCAGTGCGCCCGGACGAGCTCACTCCGCGGCAGGCGCTGGATCTGCTCTATCGCCTCAAACAGATGCTGTGACCAGCGGCAGCTGATCAGCCATGAAAAAGGGGAACCGCGAGGTTCCCCTTTTGTTTGGCTGTTTGATGGCAGCCTGAACAGGATGAAGCAACGTCAGGCTGGCCCGATCCGCTCCAGCAGGCTCATGTGGGTTGAACCGTCGTGGCGCTTGAGCTTTTGCCGGTATTCGAACTGGTGCTGGCTCTCCTGCTTGAGCCCCAGCATCAGCGAGTAGCACATGGCCAGCATGATCACCGAGAAGGGCAGCGCCGCTATGATGCTGGCGGCTTGCAGGGCGGCCAGCCCGCCGGAGACCAGCAGGATGGCGGCCACCAGCCCCTGACCCAGCCCCCAGATGGCGCGGTGCAGCACGGGAGGATCCTGATCGCCGATGGAGAGCAGGGTCGTAATCACCAGGGTACCCGAGTCGCTGGAGGTGATGAAGTAGGTACAGATCAGCAGGGTCAGCACCCCCTTGGCGATCCAGCCGAAGGTCTCCCAGTGCAGCAGTTCCACCGTCTGGTAGAGCGCCAGGGTCACGTCCTGATTGACCGCGGCCACCACGCCGCCACCGCCGAACAGCTCCAGATTCATGGCGGTACCGCCGAACACGGTGAGCCAGAACATGCCGAGCAGCGAGGGCACCAGCAGCACACCGAGCACGAATTCGCGGATGGTACGCCCCTTGGAGATACGGGCGATGAACATGCCGACAAAAGGCGCCCACGCAATCCACCAGCCCCAGTAGAAGGCGGTCCAGCTCGACTGCCAGGCCGAGGTGCCGTTGGCCTCGGTGTTGGTCCAGAAGCTCAGCTTGACGATGTTTTGCAGGTAGTCACCGATGTTCTGCACATAGGCGTTGAGGATGTAGGTGGTCGGCCCCAGCACCAGAAAGAGGCTCAGCACGAACACGCTCAACCAGATATTGAGCTCGGAGAGCAGCTTGACCCCCCGCCCGACCCCGGAGACCGCCGACAGGGTGGCGATCAGGCTGATGCCGCCGATGAGCCAGAGCTGGTTCGCTTGCGATACTTCCATGCCGAACATCTGGTTGAGACCTGTGTTCATCTGGGAGACACCCAGGCCAAGGGAGGTGGCCACCCCGAACACGGTACCGAACACCGCCAGCACGTCGGCGGCGTGGCCCCAGAAGCCGTAGATGCGATCGCCGAGCAGCGGATAGAGCACGGAGCGGATGGCCAGCGGCAGCTTGCGCCGATAACTGAAGAAGGCGAGCGACAGGCCGACGATCACGTAGATGGCCCAGGGGTGCAGGCCCCAGTGGAAGAAGGTGAGGCGCATGGCGATCTGGGCCGCCTCCGGGGTCATCCCTTCGGTGATGAAGGGGTTGCCCTGCAGGTGGTTCATCGGCTCGGCGATGCTCCAGAACACCAGCCCTATGCCCATGCCGGCGCTGAACAGCATGGCAAACCAGGCGAAGTAGCCGAACTCCGGTACCTGGTCGTCGTCACCCAGCCGGATGCTGCCAAAGCGGCTGAACATCAAGTAGACAGCGAAGAACAGGAACAGGGCGACCACCAGAATGTAGTACCACTTGAACCCGGCAATGATCTGATCCTTGGCGCCGACAAACCAGCTGGCGGCCGTTTCGGGGACGAACACCCCGAACAGCAGGAACAGGGTGATGACGGTGAGCGCCGTCATGGCCATGGTCGGGTTGAGGCCTTTGAATAGCCCTTTGCTTGCTCTCATCTGGCCTCCTTAGTCGTTGTTGAAAAAGTCTTCACCCACGTGATCGCCGGCACCGCCGATGGCGCGGTAGACCAGCTTGCCGGCCGTCTGCACCCGGTGGTCCACCAGGCTGACCGAAGGCTGGCCATTCACCGCATGACGCTTGCCGAGGAAGATGGCCATGGGCACGCCCAGGTTGGAGATGCCGCTGGTGATCCAGAGCCGGTTGAAGTCGTAAGAGCCGCCGATGAACTCCAGCTGGGCCAGACCGGTATCAAGGCCGGTCAGATAGAAGTTCATCGCGCTCTCGTCCGGGAAGAGGTGCACCAGCACATAGGCGTAACGCAATTCATTCACCAACTCCTTTAGGTTGAAAGAACCTGTCTCACTGCAGGAGAGAGGCAGCTCACCATCGTAGTGGTGCACCTTGAGGTTGTTGGGGTCTTCGTCATAGGCAGGCTGGTAACGCACGAAAGCCGAGGTATCAGGCAGTTCATAACGCACTCTGACCACCCGAAGGTCGGCCGCCAGCGACTTGATGTCCAGTTCGTCACTCATCATCTTGCTCCTCAAAAGTCGGGTCAAAATTCGGAAAATGCCCGCTAACCTAACACAAAAATAATTAGAGCAGAAATCATTACAGTAAAAACCATATTGACCTTGTGACGAATTAGGCGGAGAATTTTGCGCCTCTCAACAGCCCCTCGACGATTCGTTCCCCATGGAAAAACATGATGAAGTGCTGGTCGCCCTGCGCCAGATAATTCGTGCCATCGACATGCACTCCAAGCGCTTGATCAAGGAGGCCGGCCTGACCTCGCCCCAGCTCTTGCTGCTCAAGGGGATCGACGAGCTGGGCCAGATTTCCATGCGCCAGCTGGCGGATCACACCAACATGAGTCAGGCCACCGCCACCACCATCATGGACCGCCTCGAGAGCCGCCAGCTGGTGCAGCGCATCCGCAGCGAAACCGACAAGCGCAAGGTGCATGCGACGCTGACTGACGCAGGCCGCGCCCTGCTGGCCCAGGCACCCACCCCGCTGCAGGAGCGCTTCATCCAGCGCTTTCAGGCACTTGAGGTCTGGGAGCAGACCCTGTTGCTCTCTTCCCTGCAGCGCATCTCGGCCATGATGAATGCCGACGAGATAGACGCGGCCCCGGTGCTGAGTGTCCGGCCCCTCACCGAGGAGCGGGCATAAAAAAAGCTCCCATTTGGGAGCTTTTTTTATGGGCCGGGAAGAGTGCGATCACTCTTCCAGGCTGATGCCGATATTGGAGACGCCATCCTGGGCCGCAAAGGTGCGGATCGCCAGAATACGGTCGCTGTCGCGCTCATGGGCAACCCGCTTGAGCAGCTCGACCTGGAACTCCAGCTCGGCTTCCATGTACTCGTGCTCGTAGAGCTCCTCGTCGGTGAGGTCGCGCTCTTCCAGCATCTCGATGAAACCGGCCACGGTACCCACCGACGCATGGCTGGCATCGTTGGCCTCTTCACCCACCCGGCAGATCACCGAGTTGTAGGCACAGCCCAGCGCCACGCAGGCATCCAGCGCCGGATAGGCACCGTAGGACTCGAATTTGCCAGGCTCGGGAATATAGACTTCAAACGCCTCCAGGATCGCCCCCAGATTGACGCGGGAACCCTTCACCGTCAGGTAATTCCACATCTGATCCAGGGCGTGGCGAAATGCCTTCGCATCCCCGAAACCGGAGGCCTGGGAAAACAGCGCATAGTTGGGGTACATGCGCTCTGCCAGCGCCAGGGTGTAGACGGTCTGTTGCCAAGGCTGTAGCTCGGCCAGTCGCTTATAAAACTTGTCACCAAACACTGGAGTCGGATCCTTTGCAAAATGTGGGGCAGATTGTAGCCCACGAGGGGCCGCGCGAAAACGAAAAAGCGGCCTGGTCGGCTATGTTGGCCGGTCAACTCGGGTAAGATGAGGACAGAGCGGCCTCTCTCCCGCGCCGCAAATCTGATAAGGAACAAGAGTATGAGTCAACGTACCCTTCTTTTGCTCAGCCAGGACAATGCTCACTACGAGCGCCTGCTCAAGGCGGCCCACCTCCCCCATTTGCGCATTCTGCGGGCCGACAACCAGGGCGAGGCCGAGAAATTGATCGGCGAAGCCCACATCCTGATGGCAGAGCCGGCGCGGGCCAAACCGCTGCTGGCCAAGGCCGGCAAGCTCAGCTGGCTGCAGTCCACCTACGCCGGAGTCGACGTGCTGCTGGATGCCAGCTGCCGCCGCGACTATCAGCTCACCAACGTGCGCGGCATCTTCGGCCCGCTGATGAGCGAATACGTGTTTGGCCATCTGCTCAGCCTGATGCGCCAGCTGCCGCTCTATCGGGAGCAGCAGAAGCAGCGACTGTGGCAAAGCCACCCCTATCACGGCCTCAAGGGACGCACCCTGCTTATCTTGGGCACCGGCAGCATAGGCCAGCACATTGCCCACACCGGCAAGCACTTCGGCATGAAGGTGCTTGGCATCAGCCGCAGCGGCCGCGAGCGGGCCGGCTTCGATCAGGTGTATCAACTGCCGGCCCTCAACAAGGTGCTGGCGCAGGCTGACGTCATCGTCAGCGTCCTGCCCGCCACCCGCGAGACGCACCACCTCTTCACCGCTCCCCGTTTCGAACACTGCAAAGCGGGCGCCATCCTGTTCAACGTCGGGCGCGGCAATGCCATCCACGAAGGTGACCTGCTCACGGCGCTGCGCACCGGCAAGCTGGGCATGGCAGTGCTGGATGTGTTCGCACAGGAGCCGCTGCCCGCCGACAGCCCGCTCTGGGGCCAGCCCAATCTCATCATCACGCCGCACAACAGCGCCTACAGCTTCCCCGAGGATGTGGCCCAGATCTTCGTGCGCAACTACATCCGCTTCATCGACGGCCAGCCGCTGGACGGCAAGATAGACTTCGACAAGGGCTATTGATGGCCATCAGCCAATAAAAAGGCCCCGCCAGAGTGGCGGGGCCTTTTTGTTTCGGCGAGAGAGGCATCAACCGGCCTCCATCTCCTTGCGATAGCTCTTCACTTTGGCGAGGAACTGGCGCTTCTCCTTGCCGGAGAGCGGTTCCGCCATCGGCAGCTTGACCTTCATGGCATCGACCGGACGGTTGTTGATCCGCACCTCGTAGTGCAGGTGGGCACCGGTGGAACGACCGGTGTTGCCGGAGAGCGCAATCTTGTCACCCATCTTCACCTTCTGGCCCGGCTTGACCAGCAGCTTGCTCAGGTGCAGGTAGCGGGTCATCAGGGTACGACCGTGCTTGATCACCACATAGGTGCCGGCCAGCGGGTGGCTGGTCGCCTTCAGCACGACACCGTCGCCGGTTGCCATCACGGGGGTGCCGACCGGCAGGGCAAAGTCGGTGCCCTCGTGGGGGCGTACCTGGCCGGTGATCGGATGGCGACGGTTCGGGTTGAAACTGGAGCTGACCCGGTAGCGGCTGTGAGTCGGATAACGGCGGAAGCCGCGCTCCAGGCTGTTGCCCTGGCCATCGTAGTAGTTGCCATCTTCAGACAACCAGGCAGACACGCTCTGGCCCTGGCTGAACACTTCCACCCCCAGCAACTGGGTATTGCCGGTGCTCTTGCCCTCGACCGTCTCCTGGCGCACCAGCACCTTGAACTTGTCGCCCTTTTTCAGATCCTTGGCGAAGTTGAGCCGCCACTGGAACAGGTTGGCAATCTTCTGGATGTGGTTGGCCGGGATCCCCGCATTGCGGGCACTGACGTAGAAGCTGCCGTTGATGACCCCGTCATACCCCTTCTTCTGCCACTCCACCTCTTCATTGAGCATGTTGGCGCTGTAGGTGTCGTCGGTGCGCTCCAGGATCAGGGTCTGCTTGATGTTCAGACGAATCTTCATCTGCTGCAGTATGTTGTCCTGATCGATCAGCAGCTCGATGGTTTGACCGGGCTTGAGACGTGCCAGATTGTTCTTGGTATCGGCATCCAGCACCTTGTAGAGGGTGGTGGTGGAGAGACCCAGGTTGTTGAAGATGGTGGTCAGGTTTTCGCCGTTTCGTACCCGATAATCCTGCCACTGGGGGGTGGCATCGGTCGGGATGTCATCTTCCGGGGTCGCGGCTTCCACCAGCTCGTGATCCGGGATGTCGTTGAAGTCCGTATTGTCTTCGTTGGTTGCGGTGCCGCTGGTGGCAATCGGCAACTCCAGACGCAATGGCCGCTCCAGGATGTCACCCGGCGCTGGCAATATGGCTACCGCAGACAGCGTCATCGCGGTCAGCAATAGCATGGCGTAAAAGTGTTTGCGGGGAACCGGGGGTTCCCAATTGGCAGCCTGCGCTACCAAGGGACGGAGACGTTTCATCCGCTATCCTGTCATTAGATCTAAGGGTGTTAGTGGTCAGTTTGTTTGTTATGAAACCGTATAAAACTGATTGTTTGACCTAAATACTCACAATTAGTTCATAGCAATCTGCATGAACCTCACATTTTATGCATAACATTCCTTTATGGGCAGAAATGATCGTCTTTTTTAACCATTTTTTTCCTATTTTTAAGAGCCGGGTCCGCTCGCATCAGACCCAAGGTTTCAGCATGTTGCGATAATTTTTCCATGGAGTGGATATGTCGTTAGCGAAACTGTTAAATCGAATCATCCTGATCTTGTTCCTGGCCGGGGCCATCCTGCTGTTCATGCTGGAGGTCACCACGGTACGCCAGTCCATCCTCGATCAGATGTCTGCCAATCTGGAAACCGCCATCACGGCCCTCGGCCTGGTGCTGCAGGGCACCCTGCTCAACGATGACAAGGTACTGGCCGAAACCATCGTCAACGCCATGTTCGACGGCGGCTTCGTCAGTGCGGTCACCCTGCTGGATCCCGATGGCCAGGTGTTGTTTCAGAAGGTCTTCCACACGGCGCAGCAAAACGTGCCGACCTGGCTCCCCTCTGTTATCGACATGCCACCGGTAAAAATTGAGCAGGAGCTGACCGATGGCTGGCGCATGCTGGGCACCCTCACCTTGGAAGGGCACACGGGTTATGCCTACCAGCACCTGTGGAATGCCATCAGCCGTACCGGCACGGCGCTGCTAGCCGGTCTGCTGGTATTCACCCTGGTGATCTCCTGGGTCTGCAACCGGCTGCTGCGCCCACTCGAGCAGATCAACCAGCAGTTGGTGAAGATCCGCAAGCGCCAGTTCAGCGGCAATCTGGCCTCCCCCTGGCTGCAGGATCTCAAGGAGCTGGTGGCCTCGGTCAACCAGCTGGTGTCCGAACGAAAACGGGATCTGCTGCAACAGCGGCTCAAGATCAGCCAGCTCAGCAAACAGGTCGCCATATCAAATCAGCCGCTGCAAACCTTGGCGGAGGCGGGAGAAGGCCTGCTGCAACAACATTTCTTCTCGACCCAGGGCAGCATTCGCCTCTACAGCCGCCTCATTCCGGAGGTCACCCCCTCGCTGGACAGCTCGCCGGACGAGATCCGGCACCTGCTCGATCTCTGGTTGCACCACACGGTCGAGGGACTGCAACTGCCGCTCAGCCTGCTCGGCCATGCTGACTGGACGCAATTTTCTGCCCTGCTTGCCAAGGGCAGAGGCAAGACCCTCGACTGGCGCTGGGATCAGGAACATGTGCCGCCCCTTGCCCAGGAGCGGCTGGCCGCCTTGCAGGAACAGGGCGTGGAGATGGCTTTCAGCGCCATCCCGATGACCAACGAGACCTTCAATCAGCTCGACCCCATCAACCCTGTCTTCATCAGCTGCCAGCCGACCCAGGCCCCGCTCTACTGGAATCTGGTGGCCCAGTGCCTGCACAGCGCGGGCTACACCCTGCTGGCGGAGGCCGGCGACATTCAGGATATCGATACCCTGCGCAACTGGGGCATCGATGGCTATGCCAGCAAGGAGGCATGATGAACAAGACCGGATTGTTGCTCGCCCTGCTGTGCCCACTGCCTCTGCTGGCCGACACCATGACCATCGCCACCGGCGGTGAGCAGGGGATCTATCACCAGATCGCCAAAGAGTTCTGTCGGCTGGCCAACAAGAGCGATGCCGGATTGCAGTGCAAGCTGCAGGCGACCTCGGGCTCCATCGAAAATCTGCGCCAGCTGAAAAGTGGCGAGACCCGCTATGCGCTGGTGCAGTCGGACTGGCTTTACCAAGCCAGTCACGGCCTGGGTCCGTATGCCAGTCAGCCTCAGCCAGAGCTCAGAGCCATCTTCGCTACCCACGCCGAGCCTTTCACCATAGTGGTGCGGGCCGACGGCGATATCACCAGCCTGGAGCAGCTCAAGCTGGCCCCCATCGACATGGGGCTCAAGAGCTCAGGCACCCGCCAGACGGCGCTCGCCCTGTTCAACGTGCTGGGCACCAAGGAGCAGGATCTCGATCTCAAGAGCGTGGCCAATCTGGCCGAGTCGCTGTGCAGCAAGCAGATCGATGCCTATGGCCTGGTGATGGGTCACCCCAATCGCATCGTGCTGGATACCGCCAAACGCTGTGCCGTGCGTTTTCTGCCGATCGAGGGAGCAACCCGGGATCAGCTGCTCAAGGGGGTGAAGTATTACCAGCGCAGCCAGGTGCCTGCGCGCATCTACCCGGGCAACCTCAAGGCGACGCCGACCTTTGCCATCGCGGCCACCCTGGTGACCACCGCCAGCACGCCGGAAGCCGATGTGTACCGCCTGACCAAGGCCATGCTGGCCCAGCAAACCAAGTTCAATGAGCAGACCTACGGCTACGCCAACCTGTTCCACCAGGCACGCAATAAGACCGGCCCGGTGCTGAGCATCGACCAGCATCCGGGCGCGGCCAAATATTTCGAGGAGTTGAAAACCGCGGGCAAGCTATAGCTCGCGGCGGGGGGAGCGCAGTTGCTCGCTGGAGAACCGGGTCTTCATCGACGTCCACTGCGCCAACCTGTCGGCACTACCTGCCAGCGTCCCTTCACGGCGGGACTTCATGATCCAGATGCTTTTGGCATCAAAGCTGTAGACGGGGATCAGGTCGGTTCGCTTGCTGCCGGGCAGGATCCGGCTGTTGATGTTGTCGAGCACCATTGGATCCGACTTGGGGGTCGCGAAGTAGAGCGTCACCATGTGGAACTGGTTGTAACGCACCGCCTTGACGTAGGCCAGCCGCAGCTTCTTCTCCTCCACCCCCAGCTCCATCAGGGTGTAGTACTTGGAGATGCTGTAATCCTCGCAGTCGCCACCGCGGGCGCCGATAAACTCCAGCGGATTGGCCCAGTAATCCGCTTCTCCCCACAACCTGGGATCATCGCTGTAGGTCAGGTTGTTGAAGTAGTTGTTCACCAGCTCGATCTTCTGCTGATCCGTGGTACCGGCCCTGGGCGTGAGCAGGCGCGAAAATGCCTCGGCCCGCTGAATAGCACGACCACCATATACTTCCTGTAGTTTTGCCCGCAGCTCGGGGCTGGCGATGTATTCGGAGAGGCGGGATGCCTGCACGCTGGCGCAGCATAGTGCCAACGTGCAGGTGGGAACGAGCAGCCATTTCATACAAGACACTCCCTGTCAGATGCTGGGAGTCAGTATAGTTGGCTGCGCACGCTCCATCATGAGCACCACGGCTCGGCGGGTCTGTCAGCGGCACTCGGCGAAAGCGTCCGCCAGTTGCTGCATGAACCGGGGATAGCCATCCGGGCCGAGCGGTACCTGCTCACCCACTTCATCCAGCAGCAGCACCTTGGCACCGGTATTGCGGGCCACCGACTCGATCACCGCTGGCGAGAATTGCGGCTCGGCATAGATGCAGCTCGCCTTTTTCTCTTCCAGTGCCTTGCGGATCTCCACCAGGGTCTTGGCGCCGGGGCGTCGCTCCGGGCTCACGGTAAAGTGGCCCTTGGAGCTCATGCCGTAGTGGCGCTCCCAGTAGCCATAGGCCTCGTGGAACACGAAATAGCCCTTCTGGTTCACCGCCTTCATCTGCTCGGCAATTACCTTGTCCTTGGCCTCTACCTTGGCCTTGAACGCCAGCAGGTTGGCGCGATAACGCTCGGCGTTGGCCGGATCCTGAGCGCTCAGGGTTTCGCTCAGGGCATTGGCGATGACCAGCGCCTGAGTCGGTCCCAGCCAGATGTGGGGGTCGACGCCCTCGTGGTGGTGCCCCTCATGACCGTCGTGATCATGACCTTCATGCCCCTCGTCGGCGTGTTCTTCGTGGCCGGCCTGCTTGCTGTAATCGAACAGCGGCATCCCTTCGACCCGGGTCAGGGTCAACACATGGGGATGCTTGGCCAGCGGCTTGGCCATGAAGCCTTCCAGCTCAGGACCGATCCAGACCACCAGGTCGGCCTCATTGATGCTGCGAATGTCAGATGGGCGCAGGGAGAAATCATGGGGCGAGGCGCCGGTCGGCAGCAGCACCTTGGGCTCGCTCACGCCGTCGGTGATGGCGGCCGCGATGAAACCCAGCGGCTTGATGGTGGTCAGCACCTCGAGGGCACGGACAGGCAGACTCACCGCCAGCAGGGCAGTGATCAGGGCAAGAATTCGCATAGAGGTCTCGTCAGGAAGTGTGTGTGTGATAATATAACAAACCAACGTTATTGTTATATTATAACTCTCACAGGCTGTAAACCCCGGAGCTGTCATGACCCAACTGGTGGAGCTGAAAGAGGTCTGTCTTTCATTTGATGGACGATCCGTGCTCGACAAGGTCTCCTTTACCCTGAACAAAGGCAAAATCACGACCCTGGTCGGTCCCAACGGAGCGGGCAAAAGTACCCTGAGCAAGCTGGTACTGGGCCTGCTCACGCCGGATTCAGGCCACATCGCCCGCAGCCGTGACCTGCGGGTCGGTTATGTGCCCCAGCGCCTCTATCTGGATCCCACCCTGCCGCTGACGGTGCGCCGTTTTCTGCAGCTTGGCAAGAACGGCCGCCTCTCCATCGAGGAGGCGCTGAACCGGGTCGGTGCGGAAGATCTTTTGGACAACCGGATGCAGAAACTCTCTGGCGGCGAGATGCAGCGGGTGCTGCTGGCCCGTGCCCTGCTGGTCAAACCCGAGCTACTGGTGCTGGACGAGCCAGTGCAAGGGGTGGACATCAACGGCCAGATCGAGCTCTACGCCCTCATCAGCCAGCTGGCCGCCGAGTTCAACTGCGCCGTGCTGATGGTCTCCCACGACCTGCACCTGGTGATGGCCAGCACCCACGAGGTGATCTGCCTCAACCGCCACGTCTGCTGTCACGGCGAACCGGAGAGCGTGGCCCGCCACCCCGAATTTGCCCGTCTGTTCGGCCGACCGGAACAGGAGGTGCTGGCGGTCTACACCCACCATCACCACTGCGACGGCGAACACCATCATCATGAACCGCAGGCCCCCGTCATTCGCCTGCCCTCCCGCAATCAATAACGTACCCGACAGGATCATCAAGTGGACAGCTTTCTGTTATACGCCCTCGCGGCCGGCCTCGGCATCGCCATGCTGGCCGGCCCCCTCGGCAGCTTCGTGGTATGGCGCAAGATGGCCTATTTTGGCGACACCCTCTCCCACGCCTGCCTGTTCGGCATCGCGCTCGGCATCCTGCTGCAGGTGGATCTCACCCTGGCGGTGGTGGTCTGCTGTCTCGCCATGGCCATGCTGCTGGTGATCATGAGCCGCAACCAGCAGGTCGCCACCGATACCCTGCTCGGCATCCTGGCCCACAGCGCCCTGTCGCTGGGTCTGGTC
This sequence comes from Aeromonas sp. 2692-1, assembly GCF_013085505.1. NCBI lineage: Bacteria > Pseudomonadati > Pseudomonadota > Gammaproteobacteria > Aeromonadales > Aeromonadaceae > Aeromonas > Aeromonas sp. 2692-1. The sequence continues at coordinate 260,785 of NZ_CP038513.1, forward strand.
ACCTTGAGTTTCATGGACAACGTGCGGGTGGATCTGATGGCCTACCTGTTCGGCGACCTGCTCTCGGTACAACCGATGGACTTGCTCTGGATCTATGGCGGCGGCGCCCTGGTGCTGCTCACCCTGTGGCGGCTGTGGGATCCCCTGCTCTCCATGACCATCTCCGAAGAGCTTGCCCGGGTGGAAGGGGTCAGGGTCGATGTGCTGCGCTGCGTGCTGATGCTGCTGATCGGGCTGGTGATCGCCGTGGCGATGAAGTTCGTCGGGGCGCTGATCATCACTTCCTTGCTGATCATCCCTGCGGCAACGGCCCGCCGCTTCAGCCGAACACCGGAACAGATGGCCGGCTTTGCCGCCCTCATCGGCTGCCTTGCCGTGCTCGGCGGACTGCTGCTCTCCTGGTATCAGGACACACCGGCCGGCCCTTCGGTAGTGGTCTGCGCCACCAGCCTGTTTATTCTGAGCCAGTTCAAGAAAGCCTGAACCCAAGTGGCCTGAGCCTTGCTGTCAGGCCACTCCATCTCTCGGCCCTTCGCAGGATCTCCGCCACCAGCCCTGCTCGTGCTGCGCCTATTCAAACACGCCTGAGCGGTTCATTCTCACCGGGGCGCAGGCTCGCTTGCGCCTCCTGCCAAAGCCACTGGCGCAGCCGGCTGATGGCGGGTTCATGGACACGCGAGCGCTTGCAGACAAAATAGAAGTTGTCCCCGGTCTCGAGTGCATGCAGCGGCAGTCGCACCAGACCGGGATCCTCCGGCTGCAGCATATAGTCGTTGATGAGCGCCACCCCCTGATCCCAGTTGGCCGCCTCCAGTGCCAGCAGAATGTGGCTGAAATGATGCATCCTCGCCTCGGGGGCGATCGTCAGCCCGCCCACGTCGGCCCAGCGCCGCCAATCCTCCCCCTTCTCCTTGTAGATCGCCTGGATGGAGAGCAGCGGCAGTTGCCACAGGGCCGCAGGCCACTCCCCCTCCACCTGCTGCCACAGTCGCCGGCTGCATACCGGCATCAGCCGCTCCCGGTAGAGCAGATCATGCATATAGCCGGGCCCCTTGGGGGAGACGGTGATGAAGCAGTCCGCCACCCGATCGGAGAGCTCGGGATCCTCCGCCACCATCTCCAGGCTGAGATCCAGCTCGGGATAGAGCTGGCGCAGCCCAGCCAGGCGCGGGATCAGCCACTTCACCGCAAACGAGCTGTAGACCGCGAGCCGGATCCGCATTTCGCCGCCGCCGCGCAGCTGCTCGCTGCTCTGGGCAATCTGGCCGAGCCCGGCGGAGATCCCCTCGAAATAGACCTCCCCCTGCGCCGTCAGCGACAGCAGCCGGCCCTGGCGCAGCAGCAACCGCTCTCCCAGAAAATCCTCCAGTAGACGGATCTGGTGGCTGACCGCACTCTGGCTGACGTTGAGCTCAATCGCGGCGCGAGAAAAGCTGAGCAGGCGGGCAACCACTTCGAAGTATTGAACGGCACGCAGGGGGGGCAGCTTCATTATCCAAAATTCTCATGCATGGTGATTTTTTATCATTTTACTGGATAACAGCACGCGGGCTACCCTTCCCTCATCAAACATGGGAGGTGGTATGAATGCAGTAGGGATCGGCATCCTTTATCTGGTGCTGGGCAATATGGTGGCGGTCTTTTCCGACGCGCTGGTCAAGGTGCTGGAGCCGGACCAGCCGGTGTTCCAGTTCGTCTTCTTCCGCCAGCTCTCCGCCGCCATCCTGCTGGCCCCCTGGCTGCTCTGGTCATGGCGTCGCAATCCGCCGGTAGCGCTCAAGTGGCATCTGCTGCGGGCCCATATCTGGGCGGTCGGCGTCTGCCTGATGGTGATCGCCCTCACCCGGCTGCCGCTGGCCACCGCCAACGCCCTCTTCTATGCGGCGCCGCTGATGATGGTGCCGCTGGCGGTGTGGCTGGCGGGGGAAGCGATCTCGCGCCAGAAGGTGCTGACCGCCTTCATCGGCTTTGTCGGGGTGCTGATCGTGCTGCGCCCCACCGAGGTGAACTGGGCGGCATTGGCAGCGCTCGGGGTGGCGCTCTCCATGGCGCTCAACAATCTGCTGATCAAGCGGATCCCGCTCCAGCAGCCCATCGCCCAGACCCTGTTCTTTACCAACGTGTTGAGCATGCCCTTCATCATGGCGCTGGCCTGGTGGGAAGGGGGCGACTGGCAGTGGCAGATGTGGTGGCCCGCCTTCGGCTCTTCGGCGCTGATCATGGTCTATGCGGGATTGTGCGTGGTGGCCTATCGCAAGGCCGAGGCGAGCAAAATAGCCTCTGCGGAGTACACCGGCCTGCTGATGGCGGTCGCCATCGGGGTATGGCTGTTCGATGAGCAGCCGGGCCTGCCGCTGCTGCTGGGGTGCCTGTGCATCATACTGCCGCTCATCGCCATGGCCCGCAGCAAGCCCAAACCGCAGGTCGAACCGGCACTCTAGCCAACGAGGGTCACCCCAGCTGTGGGGCGACCCTTTGTTGCAGATGGGGGATCACATCCTGCTCGAACCAGGGGTTCTTCTTGAGCCAGAAGGTGTTGCGCGGTGACGGGTGCGGCAGCGGCAACCAGGCCGGGCCGTAGTCAGCCCAGCTGCGTACCGTCTCGGTCAGCGACCCTTTCGCCGCCTCCCGCAGGTAGTAGGCTTGCGCATACTGGCCGATCAGCAGGGTCAGCTCGATGTTGGGCAGCAGCATCAGCACCTTGTCGTGCCAGGTGGGCGCACATTCGGGGCGCGGCGGCAGATCTCCTGACTTGCCCTTGCCAGGGTAACAGAGCCCCATCGGCATGATGGCGATACGGGATTCATCGTAAAAGGTGGCCTTGTCCACCCCGAGCCACTGGCGCAGGCGATCGCCGGAGGGATCGTCCCAGGGGATGCCGCTGGCATGCACCCGGGTGCCTGGCGCCTGGCCGATGATCAGCAGACGGGCGCGCTCGCTGCCACGGATCACCGGTCTGGGCCCGAGCGGCAAGTGTGCCTCGCACAGGCGGCAGGCGCGGATCTGTTCAAACAAACTGTCGAGTCGGTTCATGGGCCCGATAGTAGCAGAGTTTTCCGCCGGATCCTGCTTGTGAAAGATTCAGCAGATACTTATCATGCAGCCACACTTGTTTAATTTAATAAACGGAGCGAGATGAAGAACTGGATGGGCACCGGCAGCGCGGCCCTCTCATTCGTGCTGTGGGGCATGCTGCCCCTCTATTACCAGTTCATGCCCGCGGTCAACATGTGGGAGCTGCTTTCCCACCGGGTACTCTGGTCGGCGGTGCTGCTGGGCCTTCTGTTCCTCCTCATCGGCTACCGGGTGCCCTGGGCGCGGCTGCGCAGCGAACCGTGCCAGCTCGGTCTCATCCTGCTGGCCGGCCCCGTCATGTCCATCAGCTGGTGCATGTTCACCTGGTGCCTCACCACAGGCCAGGTGCTGGCCACCAGCCTCGCCTTCTTCATGACGCCGCTGTTCAACATCGTGTTTGCCGTGTTGTTCCTCAAAGAGAAGCTCACCCCGCAAAAACACCTGGCGGTGGCACTGGCGCTGGCGGGGCTGGCCTACATGCTGTTTTCTTACGGCCAGCTGCCCTGGTTCTCCCTCATCATGGGAGCCAACTTCGCCCTCTACGGTCTGCTCAAGAAGAAAGTCCACTATAACGCCGGCGTCAGCCTCTACCTCGAGGCGCTGGTGCAGTTGCCCGTCGCCCTGCTGATCATCGGCGCTCTGGCGGTGAGCGGTGCCAGCCAGTTCGTGACCGGTGACTGGACCGAGCGACTGTTGCTGATGGGCAGTGCCCCCGCCACCCTGCTGCCGGTGGGGCTGTTCTGCTACGGCATGATGCGTACCCGCATGAGCACGGTGGGTCTGCTGCAGTACATAGAGCCCAGCCTCGCCTTCCTGCTCGCCATCTTCTGGTTTGGCGAGACGCCGGATCCGGTGAAATCGGTGGGGTTTGCCTTCGTCTGGGCCGGCCTGCTGGTGAGCCTGCTGCCGCTGCACAAGCTTGGGCGCCATCTGCGCCGCAGCGCCGACGCTCAGGGTCTGCCGCGGTAGGATTCCAGGATGGCGTGCCACTTGGGATCCCGGTCCATCTGCTCGGCGATGTCGTTCAGCCGGCTGTGCAGTGCGCTGCGGGATTTTGGCAACAGGATATGGCGGGTATAGCTGGACTGGGCAAAGGGCGAGACGAACAGCTTGCCCTCGAAGGCCGGGTCATGGGTGAAGAAGGTGAGTGCCGAGCCCGGCACCAGGGTCACGTCGATGCGACCGCGCACCAGCAGGCTGAAGTTGGTCTTGACCTTCTTGGCATCGACCCGCACCAGATCGCCCCTGGCCGCCGCCTCGTCGATGCCCTGATAGCGATAGCCCTCGATGCCGCCGAAGCTCATCCCCTTCAGTGAGTCGGGCCCGTGATAGATGACCGGCCTGGCGACGCTGGAGATAAGCTCGTTGGTATCGCGCATGATGGGAAAGGTCCAGAGGTAGAGCTCGCGCTGGGGATCCCCCACCCAGGCGGGATTGACCCAGGCCACCAGGCCATCGAAGCCGGGGTCCGACATCTCCAGCGCCAGTCTGGCCCGATTCACCAGCCAAAGTTCCAGCCTGGGTTCTCCGCCAAGCTTTTCATTGAGATACTTGACCAGATCCCGGCTCAGACCAGTCTGCTCCCCGGTCATGAAGGGGGGGTGCTGATGATAGTCGTAGAGACGCAGCGTCTCGCCATGAGCCGATATCGACAGCAAACACCACAACCACCACCACGCTCGCATCGCACCTCCTTGAGCTGCTCTTGAGTGTGGCACAGAGAGATCGAATGAGAGAACCCGCTCCCGGCGCCGAACCGGCTACCAGTCCGCCCGCCAGCCACTGGTTCATCTACATGGTACGCACCGCCAGCGGCCTGCTCTATACCGGGATCAGCACGGACCCGCTCCGCCGTCTGCGCCAGCATCAAAGCGGCAAGGGATCCCGCGCCCTGCGTGGCAAGGGGCCGCTGACCCTGGCTTGGCAGCAGGCCGTCGGCGAGAAAGGGGTGGCGCTGCGCCTCGAATACCGGCTCAAGCAGCAGAGCAAGGCCTTCAAGGAGCAACTGATCACCCAGCCGGAGCGCTGGCTCGCCTGCAGCCAGTCCTGGCTGGCCACCGCCCAGATACAAAAAAGGCCGCGGTATGCAGCGGCCAAGGAAGGCTCCGATAACAGGGAGGGTCAACGGCAGGTTGATTAACCTGCTTGCGCCGGCTGCTGAAACCAGTACTCCACCACCCAGACACAAAAAAGGCCGCGGTACGCAGCGGCCAAGGAAGGATCCGATAACAGGGAGTGTCAACGGTAGGTTGATTAACCTGCTTGCGCCGGCTGCTGAAACCAGCACACCACCAGCAGACACAAAAAAGGCCGCGGTACGCAGCGGCCAAGGAAGGATCCGGTAACAGGGAGTGTCAACGGTAGGTATTGGCCTGCTTGCGCCGGCTGCTGATGAACCAGCACACCACCAACAGCACCAGCAACCAGGGCGCCAGCTTGATGATGAGGGCAAACATGCCGGCCAGGGCGCCAAACAGCACGAAGACGCCGCTCACCAGCAGCATGGCCAGCACGGTGAACCCGGCCAGCGCCATGCCGACCAGAACCAGCATCAAGACGATAAATTCCAGCATGTTTTGCTCCTCACTGGGTTAATGCCGCTGAGTGACCCGGGGTCAATCCAGCCAGCGCTTCAATTCACGACGGGGCGGCATGATCAGCACCGCCAGCAGATAGGCGGCCAGCGCCAGGGGCGGCATCAGGATCAGCGCCATCAGGGCCGCAACCCGCACCGTCACCCTGGAGAGCCCCAGCCCGTTGGCGATGCCGGCACAGACCCCGGTCAGCTTGCGATGGGCAAGATCCTTCGGCCAGGGCGTCATGGTTATGCCTCCACTTTTTGACCCTTGAGGCGGGCCAGCTCCCGTTCAATCTCGTCGTTCAGCTCCAGCTCGCGGAACTGGGCCTCCAGCGAAGGGTTCTGCCCCAGGGTTGCCGCCTCCAGCTGGGCTTCCAGCTGATCGACCCGGCCCTGAAAGCCGTCAAAACGGGCCATCAGCTCGTGCATGCGCTGGTTGTCTACCTGGGCACGGGCCCGCAGCCGGCTGTGAGCGGTTTGTTCACGCAGGGTCAGCAGCTTCTGCTTCTCGCGTGCCTCGGTCAGCTTGGCGGCCAGTCGCTCGCTGTCGGCGGTGAGCTGAGCCAGCACCTCGGCGACCCGCGCCTTGTCCTGCTCCAGTTGCTCACATTTTTTGACCTCGGCCAGCTTCTCGGTCAGCGCGGCCCGGGCCAGGTCCTCACGCCCCTTCTGGATGGCGAGTTCGGCCTTGGCCGACCACTCCAGGATCTGGTGTTGCAACGCCTGCTGATGACGCTCCAGCTGCTTCTGTTCGGCAATGACGCGGGCGGCCTGGGTTCTCATCTCGACCTGGACCTGCTCCATCTCTTCGATCATCAGCCGCAGCATCTTCTCCGGCTCTTCGCTCTTGTCGAGCAGGCTGTGCAGGTTGGCATTGATCACGTCGGTCAGGCGGCTAAATACGCTCATGGTCTGGCTCCTTGTTGATGGGATGGCTATCTCTTCCCATAACTTTACAAGAGCCGTGCCAAGATAATTTTTCCTTTACTTACATATAGATGGGGTTTTATCAGGTATTTTCAATATCGTCTTGGTGGCGAAAAATACCGATCTAGTGGTGATTTTCACCAATAAAAAAGGGAGCCAGCGGCTCCCTCATGCAATCTGCGGTGTACTCAGGCGGCCCGGGGATGACCGAGCTTGCTGTCCAGCTCCGCCAGCTTGGCCTCCATCCGGGCGCGGCAGTTGTCGGAGAGGTCGCGAATGCCGGCGGCACCGTGCTCCTTGCTGCAGACCGGGGCCATCACCTCCAGCAGCACCTCGCCGTTGTCCCAGCGGTTGAGATCGATCTGGCCGAAGTAGCTGGAGCAGACGATGGGCACCACCGGCACCTCTGCCTGTACCGCGGTGTGGAAGGCGCCTGCCTTGAACGGTAGCAGGCCACGCCCCTTGGAGCGGGTCCCCTCCGGGAACATCCAGATGGAGGTGCCGCGATGCTTGATGCGCTCCACCACCTGGCCGATGGTGCCGATGGCGCGGGAACGGTTGGAGCGGTCGATCAGCACGTTGCCGGAAAGCCAGAAGATGAGACCGAAGAAGGGCAGCCACAACAGGCTCTTCTTGCCCACCGCCACCACGCCGGGCTGCACCGCGCCGGTCACGGTGAAGATGTCGTAGTTGCTCTGGTGGTTGCAGACGTAGACCGCCGGCCCCACCGATTTGACCTCGTCGGCCACCGTCACCCGGACCTTGAGGCCGATCAGCGGGCAGACAGCATGGTACATGCAGGCGAAGACATAGACGTTGTTGGGATGGCGCGGACGCACCAGGCAAAGCAGCAGACCGAACAGGAACCAGAAGATGAGCAGCAGACCAAGCAGCAGCACACGGGCAAGTTTGAGCATCGAACACCTCGGATTTTGACTCGGCGCAGTATACTGGTCCCCCTTTTAGCGAACAAGCGTTCGCCAAACAGAACCGACCACCCCTGCCGCCCGCCCCTCTGCCTTAAAACGGACGGCGGCTTGCCCCACCCGGCGTTGGCCGTTAGGATGTGGCCATCTTGATGAACGGGGCGAGCATGATTCACCAACAACGCGTGGCGAAACGACTCCTGCTGCTGGTCTGCCTGCTGGTGCTCAATTGCGCTGCCCAGCCGCTGGCCCGGCTGGCCCTGCTCGATCACGCTCTCAGCTGTCAGGTCCTACCCTCCTTCGTCACGGCCGACGACCAGGCCGACAAGGGCACGCCCGCCAGCCCACAGCCCAACAGCTGCCAGCTCAACGGCAAGTGGCTGAGCGCCACCACCCTGCTCTGCCTCGAGCAGCTGTTCTTTGCGGTGGCCCTGCTCATCGCGCTGCTGGCCCCGCTCTGGCGCTACACGCCGCCACTGCCACCGCCACGGGCCGTGTCGCCCCCCGAACGACGACTTCACCTCACCCTCTGTGTCTGGCGGGAATGAGTTCAGCCGCGCTTTTTCAGCCTGCTGTCATTCATTTTTTGCGAGACAACGTTTATGTCAACTCTCTTCAAGGCGAGCCTGCTGCTGGGCTCCCTGCTGTGGCAATCCAGCGGATTGGCCAGCGATACGGGCTGGCTCACCAGCCCCCAGAACGATCACGCCAAGGTCAGGCTGCAAGCCGACCGCAGCGCCCCTGACCACACCCGCATCCTGCTCGAGGTGGCCCTCGAGTCCGGCTGGAAAACCTACTGGCGCAGCCCGGGTGAAGGGGGCATAGCGCCCCAGATCCTGTGGGATCAGCCGGTCGGCGACTTCCAGTGGCACTGGCCCACGCCGCGCCCCTTCGAGGTGGCCGGACTCAGCACCCAGGGTTATCAGCAACAAGTGCGCTTCCCCCTGAGCCTCGACTACCCGGCCGGGCAGCCGCTCAAGGGCACCTTGCGCCTCTCTACCTGCAGCAACGTCTGCATCCTGACCGACTACCCCTTCACCCTGGCGGTGGATGGGCAGGCACCGGCCGGTTTTGACTTCGCCTGGGCCCAAACCATGAGCACCCTGCCGCAGACGCTGCCTGCCGACACCCGGGTCGAGCTCGGCTACCAGCACAACCAGCTGCAACTGCGCGCCGAGCGGGCGGAGGGATGGCAGGCGCCAGCGCTCTTCATCGATGCGCTGGAAGGGGCCGAGTTCGGCAAGCCCGCGCTCGAGGTGAGTGGCAACACCCTGATCGCCCGGGTCCCGGTCAGCGATGGCTGGCAGGGGGATGCCCCTGACTTGCGCGGCCAATCCCTCAGCCTGTTGCTCGGCAGCGGCGATGAGGCCTGGCAGACCCGCGCCACCATCGCCGAGCCTCTCGCCCTGCCGGCCCCAGGTCAGCCTCTCATCTGGCTGCTGGGGGCGGCGCTGCTCGGCGGCCTCATCCTCAACCTGATGCCTTGCGTGCTGCCGGTGCTGGCCCTGAAACTGGGTACCGTGCTGCAGCAGCAGGCGAGCGAACAGCGACAGGTGCGCAAGCAGTTCCTCGCCGCCAGTGCCGGGATCATTGCCTCCTTCTGGGTGCTGGCGGCCATGAGCAGCCTGCTGCGCGCCACCCAGGGGGCAGTCGGCTGGGGGATCCAGTTCCAGAGCGCCGGTTTCATCGGCTTCATGGTGGCGGTGACCCTGCTGTTTTGCGCCAACCTGCTGGGGTTGTTCGAAATCCGTCTGCCCAGCAATCTCAGCACTCGCCTCGCCACCAGCGGCGGCAAGGGGCTCGGTGGCCACTTCCTGCAGGGGAGTTTCGCCACCCTGTTGGCCACCCCCTGCTCGGCCCCCTTCCTCGGCACCGCGGTGGCCTTTGCACTGGCGGCGCCGCTCGGCCAGCTCTGGCTCATTTTCACGGCGCTCGGCCTTGGCATGAGCCTGCCCTGGCTGCTGGTGGCGGCCCTGCCGCGCCTCGCCCTCTGGCTGCCCAAACCGGGCCGCTGGATGGGGCGACTGCGCATCCTGCTCGGGTTGATGATGCTGGGCTCCAGCCTCTGGCTGGCGAGCCTGCTTGGCAACCATCTGGGCAGCACGGCCACCGGCTGGCTGATGGCCGCCATGCTGCTGGCGCTGCTGATTGGCATCCTCTGGCGTTATGGCATGCGCGGTTTCACGCTGGCCCTCTCCCTCTCGGCACTCATCGGCGGCGCCCTGCTGCTGGGTGGCGCCCTCACGGCGCAGGGGTCGGGCAGCGTCGATCGCATTGCCTGGCAGCCGCTCTCCGAACAGGCCATCGTCGATGCGCTGGCCCAGCGCAAGCGGGTCTTCGTCGACGTCACCGCCGACTGGTGCGTCACCTGCAAGGCCAACAAGTACAACGTGCTGCTGCGTGACGAGGTGCAGAGCGCCCTGTCGGCCCCGGACGTGGTGGCCCTGCGCGGCGACTGGAGCCGGCCGAGCGATGCCATCTCCGCCTTCCTGCGCCAGCGCGGCGCTGCCGCCGTCCCTTTCAACCAGATCTACGGGCCCGGCCTGCCAGAGGGGGAGAGCCTCTCGCCCCTGCTGGACAAGGCCGACTTGCTCGACGTGTTGCACCAGGCCGGCCTCGTCCAGGCCGATGCCCCCCATTTTTAAGGAGAATCCCATGACCCTGCGTACCCTGAAACTGCGCACCCTGACCCTCTGCACCGCCCTCGTTGCCGGCACCTTCTGCGCCCCCTTGCTGCAGGCGGCACCCTTCACCCCGGAGCAGGAGGCACGCATCAAGGAGCTCATTCGCGAGACCCTGGTTGCCAACCCCAAGATCCTCGACGAGGCGGCCGAATCCTGGGAGAAGCAGAACGCCGCCGCCCAGGAGGCCCAGCTCGGCGACTTCATCAAGGGCAATCAGGACGTGCTGTTCAACAGCACAACCAGCCCGCGCCTCGGCGCCAAGCACCCCAAGCTGACCCTGGTGCTGTTCACCGACTACAACTGCCCCTACTGCAAGCAGTTCGATCCTCAGCTGACCAAGCTGCTCAAGGCCTATCCCGACGATCTGGGGCTGGTGATCAAGCTGCTGCCGTTCAAGGGGCAGAGCTCCGCCAAGGCGGCCCAGTACAGCCTGACCCTGTGGCAGCAGGAGCCGGCCCGCTTCCTCGCCCTGCACGACAAGCTGATGAGCAAGCAGGGGATGCTGACCGAGGCGGACATCAACAAGGCGCTGGCGGCCACCGGCAACACGGCCCTCAAGCCCGATGCCAAGGCCACCGAGGAGCTGCGCAACAGCCTTCGTATCGGCACTCTTCTTGGCGTGCAGGGCACCCCGGCAACGCTCATCGGCAACCAGCTGGTACCGGGTGCCGTGCCCTATGACGAGCTGGAGCAGCTGGTCAAAGCCGAGCTGGCCAAGCGGGCATGAGGAGGCCAGTGATGGATCTGCGACCACACCGACTGCGCATCGGCCCCCTTCTTGGCGTGCAGGGCACCCCGGCAACGCTGATCGGCAACCAGCTGGTGCCGGGCGCCGTGCCCTATGACGAGCTGGAGCCGCTGGTAAAGGCCGAGCTGGCCAAGCGGAGCTAAACCATGGCGGAGGATGCACTCATAAAGGCCCCCCGCTGGCACCGCTGGGGCAAGGAGGCGCTCTGGCTGCTGCTGATGGCGCTGGTCATCTCGACCCTGCTGGATCTGTGGCGCAGCCCCACCCTGCCGGCGGGGGCCATGGAGGCCCCCTTCACCCTGCAGGATGGCACCACCACCAGCCTGGCCGAGCAGAGCCGCGGCAAGCCGCTGCTGGTCTACTACTGGGCCAGTTGGTGTGGCGTTTGCCGCTTCACCACCCCCACGGTGGAGCAGCTCTGGCAACAGGGTGAAAACGTGCTGACGGTGGCGCTACGCTCCGGCAGCGATGACCAGTTGCGCGCCGGGATGGCGAAGAAGGGGCTCGCCTTTCCCACCCACAACGATGAGCGGGGGGAGCTGGCTGCTCGCTGGCAGGTGGGGGTCACCCCCACCTTCCTCATCATCAAGGATGGGAAGCTGGTGAGCAGCACCACCGGCTGGAGCTCATGGCTCGGGCTCAAGGCCCGCCTGCTGTGGGCCAGCCTGCGCTGACCCCTGACCTCGACGCCCGGCCAGTCCGGGCGTTTTTTCAACCCCTGTCACACATGGGTCGCCATGGAACTGACAAAATAGTCACAAACGGCCCCAACCCTCCCCTGATGAGGTCCCGCACGACGCTACCCGCACGCCCATCTGTTCGCTTCCTATCCATGGCGATGGCGGCCTGTTTGCGTTAAAATGTCGGGTTTTTGCCGAGCCTGGTTTGCCAAGAGCCCCGCCGCCAGGCCAGCGCAGGGTCAATTCCACGATGCCAGTGAGGCAGGATCCGTCATGAACAACTACTTCCGGGTGTTGGGCGTCAAGTCCAACGCCAGTGAAAACGACATCAAAAAAGCCTATCGACGGCTGTCGAACCAGTACCACCCCGACAAGCTGCACGGGGCGAGCGAAGAAGAGAAAGAACAGGCAGCCCTCAAGCTGCACCAGGTAAAGCAGGCTTATGAAGTGCTGTCCGATCCGAAACAGCGGGCCGCCTTTATCAAGGATTTCAACAACGTCATCGTGACCGATCCCGCTGCTGCCATGCAGGAGATGTGGGACCAGTTCTACCCCTGAGCCACCAGGCAAGAAGAGCGACTATGCAAAATAAATGGGACCAGGCACGGCTCAAGGCCCTGCAAAGCGATGCCAGTGAAAACATCGAATCCTACCGGGATCAGGACGACCCCAAGGGGCTCGAGCAGTTCACCGACCAGATGAAGGCCCTGCTGCTGGCCGACATGAGCATGCTGGAGTTTATGCCCGAATACCTGCCGCTCGCCCTCTATGGCCGGGTGCAGTTCCCGCCCAAGGCCAAGTCGCAGTGGAACAAGTGGCTCGCCAGCGGCGAGCAGCCTTCCTGGGACGAGTTCAAGGTGAGCGTCGGCTTCAACAACGCCGTCCTGCCGCTGGTCAAGGCGGTGCGGGCCCAGAGCGAAGATCAGCTGATGGAAGCCTGCGCCGTGCTGTTCCTGCTCGACAACCCGCTGCCGCGCGGCAGCCACCGCGGCGATGACGACTATGAGCTGCGCGACGAAGAAGATGAAGACGGGGAAGATGCCGACGCCGACTACCATGGCGGCAGTGACCGCTATGGTGATGACGACGGCGATCAGGATATGTACGACGAAGTCCGTTTCTAATTGGGGCAAGGCATGAGCAACAGTCTGATAGAAATTACCGCCATCGAGATCAAAGAGCTGGCCGTCATCGAGCCGAAGCAGGCCAGCGAGAAGTTCGAGCTGATCGCCAAGACCATGTCTGACGACCAGCTGGCAGAAGTAATTGAAAACATTGATATCGTTACCCTGACCCAGATCAACGGCCAGCACGACATCTCCTTCCCCTCCATCATCTCCGAGCTGATGACCCCGGAGCGGATCCGCGACATCGTCTGCCAGCAGCCGCTCTACTGGGAAGAGGCGATCAAGAACAACGCCGACGAGCTGCAACAGCACACCTTCGACTTCCTCAACTACCTGATCCGCACCCAGGACAGCGAAGCCAAGCAGCGCGAGATCCTCGAGTGCGTGGCCGAAGATCCGGCCGGTCTCTTCTACCTCGCCATCCCCTTTATCGAGTTCTATCGCGGCGATCGCTATGAAGAGGACGAAGGCTATCGCGACGTGCTGCACGCCGAAGAGGAGGATCTCGAAGAGTCCCTGCGCTACAGCGAGCGCCAGCAGAGCGAGGATGTCCACGACTATGCGCTGGATGACCCGAGAAGCCTGTTGATGCTCATTCGCGAGCTGGCCCCCGAGGTGGAGAAAGCCATCAAGGCGCTGCTGCGCAATGAGCACTCCAGCTGGGACGGCATCATCAACAAGTTTGCCGCCGAGCTGGTGATGCAGGCCAAAGAGAAGAACAAGGTCGAGGAAGACGAGTACGGCGACGTCGACGACATGTTCAGCTTTCTGGATTAAGGAGCCCATTCATGCAGTTAGTCATTCGCGATGCCAACCAGGGTCCCTTTCTGACCCAGGTGCTGCGCTTTGGCCGCGACAATGAACGTTTGACCGAGCAACAGCTGGCCGCCATCAAGGGCAAGGCGGTGCTGATGAGCCTCAAATTCGCCGACAAGTACTACAACAAGTACAAGATGCACCTGCTGGAGCAGGCCGCCCACGACGTCATCGGCGTGGTGAGCCTCGGCCTGCAGGAGCTCTCGGCGCGGGATCCGGCCAAGGCGCTGGCGCTGCTGCAGGCGCCGGAAGGCCCCATCAAGCCGTTCCAGAAGGGCTGGTCGATGCTCATCACCGTCAGCCCCAAGCAGGTTGGCAACAGCCTCTACGGTGACGTGGATGCCCGCCTGCTGGACAAGATCTCGAGCCCGCCCGATGTGGAGGAGTGGCAAGGGTGGCAGGAGTACGAGAAGGCGCTGACCGAGCACAACAAGAGCCGCCTGATGGCGCTCATCGACCAGCACTTCTTCGCCTGCGAGAGCGACCACCCCACCATGGAGGACAAGCTGGCCGAAGCGCTGCTCTACCGCATCCTCTGCGGCAAGGGCAGTGGCGCCGCCCCCCTCAAGGTGAAGCAGGATCTCAAGCGCAAACTGGCGCGGGAGATTGAACTCGACGAGGGCTGGTATGACACCGACTACCTCGCCGCCCAGCTCACCCTGATGCTGGGCGCGCTGCCCGCCGACATGGCCGCCGCCCTGCGTCAGGAGCTGAGCCCGGGCTTTGTGCCCAACCTGCTGCACACCCTCGGCTTTGTGCGCCAGTACCAGCTGCTGCAAAAAGAGAACGCCTCTCCGGAGAAGCTCGACAACATGGAGATGCGCGCCGGGCTCAAGCACCCGCTGCTCGGCTGGCCGCTCTATCACGACTTCTAAGGGGCCATGCCCCCTTGCAGGGCGGCACTTGCCTCTCCTCCCCACAACGCCCGGCTTGCCGGGCGTTGTGCTATCTAAAACATGTAAAATATATTGTTGATGGCCAACAGGTACCGAATCATAGATTTCTTCATATCTATGAGGAGCTCTCCAATAAATCATAAAAACTATCATGTAATAAATAGCGGGCTAATAGTAAAAACAAACTGACACCGAAATATATACATCCCCCCCTATATAGGTACTACACAATTAATGTCCATAAGATATGGTGTAGTCTGCGAAGAATGAATAGCGATAAAATTATTCGGTCTAATAGTGGAGGGAGTACAAAATGTTCAAAAAACTATCTATTTTATTCATTCTAATGTCATCAATAAATGCAGAGGCCAATACAGCTTGGTTTTCAGGATGGCAGGCATATAAACCGACAAATTGGCAAACTATTGGAACTTGGTACAGCTGCGTTAGCATTGTAAACATATCTTCAGGCTCAGTAGAAGTGTCCATCAGTTACTACAACAGTACTGGTGACATCGCATCCCCACCTTTGACTGGTTCAACGGTCACTCCAAAAGCAACATTAACTTCTCGTCAAACGGTTTACTGGTGCACAGATTCCAAACAAATAGCTCCAGGTACAAATATGTGGGGAGCAGGAGTTATAACAGCAACGCCCCTTGATGGCCAAACTGAACCGGCATTGGTTATTGCACAAGCAGACGTAAGAAATTTATCTCCATCTGGTAGCTACAATGCATGGTCCAGCATTCCGGTAAATGGTGGTCTGCCCTTCTAATAAAACAAGCCTGGTACAGAATTTCATAGAATACTTTGGATATAGTAACCTAGCATAACACCCGGCAAGCCGGGTGTTATGCTATCTGCCCGGCGGCCATCAGGCCAGACTACCCCGTAAGCGTCATTGGCCCCATTTTTGGCAAGGATATAATGACTCCCCCATACCAGAGCCAGGGAACGAGCCGTGAACAGAAAGCCGGACCGCATTACCGCGATGCAGCAGATCATCGATGCCGTGAAGGCGGAATTTCCGCTCTATCAACCGGATACCTTCAAATGCGGGCCGGACAACACCTGCATCGGCTGCCCCAAGAAGCTGATGGAGCTGGTGGATACGGACCTCTGCTACTGGCAATATCAGATCGATCGCGGCATTCCGCCCTCCTTCGACGAAATCCAGCGCTTCGGCAAGATGTGCAAGAACATCCGCCGGGCCTTGGTGCGCAATGGCCGCATCCCCGCCTGAGCGCCACGTCGCAGCCACGGGAGAAGCCCCCCCGAGAGGAACAGTTTATGACCCAGGAAAGGATACAGACCCGCTACACCCTGAATGGCCCCCTTACCAACCACGCTGAGCTGGAACAGGCCATCGCCCGGGCGATAGAGGCCCACAAGCAAGACTTCTTCCCCCTGCTGGAGCGGCTGGTGGATGTAGGTGACAGTCGGGTCAAGCTCAGTCAGAAAGAGCCACTGCGAGTGCTGGGGGTGGAACTCGACGAGGCTAACACCGGCGGCAGTGCGCGCCTCAGCTACGAATCCAACTTCACCGAGAGCTGCCGGCTGATCGATGAATATGACCAGCACCAGACCAGCGTGGCCTTTCGTCTCGACGGAGATCAGCTGATATTCGATCTTGAGCTGCCCATACAGTGGAATTTCGATAACTAATTTGCGGCGCTGCTATTCCCCTGGCTTGTTGTTGCCAACTGCGACTTCCCCTCACCCTGACCCTCTCCCAAGGGGAGAGGGAATATATCGCACCACCATGGTGCCCTCTGGTTGCCTTTACCCAAGCCGCACACCTCTAAGCCCCCTAATGCCACCGTCATCCGATATAGCTACGAGCAGAGCTCCCTTCTCCCCTTGCGGGAGAAGGGTCGGGGATGAGGGGGAACAAACCATCCCAATCGAAGCCATCGACAAGCAGCAGAGCGTTGAATCAAGCAGGGCACGTAGGGTCGATTAGCGAAACGTAATCGTCCGCACCGCAATCTCGGTGGTTATGGACATAGAGAGCAGCTGGACTTTCTGCAGTATGACGGCAACTGGTTTGCGCGATCGTCTGATTACGCTTCGCTAATCAGACCTACAGCCCCATATTGTGAGATATGTCTCTTTATCAATCCGCTTTAGATTGTATTTCACAATCTTTTGTGAAAATATAAAATTATTAGGCGAAATATAACTTCGAGATAGCATGATGATATTAGAGCACAAGTGGATCGAGTGGTTTTTTTCTGGGATTGGCACATATTTCGTTCAATTAATCATAGGTTTTTTATGTTTCTTGTTTGTTTTCATATTTATAAAAAAGAAACGGAGCGATAAAAAACACATACATGGCGACTCATTTAATGTCAAACAGCGAGGCTTCTTTAACACCATCAACCTCAACAATAAAAGCAAAAAATAAGTTATGTTTGACCGAACTAAGGCACACGCAGAAAATGACCTCATCAACGTTGAACAAGGTGGCGTAGGAAATACTATAAACATAACAAATGTAAATTTAAACGCTAACTCACCTTTAATAAATAAAGACGTATCAAAGCAACTTCTCGAAGCCCTTACTGTTGCCACATCAGCAGACAAATATATTTCATTTATCTGCGCCCCTAACGATGACGTCTCAACTGAAAAATCTAGAGATATATACACAAGATTGACCAATGAACTAACCGAGAATGGTATAGAGTTTATTGTCGGTGGCGGGAAGTTTTTTGTGGCTGCTGAAGGACCATATCCACACTTGAATGAATGCAACATTATTAAAGAACAGCAATGTAATTCAATTATAATTATTGCAGACGATCATTCTACCTTCTCTCAACTCTCTCTCTTATCTCATATTAAGTTTCAATTGGACAGACAATCATTAGAAATGTTTGCAATATGTAAAGATGAAGTAATTGCACATCAACCATTCCTCCAGACAGGCCCCATTAGTTTTTTCAAAGAAATTCTTAAAGGTAGCTTAGTCATTTTCAGTGAATGTGATGACAATAAGATATCAGATATTGTTAAAAACATTACTAGACACAAGATTTTTTGGAAAACACAGCGAAGAAACTAAAAATGGCTAATCTAGTAAATTTAAAAACATATTTGTGGGCGCTGGCAACAATCCAACCAGCATCACCACAAGAAGCTCACGCCTTTCTAAAAATAGTAACTAATATCGAACCTGATATATATACAGAAGAAGATCTCAACGATGCAATTAACAGGTCCATGAAATTAGAACTTATTGAATGCGTATCTAAGAAACATAACATCTATACATTAACTATTAAAGGTGGTGATTTTCTAGGAAAGAAATTACGGTTGTTACGAGACAAAAATAGATTGTTCTTGCTGAAAACTGTCAAAGATGCTAGTTTGAAAATCAAGGACTCCCCTGAACAGAATAAGGCTAGCGTTTCGTCAGCCACTATGTTTAGGTCTACTGTAAAAGTAGCTCCGTGGCCAGAAAACTCTCTGGTCTCGGGGCCCCTCCCCCAAAACCAGAGAGTTTTCTGGCCACGGGTCTCAGAGCAATTAAGAATTGGTTCTAATGCAGGGGGGTCCTTTTTAAATTTAAATTATTATTCCAAAAACAAACTCCCAAATATAAATGATGATTTCAGCGCAGTAGACTTATTTTCAGAGCTAATAGGCATTAGCCCTAGGTTGCTAAGTAGCTTTATTAAGGCTCCCTCACGCCATTATAGAACATTCACCCTTCAAAAAAAGTCAGGCCGTGGTCATAGGACAATAAATTCACCTAGAGTTTTTATAAAAACAGTTCAATATTGGATCTGCGATTATTTTCTTTATAAACTAAATCAGCATGAGCTTTGCTTTTCTTTTAGGAAGAACCTATCGATTAAAGATAATGCCAGAATACATTTGGGAAGCAGATACATCCTTTGTTTAGATATAGACTCTTTTTTTGACAACATCAAAACTGAGCATGTACATTCTTGCTTAATTGAAAATGGCTTTTCAGAAGATATATCATCATTCATATCTAGAGTTGTTACATTAGATGGATGCCTACCCCAAGGTGCGCCAACAAGTCCGATTATATCCAATTCTTATCTCTATAACTTTGACAAAGTAATATCAGATTTTTGCGGTCAAAACGGGATGACTTATAGCAGATATGCTGATGATTTAACTATTGGTTCAACAGACTACACCCAATTAAAATCCTGCATCCCCCTTATATCTAAACAGCTAGCAAAGTTCGAATTGAAAATAAATGAAAGAAAAACTAGAATCATAAGCAATAATAATGCACAAATTGTCACCGGAGTTTGCATAAACAATGAACGACTACGGCCTAGCAGAAAGTTTAAAAAAGAAGTTCGTGCAGCTTTTAATAATGCAAAATTAAATAATGATAAAAGCTCTTTACCCCGTTTATATGGATACTTGAATTACCTCTCCAGTTTTGATAATGGTGACACACCACATAATATATCTGAATACAAGTCAATCATAGACAGCATTAAAAAAGCCCTATAACACGCTATAAACATATCTACATCTTACACAAATAAGTAATAAGGGCGCTTTCGCGCCCTTCTTTATTAATTACCCTTCCTGATTTTCCCCGGCTACCGGCTCGGCGCCGGCGGCGGATTCAATCTCGATACGATCGACCCGCTGCAGACCGCGGGGCAGTTTGGCGCCGCGGCGGCCGCGCTCGCCACGGTAGTAGTCGAGATCGGATGGCTTGAGGGTGAGCTTGCGCTTGCCGGCAAACAGGGTGACGGACTGGCCCTGCGGGATGACGGCCGCCATCACCACAAACTCCTCCCGCGCCTTCACCCGTGCCGAAGGGATGCTGATGAGCTTGTTGCCCTTGCCCTTGCCGAGCACCGGCAAGGTGTTCATCGGGAACAGCAGCATGCGCCCCTCGTTGGAGATGGCCATGCAGAGGTCGGTCTCCGGCGAGCCAATCTTCTGGGGTGCCATCACCAGGCCCCCTTCCGGCACTGTGAGCAGCGCCTTGCCGTTCTTGTTCTTGCCAATGAGGTCGTCGTATTTGCAGACGAAGCCGTAACCGGCGTCGGAACAGATCAGATACGGCTCGCCTTCGTTGCCCATCACCAGATGACGCACCTCTTCGCCAGCGCCCAGAGCGAAGCGGCCGGTGAGCGGCTCGCCCTGACTGCGGGCGGAGGGCAGGGTATGGGCCTCCAGCGAGTAGGTTCTCCCCAGGGTGGAGAGGAACACCGCCTGCTGGTTGCTGCGGCCATGAGCGTGGGCGAGGTAGTTGTCCCCCGCCTTGTAGGAGAGGCCCTCCACATCGACGTCGTGGCCCTTGGCGGCGCGCACCCAGCCCTTGTCAGAGAGGATCACGGTCACCGGCTCACTCGGGGTGAGCTCCTTCTCGGTCAGGGCCACGGCGGTGGCACGCTCCACCAGCGGGGTGCGGCGATCGTCGCCGTACTTCTCGGCATCCGCCAGGATCTCTTTCTTGAGCAATGTGCTGAGACGGCGCTCGGAACCCAGGATCAGTTCCAGCTTGTCGCGCTCTTCCGCCAGTTCGTTCTGTTCGGCGCGCAGTTTGAACTCTTCGAGCTTGGCCAGATGGCGCAGTTTCAGCTCGAGGATCGCCTCGGCCTGGGTCTCGCTGATGTTGAAGCGCTCCATCATCACCCTGCCCGGCTCCTCCTCGGTACGGATGATCTCGATCACCTCGTCGATGTTGAGGTAGGCGATCAGCAAGCCTTCGAGGATGTGCAGGCGGGCCAACACTTTGTCGAGGCGATACTGCAGGCGGCGGCGCACCGTCTCACGGCGGAAGCTCAGCCACTCGGTAAGGATGGTCTTGAGGTCTTTCACCTGAGGCCGGTTGTCCAGACCCAGGATGTTGAGGTTGACCCGGTAGTTCTTCTCCAAGTCCGTGGTGGCGAACAGGTGGGCCATCAGCCCCTCCACATCCACCCGGTTGGAGCGCGGCACTATGACCAGACGGGTCGGGTTCTCGTGGTCCGACTCATCGCGCAGATCGGTGACCATGGGCAGCTTCTTGGCCACCATCTGGGCGGCAATCTGCTCCATGATCTTGGCGCCTGAGGCCTGATGGGGCAGCGCCGTGATGACGATGTCGCCATCCTCTTCACTCCACACCGCTCGCTGCTTGATGGAGCCCTTGCCGGTCTCGTAGATTTTGCGGATGTCGTCGCGGGGCGTGATGATCTCGGCGTTGGTCGGGTAGTCCGGCCCCTGCACATGGGCCATCAGGGCATCCAGGCCGGCATTGGGGTTGTCCAAGAGCTCCACGCAGGCGTGGGCTACTTCCCGCGCGTTGTGGGGCGGGATATCGGTCGCCATGCCCACCGCGATGCCGGTCACCCCGTTGAGCAGGATGTGCGGCAGGCGGGCGGGCAGCACCACCGGCTCTTTCATGGTGCCGTCGAAGTTCGGCGTCCACTCCACCGTGCCCTGGCCGAGCTCGGAGAGCAGCAGCTCGGAGAAGCGCGACAGGCGCGCCTCGGTATAACGCATCGCGGCAAAGGATTTGGGATCGTCCGGCGCACCCCAGTTGCCCTGACCGTCCACCAGCGGGTAGCGGTAGGAGAAGGGCTGGGCCATCAGCACCATGGCTTCGTAACAGGCGCTGTCGCCGTGGGGGTGGTACTTACCCAGCACGTCACCCACGGTACGGGCGGATTTCTTGTGCTTGGAGAGGGCCGACAGGCCCAGCTCGCTCATGGCGTAGATGATGCGCCGCTGCACGGGCTTGAGGCCGTCGCCGATATGCGGCAGGGCCCGATCCATGATGACGTACATGGAGTAGTTCAAGTAAGCCTGCTCGGTGAAGGTGCGCATTGGCTGGCGCTCTACCCCGTCCAGACTGAGCTCGATAGCATCACTCATGTGATTTTCTCTTTCGGTTCGGGAGCCGCCACAGGGCGACTCCGGCTAAATGCTTGCCGGCCCCGACAGGGCCGGCCGACGGCTTAGATGATGGCGAGGTTGCCCTTCTCTTCCAGCAACTCCTCATAGCACAGGGGAGTGATCTAGATGATGGCAAGGTTCCCCTTCTCCTCTAACCATTCACGGCGATCGCTCGCCCGCTTCTTGGCCAGCAGCATGTCCATCAGCTGCAGGGTCTCATCCCCCTCGGCCTCTGGCCCCATGGTGAGCTGCACCAGACGGCGGGTGTTGGGATCCATGGTGGTTTCCCGCAGCTGTTTCGGGTTCATCTCACCCAGGCCCTTGAATCGGGTCACCATCACCTTGCCCTTCTTCTTCTCGGCTTCTACCCGCTGCAGCACGCCGTTCTTCTCGTCCTCGTCGAGGGCGTAGTAGACCTCCTTGCCGATATCGATCCGGTAGAGGGGCGGCATGGCCACATAGACGTGGCCCTGATTGACCAGCGCGCGGAAGTGTTTCACGAACAGGGCGCAGAGCAGGGTGGCGATGTGCAGACCGTCTGAGTCCGCATCCGCCAGGATGCACACCTTGCCGTAACGCAGGCCGGAGAGATCGTCCGAGTCCGGGTCGAGCCCGATGGCCACCGAGATGTCGTGCACTTCTTGCGAGGCGAGCACCTGACCGGCCTCCACCTCCCAGGTGTTCAGGATCTTGCCGCGCAGCGGCATGATGGCCTGAAACTCCCGATCCCGCGCCTGCTTGGCACTGCCGCCCGCGGAGTCACCCTCCACCAGGAACAATTCGCCTTGCATGGGGTCGGCGCAGCCGCAGTCGGTGAGCTTGCCAGGCAGCGCCGGGCCCTGGGTTATCTTCTTGCGCACCACCGTCTTGGCGGCGCGCATCCGGCGCTGGGCGCTGCTGATGCAGAGCTCCGCCAGCTGTTCCGCGAGCTCGGTGTTGCTGTTCAAGTAAAGGCTGAAGGCATCCTTCACCACACCGGAGACAAACGCCGAACTCTGACGGGAGGAGAGTCGCTCCTTGGTCTGACCGGCAAACTGCGGATCCTGCATCTTGATGGAGAGGATGTAGGCGCAGCGATCCCAGATATCTTCCGGGGTCAGCTTGACCCCGCGCGGCAGCAGGTTGCGGAACTCGCAGAACTCGCGCATGGCGTCGAGCAGGCCCTGGCGCAAACCGTTGACGTGGGTACCGCCCTGGGCGGTGGGAATGAGGTTTACATAGGATTCGGCGAGGCATTCGCCCCCTTCCGGCAACCAGCAGAGGGCCCAGTCCACCGCCGACTGCTCGGTGCTGAAGGCGCCGACAAAGGGCTGCTCCGGCAGGCAGGTGAACTGCTTGACCGCATCGACCAGGTAATCTTTGAGGCCGTCTTCATAGCACCACTCCAGCTTGATGCCGGTGTTCTTGTCGAGGAACTTGATGGTGAGGCCCGGGCAGAGCACCGCCTTGGCCTTGAGCAGGTGCTCCAGCTTGGAGACCGAGAAACGGGGTGAATCGAAGTAGTGGGCTTCCGGCCAGAAGCGCACCCGGGTGCCGGTGTTGCGGCGCCCGCAGGTGCCGGTGATGGTCAGCTCCTGCACCTTCTCGCCCTTCTCGAAGGCGATGTCGTAGACCTGGCCGTCGCGGCGCACCGTCACCTCGACCCGCTCGGAGAGGGCGTTCACCACCGAGATGCCCACCCCGTGCAGACCACCGGAGAACTGGTAGTTCTTGTTGGAGAACTTGCCGCCCGCGTGCAGCTTGCAGAGGATCAGCTCCACCCCGCACACCCCTTCTTCCGGGTGGATGTCGACCGGCATGCCGCGACCGTCGTCGATCACCTCGAGGGACTGATCTTCATACAGGGTCACCTCCAGGGTACGGGCATGACCCGCCAGCGCCTCGTCGACGCTGTTGTCGATGACTTCCTGGCCGAGGTGATTGGGCCGGGTGGTGTCGGTATACATGCCGGGGCGGCGACGCACCGGTTCAAGGCCATTGAGGACCTCAATGGCATCCGCATTGTATTGAGTAGACATGGAGGGCCTTGCGAATTGACGTTTGGGGAGAATCTTACTCGTTGGGAGGGTATTGGACAAACCCGGCGGCGGCAAAGCTTGATCCGGACGGGGTAAGTCGCCCCGCCGGCCCGTTCAGCGCGCCTCGGCCGCCACCGGCAGCGCCTGCTGCAACTGGGAGAGCGAGCTGTGCAGCCGCCACACCATGCCGGCCAGCTCCCGCGCCGTCGGCTCCCTGTGGTTGGCCAGGGCCGCGCTGATCCGCTGCAGCTCGGCCAGGGTGCGATCCAGGGAGGCGTGCTGCACTCCCTGCTCGGTGAGGATCCCCTGCAGAGAGCGGATGCAGTTGTCGCGCACCAGGTAGAGAGGTTGATCCTCGCCGCGCCACTGACGCAGCTGCCAGACGATGTGGCTGCAGTTGAGCAGCACCACGCCCCAGCGCAGCACCCAGAGACGGGCGGTCTGATCCTGACTCTGGCTGAGCTGGCTGATGCAGTGATAGATGAGCGATTCGAACTGGCTCTCGCTCTGGCGCGGGGCCGGCTCCAGCTGATCCATGAAGTGGCGGCGCAGAGAGCGGATGAGGCGGCGGCTCTTGCGCCGATCCGAGCTCGGTCGCAGCAGCTGGAACGCCAGTCCGGCGCTCATCACCCCCAGCGCCTGTCCCAGGCTGCCGTTGATGTACTGCAGGTAGTCGTAGCTCGGCGGATTGGTGATGGCGAGAAAGGAGCCGAGCAGCACGATGAGCTGGCCCCACAGCACCGCCTGCCTGGGCTGTTGCTGCTTGAACAGCTGCATGGTGATGAGCACGGGGAACAGCAGGGCGCAGAAGAGCCAGAAGTCGTCGAGGCGGATCATCAGGCCGAACTTGACCGCGAAGCAGATGAGGCTCAGCAGCAGGATCGCCTTGAGCATGGTGTTGGCCCCCTTGGCGGGTGCCGGGGTGGCCGAGTAGAGCACGCAGCAGATGGAGAGCAGGGTCAGCGCCGAGCTGCCCGCATCCCACTGGCTGTGGATCCAGAAGGCGCAGCCGAGCAGCACGCAGAGGAAGGTGCGCCCGCCGTTGTAGGCCGCCTCCAGCGTGTCGGTGTGGCTGGTGAGCGAAGAGTGGCGCGGCGGTGCCGGCCACTCCTGATCGTCGTAGCGGGCCAGCCGCTCCAGCCAGCGCTGACACTCCAGATAGCTCCAGCAGAAGTGGCGCAGCCGTCGCCAGAAGGTGTGCAGCCGGTAGTCGCTGGCCGCCGTCGGCACCAAGGGGGCCAGCAGCCGGGCGATGCGGTACTTGTCACAGCCGGGCTGGCCCAGCTCGACCAGCAACCGCTCCAGCAACGCCTGCAGCCCCTCCGGTTGCGCCGGCCAGTTGTGCAGCATGCGGCGCTGGCTGGAGATGAGGCTGATGAGCCGCAGCTGGCGGTGCAGCAGGAAGTTGAGCAGCCGGTTGTGGCGACGCAGCCGATGGTGGCTCCAGACCGCCTGGATGCGCAGCACGTTCATGGTGAGGATCTGGCCGATCAACCCCTCGTGGGCGGTGCGCACCTCCGGGCTCGCCTCCCCCAGCCAGAGCAGCTGGGCATGCTCCAGCAGGCGGGCCTGGGTCTTGTGCAGCGACTGCAACAGGGTCTCGCCATCCGAGGTGCTGGGCAGGATCATCATCAGCAGGCCGCCGCAGAGGATGCCGATGATCACCTCGCTCACCCGGGCCTGGGCGATGTCGAAGATGTGCTGCGGGTCGGTCACGTTGACGCAGGAGAAGGCGATGATGGCGGCGGTGTAGCCCGCCAGCGCAAAGGCGTAGGAGACGTTGTTCTGATGGTGGTTGGAGATGTAGGTGCAGAGCGCCAGCCAGAGCGCGATGAGGAAGCTGAACAGCCAGGGATCGCTGATGCCCAGGCCGGTGATCACCACCGCCGCCATCGCGCCAATCAAGCTGCCCACCACCCGCCCCAGACTCTTGCTGATGACCCCGCCCACGGTGGGAAAGCTCACCACCGCGGCCGAGGTCATCGCCCAGTAGGGGGAGTCCAGCTCCAGCACGAAGGCCAGCCAGAGCGACAGGCACATCGCCAGGCTGTTGCGCAGGGCGTAACGCCACTGCCCGCCATTGGCCTTGCCCCAGGGGGTCTGGCGCCAGAGCGAGGCGGCCACCTTACTCCCCTATGGTGATGGTGCAGGTGGTGCCTGCAATCAGCGTCAGCTCGGGCGGTACCTCCAGCAGCTTGATCCGCACCGGCACCCGCTGGGCCAGTCGCACCCAGGGCACATTGGGTTTGACGTCCAGCAGCAGGTTGTCGGCTCCCTCCACGCTCTGATCGTGGATGGCGCGCCCTATGCTCTCCACTTCGCCGCGCAGCCGCTGCTCCCCGCTGTAGAGCACCACCTCGGCCGGTTTGCCCGGCGCTATGTGCCTGAGCTTGGTCTCCTCGAAGTAGCCCTGCACGTAGAAGGAGTGAATGTCCACCAGCGCCACCAGCGGCACGCCGGCGCTGGCATAGTTGCCGACCCGGGTCTGCAGGTTGGTGATGTAGCCGTCGCTCGCGGCATGCACCCGGGTCTTGGCCAGCGACCATCTGGCCTGCTCCAGATTGGCCTGGGCCACCTGGTAGGCCGCCTTCATCGCCTGGGCATTGAGCCGGGCCTCGTCCACCGCCTCGGCGGAGATGACGCTGCGCGACAGGCCGCTGCGCCGGCTCGCCTCGTGTTCCGCCTTGTCGAGATCCGATTTGGCCTTGGCCAGCGCCGCCTGGGCGTTGCCCAGCGCAATCCGGTAGGGCTCGGGATCCAGGGTAAAGATCTCCTCCCCCGCCTTGACCAGCTGGTTGTCCTTCACCGCTATCTTGATGATCTTGCCCGACACCTCGGGGGTGATGCTGACCAGCTCGGCCCGCACCTTGCCATCCCGGGTCCAGGGCCCCTGCATGTAGTAGTTCCACAGCCACCAGCCCGCCGCCAGCGCCAGCGCGCAGACCAGCAGGGTGGAGAAGTATTTGAGGGTCGCAAGGGGTGATTTAGCCATGTAGCAATATCCATAGGGCGCCGCTGACGGCGAGGATAAACAGGGAGAGATCCATCAGCAGGGGATGCCAGACATCCCCGCCGTAGAGCCAGTCACGCAGCAGGTGGTGCACCGGCAGCCAGCCCAGCAGGCCGAGCAGAACCGCCTTGAACAGGGGCGGAAAGTAGAGAGAGGCGCCCAGGATCAGATCCGGCAGTGCTGAAGTTGTCACAAGCGGGCTTCCTGTTGGCAAGCGAGATAATGCGGACTCACGACCCGCCGTGCGGCGGGTCTGGCAAGACTATCACAGCCCCGCAGGGTGTTACAGGGGCAGATAAGACCCTGCCGGTCAGACCAGCCGGTCCGCCGGATGATTGATACCATCGAGCAGCGGCACCTCGCCCAGCTCGAACGGATTGACGCCTTCGAGGCAGGCGAGGTTGTAACCATACTGGGCCGGATTGGAGCGACGCTGATGGTGGGTATAGATGCCGCAGATGCTGCAGAAGTAGTGTTTGGCGGTGCGGGTATTGAACTGGTAGCAGCTCAGCACCCCCTCCCCTTGCAGGATGCGGATGCCGGACAGCGGCACCGAGGCGACGATGGCGCCCCGGCGTCGGCATAACGAGCAGTCGCAGCGGCGCGGATCCACCACGCCGTCCGGCAGGGTCAGCTCCAGCACCACGGCGCCGCAGTGGCAGCTGGCCTTGTGTCGCTCCTGAATGGGGGTATTGCCGATGCGCTTGATCATGCTGCCTCCTTGCAGACGGGTTCAGGTTCCGAGCCAATCAATCGAACAGGGTATCCTGCCGCCCCTGCAAAAGATGGTCGTACAGGGTACGCAGCTGGGATTCCACCACCCGATGGCGGGAGAGCGGGGGCAAGTCGTCGATGGGAAAGAACCCCGCCCCTTTGGTTTCATCGGTTTCGCCCAGCAGCTGGCCGCCGGTCACCTCGCACAGGAAGAACGCCTTGTGAGCGTGGGGCAGCTGGGGCGGATGAGGGTGTTTTAGCTTGTCGAACAGCGCCAGCAGCTGCACGGCCCGACACGCCAGGCCGGTCTCCTCCACCACTTCGCGCACCACGGCATCCGCTGGCGAGTCACCGATGTCGCACCAGCCCCCCGGCAGGGTCCAGCAGCCGTCGCTGCGCTCCTGCACCAGCAGGATATGGCCCGCATCGTTCTGAATGAAGGCCCGCACATCCAGCTTGGGGGTGGGATAACCGCTGTCGAGGGCGATCCAGTCGCTGATGGCTTCCGGTGCCAGCTCGCTCTGGCTGGCGATGAGCGCCACCGTGGCCGCTCGCAGCGCCTCGAAGCGGCCGATGTCGAAGGGATCTTTGGAGTAGGTGAGCCCAGCCTGCGCCGTGGCCAGCACCTGTTCCAGAAAGGTGGCCAACGGCGGCTGCATGGCTAGAGCCCGAGGAAGCGGACGATCTGGGCGGGGTAGCGTTCGAACGCCACGAAGGCGTGATCGCCACCGCACTCCAGCGAGAGACGGGCAAAGCGGTATTCGTCCAGCGCCTTGCGATAGTCGAGCACCTCGTCTTCCTGCTGTTGCAGCACCCAGAGTCGCTCGGGGGCGCTCACCGGCACCGCCAGCGCCCGCAGCTCATTCATGTGTTCAGGCAGCAGTTGATACTGCTCCCCCGTGTAGGGGTTGGTCTGGGGGCCGAGGTAGTCGCAGAGCAGCTCGTGCGGGCGTACCGCCGGGTTGATCAGGGCGGCGTGGCAGCCGTAGCGCTCGCTGACCCGGGTCGCCATAAAGCCGCCGAGGGAGCTGCCCACGGCGCCAAGCTTGAATTCGTTGCCATAACGGCTCTGCAGATCGGCAATGGTCTGCTCGATGGCCGCCCAGGCCGCCGCCGGCGTGTTGGGCTGGGCCGGGATCACCACCTCGATATCGGGTCTGTGTTCAGCCACCCAGGCAGCCATCTGCTGCGCCTTGGCAGAACCGGGCGAGGAGTTGAAACCGTGCAGGTAGAGGAGAACGGGCTTCATCTCAACTCCTCAATAACCGGTGGCATTGGGGTCGGGCACAAACTGCCCCACCGGCAGACGCCACACCTGGCTGGCGATGCGGCCATCCGGGTAGAGGGTGAGGTAGCGCCAGCCCGGGCCGGATTCGTCCAGCGCGAAGCCATCAGAGAGCGGTTTGAACTGGATGCAGGTGGAGGGGCTGGCGATCAGCCGCACCCCGCGGTGCACCTCGTCAAACTCCTGGTGGACGTGGCCGAACAGAATGGTCTTCTGCTGCGGGTGGCGGGCCAGCACGGCAAACAGGTCGTCGGCATTCTTGAGGTTGTGCTGATCGAGCCAGGCGCAGCCCACCGGCACCGCCTGATGATGCAGGGCGATCAGGGCATGGCGCTCGGGATGCTGGCGCAGCGCCTGATCCAGCGCCGCCAGCTGGTGATCCCCCAGCACCCCGTGGGGTTTGCCGCGCACCTGGGTATCCAGCAGGATCACCTGCCAGTGCTCGCCCACCAGCTGCTTGGCCTCGCTGATGCCGGCCGCGTGCAGGTATTCGGTCATCAGGGGGCCGTCGTCGTGGTTGCCGGGCAACCAGTAGATAGGGCGCGCCAGCGGTGCCATCATGGAGGCGAAGCGCTGGTAGGACTCCGGACTGTGATCCTGGGAGAGATCCCCGGTGGCGAGGATCAGATCGAACGGATGGTCATTGGCCCGCACCCGTTCCAGCACGGCAGCCAGGCTCTCGGCAGTGCGCACGGCCAATAGCCGCCCCTCGGCACTCGCGAAGAGGTGGGTGTCGGTAATTTGCAACAGGCGCACACTGCCGTCCTGCGCCTGGGGTAGCTCTGTTTCCAAAATCACGCTTCTTTTTATGAGTTCAACTAGAGGATGTTTATCAGGCTGGTACCATGTCTGAGACAAAATTTTAGCCAATCGGCCAGAAACAGGTTTACCTGCTCCTTTTCATCCCGCTGGTGCATATTTTTATTGGGATAATCATAACGTGGTTGCAACCTTGAAATCTGTTGCGCCGCACACACTTCCGCCATCCGCACGTCATGATACAAACGAATCTCTATCCGGGCCTGCAAATAACTCGGCAATTCCGGGTTGTGCTGGGCCAGGATCACCTGGCTGGTGAAGCGACTCTCCTCGCTCACCGTGAGCTGAAACTGCAGGCCGTTGCCCACCTGATAGCGGCGTTCGGCGCCGACACTGCCGCCCGGGGGCAGCAGTTTCATCAGAGTCATGTAGTTGACCTCGCAGGTACGCTGCAAGGACATCAAATCAGGCACATAACGCTTGGCCTGGGTATGAACGAGCGCCACCTTAGCGCCCCGCCAGCCAGCGGGCACGCAGCTCGCCGTGATTGAGAGCCAGCCACTGCAGGGCGATGACGGAGGCGGCGTTGTCGATGCGCCCCTCTTTGAGCCAGGCATAGGCCTGCTCGCGGCTCACCACGTGGACCCGGATGTCTTCCCCCTCTTCCGCCAGCCCGTGGATCCCCTCGGCCTTGCTGGCATCCACCTCGCCCACGTAGACCTCGATACGCTCGGTGCTGCCGCCCGGGCTCACCAGATAGCTGATGGCGTGTTCGCAGCGGCCGACCTCGATGCCCGCCTCTTCCACCGCTTCGCGCCGCACCACTTCTTCAGCGCCTTCGCCCGGGTCTATGATGCCGGCCACCAGCTCCAGCAGCCAGGGGGTGGCACTGGTCTCGATGGCGCCGATGCGAAACTGCTCCACCAGCACGATCTGGTCGCGCACCGGGTCGTAAGGCAACAGGGCGGCGGCATGGCCGCGCTCGAACAGCTCGCGGACGATGGGCTCGTTCCAGCCCCCTGCAAATAACCTGTGCTGCAGACGATAGACGTTCACTTTGAAGAACCCGTTATATCCTGCTGATTTATCGATAATTTTCACGTCATCGGCAGAGTAGTGACGGGTTTGGGGCAAGGCTTGCTGCGACATACGAGACTCCCGCCAGCTTGACTTGGCTCGGTTAGGCCATAAAATCCGGGAACATGAATGAACATTCATTCACTCGCTCCCGTCGGAGATGAGGGACGGATTTTAGCAGCCACAGGACATTTGGCTAGGCACGAGGGGGAGAAAACTCACCCTCGTTCTTGACGTTCCTGTCGCTGGAAAAGAGACAGTTATCATAAAATTTTGCTTATAGTAGAGTGATTAAGCTGCAATCAAGCTTGGTCGGTGACAATATTTGCCCTCTCCAGCAACCAGTTTGGGTTACTACATAAGGTTAAATCGATCTATGAAAAGAACACTTTTGTCCGTCATGGTGTTGCTGGGCGTCAGTGCCGGTGCCCATGCCGAAAACCTGCTCGACATCTACCAGCAAGCCCAGATCAAAGACCCGCAGTTGCTGCAGTCCAAAGCCGTTCGCGATCAGGCCTTCGAGAAGATCAACGAAACCCGTGCCCCTCTGCTGCCCCAGATCGATCTGGGTGCCGGACTCAATTATCTGAAAAACAAGAACGATACCCAGAGCAACAACAACGCCAAGGGTGAAGTGACGCTGTCGCAGTCCCTCTATCGTCGCAGTAACTGGGTCAATCTGGATATCAGCGAGAAGCAGGCTACCCAGTCTGATGTCGCCTACAACCTCGAGATCCAGAGCCTGATGCTGCGTACTGCCCAGGCCTATTTCAACGTGCTCAAGGCGATGGACACCCTGGAGTTCGTGCGCGCCAACAAGGTTGCGGTAGAGCGTCAGCTGGAACAGACCCAGCAGCGTTTCGAAGTGGGCCTGACCGCCATCACCGACGTCCACGAAGCCGAGGCCTCTCGTGACCAGGCGCTGGCGGATGAGATCAACGCCGAGAACTCACTGGACAACAGCTACGAGACCCTGCGCGAGCTGACCGGTATCGATCACCGTCAGCTGGACGTGCTCAACACCGATCGCTTCAGCCCGCAGAAGACCGCCTTCGGCTCCGACAAGTGGCTGGAGCTGGCGCTGGACAAGAACCTGCAACTGCACAGTGCCCGCATCGGCAAGGACATCGCCAAGGAGCAGATTGACCTGGCCAAGACCGGCCATGAGCCGACTCTGGATCTGGGTGCCGGACTGCAAACCAGCAATACCGATTACAAGCTTGATAGCATGCCGGGCGGCAATGACAATCAGGCCAACATCGGCCTGACCTTCAAGCTGCCGCTCTACAGCGGTGGCGCCACTAGCTCCAAAGTGAAGCAGGCTCAGTACAACTACGTGGCAGCCAGCGAACTGCTGGAGAAGAACTTCCGCTCGGTGCAGAGCACGGTGCGTTCCTCCTACAACAACGTGAACGCCAGCATCGGTTCGGTACGCGCCTACAGCCAGTCCGTCATCTCCGCCGACAGCGCCCTGAAGGCGACCGAAGCGGGTTACGAAGTGGGTACCCGTACCATCGTCGACGTGCTGGACTCCACCCGCAAGCTGTACGAGGCCAAGCAGAAGCTCTCCGAAGCCCGTTACAACTACATCCTCAATATCCTGAGCCTGAAACAGGCTGCCGGAGTGCTGGAAGCGCAGGATCTGGTGGAAGTAAACCAGGGTCTGATGCCTGCCACTGCAAAAGCCAAGACCAAAGTCTGATAGTCGTTATCGGCAATGAAAAAGGCGACCATCAGGTCGCCTTTTTGTTATCCGGGTGTCGTCGCTTGCTGGCGATGGCCCCGGATAAACGGGGCCGGCAGTATTAGCCGCGTTCGCGGATGGTCTTGATGATGTCGCTGGTGGAGCAGCCATCCTCGAAGTTGAGGACCCGCACCTCGCCGCCGTTGGCGGTCACCTCGGCGTAGCCGGCAATCTCTTCCGGCTTGTAGTCGCCGCCCTTGACCAGCAGGTCCGGCAGCACCTCGGCGATCAGCCGCTGCGGAGTGTCCTCGGAGAAGGGCACCACCCAGTCCACTGCACCCAGCGCGGCCAGCACGGCCATCCGGCGCTCGGTCGGATTGACCGGACGACCCGGCCCCTTGAGGCGACGCACCGACTCGTCGGTGTTGACCGCGACAATCAGGCGATCCCCCAGCTTGCCGGCATTGGCCAGGTAGGAGACGTGACCAGCATGCAGGATGTCGAAGCAGCCGTTGGTCATCACCACCTTCTCGCCACGCAGACGGGCGGCCTGCACGGCAATCTTGAGCTGGGCTTCAGACATGACGCCAAAGCCGGTCTCCTGCTCGGTGTAGAGGGCGTTGGCCAGCTCCACCGGGCTGACGGTGGAGGTCCCCAGCTTGCCGACCACGATGCCGGCGGCGGTGTTGGCCAGGGCACAGGCTTCGTCCAGGCTCTTGCCGGCGGCCAGCGAGGTGGCCAGGGTGGAGATGACGGTATCACCGGCACCGGTCACGTCATACACCTCGTGGGCCTGGGCCGGCAGGTGCAGCTCGGGTTGGCCTTCGCGGATCAGGGTCATGCCGTTCTCGGAACGGGTGACCAGCAGGGCCTCCAGCTCGAAGCGCTTGACCAGCTCCAACCCCTTGGCAACCAGCTCCTCTTCGCTCTTCACCTTGCCCACCACGGCCTCGAACTCGGACATGTTGGGGGTCAGCAGGGTGGCGCCGCGGTACTTCTCGAAATCGGTCCCCTTGGGATCGACCAGCACCGGGATGCCGGCGGCGCGAGCGCGCTGGATCATGCCGGGCACATCGTTGAGGGCGCCCTTGCCGTAGTCGGAGAGGATCATCACGTCGCTGTGCGGCAGTGCCTGCTCAACCTTGCCCATCAGCAGGGTGGAGTCCACATCGTGGAAGGCCTCTTCAAAGTCCAGACGCAGCAGCTGCTGGTTGCGCGACAGCACGCGCAGCTTGGTGATGGTCGGGTAGTCGGCCAGACGAACGAAGTCACAGGCGACCTTGACGCCGGCCATCTGGCCAGCCAGGGCATCGGCGGCCTCATCCTGACCGGTCAGACCCAGCAGCACGGCGTGGGCGCCCAGCGCGGCGGAGTTGAGCGCCACGTTGGCGGCGCCACCTGGGCGCTCCTCAATGTGTTCGACCTTGACCACGGGCACCGGTGCCTCGGGCGAGATCCGGCCGGTGGGGCCATGCCAATAACGGTCCAACATGACATCGCCAACGACCAGAACGCGGGCTTTTTCAAACTCGGGCAGGGTGATCTTCATCTGTATCGACTCTCAAAACCTGAAAAATCAGTCGCCGATTTTATCACACTCTTTTATTTGAGGGAGAAAAAGCAAACCTGCGGTTTCCATTTAAAGAAACCGGTAGTAACGATTCCCGTCACGCCAGTGAACCACCATCAGCCCCTCTGACCAGCACATAGCCATTCGCCCCCGACCCCGCTTTTCGGCTAGAATCCCCGCTTGCGAATAAAACGATCCGTTCAGGATCCCCACGTGCCTTTATCGCCTCCCCTTATTCGACCGGGCTTGCCCG
Organism: Aeromonas sp. 2692-1; assembly: GCF_013085505.1. NCBI lineage: Bacteria > Pseudomonadati > Pseudomonadota > Gammaproteobacteria > Aeromonadales > Aeromonadaceae > Aeromonas > Aeromonas sp. 2692-1. The sequence continues at coordinate 294,506 of NZ_CP038513.1, forward strand.
GTGCATGGCGATTGCGAACAAGAGACTTTTCATGGCCCACGACAATGCTCCCCGCCTCGAACCCCGCCTGTTTCATCCCCGCTACTGGGCCAGCTGGTTCGGCCTCAGCCTGCTCTGGCTGCTGGTGCTGCTGCCTTGGCGCAGCCAGATGTGGCTGGGACGCCAGTTGGGTAGCCTGGCCCGCAAGCTGCTGAAATCCCGCGTCAAGATTGCCCGCCGCAATTTGGAACTGGCGATGCCCGAGCTGACCAAGGATGAACGCGAGAAACTGCTCAAGCAGAATTTCGAGAGCGTGGGCTGCGCCATCTTCGAAGTCGGCATGGCCTGGTTCTGGCCGGATTGGCGGATACGCAACCTGATGAAGGTGGAAGGGGAAGAGCACGTCATCGCCGCCATGGAGAAGGGTCAGGGCATGCTGCTGCTCTCCTGCCATTTCCTCACGCTGGAGCTCAACGCCCGCTGCTTCGGCCTGGTACGGCCCGGGGTCGGCGTCTACCGTCCCAACACCAACCCGGTGCTGGAGTATGCCCAATACCACGGCCGCTGCGCCTCCAACAAATACCTGGTGGACCGGATGGACGTGAAGGGGATGATCAAGGCGCTGCGCAACGGGGATGCGCTCTGGTATGCGCCGGATCATGACTACGGCAGCCATGCCAGCGTGTTCGTGCCCTACTTCGCGGTGGAGCAGGCCGCCACCATCACCGGCACAGCCACCCTGGCGCGGGTGAAGAACACCGTCACCCTGCCCTGCTACAACATCCGTACCAGCGAGGGTTACACCCTGCATATCGGGGCGCCGCTCGCCGACTATCCGAGCGGCGACGACCTGGTCGATGCGGCCCGTGCCAACCGAGAGATTGAAGCCGCCGTGCGCAAGGCGCCGGAGCAGTACATGTGGCTGCACCGCCGCTTCAAGACCAGGCCCAACCCGGACGATGCGGGCTATTACTGAGTCGGAAAAAACCGAAAAAGCCGCCGAAAGGCGGTTTTTTCTGGCCTGTTGCCGGTAAAGGGTTTTCATTCGTGGCTGAATATTTTATTAATGGCCCTGCCGAGCGGCGGGCCCCGGCCCGCCAGCAATACCAATAACGAAGGGAAGCGAACATGAAAGCCACTCTTTTGCTGGGCGCCCTGTGCGCATTGACCGGCTGCAGCCAGCAGACCCACAGCGTCCATCTGACCTCCCTCCCCTTAAGCGATCTCAAGGAAGTGAGCGCCCAGTGGAGCCCGCTCACCCGGATGGAGTCCCGCTACCCCAAAGAAGCCATCCTGGCCGGGCAGACCGGTTGCAGCTCGCTAGAATACGTGATCAACCCGGCGGGACGGGCCGAACAGATCCGGGTGCTGGACAGCAGCGACCCGCAGTTCAGCGACGCCGCCATCGCTGTGTTGCATCAGTGGCAATGGCAGGCCACCCCCACCAACTCGCAGCACATTCCGGTAAAGTCCCGTACCCGCTTCGAATTCTGCATCGAGCACAACGGCCAGCCCTGCGACACCAGCGAACTGGAACTGCGCTGCCAGGGGGAAGACGTGGTGCGCAGCACCGGGCTGATCTACACCCAGGTCTGAATCAGCCGCGTAGGCCTCCATTGTCAGCCCGCAAGCCCTATCGACAGCGAAAGAAAAAGGTGAGCCAGGCTCACCTTTTTACATTGCAAGCGCTGCGGCGCAGCTCATTCCCCTTGCCGGTGCAGCCAGGCGGCGATGGCCAGTTGCAGGCGCACATAGTCGACCTGAAGGAACAGTGCCGGCAACGCCTGCTGCCAGTCGGCCTGTCCGGCGACCGAGGCCAGCCGCGGCTCGAGCCGGGTCAGGTCGTCGAGCCAGTCCGCTGCCGGCAACCTGCCGGCCGCTTCGGCAATCAGGTCCATGCCCAGGCGCAGCTGCTGCAACGCCAGCCCCTGCGCCTCGGCGTCCATCTGTTCCAGCCAGTACTGCTCGTGGTGCTGCCAGTGCTGCAGGCCGAGGGCGATACGCTCGGCCGCACTCAGGTCGGTCAATGCCGGCAAGGCTTGCAGCGCCAGCGGCTTGCCGAGCCCAGCCAGCCGATAACCACGCTGGGCCTTGGACTGAGCCCCGAGCCGCAGGCCGCCAAGCCCGGCCAGCTGCTCTGCCAAGCCAAACAGGGCGCTCGCCTCGCCGGATTTCAGCTCAAGCTCCAGCTCGTCGATGCGGCTCTTGCCGAGCACGCCGACGATCTCCCCCTGATCCCAGGCCAGCTCGATCTCGGCCCCCTCGAAGGCGATCAACCAGTGGCGGCGCAGGAAGTCGGTACGAAACTGGGCAACCAGAGCGCCCTGGATTGCATCCCGTGTGGAAAGACTCGGCCAAATCTCGTCAGGAAAAGCGTCAAGTACAGGCATATCGCCAGCGACCGGGGCATTGTATTCGGGTCTGGCATGCAATCCGCCCACCGCCTGGCCCCGACATTTAATCGTCTGTTCGGCGAAATCATCGCTGCGACGGATCCGCAATCCCATCTCCAGGCGGCGCAAATCCAGAGTTGGCGTATCAAAATAGATATTGCCGAGCTCAGCTTGGGAGTTGGATATAATTTCAAGTGAATTCAGAAGGTTGAAAAAAGGCTGTCGAATATCTCGGGAGACAAAAAACTTTATCTCGATCTCAGTTTGCATAGTCATTCCGGGCTGGCAGGCAACTTTGGGGGGCGTGATGCTAAGCGCGAGGATATAATGCCTGCGATACATCAGGATTAATTCACGGTTTTATTGATGGCGCAGTTCGGTTACCATGCGCCCCTCATAAAATCGTATCGAGTGTTTTTTCACCGACACAGGTTTGGCCATGCCAGTAAATACTATTTTGGGGCTTTTTGCCAAGTCCCCCATCAAGCCGCTGCAGAAGCATATCGTCAAGGTTCACCAGTGCTCCCAGCAGTTGGTTCCCTTCTTTGATGCCGTTGCCGAAGACCGTTGGGAAGATGCCGAGAAGATCCGGCAGCAGATTGCCCAGCTGGAAAAAGAAGCGGACATCCTCAAACGTGAAATTCGTCTGAAGCTGCCTCGCGGCCTGTTCCTGCCGGTTGCCCGTACCGACCTGCTCGAACTGCTGACCCAGCAGGACAAGATTGCCAACCGTGCCAAGGATATTTCCGGCCGCATGCTTGGCCGTAAAATGGAATTCCCCTCCGAGATGCGTGCCGATTTCATGGCCTATCTCAAACGCTGTATCGATGCGACCGCCCAAGCCGAGAAAGCCATCGGAGAACTCGATGAGCTGCTCGAAACCGGCTTTAAAGGACGTGAAGTTGAAATGGTTGCCGAGATGATCCACCAGCTGGATCTTATCGAGGACGATACTGACACCATGCAGATCGGGCTGCGCCAACAGCTGCAAGCCGTTGAGCAGAAATACAATCCGATCGACGTTATGTTCCTCTACAAGATCCTCGAATGGGTAGGTGACCTGGCAGATCAGGCCGAGCGCGTTGGCGCCCGTCTGGAACTGATGCTGGCTCGTTCGTAATCGACTGACTGGGTAAACACTGAATGGACATTATCGCGAATTACGGCACCACCCTGGTGCTCGTGGCGGCCTTGTTCGGCTTTTTGATGGCCTGGGGCATAGGCGCGAATGACGTCGCCAACGCCATGGGCACGTCGGTCGGCACCAAATCCCTGACCATCCGTCAGGCCATCATCATCGCCATGATCTTCGAGTTTGCCGGTGCCTATCTGGCAGGCGGCGAAGTGACCGCTACCATCCGCAACGGCATCATCGACAGCAACGCCTTTGCCGATACGCCGGATCTGCTGGTGCTCGGCATGATAGCCTCCCTGCTGGCTGCGGGCGCCTGGTTGATCCTGGCCTCCTACTTCGGCTGGCCCGTCTCCACCACCCACTCCATCATCGGTGCCATCGTCGGTTTCGCCGTGGTGAGCATTGGCCCGGAAGCGGTGCAGTGGAGCAAGTTCGGCGGCATCGTCGGCTCCTGGGTAGTCACTCCGGCCATCTCGGGCGTCATCGCCTACTTCATGTTCATCAGCGTGCAGAAGCTCATCTTCAACACCGATGATCCCCTCAACAACGCCAAGCGCTACGTGCCCTTCTACATGTTCCTGACCGCGCTGGTGATCTGCCTGGTGACCATCAAGAAGGGACTGACCCACGTCGGTCTGCACCTGACCGACGGCGAGGGCATCCTGCTCTCCATCGCCATCTCCATCGCGGTGGCGTTTGCCGGCTGGCTCTACATTCGTGGCCAGCAGTACAACCCGCAGGATGACAGCAAGATGCACTTCGCCAACGTGGAGAAGGTGTTCGGCATCCTGATGATCATCACCGCCTGTGCCATGGCTTTCGCCCACGGCTCCAACGACGTGGCCAACGCCATAGGTCCGCTCTCCGCGGTCGCCTCCATCGTGGCGGCCGGCGGCGAGATCGGCGGCAACTCCCACATCGCCTGGTGGATCCTGCCGCTCGGCGGCATCGGCATCGTCATCGGTCTGGCCACCATGGGCGAGAAGGTGATGGCCACCGTCGGTACCGGCATCACTCACCTGACCCCGAGCCGCGGCTTCGCCGCCCAGCTGGCCACCGCCGCCACCGTGGTGATCGCCTCCGGCACCGGTCTGCCCATCTCCACCACCCAGACCCTGGTCGGTGCGGTCATGGGCGTGGGTCTGGCGCGCGGCATCGCGGCGCTGAACCTGGGTGTGCTGCGCAACATCGTGGTCTCCTGGGTCATCACCCTGCCGGCGGGCGCCATCCTGGCCATCGCCATCTTCTACGTGCTGCAGATCTGCTTCTCCTGAGGCGCGCTGCAGTGAAAAGCCCGGGTCATTGACCCGGGCTTTTTTTATCTCGGCGCGCTCATCCACCCCTTGGGGACGCGAGCAACTTGCATCACCCGCCCCACAGGCGCAGACTGTTTGGCCTTGTTTCGACTCAAGGCACCCATCATGACGCCAGCCATCAACCTGCTGAAGAAGCTCAAGATCCCTCACAAGCTCTACCCCTACGAGTGCGAAGCCCACGACGACTTCGGCAAGCATGCCGCGACCCAGCTCGGCCTGCCGGAAGCCCAGGTGTTCAAGACCCTGATCGCCCATCACGACAAGCAGGCGGTGGTGGCCATCGTCCCCTCGTCCGGCCTGTGCAGCCTCAAGCAGCTGGCCAAGGCCACCGGCCTCAAGAAGGTGGAGATGATGAAGCCCGCGGAGGCGGAGAAGCTGACCGGCTACAAGGTCGGTGGCATCAGTCCGCTGGCCCAGAAGAAGCTCTTGCCCACCGTGCTCGACGACTCGGCCATGCAGTTTGACGAGATCCTGGTGAGCGGTGGCAAGCGCGGCCTCTCGGTGGGGGTGGCACCCGCTGACATGCTGCGCCTGATGAAGTGGATCGCCGCCCCCATCGGGGAATAAAAACGTGAGCGGGCCTGCCACTGCGCAGGCCCGCCCGGCCACTCTCGTTTACGGGAGCATGCCCAGTGCGCGGCGGCCATGGTCGTTCAGATCGGCCAGGGTGAAGCGCCCCTGCCAGTCGGCCTCGTAATCTTCGCGGGGGAAGTCGCCAGGCGAAGTTCCCTGCTCCAGCGCTTGGCGCACCAGGCGCGCATAGGCCATGTTCTTCTCGCAACGGGGCGCCGCCGGAATATACATGACGTTGCCCCACCCCTGCTGCTGCTCCACCGCTGCCACGCCGTGGATCAGGTCGCAGTGCCACCAGACCGAATCCCCTGCCGTCACCGCCGGGATCGAGCTCATCGCCCGCAGCAACAGCGGGTGCCAGGTCTCGGAGACCGGCAGCACCTTGCCCGGTGCGACACCGCACAACTCATCCTCCGGTACGTCCGGCTGCAGCGGCCGCAGCAGCACGTAGGCCATCGCCTCGGGGATCGGCACCACGTGCAGCAATCCCTGCCCCGGCAACATGTCGGAGAGCGCCGTCCACCCCTGGAAGGTACGAAATACCGAGCACTTGGTGGTGTTCTCCACACTGTACTCCTCGACCTCGGTGCGATGGGCCGCATCCCAGGGATCGTAGGCGGCTATCTCCCCCCGAAAAATCGACGCAAACACCTGCTGGTAGGCCGGCAGCAACCAGCGTTCAAGGGCCCCCGAGTCGGTATGGGCACCCAGCCCGCGAGAACAGGTACCGGGCGGACGGCGGCGAATGCGATCGGGATAGATAATGCTCACGTCCGGGTCGAACCAGGGTGTCCCATCCGGCCGCTCGAACTGCCACAGGCGGTTCAGGAACGACTGCACGGTCGCCATCTCGTCGCTCTGGCGCGCCTCCATCTGGGCCCGTGACCAGTAGATGGGATAAATCTCGGGGCGCGACGCGGCAAGGGAGCCGAAAAAACTGTCGCCGGGACCGCGATACAGCTCATCAAAACGGTTGAGATCCAGGTAGTCGAGCATGTCGCGATCCCAGGCCAGCGCCCGTTCGCGAGCAAAGTGCCCGCGGATCACCAGACAGCCGCGCCGCCGTATGGCTGCACGCTCGGCCTCGCCCACCTGGCCCGCCGCCAGCGCCTGGTAATCCAGTTCTGGCCACACCGGCTCACCACGGGCTCGCAGCGCTTCCACCTCGGCCACCCGCGCCTCGATGCGGCGGCTGACCTCGGCAAAGACCGCCTCCACGTCGCCGAGTTGTGCGCGCAGGGCTTGTTTCATCTGACGGATGGCCGCCTTGTGATCGGCGGGCAACTGGGTATGGGTGACGCTCATCTTGCCTCCTGGATAATGGACGAAAGCCAGCAAAAACTTTCGTTCGAAATAGAATTTAATTTCAAAAACAAGATACATTAAAAAAATGTTAATACAATCCTCTCCGCACTCGGGCAGTGAAGACGCAGCCAAGAAGCAGTGCAGGAAGAGAAGGGAGATCAGCAGCGAGCAGACAAGACGGCAAAAGCAACAGGGCGGCCATGGCCGCCCTGTTTATTCAAGCACCGCGCATGGCGGCCGTGAGGGTCGAGAGGCGCAGGTGCTGGTGCCCCTGCGCATCGAAGTTGTCAGGCGCCAGCCAGCGCGCAAAGCAAGCCTGCAGCGCTGGCCACTCACTGTCGATCACCGAGAACCAGGCGGTATCGCGTGTGCGCCCCTTGTCCACCCGGCTCTGGCGAAAGGTCCCCTCGTAGCGGAAACCAAGGCGCAGCGCCGCCTGCCAGGAGGGCTGGTTGAAGGCATTGCACTTCCATTCGTAACGCCGATAGCCGAGGGCAAAAGCATTGGCCATCATCAGCGCCATGGCCGCCGTCGCCAGCCGCGAGCGCTGCAAGGCAGGGGAAAAGTGCAGCCAGCCCACCTCGATGCTGCCGGCCAGGGGGTCGATGCGCAGGTAGCTCGCCAGCCCGAGCGGCTGTTCGCCATCCTCGTCGAAGATGGTGTAGAACTGGGGATCTTGCTTGGCGGCGCACTCTCGCAGCCAGACCAGCATGTCAGCCTCTGTTGCGTAAGGGCCTGTGGTCAGGTAGGTCCACATGGCCCCGCTGTCGGCGCTGAAGGCCTGCCACAGGCCGGGGCCGTGACGCTCAGGATCCAGCGGCTCCAGCCGGCAACCCCAGCCGTTGAGGGGGCGACGGGGCGGGAACTCGGCGCCCCGCCAATCGGGCAGCGGCGCACCGACCGGCTGGCCGAACTCGTTCAGATGGATATCAGCAGCCACAGGCAATCCCTCCCGTTTGCAGCACCCCCGCTTCGCTACCGGTGGCGACGGCAAAGCCGTCCTGCCGCCACCAGTGCAGCCCGCCGATCAGCTCCTTGACCTGAAAACCGAGCGCCGCCAGCCTGTAGGCACCCCGGGTCGAGCCGTTGCAGCCGATGCCGTCGCAATAGCAGACATAGACCTTGTCCCGCGCCAGCGCGGCCGTGGTGGCCGGGGTCATGGTAGCGTGGGGAAAGCTGATGGCGCCGGGGATGTGTCCCTCGGCATAGTGACCGGCAGAGCGGGTGTCGATGACGACGATCCGCTCTTCGCCGGCCAGCAGATCGGCGGCCAGATCCGCCGGATCGGTGCGCAAGGCCAGCTGGGCCTCGAAGAAGAGGCGGGCTTGTTCGGCACTGGCCAACCCGCTGCTCAATACATGACTCATAGTGACGTTCCTTGTACTCAAACCCGGATCCGGGTGGTGATGTCGGTGGTGACCGAGTTGGCGATGAAACACTCCTCGTGTGCCTGGTGGTGCAACTGCTCCAGCGCGGCCAGATCCGGCTGACGTTCACCGCCGAACTGCACCAGCGGCTGCAGGGTGACCCGGGTGATGGCCTGACGACCACGGGCATTGGCTTCCATGATGCCCACCGCCTCGTCCCGGTAGCTCTCCACCAGGTAGCCCGCCCTGGCGGCCAGCCAGAGGAAGGTGAGCATGTGGCAGCTGGAGATCGCCGCGACGAAGGCCTCTTCCGGGTCGACGTTCTCGGCCACTGACCAGGGCAGCGGCACCACGTGGGGAGACGAGGAGGCGGGCACCCTGACGCCGCCGTCGAACTCCCACCAGTGGGCCCGGCTGTAACCTTGATCGACGAAGGGCTCGCTGGCCCCGCGCTGCCAGCTGATGGTGGCGCCGTATTGCGACATGCAGACTCCTTTCATTGCCAATAGTTGTGAATCCCGAACCTTGAGCCTCAATGTAGCGACATAATGGCCTTGCCACGCCGACCAATTTTGCCAATATGAGCAGACCAATTAGCGCCCGGGAGATCCCCATGCCTGCCCTGCCCACCCTGTTTGCCACCCAGCAAGCCAGCGATCTGCCGCTGCACGAACAGCTGGTCCGCACCCTGCGCTCGGCCATGCTGGCCGGCCACCTGCCCCAGCACAGCCGGCTGCCCGCCAGCCGCATGCTGGCCGCCGATCTGGGGGTCTCCCGCAGCACGGTGGAGCTGGCCTATGGCCGGCTGGAGGCGGAGGGCTATCTGGTGCGCAAGGTGGGGGCCGGCAGCTTCGTGGCACTGGCCGCGGTCTCCCCGACTCCGCGCCCGCCCCAGTCGGCAGCCGGTCTGTCGCGCCGAGGCCAGGAGATGGCCGACAGCGGTGCCTGTCACGACGTGCCCGAGGTGGGCCGCTCCTTTGCCTCCAGCCAGCCGGATCCCCGCCTCTTCCCGCAGGCCCTGTGGGGCCGGTTGATGCAGCAGCAGTGGCGCCGGCACGCCGGCGACTGGATGAATTACGGGGAGCCGCAGGGGCTGGAGGCGCTGCGCGGCGCCATCAGCAGCTATCTGGTGCAATCGCGCGGCGTGGTGTGCGAGCCGGACCAGATCCTGATCCTCACCAGCTCCCAGCAGGGGATCCTGCTGGCGACCCAGCTGCTGATCGATGCCGGCGATACCGTCTGGGTGGAGGATCCCGGCTACCCCGGGGCCCGCACCGCCATGGAGAGTGCCGGCGCCCGGGTGCACCCGGTGCCGGTGGATGAAGAGGGGCTCAACCCACAAGGGGAACACCCGGCGCCGCGGCTCATCTACACCACGCCCGCCCACCAATATCCGCTCGGCGTGCCCATGAGCCTGCCGCGGCGGATGGCGCTGCTGGCCGAGGCCGAGCGGCACGGCGCCTGGATCCTGGAAGACGACTACGACGGCGAGTACCAGTACGATCAGCGGCCGCTCCCCGCCCTACAGGGGCTGGATGGCCAGGGACGAGTGCTCTACGTGGGCACCTTCAGCAAGGTATTGTTCGGTTCGCTGCGCCTCGCCTACCTGGTGCTGCCCAGGCCACTGATGGAGTCCTTCTGTCGGGCCAGGGCCGCGGTCGATGGCCACAGCAACCAGCTGCTGCAGGCGGTCACCGCCGACTTCATCCGTGCCGGTCACTTCGCCACCCACCTGCGCCAGAGCCGGCTGGTCTACCAGAGCCGCCGCGACCTGCTGCTGGCCGAGCTGGCCAGCCACTGCCCCGCCCTCACCCCCATCCACAGCGGGGCCGGCCTGCAGTGCGCCGTGCTGCTGCCCCCCGGCGGCGAGGCGCGCTGGACAGAGACCGCCAACGCACAGGGGCTGGGGCTGCGCCCCCTCGGCCAGTTCTACCTGGGCCCGCCGACGCAGGAGGGGTGGCTGCTCGGCTTTGCCTCCCTCGACAACCAGGCCCTGCGCCGTCTCTGCCGCCAGCTGGGCAGCCTGCTGGCCACCCGCTGAAGGGGGCCCGTCTGCTCAGCCTTGGGAGCCGGTTTGCCCCTGCTCGCGGCAGAGCGCCAGCCAGGCCTCAGCGGTGCGGGAGAGATAGCGTTCGCTCGGCCAGATCACCCCGAGCCGCCAGCTCAGCTCGGGCACCAGCGGTCGCAGCACCAGCCCGTCCGGCGCCAGCCGCCGGCAGATGGGCTCGGGCAGAAAGGCGACCCCCATGCCGCTGCGCACCATGGCGGTGAGAAAGTCCCACTGGCTGCTGCGCGCCGCCACCTGGGGCTCGAAGCCGGCCACTCGGCACGCCTGCTCCAGCCGCTCGCTCAGGGTGAAGGCCTGGGTGTAGAGCAAGAAGGGCTCGTCGCAGAGCGCCTCCAGCCGGATTTCAGGGCTATCGCGCCAGCGCGGCAGGTCGGGCAGCACCACCTGGATCGGGTACTGGTCCAGCTCCAGCGCACTGAGGGCGCCCCCCTCCTTGGTCGGCAGCATGGTAATGGCGAGATCCAGCTCCCCTTCCAGCACCGCCTGCTCGATGCGCCGGCCGCCGTACTCGACGATGGAGAGCTCGACCTTGGGGTAGCGACTGCGGTAGGCGCGGATCAGATCGGCATAGACGTGGCCCACCATGGGCGGAATGCCGAGCGCCAGCCGGCCGAATTGCAGGCTCTGCAGATCGGCGAGCTCCGCCTCCAGCTGCTGCATCTCGGCCAAGATGGTCTGGGCCCGGTTGAACAGCACCCGACCGCTGTCGGTCAGGGTGAAGCGGCGCCCCGCGCGGCTCAGCAGCGGCTGACCCAGCTCCTCCTCCATGTTGCGGATCATCTTGCTGATGGTGGGCTGGGTGACGAACAGTTTCTCGGAGGCGCGGGTGAAGCTCTGTTCCCGCACCAGTTCGACAAAGTAACGCAGGGCGCGGATGTCCATGGCTCTCTCCTGGCGGACGGCAAAACCTGATCATGCCTCTTTGGCATGATTTTGATAATTTAAATTCATTTTTTGCAGGTTTGGCCTCTCTCTATACTGTGAGCAAGTTCACAGAAAGACCTAGATCATGAAAGCCCTCTGCATTCGCTGGTTCCAGACCCCCTTCCAAATCGCCCTGCTGGCCGCCATCTGGTTGCTGGCGGATCTGGCGGTACGTACCTTCCACCTGCCGCTGCCAGCCAACCTCACCGGCATGCTGGCCCTGCTGGCCTTGATCCTGCTCGGCGTGGTCAAGACCCACTGGTTCAGCGCCGGCGCCCGCTGGTTGCTGGCCGAGATGCTGCTGTTCTTCGTGCCGGCGGTGGTGGCGGTGGTCAACTATCAGGATCTGCTGCTGCAGGAGGGGTGGCGCATCATTGTGGTGCTGCTGCTCAGCACCATACTGGTGCTCGGCACCACGGCGCTGGTGGTGGACCGGGTCTATCGCCTCGAGTTGAAACTGGCCCGCCGGAGTCGTCGTCATGTCTGATACCCTGCTCGGCCTGCTCTGCTTCGCCCTCACCCTGCTGTTCTACTACGCCAGCAAGTGGCTCTACGGCAAGAAACGCATCCTGCCCCTGATGCCGCTGCTGCTGGCCCCCACCCTGCTGGTGGCGGTGGTGATGCTGTTCCACATCCCCTATCAGGACTACATGGCCGAATCCCACTGGCTGCTGTGGCTGCTGGGGCCGGCCACCGTCGCCTTCGCGGTGCCGGTCTACGAGAACCGCCAGCTCATTCGCCGCCACTGGTTGTCGCTGTCGGTGGGAGTGGTCGCCTCGGTGGTGATGGCTGTGGGCAGTACCGTGCTGCTGGCCCGCTGGCTCGATCTCTCCGACATGCTGCAGCGCAGTCTGGCGATGCGCTCCATTACCACCCCGTTTGCGGTGGAGGCGACCCGCGCCATCGGCGGCCAGACCGATCTCACCGCCCTGTTCGTGGTGCTGACCGGCGTCATCGGCATGGCGGTCGGCGAAAGCGTGCTCACCCTGCTGGCCATTCGCAGCCGCCTTGGCAAGGGCGCCGGGTTTGGTGCCTCGGCCCACGGCGCCGGCACCGCCAAGGCCTATCAGATGGGTAATGAAGAGGGGGTGGTCTCCAGCATGGTGATGATGATCGCCGGCATGGTGACCGTGCTGCTGGCCCCCCTGCTCGGCCAACTGTTCTGGTAACCTGCGCGTCGGTAAAAGCCGCGTTTCCCGGGCCCAGGCCCCCAGCCTTGGCGCCACAGCCGCTACACTCAACTCAATGTGACAGCAGTGAGCGGTATGATGAACCACAGAGTGATGATCCTCGGGCTGCTGGCCGGCAGCCTGTTCTTCTCCCCCCTTCTGCCGGCCCTGGACATAGTGACCCACGTCAGCCCCGAGAGTGAGCGGGACCTGCGCACCCTCTACGGCCAGCAGCTGCTGCAACTGGCGCTGGAGAAGACCCGCGACAGCTTCGGCGACTACGAGCTGCGACCGGCCCCGCCTATGAGCCGAACCCGGCTGCGTCAGGTGCTGCAGTACAACCTCTACCCCAACCTGCTGGCCATCGACAGCTTCCCGCGCCCGGAGGGCAGCCACGATCTCGACTATGTCCGCTTTCCGGTGGATCTCGGCATCCTCGGCTATCGCATCTGCTTCGTCAGCCCCAAACAGCAGCAGGCCGTGGCCCGGGTGCGCACCCTGCACGAGTTGCAGCAGTTCAGCCATGGCCAGGGCCGCGGCTGGCAGGATGCCGAGATACTGCGCAGGGCCGGCTTCAAGGTGCAGGAGGTGGAGGGCTACGAGCGGCTGTTCAAGCTGGTGGTGCGCGGCCGGGTGGATCTGTTCTGCCGGGGGGCCAACGAGCTGCTGACCGAACTGGATACGCACCGGGATCTGGGGCAATTGACGGTCGACCAGCATCTGGCGCTCTACTACCCCTTCATCCACCTCTTCTACAGCCACAAGGACAACCAGCACGCCCTGCGCCGGGTTCGGGCCGGCCTGCAACTGGCCTGGCAGGACGGATCCCTGCAGGCGCTCTGGCTCAAGACCTTCAAGCCGGCGCTGGATTTCGCCAGGCTGGACCAGCGGCTGCTGTTCAGGCTGGACAACCCCTTGCTGCAAGGGCTCGACTTCGATTACCAGCCCTACCTTTACGATCCCCTCACCCAGCGCTTCGGGCCCGGCGAGTCGGCCAGCGGCAAGCAGTGACCCTAGCGGCTCCCCGCTCGCCGCCGGGGAGAGCCACTACACTCAGAGGAGTCTCAGCCTTTCACAGGAGCTCATGATGCACTGGACCCCGCTGCTTGCCCTGCTGCTGGCCCTGCCCGTGCTGGCCAGCCCGACCCTGTTCACCTACATGAGTCCGGAGAGCGAGCACGATCCCAGAAGCACCTATGATCGCGAGCTGCTGCGCCTGGCGCTGGAGAAGACCCGCGCCAGCCATGGCGACTACAAGATGCAGGCCGCGCCCCCCATGACCCTGGCCCGGATGTGGGTCAGCCTGCGCTTCAATGACTACCCCAACCTGTTCGCCATGGACAGTTACCGCTCCGATCGGGACATGAGCGGCATCGACTACGTGCGCTTTCCCATCCACCTCGGCATCGTCAGCTACCGCATCTGCTTCGTCAGCCCCGAGCAGCAGAGCGCCGTCGCCGGAGTGACCAGCCTGGAGGGACTCAAGCGCTTCGACATCGGTCAGGGCAAGGGCTGGCTCGACGTGCAGATCCTGCAGCGGGCCGGTTTCAAGGTGCAGGAGGTGGAAGGCTACGAGCAGTTGTTCAAGATGGTGGCGCGCGGCCGTTTCGCACTCTTCTGCCGCGGGATCAACGAGTTGCCCCAGGAGAAACTGAATCACAGTGACGTACCCGGACTGGTGATGGATGAGAACGTGGCGCTCTACTATCCGCTGCCCAGGGTCTTCTTCACCCACAACAGCAACCAACAGGCCATCGAACGGGTGCTGCAGGGGCTCAAGGCCGCCTGGCGCGACGGCTCCCTGCTGGCGCTCTGGCTGAAGACCTTCAAACCCTCCCTGAGCTTCGCCCACCTCCATACCCGCCGGCTGTTCCGGCTGGAGAACCCCTATATCGAGGGGATCGACTTCAACTATCAGGCCTACTTCTACGACCCCGTGCAGGGGCGCTTCGGCCCCGGTGAATAACCACTCGCTTGCCGTGCAAGCGCAGCAATGAAAAAGCCCGGGTCAGTGACCTGGGCTTTTTTGTCCATGCTTCGTATCCTGCCTCGTCAATCCTCGAGGAAGGTCCACTCGTCGCGCACCCGGCTGATGGCGTCGAGCCGCCGCTTGGCCAGCTGCTCGCGAATAGCCTCCCCCTTGAATCCAGCTGCCACTATCTCCTTCACCGGCACGGCCTGGGCCGCCGCCAGCGCTTGCGCCACATAGTCGGGCTCGGCATAGACCCGCTCCTCGAAGCCGGTGCGGCCGTGGAAGTCGGCCCGGCAGGCGTCCAGCAGCTGGGCGAAGCGCTCCGGCCTGCGCCAGGCATCGGCCTTGTCGAACACCTTGAGCAGGGTCGCCGGCTTGAGCTCGAAGGCGATATGGATATGGGTGTGCAGATCGCTCACCAGCAGCGCCAGATCGCGGCACTCGTTCGGTACCCGGAACCGCTCGCAGAAATAGCGGATCAGCGGCAAGCCCTTCTGGCCGTGGCCGTGGTGGCTCGGCCAGAACTCCGGCGGGGTCAGCCCCTTGCCAAAGTCGTGGCACAGCGCCGCGAAGCGCACCGCCAGTTCGGGCGAAAGCCGGCAGGCCTGTGCCAGCACCATCATGGTGTGGATACCGGTATCGATCTCCGGGTGCCACTTGGCGGGGGCAGGCACCCCGAACAGGGCATCCAGCTCGGGGAACAGGGCCGCCAGGGCGCCGCACTCGCGCAGCACCTCGAAGAACACCTGCGGGGTCGGCCCCAGCAGCACCTTCTCCAGCTCCTTCCACACCCGCTCCGGGGTCAGGTGAGCCAGCTCGCCGGCCTCGGTCATCTCGCGCATCAGCGCCAGCGTCTCGGGGGCCACCACGAAGCCCTGGGCGTGGAAGCGGGCGGCGAAGCGGGCCACCCGCAAAATGCGCAGCGGATCTTCGGCAAAGGCGGGGGAGACATGGCGCAGCAGCCGTTGTTTCAGATCCTCGATGCCGCCATAGGGATCGTGCAGTTGCCCCGCCTCATCCTCGGCGATGGCGTTGACGGTGAGATCCCGGCGCAGCAGATCCTGCTCCAGCGTCACCTCCGGCGAGGCGTGGCAGACGAAGCCGGTATAACCCCGCCCCTGCTTGCGCTCGGTGCGGGCCAGCGCGTACTCCTGCTGGGTCTTGGGGTGCAGAAACACGGGGAAATCGCGGCCCACCTGGGTAAAGCCCAGCGCCAGCATCTGTTCCACGGTCGCCCCGACCACCAGGTGATCCCTGTCGCCCTGCGGCAATCCCAGCAGGCGATCCCGCACCGCGCCCCCAACCAGATAAGTCTGCAAGCTGTGTCTCCCTTGATAAACCTGTCCCGATTATACCGGTTTGGCCGGTGGAGACTATGGCTGCCCCATCCCCCGTCGGCGGGACGAGCCGACGATGGCCCAATGAGAGGCAAAACGCCCCTCGCCACCCGCCTCGCCAGCCAACCCGGCGGCGCCCTTTCTCCCGCCGGCAAATCAGGGTGCGCGCTGGCCCCCCTTATGGCATCCGGGTCTTTGACATCCCTCTGGGGAGGCTTTAACCTGCCGCCCATAACAACGGAATGGATCCTTATGTACACACAGTTCTTCGGTCTGTCGGAGCACCCGTTCTCCATCTCTCCCAATCCCAAATACCTCTACATGAGTGAACGCCACGGGGAAGCCCTCGCCCACCTCAACTACGGGTTGCAGGATGGGGGCGGCTTCGTGCTGCTGACCGGGGAAGTGGGCACCGGCAAGACCACCGTCTCCCGCTGCCTGTTGCAGCAGTTGCCGGCCGAGACCGAGATTGCCTACATCCTCAATCCATCCCTGACCGAACGAGATCTGCTGGCGGCCATCTGCGACGAGTTCCAGCTGGCCTATGGCCAGGATGCCGGTCTCAAGCAGCTGTTCGACCTCATTCGCGATCACCTGCTGGCCAATCTGGCGGCGGGCAAGCGCAGCGTAGTGCTGGTGGACGAAGCCCAGCACCTGCTACCCGGCGTGCTGGAACAGCTGCGCCTGCTCACCAACCTGGAGACCGACGAGAAGAAGCTGCTGCAGGTGGTGCTCATCGGCCAGCCCGAGCTGCAGCAGATGCTGCGCCAGCCCCTGCTGCGCCAACTGGCCCAGCGCATCACCGCCCGCTACCACCTGCTGCCGCTCTCCTGCCAGGACGTGGATGCCTATGTCCGCTTTCGTCTGCAGGTGGCCGGCTGCGTGCAACCCATCTTCACCCCCAAAGCAATCCAGACCCTGCACCGCCTCTCCGGCGGCATCCCGCGCCTCATCAACCTCATCTGCGACCGCGCCCTGATCGCCGCTTTCGCCCGCGGCAGCCACAAGATAGTCCACGGCGACATCAGCCTGGCGGCCTTCGAGGTGAGCGGCATCCGTGACGAGGGCACCTGGCAGTCCGGCTTGATGGTGGCGCTGGTCGGCGCCTTGCTGGTGGCCACCGGCTGGTGGGGCTGGCAGTTCTTCGGTTTCTTCCCGACCCGCCCGGTGGTCACGGTGGAGGTGCCGGTCAAGGTGGACGATACCCCGGAGCAGCAGGAGCAGCTGACCCGCGCCATCAATCAGGCGCTGGAACCGGACAGCGCCATGCAGAATCTCTACAAGGTGTGGGGCTACCAGACCGAGCTGGAAGAGGCGACCTGCGACAACGCGCCGCGCGCCGGCCTGCGCTGCCAGGAGGGCGAGGCCTCCCTGGCCGAGCTGCAGGCACTGCAGTATCCCGCCCTCGTCAGCCTGACCGACGAGACCGGCGGCACCTATTACGCCACCCTGGTCAACCTCGGGCCCGACAAGGCCAACCTGCTCATCGGCAACCAGAGCTGGCAGGTGGACAGGCAGTGGCTGAGCGATTACTGGGGTGGCAGCTATACCCTGCTGTGGCGCATGCCCAAGGGTGGCGTCACCCTGATCGGCAACAACGCCGGCCCCAGCCAGGTGCAGTGGCTCGACAATGCCCTCAGCCGGGCCCTGCAGCAGCCGGATCGCAAGGTCCGCCGCTTCGATGCCGAGCTCAAGACCAAGCTGCAGCAGTTCCAGCGCGCCCAGGGGCTGAACCCGGACGGCATCGCCGGCAGCAACACCCTGCTGCGCCTCAACGTGATGGCTGGTGAACCCATGCCGAAGCTGGAAGACCCTGCCCAGCGGGCCAGCAAGCCGGCCAGGCTGGATCCGGCAGAGGATGACGAGGCTATCAACACACTGTCGGAGGAGGCTTCCTGATGTCCACCCTGCTCAAGGCGCTGCGGCGGGCCGACCAGCCCCAGTTCACCCCGCACATCCCGGCGATGGGGCTGCCGGTCAGCCAGGAAGAGGAACAACCCAGGCGCTGGATCTGGTGGCTGCTGGCCCCGCTGGCGCTGGTGATGGGGGCCGCCGCCAACTACGGCTGGCACCTGCTCAACAACCGCCCCATCGAGAAGACGGTGGAGGTGAAGGAGGTGGTGACGCCGCCCTTTGTGCGGGTCGAGCCCAAGCCGATGATCACCCGTCCGCTGCCACCGCCGCCGCCCGAACCCGTGATCATCCCCAAAGCCGATGCCCAGCCCGCACCAGCGCCCGCCGACAGTAGCCAGGGGCTGGCCGAGCGCATCCTCAATGCACTCAACAACACCCCGTTGCAGCAGAGCGCGCCACCACAGGTGCCGGAAGAACTGCAGGCCACGCCGCTCAGCGCCCTGCCGCAGGCACTCCGCCAGCAGGTGCCGCCGCTGGCCTACGGTGCCCACGTCTTCTCCTCCAACCCGGCCAACCGGGCCGTGACCCTGAACGGGCGCACCTACCGGGAAGGCAGCGAGGTCGCCCCTGGCGTCACCCTGCTCGCCATCGCCCAGGATTACATCATCCTGCAGGTGGGCGGCCAGAACGTCAGCCTCAAGGCGCTGCAGGACTGGCGCGGCTGAAGCGCGCCCCTGCCAGCCCGAAGCTGGCCACCATTTCAAGAGGGAGCCTGAGAGCTCCCCTTTTTAATCAATAACATGAGAACAACGTGAGCAATCCGAACCACACCACCTTCGCCAACCGGGCGTTGCACTGGTGTCAGCGCCAAGACCGCTACACGTTTGTCAATTTAGTTTTAAATCAATAACATGAGCATAATGTGAACAACTCAGATAACGCGACCTTCGCCACCAGGATCCTGGACTGGTATCAGCTCCACGGCCGCAAGACCCTGCCCTGGCAACAGGAGAAGACCCCCTACCGGGTCTGGGTCTCGGAAATCATGCTGCAGCAGACCCAGGTCGCTACGGTCATTCCCTACTACCAGCGCTTTATGGCCCGCTTTCCCGACGTGCTGGCACTGGCCGACGCCCCCATCGACGAGGTGCTGCACCACTGGACCGGGCTCGGCTATTACGCCCGCGCCCGCAACCTGCACAAGGCGGCCCAGCAGATCCGCGACCTCCATGGCGGCCTCTTCCCGGAGCGGCTGGAGGAGGTGATGGCGCTGCCGGGGATCGGCCGCTCCACTGCGGGCGCCGTCCTCTCCCTCTCCCTTGGCCAGCCCCACGCCATTCTGGATGGCAACGTGAAGCGGGTACTCACCCGCTGGCTGGCCCTGCCCGGCTGGCCCGGCCAGAAGCAGGTGGAGAACGATCTGTGGGAGCTGGCCACCCGCCTCACCCCCAAGCTCGGGGTGGCCCACTACAACCAGGCCATGATGGACATGGGGGCCACCGTCTGCACCCGCAGCAAGCCCGCTTGCGAGCGCTGCCCGGTGCGGGAGGATTGCCAGGGGCTGTCGCAGGGCAACCCCACCGCCTACCCCAACAGCAAGCCCAAGAAGAGCATCCCGGCTCGTACCGGCATCATGCTGCTCATCCGCCACGGCGATCAGCTGCTGCTGGAGAAACGGCCGCCGCAAGGGATCTGGGGCGGGCTCTACTGCTTCCCCCAGGTGGAGTCAGACGCCGAGGTGGCGGGGCTGTTGCAGCGGCTCGGCCTGACCGGCAGCGAACCCCGTGAACTGGCCGGTTTTCGCCATACTTTCAGCCACTTTCACCTCGATATCCGGCCCATGCTGGTCGAAACCGACGCACCGCCGGCCCCCCTGCTCATGGAAGCGGATAACCGACTCTGGTATAACTTACGCCATCCTGCAGAGGTGGGTCTGGCGGCCGCCACGGCCCGTCTGCTCGCCTATCCGGACTTACAACCATAGAGGTCAACATGAGCCGTACCGTATTTTGCCAGCGCCTGAAAAAAGAGGGCCCGGGTCTCGATTTCCAGCTCTACCCCGGTGAACTCGGCAAGCGCATTTTTGACAACATCAGCAAGGAAGCCTGGACCGAGTGGCAGAAGAAGCAGGTGATGCTGATCAACGAGAAGAAGTTGAACATGATGAACCTCGAGCATCGCCAACTGCTGGAGAAAGAGATGGTGAACTACCTGTTCGAAGCGGGTGAAGTGGCCATCGACGGTTATACCCCGCCCAGCAAATAATCCGTGAACGGGGCCGGCCTGCGCAGGCCGGCCCCGCCGACTCACGGCAACGACGGAAGTGACGGGCGGCCCGCCGCCCAGTTTGAGGACTCTATGGGCCGAATTTTCTGGCTGCTGTGCACCCTGCTGTTTCTCTCTGCCTGCTCATCCTCCCCCAAGCCCAATGGCAACGAGGATGACGATCTCGTCAACGGCAAGGACATCCGCGGTTTCGAACACATGATCAGCGCACTCTCCCACAACGTGAACGAGATATGGGGGCGTGAGGCGCTGTTTGCGGGCAAGTTTGACTACGTCAAATACACGGATCAGTACAAGAGCCGGGCCCACATCGACTTCTCCAGCGGCCACATCATGGTCGAGACCGTCTCCGGCATCGACCCGCGCTCCCACCTGCGCCGCGCCATCATCGAGACCCTGCTTACCCCGGATGATCCGGCGGAAGTGGATCTTTACTCCGACGCCGAGATCCTGCCCGGCGGCGAGCCTTTCCTTTACGGCCAGGTGCTGGACAACCAGGGCCAGCCGATCCGCTTCGACTGGCGCGCCGAGCGCTATGCCGACTACCTGCTCAACACGGCGATGAAGAAGCGCACCCTCGGCATTCGCACCATCTTCTTCGTCGACATCCCCATGGTGGCCAACCACGAGGATCGACGGGGCTACAAGTACGCCAGCCTGATCCGGGAAGCCTCCCGCAAGTACGGGGTGGCCGAGAGCCTGATCTACGCGGTGATCAAGACCGAGAGCAGCTTCAACCCCTATGCGGTCAGTCATGCCAACGCCTACGGCCTGATGCAGGTGATCCCGGCCACCGCCGGGCGGGACGTCTACGTGCGGGTCAAGGGCAAGAGCGGCCAGCCGACCCGGGAGGACCTGTTCAACCCGGCCTACAACATCGACGTCGGGACCGCCTACCTGCACCTGCTGCAGACTGTCTATCTGGTGGATATCCAGGATCCGCGCTCGCGCCGCTACGCCGTCATCTCCGCCTACAACGGCGGCGCCGGCGGGGTGCTCAACACCTTCTCCAGCGACCGCAAGGCGGCGCCCGGCATGATCAACCAGCTCTCGCCCGAGGCGGTGTACCAGATCCTGACCGAGCAGCACCCCAAGGCGGAAGCCAGACGCTATCTCTACAAGGTCAATCAGGCCGAGAAGGGCTTCAAGCGCACGCTGGCCCGCACCGGCTAAGCAGACCAACAGCAAAAGGGCGCCTCCATGGAGGCGCCCTTGTTACATCTGGCGTAGGGATTCAGGCCTTACTTGGCGATGAAACCGCCCTTGCTTTGCGGGGCGGCGCCCACCTTCTCCAGGCTCTCCACCTCCACTTCGGTCTTGTTCCAGCTGTGGTCCACCTCGCCACGGATGCGGATCAGATCGTCCGGGCCCACCTCGGTGCCGCGCCACACATCCTGATCCACTTCCACTTCCACCTCGCCACTGGCGTCGCGGAACATGTAGTTCTCGCCGCCCAGGTGCTTGACCAGCTTCCCTTCCAGGGTGGCCCAGCTGTCATCGGCCAGATCCTTCAACTGCGCGACGGACACCTTGTTCTGCTCCTGCGGGCCGGTATAGGCCGCCATGGCGAAAGAAGAGATGGACATCAGGGTCAACAGACCGATTACGCTTGCCTTGTTCATTTCATGCTCCTGTCATTGGGTACGGGAGCAGTGTGCCGGCCGGTGCGTGAAACAAACGTGAAGCCTCCCCATCTGGGGGACAGCGGTGTGACCGTAATCGATTTAATCCATACCGCATACTGCGAAATTAAATTCGGCTAGATACCCTGCAAGATGGCAAAACAGCTTCCCAGCACCTTTGCCTATCGAGGAACAGCCTGCAGGCACCACCTGCTTCCAACCAATGAGAACAACAAGATGAAGAAATGGTTTGTGTGTTTATTGGGACTCTTCGCGCTGACAGTTCAGGCAGCCGACAGTCGCCCCGCCTTCTCCCGGATCGTGATGTTTGGCGACAGCCTCTCCGATACCGGCAAGATGTACAGCAAGATGCGCGGTTATCTCCCCTCCAGCCCTCCCTACTATCAGGGCCGCTTCTCCAACGGGCCGGTCTGGCTGGAGCAGCTGACCCAGCAGTTCCCGGGGCTGACCATCGCCAACGAGGCGGAAGGGGGCGCCACCGCGGTGGCCTACAACAAGATCTCCTGGAATCCCAAGTATCAGGTCATCAACAACCTGGATTACGAGGTGACCCAGTTCCTGCAAAAGGACAGCTTCAAGCCCGATGATCTAGTGATCCTCTGGGTCGGTGCCAACGATTACCTGGCTTATGGCTGGAACACCGAACAGGATGCCAAGCGGGTGCGCGACGCCATCAGCGATGCGGCCAACCGCATGGTATTGAACGGCGCCAAGCAGATTCTGTTGTTCAACCTGCCGGATCTGGGCCAGAACCCCTCGGCCCGCAGCCAGAAGGTGGTCGAGGCGGCCAGCCATGTCTCCGCCTACCACAACCAGCTGCTGCTGAACCTGGCACGCCAGCTGGCCCCCACCGGCATCGTCAAGCTGTTCGAGATCGACAAGCAGTTCGCCGAGATGCTGCGCGAACCGCAGAACTTCGGCCTGAGCGACACCGAAAACGCCTGCTACGGCGGCGGCTATGTGTGGAAGCCGTTTGCCTCCCGCAGTGCAGCCAGCGTCGCCAGCGACAGCAGCCTCTCCGCCTTCAACCCGCAGGAGCGGCTCGCCATCGCCGGCAACCCGCTGCTGGCCCAGGCCGTTGCCAGCCCCATGGTGCGGCGCAGCGCCAGCTCCCTCGACTGTGAAGGCAAGATGTTCTGGGATCAGGTGCACCCCACCACCGTCGTGCACGCCGCCCTGAGCGAGCGGGCCGGCGCCTTCATCGAGGCTCAATACGAGTTCCTCGCCCACTGATGAAAAAGGGCCGACGACAGTCGGCCCTTTTTGTTGTGCGGCCCCGGCGGCCCCACCGCTCAGCGGTAGCGCTTGACGATGCCGTCGTAGATGCCGTTCTGCTTGATGGTGGCCAGCGCCTCCTGCAGCCGCTTGATCACCTCGGGCGGCGTCTTCAGACTCGCCGCCACGTACAGATCGCCCCCGGTAAAATCCTCGATGTCGTGCACTATCTTGAGGGCCTCCGGTCCATAGCCCGCCTGGCGCGCGTAGTAGTTGGCCGTCTCCTGCGAGACCGGCCAGAGATCGATGCGCCCCATCAGCAGTTTGAGCATGTTGGCCTCGTGGTTGTTGTTGCGTTGCAGGTTGGAGAACTTGCGACCGATCAGGTACTGCTCCAGCGCGTCGTTGCGCACCGTACCGATGGACCAGGCCCGTGCCTGCGACAGCTGGCTGAACGGCTTGATGTCATCCCGCTTGGCCAGGGCGAAGACGTGAAAATTGATCTGCGCTATCGCCCCGATCCACTGGAACTGCGCCTCGCGCTCGGGGAAGCGGCTGATGCTGTAGATGAG
Source organism: Aeromonas sp. 2692-1 (assembly GCF_013085505.1). Lineage (NCBI taxonomy): Bacteria > Pseudomonadati > Pseudomonadota > Gammaproteobacteria > Aeromonadales > Aeromonadaceae > Aeromonas > Aeromonas sp. 2692-1. The sequence continues at coordinate 317,614 of NZ_CP038513.1, forward strand.
CACGTTGGGGCGGCTGCGCGCCAGCGAGATGGCCCGCGCCCAGGGGTAGATGTCCAGCGTATATTCGAAGCCGGCCTGCTCCAGCATGGCCTCCACCACCTCGGTACCGAGCCCTTTGACGTCGGCCTCCTCCAGATAGTTGTAGGGGGCATAGTCCTCGGTCACCACCTGCAGGGTCTCGGCCGCCCAGCCAGGCGCCAGCCACAATGCCCAGCACAGCCCTATCCATCTGATGTTCATGCCCACCTCGCAGCAAATCCGCCTCGGTTAACTATTGCGCTCCCTCGCCAGAGCGCAAATCCCCGCGGCAAATTGCGGCAATGGTAATCACATTATGTTTTATATCAGTTGGTTGAGAACCTGCGTAAAGCGACTACCCTTAATCTGTTGTGGCTGTGCTATAAGCCCCGACCCATAAGGAGAGGCGACCCTATCCACCTCCCCCCAACAATATGAAATTGCAGAGGCTCAACATGAATAAAACACTGATTACCTTGCTGGTTTCAGGCTTGCTTGCGGCCAACGCCCAGGCAGCCGGACAAGACAACACCTGGTATGGCGGTGCCAAGCTGGGTTGGTCCAACTTCTATGGCGTCGATCACAACCAGGACATCAAGGACAACTACGCCATCAGCGAAGAGGACAAGAATGACGTCGGTGCCGGCGCCTTCCTCGGCTATCAAATCAACCAGAACCTCGGTGTCGAGCTCGGTTATGACTGGCTCGGCAAATACAAGTACACGGCGACCGACAAGCTGGTCCCCACCGACATCAGCCGGGACGAGATCAAAGCCCAGCTGGCCCAGCTCACCCTGAAGATCGGCCTGCCGGTCAGCGAGAGCCTGGATCTCTATACCCGCCTCGGTGGCGCCTACGCCTGGACCGACAGCAAGCAGCTGGACAATGACAACGGCGCCGCCTTCGTCGGTGCCCTGGGCGCCGAATACGCCTTCAACCGCGACTGGGCTGCCCGTCTCGAATACCAGTACACCACCCCGCTCGGTGACAAGGCGCTCGACAAGACCGGGGCCGAACTCGACAACGGCCTGCTGGCGGTCGGCGTGGTCTATCGCTTCGGCCAAGTAGCCCCCGTGGTGGCCGCGCCGGTGCCGGCCCCGGCGCCCGAGCCGGTAGTGGTCGACAAGCAGTTCACCCTGAGCTCGGACGTGCTGTTCGACTTCAACAAGGCCACCCTCAAGCCGGCCGCCGGCCAGGCGCTGGATAACCTCTACAGCCAGATTGAGCAGGCCAGACCCAAGGATGGCGTCGCCACCGTGATCGGCTATACCGACCGCATCGGCTCCGATGCCTACAACCAGAAGCTCTCCGAGCAGCGCGCCCGGACCGTCGCAGACTATCTGGTCGGCAAGGGCCTGCCGGCAGGCAAGGTCAACGTGGAAGGTCGCGGCAAGGGCAATCCGGTCACCGGCGACAGCTGCACCAGCAAGTCCAAGAAAGAGCTGATCGTCTGCCTGGCCCCGGATCGCCGGGTTGAGGTCAAGGTCGAAGGGATCTCGGAAGTTCAGCAGTGATCCTCAAGCGTGGCTGACGGCCACGAATGAAAAAACGGGAGGCCAAGGCCTCCCGTTTCATTTTGGGTCGCTGCATAGGTACAGCGTCAGGCGCCCTTGCGCACCTCTGCCGCAATCTGATCGAGCAGCTGCTGCCAGCCAGCCCCCAGCTCGCTCACCAGAGTGCCGTAGCCATCGGCCGGCAGCACCCGCACCTGCTGGAAGGGGACGTCACGCAGTACCGTGCCCTCTTCGGTCAGCAGGCGCCAGCGGCCGCTCAGCACGGCGCGCCCGTCGTGGCGGCCCTGGAAGCGCTCCACCGAAATGGTCAGCACCGGCCCCTTGCGGGCACCATCCTGCCGCACCACCCAACCCGGCAAGCGACTGGAGAGGCCGTTCAGAGTCAGCTGATCGAGCTGGGCATCCAGCGACCCCGCCCAGCGGTGATACTCGGCGAAGTGCAACTCCTTGCCCTCCAGCTGATAGACCAGGCTCATCCGATCCAGCTGGCCAGAGAGGGACACCGGCTTGAGCACCAGCTGGTGCTGCGGCTGAGCCACCACTGCGGCCGCTTGCTGCGCCTCGGCGTCGAGGGAGTAGTAGTGCAGCTGCGTCGGCGCAGAACTGCAACCCGCCAGCAGGCCCAGCAAGGCCAGCGCCATCATCTGTTTCTTCATCATTGACCTCGCTTGGGCTCGGGATCACGGGGACGAGCCCGATCGAAAATCAACGAGCTCGGCTGCTCGTTGAGCGAATGCACCAGCGGCTGCAACTCGCGCATCAGCTGGTTGAGCGACTGCACCGACTGCCGCAGATCCTGATTGGTCTGGGAGTTGGCGTCATACTCCTGCAGCGTGCTCTGCAACTGCTTCAGGCTGTCGTTGAGAGACGCTGGCAACTGCTGGGTCGCACTCTGGCCGGTGAACTTGTCCAGGTTGGCGCTCACCGCGCTGACGTTCTTCAGGGTCTGCTCCAGGGTCACCAGGGTGTGGTTGACCTGATTCAGCGTCTTGGCGGTGTCCATGTCGACGAACTTGTCGAGGATCTGGTTCACCTTGCGCTCAATCTGATCCAGCCCGGCCTGCACGGTCGGGAACACCTGATAGCCCGCCAGCTTGGTGGGCTGGAACCTGGGCGCATCCGGATAGAAGTTCAGATCCACCACCTTGCCCCCGGTCAGCAGGCTGGAGGTCTTGAGCGTCGCCCGCAACCCCTCCTTGAACTGCCGGCCGAACAGCGCCCGCCACTGCTCCTTCTCCGCATTGGCATAGCGGTGGGAGAGGCGCTGCACCTCGATCCGCGCCAGTACCGGGATCTGCCGGCTCTGGAACATCTGCACCCCTTTCTCGTCGATGAGATAGGGGGCCGAGATGACGGTACCGACCCGGATGCCGCGATACTCCACCGCCGCGCCCGGGTGCAGGCCGCCGACGCTGTCCTCGAACAGGAACACATAGTCGATGAACTGATCCAGGCTACCGGCCAGTACGCTGGCCTGATCCTGGAACAGGGTGAAGTCATCCATCTGCTTGACCGGCTCGCCGGGTGCCCAGCCGGGCGGCAGCCCCATGGTGATGCCGCCGTCCAGTAGGCTCTCCAGCGAATCCATCTTCACCTTCATCCCCTCGCTGCTCATGGATACCTCGAAACCCGGGGTCATCCAGAAGCGGGAGTTGCTGCTCACCAGCACGTCATAGGGGGCGTTGATGAAGATCTGATACTGCATCTCGCTCTTCTCGGGCAGGAACTTCGCCTCTTCCACCTGGCCTATGGTGAAGCCCTGGTAGTTGATGGGCGAGCCGACCCCGAGTGCCCGGGTGTCGCGGCTGCTCAGCGATAACCGCAGCCCCTTGGCGTCCTGCGAGGCCAGTGGCGGCTTGTCCAGCATGGCGTACTCATCGCGCGCCTTGCCCTTCTTGCCGGGCGCCAGTTCGATATAGGCACCGGAGAGCAGGGTGCCGAGGCCAGAGACCCCCTCCCGACCGACCCTGGGCTTGACCACCCAGAACTGGCTGTCCTTCTTGAGCATGCCGGCGGCGGCATTGGTCAAACGGGCCTTCAGCACCGCATGGCTGTAGTCCTCGCTGAGCTCCACCGCCTCGATGCGGCCTACTTCCACCTCGCGGGAGCGGATCACCGTCTTGCCCGCCACTATGCCTTCGGCCGTCGCCACCGTCAGGGTGAAGCTGGGACCTTGTGAATACCAGTGCTGGAACAGCATCCAGATCCCGATGAACAACGCCAGCAGCGGCACCATCCAGATAGCGGCGGCCGAGCTCAGAAAATCAGAGCCGGGTTTCCACCTTTTCTTACGCTCACTCACGTTCGCGTTCTCCTTGTTGTAAATCCCAGATCAGGCGGGAATCGAAGCTCATGGCTGCCACCATGGTGATCAGCACCACACCCGCAAAAGCGACGGCCGCAGGGCCCGGATAGATGGTCATCAGGTTGTCGAGCCGGATCAGGCCCGCCAGGATGGCCACCACGAAGACGTCGATCATCGACCAGCGTCCCACAAATTCAGTCATGCGATAAAGCTTGAGCTTGCCAAGGGGCGACGCCCCCTGGCCGCGCTGTACCATGTAGCAGAGCCACAGCAGTGCCAGGATCTTCACCAGCGGCACCACCACGCTGGCGAAAAAAATCACCGCGGCAATGGGATAGGAGCCCATGGCCCACAGCAGCACCACCCCGCCGAGAATGGTGGAGGGGCTGTCATCCCCGAGGAAAACGGTGTCCATGATGGGATAGAGGTTGGCCGGGATGTAGAGGATCACCGAGGTGAAGAGCAGCGCCCAGGTCCGGTTCAGCCCACCCGGTTTGCGGCTGTGCAGATGATCGCCGCACCGTTTGCAACTGTCGGCCCCGGCCTCGCTCAGAGCGCCGCAGATGTGACAGCCCACCAGCCCGGAGGTCATGGCGCTGGTTTCATCATCCTCCACCGTCAGCCCGTGCAGCTCGCTCGGTCCGAACAATCGTTGCCACAGCCACATCCGGTCCAGCGACGAGATCATCTTGATCAGCAGCACCGTGTAACCGACAAACGCCCAGAACGACAGGCCCATCTTGATGTCGGCCATCCCCATCAGCTTGACCAGCGAGATGAGCACCCCGATGAGGAACACATCCACCATCAGCCAGGGCTTGATCCGGCACAGCAGCCGGCCGAGGGAGCGCAAAGCGTTGCTGTGCAGATCCTTGTCGACCCGCCACAGCACCAGCATGATGGAACCGATATAGACCAGCGGCAGGCCGATCAGGGTCAGGCTCAGCACAGCCCCGAGGAACAGATAGCCCTGATCCACCAGGGTGGTGATGCACTGCAGAAAGGTCATCTCCTGCCCCACCCCTTTGGCGGAGAAGGACATGAAGGTAAAGGAGTTGGAGAGCACGAACATGATGATGGCCGCAAAGCCGTAGGCGATGGGCCTGCGCTCCTGCTCCGGCAGATGGCGGCTCAGGGTGTGACCGCAACGCGGGCAGCTGCTCGCCTCCCCCACGGCCAGCGTGGTGGCCGGCACCAGCAGGTCGCACTCTTCGCACGCGGTGGCGTCATGGGTATAGGTGGGTTGGTGTTGGTGTTGGTGTTGGTGTGAAACCGGATGCAAGATGAAACCCCAGCATGAGGCCCGCCACGGGGCCAGAGCCGCCAATTATTACAGCAGCGGCCCGCGCCGACCAGCCCTGTCGTTGCACCATCCGGGTCAGGTGTGAGAATGACTTTGACAAGCAAGTGACCATTTAGCACAATCAAACGCCACTTTTTTTCCGCGGGACAATAATTTATGACAACTGAATCCCCAAGCTACTCCACGATTGAGCAAGCCTTCTCCCTCGGGAACGGGCAAGATTCTGCCCTCAACTGGTTGCGCAAGAATCGCAGTCAGGTCGCGATCTTCCTGGTGAGCGGCATCAAGCTGGAGGGGACCATCAGCGGTTTCGACCAGTACAGCGTGCTGTTGACCGATGCCCACGGCAACCAGCAGCTGGTCTACAAGGCCAAGATTTCCACCATCGCCATGCACTCCGGCCGGCCGCAGGTCAGCATCCAGCGTGCCCGCAAACCCCGCGTCTCCATGGCGCCGCGCCCCCACGGCGCGCCCGGTCGTTACGACGACAACCAGGGCGGCGGTAGCAGCGAGCAGTAATGCACTTGCCTGAGTCACCTCGACGCCATTGCTGCGTCAAAGGGTGACCGAGTCCATTCTCATGTATCATGTCTGTCCCGTATGAGAATGGACTCCACTCTTCCTCCGAGTGGACCCATCCGTTTTCTCTCTCTTTCCTTCAATACTGCAAGTCGACCGGTCTGCCATCCCTGACCATGCAGGTCTGCATCCCCGCAGCCTGACCGGCCTGCACGCCGATCCCCGTATCCTCGAATACCAGACAGCCTGCCGGCTCGACCCCTAGCCGACGTGCGACCTGCAGAAACGTATCGGGATGGGGTTTGTGCAGATCCACATCGTCGGCGGTCACCACCACGGGGAAGTAGCGATCCAGCCCGGTGTTGCGCAGCACGGCATCGGCATTGATGCGGGGCGAGCCGGTACCGATCCCCATCGGGATGCGGCCATGATAGCGCTCAACCAGTTCCAGCATGGCCGGGAAGACAGTCGCCTTGTGCAGGTTGGCCACGTAGTGTTCGGTCTTGCAGCGGGTCACGATGAGCGGATCCAGGGCGATCTTCTGCTGCTCGGCCACCAGCAGGGCGATTTTGCTGCTCGGCATGCCGCCCAGCTCATAGAACCAGTCGGCATCGAAGTGAAAGCCAAATACGCGGGCCGTGTGCGCCCAGGCGGCGAGGTGCAGCGGCATGGAGTCCACCAGGGTGCCGTCGAGGTCAAATACCAGGCCTTGAAATCCGGATAGGGTCATGTGCGGAGTCTGTCTCTGAACAAAGGGGCCCCATTCTAGCCAGAGCCATCCCCGCTCGCCACGACCTAGGTGGCGAGAAACGCTTGCCCCCACATTTGTGCCTGAAAATAGATGGGCGTCAGCCTGGCGGGCTCCAGCTGATAAGTGGGCGCCAGCTGGGCCAGCAAGGGCCAATCCCCCTGCTCATAGCTCTTCACCAGCTGGAACAGATGAAACAGCGGCCCCTCGCGAGACTCCAGCGCCCGCCTCACGTCCTTGGGCAGGTGGGCCTTGAGCTGCTCGGAGAGCAGCGAGCCATCTAGAACCAACCCCACCAGAAAGGCCCAGCTGGCAGCCGCCTTGCCGAGCGCATTGAGTGCTATCAGCTCGCAGAAGCGGCCGCGGGCGATGGCCATGCGGGTGCAGGCCTCCGGCATGTGCTGGCTGACCCTGGCCAGCCCGTAGATGAGCACGAACTTGCGGATCTCCTGCTCCCCCAGATAGGAGAGCGCCCGGGTGACCGAGACGATGGGGCTGGCGTGATCGAAACCGGGGGCGTTGACATAGCTCAGCAACTGCCCCGGCAACCAGGCATCCTGCTCCAGCAGGGTAGCCACCCGGGCAAAAGAGAACTCCTCGCGGCAGATCAGTTGCAGTATCTCCTGCACCAGCTTCATGTCCGGCTGGGCGGCGCGCTGGTTGACCAGCTCGGGGCGGGCGAGAAAACCGCCGGCGAAGAAGTCGACTCCCGCCTCCTTGAGCGGCAGGAAGTCTCCCCAGGTCTCGATGTCGAGGGCCATCCGCTTGTGTTCGGTCGGCTGGCGGATCCCCTCTTCGCCCATCCAGAACACCAGCAGCCGGGAGGCGTTGAACCAGCGCGGCTCGCGCTGGGCACCGTGCACCGCCAGCCGGCGCCGGTAGTCGCGCCACTGCTCCAGCACGGGGAAGGAGGCGGGCAGCCGATCGGCCGAGGCCTCGACCAGCGGTATGGTGTCCTGATCGAACAGCAGGGGACGCAATTCATCGAGCTGCTCGTGGGTGAAGGGCAGCAGGTATTGCCGCCCCTGTGCCAGCAACCGGCACTGGGCCGCCAGCAGCGTCCATTCGGACGGGTCGGCAAGCTGATAGTCGATGCCATAGGCGACGAGGGCGAGGCGGCGGTTGAAGATGGGATAGCGACGTAACAACATGGGCTCACCGATAGGCTAGCGTACACGCCCTCCCCTGCGATTTGGCATGATAGAGCGCCTGATCAGCCTGTTCGGTCAAGCTCTGCCATGTTCCATCCAGCGAGGGAACCAGATAGCTAAAGCCTATGCTAACCGTAATGAAATCAGCAACTCGGGAGGCCGGATGCGGGATCTTTAATTCGCTGAGTCCCTGGTGAATCTGTTCCGCCAATCGCTCCGCCTCGCCGGGTTGCGGACCGCACAACAGGATCACGAACTCCTCGCCGCCGTAGCGTGCCACCAGGTTGGTGCGCCGCCGCTCCGCCTCCTGCAGCAGACCGGCCACCTGTTGCAGACATTGGTCCCCCTTGGCGTGACCGAAGTGGTCGTTGTAGGACTTGAACTCATCCACATCGATCATCAGCACCGCCAGCAGGTTCTGATGGCGACGCGCCCACTCCCACTCCCGCTGCATGGTGAGATCCCAGTGGCGGCGGTTGGCGATGCCGGTCAGCGGGTCCTCCAGCGACAGCAGCGACAGGCGCTTGTTGGCCTCCTCCAGCGCCCGGTTGGTCTCCGCCAGCTGCATGGTGCGCTCGCTGACCCGCTGCTCCAGTTCACGATTGAAACGCTCAAGCGCCTCCTGGGTACGCTGGCGGATCAGCAACTGGGAGAGCATGGCCGCATACTGCTTGAAGATCTCACTCTGATAGGCCTTGAGCGGTCGACGCCACAGCAGGTTGTCGGCCGCAATCCAGCCGATCGGAGTGGCGCCATCCCACAGCGACACCATGGCGTTCCAGCCGCGACCCACCTCCTGCTTTTCGTAGTAGAGCGGCGCATCCTCCAGTACCAGCACATAATCCTTGCGGCGCAGCGCCTCCTGCACCGTGGGGTGATCGGGAATGGGACTGATGAAGTGGTGCTCGTCGATCAGCTCGCCCGCCTCGTTGGTACCCCAGGTGCCGTGCATGGTCTTGAACTCGGCGTCGACCAGGAAGATGGCGATGCGATCGAATTGCAGCTCCTGGCGGGCCAGCACCACGGCCTCGCGCAGCAGTTGATGCTCGCTGTCGCAGCGGGAGAGCTGAACCCCCACCTGATGCAGCGCCTGCAACATGCTGAGGAAGGAGCCTTGCAGCGCCTGGCTGCGGATGAGGTCGGCCTGGGTATGCAGTCGTTGATCCCGCTCCAGATCGATCTGGCTGGCGAGCAACCGGCTCTCCAGCTCGGCGGCAAGATAGTGCATCAGCAGCTGAATGCTCTGTTGCTGGCGACGGGAGAGGCGATCGAGGCGACGGCGGGTCTCCAGATAGACCACCGCCTCCAGCCCCTTGTGGCGCTTGAGCGGGAAACAGGCGCGCAGGCGTGTCGTCTGCGGTTCAACCGTCTCCCAGATGTCGTGAGGGTGGGCTAGCTGCTCCACCACCAGCTGTCCCTTGTCGAGGGCATGTTCGATGAAAACGATTGGCAGCTGGAGCGTAGCAAGGGCGTCGGCAGTCAGGCAGACCAGCCCCTGTTCGAGCTGAAAGCTGTATAGCTGGGACTCGGGCGCCCGCAGCCACAAGTAGATCTGTTCGGCTTCGGTTTTTTCCCTGACTGCCGCCAGCGTCACTTCACAGAGATGTTCAAAACTGGTGAAGTGCTCTGGATCCCATTCCTGCATGCCTGCCATCCTTGGTTGTATCCAAGCGAGTATATCGGCAAACATTGCACTTTAATTGACTAGCCAGTCAAAAGCGCGATCCAGAGCCCACTTTTTATAACAGATTCAACGCCTGCATCGCGTCACGAATGCGGGTGCGCGTCGCCTCGGACAGCGGCATCACCGGCAGGCGGCACTCCTCGCTGCAAAAGCCCAGCAGGGAGACCGCATACTTGGCACCGGCGGGGCTCGGCTCGGCAAACATCGCCTGATGGAGCGGAATCAGCTTGTCTTGCAGTTCACGCGCGGCTTGCCACTGGCCGGCCAGCGTGAGGTTCTGCACTTCAGCCACCAGCTTGGGAGCCACGTTGGCGGTCACCGAGATACAGCCCTGACCGCCGCCGATGTTGTAGGCCACGGCGGTGGCATCTTCACCGGACAGCCAGGCAAACGGCTTCTTGATCAGCTGGCGTTCGGTCCAGGGGCGGGCCAGATCGCCGGTGGCGTCTTTCACCCCGGCAATGCGTGGCAGCTCGGCCAGTCGGGCCAGGGTGGCCGGCTGCACGTCGACAATGGCGCGCGGCGGGATGTTGTAGACGATGATCGGCTTGCTGGTGGCGTCGTGCACCGCCTTGAAGTGGTGGTAGAGCCCCTCCTGATTGGGGCGGTTGTAGTAACCGGCCACGTGCAGGGTGGCATCGGCCCCCGCCTGCTCGGCATGACGGGTGTACTCGATCGCCTCGACCGGGTTGTTGGAGCCGGCCCCGGCGATCACCGGAATGCGGCCCGCCACCAGCTTGACCACCAGCTCCACCACTCGGCAGTGTTCGTCATGGGTCAGGGTCGGGCTCTCGCCCGTGGTGCCCACCGGCACTATGCCGTGGGTACCCTGCTCGATATGCCACTCCACCAGACGTGCCAGCGCCTCTTCATCCAGCTTGCCCTGTCGAAAGGGGGTGATCAGGGCGACGATTGAACCTTTGAACATGGAATTTCCTTCTCCGTTGACTCATGAATGTGGCAATAAAAAACCCCGGTACGATGTGCGCAACCGGGGTTTGAATCTGCTCAGGGATGAGAGGTTACGCGCGAACGTCGGCAGGCCCGAATATCAGGCTTTTTTTATGCTTTCGTTTCAACCCGTTGAACCGCATTGCGTCATCTCTGCTCAAAAAATGGTGTCTGGGCATATTTCGGGAACACGGCATAAATGTCAAGGCGAAAGCGGCTATGTATAATGGCCGCCCAAAATTGCGTGGAGAGACCCGATGAGCAGCCCGATCAGTGCCGTCAGCCAGATGCTGGAACGAAACCAAGCCCTCTTTGTCGGCAAGCGGCTGCTGGTGTGCGGCGCGCTGGAGGATGACTATCCGCGCCAGCTGGCGACCCTGACCCACTCCCTCACCGTCTTTACCACGGATTACTGCTACTACCGCAGCCAGCAGGCCGCGCTGGGGGATACCATCCTATTCGACCATCAGCTCGGCGGCGCCCCCCGTTTCGATGCCCTGCTGCTGCTGATGCCCAAGGCCAAGGCCGAGGCCCAGTATCTGCTGGCCATGATGACCCCGCTGCTGGAAGCCGGTGCCGAGCTGTTCCTCGCCGGTGAAAACCGCGGTGGCATCAATGGGGCCGACAAGCTGCTGGCCCCCTATGGCGACAAGCCAGTCAAGCGCGACTCGGCCCGCCGCTGCTCGCTCTATCATGGCGAGCTGAGCAAACCGGTCGCCCCGTTCGAGCTGGATAGCTGGTTTGGTCGCTATCAATGCAAGGCTGGCGAGACCGAACTGACCGTGCTGGCGCTGCCCGGCGTGTTCAGTGCATCCGAACTGGATCTCGGCAGCCAGATGCTGCTGGCCAGCCTACCGGCCATGCAGGGCTCGCTGCTCGATTTCGGTTGCGGCGCCGGGGTGATTGGCTCGGTGCTGGCCAAGCGCAATCCCGAACTCAAGGTCACCATGGTGGATATCAACGCGCTGGCGCTGGAGTCCAGCCGCCGCACTCTGGCCATCAACGGCCTGCAGGGCGAGGTGCGGGCATCCGACGTCTATTCCGACATTCAGGGGAAATTTGACCGGATCGTCTCCAACCCGCCGTTCCACGCCGGTCTCAAGACCTTCTACGCGGCCACCGAGACCTTCCTGGCCAAGGCACCGGATCATCTGCAGTCCCAGGGCTCGCTGACGATAGTTGCCAACGCCTTCCTGCGATATCAGCCTATACTGGAGACGCACTTCAAACGGACTGAAGTGATCAGCAGCGATGCCAAATTCAAGGTCTATCTGAGCAAAGTGTAAATAAGTGTAACCAGTCACCGGAAACAGGTAGAGAGCCCCATACGGGATCTGATAAGGTAATTGTCACACCTCAAACCACCCCTTTAGGGGTGTTTTTTTGCATCAAGCTGAAAACCTTTTCATAGTATGAATTCAGGGAGAGAAATACGATGGCAGGCATACTCACCATGATCCTGGCCGGCGGCGAAGGTACTCGCCTCCAGCCACTCACCACCACCCGCAGCAAGCCCTCGGTTCCCTTCGGCGGCAGCTACCGACTGATCGACTTCGTCCTCAACAACTTCGTCAACGCCGACTTCCTGCGCATCTACGTATTGACCCAGTTCAAGTCCCAGTCCCTCTATCTGCACATGAAGAAGGGGTGGAACATCGTCGGCATCACGGATCGCTTCATCGACCCGATTCCGGCCCAGATGCGGATGGGCAAACGCTGGTATGACGGCACCGCCGACGCCATCTATCAGAACTTGCGCTTCATCGAGATCTCCGATCCCGAGCACGTCTGCATCTTCGGCTCCGACCACATCTACAAGATGGACGTGAGCCAGATGGTGACCTTCCACAAGCAGAAGGCCGCCGCCCTGACCGTCGCCGCCCTGCGCATGCCTATCGAGGAGGCGAGCGCCTTCGGGGTGATCGAGGTGGATCAGGAGGGCCGGATGATCGGTTTCGAAGAGAAGCCCAAGCGACCCAAGCACATCCCCGGCGATCCCACCCAGGCGCTGGTCTCCATGGGCAACTACATCTTCGAGACCGAGGCGCTCTATCGCGAACTCAAGCGCGATGCCGCCGAGGAGAACTCCAGCCACGATTTCGGCAAGGACATCATCCCCAGCCTGTTCCCGCGCGCCCCCGTCTATGTCTATGACTACAGCACCAACGTCATTCCGGGCGAGAAGCCCAACGTCTACTGGCGCGATGTGGGGACGCTGGACTCCTACTGGCAGGCGCACATGGACCTGGTGGCCGACGATGCTCCCTTCTCTCTCTACAACCGCAAGTGGCCGCTGCATACCCACTACCCGCCGCTGCCGCCCGCCACCTTTGTCGACACCGACGACTGCAAGGTGAAGATTGCCAACTCGCTGATCTCCGGCGGCTGCTTTATCCAGGGCAGCCAGATCCAGCGTTCCATCCTGGGTTTTCGCTGCAACGTGGGGCCTTGCAGCCACATCAGCGAGTCGGTCCTGCTCGGGGACGTGAAGATCGGCGAGGGCTGCTCCATTCGCCGCGCCATCATCGACAAGAATGTTGAAATTGCGCCCGGCACCGTGATCGGTGAAAATCTGGACCATGACAGAGAACGATTTACCGTGTCCGAAGGCGGTATCGTCGTGGTACCTAAGGGAGCAAGAGTTGGCTATTAACCCACTGAAAATCCTGTTCGTTGCCTCGGAAGTTGAGGGGCTTGTGAAGACCGGGGGTCTGGCTGACGTGGCCAGAGCCCTGCCGCTGTACCTGGCCCAGAAGGGGCATGATGTCAGGATCATGCTGCCCTTCTACAAGACGATAAAGCGACGGGATGAGGCCAAACTGCTGGTCTCGCGCTGGCTGCCAACCCACCCGGGCCTGCCGGATATCGGCTATCGCATCTATCAGATGGATCTGGAGGGAGTCTGCGTCTACCTGCTCGACTGCCCGCAGTACTTCGACCGCCCTCAGCTCTACGCCGAGAACAACCAGGCCTATCCGGACAACGGCGAGCGCTTCGCCTTTCTGGCCGCGGCTGCGCTGCACGCCAGTGAACAGCTCGCCTTTGCACCCGACATAGTGCACTGCAATGACTGGCACACCGGCCTGCTGCCACTGCTGCTGAAAACCCGTCACGCCCACAACCCCTTCTTCCAGCACACCCGCAGCGTGATCAGCATTCATAACGCGGCCTTTCAGGGGGTATTCGAGCGCCAGCAGTTCTGGGCGGTGCCCGAGATTGCCGACTACGAACAGCGCATCAGCTACGACTACGGCCACGTCAACTTGCTCAAGTGCGGCGTGCTCTATGCCGACAAGATCAACGCGGTCAGCCCCAACTATGCCAGCGAATTGCTGACCCACCTTGGTGCCCACGGCATGGCCAGCATCTTCCAGCAACGGGCGGCGGATCTGCGCGGCATCCTCAACGGCTGTGACTATCAGGACTGGGATCCGGCGTTTGACGACTTCCTGCCGGCCACCTATGACGTCGACAACCTGGCCGGCAAGCGCATCTGCAAGCAGAGCCTGCAACAGGAGACCGGCCTGCCGGTGGCGGATCTGCCCATCTATGGCATGGTGTGCCGGCTGACCGAGCAGAAGGGCGTTCACCTGCTGCTGCCGGTGCTGGACAAGTTTCTGCATCACAAGGTGCAGGTGGTGATCGTCGGCTCGGGAGATCCCTCCCTCGCAGCCCAGTTGCAGACCCTGGCGCAGCAATTCCCGGACCGGCTCGCCTTCATCAACACCTATGACGACCGGCTCGCTCATCTGGTGGAAGCGGGTGCCGACTTCTTCCTGATGCCCTCCCTGTTCGAACCGTGCGGACTCAACCAGATGTACAGCCTGGCCTATGGCACCCTGCCGCTGGTGCGGGCCGTCGGTGGCCTGAAAGATACGGTGGTGGACTGGGATGCCGACCCGGAGCACGCAACCGGCTTCTGCTTCAACGATCCGACCGCCAACATCTTGCTCGATGCCATGCGCCGCAGCCTGCTCTACTACCTGCAGGATCCCGAACAGTTTGCCCTGGTGCAGCGCAATGCCATGAACACCCGCTTCAACTGGCCGGATTCGGTCACTCAGTACGAGCAGATGTATCAGGACGCACTGGCCCGCCACTGAGGCAGATTGCTGAAGTTTTGTCCCCTTGATGCTGCTTTGAACGTCAACAGCGAAAAAAGTCCCCTTTGGCTGTTGACGCTCCTTCAAAACTCTATAGAATCCCCCACCGCAGTGATGCGAAGGTGGCGGAATTGGTAGACGCGCTAGCTTCAGGTGTTAGTGTCCCACGGATGTGAGGGTTCGAGTCCCTCTCTTCGCACCATACTGCAACATGCTTTATCAGACAGCATGTCAATCCAGACTGATAACCCGAATGTGCGAAGGTGGCGGAATTGGTAGACGCGCTAGCTTCAGGTGTTAGTGCCCCCCGGGTGTGAGGGTTCGAGTCCCTCTCTTCGCACCATGCTTCTCCAGACAGCATGTAAATCAAAACTGGTAACACAATGTGCGAAGGTGGCGGAATTGGTAGACGCGCTAGCTTCAGGTGTTAGTGTCCCACGGATGTGAGGGTTCGAGTCCCTCTCTTCGCACCATGCTTTATCCAGACAGCATGTAAAACCAGACTGGAAACCCGATGTGCGAAGGTGGCGGAATTGGTAGACGCGCTAGCTTCAGGTGTTAGTGCCCCCCGGGTGTGAGGGTTCGAGTCCCTCTCTTCGCACCATGCTTCTGGCATGTAAAACGCAGAAAATGCGCTCCAACCGCATTTAAAAACCAGCTGGAGAAAATCAGTGTGCGAAGGTGGCGGAATTGGTAGACGCGCTAGCTTCAGGTGTTAGTGTCCCACGGATGTGAGGGTTCGAGTCCCTCTCTTCGCACCATTCATTATGCAAAAGGCCCATCACGAAAGTGATGGGCCTTTTGTTTTTAGCCCTTGTTATGACTATGCTTTTGACGACTCACCGCCCATCGTCATGCCAAGGAACGCATATGATACTGGATACCGACATTCACAACTTCTACGAGCATCTGGTGCTCAAGGAGATTGAGAGACAGGGGCTCAACCAGAAGCTGAGCGCCAACCAGATGGCCGATCTCTGCTGCCTGACCCTGAACCAGCTGCCCTCCCACTACATTCGTCACGACGTCGACATGATCTACTTCCTGACCGATGCCAAGCGTACCGAGATGGAGAAAAACGTCATCGAGTCGCTCAAGCTGGCGCAAGAAAAGGTGCAAAGCGCCCCGGCTACCTCGTCATAACCAGGGCTGTTGCCAGATCAGGGCCGCGACTCCCGTCATACCGGCCACCGGCAGCAGGATCAGCGCAGGCCTCAGCCTGGGTTCCAGCATGACCCAGGCGGCCAGCAAGAAGCCCAGGCTCCACATACCGTACGCCTTGTCCTGACCCCAGATCAGGATCGCCAGCAGCCCGATCAGCAGCATGGCTCTCACTATCCATCTCATGACACACTCCCCTTCAACAATTGATAACAATTATCATTTGTATTTTAGAAGTATGCAATCGGACTTTTCTATCGGAGTCGAATGTCCCATCGGGGCAAACAGAGCACTCAAAAACGGGTTATGAGATCAACTAATTTGTAAGTTTTTCAATCAAAACTGCATTTTTGCTAAATCAGTTGGGATTTGCCCCCCCAGGTTTGTGGTAGATTGCGGCCTCTTTTTGGGTGGGCCCCTCGGGATACGTGTATCCACAGGACGAGAGGGACTGACCTTGGCGAGCAAGAGTTTAGGAAGTATCTATGCAAAACCAACAAAACCACATCCGATTGCCGGGCATGTCACAGGTGTTTGCCTGCCTGGCCATTTTTCTGGCCCTGGCCTTCTCCTTCACCAGCGTGCTCGACCTGCCAATCCAGTTGGCACTGTTCATCGCCTGGTTCGTCATCATGGGACTCGGCATCAAGCTCGGCCATGATTACAAATCCCTGGAACAAGCCGCCGTCGATGGCGTCGCCAAGGGGATGGGGGCCATCCTGATCCTGGTCTCCGTCGGGGCGCTGGTCGGCACCTGGATTGCCGGCGGCATCGTCCCCAGCATCATCTACTTCGGCCTCAAGGTGATTCACCCGTCCATCTTCCTGCTGGCGACCCTGATCATCTGCTCGCTGACCTCGCTGGCCACCGGCACCTCCTGGGGCTCGGCCGCCACTGCCGGCATCGCCATGATGGGGATCGGCCACAGCCTCGGTGTGCCCGCGCCGCTGGTGGCGGGAGCCGTGCTCTCCGGCGTCTACTTCGGTGACAAGCTCTCCCCGCTCTCCGACTCCGTGGTACTGGCCTCGACCATGTCCAACGTCGACGTGATGGAACACATCAAGGGGATGCTGCCCATCAGCCTGTTCTCCTATGTCATCACCGCCGCCCTGTTCACCGTGGTCGGCATGCAGTACTCCGGCAACGTCAGCCTGGAGCAGGTCAACCTGGTGATGGAAGCGCTCGACAAGCAGTTCAACATCACCCCGCTGGCCATAGTCCCGGTGGTGCTGGTGCTGGGCCTGTTGGCCAACCGCAAACCCGCCTTCCCGGTGATCAGCTTCGGTGCCCTGCTGGGCCTTGTCTGGGCCATCCTGTTCCAGGACATGGACCCGGTCAAGGCGATGCACTCCGCCTACAGCCCGTTTGCCATCACCTCCGGCGTCGACTTCATCGACAACATCCTGGGCCGCGGTGGCATGGAGTCCATGCTGGGCTCGGTGGCCGTCATCATCTTCGGCTTGGGCTTCGGCGGTCTGCTGGAGAAGGTCGGCATCCTGGAAGTGATCGCCAGCGCCTTCGAAAAGCGCATCAACGGTGCCGGCAGCCTGACTACCCACACCATAGGCACCGCCTTCCTGGCCAACGTGTTCGGCTCGGCCATGTATGTGTCGCTGATCCTGACCCCCAAGATCATGGCCAAGAACTACGACCGGCTGGGACTGGCGCGCAAGAACCTCTCCCGCAACGCCGAGTTCGGCGGCACCCTCACCTGCGGCATGGTGCCCTGGAGCGACAACGGCATCTTCATGGCCGGGGTACTGGGGGTGGCGACCCTCGACTACCTGCCCTACATGTGGCTCAGCTTCACCTGCATCATCGTGACCATCACCCTCGCCTATCTCGGCAAGGCGGTGAACCGCATCCCGGTGATCGAAGCGGCCAGCTCCCGCTAACCGCCGGAAAAACCATGACAAAAGGCGCCAGCACGGCGCCTTTTGTCTGGCCGCGATTCGAGGTTAAGCTGGCAGTCACCTTGATCACACGCGGCAGGACGCCCAGATGAACTTCACCTTTCGCCAGATCCGCTATTTCGTCGCGGTAGCCGACAGCTTCTCGGTCAGCCGCGCCGCCGCCGAGCTGCACATCTCCCAGTCGGCGGTCACCAGCGCCATCCGCGAGCTGGAGACCGAGCTCGGCGCCGCCCTGTTCGAGCGCAATCCGCGCGGCGTCAGCCTCACCACCCAGGGTCACCAGTTTCTGCTGCACGCCCGTCGCATCCTCGGCGCCATGACCGAAGCCGGCCAGTCCCTCAAGGCGGTGGCCCAGCAGGATCAGGGGCGGCTCACCATAGGCGTGACCACGCTGGTGGCCGGCTACTACCTGTCGGAGGCGCTCGGCCGCTTTCGCCGCGCCTTCCCGGCGGTGCAGATCGAGGTGAAGGAGGACGAGCAGCCCTATCTCGAGCACCAGATCGTCAACGGCGAGGTGGACGTGGGGATCCTGATGACCAACCGCACCATCCGCCAGGAGGCGTTCGATACCGAGCTGCTGACCCGCTCGCCGCTGCGGGTCTGGCTTGCCGCCAACCACCCGCTCTGCGCCGAGTCGACCCTCTCCCTCAAGGCGCTCGGCGAGGAGGCCATGATCTCGCTCACCGCCGACCAGCTGGATCAGATCATCGGCGGTGGCCTGCGCCGCTACGGCATAGCGCCACGCATCGTGCTGCGTACCGCCTCGGTGGAAGCGGTGCGCAGCCTGGTGGCGAGCCAGCTCGGGCTCGCCCTGCTGCCAGACTTTGCCTACCGCCCCTGGTCGCTGGAGCAGGAACGGGTCGAGGCCCGCGCCATCAAGGAGCCCATCCCCGCCATCGACATCGGCCTGGTGTGGCGGCGCGGCTCGCGGCTGGAGTGGACCGCCCGCGAGTTCATCGACATAGTGCGGGATCAGAGCCGGCTGCGGGCCCGTCAGCAGGTTTCTCGCTAACCGTTTCCGGAGACCGTATTGCCATAGAAATTCAGATTCATCTGCACTCGATATCGATTTAGAAGATACCTCTGGCGTTAAAAATTGAAATTCTCATTGCTCACGGCTTCTCCTACGCTCATGACTGGTTAACAGGATGTTAATTGTCAGCGTGGCATCACAACCGTGCCCGCCTCAGCAAGGAGAGCAAGATGAAACTGACCCCCCTCACCCTGGCCCTGATCCCCGCCCTGCTGGCAGGACAGACCCAGGCTGCCCCCACCACCCTCGGCAAGGGTGAAGGCCAGCTCAACATCGTGGCCTGGGCCGGCTACGTGGAGCGCGGCGAGACCGACAAGAACTACGACTGGGTCACCGGCTTCGAGCAAGAGACCGGCTGCAAGGTCAACGTCAAGACGGCCGCCACCTCGGACGAGATGGTGGCGCTGATGAACGAGGGCGGCTTCGATCTGGTGACCGCCTCCGGCGACGCCAGCCTGCGCCTCATCGCCGGCGGCAAGGTGCAGGCGCTCAACCTGGCGCTCATCCCGAGCTACGGCAAGATAGACCCCCGCCTGCAGAATGCCCCCTGGCACACAGTAGACGGCAAGCACTACGGCGTGCCCTACCAGTGGGGCGGCAACATCTTGATGTACAACACCAAGGTGTTCCCCAAGGCTCCCGACTCCTGGAGCGTGGTGTTCGAAGAGCAGACCCTGCCGGACGGCAAGTCCAACAAGGGGCGGGTGCAGGCGTTCGACGGCCCCATCCACATCGCCGATGCCGCCCTCTATCTGATGAGCCACCAGCCGGCGCTCGGCATCAAGGATCCTTACGAGCTGAACGAGGATCAGTACAAGGCAGCCCTCGACCTCTTGCGCCAGCAGCGTCAGCTGGTGGGGCGCTACTGGCACGACGCCTTCGTCCAGATCGACGACTTCAAGAACGAAGGGGTGGTGGCCTCCGGCTCCTGGCCGTTCCAGGCCAATACCCTGATCGCCGACAAGCAGCCCATCGCCACGACGGTGCCCAAGGAGGGCGTCACCGGCTGGGCCGACACCAGCATGGTGCACAGCGAGGCGAAGAACCTCACCTGTGCCTATAAGTGGCTGGAGCACTCCCTCAACAACAAGCTGCAGGGGGATCTCGCCTCCTGGTTCGGCTCCGTACCCGTAGTGCCGGCCGCCTGCGAGGGCAATGCCCTGCTCGGGAAAGAGGGGTGCAAGACCAACGGCATCGACAACTTCGATCGAGTGCGCTTCTGGCGTACCCCCGTCACCCAGTGCAAGAGCCAGGGAACCTGCGTGCCTTACTACCGCTGGGTCTCAGACTATATCGCCATCCTGGGTGGTCGCTGAGGTGCCTCAGTAAATGCCGATATGGGGCCGGACAGGAGTCCGGCCCGCTTCCCACACAGACAAGGACGTCCCATGAATGCCGTACAATTTGACCGGGTCAGCCGCCACTATGGCGAGGTGAAGGCGGTCGACGACATCTCCTTCCAGATCCCGGCCGGCGAGTTTTTCACCCTGCTGGGGCCGAGCGGTTCCGGCAAGACCACCTGCCTGCGAATGATTGCGGGCTTCGAATACCCGAGCGAGGGGGAGATCCGGCTGTTCGGCGCCCCCTGCTCCACCGTGCCGCCCTACGATCGCAACCTCAATACGGTGTTTCAGGATTACGCCCTGTTTCCCAACATGGATGTGCGCGACAACATCGGCTACGGCCTGATGCTCAAGGGCGTCACCAAGGCGGAGCGTTACCGCAAGGTGGATGAGATGCTGGAGTTGGTGCGCCTGCCCGGCGTCGGCAACCGCAAGCCCGGCCAGCTCTCCGGCGGCCAGCGCCAGCGCATCGCCATCGCTCGGGCACTGATCAACCAGCCACGCATCCTGCTGCTGGACGAACCGCTCGGGGCGCTCGACCTCAAGCTGCGCGAGCAGATGCAGCTCGAACTCAAGGCTTTGCAACGCCAGCTCGGCATCACCTTCATCTTCGTCACCCACGATCAGCAGGAGGCGCTCTCCATGAGCGACCGCATCTGCATCTTCAATCAGGGCAAGATCGAGCAGATCGCCGCGCCGGATACCATCTACGACGCCCCCGCCACCCCCTTCGTCGCCCGCTTCGTCGGCACCGTCAACCTGTTTGAGGGGGAGCAGGCCCGCCGGCTGTGCGGCGATGCTCAGCAGATGATGGTACGTCCGGAGCGGATCCGGCTCGCCGAGGCCGGCACACCGGGCTGGTCAGGGGAGGTGCGCGAGGTGGAGTACCTCGGCCCCTTCGTGCGCTACCGGGTCGATCTTGGCGAGCAGCTCGAGCTCATCGTCAACCACCCCAACGAGGGCCAGGCCCGCCTGCCCCGTGGCGCCCGGGTCAGCCTCAGCTGGCCGGAGCAGGCGATCCATCGCCTACACACCGCCCCTCAGGGAGCTCAACCATGAGCGCCCCCCACAGTGCGAGCCTTGCCATGAGCCAACCCACAGTCCCCCTCTCCTATCGACCGCTGCGGCGCCTTTCCACCCTGCTCTACGGGCGGCCGGGTCTGTTGCTGGCCATCCTGCTGGGGCCGCCGCTGCTGTGGCTCGGCATCATCTATGTCGGCTCCCTGCTGATGCTGCTCTCCAACGCCTTCTTCGGGCTGGACGAGTTCAGCGGCCAGATCCGCCACGAGCTGGGGCTGCAGAACTTCGTCGCCCTGCTGCGGGCGGAGAACCTGGACGTGATCCTGCGCACCGTCGGCATGTCGCTGCTGGTGACCTTGGCCTGCGCCCTGCTCGGCTTTCCGGTGGCCTACTACATGGCGCGCTACACCAGCGGCAAGACCCGGGCCCTGTTCTACGTTGGCATCATGCTGCCGCTCTGGTCCAGCTATCTGGTGCGGGTCTACGCCTGGAAGCTGATCCTGGCCAAGGAGGGGGTCATCAGCTGGCTGGCAGACACCTTGGGGCTGGATTGGCTGCTGGACGCCATCCTCTCGCTGCCGGTGATAGGTGGCCCGTCGCTGTCGTTCTCGCGCATCGGCACCTTCATCGTGTTCGTCTACGTCTGGCTGCCCTTCATGATCCTGCCCATCCAGGCGGCGGTGGAGCGGATCCCGCGCTCTTTGCTGGAGGCGAGCAGCGATCTCGGCGCCACCCCGGCCCAGACCTTTCGCACCCTGATCCTGCCGCTGGCCCTGCCCGGCGTGGTGGCGGGCTCCATCTTCACCTTCTCCCTGACGCTGGGGGACTACATCATCCCCGGCATCATAGGCAACTCCACCATGTACATAGGTCAGGTGGTCTACATGCAGCAGGGCACGGCGGGCAACCTGCCCTTCGCCGCCGCCTTCTCGCTGGTGCCGATCCTCATCATCGCCATCTATCTGGCGATAGCAAAACGCTTGGGGGCATTCGATGCGCTCTAATCAGCCCATGAAACGGGACCATTGCAGCCAGCCTTCCGGCCTGCTCAAGTACGCGGCCATCGGCGGTCTCTTGTTCCTGCACTTTCCGATCCTGTTCATCTTCCTCTATGCCTTCACCAGCGAGAGCAAGAGCTACCAGTTCCCGCCGCCCGGGCTCACCTTCAAGTGGTTCGAGGTGACCCTCAACCGCCCCGACGTGTGGCGCGCCATCCAGCTGTCGCTGGAGGTAGCGGGGCTGGCGACGCTGGCCGCCATGGTACTCGGCACTCTGGCGGCGGGGGCCATCGCCCGCAGCCGCTTCTTCGGCCAGGAGGTGGTATCGCTCTTGCTGGTGCTGCCCATCGCCCTGCCCGGCATCGTCACCGGCATCGCGCTGCGCTCCGCCTACGGGGTGATGGAGATCCCCTTCAGCTTCTGGACCATCGTCATCGGTCACGCCACCTTCTGCGTGGTGGTGGTCTACAACAATGCGCTGGCGCGCTTTCGCCGCACCAACCAGAGCCTCATCGAAGCGTCGATGGATCTCGGTGCCGACGGCTTCCAGACCCTGCGCTACGTGATCCTGCCCAACCTCGCCACCGCGCTGCTGGCGGGAGGCATGCTGGCGTTCGCCCTCAGCTTTGACGAGGTGATCGTCACCACCTTCACCGCCGGCCAGCAGACCACGCTGCCGATCTGGATGTATCAGGAGCTGATCCGGCCACGGGACAGGCCGGTCACCAACGTGGTGGCGCTCATCATAGTGGCCTTCACCACCATTCCCATTCTGCTTGCCTACTACCTCACTCGCGACGGCCAGGACGTCGCCGGCAGTGGCAAATAACGACTCAACGCGTGCGCAAGGATGCAACCATGAAACTCTCTACCCAACTCTTGATCGACGGTCAGTTCGTCACCGGTGACGGCCAGGCCGAGCCCATCCTCAACCCGGCCACCGGCGAGCTGCTCGCCTCGGTGCCCGAAGCCTCGTTCGAGCAGGTGAACCGGGCGGTGAACGGTGCCCAGCGCGCCTTCGCCCAGTGGAGCCGCACCACTCCGGCGAGCCGTAGTACCCTGCTGCTGCGCCTGGCCGACGCCATCGAGCGCCACGCCGAGGAGTTTGCAGCGCTCGAATCCCTCAACTGCGGCAAGCCCTATCTGGCGGTGCTCAACGACGAGCTGCCGGCGGTGGTGGACTGCTTCCGCTTCTTCGCCGGCGCCGCCCGCTGCCTGCAGGGGCCACTGGCGGGGGAGTACATCGAGGGGCACACCAGCATGATCCGCCGGGACCCCATCGGGGTGGTGGGCAGTATCGCCCCCTGGAACTATCCGCTGATGATGGCGGCCTGGAAGATGGCCCCCGTGCTCGCCGCCGGCAATACGGTGGTGCTCAAGCCCTCCGAGCAGACCCCGCTCACCGCCCTGCGCCTGGCGGAGCTCGCCAGCGAGCTCTTCCCGCGCGGCGTCATCAATATCGTCTGCGGCCGGGGCGAGAGCGTGGGGGCGCCGCTGGTGGAGCACCCGCTGGTGCGCATGGTGTCGCTCACCGGTGACATCGCCACCGGCCAGAAGATCCTGCAGAGCGCCGCCCGCACCATGAAGCGCACCCACCTGGAGCTGGGGGGCAAGGCGCCGGTCATCATCTTTGACGATGCAGACTTGGAAGCCGTGGTGGCCGGCATTCGCACCTTCGGCTTCTACAACGCCGGCCAGGATTGCACCGCCGCCTGCCGCATCTACGCCCAGGGCAAGATCTACGACAAGTTCGTCGCCGCCATGACCGAGGCGGTGGCCTCCATCAAGGTGGGCGGTCCGCGCGAGGAGGGGGTGGAGATGGGGCCACTCATCTCGGACCGGCAGCGCAACCGGGTGGCCAGCTTCGTGGAGCGGGCCCAGAGCAGCGGTCACGTGGAGGTGACGGCGGGAGGCAAGATCCGCCCCGGCAATGGCTTCTTCTTCGAGCCGACCCTGATCGCCCATGCCCGTCAGGAGGATGAAATCGTGCGCCGCGAGGTGTTCGGCCCGGTGGTGTCGGTGACCCGCTTCAGCGACGCCGAGCAGGTGGTGCAGTGGGCCAACGACTCGGACTACGGCCTCGCCAGCTCGGTCTGGACCAAGGATCTGAGCCTTGCCAGCAAGGTGGCCAGCCACCTGCAGTACGGCTGCACCTGGATCAACACCCACTTCATGCTCACCTCCGAGATGCCCCACGGCGGCATGAAGATGTCCGGCTACGGCAAGGATCTCTCCCTCTACGCGCTGGAGGACTACACGGTGCCGCGCCACATCATGCTCAAGCTGTGAGACCCGGCCAACCGAACACGAAAAGCAGAAGGCCCCGCATGGCGGGGCCTTCTCTCTGAGCACTCTGTATCTTCACGCCACTGTGGCGATCATGGCCGGGGACAGTATCGGTCAAACCGGTGCGGTCTGCGGCCATCGCGCCAGGGCGTCGTCGGCTTAGCGCTGCTTGCCGCTGCCGATACCGAACGGGATGCGGTAGTCGCTGCTCTGATCACCCAGGCTCACGGTCAGGTTGCCCTGGGTACGGCTCGGGATCTGCACTTGCTGGGTGCCCATCAGGTTGGCATGGACGGAGGCAACCACGTCACCAGACTCGTCACGCACTTCCAGCATGGGGTTGGCCTTGCCTTCGACGGCGGCGGTCGCATGCCAGTTCACAAACAGCACGCCCGGGGCGGCGTTGAAGTCAGCCGGAACAGAAGCCTGGGCGAAACCGGCGGTCATCAGGCCTGCAACGGCCAGCATCTTGATTACGTTTTTCATGTTCATTCACTCTCTTGGTTTTTATGTCATTGCCTGGGCCGACGGGCCCGAATCAATGCATCCTTGCAAGAGGTTATTCAAATAGTGTGTTGTTCTTTCACCGACATCCGGCACCCTGTTTGAGAGTGCCACAGCCTTGAACGACCAGTTATTTGGCCGCTTGGCGTTCCTGCCTAAGCGTTGAGTGAATATTAAACATCCAGGTCCGCCATTGTTAGCGAGATAAACTGGCCTAGATGTTCAAAAAATCTGAAGTGGCTGTACATCCCGGGTTCAGCGAACGGCAGACCCCCACCGGCAGGGTAATGAGCGTAATCCGGCTGCCATACGGGCCCGGCAGATCACGCCGGCTCGGTGCGCCGGCGCCCGCCTTGCCAGGTGGTACCCATGGAGGCGACGATGATCGCCGCTATCCCCAGCCACTGGGTCGGGGGCAACTGTTCCCCCAGCAACAGCAACCCCATCAGGGCCCCCATGGCGGGTTCACCGCTGGTCAGAATGCCGTAGCTCTTGAGCGGCAGCCGGCGCAGGGCAAACATCTCGAGGGAGTAAGGGATCGCGCTGGAGAGCAGCCCTACCCCCACGATGGTCAGCACCACGGGCAGGGTGAAGGTGGCCTCGCTCGCACCACCGAGGCCGAAGGGCAGTACCAGCAAGGCCCCCACCCACATGCCCAGCGCCGGCGCCTGCGCCCCCAGCAGGGCACCGGCCCGCTTGCCGGTCAGCATATAGAGCCCCCAGAACACCCCGGCGCCGAGCGCCAATGCCGCCCCCAGGGGATCGAGGGTCTGTTCGGCCGCCCGCAGCGGCAGCAACAACAGCAGGCCGACGATGGCCAGCGCCAGCCAGAGGAAGTCTGCCCGATGGCGGGAGCCGAGCAGCGCCACCGTCAAGGGGCCGATGAACTCGATGGCCAGCGCCACGCCGAGGGGGATCCGCTCGATCGCCAGATAGAACAGCAGATTCATTGCTCCCAGCGACAGCCCATAGGGGATGGCCCCCAGCAGGGTGCGTCGATCGAAGGGCATTCGCCAGATCCGAAACACCAGCGAGAGGAGCAGGGCGGCGCATCCCAGTCGGAACAAGGTGGTACCGGCAGCCCCGATCAGGGGAAACAGGGACTTGGCCAGCGAGGCGCCGAGGGTAATCGACAGCATGGCGAGGATGACCGCCAGCAGGGAGGAGAAAGCAGTGGTGTTCGGCGGCATCTTGTTCAAACCTGAGCAGACAATGAGAAGTAAAATATATCTGGCGACGGCCGTAATTTCGGTCTAAAACTGGCCCTATTCGATAATTTTTATCTCTCTTCTCATGACCGACAAATTCGATCTGCTCATCCTCGCCGAACTGCAGCAGGATGCCCGCCTGCCGATCCCCGAGCTGGCCCACCGGGTCGGCCTCTCGGCACCGGCCTGTTACCGCCGCGTGCGGGCGCTGCGGGAGGCAGAACTCATCGAACGGGAAGTGGCACTGGTAGCACCCGCCACCATGGGCTGGCCCATCACCATGCTGGTACTCGTGACGCTGGAGCGGGATCACGGCCGCATCGTCGATGAGATGATCGCCAGCCTGCAAGGGGAGCCGGAGGTCATGGACCTCTGGTACGTCACAGGGGAGCAGGACTTCGTGCTGCAGGTCGCCGCACGGGACATGCAGAGCTACGACCTGTTTACCCGGCGGGTGCTGCATGCCAGGGAGCAGGTGCGCAGCTTCAAGACCCTGGTGGTCATGAAACAGCACAAACGCTGCGGAGCCTTGCTGCCTGCCTGAGGTGAGAACGTACTGCCCGGTATTGTCGGCACGTCCTTGGGAAGAAATGAGATGAAGGATGGCGCCTTTGAGCGCGGCGCCAGATATAAACCGGGGCGGGATTGCCCGCCCCGGCTGGGTCAGACCGCCGCCAGCTCCTCCGCCGTCATCGGCCGCAACACCTTGCAGGGGTTGCCGGCCGCCACCACGCCCGCCGGCACATCCTTGGTCACCACCGAACCCGCGCCGATGACGCTGTTGTCCCCTATGGTGACGCCGGGGCAGATGACGGTGCTCCCGCCAATCCAGACGTTGTGGCCGATCCGCACCGGCTTGCCGAACTCCACCCCCTTGATGCGCGGCGCCACCGCCACCGGGTGAGCGGCGGTGTAAATCTGCACCCCCGGCGCCAGCAGCACGTTGTCGCCGATGTGCACCTCGCACACGTCGAGGATGGTGCAGCCCACGTTGGCGTAGAAGTTCTCCCCCACGAAGATGTTGGCACCATAGTCGCAAAAGAACGGCGGGTTGATGGCGCACGCTTTGCCACGGCCGCCCAGCAGTTCATGGAGCAGGGCATCCCGCGCCGGTTTCTCCTGCCAGCTGGTGTTGAAGGTGTGATAGAGCCGGCGGCAACGCTCGCGCGCCGCTTTCAGCTCGGGGTCACCTGCATCATAAGGCGCCCCCGCCACCATCTTCTGCCACTCGGCGCCGCGCACCGCCGCCTTCGTCATCACCTCGTTCATCGCCTACTCCACCAGCCAGATCAGGGATTCATAAGGGCGCAGCATACAGGACTGCGGCCGGGCCGGGCTATCTGGGTAGTTGCCCAGCAGCAGGCGCCCCTTGCCGGTGGCCAGCTCGTCCGGCAGGGCGAAGGTGGTCGGCTCGCCGTAGAAGTTGCTCACCACCAGCAATGTCTGGCCGTTGGCGCGGCGGGCATAGGCCCAGATCTGCGGATGCCCTGCCAGCAGCTCCTGATAATCCCCCTGGGTGAAGATGGGATGAGTCTTGCGCAGGCGGATCAGATCCCGGTAGAACCAGAACACCGAGTGCTGGTCGGCCAGCGCCGCCTCGGCGTTGATCAGCGGGTAGTTGGTGGCAGGCTTGAGCCAGGGCGTTCCGCTGGTGAAGCCGGCGTTGGGGGCGGCGCTCCACTGCATCGGGGTGCGCGAGTTATCCCGGGACTTGGCGCCGAGAATAGCCAGGATCTCGGCCTCGCTCATCCCTTCGGCCTGCTTGATGGCGAAGATGTTGCGACTCTCCACATCCTGATAGTCATCGATGTGCTGATAACCGGGGTTGGTCATGCCGATCTCCTCCCCCTGATAGATGTAGGGAGTGCCCTGCAGGCCGTGCAGTGTGCTGGCCAGCATCTTGGCGGCAACCACCCTATGCTCACCCTCGTCACCGAAGCGGGAGACGATGCGCGGTTGATCGTGGTTGCACCAGAACAGCGCCGACCACCCCTTGCCGTACATGCCGCTCTGCCAGTGGTTGAAGATGCGCTTGAGCTCGAGAAAATCGAACGGCGCCTTGGTCCACTTGTCACCGTTGGGGTAATCCACCTTCAGATGGTGGAAGTTGAACACCATGGAGAGCTCTGAGCCATCCAGCGCACCGTAGCGCTGGCAGTGCTCCAGCGAAGTAGAGGACATCTCCCCCACCGTCATGGCCCCCACCGGGGCAAAGACGTCGCGGCTCACATCCTGTAAAAATTCGTGGATGCGCGGCCCGTCGGTGTAGAAACGGCGGCCATCGCCTATCTCGTCATTCGGGAACGCCTGATCCTTGGAGATGAGGTTGATGACGTCGAGGCGGAACCCGTCCACCCCCTTCTTGGCCCAGAAGTGGATGATGTCCTTTACCTCGGCACGCACTGCCGGGTTCTCCCAGTTGAGATCCGCCTGCTCGCGGGCGAACAGGTGCAGGTAGTACTGACCGGTGAGGTCATCGAGCTCCCAGGCGCTGCCGCCAAACTTGGACTGCCAGTTGTTGGGCACGCCGCCATCCACCGGATCGCGCCAGATGTAGTAGTCGCGGTAGGGGCTGTTTTTATCCCCCAGCGCCGACTTGAACCAGGCGTGCTCGGTGGAAGTGTGGTTCACTACTATATCCATCACGATGCGGATGTCGCGCGCGTGGGCGGCAGCCAGCAGCGCCTCGAAGTCGGCCATGGTGCCGTAGGCCGGGTCGATAGCAAGGTAGTCGGCGATGTCGTAGCCGTTGTCCACCTGCGGGGAGACGTAAACCGGGGTCAGCCAGAGGGCATCGACACCGAGGGTCTTGAGATAGTCGAGGCGGGCCATGATCCCCTTGAGATCGCCGGTGCCACGGGCAGCGGAATCCTGAAAGCTCTTGGGGTAAATCTGGTAAATCACGGCGCTCTGCCACCAGGGAGTTTGGCTCATGGGTCTTGCTCTTGTCTCGAATGAAAAAGGGAGAGGGCGACCCCTGCGGGTCGCCCTGATGCGTGGAATCAGGCGCTGGCCTGGGCCAGCTTGCCGGCCGCCTGCTGGCGCTTGTAGACCAGCAGGGTCAGCACCACAGGCACTACGATGGCCACCAGCATGGCGAGGGAATAAACGGCCCAGTATTGCGGCTGGATGGAGAGGATGCCCGGCAGGCCCCCGACCCCGATGCCGTTGGCCATCACCCCGGCGAAACCGCAGATGAGGGCCGCAAGGCTGGAGCCCACCATGGCGCACAGCATGGGGAACTTGTACTTGAGGTTGATGCCGTACATGGCCGGCTCGGTCACCCCCAGGTAGGCAGAGATGGCGGCAGGCACCGAGATCTCCCGCTCGTTCTCCTTGCGGCTGATCAGAATGATGCCGACGACCGCAGACGCCTGGGCGATGTTGGAGAGGGCGATCAGCGGCCAGATCGGGGTGCCACCCATGCTCTGCATCAGCTGCAGATCCACTGCGTTGGTGGTGTGGTGGATGCCGGTGATGACCAGCGGCGCATAGAGGAAGCCGAACAGGGCGGCTCCGATGGGAGCAAACGAACCTGTCATGGCGGCCTTGGCGGCAAAGCCGACGCCGTCACCCAGCCAGCGCCCGAACGGACCGATAAAGGCGTGGGCCACGATCACCGCCAGCAGCAGGGAGATGAAGGGGACGATCACCAGATAGAGATAGGCCGGAATGATCCGCTTGAGGTTGGTCTCCACCCAGGCCAGGAATACCCCCGCCAGCAGGGCCGGAATGACCTGGGCCTGATAACCCACCTTCTGGATGACGAACAGGCCGAAATCCCACACCTCGGGGGTCTGCTGACCGATGCCGTAGGCGTTCATCAGTTGCGGGGAGACCAGGGTGATACCGAGCACGATGCCCAGGATCTCGGAGCCACCCATCTTCTTGACCGCAGACCAGCAAACGCCCACTGGCAGGAAGTGGAAGATCGCCTCGCCCAGCAGCCAGAGGAAGGCATGCACCTGAGCCCAGAACTGGCTGATCTCGGTGAGGGAATGGGTGCCATCGTCGAACATCTTGATGTCGCCGATGACGTTGCGAAAGCCCAGGATCAGACCGCCGGTGATGATGGCGGGCAGCAGCGGCACGAAGATCTCCGCCAGATGGGAGATGCCCCGCTCCAGCGGATTCATGTTCTGGCGCGCCGCCTGCTTGGCGGCCTCCTTGCTGCCACCGCTAACGCCGATCTCTTCGGTCAGCGCCTTGTACCACTGCTCTACCTCGTTGCCGATGACCACCTGAAACTGGCCACCCTGGGTGAAGCTGCCCTTCACCGCCGGGATGGTTTCGATGGCCTTGCTGTCGGCCTTGGCCGGATCGTTGAGGACGAAGCGCAGCCGGGTCAGGCAGTGGCTGACGGTGGCGATGTTCTCCTTGCCACCGATCTTGTCGATGAGCGTGGCCAGGTGTTGTGCGTTGATCTTGGACATGAGTCTTCCCTCTGTGACTCCATTGATATTGGTCTGCGTCGCCCTTTTGGGCCAGTCAGTGGGCCCGAGCGTTTTTGGTATCGTTCCCATTTAGCATGCCGACAATCTGGCCAGATCAAAATGGGAACGTTCCCATTTCGTGGCCGAGCTCACAAAAAGCACAATTTTTGTGCAGGACGAGGTGATGGCAATCACAGAGGGTGGCTGGGGGCTATGGTCGCAAGCGGAGGCAGATCCTGCTCGATCTGGCCGAGCAGCTGACAGGCCGCCTGCTCGCCCGCCCCCTTGTAGCCGAGATCCAGGCTGAGGGCGTTGGGGAAGAGAAAGCTGAGCATGGGGTTGTTGCCAAGGCCGGTCACCAGCACTTCGCTGCGCCCCTGCTCCTGCAGGTATTTCGCCGCACCGATGGCGAGGGTGTCGCTGGCGCAGACCAGGGCACCAGTGGTCGGGGTGAGCAGCTCCCCCGCCAGCCGGTAGCCGCTCTGCAGGCTGAGATCGCCGAGGGCGCTGCGCGCCGCCAGCCCCTGCTCGGCACAATAGCCGAGGTAGGCGTCGAGCCGGCGCTGGCCGGTGGTGAGGTCGCTGGTATCCACCCCCAGGTAGGCGATGTCGCGAATGCCGCGGGCGGCGAGCTGGTCCAGCATGGTGTGCACCGCACCGGCATCGTCAAAACAGACCGAGGAGAAGCCGGGGTGATCGCGCGCCACCAGCACCAGCTTATCCCTGAGCGGCGCCATGGCGGCATAGTCCAGGTCGTTGAAGGCGAACAAAATAATGCCATCCACCCCGCGCCGCTCCAGCACCGCCAGATGCTCCTGCACCTTGGCGGGGGAGAACTTGCTCTCCATCAGCACGGCGTCGTAACCGCGCTGATAGAGGGTCTCCAGCATGCCGCGCACCGCCTGGTTTTCCGAGCTGGAGTCGAGCCGCGAGACGATGATCCCCACCACCTGCTGGCTCTGGCTGCGCATGGCCCGCGCCGACTTGCTCGGCACGAAGCCGTGTTCGGCGATGATCTGCTCCACCCGGTCGCGGGTCGCCTGCTTCACCTTGGGATCCTGATTGAGCACCCGAGAGACGGTCGACTTGCCGACACCACTGAGTCGGGCGATATCGAGGATGGTCAGTTTTTTGTCCATGAAGTGGCTCACAGGGGCTCGGCGGTGGAATTGCCCACATTGTTGTGATTAACCCCTGTGAATACAAGCCCATGGCGTTAGAATGCCCCTTTGGCCCCGGCGAACGCCGTGCCATTCGCCATCGCACAGGACGCGCATTATGGATCTGCTGGCCAGTCTGCACTTCTCCCTCTCCATCACGGGCCCCATCTGCGTGGTGCTGCTGCTCGGCATCTGGCTCAAGCAGCTGGGTCTGTTGCCCGACAGCTTCGTCGAGTCCGCCTCCCGCCTGGTATTCCAGGTCACCCTGCCCGCCCTGTTGTTCCTCAGCATGGTGCGCACCGACTTTTCCACCATGCCGAGCCCCTGGCTCATCCTCTACGGCCTGCTCGGTACCCTCACCGGCTTTCTGGTGCTGGAGCTGCTGGCGGCCCGCTTCATCCCCGAGCGGCGCCAGCGCGGCATCTTCGTGCAGGGCAGCTTTCGCGGCAACATGGGGATCATGGGGCTGGCCTATGTACAGAACGCCTACGGCGCCGAGGGGATCGGCGCCGCCGCCCTGCTGGTGGGTTCGGTCACCGTGCTCTACAACGTGCTCGCGGTGATCACCCTGACCCGCAGCCTGGGAGGCAGCAAGGGGATCAAGCCAATCCTCAAGGGGATCGCCAAAAATCCGCTGATCATCGCCATTCTGTCCGCCCTGCCGTTCGGCCTGCTCGGCATCGAGCTGCCCCAGCTGGTGATCACCACCGGCAACTACTTCGCCAACATGACCCTGCCGCTGGCCCTGCTCTGCACCGGTGCCAGCCTCAACCTCAAGGCCCTGCGCGGGGGCGCCCTGCTGACCGGCTGGGCCACCGCCAATCGGCTGTTCTGCATCCCGGTGCTGCTGGTGATGGGGGCCTGGGCGCTCGGCTTCAGCCCACAGGCGCTCGGTATCCTGTTTCTCATCAGCTCCACCCCCACCGCCGCCGCCAGCTATGTGATGACCCGCGCCATGGGGGGCGACAGCGTGCTGGCAGCCAACATCATCGCCACCACCACGCTGGGCTCTCTGGTCAGCACCAGTTTGGGCGCCGCCCTGATGAACTACCTGGGGTTGATGGGCTAGCCAGCAGCAAACGTGCTGGCCCTCACTCCCTCATCATCCCCTTGACCTTGCCGCGGGCGGCAGCTTTACGCTGACGGCCTATCAACAGAGGAGATATCCCATGACCATCGAACTCACCGTCTCCGGCATGTCCTGCGGTGGCTGCGCCGCCAGCCTGCAAAAAGCCCTGCTGGCCCAGCCTGCCGTCAGCACCGCCAGCGTCGACTTTGCTAGCAGCAAGGCCGTCATCGAGAGCGAACTGAGCAAGGCCGAGCTGATCGCCCTGATCGAAGCCAAAGGCTTCTCGGCGAGTTAAATTATCTCTATATAGGTATAAAACAGGTTAAAATTCTGTACCCAGCTGTTTTTTGGTGAGAGTCATCACAAACCCCGGCAACAGAAAGCGCAAACTTGCTGCAATTTTTCTCACCTCAGAAGGATTTGCTGCATGACTCTCCCGATCCGCAAGACCCTGCTCGCCGCCGTCCTCGGCCTGACCCTCTCCCCGATGGCCATGGCCCTGCCCAACGTCCATATCCTGGCCACCGGCGGTACCATTGCCGGGGCGGGACAGTCCGCCACCCAGTCCAACTACGAGGCCGGCAAGGTGGCCATCGAGACGCTGATCGCCGCCGTGCCCGAGATGAAGAACGTGGCCGACGTGCAGGGTGAGCAGGTGGTGAAGATCGGATCCCAGGACATGAACGACGAGGTGTGGCTCAAGCTGGCCAAGCGGGTCAACGAGCTGCTGGCCAAGGATGACGTGGACGGCATCGTCATCACCCACGGCACCGACACCATGGAAGAGACCGCCTACTTCCTCAACCTGACCGTCAAGAGCGACAAGCCGGTGGTGCTGGTTGGCGCCATGCGCCCCTCCACCGCCATGAGCGCCGACGGCCCGATGAACCTCTACAACGCCGTGGTGACCGCCTCTGACCCCGCCTCCAAGGGGCGTGGCGTCATGGTGGCGATGAACGACACCGTGCTGGATGCCCGCGACGTCACCAAGACCAACACCACCGGGGTGCAGACCTTCGCCTCCCCCAACTTCGGCCCGCTCGGCTACATCCACAACGGCAAGATCGACTATCAGCGCAGCCCGGCCCGTCTACACACCAGCAAGACCCCGTTTGACGTGAGCAAGCTCGACAAGCTGCCGCAGGTCGGCATCGTCTACAGCTACGCCAACGCCACCGATCTGCCGGCCAAGGCGATGGTGGATGCCAAGTTCGACGGCATCGTCAGCGCCGGGGTGGGCAACGGCAACCTCTACCACACCCTGTTCGACACCCTGGCCAAGGCGAGCAAGGACGGTATCCGGGTAGTGCGCTCCGCCCGCGTGCCGACCGGTTCCACCACCCTGGATGCCGAGATCGATGACGCCAAGTACGGCTTCGTCGCCGCCGAGACCCTCAACCCGCAGAAGGCGCGGATCCTGTTGATGCTCTCGCTCACCCAGAGCAAGGATCCGGCCCAGATCCAGCGCTGGTTCCAGCAGTTCTGACCACCCTGCCCGGCATCGGCCGGCATGGGGTGATGACAACAAAAAGGGCGGGACAAGGTCCCGCCCTTTTGCATCTGGTGTGGCTGGTGCCTCAGCTCGCCATCAGCCAGCCGCAGAAGCCAAGATAGATAAGCCCCACCAGGGCAAGCCTGCCCGCCGTCATCCGCTCCCGACTGAACCCCCACCACAACAGCACGACCGCCAGCAGCGTCACCAGCGAGGAGACCATCATGGTGCTGTCCAGCAGCCAGGGGGTGAACAACAGGCAGAACGCCTTGGGAATGGTGCCCTGGATCATCATGGCCCCCGAGATATTGGCCAGTGCCAGCCGGTGCTTGCCCTGCCGCACCCAGATCAGCACGTTCATCAGCTCGGGCATCTCGGTCGCCACCGGGCTCAGCAACAGGGCCGCCAGCACCGGCGAGAGGCCGAACAGCTCGCCCATGCTCTCCAGCTGGTGAACGAACAGCTGGGCCGCCAGCGCCACCACTACCAGTGCCACCAGGGTTTGCAGCAGCACCTTGCCGAGCGCCGGGATCTCGGCACCCGGATCCAGCTTGAGGGGCTCTGGCAACTCGACCTCGTGGCTGTCGGTCTGTTTCAGCTCGCGCCGCACATAGACCAGATACACCAGCACGAACAGCGGGGCCAGCCAGGTTTTACCGGTGAAGGCCACCATGCCGAGGGCCACCGCCACCAGGAAGATGCCGACGAACCAGGCCTGATCACGGCCTATCTCGCGCTGCACCTCGCCATCGATGGCCCTGTGCTCGCGGCTCATGCACAGCAGCAGGGTCACGCCGACGGCGGCATAGCCAATGGTGGAGAGTACCAGCGGACCGCCGAGGGCGGCACCTATCCCGATCTGCTGCTGAGCGGGGGCATTCCCCATCAGCAATGCGGTCAGGGTGACGATGCATTCGGGCAGGGCCGTGCCAAGGGCCGCCAGCAGGGAGCCGGTGGCGCTCTGGGAGAACTTGAAGTGGTGGCCGGTCCATTCGATGCCGTTGACGAAATATTCGCAGGCCAGATAGATGGTGACGGCAGAGAGCAGAAATAACAGCAGGGTGATCAGCATGATGAGTAACCGCCAGGCGAGCAGAACAACCAATGGACCCGATACGGCTCGCCCGGCTGGCTTGCATATCGAGGCCAAAGGTCTTGCAGAGCGATGGATACCATCGCCGCCCATGCCATGGATCTGAGGATCCAAGAATGTTGACATGAGCCCTGCCCGGATCACGGGCGGGTTGCTACTCCCCTATGACAGTGCGGGCTTTTTACCAAGTTGAGCGCCGCCTCACAAGGCAAACTAATGATCATTCGCTCAACAAGTTGTAAGGGAATGTAACCGTGCTCTCCACCGGCTTTGCCATCCGGATCCACTTCCCGGCCGGTGAACGCTTCGCCTTGGCACACCGTTTGCTATGAGATGACTACTGTCCACACTGATTTGGGAAGGGTGAACGATGAAACGGTGGATCCAACATTTCTATCAACTGAACCGCCTCAACTGGCTGATGGTCTGGCTGCTGCTCTGCTGCAGCATCATCCTGCTGTTTCCGGCCGGTTTGATGAAGGGAGCCGTCAGCCAGTGGGCCGCCACACACGCCGCCTGGCTCGGCGTCGGCATGCTGATCGCCATCTCCTACTTCTGCAGTCAGGGCTTCCTGATCGCCTGGGAGTGGGCCTGCGACGAGTGGCAGTCCCGCCGCCAGCAGGATCAGCTGGCCCAGATGATCTCCTTTCTCGACTTCAACGAGAAGGCGGTGCTGCGCGAGTTCGTGCTGCAACGCAAAAGCGTCATAAACTTGCCGATCACCGAGCCTGCCGTCAAAAACCTGATGGATGCTGGCGTACTGACCTATGCCTATGGCAAACCGGTGCGCGAGAAAGAGGACGAGAACCAGATCCGCGCCCTGATGATCGCCCTGCCGGCCCGGCCGCTGCTCACCTACAAGGTATTGGGGCTGTCGCGCGGCAAGATGAGCGACGAGCAGGTAGAACAGATCATGAATGCCAGACCCAAGTTCGCGCAAAAAAGCTTCCAGCGCTGATCTTCGTTCCCGCCAATAAAAAGAGCCGGCCCCTTGGCCGGCTCTTTCGTTTCTGCCCCGTTACTGGGTTCTGGCCTTGAGATAGCCGGCGTAGTCCGGGATCTGCACGCTGAACGCCTGGCGCATGTGGGGGCTGTCCATGATGAAATCGGCGGTCGCCTCGTTGGTGGCGACCGGGATGTTCCAGACTGCCGCAAGGCGCAGCAAGGCCTTCACGTCCGGATCGTGGGGCACCGCGTTGAGAGGATCCCAGAAGAAGATCAGCACGTCGATCTTGCCCTCGGCGATCAGGGCGCCGAGCTGCTGGTCGCCCCCCATGGGGCCGGAGAAGAGACAGGTGATGGGCAGTTGTGCCTGCTTGCCGAGCATGGTGCCGGTGGTGCCGGTGGCGTAGAGGTGGTGGAGCTTGAGCTCCTCCTTGCGCCGCATCACCCAGTTCAGCAGGGGGGTCTTCATGTTGTCGTGAGCCACCAGCGCCACTCGCTTGTGGGCCGCCATCTCACGGGCGATCTGTTCCATTGACATCATCCGTAGCAGTGTTGTTTGAATAGAGCCGTATCCTAATCGAAAGCGGCGCCCGTTGCCTTGCCGGGCGCCGTAACTGTGATCACTTCGACTGTTCAATCCACTGCTTGTTCTTCTGCTCCAGCACCGAGATGGGCAGCATGCCGTATTCCAGCACATGGTGGTGGAACGCCTTGAGGTCAAAGCGGCCGCCCAGCGCCTGCTCGGCCGACTCCCGCATCCGGATCAGCGCCAGCTGGCCCGCCTTGTAGGAGGTCGCCTGACCGGTATAGGCCATGTAGCGCGGCACCTCGGAGCTGATGTCCCCCGCCCCCAGCGCCGAGTTCTCCTTCATGTAGTTGACGGCCTGGTCGTGGCTCCAGCCATACCAGTGGATGCCGGTATCCACCACCAGCCGCATGGCCCTCAGCATCTCCTCGTTGAGGCGGCCGAAGTACTGCAGCTGGTTGTTGAAGGCGGACGATCCCTCGACCTTCACGTCCCCCACCGCCGGATCATAGAGCCCGCGCCCCTGATAGAGCCCCATGTCGTGATCCGCCAAGTATTCGGTGTAGAGCGCCCAGCCCTCCGCATAGGCGGTGTAGGAGGCGTTCGCCACGTACTGCGGGAAGTCG
Organism: Aeromonas sp. 2692-1; assembly: GCF_013085505.1. Classification (NCBI taxonomy): domain Bacteria; kingdom Pseudomonadati; phylum Pseudomonadota; class Gammaproteobacteria; order Aeromonadales; family Aeromonadaceae; genus Aeromonas; species Aeromonas sp. 2692-1. The sequence continues at coordinate 354,720 of NZ_CP038513.1, forward strand.
GGATCCTTGGCGGCCAGCTCCTGGGCGATGGTGATCTGGAAGTGGTGACCCGGCGCCGCCTCGTGGGCCAACAGGGTGCTGATGTTCCAGCTCTGCAGACCATAGGGGTAGTAGGTATTGAGGAAGAACTGCCCCTTGCGACCGGTCTGGGGGTTGCCGTCCTGATACCAGGCCACCCCGCCGTATGGCGCATCCGCATAGGAGACGGGCACCACCTCGTAATCCAGCTTGGGAATGGTACGCTCGGCATCGAAGAAGTCCGGCAGCACCAGCGCCGCCTTGCTCTTGAAGGCGTTGTACTCCTGCAGTGCCCGCTCGTGTTCGGCCAGCGCCTGCTGCTGCGGCCCGCTCAGGGTCGCCCCGGCTGCATTGTCCGGGTTGAGGCCGGCAGACCAGACCGCCAGCGGATTCTGGTAGAAGAAGGCCGGCTCGTTCAGATAGCGGAAGAAGGCGTAAATCTGGCCGCTCTGCTTGCTCTGGACCACGTCATCGCTGTCACACTTGCCGACGGTATGGCACACCTTGACCATGGCGCCGAAGATCCGCTCCACCTCGCTCAGCCCCAGCGCATGCACCTGCTCCGGCGTCATGTCGGTGGTGGTGTGCTTCTTCAGCAGCCAGCGATACCAGTCGCGTCCGTTGGTCATGCCGCAGAAACCGTCGTCGCACTCGCCGCTGCCAAGGCGCACCGCATAGGCGCCGCCGTGCCGGTAATCCAGGTAGTCGCGCAGCGCCAGATAGCGGCCGTTGATGCTGTCCAGCACCCCCTTGTACTCGCTGCGCAGCGCCTCGTCCGCCTCTCCCGGCAGCTGCTGCCAGCCGAGATAGGCGCCGGCGATCGCCTCCCCATCCAGCTTGCTGTTGAGCTGGGCCAGCAGCCGGTCCACCAGCTCGTCCGGCAGAGTGTTGCCCTGGGCGCTGCCCAGTTCGAACTGGTGCTTCACCTCGGCAAGGTAGCCGTCATAGGCCTTGAGCCAGGTGAGGTGCTCCTGATACCAGGCCAGTGGCGCGGTGGCGGCCCTCGCCTTGCTCGCCGGAACCGGTGCTGCGGCCGGGCGATCGATATCGCGCCGCCAGGCGGCATCCCCCGGCGCGACCCGCTCGGCCGAGCTCTGCTCGAAATAGTCGAAGCCGCGCTCGACGGTGCGGGCGGCCCTGCCACTGGCCGGGGCGGCCCCCACCTCATCGGCCAGATCCACCACCCGGTTGCGGAAGTGATGGATCGGGATCTGGGATTGGGGCAGATCGTAACCCGCCAGGTTGATCTGCAGATCCCAGCGGATCATGTCGTAGAACAACCGGTCCCGTTCGCTCAGCACGCTCGAGTCCAGGGCATCCAGCCGTTTGAGCAGGGAACTGTCGAGGGCCTTGCGCTTGGCGATGCTGGCGGCATCGATGGCAAAACCGTAGGGGTCGAGCGCCTGGCCTTCGCGCAGGGCCTCGTCCATGGTCTGCATCAGAGAGGCCTTGGTAGCGGCGGGATCCGCCGGGGCGTTGGAGCTGTTGTCATTGCAGGCAGCGAGCGAGAGTGCGATGGCGCAAGCCAGCGCCAGCTTGTTGGGCAAGAAGTGCATGGTGTAGTCCTTTAACCGTTGTTATTGTTTGTCCCCAATAAGGGGTTCCAATAGTGCATCTCTCCCGCGGACTTTTTTGCGACCTAATTAACAAAAATAAGCTTACTTTTCATGGTGATAAGCCTCATGAAAAGCTATGCAGCCAGACATTAAAAAACCCGCCACAGCGGGTTTTTTAATCGTTTTTTCATGCCATAACTATTCAGGAGCCGCCGTGATGCAGCTGGGACTGCTGATAGTTCTCCAGCCCGATGCGATCGATGAGATCGAGCTGGGTCTCCAGCCAGTCCACGTGCTCCTCCTCGTCTTCCAGGATCTCCTGGAACAGGTCGCGGCTGATGTAATCCTGCACCGACTCGGCGTAGGCGATGGCGACCTTCAAGTCCGGGATGGCATCCATCTCCAGCGACAGGTCGCAGCGCAGCATCTCCTCCACCGTCTCGCCGATGCGCAGCTTGCCCAGATCCTGCAAGTTGGGCAGCCCTTCCAGAAACAGCACCCGCTTGACCAGCTCGTCGGCGTGTTTCATCTCATCGATGGACTCGTGATACTCCTTGTGCCCGAGCGCCTTGAGGCCCCAGTCATCGTAGATGCGGGCATGCAGAAAATATTGGTTGATGGCTATCAGCTCATTGGCCAGCACCTTGTTGAGGTGGGCAATGATCTTGGGATCTCCTTTCATCGACAGTGCTCCTTGGTTCGTGCCTGAGGCTGAGATCCTTAGAGCTTAGTCCAGAAAAGTGACCGCAAGAGGTCCGGCGAGCCAGCTCGCCTGCGGGAAGGAATTGAAAAGACGGGCCGGTTTTGCCGGCGACAGGCCCTGCTCAGGCCACCTCGTAGTAGAGCGGCGCCTGTTCCAGCTCGGCTTTGTCGAGTTCGGCGGCGATGATCTCCATGGTCATGCGCACGCATTTGCCACACTGGGCACCCACTTCGAGCGACTGTTTGAGCTGGCGAAACTCGGTCTTGCCTGCCTGTACCGCCTTGCGGATCTGGGAATCTGTGATGCCGCGGCACAAACAGACGTACATAGTGTTTACCTCATGCTGGATTGTCATGAAATCTAAATGAGAATGGTTCGTAGTGCAAATAACGATTGGTAATAAGATCCCCCGCTTGCCAGCCATCAACCCCTTGGTGACAATGCCCTATCACTGAGGGAAACATCATGCTCAAGAAACTGTTCACTGCCCTGTTTGGCGGCCAGCCCGCTGTGGTCGCCGAAGTCACTCCCACCGAATACGCCGGCTACCTGATCTATCCCGAGCCCATGGCCGAAGGGGGCCAGTATCGGCTGGCAGGCCGCATCACCAAGGAGCTGGACGGCGTGCTGCAGACCCACCGCTTCATCCGCTCCGATCTGTTTGCCAACCCCGCCGATGCAGAGCGCTTCATGGTGCAGAAGGCACATACCTTCATCGACCAGATGGGGGATCGCATGTTCGAGCCCCGCAAACCGGCCGACAGCACCGCCTCATGATGCCGGCTGCGCTCGACGAGTTGCGCCAGGCGCTGGCCCGCACCGGCGAACGGCGGCTGATCTGGCTGGAAGGTGACGAGGCCGATTGCATCGCCCGAGCCGAGGCGCTGCTGAGCGGCGTCAGCTACTGGCTGGGGGACGGCCCGAGCGAGCACAACCCGCAACCGGCGGCCAAGGCGTTGCAGCGGCTCGGCCAGGAGTGCGACACGCTTGTGTTTAATACTTTCAGCGGTTTTCACCCCGATGCATTCGGGGCGCTGGCGGGTACCTTGCGGGCAGGTGGTCTGCTGCTGTTGCTGACCCCGCCGCGGGCCCAATGGCCAGCCTGGCCGGATCCGGACCGGGTACGGCTGGTGGCACAACCGGAAGACATGGTGCTGGCGGGTCACGGCTTTCTCGCCCGGCTGGTGCGGCTGCTGGCGGGTGACCCTGCCCTCGAGCTGACGCCCCCTGCCACGACGACCCCGTGGCAGCCGGTTGGGCCAGCGCGGCCATTGAGCTGTGATCAGGCCCGCGCCCTGCCTGCCATCCACAAGGTGTTGCACGGTCACCGCCGCCGCCCGCTGGTGCTGAGCGCCGATCGGGGCCGCGGCAAGAGCAGCCTGCTGGGGCTGGCCGCCGCCGAGCTGCTGCGCCAACAACCCGATCTGCAGATCGTAGTGACAGCCCCCTCCCAGGCCACGATCGCCACCCTGTTTACCCACGCAGCCAATGCCCTTGAAGACGCGCCGCAACTGCTAACAGGGCTCAGCTACTGCTCGCCGGATCGGCTGGTGCACGAACCGCTGCAACCCGACCTGCTGCTGGTGGACGAAGCGGCCGCCATTCCGACCCCGCTGCTGGAAGCCATGCTGGCCCGGCACGGCCGCATCGTCTTCGCCACCACAGAGCACGGCTACGAGGGCACGGGTCGCGGTTTTCACCTGCGCTTCAAGCGGGTGCTCGATCGCGAGACGCCCGGCTGGCAGGAGATCCACCTGGCCGAGCCGATCCGCTGGAGCAGCCGGGATCCGCTGGAGCCGCTGGTGTTCCGGCTGCTCGGCCTCAACGCCGAGGTCGAGACGCCGCCCGCGCCCACCCGGCCTGGCTGGCGCCGGCTCGAGCAGGATGCACTGGCTGCCGACGAGGGGCTGCTGCATCGGGTGTTCGGCCTGCTGGTGCTGGCCCACTACCAGACCACGCCAAGCGATCTGCGTTACCTGCTGGAGAGCCCGGCCCTCGACATCCACCTGCTGGAGCAGGGCCCACATCTGCTCGGAGTAGCGCTGGTGGCCCGGGAAGGAGAGATAGCAGACGAGCTGGCCGAGGCGATCTGGGCCGGGCGGCGGCGCCCGCGCGGCCATCTGCTGCCCCAGTCGCTGCTGGCGCACGCCGGCTTCAAAACCGCAGGCGCGCGCAGCTACGCCCGGGTGATGCGCATCGCCATCCACCCGACTCTCCATCGCCACGGGCTGGGGTCGCTCCTGCTGGCCCACCTCGAACAGCATTATCAGGCGGCAGGGCTCGACTATCTGGGCTCCGCCTTCTCGGCCAGCGCCGATCTGCTGCCCTTCTGGCGCAAGGCCGGGCTCAAGGTGCTGCGCATCGGCCTGCAGCGAGATGCCGCCAGCGGCAGCCACGCCGCCCTACTGCTCAAGGCGCTGCAACCAAGCTGTACCACCGAGCTGGCCGACTGGCATCGGCGCTTCGTGCGCCAGCTGCCCACCCTGCTGGCGGGCGAGCTGAAAAATATTGAATCCGAACTGGTGTGGCAGTGTCTGCAAGATGGTGAGGCCAGCTCAAGCGGGCTCGATGAGTTTGATCAGGATGAGCTGGCCTGCTTTGCTCACCACCACAAGCCGTTCGAGCTGTGCCAGCCCAGCCTGCAGCGCTGGCTGGCGGGCAACCTGACAAAACTGGCAAAGCTTGACCCCGCCGAGCGGCAACTGCTGATCGCCACCATCTGGCAATATGCCGACTGGGGGGCGTTGGCGGCCAGGCTGCAACTGGCAGGCAAGCCGGCGGTCATCAAGGCGCTGCGCAGCCTGCTGGCCCGGCTGCTGCCGCCCGCTACCACTCGATAGGCTCGCCTCGCCAGTCGAGGTAGCTCAGCTCGCCATCCGCCGTCAGCCGCGCCATCAGCGTCACCAGATGCGCGGCAGCCTGTTGCGGGCTGTGCAGGCTGCCGGCGGCCAGGTTGCCGTGAAATGGGCGCGAGAGCGCGGTATCCACTGTGCCCGGATGAAACGCCAGCAACTTGACGCCGGGCGCCCGTCTGGCGAGCTCGATGGCGGCACACTTGAGCAACATGTTGAGAGCAGCCTTGGCGGCACGATAGCCATACCAGCCTCCGGCGCGGTTGTCGCCAATACTGCCAACCCGGGCGCTGAGCACCGCCAGGGTACAGGCGCTCGACCCCAGCAGCGGCAGCAGCTGGCTGATCCAGCGCAGCGGCAACAGGGCGTTGCTCTGGTAGAGCTGGGTCATGGCCTCGAGGTTGAGCGCCTCGAGCCGCTTCTCCGGCCGGATGCTTCCCTGCTGCAGCAAGCCGTTGCAGATCACCAGCCAGCGCGGCCTCGGCGCCAGCTTGCCGATGCGGGCCACCACCTCTGCCAGCTGTTCATCACTGTAATCGCAGCGCAGCCAGTGCAGCTTGCTGCTGTTGAGCCCCACCGGTTGCGGCTGGCGACTGACGGCGATGACGGGCGCGGCGCCCACCGCCAGCCAGTGCTCGACCAGGGCGCTGCCCAGCCCACCGCCGGCGCCGATCACCACGACACTCTCTTCCATGACGAGCCCCCTTGTGGCGAGTGTGATGGCCTTCTCCATCGCCCCGCGCTTTTCCTGATAGGCTGATACGCGCCTTCCAGCCTGCGGGATCAAGCGGTTATGGAGGCGATCTTGTGTGGATCCCGCCGTCAGCGGCGGATCCATTCCTATACTGAGGGAAAACCGCAGCGGGTGCTGCCAGCGCAACCAGAAGCACGAGAGTGACCATGATGTCCAAAGACGGGGAAGAGCGTAAATCCATCCTGACCGAGAGCGGTACCAACGAGCTCGAGATCATCGAATTCCACCTCAAGAAGCAGCTGCCCGATGGCCGCGAGAAAATAGCCTATTACGGCATCAACGTCGCCAAGGTGCGCGAGGTGATCCGGGTGCCGGAGACCACCGACTACCCCAATGCCCAGCGCCACATGGTGGGGGTTTTCTCCCTGCGCGAGCGGCTGATCCCGCTGGTGGATCTGGCCGGCTGGCTCGGCATCCGCACCAACCCGGACAACAGCAACAAGGTGGTCATCGTCACCGACTTCAACAAGATGGCAAACGGCTTCCTCATCGACAGCGTCAGCAGGATCCACCGGGTCTCCTGGGAAGATGTGGAGTCCCCCAGCCAGTTCCTGGAGGCGGGTGAGAACGACTGCGTGGTGGCGGTGGTCAGGCGCGACGGCAACCTCATCATGATCCTCGACTTTGAGAAGATCATCGCCGACATCAACCCCGAACTGAGCATGGAGAAGTACGATGTGACCCAGGATCGCAAGGTCATCATCGACGATCGCATGATGGCCATGCGCCAGGCCAAAACCATCTTGGTGGTGGACGACTCCGCCTTCATCCGCAAGATGATCGAGACCACCCTGCGCACCGCGGGCTACAACGTGGTGACCGCCAAGGACGGGGGTGACGGGCTGGAGATGCTGATGGAGTTCGATCGCCTGTCGCAGGAAGAGAAGATCCCGGTGGCCGAGTTCGTCAGCGGCATCATCACCGACGTGGAGATGCCCCGTATGGATGGCATGCACCTGCTCAAGCGGCTGCGCGATACCCCCGCCTTCAAGACCACCCCCATCGTCATGTTCTCGTCGCTGATGAGCGATGACAACCGCCACAAGGCGCTGCAACTGGGCGCCAACGACACCATCACCAAACCGGAGCTGGGCCGCATGGTCGGCATGATGGACAACTTCCTGCTCGGCATCCCCATCCCCAGACCGGGCAACCTGTGAGGCCGCCGGACGGCCACACAAGCAAAACAAGCAAAAGGGCGCCAAGGCGCCCTTTTGCTGCTTGATGGCTCAGCCCAGCCAGAGATAGAGCTGGTGAGCCGCCACCCCGGCGCACAGGCCGCCGATGGTGTGGGCCACGATGGCGCGAGAGGTGAGATGGCGATAGCCGAGCGCATCCAGCATGGCGGTGTGGGTGCTCAAGAAGCCGCTCCAGCACATGCCCATGGCGGTGAACACCGCCACCTCGTTGCCGGTGATCCAGCCCTTGCCGATGAAGGGGGCACCAGTGACATGGCGGCCCCGACCGCCCCCAGCGAGGTGACCGGGAAGGCCACCAGCTCGGCGTGGGTGAAGCCAAACAGCAGCTCGAACAGCCAACCCACCTTGGCCGCCAGCACCGGCAGCAGCGCCACCCCCTGGAAGGCTTCACCGCTGTAGCCCTGCTCGCCCGGGCCGAAGGTCAGCAGCATCACGAAGGTGCTGATGATGAGCACCCCGGGGATCACCGCCATCCCCAGCTCCACCCCGGACTTGCCACCGTCCAGCAGGGCGTTGAGCACCCGCAGCCAGGTCGGGGCGGCTTCCTGGCTCAGACCCGGTTTGGCCCCCACGCTCGCCACCTCGTCGGTGATCGGGGTCTCCCCCACCAGCGGGCGGATCATCCGCTGCATCAGCCGGGTAGACACCACGGAGCCGATAAGAGCGCCGAGCAGGCCGATCAGCGCCGCACTGGCAGTGGACTCGCCGCCCGGCAGTTGCAGGGTGGCCATGAAGGTCACCACGATCAACCCCATGCCGAAGGCGGTGCCGAAGTTGGTGAGCGACACCAGCTGCCAGGGGGTGAAGCCCTTGCGAAAACGGCTGTCCTTGGCGAGGCTGATCACCGCCGGGTTGTCGGAGAAGAAGGTCATCAGGGCTGCCAATGCAGTGCGCCCCGGCAGCCGGAACACCGGTTTCATCAGCGGTGCCAGCAGCACCTCCAGCAGGCGGATCACCCCGAACTCGCTGAGCAGCTGGCTGAGCGCGCCCGACAGCACGGTAATGCCCATGATGAAGAGCACGGTGTTGAGCAACAGCTGGTGGGCGGTGTTGAACAGGGTGTTGACCAGGGCGGAGAGCCCCATCTGGCTGCCGAGGTAGCCAAACAGGCTGCCGAGGATAACCAGCACCAATACCGGCTCCAGCCAGCGGCGAAGAGAGGCCGCCCCCTGGTGAGAATCTTTAACTGCTTGATTTTCCATACCAATCCTGAAATCTGTCGCTGTGTGGTGAGTATTGTTGTTATGGCACCCATAAAGCAGGAGCCCTTGTCTTGCGACAAGGGCTCCTTGAATGACTCTTCCTGCTGGCCGCGAACCCGTGCCATACGGATTGGCGAGTCGCCGCGCTCGCGGCTGAACCAGGGAGGAAACACGGGTGGCCGGACGATCCTGTCCAGTCTGCCCGCCTCGCGTCAGCACGCCGGCCCACGGCCAGCCCGGCGACGAAACGGGGCGGCAGTATAACAACTGGAGCCAGTCAGCGAAACAAGGGGGGAGACCTGCGCCTTGCCACCCCCTCGCCTGTGCTGGCCGCCAACGAGCCCTACGGCTTCACCCCTTCGCTCTTCAACCACTTGCGCAGCCGGCCGTTGGCGTTGTGATAGGGCGAGGCGGTATTGAACTGGATCATCCGTCCCAGCGGCCAGCGCTCATACCATGGGCGATCGTACAGCTCATCGTTGCTGCGCTGCCCGATCAGCTCGACGATGCGAGCCCTGGCCGCCACCAGCCGGGTCAGCAGCTGCGGGTAGGTCAGCCCCTCATAGTCCCGATAGAATTTGTGCGCCAACCCGCCCAGCTCGTTCCATTTAAAACCGGTCTCGGGAAAATCCACCGGCAGACCCGCCGCATCCCGCTCGATCCACTTGATCACCAGCTCATTCCAGCCGATGAGGTAAGCCACCAGATTGGCCACGCTCATGCGGGTGCCCTTGCCGTGCCCCTCCATCACCGGCTCTTGTGTCAGGCCCTCGGGGACGGCCTGCAAGGCCTTGAGCAACTTGCCGAAGTTCGTCTCGATGGCGAGCAGCAGCTCGGCCTTGTCAGCAGGGATCCCCATCACTTTTCTCCTGAATGCCCGCCACCCGATACGCAGCGGGCAGATTGCCGTCCACGGCCGGCGCGGGTAAGCTCGCCCCATCGGCCATCCATCTACTTATCCAGCAACACCATGAACGACCTCGTGACCTACATCAGGGCCATCCATCGCCAGGCGGGGCCGGCGATAATCGTCCGCCAGCAGAGTGAACAACATAGCGAGCAGGACGAGAGCGGTACCCTGACTCATCACCGGCAGACTCATTACTGGTTCGCCAACGGCGTGGTCATCTGCCACCAGCTGGAGCTGGACGAAGAGTCCTCCCCGCAGTTCTGCCCGGAGTGCTGGATCAGTTACCGGGTGGTCGCCAGCCCCATTCCCATCACACCTGCGCGCAAGCTGTTCCACAACCCCTGCCAGGAGGCCTTCTGGCTCAAGATGCAGGAAATCACGCCAGCCGGCTGACCCGCTCGACCGGCCGCCGACGTCCCATCAATACTGCTTGGTCTTGGAGGCAAACCCCGCCAGGAACAGTCCGGTCAGAAACATGCCGCAGAAGGCCTCGATGGCCGACAGCAGCTGAAGCGGGGAGGAAGTCTGGGAGATGTCGCCATAGCCCAAGGTCACGAAGGTGACGATGCTGAAGTCGAGTGAGCGCCCCAGGTGGTGGTAGGTGACCGAGGCCGGCGCCATAAAATAGGTCAGGGTCGCCAGCAGGATCACCCCCATCGACAGCAGCAGGCTGCGGATCGGCCGCTCGCCAAAGCCCCAGGTGATGAAGCTGATGAACTTGGCGGCGCACTTCAGGTAGCACAGCAGGGTGAGCCAACCTTTCTTGAGCAAGCCGCTGCGCAGCCAGCACTCCTTGAACAGCTCCCTGGGGCTCGCCAGCGACTTCATCTCGTGCAGCTTCTCCTTGTAGTAACACTCGCCGGCATCGACGGTATCGCCCACGCTGGAGAAGAGCCGCTTGGCGTTGCGGTAGAGCTTGCTGGCTTCGCTGTGATCGACCCGGCCATTCTCGTTGTAGGCCACCTGCACCTTGTCCAGGTTGGTGTGCTCCATGGTGGCGTCGACGTTCTTGGCCCGCACGTTGAAGTTTTTCAGCACCGCCCGGGAGGAGTGAAAACGGATCTCCTCGCACTCGATGGTGAAGTCCTGAAACACCCCGTCCTCCAGCGCCAGCTCCCGCTTCTTGGCCCAGGCCCTGTGGTCCCACAGCAGGGAGTCGAACAGATCGAGCCCGATCACCCCGCCGTTGACCCTCACCCCCTTGGCCGAGCAGTGCCACAGATAGACCTTGGAGTTGTTGACGGCACCATCCAGCGAGAGTTCATCCAGGCAGGTGAAGTCGAGCAGCCGGCCGGAGATGATGGGGCTTTTCAGCTCGACGCCGCCGATGTTGAGCAGGCGGTGCTTGCCCAGTACCTGGGCCTCCCCCTTGTTGTTCTCGGAGACCGAGAGCAGGCTCTGCACCCGCTTCACCTCGTCCTTGCCGTACTTGCCGGCCAGCCACATGCAGTAGGGTTCAAAGCGCGTCTCGGCGCGGATGAGGCCGCTCTTGCGCAGGGACTCCAGCGCGCTCGAGGCGGTCTCATAGAGCCTGATCTTGTCGTCGCTCATGTAGAGGCACAGGCTCAGCACGCAGCGGGAGCTGATGAAGCGGGCGATGCCGATCTGGAAGATCACCTGCTTGTCGATCTTCTGCTCCGTCATCCAGTCGTCGAAATGGGGCAGCGACGCCACCAGCAGATCCCAAATAAGGGGATAGTCGTTGGCCCGGCGCCACTCGTTGAACTGTTCTGGGGAAAGCTGCCAAAGCTCTGTTGCATTCATGGATGACCTCGCTCAAAAAACGGTTCCGTTTGCCTGCACCGGGCCTGATACCCGATAAGCCTGCATGACCCGAACCGGGCAGGAGACGGACTCAGCAAGCCATCATACTAGCCGAGCCGACGAAGTCACTGATGGGGAGGGGACAGGGTGAGCAATGCGACAACTTGGAGCCGGTTGGCCCATTTATTGTCCGCAGTGAGTGCCAGACAGCGGCAAACGGGCAAAGAAAAAGCCCAGCATTGCTGCTGGGCTTTTGAATTGGCTCCTCCTACTGGACTTGAACCAGTGACATACGGATTAACAGTCCGCCGTTCTACCGACTGAACTAAGGAGGAATTGTACTTTGGAGACCAGATATCGCTATCTCATCGCCTTTATGGTGGTGCCCAGAGACGGAATCGAACCGCCGACACGGGGATTTTCAATCCCCTGCTCTACCGACTGAGCTATCTGGGCAAATGGTGCCGGCTACCGGAATCGAACTGGTGACCTACTGATTACAAGTCAGTTGCTCTACCTACTGAGCTAAGCCGGCACACTTTAAACCATTGTGCATGGACAAGTTTTTATTTCATGGCACCAAAATTTGGTGCCCAGAGACGGAATCGAACCGCCGACACGGGGATTTTCAATCCCCTGCTCTACCGACTGAGCTATCTGGGCGTGGGCGCTATTAAACGGATTTTAAGGCAGGTGGTCAACGGGAAATTTCACTTTTTGTCTCGTTCGTCTCTTTTTTGCTCAGGATCATCCATTTCCAGCACTTCTTCCTGCTCGGCACGGTTCTGGCGGCCCCAGACTCTGGGTTCCTCCCCCTTCAGCAGGCGGGCAATGTTCTCGTGATGGCGGATCAGAATGAGACAGGAGAGCAGCGACACCGGCAACGTGTATTCCGGTTTGAGCAGGTAGGTAAAGAGCGGGGTCAGCAACACGGTAATGATGGAGGCCAGCGACGAATAGCCGCTCACCAGCAGCACCAGCAACCAGGTGCCGATCACCGCCCCCCCCATGGTGAAGCCGATGGGCATCATGGTGCCAAGCGCCGTGGCCACTCCCTTGCCGCCACGAAAGTGGAAGAAGATGGGGTACATGTGACCGAGACAGGCAGCCACCCCGATAAAGCCGAGGTAGACGGGTTTGATCTGCAGATACCAGGCAAGGTAGACGGGAGCGGTGCCCTTGAGCACATCGAGCAGCAGCACCACCACGGCCGCCAGCCGACCACCGAGGCGCAGCACATTGGTGGCCCCCGGGTTGTGGGAGCCGTGATCACGGGGATCCGGCAGACCCGTGATGCGGGAAACCAGCACCGCACTGGACAGCGAGCCGCCCAGGTAGGCCAGAATAATCATCAAAATCGTCAGGGCCGTCATCTTGGTCGTTTTTACCACGATATGAATGGGGTATGATGCGGGCCACATTCTCTGGCGCCGACGTGGGGTTGCCCAACGTGTGTCGCCCAAACCGGCCGCCGGCACTCATCCGCTGGCCAGGCCTGCATCCCTGCGCTGTCATCACAGCCCATCAAGAGTAAAGAAGAAGTACTGTCATGGACAAGGTGTTTATTCGCGGACTCGAGGTTTTGACCACTATCGGTGTATACGAGTGGGAGAAAGGCATTCGCCAGAAGCTCTGTTTCGACCTCGAGATGGGGTTCGACAACCGCCCCGCCGCCGCAACCGACGATATCAAGCTGGCACTGGATTACGCCACCCTCTCTCGCAAGATCTGTGATCACGCCTCCAGCAAGGTGGTGGAGCTGGTCGAAACCATGGCCGAACAGGTCGCCATGCTGGTGCTGGCCGACGAACGAGTGCAGTGGGTCAAGGTCACCCTGACCAAACCGGGCGCCGTCCCCAATGCCGCCGGCGTCGGTGTCGAGATCCTGCGTCACCGCACCCCGGCCGCGAGCGCCAACTGATGACCCGCATCTATATCAGCCTGGGCTCCAACATCGAGCGGGAACGCCATATCCGCGCCGGCCTCGATGCGCTGCAGGCCGAGTTTGGCGAGCTGCAGGTCTCCCGGGTATTCGAGAGCGAGGCGGTGGGCTTCAACGGCCGCCCCTTCTACAACCTGGTGGTGGGCGCCGATACCGAGCTGCCGCTGGCGACCCTGTGCCAGCGACTGCGCGCCATGGAGTTCGCCCACGGCCGCGAGCCGGACGCCAAGAAGTTCGCCCCGCGCACCCTGGATCTCGATCTGCTGCTCTATGGCGAGCTGGTCTGCGAGACGCCGCTGGTGCTGCCGCGCGGCGAGATCCTCAGCAACGCCTTCGTACTCTGGCCGCTGGCCGAACTGGCCCCCACCCTGCACCATCCGCTGGATGGCCGCACTCTCGGTGAGCTGTGGGAGCGTTACGACAAGGCCTCCCAACGGCTCTGCCCCATCCCCTTTCACTGGGCAGCGGGCGAATTGCAGCACCACTGAACGACAAGGGCACCTCGCGGTGCCCTTGTCGTTGATGGACAGAGCTGATAACGGATAAGAAACCGTGATTGGGCCTGCGCCGGTGCAAGTGGCAGGATGGCCGCCATCACAGGAGAACCCCATGCCACTCGATACCATTCACGACTTCAACTGCCGGCTGCTGGCCGGGCTGCCCCACCAGCGCTTCGAGCACGAGCCCATTCTCGACTACGCCACCGATGAAAAGGTGAGAGCCCGCCTCGGCTGGCAGGCCGAGTTCAGCAAGACCCTGTTTCTCAAGTTCAAGGATGGCCGCTTCGCCCTGCTGCTGACCCACAGGGACGGCCGGCTCGACAACAAGGCGGTCAAGGCGGTGCTCGGCGCCAAGCCCTCCATCTGCACCGCCGACGAGATGCAGGCCCAGATCGGTTGCCTGCCGGGCGCGGTCTGCCCCTTCCTGCCTCGTGCCGACATCCCGCTGCTGGTGGATCCCGTGCTCATGACCCATCAGGCCTTTACCTGGACCCCGGGCCACCCCGAGCAGACCTTCCTGCTGGAAACCACCCACCTGGCCGGGCTGCTGACCCAGCTGCCCTGTGAGGTGAGCTACCTGCCGGCCCCCTGAGCCCGCGGCTCAGCGCTTGTCTCGCGCCAACTGGGCGAAGATCAGCGCCGCCAGCATCGACATCAGGCCGATGCAGAGGTAGGTGAGGTGAAAGCCTCCCAGCCACTGGCCATCCGCCGCCGACGAGCCGGCAGAGAAGAGCCCCAGCAGGCTGGCGGCGATGGCCACCCCCAGGCTCATGGAGAGCTGCATCACCACCGACAGCAGGCCGTTGCCGCTGCTGGCAAACTCCGGGCTGAGATCCTGCAGGGTCAGGGTGTTCATGGCGGAGAACTGCAGCGAGTTGATGGCGCCGAACACCATCAGCCAGCCCAGCAGCACCCCGTAGGGGAGCTGGTTGTCGATGAGGGAGAAGCTGGCGATCATCACCCCCAGCGCCAGGGTGTTGCCGATCAGGATGCGGCGATAGCCGATGCGCGGAATGAGCTTGTTCACCAGCGTCTTGGTCAACATGGCCCCCAGTACGGTGGGGATCATGGTCATCCCCGCCTTGCTCGGCGAGAAGCCGAGCCCCAATTGCAGAAACAGCGGGGTGAGAAACGGCATGGCGCCGCTGCCGAGCCGGGCAAATAGATTGCCCCAGATGCCGATGGCGAAGGTGCTGGTCTTGAACAGCCCCAACCCGAACAGCGGCTCCTCGGCATTGGCGGCATAGAGCCAGTAGCTCGCCATCGCGGCCAGCCCGAACAGCAGGGCAAACAGTGCCCAGCCGGTTGAGATGCTGTGCTCCCCCAGCCCCTGCAGGCCCACCGACACCAGCACCATGCCGGCGCTGAACATCACGAACCCCTGCCAGTCGAACTTGGCCGTGCTCTGGCGCAGATCCGGCATGAAGTACCAGCTGGCGATAAAGCCGAGCAACCCCACCGGCAGGTTGATGAGAAACACCCAGTGCCAGCTCGCCACTTCCACCAGCCAGCCCCCCAGTGCCGGGCCGATGAGCGGCCCCACCAGGCCGGGGATGGTGACGAACGACATCACCCGCAGCAGCTCGTGCTTGCTGTAAACCCGCAGTACCGCCAGCCTGCCCACCGGCATCAGCAGGGCACCACCGATCCCCTGCAGCACCCGCGCCGCCACCAGCAGCGGCAGGGAGTTGGCAGCCGCGCAGGCCAAAGACCCCAAGGTAAACAGCAGGATGGCGGCCAGATAGATGCGGCGGGTGCCAAATCGGTCCGCCAGCCAGCCGGAGGCGGGAATGAGCAGCGCCACCGTCAGCATGTAGGCGATGATCACCGACTGCATCTGCAGCGGGCTCTCGCCCAGGGTCTCGGCCATGCTCGGCAGGGCGGTATTGAGGATGGTGCCATCCAGCGTCTGCATGAAGAAACCGACCGCCGTGAGCGGCGGCAGCCATTTGCGCTGGGCAGGGGTCACCATGTGTGTGCTATCGGGCATCTGCAGCCACCTCCTCTTCAGACAAAAAAAGACCCGCACAAGCGCGGGTCATCTCATTACATCAGGCATCAGGCTGGCCGAGCATGGCTCTGAGCTGCTCTTCCAGGCTGGGCTCGGGCGCCTTGAGCGTATCCAGGAACAACCGCTCTATGCCCGCCTTGTCCTGACTCTTCACGATGAACACCAGCCGGGACTGGGCCTTGCCTTCCGGCCACTCCCCCAGCGCCTGCAGCGGATAGAGCTGGCCATGGACGCCGTGGATCACCACCGGCTGGCTCTCTCCCTCCAGCTGCAATATGCCCTTGAGCCGCAGCAGCGCATCGCCGTATTGCGCCTGCACCGCGTCGATGGCGGCCAGCAGGCGGGACGGCTTGAGCGGCTCGCCGATGCGCAGAGAGAAACTCTCGATATTGCCGTGCTCGAAGTGGGTCGGCGCGGCCGTGCCCACCTTGGCGGCGAACGGCTTCATCTTCGGCTGCATCGGCGAGGCCAGCCCCTGTTTCGGGGATTCGGTGCGCAGCCAGGCCAGTAGCTGGCGCACGTCGCGCCCGGCCGCCTCGTTGTAAGCTCCGAGCTTCTCCAGCACCGCAGGCGACAGCACCCCGTTGCTGACCCGCTCGATGGGGGCCGCCGGATTGAGGGCCGCCAGCTGGGCTTCGACCCGCTCCAGCTGCTCGCCATCCACCAGGTCGCCCTTGCTCACCACCAGCAGATCCGCCAGCGCCACCTGTTTCACCGCTTCATACTGAGCAGCCAGCTGCTGCTCGATATGGCCGGCATCCACCACGGTGACGGTACCGTCGAAACGGTAACGCTGGGCGATAAAGCCCTCCTCCCTCAACGTGAACAGCACGGGGGCCGGATCGGCGAGGCCAGTGGTCTCGATGATGAGTCGCTTGAACGGTTTGATCTTGCGCTGAATGGCCTTCATAAACAGCCCCTGCAGCGCCTCCACCAGTGAGCCCTGCACCGAGCAGCAGATACAGCCGGAATCGAGCAGCACCACCTGCTCGTCCACCTGCTGTACCAGGTGGTGATCCAGCCCCACCGAGCCGAACTCGTTGATCAGCACCGCGCACTCGCCAAGCTCGGGCTGCTTGACCCAGTGGTTGAGCAAGGTGGTCTTGCCGCTGCCGAGAAAGCCGGTCAGCAGGGTCACGGGGATACGCGTATCTTGCATGTCCGTCATAGGGATGACTCCCCTCTGGTCGGCAGGGTGATGAGTAAGCGAGTGTCTTGCATGTCGGTCATGTCGGATCCTTACCGGTTGGCAAACAGGTCGGCGAGCCAGCGGTTTTCGAAACGGCCGTGGGGGTCGAGCTCGCCCTTGAGGGCCAGGAAGTCGTGCCAGCGCGGCAGCAGCGCCGGGAAGTCGTAGAGATCCATCGCCAGGTGCTTGCCGAAGTGCGGGATGCCGCCGAGCGGCACCAGCAGTTGCTGCAGCTCGCGCATCTGCTCCATGGAGCCGTTGACGAAGGTGCCGTCCGCCGCCAGATAGACCAAAAATCCGATCCAGCACACCGACTGATCATAGGCGGCGCTGAGCCAGGCCTTGGAGGGGCCGGTGCAGCGCAGGATAAAGGGGTAGTGCAGCACGCCCGGATTGGCCTGCTGCCACGCCTGCAGGGTCTCCAGCGCCTCGTTCATCCGATGCAGCGGCACCGCCACTTCGCAATTGATCTGGGGCGCCGGGATCCCCTTGCAGAGGATCTGGTAGACGTTGCCCACCAGATCGGAGGCATCCTTGAAGCGGCGCACCGTCTCGAAGTGCTCGCCGGCCAGCGCCTCATCCTTGGTGTCTTTCGCCATCTTCTGCAGAGTCGCATCTATGGTGGCATTCATGCGGGCGTCGAGGTCGCCCTCCAGCAGCAGCGGCTCGCTGCCACCAGCGCGGTAACGGGCCACCTCTTCCTCGGAGGCGGGGTCGACCAGCCAGATGTGGCTCTCGCCGGTCCAGGCGAACCACCAGCTCTTCACGAAGGCGTGCTCGCGGTTGAGCCGCTCGTTGTGCGCCAGCAGGAAGGGATAGTCGGTAGTGAACTTGGTGCAGCGCATGATGCGGTTGGGCACGGTCTGCAGGGTGACGTCGAGCAGGATGCCGAGCATGCCCATGCCCATCACGAAGGCGCCGAAGCGCGAGTCGGTGCGATCCACCCGGATGATGTCGCCACTGGCCAGCATGACGGTCATGGCCGCCACCGCATCGCACAGGGCGGACTGGTGCAGCCCCTGGCCGTGAGTGCCGGTGCTGAGCGCACCGCCCAGGGTCTGGATGCCGATGACGCCGGGGGAAGCCGGCAGCATCCGCTCCATGGCGATGAGATCGGCGTAGACGGTGTCGAGCGGAGTGCCCGCCTGATAGGTGACGGTGTCGGCGGTCTGCGCCAACTGGCCACGCAGGTGGTGCAAGTCCACCAGCAGCGCCTGGCTGCCCTCGGCATAGACGCTGTGGATGGGTTCGAAGGAGAGGCCGGAGCCGATGAGGCGCAGCTTGCGCTCGGGGTTTTCCCGCAGCAGTTGCTGCAGTTCATCGCGATTCTTCGGACGCCACACCTGCTCCAGTGCGCCGAGCGGATTGGTTCTGGACCAGTTGAACAGCACCTCCCGCTGACCTATCGCCTTGATGCTGTGAAATGCCTGGAACCTGACCGTCATACCGCCCCTCATCTTTATTGACGTCAAAATGAGCGCCAATTCTACCGAAAAGCGGACCACAAGGCATGAAAAACAAGCCCCTACAGTCGGGGGTGGATAGGGGAGAGCACCTCTCCCCTCGCCTCAGCGCGTCTGCTGGGTCAGTGCCAGCAGCATGCCGAATCCCACCAGCAGCCCCCCAAACACCCGATCGATCCAGTGGCGCACCGCCAGCAGCCGACCCCGTACCGAGTCGGTGGAGAAGAAGATCGCCACCGCGCTGAACCAGACGGCATGGGCCAGCACGATGAAGACGCCGTAACCGAGCTGGACCGCCAGCGGCGTCTGCGGCTGCACCACCTGCATGAACAGACTGACGATGAAGATGGTGGTCTTGGGGTTGAGCACATTGGTCAGAAAACCGGTGCGCAGCGCCCCCAGGCTGGAGAGGGCGGGCTGGTCGGCCAGCACCTCGGCGCTCACCGGCTTGGCCCGCAGCATCTTGATGCCGAGGAAGATGAGGTAGGCAGCCCCCGCCAGCTTGATGAGATTGAACAGCCAGAGCGACTGCTGGATCAGCAATCCCACCCCGAGCAGGGTGTAGGTGACGTGCACGCAGACCCCGGCGCCGATGCCAACCGCCGTCAGCACTCCGCTGCGGCGCGAGAGCAGCAGGCTGTTGCGCGACACCATGGCGAAGTCGGGTCCCGGGCTGATGACGGCAAAGAAGGTAATGGCTACTACGGCTAACAGTTCGGTCATGAAAATAGTCCTGATCACATGGAATATCGGCTATTTTATTTGGCAATAGTACCAATAACGAACGATAACTTCTGACATGAACGGTGAGTATGATTCACAGAAAAGCCTGTCGCTGCCGGCCCTGACCGCGCTGCGCTGTTTCGAGGTGGCGGCCCGTACCGAGCACTTCAGCCGCGCCGCCGACGAGCTGCACCTCACTCACGGCGCAGTCAGCCGGGCGGTGCGCCTGCTGGAAGAGGATCTCGGGGTCATGCTGTTCGAGCGGCGCCAGCGCCGGGTCTTTCTGACCGAGGCGGGGGAGCGGCTCTATCAGGCGGTCAGGGAGGGGCTGGGCGGCATCCGCCAGACGGCGCAGGCGCTGCGCCGGCAGGGGCGGCCGTCGTCGCTGGTAATCTCCTGCGAGCCAACCCTGCTGATGCGCTGGCTGATCCCGCGCTGGCCCGCCTTCCAGGCCCTGCATCCCGAGCTGGACGTGCACCTGATGGCCGGTGGCGGCGCCCTCAGCTTCGGCAGCGGCATCGATCTCGCCATCCGGCGCAACGACTTCCAGTGGCCGGCCGAGCTCTACAGCCAGCCGCTGTTCGAGGAGCTGACCGGGCCGGTCTGCCAGCCGGGCAAGGTGGCGCAGTTCTTCGAAACGGGGGCCAACGGCCCGGCCCTGCGCCCTGGCGCCCCCCGCCTGCACACCAAGACCCGGCCGGGAGCCTGGCAGGAGTGGTTGCAGCACGCCGGCCAGTCCGCCGGCGAGGAGGCGCCGGGGCAGACCTTCGAGCACTTCTACTTCAGCCTGCAGGCGGCAGTCGCCGGGTTGGGGGTCGCCATCGGCCCCTACCGGCAGGTGTGCGACGACATCGAGGCCGGCCTGCTGGTGGCGCCGCTCGGCTTTTGCCCCGACGGCACCGGCTACCACCTGCTCGCCCCCGCCCCGCCCGCTCCCGGCAGTGCCCACGCCAGACTGGCGGAGTGGCTGCAATCCCTCACCTGATGGCTCAGGCCGAGGCCGCCAGCGTCGCGGGATCGGCCTGAGGCTGGCCCAGCGCAGCCTGAAAGTCGCGCAGCGGCAGCGGGCGGCCAAACAGATAGCCCTGCAGGTAGTCGACGCCCTTGCTTCTCAGGTAGTCGGCCTGCTGGCGCGTCTCCACCCCTTCGGCAACCAGTGCGAGGCCGAGCCGGGTCCCCAGATCGATCACGTTGTCGACTATGTGCTCAGACAGGGATTCGGTGCCGATCCTGCCGATAAACGACTGATCTATCTTGAGATAGTCCACATGGAACTGCTGCAGGTAGTGCAGGCTGGAGTGGCCGGTGCCAAAATCGTCCATGGCCAGCCTGACCCCCATCTCGTCGAGCTGGCGAAACAGCGCCAGGGTCTGGGGATCCGCCACCAGCAGCTCCCGCTCGGTCAGCTCCAGCACCAGTACCACCTGGCCCGGTGCGAAGTGATCGAGGAAGCGCCGGCACTCGGCAAGCAGTGCCATGTCGCGGCAGTGGGCGGCACTGATGTTGAAGCTGATGTGAAACCCGTCGGGTACCAGGTCGCGCTCCATGCTCAGCTCGCGAGCCACCTCCTCCATCAGCAGGCTGGTCATCGGCACGATCAGACCGCTCGCCTCCGCCTGGGGAATGAAGAGATCGGGGCGGATCAGCCCGGCCGTCGGGTGCTGCCAGCGCATCAACACCTCGGCCCCCATCACCCGTTCGTTCCCCGCTGCCACCAGCGGTTGCAAATAGGGCACAAACTCCCGATTGCGCAGGGCGCGAGCCAGTTCCACCACGGGAGAGCGGGGCCGTCCCAGCAACCACCAGATGAGCAGGGCAAAGCCGAAGCAGAGCCCAAACAGCACCATAATGGCCCACTGCCGGGCCTGCCACAGGGAGGACCAGAGCGAGGGGATCTCGTGTCCGGCATAGATCGAGAGCGGGTAACGGTCGGAACGGACTTCATGACTGGCCAGGGTTGGCAACGGCTGACCCCCTTCGCTCAGCACGCCCCGCTCATCCAGCCACTGCTTGCCCACGTGTAGCAGCAGGGTGCAGGGCCGCCCGCTCAGCACCAGCATGAAGCGCAGGTAATCGCCGTCTATGGTGCTGAAGGCGGCCCCCCTGCCCTCGCTGTCACGCAGCGCCAGCAGGGGGTGATCGGCCCGCACCTGATTGCCCGCCAGCAGCCGCAGCCGCCCGTCACTGTAACTCTCGGCCCGATCCGGCCACTGGATGGCACCAAACAGCGAGTTGCAGTAGATCCCCTGCTCCCCCACCAGGTTGACGGTACGCACGAAGGGCACCAGCGCCACCTGCTGACGCAGGGTGAACAGGGCCTGTTCGCACGGCTGCTCGACGAAGGGCAGCAAGGTACGGTTAGCGCTCTCGGCGTGGGCCAGCATGGTCTCCATCAGGGTGACCGCCTGCCGGGCCGAGCGCTCTGACTGACGATCAAGCATCTGCAGGTGACCGTTGTAGAGCATCCACAACCCGAGTGCGAGGGGCAGCGTGAACAGCAGCAGGGTACACCCCAGACGCAGCCAGGGACGGGAGAAATCCAGGTTGGGCAGTGATATCGGCATAGCGGGACCAGACAGCAAACATGGTCGCCCACCTTAACAGCCGATGCTGAATTGGGCCCTAATGAGAGCAAAAAACGAGCAACGGCTGATGAGAATGCAAACAAAAGCCCCGGCACGGGCCGGGGCTTTGCATCAGCACGGGAGCGCCATGGCGGCGCCGCCCCTTATACCGCTTGCTGCAGGATCACCGCATCGGCCTTCTTGGTGTAGGAGGCGATCTCGTTGAAGTTGAGGTAGCGATAGGTGTCGGCCGCAGTGGCGTCCAGGGTCTTGGCGTACTGCAGGTACTCGGCCACGGTCGGGATCTTGCCGATGATGGCGGCAACCGCAGCCAGCTCGGCAGAGGCCAGATAGACGTTGGCCCCCTTGCCCAGACGGTTCGGGAAGTTGCGGGTGGAGGTGGAGACCACGGAGGCCCCTTCCGCTACCCGTGCCTGGTTGCCCATGCACAGGGAACAGCCGGGGATCTCGATGCGGGCACCAACCCGACCAAAGATGCCGTAGTAGCCCTCTTCGGTCAGCTGATCCTTGTCCATCTTGGTGGGCGGGGCGATCCACATGCGGGTCGGCAGCTCGCCCTGATACTTCTCGAGCAATTTGCCGGCGGCGCGGAAGTGGCCGATGTTGGTCATGCAGGAACCGATGAATACCTCGTCGATCTTGTCACCAGCTACTGTGCTGAGCAGGCGGGCATCGTCCGGATCGTTCGGCGCGCACAGGATGGGCTCCTTGATGGTGGCCAGATCGATCTCGATGATTTCGGCGTACTCGGCATCCTTGTCCGCTTCCATCAGCACCGGGTTGGCCAGCCACTCTTCCATCCCCTTGATGCGGCGAGTGATGGTGCGTACGTCGCCGTAGCCTTCGGACAGCATCCATTTCAGCATCACGATGTTGGACTTCAGATACTCGATGATCGGCTCTTTATCCAGCTTGATGGTACAACCGGCGGCGGAACGCTCGGCGCTGGCATCCGCCAGCTCGAACGCCTGCTCCACCTTCAGGGTCGGCAGACCTTCGATCTCGAGGATGCGGCCGGAGAAGATGTTCTTCTTGCCCGCTTTCTCGACGGTCAGCAGCCCTTTCTGGATGGCGGCGTAGGGGATGGCATGGACCAGGTCACGCAGGGTGATGCCCGGCTGCAGCTCGCCCTTGAAGCGCACCAGCACGGATTCCGGCATGTCCAGCGGCATCACGCCGGTGGCGGCGGCGAAGGCCACCAGACCGGAGCCTGCCGGGAAGGAGATACCGATGGGGAAACGGGTGTGGGAGTCACCGCCGGTACCCACGGTATCCGGCAGCAGCATGCGGTTCAGCCAGGAGTGAATGACGCCGTCGCCCGGACGCAGGGAGACACCGCCGCGGTTCATGATGAAGTCCGGCAGGGTGTGGTGGGTCTGCACGTCGATGGGCTTGGGATAGGCCGCGGTGTGGCAGAAGGACTGCATGGTCAGATCGGCGGAGAAGCCGAGGCAGGCCAGGTCTTTGAGCTCGTCGCGGGTCATCGGGCCCGTGGTGTCCTGGGAGCCGACCGTGGTCATCTTGGGCTCGCAGTAGGTGCCCGGGCGAATGCCCTGCACGCCGCACGCCTTGCCCACCATCTTCTGGGCCAGGGTGAAGCCTTTGCCGGTATCGGCCACCGGCTGCGGACGGCGGAACACGGTGGAGAACGGCAGACCCAGCGCTTCGCGGGCCTTGTCGGTCAGACCACGGCCGATGATCAGCGGGATGCGGCCACCGGCGCGCACTTCGTCGATCAGCACATCGGTTTTCAGTTCAAACTGCGCCAGCACCTGGTCGGTGCCGTGCTTGCAGATCTTGCCGGCAAACGGGTAGATGTCGATCACATCGCCCATCTCCAGCTTGGAGACGTCCACTTCGATGGGCAGAGCGCCGGCATCTTCCATGGTGTTGAAGAAGATTGGGGCAATCTTGCCGCCGAGACAGACACCACCGGCGCGCTTGTTCGGCACGTGCGGAATGTCGTCGCCCATGAACCAGAGCACCGAGTTGGTGGCGGATTTGCGGGAAGAGCCGGTACCGACCACGTCACCCACGTAAGCCAGCGGGAAACCTTTCTCTTTCAGCGCATCGATGGTCTTGATGGGGCCGATGACGCCATCCTTGTCCGGGGTGATGCCGGGACGGGCGTTCTTCAGCATGGCCAGCGCGTGCAGCGGAATATCCGGGCGGGACCAGGCGTCCGGCGCCGGCGACAGGTCGTCGGTGTTGGTTTCGCCGGTCACCTTGAACACGGTGACGGTGATCTTCTCGGCCAGTTCAGGGCGGGAGAGGAACCACTCGGCGTCGGCCCAGGATTGCATCACCTGCTTGGCGTGGGCATTGCCCGCCTTGGCCTTCTCTTCCACGTCGTGGAAGGAGTCGAACATCAGCAGGGTGTGGGAGAGGCCCTTGGCGGCAAGAGGAGCCAGGGTCCCATGGTCCAGCAGGTCGATCAGCGGCTGAATGTTGTAACCACCCTGCATGGTGCCCAGCAGCTCGACGGCTTCGGCAGCGCTCAGGATGGGAGAGTGGGCTTCGCCCTTGGCGACGGCGGTGAGGAAGCCGGCTTTGACATAGGCCGCTTCATCAACACCAGGAGGAATGCGGGAGGACAACAGCTCTTTCAGAAAGTCTTGTTCGCCAGCGGGCGGGTTTTTCAGCAGCTCAACCAGGGCGGCGACCTGCTCTGCGTCCAGAGGTTTGGCAACCACGCCTTCGGCGGCACGTTCTGCGACGTGTTTACGGTATGTTTCAAGCACGACTAATTCCTCTTTGGTCTTTTTTTGGGGTTCGCCCACGCTCGCGGCGATCGTCCTTGCGGGACACCCGTAGGGTGCCCCCCACTATATAAGTTTTAACGACTAATTAAAATCCAAAGCCTGTACAGATATTCATCAAAACAACATAACCATATAAAGTTGCTGGTGTTTTACAAACAGATAAATGGCACACCAGAAATAAATTAACAAAAAGGCATCATTTGGCCGTTATTCGAATGTGCTGCCCAATTGCAGATAGAACATGTCGTTGCCCCCCTCCGCCATGCCGTAACCGAGGAAGATGGGGCCGAGGAAGCTCTCCACCCCCACGTAGACGGAGCCGGCGGTGAAGGAGCTCTCCATGCTGATGTCTTCGCCCTTGTCCCACACCCCGCCCTGCTCGAGGGAGCCGCCCAGATAGAGCGGCGCCCGCAGTGCGCCGAAGTCGTTGTCCGCCACCCGGTAGATGTAGCGCAGCCCGCCAAACAGGCTGTAGCGGCCGCTCAGCTGATAGCGCTGGAAGCCCGACATGCGGAACAATCCGCCCAGATCCTGCACGAACAGCGGCAGCTCTTCCTGGGAGGTGGAGCCCCCGCCCTCCAGCAACAGGTTCAGGCTGTGTCTGTCCCAGGACCAGGGCTTGACCATCGCCAGGTGGTAGTTGACCCCCTCATAGCGCTCGTTGAGGGTGTCATTGTCATCCAATCGAACGGAGGAGTACCCCCCTTGATGTCCCAATAGGCGCCCTGATAGGGGAAGTAGCGGCTGTCGAGGGTGTCGTGCTCGAAGCGAACATAGGGGCCCCAGGAGGAGGCATCCACCTTGGCATCCGCCACGTTGCGCACGTCGATGTCGCCTACCTTCCCCTCCAACCCGAGCGAGAGGCGGCTCCAGGGCTGGCGATTCCAGCCCACCGCCAGATCGACGTTGGTGAAGTTGTACTCGGAGTCGACATAGCTCACCCCGTCCGCCGCCCGCGTCTCCTCGGGAATGAAGATGCGACGCTGGGTCTTGTCGTAGGCCAGGCTCGCCTCGCCGAAAAAGGTCTGGGAGGGCTCCAGCGGGGTGTAGAAGTCGGTCTTGAAGTGCTTGGCGGTGCCGAGCGATGCCTCGGTCAGCCACTCGGCGCCCCAGTCGTTGACGTTGGTGAGGGTGTAGGACATGCCCACGTTGTAGTTGGAGCTGCTCTCGAAGTCATCGGAGAAGCCGAACTGGAAGTTGAGGTAGCCCGGTCCCCAGTTCTTCTCGCTGGCGTTGACCACCAGCACGTTCTCGCCGCCCCGCTCCTCCACCTCGTAGGTGATGCGATCGAACGACTCCAGCGCATAGAGCCGGCGAATGCCCGCCTCCAGGCTCTCGTTGGTCTGAATCTTGTCGGGCCGCACCTTCAGCATGGCGTGCACCGTCTCGTCGGAGAGACGGGACTTGTTGATGATCTCCACCTTGTCGATGTAGTAGGCGGGCTGGCCGCTGCGCTCGGCACGCCGGCTCAGCTTCTGGTTGCGATAGGCGGTATAAGCGGCGGGCGAGAGAGAGAGCGCATCGAGCTGGGCCGAGGCGCGGTTGGCCACCTGCTCCCCGAGCTTGATCCCCTCCGGCATCAGGGCGAAGTCGGCGATGCCCATGTTGCCGAACTCAGGCGTCAGCAATACGTCCCTGGGCCCCATCAGCGCCTTCTGTTTCTCGGTGCCGACCTGGGTCATGTAGGTGGTGAGCTGATCGATCATGGCCAGCCCCGACTTCAAGGACTCGCGAGTGCGCAGCTTGGCGCTGATGTCCACCGCGATCACCACGTCGGCCCCCATCGCCTTGGCCACGTCCACCGGCATGTTGTTGACGGTGCCGCCATCGGCCAGGATGTGCCCCTCCCACTCCACCGGCTTGAGGGCGCCGGGAATGGACATGGACGCCTGCATCGCCTTGGCGAGGCTGCCGTGGTCCAGCACGAAGGGGGTCACAGTCTCCATGTCGGTGGCCATGGCGCGGTAAGGAATGGGCAGATCGTCGAAGCTCTTCTGTACCGGCAGGTTGGAGGTGGCGTGGCGCAGCAGGCTGGCCATGGACTGGCCCTGGAAGAAGCCGTCGGGGAACTGGACCGAGTCGCCATTGACGCCGATGTCGGTGCGCAGCTGATACTGCTCGCTCTGCTGCTTCTTGCGCAGGGAGAGCTCGTCGCGTCCCACCTTGTCCTGATAGCCCTTGTTCCAGTCGATGGCCAGGGTGGTGCGCTCCACCTCTTCGGCGCTGAGCCCCATGGCGTACATGCCCGCCACGTAGGAACCCATGCTGGTGCCCACTATGATGTCGACCGGAATGCGCTTCTCTTCCAGCACCTTGAGGATGCCGATGTGGGCCGCCCCCTTGGCGCCGCCGCCGCTGAGCACCAGGGCAATTTTGGACCGCTCGGACTGGGCCGCTGCCATCAGCGGCAGACAGGCCAGCAATATCAGGAACAGGGGGTTCCATCCTCGACGAAAGATGCGCATATGATTTTCCATTGAATCCAGGGCGAGCCAGCTAGGCAGTGAAGCCTACTATAAGGGGCGGCCGGCGAACCGCAACAGTTGGCAGGGGATATCGGCACGCATTGCGACGCTGGCCGCCCATGCGGCGATGTGAGCGCAAACGTAATCCGTCAATAAAGTGGGTCGGCCTATCAAGGGTGACGCCGGGCTGCCGCTAATATGTCCTCAATCCCGTGTTCACACACCCGAGTCACTCCTATGCTTGCAAGCCTGACACTCAAACAGAAAATCCTGGCTACGGTCACCCTGGCCGTGGTGCTCTCCTGCCTGCTGGTAGGCTACTTCAGCCAGCGCTCGGCGCAGCAGCTGATCGAAAGCCGCATGTTCGAGCAGGAGCTACCCAACCTGACCCAGCGCATCGGCAAGGAGATCGAGAAGGATCTCACCTCGGTCGCCGGCGCCGCCAGACAGCTGGCCAACGATCGCTTCGTGCTGGACTGGGTGGCCCGCGGCATGCCCAAGGAGCAGGAGTCGATCCTGATCGACCAGCTCAAAGACATGGCAGCCCAGTACGGGCTGGTCACCGCCTCTTTTGCCGATCGCCAGAGCGCCGCCTACTACAACCAGGATGGCTTCCTGCGCAACCTCACCCCGGAGCAGGATGCCTGGTTCTACGGCTACACCAAGAGCCAGCAAGACCTGATGCTCAGCATCTTTCGCGAGAGCAACGGCGAGGTGAAGCTGTTCGTCAACTTCCAGCAGCTCAATGGCCGCGGCCTCGCCGGCCTCGCCAAGTCCCTCGACAGCATGGTCAGCATGCTCGCCAACTTCCGCATCGGCGACAGCGGCTTCGTGTTCATGACCGACGGCAGCGGCAAGGTGAAGCTGCACCCCGACGCCAGCCGCATCGACCGTGACAGCTTGGCCCAGCTGGCAAGCGGCAGCGGCAACCTGCTGAACAAGCAGCCCTTTGCTGCCACCCACGCCGAGATCGACGGCCAGCCGGTGGTGCTGGCCAGCAGCTACATTCCGCTGCTCGACTGGTATCTGGTGGCCCAGGTGCCGGAAGCGGAGATCTATGCCGAGCTGGACCGAGCCCGCCTGCACATCCTGCTGGTGAGCCTGGCCATCGCCGCCGGCATGGGGCTGCTCGGCATGCTGCTGGCAGGCTCGGTCAGCCGCCCGCTCAACCAGCTGGCCCGCCTGTTCCGCGAACTCGGCAGCGGTGACGGCGATCTGACCCAGCGCCTCAAGGTGGAGGGGCGAGATGAACTGGCCCAGGTGGCCACGGGCTTCAACAACTTCGTCGCCAAGATCCACGGCTCCATCGAGCAGGTGGCGAGCAACTCCCGCCAGCTCGCCGCCACCGCCAACGAGGTGGCCGCCAAGGCCCAGCTGACCCAGCACAACTGCACCGCCCAGCGGGATCGCACCGTGCAGGTGGCCACCGCCATCCACGAGATGGGCGCCACCGTGAGCGAAATCGCCGGCAATGCCTCGCTGGCGGCCGATGTGGCCAAGCAGGCCAACGAACAGGCCGACGCCGGCGCCCTGGTGGTCGCCCAGGCCCGTCACGGCATCGTCGGCCTCTCCGGCGAGATTGAACAGGTGGCCGGGGTGATCGAGTCGCTGGCCAGCCAGACCGACTCCATCGGCAGCATCCTCGACACCATCCGCAGCATCTCGGAGCAGACCAACCTGCTGGCGCTCAACGCCGCCATCGAGGCTGCCCGCGCCGGGGAGCAGGGACGTGGCTTCGCGGTGGTGGCCGACGAGGTACGCAACCTCGCCAGCCGCTCCGCCGCCTCCACCGCCGAGATCCAGGGCATGATCAACCGGCTGCAGGAGCAGAGCGCCCGCGCCGTCAGCGCCATGGCCCAGGGCCGCAACCAGAGTCTGGAAGTGGTGACCCAGGCTGATGAGGCCAACGGCGCCCTCGGCCAGATCACCGCCCACATCACCCAGATCAGCGACATGAACATCCAGGTCGCCACCGCCACCGAAGAGCAGTCGAGCGTGGTGGGTGAGATCAACCGCAACGTGGAAGACATCAACCAGCTCACCATGGAGACCGCCGACATCGCCCACCAGCTGACCGAGTCGAGCCGCAGCCTGCAGCACCTCTCCGGCGAACTGGACAAGCTGGTCGGCAACTTCCGGCTCTAAGACTTCTGACATCATAAGGGGCGCTATGGCGCCCCTTTTTGTTGGTCGTTTGTTAACAAAAACTCAAGTTGGCGCCAAATCCGTCGATTTATACTCTGATAATTCACATCGTCATGATCAGCGAGGAAACCCCATGCTAGAAGGTAAACTGACGCTCAAATTGCAGCTGATCCTGGCTGTCACCGTGCCCTGTCTCGCCCTGCTGCTGGTGGGCGGTGCCAGCCTCAAGAGCATGGGCACCATCCAGCAACAATCCACCGAGCTTTACCAGAACACCGCCACCCCCATGCGCGCCATGGCGGAGGTGGTCTCGCGCATTCCCCGCATGCGGGTCGGCATCGACATGATGCTGCTGCAGGATACCTCCCTCAAGGATGCGAAGGGGGTGATCACCCGGGTCAAGGAGAGCCGGGAGGAGGATATTCCCGAGATGCGTCAGGCCATGCAACAGGCCGTCACCGCCCAGACCGACCCCGCCGCCAAAGCCAATGCCCAGCAGCTGCTCAGCCAGTTCGAGGGAATGGCGAGCAACGAGCTGGCTCCCATGCTGCAGGCGCTGGAACAGGGCGACATGGAAGCGGCAAGGGGCATCTATCGGGATCGCTATACCGTCACCTACGGCACCATGCGCAAGGATGCCAACGCCCTGCTCGATGGCCTGATCCAGCAGGCCCAGCAGCGCCATCAGCTCGGTGAACAGAGCTATGCCAGCGGGCGGCTGCAGATGATCAGCATCATCACCGGCGCCATCCTCATCTCGCTG
Source organism: Aeromonas sp. 2692-1 (assembly GCF_013085505.1). Classification (NCBI taxonomy): domain Bacteria; kingdom Pseudomonadati; phylum Pseudomonadota; class Gammaproteobacteria; order Aeromonadales; family Aeromonadaceae; genus Aeromonas; species Aeromonas sp. 2692-1. Next base: position 384,226 of record NZ_CP038513.1, read on the forward strand.
CTGGTCTCGGTACTCATCCTGATGAACCTCAAGCGCCGGGTCGGCTTCCTGCAGCAGTACATCGGCTATGCCGCCGAACACCTGGCGCTGGATTCCCGTGCCCAGCTGAACGGCCATGACGAGCTGGCGGAGATCACGGTGAGCTTCAATCACTTCGTCAGCAAGATCCACAGCGCCATCGAGCAGGTGGCCCGCAACTCCCACCAGCTGGCCGCCACGGCCGACGAGGTGGCCGCCAAGGCCCAGCTGACACAGCAGAACTGTACCGCCCAGCGCGACCGCACCGTGCAGGTGGCCACCGCCATCCACCAGATGGGTGCCACCGTCACCGAGATCGCCGGCAACGCCTCCCTCGCCGCAGAAGTGGCGAGACAGGCCAACGAGCAGGCGGATGCGGGTGCCGGCGTGGTCGCCCAGGCGCGCCACGGCATCGTCGGTCTCTCCGACGAGATTGCACAGGTCGCCGGGGTGATCGAGTCGCTGGCGACCCAGACCGACTCCATCGGCAGCATTCTGGAGACCATCCGCAGCATCTCGGAGCAGACCAACCTGCTGGCACTCAACGCCGCCATCGAGGCGGCCCGCGCCGGGGAGCAGGGTCGCGGCTTCGCGGTGGTGGCCGACGAGGTGCGCAACCTCGCCAACCGCTCCGCCGCCTCCACCGCCGAGATCCAGGGCATGATCAACCGGTTGCAGGAACAGAGTGCCCGCGCCGTCAGTGCCATGACCCAGGGCCGCAGCCAGAGTCTCGCCGTCGTGACCCAGGCTGACGAGGCCAACGGCGCGCTCGGCCAGATCACCGCCCATATCACCCAGATCAACGACATGAACATCCAGGTCGCCACCGCCACCGAAGAGCAGTCGAGTGTGGTGGGCGAACTCAACCGCAACGTGGAGGACATCAACCAGCTCACCATGGAGACCGCCGACATTGCCCACCAGCTGACCGATGCCAGTCGTGGCCTGCAGCAGCTCTCCGGCGAGCTGGACAAGCTGGTCGGCCACTTCCGTCTGTAGCCTCTGGCTGCCTTGGCACCACTTGCCAGAGGGCGCTGCGGCGCCCTCTGTCGCCACCACGGCAGGCCGTGACGCAGGGGCTTTGCGCCGCCGCCACCCGCCCCTGAAAATGCCCCATAATCAGGAAAATGAGAGGAGGAGTTATGGGCAAGCTGGTAGTGATGATCTTGCTGAGCGGTCTGCTCAGCGCCTGCAGCAGCGGGCCGGTGCGGGTACACGGCGCCGACGTGAGCGTGGACGATACCCGGATCCGGGTCAGCGATGGGGATCGAGGGGGCTACGGCACCTTCTGTCCGCCTGGGCAGGCCAAGAAAGGGCGCTGCTAAACCGCCAGCAGACGCTGAAAAACAAAAAGCCGCTCGATTGAGCGGCTTTTTTACAGGCAGAAGCGAATTACTTCTTCTTCTTGGCCTTGGCGTTCGGCAGGTCGGTGATGGAGCCTTCGAACACTTCGGCAGCCAGACCCACGGACTCGTGCAGAGTCGGGTGAGCGTGGATGGTCAGCGCGATGTCTTCGGCGTCGGCACCCATCTCGATGGCCAGACCGATTTCACCCAGCAGTTCACCACCGTTGGTACCCACGATGGCACCACCGATGACGCGGCCGCTCTCCTTGTCGAAGATCAGCTTGGTCATGCCGTCGGAGCAGTCGGACGCGATGGCGCGACCGGAAGCCGCCCACGGGAAGGTGGCGACTTCGAAGTTCAGCCCTTGTTGCTTGGCTTCCTTCTCGGTCAGACCAACCCAGGCCATCTCTGGCTCGGTGTAGGCGATGGACGGGATCACTTTCGGGTCGAAGTAGTGCTTCTTGCCGGCGATGACTTCGGCAGCCACGTGGCCTTCGTGCACACCTTTGTGAGCCAGCATCGGCTGACCAACGATGTCACCGATGGCGTGGATGTGCGCCACGTTGGTACGCAGCTGCTTGTCCACTTCGATGAAACCGCGCTCGGTCACGGCAACGCCGGCCTTCTCGGCATCCAGCATCTTGCCGTTCGGCACACGACCTACGGCAACCAGCACGTTGTCGTAACGAACCGGCTCGGCCGGGGCGTGCTTGCCTTCGTAGGAGACGTACAGGCCGTCTTCACGGGCTTCAACTGCGGTGACCTTGGTCTCCAGCATGATGTTGAACTTCTTGGCCACGCGCTTGGTGTAGATCTTGACGATGTCTTTGTCGGCAGCCGGTACCAGCTGGTCGGCAAATTCCACCACGTCGATCTCGGAACCCAGGGAGGAGTACACGGTACCCATCTCCAGGCCGATGATGCCACCACCGATAACCAGCAGCTTGCCAGGAACGGTAGTCAGCTCCAGCGCATCGGTAGAGTCCCATACGCGCGGATCATCATGCGGGATGAACGGCAGCTTCACCGGACGGGAACCGGCAGCGATGATGGCGTTGTCGAAGGTCACGGTGGTCTTGCCGTCTTCCCCGGTCACTTCGAGCGTGTTCGGGCCAGTAAACTTACCGAAGCCGTTAACAACCTGTACTTTACGCATCTTGGCCATGCCAGCCAGACCGCCGGTCAGCTGGTTGATGACTTTCTCTTTCCACAGACGGATCTTGTCGATGTCGGTCTGCGGGGCACCGAAGACGATGCCGTGCTCGGCCAGCGCCTTGGCTTCTTCAATGACTTTGGCGACGTGCAGCAGCGCCTTGGACGGGATGCAACCCACGTTCAGGCAGACGCCACCCAGGGTGGAGTAACGCTCGACGATAATGGTATCCAGACCCAAGTCAGCCGCACGGAAGGCAGCGGAATAACCGGCAGGGCCAGCACCCAGTACTACGACCTGGGTTTTGATTTCTTTACTCATCATGACCTCTTTGTCGTTCTTATATCCCCGGACAGCGCAGTCTTAAACCAGAACGAGGCGGCTGCAGCCGTGAAAAAAACGGGGCAAGTTTACAATCCTGTTAACGAAATGAGAAGTAAAAAGGGCAGGCTCTGGGCCCGCCCTCTCACTTACAGGACCAGTCGACGGATGTCGGACAGTACGCCGTTCATGGTGGTGATGAAGCGAGCTCCATCGGCACCATCGATGACGCGGTGGTCGTAGCTCAGGGCCAGCGGCAGCATCAGGCGCGGCGCGAACTCTTTGCCGTTCCACTTCGGCTTCATCTCGGACTTGGAGACACCGAGGATGGCCACTTCCGGCGCGTTGACGATCGGGGTAAAGCTGGTACCGCCGATGCCACCCAGGCTGGAGATGGTGAAACAACCGCCCTGCATGTCGGCAGCGGTCAGCTTGCCGGCACGGGCCTTCTTGGAGATCTCGGCCAGATCGCGAGACAGCTCCATGATGCCCTTCTTGTTGACGTCACGCACCACGGGCACAACCAGACCGTTGGGGGTATCCACCGCCACACCGATATGGATGTACTTCTTCATGATCAGCTTGCTGCCATCTTCGGACAGGGAGCTGCAGAAGCGCGGATGGGCTTCCAGTGCCTTGGCGGCGGCTTTCAGGATGAACACCAGCGGGGTGATCTTCACGTCAGCCTTCTGCTTCTCGAGCATCGCGTTCTGCTCTTTGCGGAACGCTTCCAGCTCGGTGGTATCGGCTTCGTCGAACTGGGTGACATGAGGGATCATGACCCAGTTGCGGTGCAGGTTCGGACCGGAGATCTTCTGGATGCGGGTCAGATCGACCTCTTCCACATCACCGAACTTGCTGAAATCGACCTTCGGCCACGCCAGCACACTCATGCCGTTACCGTTGCCAGTACCGGTACCTGCAGCTGGAGCGGACTCGGCGCGCTTGACCGCATCCTTCACGTAGGCTTGCACGTCTTCTTTGACGATGCGGCCCTTGCGACCGGAGGCTTTCACCTTGGCCAGGTTGACACCGAACTCACGAGCCAGACGGCGCACGGCCGGAGAGGCGTGTACGTAGGCATCGTTGGCAACGAAGTCGGAGGCGGCAGCAGCCTGGGCAACCGGAGCCGGAGCAGCGGCAACAGGGGCAGCGGCGACCGGGGCGGCAACCTGAGCAACCGGGGCAGTTGCGGCGGCCGGAGCAGCACCAGCCACTTCGAATACCATGATCAGGGAACCGGTGGAGACCTTGTCACCCGCCTTCACCTTGATCTCTTTAACCACACCGGCGAACGGCGCAGGCACTTCCATGGAGGCCTTGTCACCTTCCACGGCGATCAGGGACTGGTCGGCTTCAACCTTGTCACCCACGGCGACCATGATCTCGGTGACTTCGACTTCGTCGCCACCGATATCCGGTACGTTGACCTCTTTGGCAGCGGCGGCAACCGGGGCAGCAGCCACGGGAGCGGCAGCCTGGGTCGGTGCAGCAGCAACGGCAGGAGCGGCGCCAGCCACTTCAAAGACCATCACCAGAGAACCGGTAGAGACCTTGGCGCCAGCAGCAACCTTGATCTCGACCACGCGGCCCGCGAACGGTGCCGGCACTTCCATGGAGGCCTTGTCACCTTCCACGGCGATGATGGACTGGTCGGCTTCAACCATGTCGCCCACGGCAACCATGATCTCGGTCACGTCCACTTCGTCGTCACCGATGTCCGGCACGTGCACGTCTTTGCGAGCGGCAGCAGCAGGAGCAGCGGCCGGTGCGGCTGCAACCGGTGCAGCGGCCTGAACTGGCGCAGGTGCGGCAGCACCTTCGGCTTCGAAGATCATGATCTGGGAACCGGTGGCAACCTTGTCACCCACCTTGATCAGGATCTCTTTGACGATACCGGCGGACGGGGCCGGTACTTCCATGGAGGCCTTGTCGCCTTCTACCGCGATGATGGACTGATCGAGTTCGACCTTGTCACCCACGGCCACCATGATCTCGGTGACTTCAACTTCATCGGCGCCGATATCCGGCACCATAATCTGTTTGGACATTGTGCTTTATCCTCTTGCGTGCATCCGCGTGACCGACTGCTGTCACGCGTCTCTCGCGTTAACCTTTGCAAGGTCGTGCCGGGCAGCGAGTCCCGGCACGACACTTGATCCTCTTACGCGTACAGCGGGTTGACCTTGTCGGCATCGATGCCGTACTTGGCGATGGCGTCAGCCACAACCTGCTTGTCTACCTCGCCGCGCTTGGCCAGTTCGGTCAGGGCAGCAACCACCACGTAGAATTCGTTCACTTCGAAGTGACGACGCAGGTTGGCACGACTGTCGGAACGGCCGTAACCGTCGGTACCCAGCACGCGGTAGTTCTCGGTCGGTACAAAAGCACGCACCTGATCGGCGAAGGACTTCATGTAGTCGGTCGCGGCGATGGTGGCTTCGCTGCCCAGTACCTGAGCGATGTACGGTACGCGAGCATCGGCGTTCGGGTGCAGCATGTTCCAGCGATCCGCGTCCTGACCGTCACGAGCCAGCTCGTTGAAGGAGGTGACGCTGAACACGTCGGAACCGATGCCGTACTCGCTGGCCAGGATCTGGGCGGCGGTGCGCACGTGACCCAGGATGGAACCACAACCCAGCAGCTGTACCTTGGCCTTGGTGCCGGCCACGGTTTCCAGCTTGTAGATACCCTTGCGGATACCTTCCTCGGCACCTTCCGGCATGGCCGGCATGGCGTAGTTCTCGTTCAGGGTGGTGATGTAGTAGAAGACGTTCTCCGGCTTCTCACCGTACATGCGACGCAGACCATCCTGTACGATCACCGCCACTTCATAGGCGTAGGACGGGTCGTAGGAGACGCAGTTCGGGATGGTGTTGGCCAGAATGTGGCTGTGACCATCTTCGTGCTGCAGACCTTCGCCGTTCAGGGTAGTACGACCGGAGGTCGCACCCAGCAGGAAGCCACGGGCTTGCTGGTCACCGGCTGCCCACGCCATGTCGCCGATCCGCTGGAAGCCGAACATGGAGTAGTAGATGTAGAACGGGATCATCGGGCAATCGTTGGTGCTGTAAGAGGTCGCAGCAGCCAGCCAGGAGGACATGGCGCCCAGCTCGTTGATGCCGTCTTGCAGAACCTGACCCTGCTTGTCTTCCTTGTAGTAGGAGACGATGTCGCGGTCTTGCGGGGTGTACTGCTGACCGTGCGGGCTGTAGATACCGATCTGGCGGAACAGACCTTCCATCCCGAAGGTACGGGCTTCGTCAGCCAGGATCGGGACGATGCGCTTGCCGATGGACTTGTCTTTCAGCATCACGTTCAGGGAACGCACGAACGCCATGGTGGTGGAGATTTCGCGCGCCTGTTCACCCAGCAGCGGACCGAAAGCATCCAGCGCCGGGATTTCCAGCTTGGTGGTGCTCTCGCGCAGACGGGTCGGTACATAGCCCTTCAGCGCGGCACGGCGGGCGTGCAGGTACTTGTGCTCTTCGGTACCCTCTTCGATCTTCAGGTACGGCAGGGTTTCCAGCTGCTCGTCGGTGACCGGCAGGTTGAAACGATCGCGCAGGTGACGCACGGAGCCCAGATCCATCTTCTTGACCTGGTGAGCGATGTTCTTGCCTTCGGCCGCTTCACCCATGCCGTAACCCTTGATGGTCTTGGCCAGGATCACGGTCGGCTTGCCCTTGGTCGCCGCAGCCTTGGAGAAGGCGGCGAACAGTTTGCGAGGATCGTGACCACCGCGGTTCAGGGCGAAGATCTCCTCGTCGGTCATGTCTTTGACCAGCGCGGCGGTTTCCGGGTAACGGTTGAAGAAGTGCTCGCGCACGTAGCCGCCATCGCGGGACTTCATGGTCTGGTAGTCACCGTCCACGGTCTCGTTCATCAGCTGGATCAGCTTGCCGGAAGTGTCTTTCTTCAGCAGCTCATCCCACTTGCGACCCCAGATCACCTTGGTGACATCCCAGCCGGCGCCGGAGAATAGGCCTTCCAGCTCGTTGATGACCTTGCCGTTGCCGACAACCGGACCATCCAGACGCTGCAGGTTGCAGTTGACCACGAACACCAGGTTGTCGAGCTTTTCACGCACGGCAACGGTCAGGGCGCCCTTGGCTTCCGGCTCGTCCATCTCGCCGTCACCCAGGAAGGCGTAAACGGTCTGCTCGGAGCAATCCTTGATGCCACGGTCGGTCAGGTACTTCAGGAAGCGAGCCTGATAGATGGCGGCGATGGGGCCCAGACCCATGGAAACGGTCGGGAACTGCCAGAAGTCCGGCATCAGTTTCGGGTGCGGGTAGGAAGGGATACCCTTGCCATCCACTTCCTGGCGGAAGTTGTCCAGCTGCTCTTCGGTCAGACGACCTTCGGCGAAGGCACGAGCATAGATACCCGGGGAGATGTGACCCTGGAAGTAGACCAGGTCGCCACCGTCCTTCTCGCTGCGAGCGCGGAAGAAGTGGTTGTAGCAGACTTCGTAGATGGTCGCGGAAGAAGCGAAGGAAGACATGTGACCACCCAGGTCCAGGTCTTTCTTGGAAGCGCGCAACACGATCATCATGGCGTTCCAGCGGATGATAGCGCGAATGCGGCGCTCCATCTCCAGGTCGCCCGGGTAGTCCGGCTCTTCGCTGGACGGGATGGTGTTGATGTAATCGCGGTTTGCCTTGGCAGCCACGTCCACACCGCTTGCGCGGGCTTTCTCGGCCAACTGTTCAAGGATGAACTGAGCGCGTTGGGGACCCTCTTCACGCAGCAGGGATTCCAGAGAGGCAAGCCACTCCAGCGTTTCTATCGGGTCCACATCGTTCTTCAGGATATCAGACATGGCTGGTTCCTATTTTGTTGTGATTGCACGGCATTGCACGGCGAAGGGCGCAAGCATTCGACAATAAAGCCTTGTGGGATTAGTTTTCCTGCTGACGGATCCGACGCATGGATCGCTGGATCCGGCTGTCTTCCCTCTGCATATCCAACAAGGTGTCCTCGATAAAGGCCAGGTGCTCATGACAAGCTGCCCTGGCCCGCTCCGGAGCCCCCGACAGGATAGCCTCGATCAGATGCGCGCGATGGCGACGGATCTTGGCGACCACTCCCGGACGGCGATTCAGAATTTCGTTATTGCGTAAAATGTTCTGCTCAAGCATGGGGCCCATGGCCCGCAGCAGATGCAGCAGCACCACGTTGTGGGACGCCTCGGCCACCGCCAGATAGAACTGGGTGACGGCAGCGGATTCGCTGACCAGCGAGCCTTGCTGGCCGGCCTCCTCGATGGCGGACTGCACCTGACGGATGCGCTCGAAATCGGCGTCCGTACCCCGTAACGCAGCATAGTAGGCGCAGATGCCTTCCAGTGCGTGGCGAAACTCCAGCAGGTCATACTGGGCTTCCGGGTGAGTGCTGAGCAGCTCGAACAGGGGATCGGCGATCCCTTTGCTCAAGGCGTTTTGTACGTAAGTGCCGCCGCCCTGACGACGATACAAGAGTCCTCTTGCCTCGAGGCGCTGGATGGCTTCGCGCAGCGAGGGGCGCGACACCTGAAACTGGATGGCCAGTTCCCGCTCGGGCGGCAACTTCTGGCCCGGCTGCAAACTGCCTTCCAGAATCATCTGTTCCAGCTCGGCGACAATGGCGTCGGCCAACTTGGGTTGAGTAATCTTGAGATAGGGCATGAGGCTGCTTTGTTAAATTGGTATTACCAATTTCATGAATGGGGCGAAAATTAGCAGAGGGCATAGGAAAAGTCCACCCAAAAGATGATCTGAATCAAGAATCAACCTTGCCACTTAAGGGGTAAAGAGAGGGATTTATGATTTAGCTCATAGAAATTGGTCAGACCAATATTTTTGACATCGCTCACAGGCAACATTTGATCAACAGCCAGAAAAAATGGCCTGCCATAAAGGCAAGCCATTGTTTTAAAAACACAAACTTATTTTTAGAATAATTACTTAAAGTTGAGTGCCTGACGGTAGCGCGGCCATTCGAAACTGTCACCCGGATCCGTCTTGCGCCCCGGCGCTATGTCGCAATGGCCGACGATGCGATCCGCCGTAATAGCGGGGTAATGGCTAGACAAGGTTCGGCTGAGCCCGACCAATGCCTCGTATTGTGCATCCGTGTAGGGCTGCTCATCGGTCCCTTCCAGCTCGATCCCGATGGAAAAGTCGTTGCAGGCCTCTCGCCCCTGCCAACTCGATACTCCCGCATGCCAGGCTCTGGCACCAAACGGCACATATTGCACCAGCTCACCGTCGCGCCGGATCAGGCAGTGCGCCGAGACCCGCAGCTGATAGATTTCGGCAAAATAGGGGTGAGCGTCGGGATCGAGCCGCCCAAGGAAAAGATCATCGATGAAGGGACCGCCAAACTCGCCAGGCGGCAGGCTGATGCCATGCACCACCAGCAGGGAGATATCGCTCGGGGTGGCCCGCTCGTTGTGGTGCGGTGACGGCACCTTGCGGGCTTGCTCACACCAACCGTCTGAATCAATGGAAAAAACTATTTTAGGCTGAGTCATTGTCTACTCGCTCTGCAATGGGATGGCGCATCTGGCAACACTGGACGGGCAACAAGGCGATCTACCTCTCAGGCTCATCGCAGTCGCCTCATGACAACGGGCAACTGTGGTAGGCTGAGCCATCTTCTGCTCGACTCAGGAAAGGATATGCACCCGATGGCACGCCGCTTCTGGTTGCTGGCCTGGCTCTCCCTGATGGGATTGCTGACCTTCTATTTTCATGCCCGCGAACAGCCGTCGGTGACCGCCAGCGGCGACCTGCTGCTCAAGGCTGATGCCAGCGGCCACTATCGTCTGGAGGGTGCCATCAACGGTCAGCCGGTGCAACTGCTGCTCGATACCGGAGCAACCCGCATTACCGTGCCACAACAGGTCGCCGAGCGGCTTGGCCTGACCGCCCGCGGCAGCAGCCAGGTCAATACGGCCGCCGGCTTTATCCGGGTCGGCAACGGCACCATCGAAACGCTGGCGATGGGACCACTGACCTTGTACGATCTGGCCATCTTCATCAATCCGGCAGCGGCTGGCGACGAGGTGCTGGTAGGCATGAACGCCCTCGGCCGGCTGGAGCTGGTTCAAAAGGAGCGGCAGTTGCTGCTCAGACCTTTGCAGGAATAAAAGGCATGCTACAACAGGACATCCGCCGCGCCGTGCGCGCCGCACTACTCGAAGACTTGGGCGATGCCCTCACCGCCCTGGATCAACCGGATGCCAGTGCTGACATCACGGCCCAGCTGATCCCGGCGGATCGCCTCGCCAGCGCCAGGGTCATCACCCGCGAGGCTGGCGTATTTTGCGGCCAGCCCTGGGTCGATGAGGTGTTTGTCCAGCTTGGTGGCGAAGTCAGAGTTGAATGGCTGGTACAAGATGGCGAAGTGCTCTCCCCCAATCAGGAACTGTTTCGCCTGCACGGCCCGGCCCGCGTGTTGCTGACCGGTGAGCGCAATGCCCTCAACTTCGTGCAGACCCTCTCCGGAGTGGCCTCTCTTACCGCTCGCTACGTGGCCAAACTGGCAGATACCGATTGTCGGCTGCTCGATACCCGCAAGACCCTGCCGGGACTGCGCAGCGCCCAGAAGTACGCAGTCACCTGCGGCGGCGGCAAGAACCACAGGATCGGCCTGTTCGACGCTTACCTCATCAAGGAGAACCACATTCTCGCCTGTGGCGGTATTGCTGAAGCAATCAACGAAGCCCGCCGTCTCAACCCGGGTAAACCGGTAGAGGTGGAAGTCGAATCTCTGGTCGAGCTGGAGCAGGCCTTGGCTGCCGGCGCCGACATAGTGATGCTGGATAACTTCGACATTCCCATGATGCGCGAGGCGGTTACCCTCAATCAGAGCCGGGCCAAGCTGGAGGTATCTGGCAATGTCACGCTGGATACCCTGGCGGACTATGCCGCCACCGGCGTCGATTTTATCTCGGTCGGCGCCCTGACCAAGCATGTCCGCGCCCTGGATCTCTCCATGCGATTCATCTAGCCGCAGAGGCATCATCATTCCCCCGTCTTGTCGCTGACATATAACAAGATGAAGGACTTGCAAAAGGCGCCACGGGCGCCTTTTCTTTAAGGCAGGATCCCTCGGCAAAGGAGTGTGAGATGGACCCATCCCCGCCAGTAAAAAAGAGTCGATAGGGACTCTTCATCCATGATTTATATCAAAATTTTCGCAAATGACAGAAAGATTGTTAACAAAGACCCCGGCCTCTGTTGCCAAGTCAAACAGCTCGGATAAGATACTGACGTGTGGATAGTTTTCCACCGGCACTTCCCAGGAACCAAGGACAAAAAGGATATTTGAAATGAAGAAACAATCAGGCTTCACCCTTATCGAATTGATGATCGTCGTCGCGATCGTCGCCATATTGGCTGCAGTTGCGCTGCCGGCTTACCAGACCTATACCCAAAAAGCCAAATTCACCGAAGTTGTATCTGCAACCGGTGCTTTTAAAACTGCAATCGAGGTCTGTTACCAAACTGGCGGTGACATGTCATTGTGTGACCAAAACAGTGGCGGGGGTATTCCATCTGCAGCAGGCACCAGCGGGTATGTTAGTGGTGTGACTGTCGGGGCGGGGGCAGCAAGTGCAGCCCGTATTACTGCAACCGGTGTAGCTCCTGTAGCATACACATATATTCTTGACGGCACAGGTAGTAACGGTCAGGTAACTTGGGCAGTAGTGAGTAGCTCAACCTGCATTGCTGCTGGTGTTTGCTGATATAGCATGACCTCTAGCCCCAATAGCGGCCTGGCGTTAAGCCTGGCCGCCTCTTCCCTGCTCAGTGAGTCCGACTCACAACGCTATCTGAGCCAAGCCAAGGCCCAGCGCAAACCTTTTGTGACCTTTCTGATCGAAAATGAAATACTCGACAGCAAGGCACTGGCTGACTTCTGTGAACTGGAATATGGGGTACCTCTGCTGGATCTTGCCGCCTTCGACCTGGCCGAGATCCCGCAGAAATACCTCAATCAGAAGCTGATTGAAAAACATCACGTCCTCCCTATCTACACCCAAGGGCACACCCTCTATATCGCCATGTCGGATCCCACCAATGTCTCGGCACTGGAGGATTTTGGCTTCAGCTTCGGGTTGCATACCGAGGCGCTGCTGGTCGAGGAGAACAAACTCACCACTGCCATCGGCAAGCTGATGGAGAGCGATCAAGATGCCCTCGGCATGGAGGATATCGACGAGTCCGAGATCTCCGAACTGGAAGTGTCTGACGAGGGGTCACGACTCGACGAAAGCGTCAATACGGCCGACGATGACGCACCGATCGTCAAATACATCAACAAGATCATGATGGATGCCATCAAGCGCGGAGCCTCCGACCTTCACTTCGAGCCCTATGAGACCAAATACCGCATCCGCTTTCGGATAGACGGGATCTTGCATGAAATAGCGACTCCACCGGTCAATCTGGCCAACCGCTTCTCGGCCCGCCTCAAGGTGATGGCACGGCTCGACATCGCCGAGCGGCGACTGCCCCAGGATGGTCGCATCAAGCTCAAGCTCTCGCGCAACAAGTCGATGGATATGCGGGTCAATACCCTGCCCACCATGTGGGGCGAAAAGATCGTTATCCGTCTGCTCGACTCCTCCGCAGCACGCCTCAATATCGAGCAGCTCGGTTTTGACGATCGGCAGAAAGCGCAATACCTGCGTGCCCTCTCGAAGCCTCAGGGTATGATCTTGGTGACCGGCCCTACCGGTTCGGGCAAGACGGTTTCCCTCTATACCGGTCTCAATATTCTCAATACCACCGAGGTCAATATCTCCACAGCCGAAGATCCGGTGGAGATCAACCTGCCCGGCGTCAATCAGGTGCAAGTCAATCCCAAGGCAGGACTGACCTTCGCCAGCGCCCTGCGTTCTTTCTTGCGGCAAGACCCCGATGTGGTCATGGTAGGTGAAATCCGGGATCTGGAGACCGCTGAAATTGCCATCAAGGCCGCCCAGACCGGCCACCTGGTACTATCCACCCTGCACACAAACTCGGCGGCGGAAACGCTGACCCGGATGATGAACATGGGGGTACCCGCCTTCAATATCGCCTCCTCGGTCACCCTGATCATGGCTCAGCGGCTGGCGCGCAAACTGTGCGATCACTGCAAAGCCCCGAAGTGGTACCCGAGGCTGAGCTGCTTGAGCTGGGTTTTACCCAGCAGCAGCTGGCCGCTGGCTTGCGGCTGTTCAAACCGGTTGGCTGCAAAGAGTGCTCGGGTGGCTACAAGGGCCGGGTCGGCATCTACGAAATCATGCTAATGTCTGAAAACATCGCAAAATTGATCATGCAGGGGGCCAACTCTCTGCAGATTGCCGCCATCGCCCAGAAGGAAGGCATGCGTACCTTGCGCACCTCCGGCCTAGAGAAGGCCCGCCTGGGGGTGACCAGTCTGGCGGAGATAAACCGGGTAACAACCAACTGACAGAGTCTATCGCTCAGCCGATTCATCCAGGTGCCGCCGGCCCTGGCGATTTCCATCAGGCCGAGGCTGCTTCTCCTCATGATGAGCAACCCGAGCCCCATTGCAGGACGCAGTGATGGCAACGCTAACCCAGAAACAGAATGCCCCCAAGAAAGTCTTCGCCTTTCGCTGGAGCGGGGTAAATCGCAAGGGCCAGAAGGTCTCCGGCGAATTGCAGGCCGACAGCATCAACACGGTCAAGGCAGAGCTGCGCAAGCAAGGTGTCAACGTCACCAAGGTGAGCAAGAAGAGCCAGGGGCTCTTCTCCAAGGGCGGCGCCAAGATCAAGCCGATGGACATCGCCGTCGTCTCGCGCCAGATCACCACCATGCTGTCAGCCGGCGTACCTCTGGTCCAAAGCCTGCAGATCATCGCTCGCAGCCACGAGAAGGCGGCCATGCGCGAGCTCATGGGCCAGATTGCCGCCGATGTGGAGACCGGCACGCCTATGTCCGAAGCGCTGCGCCGCCATCCCCGCCACTTTGACGATCTCTACTGCGATCTAGTGGAGGCTGGCGAGCAGTCCGGCGCCCTGGAGACCATCTACGATCGCATCGCCACCTATCGCGAGAAATCAGAAGCCCTCAAGTCCAAGATCAAGAAAGCCATGTTCTACCCCACCATGGTCATATTGGTGGCCATTGTCGTTACCTCCATCCTGCTGCTGTTTGTCATTCCCCAGTTCGAGGACATCTTCAAGAGTTTCGGCGCCGAGCTGCCCATCTTCACCCAGTTCGTCATCGGCATCTCCCGTTTCATGCAGAACTGGTGGTACGTGATCTTTGGCGGCATAGCGATCGCCATCTTTCTCTACGTGCGCGCCTGGCGCGCCTCCCAGAAGGTCAAGGACAACACCGACAAGTTCATATTGACCATCCCCGTGGTTGGCATGATATTGCACAAGGCCGCCATGGCCCGTTTCGCCCGCACTCTCTCCACTACCTTCTCCGCCGGCATCCCGCTGGTAGATGCCTTGGTCTCTGCGGCAGGCGCCTCCGGCAACTATGTCTACCGCACTGCCGTCATGGCCATTCGTAACGAGGTGGTGGCCGGCATGCAGATCAACGTGGCCATGCGCACCGTCGATCTGTTCCCGGACATGGTGATCCAGATGGTAATGATCGGCGAGGAGTCTGGCGCCATCGATGATATGCTCTCCAAGGTCGCCACCATCTTCGAACAGGAGGTGGACGATCTGGTCGACGGCCTCACCAGCCTGCTGGAGCCTCTCATCATGGTGGTGTTGGGGGTGCTGGTCGGCGGCATGGTGGTCGCCATGTATCTGCCCATCTTCAAACTGGGATCGGTGATCCACTGATCCCCCATCAATCCGAGACTCAATGTTGCTGATCACTGACGTTTTTCACAGCCTGCCCTGGCTCTATTTCTCGCTGGTATTCCTCTTTTCTCTGATGATCGGCAGTTTTCTCAACGTGGTCATCCATCGCCTGCCCATCATGCTGGAGCGGGAGTGGCAGGCCGAATATCTCGGCTATTTCAATCCGGAAACACAGCCGCAGCAGGAAGAACGCTACAACCTGATGGTACCGCGTTCTGCCTGCCCCCATTGCGGCCACGCAATCACGGCCATAGAGAACATCCCCCTGCTCAGCTGGCTCTGGCTCAAGGGGCGCTGCCGTGAATGCCAGGCCCCCATCTCGGCCCGTTATCCTCTGGTAGAGCTGCTGACGGCCCTGCTCTCGCTGGTCGTCGCCGCAACATACCCACCGGGCTGGGGCTTGCTGGCTGCCTTGCTGCTCACCTGGGTGCTGGTGGCACTCACTTTCATCGATCTGGACAAGATGCTTCTGCCGGACCAGCTGACCCTGCCACTGCTGTGGGGTGGCCTGCTGTTCAATCTGACAGGGGGATTTGCGCCGCTGGCCGATGCGGTGATCGGCGCCATGGCCGGCTATCTGGTACTCTGGAGCCTCTACTGGGCCTTCAAGCTGCTGACCGGCAAGGAAGGGATGGGCTATGGCGACTTCAAGCTGCTGGCGGCGCTGGGTGCTTGGCTCGGCTGGCAGGCACTGCCCATCGTGCTGCTGCTCTCATCGCTGGTTGGCGCTTTCATCGGGATTGGTCTCATCCTGCTGCGCAACCATCATCAGAACAAACCCATCCCCTTCGGTCCCTACCTGGCCATCGCCGGCTGGATCGCGCTGCTGTGGGGCGATACCATCACCCGATGGTACCTCACGACGTTTCTCTGATCAAAGGCAGCACTGACCCATGTATGTAGTCGCAATCACCGGCGGAATTGGCAGCGGCAAGACCACGGTTGCCAATCAATTTGCCGAGCTCGGCATCGAAGTAGTGGATGCGGACGTCATCGCCCGCGAGGTAGTCGAGCCTGGTACCCCGGCCCTCGCCGCCATCGTCGCCCATTTTGGCTCAGAGGTGATCACCCCCGATGGCCAGCTCGATCGACGTCGGCTGCGTGAGCGGGTCTTCACTGACCCGCAGGCCAAGGGCTGGCTCAACGCCCTGCTCCACCCCCTCATTCGCACCGAGATGCAGCGCCAGTGTGCGGCTGCTCGTTCCCCCTATTGCTTGTTGGTAGTGCCCTTGCTGGTGGAAAACCGGCTCACTGCCCTGGCCAATCGGGTACTGGTGATCGACGTGGACGAGGCGACCCAGATTGAACGAACCTGCCGCCGGGACGGCGTGAGCCGCGAGCAGGCCCAAGCCATCCTGGCCGCCCAGGCGAGCCGGGCCGAACGGCTGGCGGCAGCCGACGATGTGCTGGACAACCAGAATGGCACGCCCGAGGCGATAAAGAGCCGAATTTTAGCGCTGCACGAGACATATCTGGCATTTGCCTCTCAACAAGCCCGCCAACTGTGAGTACACTAGGCCGGTTTATGGCTGGCCAGGATTAGGCATGATTTACGATTTTCCCCTCAATGAAAAAAGCCGGACCTATCTTCGTCTGGAGTCCCTGTTTTCCCAGATCCGCGACAATCTGGAGAGCGACCAGTCCTGGGCACATATCGCCTTTTTCAAGGGTCTGTTCGACCTGCAGGAGTTGCTGGAACGCGGCGACCTGCGCGCCGACCTGATCAAGGATCTGGAGCGCCTCGGCCAGCGCCTGAGCCACTGGGCCAGCCTGCCCGATGTCGACCTGGAGCAGATCAGCCAGATGCAACAGGAGAGCGCCCAGCTCTCCCGCAACCTGCTGAGTGCCCCACGTCCCGGTGCCCGCCTCAAAGAGGATCGGCTGCTCGGCTCCATTCGCCAGCGCTTCTCCATTCCGGGCGGGTTGTGCGCCTTCGACGTGCCGCAACTGCACCACTGGCTGGCTACCCCGGCCATCGCCCGTCATCAGCAGATGCAGCTGTGGCTGAGCGACATCAACCTGTTGATGAACGCCATCTCCCTGCTGCTGCGGCTGTGGCGTGAGTCCGGCAACTTCAGCGAGCAGGTTGCCGTCAACGGCTTCTTCCAGGATACCGCCGAGAGCGCCGAGCTGATCCGCATCCGTCTGACCGGCACCCAGCAGTGCTACCCCACCCTGAGCGGCCACAAGAACCGGTTCGCCCTGCGTTTCCTGCCCACCACGGAGCAGCAGATCGGTGATGTTCCCTTCCAGCTTGCCTGCTGCTGAGGAGTATTCATGGTGACCAAAGTAAAGTGCCCGACCTGCCAAACCGAGCTGGAATGGGGTCCGCAAAGTCCGTTTCGCCCGTTCTGCAGCAAGCGCTGCCAGCTGATCGATCTCGGCGAGTGGGCCGACGAGGAGAAGCGGATCCCGGGGGAAATAGACCCGGAGCTGCTGCCCTACCCCGAAGAAGGGGAGCAGTGGCAGTAAGCCAGCAAACAAAAAGGGCCGATACGGCCCTTTTTGTTTTGGTATGCACTGCGATTCACATCAGCCCTGTGCGGTCAGTGATGCCTGCAGGCGCGTCACGATCGGGCCATTGGCGTCGGGGAAGTGATACTCGTGCAGCGAGGCCAGCGGCACCCAGCGACACTCCTGCCCCTCCTTGCCGAACGGCTCGCCGCTGAAGCGGGTCACCTTCCAGATATCCAGCAGTACCTGCTTGTCCGGGTAGTCGTGATGCAGTTCCATGAAGGGGGCGCAATCCTGTACCCGGATCCCGATCTCTTCCCACAGTTCGCGATCCAGCGCGGTAAGCAGATCCTCCCCGGCTTCCACCTTGCCGCCGGGAAACTCCCAGCGATCCCCCTGATGGCGATCGGCGGAGCGCTTGGCGATGAAGATATCGCCCCGTTCGTTCTCGATGACGCCGACCGCCACCCAGATCCGTTTCTTTTGTTCCATCATTGTCCTCAACGTAAACACGGCAAACGGGCAATCCAGGGCGCCAGCCGACGGGCCTGCGGCTCCCTTTGTGCCGTAAAGATATCCTGCCCCACATGTTCGCTCCCGCCAGGGGCGGGCTGCGGCCAGGGAATGGCACCGGGCGGCGTGAAGCAGCGATCGTGCACCAGACAGCTCTGCGAGAGATAACCCCAGAGCCGGTCGCGCAAAAACCATTGGTCGATGTTTGGCGTCTCCATCACATCGGGCTGATAACCTTCGAGCAGGGGCGCCAACGGCGGCAATACGCCGGCCACCCCGCCCCACATCCCCGCCAGCACCAGATCGGTATGACTCCACCAGTCGCGCATGATATGAAACCAGCGCGTCGATGCAAGCCACTCCTGTACCGCCAGCAGCTCGCGCACGCCCGGCACCGAATCCACATCCCGCACCAGGAAGCGCCCCACCAGTGGATCATTGGCCACCTGGAAGCGCCAGCACAGACGCTGACGCAAAGGCTCACCGGCAGACTGCATCATCACCTCGGCGCCGTGTTCCCGCAGGCAAGCCAGCAACTCAGCCGGCACGCTCTCATCCACGTAGAAACGCACCCGCCAGCCCGGGTAGAGATAGGCCGCCGCCAGCACATTGTCGATGGCCCCCCGCAGATAGCGAGGCTCGCTGCCCCACAGGGAAAAAGAGATGACATCCGGCTTGCGACTGCCATCGGCCAACCAGACGGCCGGTTCTGCCACAGGCAATGCCCAGGATGGTGGCGCCTTGCCCGCCGACCGGGCCTTCAGGGTCAATGAGCGGGTTCCCGCCTGGGCAGCCTCATCGTAGCGATCCAGCTTGGCCAACGAGGCGCAGAGGGCGTCCAGCGCATGAAAATCGTCGGGGGCGCGCTGCAGCAGGGTCTGCAAGCGTGCCACTGCCAGCTCGTACTGACCGGCCCGCGACAAGCAAGCGCAGAGGTTGCGCAGCACCTCGTCATTGGCGGGTTCGGCCTTGTGGGCCATCTCCAGCACCTGCGCTGCGGAAGCCGGGTCATCGCACAGAAAGAGGTAATAGGCAAACTGCAGCTGCAAGGCAATCGGCTTGGCCACGCTGCCGTTGAGCCGGGCCAGCAGTTGCTGGATGGCAACCTGGCGCTGGCCCGCCAGCCAGCTGTTGTGGGCAGTAATATCCCATCCTGTCGGCATCTTGCTCATCGCACGGCTCTCCTTCTTTGCCTGCCGGAAATGAATGCACCGCCCGGAGGCGGTGCATCATCGTCATTGCGCTATCAGGTCAACTGACCGTGGCAGTGCTTGTATTTTTTGCCTGAGCCGCATGGGCAGGGGTCATTGCGTCCCACCTTCTGCTCGTCCCGCACGAAGGTAACAGGGGCCGCTTCGGCCTGGGCCTCGTCGTCAGCCAGCTGGTTGTCGGCCGCGGCATGGGTGTAGGTGCGGGGAGCGGCTTCGGCCTGCTGGCGCTGCTGCTCTTCCATCGCCTCCACGTCGCGCTCCTGAACCTGTACCCGGCTCAGGATGCTGACCACGTCGCGCTTGAGGGTTTCCAGCATCTGGGTGAACAGATCGAAGGATTCGCGCTTGTACTCCTGCTTGGGGTTCTTCTGGGCGTAACCGCGCAGATGGATGCCCTGACGCAGGTGATCCATGGCTGCCAGGTGCTCTTTCCACAGGCCGTCCAGGGTTTGCAGCATTACCGCCTTCTCGAAGTTGCGCAGCACCTCCTTGCCGACCAGCTCTTCCTTGTGGGCATAGAGTTTGGTGGCTTCATCCAGGATGCGCTCGCGCAGCTTCTCTTCATAGAGCTTGTCGTCTTCCGCCAGCCACTGCTGCAACGGCAGATCCAGCGCGAAGTCGGACTTCAGGCGGGCTTCCAGACCCGGCACGTCCCACATCTCTTCCAGGGACTGCGGCGGGATGTACTCGTCGATGATGGCGCCATAGACGTCGTCACGGATGACGTGGATGGTCTCGGAGATGTCGCTGGTGTCCAGCAGCTCGTTGCGCTGCTCGTAGACCACCTTGCGCTGGTCGTTGGCCACGTCATCAAACTCCAGCAGGCTCTTGCGGATGTCGAAGTTGCGACCTTCCACCTTGCGCTGGGCGTTTTCGATCGCCTTGGTCACCCACGGGTGCTCGATGGCCTCGCCCTCTTCCATCCCCAGCTTCTTCATCATGCCGGTGACGCGATCGGAGGCGAAGATCCGCATCAGGGTATCTTCCATGGAGAGGTAGAAACGGGAGGAACCCGGATCGCCCTGACGACCGGAACGGCCGCGCAGCTGGTTGTCGATACGACGGGATTCGTGGCGCTCGGTACCTATGATGTGCAGACCACCGGCGGCCAATACCGCATCATGACGCACCTGCCAGGCCGCTTTCAGCTCGGCGATTTGTGCCTCGGTCGGGTTCTCCAGCTGGGCAATCTCTGCCTGCCAGTTGCCGCCGAGCACAATGTCGGTACCACGACCGGCCATGTTGGTGGCGATGGTGACGGCGCCGGTCTGGCCGGCCTGGGCGACGATCTCCGCTTCCATGGCGTGGAACTTGGCGTTCAGCACCTTGTGCGGGATGTTTTCCTTGGTCAGGATGCCGGAGAGCAGCTCGGAGTTCTCGATGGAGACGGTACCGACCAGTACCGGCTGGCCGCGCTCGACGCAGCCGCGAATGTCTTCGATGATGGCGGCATATTTCTCGTTGGCGGTCAGGTAGACCAGATCGCCCATGTCTTTGCGCACCATCGGCTTGTTGGTCGGGATAACCACGGTATCCAGGCCATAAATTTGCTGGAATTCAAAAGCTTCGGTATCTGCAGTACCCGTCATGCCCGCCAGCTTGTCGTACAGACGGAAGTAGTTCTGGAAGGTGATGGAGGCCAGGGTCTGGTTCTCGTTCTGGATCTTGACCCCTTCCTTCGCCTCGACCGCCTGATGCAGACCATCGGACCAGCGACGACCCGGCATGGTACGGCCGGTGTGCTCGTCGACGATGACGATTTCGTCCTTCTGGACGATGTAGTCGACGTTGCGTTCAAACAGGGTGTGAGCACGCAGACCGGCATTGACGTGGTGCAGCAGGCTGATGTTGGTGGCGGAGAACAGGGAGTCGTCCTCGGCCAACAGCCCCTCTTTCTTGAGCAGCTCTTCCACAAAGATCTGGCCGTTTTCGGTCAACAATGCCTGACGGTTCTTCTCGTCCACCGTGTAGTGGCCGTCGCCGGTGTACTCTTCAGAGTCTTCCTTGTCCTGCTTGACCAGCAGCGGGATCAGCTTGTTGACGCGAATATAGAGCTCGGAGCTGTCTTCGGCCGGGCCGGAGATGATGAGCGGGGTACGGGCTTCATCGATGAGCACCGAGTCCACCTCATCCACCAGCGCGTAGTTGAGCGGACGCTGCACGCGCTGCTCGGGCGAGAACGCCATGTTGTCGCGCAGGTAGTCAAAACCGAATTCGTTGTTGGTACCGTAGGTGATGTCGGCGGCGTAGGCGTCACGCTTCTGGGACGCGTCCATGCCGGGCACGTTGCAGTCGACTGTCATGCCGAGGAAGGCGAACAGCGGGCGGTTCGCCTCGGCGTCACGCTTGGCCAGATAGTCGTTCACGGTCACCACGTGCACACCACGACCGCTCAGGGCGTTCAGGTAGGCCGGCAGGGTCGCGGTGAGGGTCTTACCTTCACCTGTCTTCATCTCGGCGATGCGGTTGGAGTTCAGCACCATGCCACCGATCAGCTGGACGTCGAAGTGACGCATGCCGAACACCCGGCGAGAGGCTTCACGCACGGTGGCAAAGGCCTCCGGCAGCAACTGCTCCAGTGTCTCACCCTGCTCCAGACGCTGACGATACTCGGCCGTCTTGGCCTGCAGCTGTGCATCGGACAGAGCTTCGAACTGAGGCTC
Organism: Aeromonas sp. 2692-1; assembly: GCF_013085505.1. Lineage (NCBI taxonomy): Bacteria > Pseudomonadati > Pseudomonadota > Gammaproteobacteria > Aeromonadales > Aeromonadaceae > Aeromonas > Aeromonas sp. 2692-1. Next base: position 405,732 of record NZ_CP038513.1, read on the forward strand.
CATCGCATTGATCTGTTTTACAATTTTGCGCAGAGCCTTGAGCGTTCTGTCGTTCCGGCTGCCGATAATCTTGGTAAGCAGTGTGCTAATCATGGGTACCAACTATTTCTGGTTATATAAGTGTTCCGTCACTGGAACCTGGAGAAAAAAACCTAACCCCGTCTGGCATTGAGAAAACGCGCGGGGTCCACCTGACGACCATCTTTCAACACTTCGTAATGCAAATGGACCCCGGTCGCGCGACCGGTGCGTCCCATCAAGGCAATTTTCTGGCCCTCATCGACCAGGGTGCCCACTTCGACCAGCAACTTGGAGTTGTGGGCATAGCGGGTCACCAAACCATTGCCATGATTGATCTCCACCATGTTGCCAAACTCCGGATGACGGCCCGCCCAGCTCACTACGCCCGGGCCCGTCGCCAGAATGGGGGTGCCGGGCTTGCCACGGAAATCCACCCCTTTGTGCATCTTGGCGCGACCGTTGAACGGATCGACCCGGCCACCAAAGCCAGAGGAGACCCAAACCCGCTCCTGCTTGACCGGTGTTCCGGAAATAAAGCCGGCATCGGTTATATGGTGATTCATGATGAAAGATTCAAGTACCGACAGCTGCTCTTCACGACTGCTGAGCTGTTGGCTGAGATGCTTCATGGAGTCCTGCAGCTCGTTGAGGCTGACTTCCAGATCCGCATCATAGGAGGGGCCGCCCATGGGAGGCAGCTCCTTGAAATTGAACTCTTCGGGATCGAGGTCGGCCTTTTCGGTCAGCCGCTCACCGAGCGCGTTGAGACGACCCAGCTGCCCCTGCATGGTGCCCACCTGGGCGGCCAGCATGGCAAGCTGTTCGCGGGCCTCATCAGCCCCTTGCGTGGATTTTTGCTGTTCGGCCATGGCCAGCGCGACTTCCAGCGCCTCCATTTTTTGATGCCAGCTCTGCCAGAGCCAGCCACCACTCAGGGCCAATACAGTGAAGAAGATACCGCCGACCCAGGCCAGACGTTGTTTCGGTAAGTGCAACTTGCGTCGCTGCTTGCCATTGAGGATCAGGGTAATGCTCATAGAAATCAGTCTGCTCGGTCAGGTGTGGCCATTGGCCCGCACGGGAAATAAAACCGGGAGATAATCGGTATTACAGAATGGAGTAAACAAATGACGGAACGTCGGTGCGGAGAGAGGACCGACGTTCCGTTGCACAGCTATCAGGCCAGAACCAGACCGTTATCGTAGTAAGCGATGGGCGCTTTGTCGCCCTCACCCTCGAAGGTCACCAGTTCCCAGGCCTCCTGCTTGGCCAGCAAGGCACGCAGCAGCTTGTTGTTCAGGGCATGGCCGGTCTTGTAGGCACGGAATTCGCCGATGATGCTGCGGTTACACATGTAAAGGTCACCAATTGCATCCAACATCTTGTGTTTGACGAATTCATCTTCATAGCGCAGGCCATCTTCGTTCAGTACCCGGTAGTCATCCAGCACCACGGCGTTTTCCAGGCTTCCGCCCAGCGCCAGGTTCTGGGAACGCAGGTACTCGATGTCACGCATGAAACCGAACGTACGAGCACGGCTGATCTCTTTCACGAAAGAGGCACCGGAGAAGTCCAGCACACAACGCTGATTGCGTCCTTCAAATACCGGATGCTGGAAGTCGATCTCGAGATCCATCTTGAAGCCGTTGCGATAGGGGTGGAATTCCGCCCACTTGTCGCCGTCTTCAACCCGGATGCTCTGTTTGATCCGCACAAACTGCTTGGGCGCATTCTGTTCACGGATACCGACTTCTTGCAGCAGGTAGATAAAGGGGTGCGCACTGCCGTCCATCACCGGGATCTCGGGCGCATCAACCTCGACATAGAGGTTGTCGATGCCCATCCCGGCGAGCGCGGCAGAGAGGTGCTCAATGGTAGAGACTCGGACACCGGCTTCATTGACCAGAGCGGTACAAAGCACGGTATCACGCACCTGATCGGCATTGGCTGGCAGCTCTACCACAGGATTCAGATCGGTACGCAAGTAAACGATCCCTGTGTTAACAGGCGCCGGACGGAACGTCATTGTGACTTTCCGGCCCGAATGCAGGCCGACACCGGTGGCCTGGACACTCGTTTTCAAGGTTCTTTGTCTAATCATGGGCGTATCCGCTTAACAGCTCAAATTCCTGACCAGATGGTCGTTGCCGGGCCATCTTAGCACATTCCTTAAGCAACAAACAAACCAGCGTCATTAGAGGCTTAGTCAGCTTGCTTGCGCAGGAACGCAGGAATATCGAGATAATCCGGTTCGCGACGAGCTTGCGGCTCGGCGTTGACCACCTTGGCCGGGGCCTCTTCCATCACGCGAGACTGCAGGGCTTCGCTGATCAGGGGCTGACGGGCCGGACGCTCTTGTACCATGTTGTTCTTCACCAGCGTGATGTCCGGCTTGCGCTCGGCACCGATACCGGTAGCCACCACGGTCACGCGCAGTTCGTCGTGCATTTCCGGGTCGATTACGGTACCCACCACCACGGTGGCGTTCTCGGAGGCGAAGGCCTTGACCGCGTTACCCACGGTTTCGAACTCTTCGATGGTCATGTCCATGCCGGCGGTGATGTTGACCAGGATGCCACGGGCACCGGCCAGATCCACGTCTTCCAGCAGCGGGCTGGAGATGGCTTTCTCGGCCGCTTCTTCGGCACGGTCATCACCGGAGGCGGAACCGGTACCCATCATGGCGGTACCCATTTCACGCATCACGGTACGCACGTCCGCGAAGTCGACGTTGATCAAGCCCGGACGGGTGATCAGCTCGGCAATGCCCTGTACCGCGCCAAGCAGTACATCGTTGGCAGCCTTGAAGGCGTCCAGCAGGGAGATACCGCGGCCCAACACCTTCAGCAACTTGTCGTTGGGGATGGTGATCAGGGAGTCGACGTTCTTGGACAGCTCTTCGATGCCGTGAGCAGCGAAGCCCATCCGCTTCTTCCCTTCGAAGGAGAACGGCTTGGTTACGACAGCAACTGTCAGGATACCCATCTCGCGGGCCACTTCGGCCACGATCGGTGCAGCACCGGTACCGGTACCACCGCCCATGCCGGCGGCGATGAACACCATGTCGGAGCCAGTCAGCAGCTCGCGCAGCGCTTCCCGATCTTCCATGGCCGCATCACGACCCACTTCCGGATTGGCTCCGGCACCCAGACCCTTGGTGATGCCACCGCCGATCTGCAGGGTTGTGTTGGCGCTGGAGTTACGCAGAGCCTGGGCGTCGGTGTTGACGGTAATGAATTCAACGCCTTCGATGTTTTGACGAACCATGTGCTCGACCGCGTTGCCGCCGCCGCCACCCACACCAATCACTTTAATGACGGCTTCGTCAGTGTGGCTATCCATAAATTCAAACATGTTGTCTCTCCGCTTTATTTGCCTGACTCAGCAAAATCTTTTAGAACTCGCCACGCAACCAGTTGCTGACCCGTTTGACCAGCCCACCTACGCTTGCCTTGGCGGCATATTCCTTGCTACTGCCGGTGGATTGATGGGTGCGGCCATACTGCAGCAACCCGACCGCGGTCGAGTACACAGGCGCCTGCACATAATCACTCAATCCCCGGATATTCATGGGCTCCCCTACCCGGACCTGGCTCTGGAAGATCTGCTCTGCGCACTCCACAATGCCTTCGATCTGGGCAGCGCCGCCGGTCAAGACCACACCGGCTGCAAGCTGATGCTTGACCCCCTGCGCTTTCAATTCGCTTTGTACCCGCACCAGCTCATCATTCACCATGGAGAGCAACTCGGTGTAACGGGGCTCAATCACTTCAGCCAGTGTCTGCCGCTGCAGGCTGCGCGCCGGACGACCGCCGACACTGGGTACTTCAATATTGTCTTCCTTGCTGACCAGCCGGCCGAGGGCGCAGCCATAGCGCACCTTGATCGCCTCCGCGTCCAGCGGCGGAGTGCCGAAGGCATAGGCGATGTCGCTGGTCACCGTGCTGCCGGCGTACGGGATCACCTTGGTGTGACGCAGGGCACCGCCGGTAAACAGCGACATGTCCATGGTGCCGCCACCGATGTCCACCACGCAGACACCCAGCTCCTTCTCGTCTTCAGTCAGCACGGCGTAGCTGGACGCCAGTGCGGAGAAGATCAGCTGGTCCACCCGCAGCCCCACCTTCTCCACGCATTTCTCGATGTTGCGAGCCATGTCGTTGTGGCAGGTGATCAGGTGCACCTTGGCCGCCATCCGCACGCCGGAGAGGCCGACCGGGTTCTTGATCCCTTCCTGGTAGTCGATGGCGAACTCCTGGGGCAGCACGTGCAGCACCCGGAGCTCATCGGACAACCGTACCGACTTGGCGGTGTGGATGACGTTGTCCACGTCTTCCTGGGTCACCTCTTCATCGGAGATGGGTACCATGCCGGTTTCATTGCGACAGTCGATATGCTTGCCGGACAACCCCAGATAGACGGAGCTGATCTGGCAGTCGGCCATCATTTCAGCCTCTTCCACCGCGCGACGCAGGGACTTGACCACGGAATCAAGATCGTTGACCCCGCCCTTGTCCATGCCACGAGAGGCGTGACTGCCCATGCCGATGACATTGAGCTCACCGTCTGGCAGCACTTCGCCAACCAGAACCGCCACCTTGGTTGTGCCGATATCCAGCCCGACAATCAGATTTCTATCTGCGGTTTTGGTCATTCACTTTCTCTTCGTTCTTCTTCCAGCCAACTGCCATTCCGGTGTCGTATCGAAGATCCACGTAAGCAACACGCTCACGAGGCTCGATGACCGGAAAGGCATCGATAAACCGCTGCAGTCGAAGCGCGATATCCGAGCGCCCCAAAAACAGCTGAATGTTGCCATCCAGGGTCAGTTCCCAGGCATGGCGGGGGGTCAGATTCACCCCCAGCAGCTTGTACCCTCTAGCCGCCAGCTGCGCCTCGTATTGGCGGCTGGCCTCCAGCACCTTGACGGCCTGATCTTCTGGCCCGGACAGCTGCATCAGAGGGGTCTTCACCCTGTCCGGCGCACTGAACACCTCACCCTTGGTGTTGACGAAGCGGTTGCCATTCCAGCGGGCCGCAACCGCCTGTTCGGTGAGGTAGACCTTGATCTTGTTGGGCCACTTCTTGCGTACCGAGACCTGGGCCACCCAAGGCAAGGCGTTCAACCGCGCCTGCAATTCGTTCACATCCAACTCGAAGAAGTTGCGCAACTCGGCGCCATCCAGCACGGCGCTGCGCAGTTCATCGGTTTGCAAATACTGGTGTTGCCCCTGCAGCAACAGCTCGCTCATGGGCAACCGATTGGCATCCGTCAGCCAATCTTTAACATCCAGCGCGGTCTGGTAGAGGCCCCACATGACCAGGATGAAAAATCCCACCCCGGCGATGAAGCCCCCCTTGGTGCGCCCTTGTGCCCTTGCCTCCACCCGATCGATCCCCGTTTAACGCGCCATGCCGGCCCTTTGCAGACCGGTTCGCCATTATATAGGCCCCGGCTTGGCGGTCAAAATACTCATTGGGCCCTCAGGCGCCGGATTTCATGCTCTCGATGCTCAATTTCATCTCGCCGAGACGGCGAGCCAGTGCGCCGACGTTCCCTGCCCCCTGGGTCAGCACCAGATCGCCTTCGCCGACCAGCCCGGCCAGCACCGCCGGCACATCGTCCGGCGTCGCGACAAAGATGGGCTCCAGGCTGCCGCGGGAGCGGATGGAGCGGCACAGGGCACGGCCATCGGCGCCCGGAATCGGCTCTTCACCGGCGGCATAAACCTCCAGCATCACCAGCACGTCCACCTTGGAGAGCACGTCCGCGAAGTCTTCGTAGAGATCGCGGGTACGGGTGTAGCGGTGCGGCTGGAACACCATCACCAACCGCTTCTCGGGCCAGCCGGCGCGAGCTGCGTTGATGGTGACCTTGACCTCGCTCGGGTGGTGACCGTAGTCGTCCACCAGCATGGCCTTGCCGCGACCGGTCTCGAACTCGCCATATTGCTGGAAGCGGCGACCCACCCCTTCAAACTTGGCCAGCGCCCGGATGATGGCATCATCGCCGATCCCGTCCTCGGTGGCGACCGCAATCGCCGCGGCGGCATTGAGCGCGTTGTGGATGCCGGGCAGATTGAGGGTCACCTCCAGCTCGCCGGCATCTTTGCGGCGCACTCGGAAGCGACTGCGGTTGCTGGTCTGCACGAAGTCCAGCACCTGCACGTCGGCATCATCACTCAGGCCGTAGGTGATGGTAGGACGAGCGATCTCCGGCAGCATGCCGCGGATCACCGGATCATCCACGCACACAACGGCCAGCCCGTAGAACGGCAGGTTGTGCAGGAAGTCGATGAAGGTGGCCTTCAGCTTGGAGAAATCGCCACCATAGGTGTCCATGTGATCCGCTTCGATGTTGGTCACGATGGAGACCATCGGCTGCAGATGCAGGAAGGAGGCGTCGCTCTCGTCCGCCTCGGCAATCAGATAGCGGCTGCTGCCCAGGCGGGCATTGGTGCCGGCGCTGTTGAGCAGGCCACCGATGACGAAGGTCGGATCCCGGTCCGCTTCGGCATAGATGCTCGCCACCAGACTGGTGGTGGTGGTCTTGCCGTGAGTGCCGGCGATGGCGATGCCGTGGCGGAAGCGCATCAGCTCGGCCAGCATCTCGGCGCGGCGCACCACGGGGATGCGCAGCTCGCGGGCGGCCAGCAGCTCGGGGTTGTCCTGCTTGATGGCGGTGGAAACCACCACCACGCTCGCCTCGTTCACGTGCTCGGCACTGTGGCCGACGAAGATGTGGGCGCCAAGGGACTCGAGTCGCTCGGTCACCGCATTGCGGGCCAGATCCGAGCCGGTTACCTGATACCCTTCGTTGGCAAGCACTTCGGCGATACCGCCCATCCCGGCACCACCGATGCCGATGAAGTGGATGCGACGCACGCGGCGCATTTCAGGGATAACGGTACGCAGTTTTGCCAGTTCAACCTTGGTCATAGTTCTCTCTCAATCTGCCCGGTCGCCAGGCGTTTGCACTCGTCGGCAACCCGCTCGGCGGCATCGGTAATGGCCACGCGACGGGCGGCCTGGGCCATGTTCAATAGGGTTTCCCTGCGCCCGGCAAGCCAGGAGAGACGCGCAGCCAGCGAGGCCGTCGTCAGCTCGGATTGGGGCAGGAATTCAGCCGCACCACCGTCGGCCAGGGTCAGGGCGTTGCGGGTCTGGTGATCATCCACCGCGTGGGGTAGCGGTACAAAAATGGCGGCGACCCCGGCGGCAGCCACTTCGGAGACGGTCAGCGCCCCCGCCCGGCACACCACCAGATCGGCCCAGGCGTAGGCATCAGCCATATCCTTGATAAATTCGCTCACTTCGGCTGCTACGCCCTGCTTGGCATAGGCTTCGGCCACGGCATCGCGATTGCCCTTGCCACACTGGTGACGCACCTCGATGGGCACGCCGGCCGCCGCCACCGCTGGCGGCACCTGCTCGTTGAGCACCCGGGCCCCCAGGCTGCCACCGACGATCAGCAGCCGCAGTGGCTCAGCGCCGCTGCGCAGTTGAGGATCCGGCAGCGCCACCACTTCGGGGCGTACCGGGTTGCCCACCACGGCGGTGCGACGGCTCGGCGCGAAGGCGCCCGGAAATGCCATCAGCACCCGCTTGGCGAGGCGAGCCAGCAACTTGTTGGTCAGGCCTGCCGCAGCATTCTGCTCGTGCAGCAACAGCGGGATACCGGACAGCCAGGCCGCCACGCCACCCGGGCCGGAGGCAAAGCCACCCATGCCGAGCACTACGTCGGGGCGAATGGTCTTGAGCACCCGGCGCGCCTGCAGCACTGATTTGACGATGCGATAGGGCGCGACCAGCAGACGCTTGATGCCGTTGCCACGCACCCCCTGGATATCGATGAAGGAGATGGGGTAACCATGGGCAGGCACCAGCTCGGCCTCCATCCGGTCGGCGGTGCCGAGCCAGTGAATGGTCCAGCCCTGGGCCTTGAGGCGATCAGCCACGGCCAAACCGGGGAACACATGGCCCCCGGTACCGCCTGCCATCACCAACAGCGTCTTGCTCACTAAACCTCCCGCACGCGCGCCTGGGCACTGGCCTGGCGCAACTCGAAATCGATACGAATCAACATGCTCACCGCCACCATCATGATGATGAGGCTCGAACCACCATAACTGACCAGCGGCAGGGTCAGCCCCTTGGTCGGCATCATGCCGCTGGCTGCCCCCACGTTGACGAAGGTCTGGAAGCTGAACCAGATGCCGATGCCGATGGCCAGATAGCCTTCATACAGTCGCTCGGCCACCAGCGCCTGGTGCCCCAGCTTGAGCGCCTTGATTGCCAGCGCAAAGATGAGAAACAGCGCGCCCAGCACGCCCACATAGCCCAGCTCTTCCCCCAGGATGGCGAACACGAAGTCGGTGTGCGCCTCCGGCAGGTACTCCATCTTCTGGATGGAGTTGCCAAGCCCCTCGCCAAACCAGCTGCCACGGCCGAAGGCCATCAGCGACTGGGTCAGCTGGTAGCCGCTGCCGAACGGATCGGCCCAGGGATCGAGGAAGGAGGTCACCCGCCGCATCCGGTACGGCTCGGCGATGATCAGGGTCACCACGGCGCTCACCCCCACCAGGATGAGACCGATGAACTGCACCAGGCGGGCGCCGGCCAGGAACAGCATGCCGAGCGAGGTGACGAACATCACCACCACCGAGCCCAGATCGGGCTGGGCCAGCAGCAGGATGGCCACCACGAACAGCACCGCCATCGGCTTCATGAAACCGATGAAACGCTCGCGTACCTCGCTCTGACGGCGCACCAGATAGCCCGCCAGATAGACGAACAGCGCCAGCTTGCCGAACTCGGCCGGCTGCAGGTTGAACGGACCCAGCGGCAACCAGCGAACCGAGCCGTTGACGCTGCGGCCCACCAGCAACACCAGCACCAGCATGACGATGGCCAGCAGCAGCATGGGGCCGTTGTAGTGCTGCCAGCGCGCCATCGGCACCTGCAGCACGAACCAGGAGATGCCGAGCGCCATCAGCAGAAACAGGCCGTGACGCTTCACGAACATGAAGGGATCGTTGTTGATGGCGATCCCCTCCGGGATCGAGGCGGAGGCCACGATCACCAGACCCACCGCCATCAGCGCCAGCGCCAGCACGACCAGCTGCCGGTCATAGAGACCGGCAGGGCGCGCCGGCAACAGCCAGCGCTGCAAGAAGCCTGCGACTGCGCGAAGGGCGTTCATAACTTCTGTACCAGCTCGGTGAAACGATCGCCGCGCGCTTCGAAAGACTTGAATTGGTCCAGGCTGGCGCAGGCCGGCGCCAGCAGCACCCAGTCGCCGGGTCTGGCATCGGCAGCCGCCTTGGCGACCGCGGCATCCAGATCCGCCACCCGCTCAGTCTGCTCACCCAGCGCCAGCAGCACCTCGGCATCCTGGCCGAAACAGTACATGTGATCGATCTGGCTGCCGAGCAGCGCCTGCACCGGGCCGAAATCCTGGCCCTTGCCCTGGCCACCGGCCAGCAGCAGCAGACGGCCCTTCACCGACTCGCGCACCCCGGCCACGGCAGCCAGGGTCGCCCCCACGTTGGTGGCCTTGGAGTCGTTGATCCAGCGTACCCCGTTCACCTCCCGCACGAAGCGGGCACGGTGGGGCAGCCCCTCGAAACGGCGCAGTACTCGCAACTGCGGCTCGCGCGGGATGCCGACCGCATCGCACAGGGCCATGGCGGCCAGCGCGTTGGCCTGGTTGTGGGCGCCGACGATCTTCATCTCGTCCACCGCCAGCAACGGCTCGCCGTGCAGGGTCAGCCAGTGACGGCCATCCAGCTCGCAGCGGCCATAGCCGTTGCAGTCAAGGCCGAAGCTCTGCCACACCTGACCCACGTCGGGCAGGGTCTGGGCATCGTCGCGATTGATCAGGATGTGCTGGGAATGCTGATGGATCTCCATCTTGGCGGCGCGATAGTCGGCCATGCCCTGATAGCGATCCATATGATCTTCGGAGAGGTTCAATACCACGGAGGCGGCGGCGCGCAGGCTGTGGGTGGTCTCCAGCTGGAAGCTGGAGAGCTCCAGCACGCAGAGATCCATCGGCTGCTTGAGCAGCTCGAGCGCCGGCGTGCCGATGTTGCCACCCACCCCGACCTTGAGGCCGGCTTCGGCGATCATCTCGCCCACCAGGGTGGTGACCGTGCTCTTGCCGTTGGAGCCGGTGATGGCGATCACCGGCACCTGGGTCTCGCGCACGAACAGCTCGATGTCGCCGACGATGCGCACCCCGAACTCGGCGGCCGCTTGCAGTTCGGGCGTTGCCAGGGCAATGCCCGGGCTCGCCACTATCATGTGCGCCTGCTTGAGCAGTTCGCCATCCAGCCCGTGGATGAGTTCCACATCGGCAGGCAGTTGATCCCTGCCGGGCGGGTTGGCGCGGGTGTCCATCACCAGCGGCGTCACGCCACGGCCGAGGAAGTAATCGACGCAGGAGAGTCCGGTTTTGCCGAGTCCGATGATGATGACCATGGCTTACCTCACCTTCAGGGTGGCGAGGCCGAGCAGCACCAGCATGAGCGTGATGATCCAGAAGCGCACGATGACGCGCGGCTCCGGCCAGCCCTTCTTCTCATAGTGGTGATGGATCGGTGCCATGCGGAAGATGCGCACACCGCGCAGCTTGTAGGACCCCACCTGCAGGATCACCGAGACGGTCTCCATCACGAAGACGCCGCCCATGATCACCAGCAGAAACTCCTGACGCACCAGCACGGCGATGGTGCCGAGTGCGCCGCCCAGCGCCAGGGAGCCCACGTCTCCCATGAACACCTGGGCCGGGTAGGTGTTGAACCAGAGGAAACCCAGACCCGCCCCGACGATGGCGGTACAGACGATCACCAGCTCGGAGGTATAGGGCACATAGGGAATATGCAGGTAGTTGGCGAAATTGACGTTGCCGGTGGCCCAGGCGATGAAGGCGAAGCCCCCCGCCACCATCACGGTCGGCATGATGGCCAGACCATCCAGGCCATCCGTGAGATTGACCGCGTTGGAGGTGCCGACGATGACGAAGTAGGTCAATACGATGAACATCAGCCCGAGTTGCGGCATCACATCCTTGAGGAAGGGCACCACCAGCTGGGTCTGACCGTCGTGAGTGGCGGTGGCATAAAGGAACACGGCCACCCCCAGCGCAACGGCGGATTGCCAGAAGTACTTCCAGCGGGCGATCAGGCCGTCGGTGTTCTTGCGCACCACCTTGAGGTAGTCATCGGCGAAGCCGATGGCGCCATAGGCACCCAGCACAAACAGCACCAGCCAGACGTAGGGGTTGTCGAGGCGACACCAGAGCAGCACCGAGATGAAGATGGCGGCGATGATCATCAGGCCGCCCATGGTCGGGGTGCCTTTCTTGCTCAGGTGCGACTCGGGTCCGTCATTGCGGATCACCTGGCCGAATTTGAGGATCTGCAATCGGCGGATGAGGCGCGGCCCCATCCAGAGCGCCACCACCAGGCCGGTGATGATCGACAGGATGGCGCGAAACGTCAGGTAGGAGAAGACGTTGAAGAAGGTGAAGTGCGGGGTGAGCAGTTCCGCCAGCCAGACTAGCATGTGGCTGACTCCTGACGGTCTTTGACCATCTCGACGATATCTTCCATGCGGGAGCCGCGGGCACCCTTGACCAGGATCGCGATTTCTTGATGTGTATTTATCATTTGCGCAAGCACTTCAAACAACGACGCCTTGTTATCGAAATGTCGGCCAGCCGCGGCATCTGCGGTGTGGCGACTCTGTTCCCCTACGGTCAGCACGGCATCGAGGCCGCGCTCGCTGGCGTGGCGTCCGACCCGGGCGTGCTGCTCGGCGGACTCCTCACCCAACTCCTTCATGTCACCGAACACCAGCACCTTGTAGCCGCTCATGGCGGTCAGGGCATCGATGCCCGCCAGCACGGACTCCACGCTGGCGTTGTAGGTGTCGTCCACCAGGGTGAGACCACCCCAGCGCTGGACGCAGAAACGGCCCTTGACCGGCGCCATCTGCTCGAGCCCGGCCTTGACCGAGGCGAGCGAGGCGCCGAGCGCCAGCGTGCCGGCGGCGGCGGCCAGGGCGTTCGCCACGTTGTGGCGGCCCGGAATGGCCAGGGTCAGGCTCACTTCGCCCTGCGGCGTCACCATGACGAACTCGGCACAACCCTGCTGGTTGATCACCACGTTGCTGGCGTGGAACGGCTGACGCTGATCCTCGATGGAGAAGGCGCAGTGGATCCCGCGGGCCTGCCACTTCGGCCAGAATTCGTTGTCGGCATTGACGATGGCGCAACCACCTTCACCCAGCCCCTCGAAGATTTCGCTCTTGGCGTGGAACACCCCTTCCAGCGAGCCGAAGCCCTCCAGGTGCGCGGCCGCCACGTTGTTGATGATGGCGGCATCGGGTTTGGCCAGCGAGGTGGTCCAGGCGATCTCGCCCGGGTGGTTGGCCCCCAGCTCCATCACCGCGAACCGGTGTTGCGGCTCGAGGCGCAGCAGGGTCAGCGGCACCCCCACTTCGTTGTTGAAGTTGCCGGCGGTGGCCAGCACGTCCCCTTCCTGACGCAGGATGGCAGTCGCCATCTCCTTCACCGTGGTCTTGCCGCAGCTGCCGGTGATGGCCAGCACTTTCGGGTTGATCCGCTCGCGCACCAGCCGACCGAGGCGACCCAGTCCCTTGAGACTGTCGGTCACCACCAGCTGGGGGATCGCCAACGGCAGTTCACGCTCGACCAGCAGGGCCGATGCCCCGGCGGCCACGGCCTGCTCGCAGAAATCGTGGGCATCGAAACGCTCGCCGCGCAGCGCAACAAACAGCGCGCCTGCGCCCAGGGTACGGGTGTCGGTGCTGACAGCCGTGATCGCTCCGTCTTCACCAATCAGACGGGCATCGAGTACCTGCGCCAGCTCGGCAAGCCTGAGGGTCATCATGCGAATGACTCCAATAATGTGTGCAAGGCGGCCGCGACGGTTTCCCGGTCGCTGTAGTGCCGCTTGTCGGTTCCAATGATCTGATAATCCTCGTGACCCTTACCGGCCACCAGGATGATGTCCTGTTTGCTCGCCTGGCTCAGTGCCAACTGGATTGCCTTGGTCCTGTCGTGCTCGATCTGCACGGCGCCGGGATCGCGAAGACCCGCCACCATGTCGGCCATGATCCGGGCCGGCTCCTCGGTACGGGGATTGTCATCGGTCAGGATCACGCGATCCGCATGCAGCTCGGCCATGGCGGCCATCATGGGACGCTTGCCGCGATCCCTGTCGCCACCACAGCCCACCAGGCACCAGAGCCGCCCTTCACAGTGCACCCGCAGGGCCTGCAGGGCCTTCTCCAGCGCATCCGGCGTGTGGGCATAATCGACCACAGCGAGCGGCGCCTTGCCGCCACCGAAGCACTCCATGCGGCCGGTTACCGGCTGCAGTTGCGGCGCGCTGGCCAGCAACTCGTCGAAGTCATAACCGAGCACCAGCATGGCGCCCATCGCGGCCAGCACGTTGCTGACGTTGAAGCGCCCGAGCAAGGGGGCGGATAATACACCATTCCCCCAGCTGGAGTTAATCTGCGTGCGAAAACCTTGCTGGTGGAAATGGGGATCCTGCGCCGTCAGCTGTCGCCCCGGGTGACCGGCCACCGGGCCGTGCACGCTGAACGCCACCGCAGCCGGATAGGCAGCCAGCCATTGGCGGCCCAGCCGGTCGTCGGCATTGAGCACGGCGCAGGGTTCGTCCACCAGTTTCAGCAGCTCTTCCTTGGCGGCGCCGTAGGCCTCCATGGTGCCGTGATAGTCCAGATGATCCCGGCTCAGGTTGGTGAATACGGCGGCAGCAAACGGCAGGGCCGCCACGCGATGCTGTACCAGGCCGTGGCTGGACACCTCCATCGCCACCAGATCCGCCCCCTGCGCTTGCAGAGCGGCCAGATTGGCCTGCACCTGCACCGCGCTGCCAGTGGTGTTTTCCGCTTCCACCAGCTCGCCGAACAGGCCGTTGCCGATGGTGCCCATCACCCCGGCCTTGCCCCCCAGCAGGGTGCGCCAGTTGGCCACCAGCAGCGCCGTGGTGCTCTTGCCGTTGGTGCCGGTGATGCCCACCAGATCCAGCTTGCCGGCCGGCTGGTCGTAGCAATAGCCAGCCAGCTCGGAGAGCCTGGCTGGCAGACTCGGGATCCCGAGACAAGGCACGCTCAGCGCCGGTGCCACGAATTCACCGTCCTCTTCAAACAGTACGGCGGTCGCTCCCTGAGCCACCGCCTGTTCGATAAACCGTCTGCCATCCACCTGATGCCCGCGAATCGCCACGAAGAGACAACCGGGCCCGACCCGCCGACTGTCCAGCTGGATGTCGGTAAGCGCGAGCGCCGGGGCAGTAATGCCAAAAGGGCGCATCAGTTGATCAAGTGCGCGGGACAACATTGGAAGCCTCCGTACGGGCAAGTTTGGTGGGTACCGCTGGCGGCACCGCGTCGGGACGAATATTGAAGAGCTGCAGTACCCCGCCCATGGCTTCGGCAAACGGCGGCGTCGCAACGGCACCACCGTAGTAGGCGTCGCCCTTGGGCTCGTTGATCACCACTACCATGACGAAACGGGGATTGCTGGCCGGGGCGAAACCGGCGAACCAGGCCATGTAGTCCTTGCCGTAGCCACCCGCGACCGCGACCTTGGCGGTACCACTCTTGCCGCCGACCCGGTAACCGGGGATCTGCGCTTTCGGAATGGCATTGCTGACCACGTACTCCAGCGCCTGCAACATGGCGGTGGCGTTGTTGTGGTCGATGACCTGCTCCCCCTTGGGCGGCTCGGTCACCTTGACGATGGAGAGCGGCACCCGCTTGCCCTTGTTGGCCAGGGTGGCATAGGCGGAGGCCAGCTGCAGCGGGGTGACCCGCAGGCCATAGCCGAACGACAGGGTGGCCCGTTCGATATCGGACCAGCGCCGGCGCTGGGGCAGCATGCCGCTGCTCTCACCCATCAGGCCGCTGCCGGTGTCCATCCCGAAGCCCACCATGCTGAGGGTGTTGATCATCTCCTGCGCCGGCATCCGCAGCGCGATGCGCGACATACCGATGTTGGAGGAGTAGCGCAGGATGTCGTACAGGTTGGTCGCCTTGTGGATACTCACGTCGCGGATCTGCTTGGCCCCGATGAACAGAGGGCCGCCAGGAATGGTGTCCTTCCAGCTGGTGACCCCGGCTTGCAGGGCACTGAGCAGGATCAGCGGCTTGACGGTGGAACCTGGTTCATAGGTATCGGTCACCACCCGGTTGCGTACCCGGAAACTCTGATACTGACCGCGGTTGTTGGGGTTGTAGGAGGGGGTGTTGACCATGGCGAGCACCTCGCCGGTCTTGACGTCCAGCATCACCATGGAGCCGGAGGTCGCCTTGTTCTCGTCGGTGGCACGCTTGAGCGCCCGGTAGGCCAGCGCCTGCACTCGTTGATCGATGCTCAGCTGCAGGTCGTTGGCGTTTTTGCCCTCTTTCACCAGACCAAGCCGCTCGATGACCCGGCCCTGCCTGTCCTTGCGCACCCGCATCTCGCCAGGGGTCGCCGTCAGCCACTCGTTGTAGCTGCGCTCTATCCCCTCGATGCCGCTGCCGTCGATGTTGGTCACCCCCACCAGGTGGGCGCTGATCTCGCCAGTCGGGTAGAAACGGCGCGCCTCGGGGCGCAGATAGATGCCACCCAGCTTGAGACCCTTGATGTATTCCGCCACCGCCGGCGTCACCTGGCGCTGCAGGTAGACGAAGCGCTTGCTCGGGTTGGAGATGCGGTGCTTGAGGGTGTTGATGTCGAGCTTGAGCACGGCGGACAGGGCCAGCCAGGCCCGCTCGTTATGGATGGCGCCAGACTCGTGCACCGTCTTGGGGTCGGCCCAGACGGCTTCCACCGGCACCGACACCGCCAGCTGTTCGCCGT
This sequence comes from Aeromonas sp. 2692-1, assembly GCF_013085505.1. NCBI lineage: Bacteria > Pseudomonadati > Pseudomonadota > Gammaproteobacteria > Aeromonadales > Aeromonadaceae > Aeromonas > Aeromonas sp. 2692-1. Next base: position 421,657 of record NZ_CP038513.1, read on the forward strand.
TACGATCGGTGATCATGCCGCGCACCGCCTGAGTGGCGGTAGTACGCAGCGAACGCATGTCCCCTTCCTGACGCAGCCGATCCGGGTCGATCACCTGGATCCAGGCCAGTCGCAGGATCAAGCCGGCAAACGCAATGCCGATGAAGAACACCAGCGTGCGAAAGCGCCACGGATAGAGTGACGGAGCTTTGACCTTGGGTTGGGCCTTGGCGGAAGCCTTGCGTTTCATGGTTGTGTAATTACCTTCTCGGTGGTCACCAGCGGGCGAGCCATCTGCAACTTGTCCATGGCCAGACTCGCCACCCGGGAGTGCTCGGCCAGCGTGCCCTGCTCCAGCAACAGGTGCCGCCATTCGATGTTGAGCCGATCCTCCTCCGCCATCAGGTCGTTCTGCTTGGCCGTCAGACCACGGGTCATGTTGGTCACCAGGATCACCGCAAAGGCGGTGATCAGCACGGCGATGGCCAGCACCACCTGCAGCTTGTGCCGCCAGAGATCACCGAGGATCTCCCTGGCCAGATGAACGCGCACCTCGCTCATGGCTTACTCCGCCAACCGCTGGGCGACCCGCAGCACCGAGCTGCGGGACCGACTGTTTTCATTGACCTCGTGCTCGGAAGGCTTGAGCGCCTTGCCGACCGACTTCAATTTGCGACCGCCGGCCAGCTGGGCCTCGGTCAACGGAATGCCGTGCGGCACTTCCGGCCCTTTCTCATGCTTGCGAATGAAATGCTTCACCAGCCGATCTTCCAGCGAGTGGAAGCTGATGACGGAGAGACGACCTTCCGGAGCCAGCACCTGCAGGGCGCCGTTGAGCGCGGTCTCGATCTCGTCCAGCTCGCTGTTGATGTAGATGCGGATGGCCTGGAAGCTGCGGGTAGCGGCGTGCTTGCCCTTCTCCTTGCTCGGATTGACGCGGGCAATCATCTCCGCCAGTTGACGAGTGCGGACATAGGGCTCGGTCACCCGATCGTGCACGATGGCGCGGGCGATCTTCTTGGCGAAACGCTCCTCGCCAAAGGTCTTCAGCACCCAGGCGATGTCGTCCACGTCGGCGCGAGCCAGCCATTCGGCGGCGCTCTGACCGGAGGTGGGGTCCATCCGCATGTCGAGCGGACCGTCCTTCATGAAGCTGAAACCGCGCTCGGCATCGTCCAGCTGGGGAGAAGAGACCCCCAGATCCAGCAGGAAACCGTCTACCTTGCCCAGCAGACCGCGTTCATCCAGATAGGAGGCAATGCCGGAGAAGGGGCCGTGCACGATTTCGAAGCGCGGATCCTGGATCTTGGCCGCTTCGGCAATGGCCTGGGGATCCCGATCGATGGCGATCAGCCGGCCGTTGGGGCCAAGCTGCTGGAGAATGAGACGAGAGTGACCACCCCGGCCAAACGTACCGTCGACGTAGATGCCGTCCGGCTTGATGGCCAGCCCTTCAACGGCTTCGTGCAGCAGCACTGTGATGTGTTCAGCGGCTTGGGTCATTTATAAAGAGAAATCCTGTAGTCGTGGCGAGCTTGCCCAGTCATCTTCGGGCAGACCCTGAATGTCGTCATTGACCTGTTGTTGCCAGCGGGCTTCATCCCACAGCTCAAACTTGTTGAGCTGGCCCACCAGCATGATCTTCTTGTCCAGCCCTGCATGGCTGCGCAGTGGCTGGCTGAGCAGCAGACGGCCATTGCCGTCCAGCTCGCATTCGGTCGCATGCCCGAGCAACAGCCGCTGCAGGCGGCGCTCAAGGGGATTCATGCTGGAGAGCGTCTTGAGCTTGCGCTCGATCTCTTCCCATTCGTTCAGGGGGTAAAGCAGCAGGCAGGGATGGGCAATATCGATGGTGCAGACCAGCTGGCCCTCGCTTTCGTCGCGCAGCCAATCACGGTACTTGGTCGGAATCGCCAATCGCCCCTTGCTGTCGAGGCTGATGGCATGCGCACCACGCAACAAATTGCAGTCCCTGAAAATGAGTTAAAGGGGGCAAACCGCCCGATAAAAACCACTTTGATCCACTTTTCCCCACCTTGAAGTTTAAGGACGTGCTGAGGGCTTTTCAAGCGAGGATCTCGGGCATGGGGAACATATTGACGCAGCGTTTCAGCAGCGAGGATTAAATGAGTTGATTTTCCACAAGTTATTTGTGTTAACGGCAATGCGATTAATTGCGAAGAATTAAAAGTTCAGCAGGGTGAACCAATAGGCAGCGATATGATCCGCTCAGAGTCACAGGTACCAACATAACTCAGGCATTGTGTATGAAAAAATCCATAACTAACTGATTTATATGCATATGTCCTGTTATCTCACTATTCGCCAACGCATATATCTCTCGGTACAAGCTGCTATTTTCTCGCCAATAAAAAAGAGCCTCGCGATAAATCGCAAGGCTCTTCAGGAATAGGTCGGAGTCGGCCTGTAAGCCGGGTTCTGTACCGGGTTGCCCCGGGTAGCAATCATTCCTCTAGGCCAGCAATCGCTCGCTGGCTCAAGCAACCTACCCGCCCCCAACGCGGGCCGCGCCAATAGGGGCCTATTTGGTCTTGCTTCGGGTGGAGTTTACCGTGCCACGAACTGTTGCCAGTCGCGCGGTGCGCTCTTACCGCACCCTTTCACCCTTACCTGATCCCTTGCGGGCCATCGGCGGTTTGCTCTCTGTTGCACTGGTCGTAGGCTCACGCCCCCCAGGCGTTACCTGGCACCCTGCCCTATGAAGCCCGGACTTTCCTCCCCTCCGCCCGTCTGTCCCGAGGGACACAACGACGAAGCAGCGATTGCCCAGCCAACTCCGGGCGCGGATTATAGCCTTGTCCGGCACCTGGGGTAAACCTGCAATTGAGTTTTGACCGAGTTAATCGCACTCGAGAGAACGCCAAGGCTGACCTCTGGCCTGCATTTATCCGCCTCAGTAATGTTCGAGGCCGTACTTGTAGAGCGCGTTCTTCTTCACCCCGTGGATCTCGGCGGTGAGCGCCGCCGCTTTTTTAAGCGGCAGTTCGGCCACCAGCAAACCCAGGGTACGGATCGCCTCGGCCGGCAGCTCCTCTTCAGTTTTATTGGCGCCCGCGACCACCAGCACGATCTCGCCGCGGCAGCGATTTTCGTCCTCGCCCAGCCAGACCAGCATCTCGGAGGCAGGCAGACCGTGGATCGACTCGAAGGTCTTGGTCAGCTCGCGGCACACCACCACCTGGCGTTCGCCGAGAATGCGGGCGATTGCTTCCACCGTGTCCTGCACCCGGCGCGGGGATTCGTAGAACACCAGTGAGCGGGTGTCTTCGATCACCGCCTGCAAACGGTCGTCACGGCCCTTGGCTTTTGCCGGCAAAAAGCCTTCGAAGGCAAACCGGTCGGTGGGCAGCCCGGCCGCAGAAAGTGCCGTGATCGCGGCACAGGGGCCGGGCAGCGGCACTACCTTGACCCCGGCTTCGCGACAACGGGTGACCAGGTGATAACCGGGGTCGCTGATGAGCGGCGTACCCGCATCGGAGACCAGGGCCACGTTCTTGCCCTCTTTTATCCGGCCGATCAACACATCAGCCTTCTGCTGTTCGTTGTGATCGTGCAGCGCGAAGGTGGGCACCGAGATTTGATAGTGGCTGAGCAGGATGCCGGTATGACGGGTATCCTCGGCAGCCACCAGATCGACACTGCGTAAAATGTCCAATGCACGCTGGGTAATGTCAGCCAGATTGCCGATCGGGGTGGGGACTATGTACAGGGTTGGGATGTCACTCATGGGAGCTCCGAGTGTCCCGACAATTGTGTCGCCATATTGGCCCGTTTACACTATGGAGAATTTCAACACTGGTCGGGGAATGAACTTGAACCGGGTTACAAAGCAGCTAAGTGTATCACGACTCTTCGGCATCCTACTCGCGGCAGTACTGCTTGCCGCCTGTGCGTCGGAGCCCAATCAATCAGCCGGACAATCCGGCATGCCGTCGGCCTTCTCGGATTTGACCAAGAATGCCCAGTGGTATCTGGCGCAGGTGGATCCGGCCAAACCGGCCGAAGCCTTCACCTGGCAGGTGATGGCGTCGCGCAGCTATCTGGCGCTCGGTCAGGCCAAGCCGGCCGCGGCCCTGTTCCAGCAACTGCAGAAGCAGGGCCAGAGCGCCGAACAAAAGGCCCAGCTGCAACTGTTGCAGGCTCACCTGCTGCTCGCCCAGGGCAACGCCAACCAGGCGTTGATCCTGCTGGAGGGCAAGCCCGAGGTAGCGCTGGATGCCGATACCCAGAAGGACTGGTATCGCCAGCGGGTGGTGTTGCAACTGGACATCAACAACAAGTTCGGTGCCGCCAAGTCGCTGATCCTGCTGGAGCCCTATCTGGCCCAGAATGAGCTGGCCACCAATCACCAGCAAATCTGGTCACTGCTCAAAAGCATGACCCCCTCCACCCTGCAGGCACTGGAAGAGGCGCCGGCTCCCGACGTGACTACCGGCTGGCTGCGACTGGCGGCGCTGGTGAACGAGTTCGGCGCCCAGCCCAATCAGCTGGCACGCCAGCTCGCTGGCTGGAAGCAGGCCTTCCCGAACCACCCGGCCCAGAAAGACATGCCGGCGGGTCTGGGTGATCTGGCGACCAGCAACATCAATACCCTGCAGCAGATCGCCGTGTTCCTGCCGCTCTCCGGCAATCTGGAGCCTCAAGGCGCCGCCATCCGCAACGGCATGCTGATGTCATACAAGGAGAATCAGGGACAGTTCACCCTGAACTTCTACGACACCCAGACCAAGGCGATGGGCGAGCTCTACAAACAGGCGATTCAGGAAGGGGCCAACATGATCATCGGCCCGCTGCTCAAAGACCGGGTCGAGGAGCTGCTCAAGTCCAATCCGACCGTGCCGGTGCTGGCACTCAACGAGCTGGACAAGCCGATCGTCAATGACAACACCTTCTACTTCTCCCTCTCCGCCGCCGCCGATGCAGCGCAGGCCGCCCAGTACCTCTACGGTCAGGGCTATCGCAAGCCCCTGCTGATCGCCGCTCAGGGGCGGATCGGCTATGGCAGCATCAAGGCGTTCGAACAGGCCTGGGCCACCGTGAGCCAGGACAAGCCGGTCGTCGCCACCTTCGGCGCTCGCAACGAAGTGCAGGGCATGGTCAAGAACGCCCTGAGCGGTCGCTCCACCGCCCGGGCCGGCGAAGTGGTGCAGCTTGCTGACACGGCGCCGCGCAGCATCGACGTGGTCTATGTGGTCGCCAACAGCCTGGAGACCCGGATGATCAAGCCGTATGTGGACATCTCGGTCAATCCGATGGGTAGCCTGCCTATCTACAGCAGCTCGCGCAGCTATGACAGCGCCACCACCGAAGTGGCCTCCGAGCTCAACGGCATGCATATCTCCGACATGCCGCTGCTGCTGGGTGGTTACGAGAAGCAGCGCGAACAGATCGCCCTGCTCTGGCCGCAAACCCAGGGTGATCTGCTGCGCCTGTTCGCGCTGGGCTACGATGCCGTGGCGCTGGCGGAAAACCTGCAGCAGATGCGCAAGGTCAATGCCATGCAGCAGCCGGGCATGAGCGGCCAGCTGAGCGTGGATGCCAGCGGCAACATAGTGCGGGTACTGGACTGGGCCACCTACCAGAACGGCAAGCTGGTCAGCGACAGTGCCATGCTTCAGCTCGAGGGAGCCCCCCATGAAGGGTCTATTGGCACGGATGCACCAGCAGTGGCAGAACCTGTTCCCGTCAGCACCGAGCAAGGGACAGCACTTTGAGCAGCTAGCTGAGCGCTGGTTGCAGGCCCGCGGCCTGCAACCCGTGACCCGCAACTACCGCTGCCGGGGCGGCGAGATCGATCTCATCATGCGCCAGGGGGAGACCCTGGTGTTTGTTGAGGTCCGCTACCGCACCCAGACCAGCCATGGCGGCGCCGCCGCCTCGGTCACCCGGCGCAAGCAGCACAAGATCGTGCTGGCAGCGCGCCACTATTTCAAGCAACATGCCATCAACGAGGCCAGCCAGGCCTGCCGATTCGATGTGATCGCGTTCGAGGGCGACCAGCCAGACTGGATCCAGAACGCATTTTAAGAGGACCCCATGACTGACCGCATCAAAGAGAACTACACCGAGAGCATCCAGACCAAGATAGCCGCCGCCGAGGCGCTGCCGGATGCCATCCATACCGCAGCCCAGATGCTGACCATCTGCCTGCTCAATGGCCACAAGGTGATGGCATGCGGCAACGGTCCTTCCGCAGCGCTGGCCCAGCTGTTCATCTCGGAATTGGTCAACTGCTACGAAACCGAGCGCCCTTCCCTGCCCGGCATGGCGCTGACCCCCGACATGGCGACCATCAGTGCCATCGCGACCGACCACGGCTTTGAAGAGGTCTATTCCAAGCAGATCCGTGCCCTGGGTCAGCCCGGCGACATCCTGGTGGTGCTCACCACCACGGGCAACAGCCGCAGCCTGATCAAGGCCGCCGAGGCCGCTCTCTCCCGCGACATGACCATAGTGGTGCTGGGTGGTGGCGACGGCGGCGAGATCGCCGGCCTGCTCGGCCCCAACGACGTGGAGATCCGGGTGCCGTCGGCTCGTCGACCCCGCATTCTGGAAGTGAACCTGTTGACCCTGCACTGCCTGTGTGATCTCATCGACCAGACTCTTTTCCCGCAACAGGAAGATTGAAACCATGAACAAGCAAATGCTCCTGCTCGGCCTGCTGGCCGGTACCCTGCTGCTGCAAGGTTGCGCGGCCGTAGTGGTAGGCGGTGCCGCCGGCACGGCCAAAGCCTCCGGCGATCGTCGCACCCTGGGCGCCCAGTGGGACGATCAGGCCATCGAGCTGAAAGCGGCCAACCTGCTGGCTGACAACAAGCCACTCAGCGCAGCCAGCAAGATCAGCGTCTACAGCAACAACGGCCGCGTGCTGCTGGTCGGCCAGACACCTTCTGACGCTTACAAGCTCGAAGCTGGCAAGATAGTGGCCCGCATCGAGGGGGTGCGCCACGTCTACAACGAATTGCGCCTCGGCCAGCCGGTCAGCATAGGGGTTCGCAGCAACGACTCCTGGATCACCTCCAAGGTGCGGGCAGACATGCTGGGCGCCAAGAATTTTGACAGTGCCAAGGTCAAGGTGGTCACCGAGAATGGCGAGGTATTCCTGATTGGCCTGGTGACCCGCCAGGAAGGGGATCACGCCGTCGAGATCGCCCGCCACGTCAGCGGCGTGAAGCGTGTGATCAAGGCCTTCGAGTTCGCCCAGAACTAGCACTGACCGCCGACTCTCGGCATAAAAAAACGCAGCCAGCTGGCTGCGTTTTTTATTTGATGACCTTCAGGGTCGGACGACCGCTCGGACGCGGCGGTTCCGGCTCGGGTTCCACCGGCGCTTCGGCCTGCTCCAGCCAGAGGTCATAACCCGGCTCGGGCGGGAACAGGGTTCCCACGCCATTTTCCCGGGCATGGATGGCCAATACGGCCGCCATCGGGATGTAAACCTGCTGGGAGACACCACCAAAACGGGCGCTGAAGCTGATGGCTTCATTGTCCATGTGGAACTGCCCTACCGCACGGGGGGCGATGTTCAGCACTATCTGTCCATCCTGGACAAACTGCATCGGCACCATCACATGAGGGATGTTGACGTTGACCACCAGATGCGGGGTCAGGTCATTGTCCAGCAACCAGTCGAAGAACGCCCGCAGCAGGTACGGGCGACTGGGTGTCATTGTCGGTTCCATGCTCATACGCCGGCACGGATCTCGCGCTCGGCTTCAGTCAGGGAAGCCTGGAAAGACTCGCGCTCGAACAGACGAACCATGTAGGCCTTCAGCTCTTTGGCACCACGACCGGTGAAGTCGATGCCGAGGCTCGGCAGACGCCACAGCAGCGGGGCCATGTAGCAGTCGACCAGGCCAAACTCTTCGCTCATGAAATAGGGCATTTCACCGAAGATCGGCGCGATGGCCAGCAGGTTGTCCCGCAGTTCGGCACGCGCCGCATCCACGTCGGTACCAGCCATGATCTTGTCGGCCAGAGAATACCAGTCCAGCTCGATACGATGCATCATCAGACGGCTGTTGCCGCGGGCCACAGGGTAGACCGGCATCAGGGGCGGGTGCGGGAAGCGCTCGTCCAGATACTCCATGATGATGCGTGAGGTGTACAACGCCAGCTCGCGATCGACCAGAGTCGGTACGGTGTTGTAGGGGTTCAGCTCGGCCAGCTCATCCGGCAGGTTGCTTGGGTCAACCTGGCAGATATCTACGCTAACACCCTTCTCCGCCAGGACAATGCGCACCTGATGGCTGAACATATCGTTGGCACCGGAAAACAGCGTCATTACCGAACGCTTATTGGCAGCTACAGCCATTGAACCCTCCCGTCATTAAAAAGCAGAAACGGCAATGAAGCCTCTTGGTCTTCATTGCCGTGCATTATATTACCCGGATCTGGTCGCTTAGTGAACGTCGCGCCAGAATTCCTTCTTCAACAGCACAGTGAAGATGAAGAAGATCACGATGAAGCCAAGTACCCAGAAGCCCATGCGTTCGCGCTCCTGTTGTACCGGTTCAGCCGAGTAGACCAAGAAGTTTACCAGATCCAGTACCGTCTGATCATACTCTTCGTTATTCATTTCACCGTTGCCGTCAGATTTGACACTGACAACCTGCTGTACTTCCACTCCGTCGACGGTGTGGGTCGCGAACTCGGCGCGGGGCGTGCCTTGCAGCGGCTCCAGCACATGGGGCATGCCCACGGACGGGAATACCACGTTGTTCACGCCAAACGGACGGGTCTCGTCCACGTAGAAAGAGCGCAGGTAGGTGTAAATCCAGTCGGCACCACGTACCCGGGCAACCAGCGTCAGATCGGGGGGCGGGGCGCCAAACCATTTGGCCGCATCCTTGTCCGGCACCGAGTTTTCCATCAGATCGCCGATCTTGGCACCATTGACGATCAGGTTGGCCGCCATCAGATCTTCCGGAATGCCAATGTCTGCCGCCACCCGGTTGTAACGCTGGTACTGGGTGCTGTGACAGCCAAAGCAGTAGTTCATGAAGGTAGCCGCACCACGCTGCAACGACGCCTTGTCGTTCAGGTCATAGTTGGCCTTGTCCAGGTGCACTGCCCCGGTGTTGGCAAACACCAGCGACGGCAGCAGGGTCAGCACTGCAAAAATTATTCTTTTCATTTAAATGTCACCCTCTCCGGCAGCGGCTTGGTGCTTTCATTCTTGCTGTAGAAGAACAACAGGACGAAGAACCCGAAATAACCCAGGGTACAGATCTGGGCGATCAGCGTCAGGGTCGGAGTCGATGGCAAGACGCCGAGCACCCCGAGAATGATGAAGCAGACCACGAACTGGGCGATGTTCAGCTTGTGCAGGGTACTGCGATAGCGCACCGAACGAACCTTGCAGCGATCCAGCCAGGGCAGCAGGAACAGCACCACGATGGAGAGCCCCATCATGATGACGCCCAGCAGCTTGTCAGGCACCGCCCGCAAGATGGCGTAGAAGGGGGTGAAATACCAGACCGGGGCGATGTGCGCCGGGGTCTTCAGACCATTGGCCACTTCAAAGTTCGGTTTCTCGAGGAAATAACCCCACATGTCCGGCTTGAAGAAGATGATGGCGCAGAACAGGAACAGGAAGCCTGCGACCCCGATCATGTCCTTGACGGTGAAGTAGGGGTGGAATGCCACCGCATCCAGCGGCCAGCCGTTCTCGTCCTTGTGCTTCTTGATGTCGATGCCGTCCGGGTTGTTCGAACCCACTTCATGCAACGCCAGGATATGCATGGCCACCAGCATCACCAGTACCAGCGGCAGGGCGATGACGTGCAGCGCGAAGAAGCGGTTCAGGGTAGCGCCGGAGATGACGTAGTCACCGCGGATCCACAAGGTCAGATCGTCACCGATGACCGGAATGGCACCAAACAGCGAGATGATGACCTGGGCCCCCCAGAATGACATCTGGCCCCACGGCAGCAGATAGCCCATGAAGGCTTCCGCCATCAGGCAGAGGAAGATCAACATGCCGAAGATCCACAGCAGCTCGCGCGGCTTCTGGTAGGAGCCGTAGATCATGCCGCGGAACATGTGCAGATAGACCACGATGAAGAACGCAGACGCGCCGGTGGAGTGCATGTAACGCAGCAACCAGCCGTAGTCCACATCCCGCATGATGTACTCCACGGAGGCGAAGGCACCTTCGGCGGAGGGGTTGTAGTTCATGGTCAGCCAGATACCCGTGATGATCTGGTTGACCAGCACCAGCATGGCGAGCGAGCCAAAGAAGTACCAGAAGTTCAGGTTCTTGGGCGCCGGATACTTGGCCATGTGGTCGTTGTACATGGCAGTGAGCGGAAAGCGGTAGTCAATCCAGCCCATCAGTTTGGCAAACATGGTCAGGCCTCCTTGCCATCGGCACCGACCAGGATGGTGGTGTCGCTAAGATATTTGTACGGCGGAATGACCAGGTTCAAGGGTGCTGGCACCCCCTGGAACACTCGACCTGCCATGTCGAACTTGGAGCCATGACAGGGGCAGAAGAAGCCTGAGGTCACGCCCTGCACCTGCTCGCCAAAGCTGTCCGGCAGATAGGAGGGGGAGCAGCCCAGATGAGTGCAGATCCCGACGGCTACGAAGATCTCCGGCTTGATAGATCTGTAACCGTTGTGGGCATAGTCGGGTTGCTGGGGCTCGTCGGAAGCCGGATCGCGCAACTTGTCGTCGTGCGCGGCCAGGGCATCCAGCGTCTGTTTGGTGCGTTTCACCACCCAGACCGGCTTGCCTCGCCACTCAACACGGATGAGCTGGCCTGGTTCCAACTTACTGATATCCACTTCTACCGGAGCACCCGCCGCTTTGGCTTTGGCACTCGGGTTCCATGACTTAATAAACGGCACTGCGGTAAAAGCAGCTCCTACCCCACCAACGGCGACCGTTGACCAGGTAAGAAATCTGCGGCGACCGGTATCAACTGGCGCATTGCTCATCCAAAAACTCTCCCATGTGGACTCCGCACATTCTTATTGTGTCCCTGTTCCCCTTTCTTCCGTGACAACAGCGGCGGAAGCGGAGTTACAATTGTCACAGAAAAACCGAGGGAATTTTAAAGAAAAGATAACAACTTGACAAGAAAGAGAAGCGAAGGTCAAAAACAATAAATACACAATTTTTTGTCTTTTGTGACGTGGTGTTAGCAATACCGTTGGTAATATTACCAATAAAAAAAGCCTGGCACATGGCCAGGCTTTTTTGACACTCGCGAGAGTGCGTACCAAAAGCGAATTAACGCTTGGAGTACTGCGGACGCTTACGAGCTTTGTGCAGACCGACTTTCTTACGCTCAACCTTACGGGCATCGCGAGTAACAAAGCCTGCTTTACGCAGTTCGGAACGCAGGGTTTCATCGTACTGCATCAGAGCACGAGTGATACCGTGGCGGATCGCACCAGCTTGACCGGAGATGCCACCACCGTTAACGGTGATGTACAGGTCCAGTTTCTCGGTCATCTCAACCAGTTCCAGCGGCTGACGAACTACCATGCGGGCAGTCGGACGGCCGAAGTACTGCTCCAGGGAGCGCTGGTTGATTACGATTTTACCGCTACCCGCTTTGATAAATACGCGAGCAGTGGAGCTTTTGCGACGGCCGGTACCGTAGTATTGATTTTCTGCCATTGTTGCCAGTTCCCGTTAGATATCCAGTACTTGAGGTTGCTGAGCAGCATGAGCGTGCTCGGCGCCTGCGTAAACTTTCAGCTTACGGAACATGGCACGGCCCAGCGGACCCTTCGGCAGCATGCCTTTGACGGCAGCTTCGATTACCATTTCCGGTTTACGCTGAATCAGCTTGTCGAAGCTGATGGACTTGATACCACCCGGGAAACCGGAGTGAGCATGGTACATTTTGTCGGTAAATTTCTTACCGGTTACGTGTACCTTCTCAGCGTTTACAACGATGATGTAATCACCGGTGTCAACGTGCGGAGTGTACTCAGCTTTGTGCTTACCACGCAGACGAGCAGCGATCTCGGTTGCGATACGACCCAGAGTTTTACCTTCTGCGTCCACAATGTACCAGTCACGTTTTACGGTTTCTGGCTTGGCAACGAAAGTTTTCATTAAGTTAAACCCAATTACCTGTTACAGACCCAATTGCTTATGGGGGCTCTCCCACAAACAACAAACGATGGCCTACCTGTACCCCTTCGAATACAAGTAAAGCTTAAAGTGTTGCTGTCTTATCGACAGCTGTAACGTGGGCCGGGCGATTATAAGTGAAGTTGCCTTAAATATCACCTGCTAATTTCACTGCCATGAAGCTAGCAAATGTCGCCCGGCCCTACCTGCCGCAGATGCCCATCCGACTGGCAGGCGCGGTATTGTGACTAAGGAAGGTGCACTCTGGCAAGGTATTCGTGCGATTGCATTTCCTGAAGCCGTGAAAGACAACGTTTGAACTCGAAATTCAGCAGCCCGTTGCCATAGAGTTCCTGCATCGGCACCGCCGCCGATATGATCAGCTTGACGTGCCGCTCATAGAACTCATCCACCATGGCGATGAAGCGGCGCGCCGCGTCATCCGTGCCCGCCCCCATTGGCTGCACATTGGCCAGCAGGACGGTGTGAAACAGCCGGGCCAGCTCGATGTAATCGCCCTGTGAGCGGGGAGTACAGCAAAGTTGCTCAAACTCCATATAGAGCACACCTTCCCCCATCCCCAGCGACGCCAGTTGACGGTGATTGATCTCGACACTGCCCGCCCGGGCCTCTTCCAGCCCGGTTAACTGCCGAAAATAGCGATCCAGATTGGATTTTGCCTGCTGATCCAGCGGAAAATGATAAATCTCCGCCTGCTCCAACGTACGCAGGCGATAGTCGGTGCCGCCGTCCACGTTAAGTATCTCGCAATGGCGCTCGATGAGCGCGATCGCCGGTAGAAAACGGGCCCGCTGCAGACCATTTCGATACAAATCCTGCGGCGGTATGTTCGAGGTCGCCACCAGCACCACTCCATGGCCGAACAACTCCTGGAACAGAGTCCCCAGCAGCATGGCATCGGTGATGTCGGAGACGAAAAATTCGTCGAAGCAGATGACGTCGGTCTCGCCGGCCAGCTCGCTGGCGATCAGCTTGAGCGGATCGGCCTGACCGGTCAGCCCCTTGAGCTCATCATGCACCCGGTGCATGAAACGGTGGAAGTGAATGCGCAGCTTGCGCTCTCCCGGCAGGCTGTCGAAAAAAGTATCCATCAGCCAGGTCTTGCCTCTGCCCACTCCGCCCCACATATATAGACCCAGGATGGGCGGGCGGGGTTTTGGCTTTTGCAGCCAGCCCAGCAGGCCGCGGGATCTGGTCGGAGTCGGGGTTTGGCACAAATCCTGATAGAGTCGCTCCAGACGGGCCACTGCCATCGCCTGGGCGGGGTCGGCCACGAAGCCGGGGCGCTGCAAATCCTGCTGATACTTTTGCTGCGGGGTCATCCTGTCGATTGCCTTCAAGTCCCTGAATGAAGGACAAAATGGTATCACGCTCTCGGGGTGCACGGTATAGTGCCATCAAGGCGTAGCGGCCGCTTTGGCCGCATCAACCCACATTGATTTAGCTGTAACAAGGAGCATCTATGAGTCTGTTAAACGGAATCCTGCTGGCTGTCGCCGCCTTGATTATCGGTGTCATCATCGGCCGCTTCACAGTGCGCAGCCGGGATGCCGGCCGTCTGGAACAAGAACTGAAGAAGGCTCACAAGGAACTGGAAAGCTACCAGGGCCAGATCAATACCCACTTCGCCGACAGCGCCGCCCTGATGGAGCAGCTGGCCGAGCAGTACCAGACCCTTTATCGCCATATGGCGGAGCAGAGCAAGTTCCTGGCCAAGGCTCAGGAGCCGCTGTTCCGTGAAACCCTGCTCGACGAGAGCAGCGATGTCCCGGCCAATGAAGAACCGGGCGTACCACCCCGTGACTATGCCGGGGCCTCCGGTCTGCTCAAGCAGTCCAGTTAGTTCCCTGCGGAACTAATTGCGCGGTAGCGTGGTCAGACCTTGACGATTGCATTGCAACTTTTCTGGGAGCTGTTTTTCATATGCGTAAACCTCTTTCTGTGCTCAGTGTGTTAGCCCTCAGTGTCGGTATCGCCATGTCTGCGGCCCCTGTACAGGCTGCACTGCCCTCTCTGCTGGCGAACAATCAGGAGATGCCGAGCCTGGCGCCGGTGCTCGAGCAGGTCACTCCTGCCGTGGTCAACATTTCAGTCTCCGGCAAGAAGATCACCCGCCAGCGTCTGCCGGAACAGTTCCGTTTCTTCTTCGGTCCCAACATGCCCGACGAGCAGGTGAGCGAGCAGCCCTTCCAGGCGCTCGGCTCCGGCGTCATCATTGATGCCAAGAAGGGCTACGTGATCACCAACGCCCACGTGGTGCACGAGGCGGACGAGATCAAGGTCAACCTGAAGGATGGCCGTGAATACGCCGCCAAGAAGATCGGCGAGGACAAGCAGTCCGACATCGCGCTGCTGCAAATCAAGGCCGAGGATCTGGTGCAGATCAAGTTTGCCGACTCCGACGAGCTGCGGGTCGGTGACTATGCACTGGCCATCGGCAACCCGTTTGGCCTCGGCCAGACCGTCACCTCCGGCATCGTCAGTGCGCTTGGCCGCAGCGGCCTCAACATCGAAAATCTGGAAAACTTCATCCAGACCGATGCCGCCATCAACTCCGGCAACTCAGGTGGCGCCCTGCTCAACCTGCGCGGCGAGCTGATCGGCATCAACACCGCCATCCTGGGCCCGAACGGCGGCAACATCGGCATCGGCTTCGCCATTCCGTCCAACATGGTGCGCGACCTGTCCGAGCAGATCGTGAAATACGGTGAAGTGCGCCGCGGCCAACTGGGCATCACCGGCACCGAGCTTACCTCCGAAATCGCCAAGACCTTCGGCTACAACAAGAAAGATGGCGCCTTCGTCAACCAGGTCATGCCTGATTCCGCCGCCGCCAAGGCGGGCATCAAGGCCGGCGATATCATCATCAGCATCGATGGCAAGGCCATCCGCTCGTTTGGTGAGCTGCGCGCCAAGATCGCCACCATGGGGGCTGACAAGCAGGTCGCTCTGGGCCTCATCCGCGATGGCAAGGAGCAGACCGTCAAGGTCACGCTGAAGAAGGCGGATGACAGCGAGATCCTGGCCAGCGCCCTGCACCCGGCACTGGAAGGGGCCAAGCTGAGCACCACCGCCGAGCCGGTGACCGGCGTGGCCGTGGCCGACATCGATCCGCGCTCGCCTGCCGCCGCTTCCGGCCTGCAGAAGGGTGACATCATCATCGGGGTCAACCGCCTGCGCATCAACTCGCTGGAAGAGCTGAGCAAGGCGTTGAAGAACAAGCCGGATGTGCTGGCGCTGAACATCCAGCGCGGGGAATCCTCCCTCTATCTGGTGATCCGTTAACTCCCTCTCACCCGCGGCCCTCGCCGCGGGTGATTTTTATCCACCGATAGTGTTATTCTCTGCGCGCTGTATGTACGGATGAGAATGACATGAAAATCCCCCCTCTAGTCAGTTACTTGGGCAAGTCTGTCGGCTTCGGTCTCACCGTGGCGGCTCTTCTGTTGCTGCTGTTTCCCAATTTCCGTGGCGGGGCCCAGCTGCCCGGCCTCATCACCAATGCCCGTGAACTGAGTTTCTCCTACGCCGCCCACCGCGCCGGGCCGGCGGTCGTCAACATCTATACCCGCAGCTTCGCCCGCAACCAGGGCAATCAGGCCGAGCTCAGGCCGCAGGGGCTCGGCTCCGGCGTCATCATGAGCCAGCGCGGCCACGTGCTGACCAACTATCACGTCATCGCCGATGCGGACCAGATCATCGTTGCGCTGCAGGATGGGCGGGTATTCAGCGCCGAGCTGGTCGGCTCCGATCAGCTGACCGATCTGGCGGTGCTCTACATCGAGTCGGACAATCTGCCGGTGATCCCGCAGGATCCGGAGCGCCTGCCCGACGTGGGTGACGTGGTGCTCGCCATCGGCAACCCCTACAACGTCGGCCAGACCATCACCCAGGGCATCATCAGCGCCACCGGCCGCATCGGCCTCTCCAGCATGGGCCCGGACAGCAACGGCCGGCAGGATCTGCTGCAAACCGACGCCGCCATCAACGAGGGCAACTCGGGGGGCGCCCTGGTCAATGCCCGCGGCGATCTGGTGGGCATCAACACCGCCGCCTACCACCTCAATGGCAACCAGGAGAGCTACGGCATCAGCTTCGCCATCCCCTACAAGCTGGCCAAGCGCATCATGGATGAGCTCATCGCCAACGGCCGGGTGATCCGCGGCTACCTCGGCATCTCCAGCGTCGAGATCAACCCCATCGTCGCCCGCATGATGAACCTGGGCGATCTGCGCGGCCTGGTGGTAGAGAGCCTGGATCCCAACGGTCCGGCCACCAGAGGCGGGTTGAAGCGGGGCGACGTGCTGCTCAAGATCAACGGCGAGGCCATCAGCGGCGTGCGTACCGCCATGGACAAGATCGTCGAGAGCCGGCCGGGCACCAAGCTCACCATCTCGGTGATCCGTGACGGCAAGCCGCTGGAGGTGGAGGTCACCATCGAAGAGGATCTGCGCTACCAGAACCGGGCCAGCGCGAGCGCCGCCACCGCCAGCTGATCCCGCCAATCCCCTTCGACAGGGGCGGTCAACCGCCCCTGTTTGCTTCTCCTACACTCCCCCATCCGTGAGGCGACTCACAGTTTCCAGCAAGCCTTGTCGGCCCGACTCGACGGGCCAAGTGCGCCCTCGATCACACAAAATCGGCCCCGATAGCAGCCCTTTTTCCCTCCACCCCACAAAAATCACCGTTTTCAGCCCAGGCGTGCGGGAATTTCCGCTTCGAATCGGAAAAACCGTGCCTCCTCTCTCCTCTACTGTCGGCTTAGGGTAGCGCTATCCCTTCTGCCAGCCTTGGAGAGCAGATCTTGCACACAGAGACCCATGACCAGAACCTGACCCCGGACAGCCCGGCGTTGCTGCGCCAGACCGACCACACGCTGGCGCGCATCCACACCCTGCTCGGCGAGCAGGGCATCCACCCCAACGAGGTACAGCGGCAGATGCTGGCCTCCCACGTCAAAGCCATGGTGTGGCGCTCCTACAGCGGTGAATCACTGCCGGAGGTGGATCTCAGCCTGTTCGAGGAGATCTCCCCCCTCTCCCTGCGCCTGGCCGAACAGGTCGTCGCCTGGCTGGACAATCTGGCCTATGAAGAGGCCCATCTGCTGTCCGTCCATTTCGAAGTTGCCAAAGAAAACGAACTCAGCTCAGTGAAAGGAGAAAGCTAAATGACAGCCATCAAACTCGTGATCGGTGATCGACTCGGCAAGGGCCAGAAAGTGGGGGCAGGCGCGGAAACCGCCGGCGCCAGCGTGACCATCATCCCCGGCATGGCCGCCGACATGAAGCTCGGTGACGTGATGAACAAGGAGCAGGCGGATCTCGGCATCTCCTTCTGCGGCAGCGGCGGCGCCGGTGCCATCACGGCCCAGACCAAGTACGGCTACAAGTGCCGCTACGGCATGCGCTCCATCGAAGAGGGCGTGACCGCCATCAACGAAGGGTGCGTGGTGCTGGGCTTCGGCTTCATGGACAAGGAAGAGCTGGGTCAGAAACTGATCGAAGCCTTCGCCAAGAAACACGGACGCGCCTGATGAAAGAGGACTTCACCACCCAGGTCATGGTCAACGGCAAGGGGTCGACTCGCCAGCAGGCGTTCGCCGCCGCCCTCAGCCAGGTGCAGCCAACGCTGCTCAAGGACAACCCGCGGGTGATGCTGCGCATCGAGCCGCTCGAGGTGCAGGTGCTCAAGGCCGAAGAGTCGGTCCGGGTGGAGAAGTTCCTGTTCTTCTTCCTGCCGCGCCAGCGCCGCGAATTTCGGGTCCAGCTGGCGATCACGGTCAAGGTCACCAGCCTGGATGCCGAGCAAGTGACGTTCACCCTAGTGTGACGCCGCCCGCGGGTACCACCCCACAAGAAGGATACGTTGGATGTTTCTAATCATATTTATCAAGTCACTCATCATCGGCGGCCTGGTAGGCGTCGGGGTGGGGGCCGGCGCGGCACGGATGTTCCATGCGCCGACCGTGCAGGGCATGGGAGCCTTCCGTACCCTGGGCGAGCTCAACTCCTGTGAAGGGGACCCCGCCTCCCACTTCTCGTTTGGTCTGGGCTTCTTCTTCAACGCCTGGGCTTCCACCGTGGCAGCCGGCGCCTTCACCCAGGATGTGGATCACCGCATCATTCCGCACTGGGCCACGGCGGCACTGCTGTTCAAGAACCGGGATCTTGCCACCACCCTGCACGACCCGAAGAAGATGGCCATTGCCGGCGGCATCATAGGTGCCATCGTGGTCGCCTTCCTCAACAGCACGGCCGCCGCCGTACCGGCCGCATTGCAGGTCACCGCGGTCAAGGTGCTGGTACCGGCCGCCAACCTGCTGGTCAACACCGTCATGCCGGTGATCTTCTGGCTGGCCGCCATCGAGGCGGGCAAGAAGTCCGGTTTCTGGGCCACCATCTTCGGCGGTCTGGCCCAGCTCATCATGGGCAACGCGGTACCGGGCCTGGTGCTCGGCATCCTGATCGGCAAGGGCGTGGAAGAGAGCGGCTGGAACCATGTCACCAAGGTGATGATGGCAGCCATCGTCCTGCTGTTCGTGCTGAGCGGTTTCTTCCGCGGCTTCGACATGAAACTCATCGAGTCCTTCCATCTGGGGGTTCCCCTGTGGCTGGAAAACGTCCATAACCTGCTCAGCGGCAAATAAGGGGTCACACCGTGGATGAGAAACTGAAAAACAACTTCTGGTACGCCGACTGGTCCTTCCCCATCTTTGTCGGCCTGCTGTCGGCCGGGGTCTTCGCCGGTACCCACATGTTCTACCTGTACGGGGTCGGCGCCTTCAACGAGGTGGCCTTCGTCGCCATGCTCAAGGCCGGCATGGACACCGGTGCCTATGGTGCGGTGGCGGCTTTCGGCGCCAGCTTCCTGTTTGCCCGCATCATCGAGGGCTCCCTGGTGGGGATCCTGGATATCGGCGGCGCCATCCAGACCGGGGTCGGCCTCGGCGTGCCCGCCCTGCTGCTGGGGGCCGGCATCGTCTATCCGGTGGAGAACTTCGGTGCCTCCCTGGCAACCGGCATGGGGATTGGTCTGGCCATCGGCTACGTGATCATCCTGGCACGCAAGTTCACCATCAATCAGAGCAACTCCACCTACGGCGCAGACGTCATGATGGGGGCTGGCAACAGCTCGGGCCGCTTCCTCGGCCCCTTAATCATCCTCTCCGCCATGGGCGCCTCGATTCCGATCGGCATCGGCTCTCTGCTGGGTGCGCTGCTGTTCTACGTGTGGGGCAAGCCCATCACCGGCGGTGCCATCCTGGGGGCCATGCTGCTCGGTACCTTCTTCCCGGTTGCGCTTGCATAACCATCCGCCGCCCTGCGGGGCGGCGCTCGAGAGGCCATCTAGCATGTACGACATCATCATCAGAGCGGGGCGCCAGGGAGATGGCCAGCTCGTCGATATCGCCGTCAGGGAGGGCAAGATAGCCGCCATCGGTACCCTGCCGGAGACGGCAGCAGCGCAGCAGATCCTGGATCTCGGGGGCCGGGTGCATGTGAGCGCCGGCTGGATCGACGGCCACACCCACTGCTATCCCGCTTCCCCCATCTATCACGATGAGCCGGACAAGGTGGGCGTGGAGTCCGGCGTCACCACCGTCATCGACGCCGGCAGCACCGGGGCCGACGACGTGGATGACTTCCAGCGTCTCGCCGCCGGCTGCAAGACCCGGGTGCACGCCCTGCTCAACATCTCCCGCATCGGCCTGCTGCGCCAGAACGAGCTGGCCGACAGCCGGGACCTCGATATGGATCTCGCCTCGGCGGCCATTGCCCGCCACCCCGGCTTCATCGTCGGCATCAAGGCGCGGATGAGCGGCAGCGTGGTGGGTGAGAACGGCCTGCAGCCGCTGCGCATGGCCAAGGCACTGCAACAGGCCCACGGTAGGCTGCCGCTGATGGTACACGTGGGCAACACGCCGCCGGATCTGGACGAGATTGTCGCCCTGCTGGGCGATGGCGATCTGCTGACCCACTGCTTCAACGGCAAGCCCAACCGTATCCTGACCCCGGCCGGTGAACTGCGCCAGGCGGTGCGTGAGGCGATGCAACGGGGCCTTTTGCTCGACATCGGCCACGGCGGCGCCAGTTTCAGTTTCGAGGTGGCGGAATTGGCCATTGCCCAGGGGATCCTGCCCCGCACCATCAGCTCCGACATCTACTGCAAGAACCGCATCAAGGGACCGGTCTACAGCCTGGCCCACGTGATGTCGAAATTTCTCGCCATCGGCATGACGCTGGAGCAGGTGCTGGCCTGCGTCACCCACCATGCCGCCGATGCCCTGCGCCTGCCCGGCAAGGGGCGACTCGAGGTGGGCGCCGCTGCCGATCTGACCCTGTTCGAGGTGAGCAGCGGCCCCACCCTCTTTACCGATACCGAAGCCGGCGCCCGCAATGGCGATCGGCAGTTGCTGCCCCTCGCCACCCTGGTCGGTGGCGAACTGGTTCTGACTCACTATGGGAAATCACACCATGCCTTCTGTGTATGAGAAATATCAGCTCAAACCGGTGATCAATGCCTCCGGACGCATGACCATTCTCGGCGTCTCCACCCCCGAACAGGAGGTGGTCGACGCGGTCAACTTCGGCCTCGGCCACTACTTCGAGGTGAAGGATCTGGTCAACAAGACCGGCGCCTACCTGGCCGGCTTGCTGGACGTGGAAGATGCGGTGGTGGTCTCCTGCGCCAGCGCCGGCATCGCCCAGTCGGTGGCCGCAGTGATAGTGCGCGGCGACCCCTACCGCCTCGAGCAGTTGCACGCCCATGCCCACAATGTGCCGAGCGAAATCGTGCTGCCCAAGGGACACAACGTCAACTTCGGCGCCCCGGTCGGCACCATGGTCAACCTGGGTGGCGGCAAGGTGGTGGAGGCCGGCTACGCCAACGAGTGCTCTGCCGCCCAGCTGGCCGCCGCCATCAATGCCAACACTGCAGCCATCCTCTACATCAAGTCCCACCACTGCGTGCAGAAGAGCATTCTGTCGGTGGCCGAGGCAGCCGAGGTGGCCAAGGCCCACAGGCTCCCGCTCATCGTTGATGCGGCGGCCGAGGAGGATCTGCGTCTCTACTACAACCAGGGGGCGGATCTGGTCATCTACAGCGGCGCCAAGGCCATCGAAGGGCCCACCAGCGGGCTGGTACTCGGCAAGCGCCAGTACGTGGAGTGGGTCAAGCAGCAGGCCAACGGCATCGGCCGTGCCATGAAGGTGGGCAAGGAGGGGATCCTCGGCCTCACCCACGCCATAGAGCGCTACCTGACCAAAGAGAAGGAGAGCGGCGCCGCCATGGTCGCCAAGATGACCCCCTTCATCGAGCGCCTCAACCAGTTGCCCGGCGTCAGCGCCAAGGTAGTGTGGGACAGCGCGGGGCGCGACATTGCCCGCACCGACATCGCCTTCGACCACCAGCAGCTCGGCATGACCACAGTGCAGGTCGTCGCCCGTCTGCAGCAAGGCACACCTGCCATCTACTGCCGTGGCTACAAGGCCAACGAGGGGCACATCGAGATAGACGTGCGCAGCGTCACCCTGCCCCAGCTCGACCAGATCCATGCCGCCATTGCCCACCTCGTTCAGGAGAACAACTGATGTCTTTGACTCCCAATTACTACCGCGATCGGGTCTGCCTCAACGTGCTGGCCGGCTCCCGACAGAATGCCGTCGACATTTATGAAGCCGCCGAGGGCCACGTGCTGGTCGGCGTGCTCTCCAAAAACTACCCGGATGTACCCTCCGCGGTGGCCGACATGCAGGCCTACGCCAAGCTTATCGACAACGCCCTCTCCATCGGGCTGGGAGCCGGCGATCCACGCCAGTCTGCCATGGTGGCCGAGCTGGCTCGCCAGCTGCAGCCCCAGCACGTCAACCAGGTGTTCACCGGGATCGGCGCCAGCCGGACACTGCTCGGCCAGTCTGACACCCTCGTCAATGGCCTTGTCTCCCCCACCGGCACCCCGGGGATGGTGAAGATCTCCACCGGTCCCCTGAGCAGCCAGCAGCCCGACGGCATCGTCCCCATCGACACCGCCATCGCCCTGCTCAAGGACATGGGCGGCAGCTCGGTCAAGTTCTTCCCCATGGGCGGACTGGCCTGCCGCGTCGAGTATCAGGCGGTGGCCGAGGCCTGCGCTCGCCACGGCTTCTGGCTGGAGCCCACCGGCGGCATCGATCTCGACAACTTCGAGGAGATAGTGCGGATTGCGCTGGATGCCGGGGTCGAGAAGGTGATCCCCCATATCTACAGCTCCATCATCGACAGCGCGAGCGGTCAGACCCGTCCCGAGGACGTGCGTACCCTGCTGACCACGGTGAAGCGGCTGTTGGCCTGACAACCCTCAGGCACCGGTCCGATCACTGACCGGTGCCTGGCTTGTTAATGACCCGCTTGTTAACATCGATTTTTCATTCCGCGACAGGAGTCCGTTCCCCCCTCATGATCAAGCTGCCCCACCCCAGACTCCATCAACTGCTCACCCTGCTCCACGCCGAACCGCTG
Source organism: Aeromonas sp. 2692-1 (assembly GCF_013085505.1). Taxonomy (NCBI): domain Bacteria; kingdom Pseudomonadati; phylum Pseudomonadota; class Gammaproteobacteria; order Aeromonadales; family Aeromonadaceae; genus Aeromonas; species Aeromonas sp. 2692-1. Next base: position 444,268 of record NZ_CP038513.1, read on the forward strand.
CCGCAGGAGGAGCTGGCCCGCCGCCTCAATGTCTCCACCCGCACCGTGCGCACCGACGTGGCGACCCTGAACGAACTCATCGCCACCCGGGGCGCCCACCTGATCCACCAGCGCGGCAGCGGCTACCAGCTCAAGATCTACAATCAGGAACTGTTCGCGGCGCTGCTGGTGGCCCAGGAGCAGGAGAGCGGACTGCCTCGTACCAGCCGCGAGCGGGTGCTGCACCTGCAGATCCTGTTGTTGACGGCGGAGCAGAGCATCAAGCTCGACGAGCTGGCGGACACCTGGTATCTGAGCCGGGCGGCACTGCAGGGGGACATGGCGGAAGTACGGGAGCGGCTCGCCCACTTCGGACTCGCCATCGACAGCAAACCCAGGCAGGGGATGCGGATCCAGGGGGCGAGACGGCCATCCGCGCCTGCCTCACCCAACTGCTCTATCAGGAACTGCTGCACAGCAACCCGCTGCAGAGCCTGCTGCCCAACCTCTGTCCCAGCAAGACGCTGGAGGTAGTGGGCAATCACATCCACGAGCAGCTCGGCCGTCATCAGCTGCGCCTGGCCGACGAGAGTCTGCAGCAGCTCGCCATCTACTGCGCCGTCGCCCTGCTGCGCCAGGCGGCCGGCCACGAGCAGCGCCAATTCACCAGCGAGGATCTCACGGCGCCTCTGTTGGCGGTTGCCCGCGATATCTATGGCGAGCTGCCGACCCTGACCCCGCCGGGGGAGGAGGAGATAGCCTGCCTCGCCATCCAGATCCAGGCCCGCCTCACCGCCGATGCTCCCCAGCTCAGCCCGGCCATGGCGGCCGAGAGCGAACAGCTGGTGGAGCATCTGCTGGCCTACATCCACCAGCACTACCCCTATGACCTGCGCGGCGATCTGCAACTGCGGGCCGACCTGCAGACCCATATCAGCGCCATGCTGCTGCGGGTCAAATACCAAATCGGCAGCCACAATCCGCTGGCGGACCACATCAAGCAGTACTATCCCCTCGCCTATGACATCACGCTGGCGGCCATCTCGGAGTGGATCAGGCAGACTCCCTATCGGCTGACCCACCACGAGATAGGCTATCTGGTGATCCACATCGGTGTCGGACTGGAACGTCACTACGACATCGGTTACACCCGCCGCCCCCAGGCGCTGCTGCTATGCGATGCGGGCAACGCCACCTTCCGGGTGCTGGAGGCCCGCATCAAGCGGGAGTATCCCCAGTTGCAGCTGACCATGCTGGAGTCGGTACGGGATTACGAAGGGCTGGCGCGGATCGAGCAGGATTTCGTCATCAGCACCGTCAAGGCCGGCGAGAAGAACGTGCCCGTGGTGCAGGTCGCCCCCTTCCCGACCCAGTACCAGCTGGAGCAGCTCGGCAAGCTGGTGCTGGTCGATCGCACCCGCCCCTACCTGCTCGACAAGTACTTCGATGCCGACCACTTCATGGTGGTCACCGAGCCGCTCAGCCAGGCGGCGCTGTTTGATCGCATCTGCAGCCAGCTGGAGGCGGAGGAGCTGGTGGAGAGCAGCTTTCGGGGATCATTGCAGGAGCGGGAGCGGATCGTCTCCACCATGCTGGGGGACGGCATCGCCCTGCCCCACTCCCTCGGCCTGCTGGCGCGCCGGACGCTGGTCTATACCGTGCTGGCCCCGCAGGGGATCGACTGGGGCAACGGCGAGAGCGCCACCCTCGTCTTCGTGCTGGCCATCGCCAAGGCCGACTACGAAGAGGCCATGGGGCTCTATGACCTGTTCCTGGCACTGATGAACGAAAAAGCCAGCAGGAGTCTGCTGGCTTGTCGGGATTTTGCCGCCTTCAAGGCGCTGGCACGCAGCGCACCTTGAGCATGCCGAGGTGCGTTACTCCTCGTTGAAGCCCGAGGTGAACAGCGCCACCACGGCGGCCAGGGCCTCCACTTCCTCGGGCCCCTCCACCTGAACTTCCACCTGCTTGCCCTGGGCGGAGTCCAGCATCAACAGGCCGATCACGCTGTCCGCGTCGGCTTCGACCCCCTCTTCGTTGCGCAGCAACACGTGGGCATCGAACCCCTGCACCAGCTCGAACAGCATCATGGCCGGTCTGGCATGCATGCCCAGTTTGTTTTTCACTTCCACCGAGGCTGAGACGGTCATCTGATCTTCCTATTGGTCCATCAAAATTGCGGCGCACTCTTGTCGAGGGTGCGGTGGCGGATCTGGACGTTCTTGCCCAGCAGGCGGAAGGCGCCGGCCAGCTGCTCGGCAATGAACACCGATCTGTGCTGGCCACCGGTGCAACCGATACCGACTGTCACATAGCTGCGATTGTTGCGCTCCAGATGGGGCAACCAGGTCGCCAGCATGTTCTCGATCTGCAGGATGAACTGCATCACGTCAGGCTGGCTGGAGAGGTAGCGGGCCACCGGTTCATCCTTGCCGGTGAAGGGCTTGAGCTCGGGGATCCAGTGCGGATTTGGCAGGAAGCGGGCGTCAAACACGAAGTCGGCATCCTTGGGAATGCCGTACTTGAAGCCGAACGACTCGAACACCAGCACCAGCTCGTTCTCCTTCTTGCCGAGCACCCGGGTCTTGATGAGCTCGCTCAGGTCGTGAATGCTGAGGTTGGTGGTATCGATGCGCAGGTCGGCCGTCGAGGAGAGCGGCGCCAGCAGGTGGGTCTCTTCCCGAATCGCCTCGTCCAGCGACAACTGATTGCGTGACAAGGGGTGCAGCCGGCGGCTCTCGCCGTAGCGCTTGAGCAGGGTGGAGTTTTCCGCATCGAAGAAGAAGCTCGAGAACTCCACCCGCCCCTCGTTGCGAACCTGGGCCAGCAGGGTTTCCAGCTTGTCCGGGCTCGCCGGCAGGTTGCGCACGTCGATGCTGACCGCCAGCTTGTCATACTGGCTCTCGACCGAGACGATCAGCTGGGGCAGCAGGTTGACCGGCAGGTTATCCACGCAGTAATAACCGAGATCCTCCAGCACACGCAGGGCAACTGTCTTGCCCGAGCCGGAGCGCCCACTCACCACTATTAATTGCATCTTGTTCCCTCACCGCTTGGCGTCATTGCAAGGGCCTGCATCTCAGGCCGATGTCATGATCTGATAGAGTTCTTCGTCGCTGGTTGCCTGGCGCAACTGGCGGCATACCGCCTTGTCGCCCAGTTTGGATGCCATCAGGGAAAGGGTCTTGAGGTGCTGCTTGCACTCGCTTTCCGGCACCAGCAGGGCGAACAGCAGGTCAACCGGTTGATTGTCGATGGAATCGAAGGGGATCGGCTCTGCGAAGGTCATCAGGATGGCGGTCGGCGGAAACTCGTCGCCGATCCGGCCGTGGGGAATGGCGATACCGGCACCGATCCCGGTACTGCCCATTTTTTCTCGCGCCAGCAGGCACTCAAAGAGCACCTGACGAGAGGTCCCCAGACGCTCAGCGGCTAACTCGCTGATGATCTCCAGGGCGCGTTTCTTGCTGGTACAAGGGACCGCACTTTTGGTGCAGTCCCGACTCAGTATGTGTTCAAGTTGCATGGTTATTTTTGATTTAACTTATCTTTGTGCTTGATGATCTGCCGATCCAGCTTGTCCAGCAGGGTATCAATCGCAGCGTACATGTCGGCATGCTGCGAATTGGCGAACACCTCACCCCCGCTGACATGCAGCTTGGCTTCGGCGATCTGGTTCAGTTTTTCTACGCTCAACACCACATGAACATTGTTGATGTGGTCAAAGTGACGCTCGAGTTTGGCAAATTTGTTGTTCACATAATCACGCAGAGCTTCGGTGATCTCGACATGGTGTCCGGTCAGGTTAATTTGCATAACGTCTTCCTTTTGTTTTGCCTAAACCAGGCGTTTGCGCTGATTGGATGGCGGGATCAACAAGGATTCACGGTACTTTGCGATCGTGCGTCTCGCCACCATAATACCCTGTTCGGCCAGCAAATCCGCGATCTTGCTATCACTTAGCGGCTTGGCGGGATTCTCCGCCGTCACCAGCTTCTTGATGAGCGCGCGAATTGCGGTCGATGAGCACTCTCCTCCTCCCTCCGTGTTGACATGACTGGAGAAAAAAAACTTCAGTTCGAAGATGCCGCGCGGCGTATGCATGTACTTCTGGGTTGTGACCCGCGAGATGGTCGACTCGTGCATCTCCACCGCTTCGGCGATGTCGTTGAGCACCATGGGTTTCATGGCCTCTTCACCGTATTCGAAAAAGCCCTGCTGCTGCTCGACGATACAGCTGGCCACCTTGAGCAGGGTGTCGTTGCGGCTCTCCAGGCTCTTGATGAACCACTTGGCTTCCTGCAGGTGGGAACGGATGAACTGGGTATCCTGGCTGGTACGAGCCTGACGGGCCATGGCGGCATAGGTCTCGTTGACCCGGATGCGCGGGGCCGAGTCCGGGTTGAGCTCGACCACCCACTTGTTACCCTTCTTGACCACGGAAACATCCGGGATCACATACTGGGATTCACTCTGGATGACGCCGTTGCCAGGCCTCGGCTCCAGCTGCTGGATCAAATCCAGCACTTCCTTGAGGTCGCTCTCCTTGAGCCGGGTCTTGCGAGCCAAGGTGCGGTAGTCGCGATTGCCGAGCAAGTCCATGTGCTCGAGGATCACCTCCTTGGCCTCGTTCAGCCAGGGCAGGTCGGGGGAGTATTGGCCCAGCTGGATCAGCAGGCACTCCTGTACCGAGCGGGCGGCAATGCCGACCGGATCGAAGTGCTGCACCCGCTTGAGCACCGCCTCCACTTCATCGAGCTCCACCTCGACATCCTCGCTGCTTACCGCAGTCTGGATATCTTCCAGCGATACCGTCAGGTAACCGGATTCGTCGATGGCGTCGATGATGGCGAGGGCGATGGCGGCATCCACGTCGCTAAACGGCGTCAGGCGCATCTGCCACAGCAGATAATCCTGCAGGTTTTCGGTGGTTTCGCCCTGATAGATGCTGTCTTCACCGTCGTGGATCGGGCCCGCGCTCTGGGCCGTGCCGGCCGAGTAGACCTCTTCCCAGGTAGTATCTACCGGCAGTTCGTCCGGCATGTTGTCCTGGGACATGGCATCGCTGGAGTCGAGTTGGCTGGCATCGACCGGCTCTTCCGGGCTGGTCTCCTGCACATCATTTTCCTCTTGCTCCAGCAAGGGGTTGTTGTCGAGCGCTTGCTGAATTTCCTGCTGGAGTTCCAGAGTGGAGAGCTGGAGCAGACGAATCGCTTGTTGTAATTGCGGCGTCATGGTCAGGGACTGGCCGAGACGCAACTGTAATGTCGGCTTCATCTACGTCGGGATATCCTTATGTTCAGCGAGGCAGTCGTCACAGGAAATGAAGAGATGCCCCCTTACTATAGACTGAATTGATCGCCCAAATAGACGCGCTTGACCTGTTCGTCGGCCAGTATGTCGGCCGGTGCACCTTCGGCAATCATCTTGCCGTGGCTGACGATATAGGCCTTCTCACATACGTCCAGAGTCTCTCTGACGTTGTGGTCGGTGATCAAGACGCCCAGGCCTCTATCTTTGAGATGCTGGATGATCTTCTTGATGTCTATCACAGAAATGGGGTCGACCCCGGCAAAGGGTTCATCCAGCAGGATAAAACGCGGCTCGGCAGCCAGTGCCCGGGCGATCTCGACCCGGCGCCGCTCCCCGCCCGACAGGCTCTGCCCCAGGCTGTCACGGATATGGGTGATGTTGAACTCTTCCAGCAGTTGCTGGACCTTGTCCTCCCGCTCTTCGCGGCTCAATCCCTTGCGAGTCTGCATGACCCCCATCAGGTTGTCGAACACCGACAGGCGACGGAAGATGGAGGCCTCCTGCGGCAGATAGCCGATGCCGTTGCGGGCGCGGATATGCATGGGCTGCAGGCTGATGTCCTGATCATCGATGGTGATGAGGCCGGCATCGCTCTGCACCAGCCCCACTATCATGTAGAAGGAGGTGGTCTTGCCGGCGCCGTTCGGGCCTAACAGCCCGACGATCTGGCCGGTCCCCACTTCCAGGCTCACATCGCTCACTACCATGCGGCGCTTGTAACTTTTTTGCAGGCCGGCTGCTTTCAACACTGCCATGGTTTATTTTCCCTGCTTCTTCTGATCGGCCGGCTTGTCGAAATTCTCTACCTGATCCGGCAGGAACACCGTCTTGACCCGCTGGTTCGGGGTCTTGCTCTCGGCAATCATCTTCTGTTTGACGATGTCGTAACGGATCAAGTCGCCATTGACCTGGCTATCTTCCTGCTTGAGCTGACCGTTGCCAGTGATGGTCACCAACCGGTTCTTCAGCTCATAGCGGATGCTGTTGCCATGGGCATTGACCGGCTTGCCGTTGTCCAAGATCTGGAAGAAGGTGGCAGGCTTGCCATAGGCCGTCATCACCTCGGCACCTTTCTCGCCGGAGCGGATCACCACCACCTTGTCCGCCTTGATCTTGATGGTGCCCTGAGTGATGGTCACATCCTGCTCGAAGGTGATGCGGTTGTCCTGCATCTCGGCCACCTGCTTGACCGCATCCACATAGACCTTCTCGGCAAAGTCGGACTCTTTGGCGCTCACGGTGCCGCACAGCAGCAGAGCCGCGAGGGCCAGATTAGCGTTTTTCATTGAAATAGATGGCATGGCCCTGATCCAGTAATTCAAAATATTTGCGTTCCAGATGACCCTTCAGGCCGACGCCCTCGGTCTGGAAATCCTTACCCACTATGCTGACCTGCTGATTGCTTCTCACGTTCTGGGTCACCAGATCCAGCTCCAGATAGGGGGTATCCAGCGTGGAGATGAAAGAGGTGGGCAGCAAGCCGTCCAGATGCACCTTGTCCCGCAGGATCACGTTGTCATCGGTGTTGAGCACGCCGGTATCGGCAGTGACCTTCCACTCGGGCTCGCCCTGCTTGTCGAACATGTAGACCACCGGCTTGTCAAAAGTGGCCTGCTCGAGGATCTGGTAGTACTCCGCGTAGCGGGACTCCAGCCGCTCGGTGCGACGGCCTTCGACATCGAAGCGGGTCGTCACCAGATTTTTGGCGGTAAAGTCCGGCTGATAATTCTCCACCTTGGTGGTCGGCTCCGGCGCCAGTTCGATGTCGCCGAGCTGCCAGGCCGCCAGCGCAACCAGGAACAGCAGGGCGAACAACAGGGTCTGTCTGCTCATACCGAGGCCTCTGGCTGATAGTCACCCAGCCCCTGGGCCTGCAAAATGAGATCGCACACCTCGCGCACCGCGCCAACACCGCCGGCCAGCCGTGTCACCATGTCGGCCCGCGCCAGCACCAGCGGATGGGCATCGGCCACGGCGATGCCGAGGCCACAGGCCTGCATCACCGGCAGATCGATGGTGTCATCGCCGATGTAGGCCGCCTGCTCGGGGGTCAGTGCCAGCTTGGTCAGCAGCGCCTCGAAATGAGGCAGCTTCTGATCCGCCCCCTGCACCAGGTGCTGCACCCCCAGGCTCTTCATCCGATCGCTGACGATGCGGGAGTTGCGCCCGGTGATGATAGCAATCTCGATCCCGGCGTTGAGCAGCGCGCGCATACCGGCACCGTCGCGGGTACAGAAGGTCTTCAGCTCTTCGCCGTCATTTCCCATGTAGATGAGGCCGTTGGAGAGCACTCCGTCCACATCGCACACCAGCAGGCGGATCTGCGCCGCCTTCTCAAACTGGCTGCGCGTCACCGGACCATAGAGGGTCGGTACGTTTTGCATCAAATTACTCCGGCTTTCAGCAGGTCATGCATGTTGAAGGCACCCAGCGGGCGCTTGTCGCCATCCACAACCAGTAATCCGTTGATTTTTCTGGTTTCCATCAGTTTGACGGCCTCGGCTGCCATCATCTCTGGTCCCACGGTAACACAGTTGACCGTCATCACGCGGCTGATCGGGGTGTGGTGGATATCCACCTGCAAATCCAGAATGCGGCGCAGGTCGCCGTCGGTGAACAGGCCGGCCAGGCGGCCATCGGCATCGGCCACGGCCGTCATGCCGAGCCCCTTGCGGCTCACTTCCAGCAGTGCCTGGCTGATGGTGGCATCTATCCCCACCTGGGGCAACAACTCGCCGCTGTGCATCAGATCGCCGACCCGCAGCAGCAGTCGCTTGCCAAGGGAACCACCCGGGTGAGAGAGGGCGAAATCGTCGGCGGTAAAGCCGCGGGCCTCCAGCAGGGCCACCGCCAGCGCATCGCCCATCACCAGGGTCGCTGTGGTACTGGATGTGGGTGCCAGCCCCAGCGGGCAGGCTTCTTTCTCTACCTTGATGCACAGGTGCACGTTGGCCTCTTTCGCCATGGTGGAGGCCGGGTTGCCGGTCATGCAGATGAGCGGGATGCCGCGGCGCTTGAGCACCGGCAACAGGGCCAGGATCTCGTCGCTCTCGCCGGAGTTGGAGATGGCGATGATGAGATCGCCGCCGGAGATCATCCCCAGATCGCCGTGGCTGGCTTCACCCGGATGGAGGAAGAAGGCGGGAGTGCCGGTGCTGGCCAGGGTGGCCGCAATCTTGCTTCCGACATGACCTGACTTGCCCATGCCGGTGACCACTATCTTGCCACTGCAACGCAGTATCATCTCGCACGCCTGATCGAAGGCATCGTTCAGGTACTGGTAGAGTCCATCAATCGCTTGTTTCTCGATGTCCAGCACGGTACGGGCGCTGCGACGAAAATCGAACAGTTCAGACACTTTTTCAGACTTTACAGACATAAAAGCACAGCTCCGGGCTGAAATTTGCTGCGGGATTATAAAAAAGTCTGTCGAGATAAGCGAATCGGATACTTCCCGACCTGAAAAGAGAGACAATTGGTTACAAAAAACTGTCGCGCGTCTGGACAGGCAGGCTGTTCAATAGTTGTTCCTTGCTGTTGCTTAGACCTAGACTAGCCCATAAAATTCGCTCTTCATTTACACCGGATGGACAATTGTTTGAACGATGACCTGATCACCATCTCCGACCTGACCTTCAGTCACGGAGATCGGCTGTTATACGACGGGATAAACCTGACCATTCCCCGTGGCAAGGTCACTGCGGTCATGGGCCCCAGCGGCATCGGCAAGACCACCTTGCTGCGGTTGATCGGCGGCCAGCTCAAGCCCGAATCCGGTCATATCCTGTTTGACGGGGAAGATATCCCTACCCTCTCCCGCTCGCGCCTGTACGAGGTGCGCAAGCGGATGAGCATGCTGTTCCAGAGCGGCGCCCTGTTTACCGGTATGACGGTGTACGACAACGTGGCCTTCCCGCTGCGTGAGCACTCCGGCCTGCCCGAGGAGCTGATCCACACCATCGTCATGATGAAGCTGCAGGCGGTGGGCCTGCGCGGCGCGGCAAGACTGATGCCGTCCGAGCTCTCCGGCGGCATGGCCCGGCGCGCGGCGCTGGCCCGTTCCATCGCGCTGGATCCGGACCTCATCATGTATGACGAGCCGTTCGTCGGCCAGGATCCCATCACCATGGCAGTGCTGGTGAAGCTCATCAAGGATATGAACGATGCCCTCGGCATCACCTCCGTCATCGTCACCCACGACGTGAAAGAGGTGCTGAGCATTGCCGACTACGCCTATATCATCGCCAACCGCAAGGTGGTGGCGCACGGCACGCCGGCCCAGCTGCGCGAGGAGCACAATCCCGAGGTCGAGCAGTTCCTGAAAGGATTGCCCGACGGTCCTGTTCCGTTTCATTTTCCGGCAGGCGACCTGCTACAGGATCTCTGATGTTGACAAGCCAGGTAAGCAAACTGGGGCGAAGCGGGGTGCGATTCATCAGCGCCATCGGCCGCGCCACCATCATGTTGTTTCACGCGTTGGCGGGCAAACCCGCGCCGCGCAAGCACTTTCCGCTGCTGGTGCAGCAGTTGTATGTGGTCGGGGTGCAGTCGGTCGCCATCATTCTGGTGTCGGGCCTGTTCATCGGCATGGTGCTCTCGTTGCAGGGCTACAACGTACTGAAGGACTTCGGTGCCGAACAGAGTCTGGGGCCGCTGGTCTCCCTCTCCCTGCTGCGGGAGCTGGGCCCCGTGGTGACCGCGCTGCTGTTTGCCGGCCGCGCCGGCTCGGCCCTCACCGCCGAGATCGGCCTGATGAAGGCCACCGAACAGCTCTCCAGCCTGGAGATGATGGCCGTAGATCCGCTGCGCCGGGTCGTCGCGCCGCGCTTCTGGGCCGGGGTCATCAGCATGCCGCTGCTGGCCTTCATGTTCAGCCTGATCGGCATCTTCGGCGGCAAGCTGGTCGGCGTCGACTGGCTGGGGGTGGACGAAGGCAGCTTCTGGTCCGCCATGCAGGCCTCCGTCGACTGGCAGGATGACATCATGCAGGGGGCCATCAAGAGCCTGATCTTTGCCCTGGTGGTCACCTGGATTGCGCTCTTTAACGGTTATGATGCCAAGCCGACCTCGGCCGGGATCAGTCAGGCCACGACCCGTACCGTGGTCCACTCCTCCCTGGCCGTGCTCGGCCTGGATTTTATACTCACCGCAGTCATGTTTGGATAAGGTAAAGATGAAGTTCAGCAAAGTAGAATTCCTGGTTGGCGCTTTCATGCTGGCCGGCATCGGTGCCATTCTGGCGTTGGCACTGCAAGTGGCAGGTTTGAGTTTCAAACCGGAAGGAGAAACCTATACCCTGCGCGCCCATTTCGATAATATCGGCGGCCTGAAAGTGCGCTCACCGGTCAAGGTGGGCGGCGTGGTCGTCGGTCGGGTCAGCGACATCACTCTGGACGCCAAGAGCCAGGTGCCGATCGTCTCTCTGCAGATGCAAAAGAGCGCCGGTGAGTTCTCCGAGACCAGTACCCTCTCCATCCTGACTTCGGGGCTGCTCGGCGAGCAGTACATAGGCCTGATGCCCGGTTTTACCGATGAGGAGATGGGCACCAGCATGCTCAAGGATGGCGACATGATTGAAGACACCAAATCCGCCATTGTGCTGGAAGACCTGATTGGCAAGTTCCTCTACAGCCAGTCTTCCGACACCAAATCAGACAGCAAGTAAGGAGTAACCATGTTCAAGAAGATCGCCCTGCTGCTGGGCCTGATGACCAGCATGCTGTTTTCCCTGACCGCACAAGCCACCGATGCCACCGATCCCTATGCCCTGGTGGACCAGGCGGCCAAGCAGACCTTCGCCCGCCTGAAGGCCGATCAGGCCCAGGTGAAGAGCAATCCGGATCACCTGAGGGTAATCATCCGCGAAGAGCTGCTGCCCTACGTAGACAACCGCTTCGCCGCCTACAAGGTGCTCGGCAACCAGATCAAGCAGACCACCCCGGCCCAGCGTGACGCCTTCGTCGAGGTGTTCACCGAGTACATGGTGAGCTCCTACGCCGACGCCCTGGCCCATTTCGACAAGCAGACCGTCAAGGTCGAGCCGGGCAAGGCCGCCGGTGACAGCAACATCACCGCCGTCAACGTCAGCGTGAAAGAGGCCGGCAAGCCGGACATTTTCCTCGAGTTCAAGCTGCGCAAGAACAACAAGACCGGCGAATGGAAAGCCTTCGACATGGTTGCCGAAGGGATCAGCCTGCTCTCTGCCAAGCAGAACGAGCTGGGTGGCCTCATCCGCCAGAACGGCATCGATGCGGTGATCGCCCAGCTGCGCGCCCACAATGCCAAACCGCTGGTGCTCAAGTCATGAGACTGAGCGGCGAGCTGCAGGCGGCCCAAGTCGTTGAGTTGTGGCAACGGCGGGCCGACTGGTGGCAGGAAGACCAGATCGAGCTTAGCGACGTCACCACCCTGGATTCGGCAGGGCTTGCCCTGCTGGTCAAATGGGCCAAAGCCGCTCTGGCACGAGGCGCCACACCGCAACTGGTGGGCGCCTCCACTGATTTTTATACCCTGGCCAACCTCTACGGGGTGGCCGGATTGTTTCAGTCAACCCCGCTCACAACTGAGGACGCATAATGCAAGTCTCTGAAATTGAAGCGATACTCCTCGAGGCTCTGCCATTGTCCGAAGTCCATGTCAAAGGGGACGGCAGTCACTACCAAGTGATCGCCGTCGGCGACATGTTTGACGGCATGAGCCGGGTCAAGAAGCAACAGGCCATCTATGCCCCGCTGATGGACAAGATCGCCAGCAACGCCATTCACGCACTCTCCATCAAGGCTTTTACCGATGCCGAGTGGAAACGCGAACGTAAATTCCTACTGCCCTCCTGATTTGGTATCAAACGTAAATGGACAAATTCAAGATCGATGGTCGTTGTACTCTCAACGGCGAAGTGACCATCTCTGGCGCCAAGAACGCCGCTCTGCCGATCCTGTTCGCCACCCTGCTGTGTGATGAGGAGATCCACCTCTCCAACGTGCCGCGCCTGAAAGACGTGGGCACCACCATCAAACTGCTGGAGATGCTGGGTGCCACCACCAAGGTGAACGGCAACGTCACCGTACTGACCGGTGCGGTGAACAACCATGTCGCCCCCTACGAGCTGGTAAAGACCATGCGCGCCTCCATCCTGGCGCTGGGCCCGCTGGCCGCCCGCTTTGGCGCGGCTGACGTCTCCCTGCCCGGTGGCTGCGCCATCGGAGCTCGTCCGGTCAACCTGCACGTGCACGGTCTGGAACTGATGGGTGCCAAGATTGCCATCGAGGATGGTTACATCAAGGCTCGTGTCGACGGCCGCCTGAAGGGTGCCCACATCCTGATGGACATGGTCTCCGTCACTGGTACCGAGAACCTGATGATGGCCGCCACCCTGGCTGACGGCCGCACCGTGATCGAAAACGCCGCGCGCGAGCCGGAAGTGGTCGATCTGGCCAACTTCCTCAACGCGCTGGGCGCCAAGATCCAGGGCGCGGGCACCGACACCCTGACCATCGACGGTGTCGAGCGTCTGCATGGCGGCAGCTACAGCGTCCAGCCCGACCGTATCGAGACCGGTACCTTCCTGGTAGGCGCAGCGGTCACCGGCGGCAAGATCACCTGCCGCAAGACCGATCCGACCCTGCTGGAAGCGGTACTGGTCAAGCTGGAAGAGGCTGGCGCCCTGATTGAGAAGGGTGAAGACTGGATCACCCTCGACATGACTGGCCGTACCCTCAAGCCGGTCACCATCAAGACCGCCCCCTACCCGGCCTTCCCGACCGACATGCAGGCCCAGTTCACCGTGCTGAACGCGGTAGCCAAGGGCACCGGCATGGTCACCGAGACCATCTTCGAGAACCGCTTCATGCACGTACCCGAGCTGGTCCGGATGGGCGCCGACATCGAACTGCAGGGCAATGTGGCCATCTGCCGCGACACCCAGCAGCTCAAGGGTGCCCAGGTGATGGCAACCGACCTGCGTGCCTCCGCCAGTCTGGTGCTGGCCGGCTTCGTCGCCGAAGGCTCCACCATCGTCGATCGCATCTACCACATCGACCGTGGCTACGAAGACATCGAGCACAAGCTGCAAGGCCTTGGCGGCCGTATCGAGCGCATCAAGGGCTGATTGCCGCCCCTGCGCACGCTGATACAAAAAGGCCCCTCGCAGTGCGAGGGGCCTTTTTCATGGCGGTAATCCGCTGATGCCGGGATCAGTGGCCGGCCAGCTTCATGCTCTCGACCAGCACCGAGCCGGTCTTGAGGCTGGAGCGCTCATCTTCGTCGCTGCCCACCGCCACGATATGGCTGAACATCTCGGCCAGATTGCCAGCGATGGTGATCTCTTCGACCGGGTAGGCTATCTCGCCGTTCTCCACCCAGAAACCGGCAGCGCCGCGGGAGTAGTCGCCATTGACGATGTTGACCCCCTGCCCCATCAGTTCGGTCACTAGCAGGCCGGTGCCCATCTCCTTGAGCATGCCATTGAAATCCTGGCCGGTGCTGGAAACCTGCCAGTTGTGGATGCCGCCGGCGTGGCCCGTGGTGGTGAGCCCCAGCTTGCGGGCGGAGTAGGAGGTAAGCAGCCAGCTCATCAGCTCGCCATTGCGCACTATGTCCATGTCGCGGGTCAGCACGCCTTCGCCATCGAACGGGGTGCTGGCGAGCCCCCCCAGTAGGTGGGGGAACTCCTGGATGGTGAGCCACTCGGGCAGGATCTGCTTGCCCAGCTTGTCCAGCAGAAAGCTCGACTTGCGGTAGAGATTGCCACCGCTGATGGCCATCACCAGATGACCCCACAGACCGGCCGCCGTATCGGGATGGAACAGCACGGGAGCATGGCGAGTGCTGATCTTGCGGGCCCCCAGACGAGAGAGGGTGCGCTCCACCGCCTCGTCGGCGATCCGCTGCGGGCTCCAGAGCCCGTCCAGGGTACGGCTGGAGGAGTAGCCGTAATCGCGCTGCATGTCACCGTCCTGCTCGCCGATCAGCACGCAGCTCAGGGAGTTGCGCGATGCCGCGTAGCCTTTGACGAAGCCATGGCTGTTGCCATACACCTTGATGCCGAGGTGACTGGAGAAACCGGCGCCGTCGGAGTGCTTGATGCGGGTATCGCGGCCCAGCGCCAGTCGTTCACACTCGATGGCCAGTTCGATGCCGCGCTGCGGATCCAGCTCGATCGGATGACACAGTTGCAGATCCGGGGCGTCCCAGGCCAGCAACTCGGCATCAGCCAGACCGGCGCACGCATCCGGCGAGGTGTGCCGGGCAATCTCCATGGCTGCTTCGACGGCGGCACGAATGGCCGACGGGCTCAGATCTGTGGTGGAGGAGGACCCCTTGCAGCCATCGCGATAGACGGCGATGCCGAGCGCCCCGTCCTTGTTGAATTCAATGCTTTCCAGTTCACAACCCCGGGTGTTCACCGACAACCCGGTCTGCTTGCTGATGGAGACTTCGGCAAGCCCGGCGCCCAGTCCCTTGGCAATCTCCAGGGCCTCGGCAACTACGGCTTCAAGATGGGCTTGATCCTGGCGGATTTGGTCTTGCTGATCCATAACTCACATCTGTATGAAGGAAGGAAAGGGGCTAAGCATATCAGACCCCTGCGCCCAGCGGGAGAAGCTGGTAACATATCCACCAAACGTGAATGACAGGAATCAAGAGACCGATGAGTCAATATCAAGACGACAACGAGTGGGAAGACTGGGGCCCCAGCAAAAGCCAGCTCAAGCGCGATGCCGAAGCCTTGCAGAAGATGGGGGAAGAGATCGTCTCCCTCAGCCACAGCGAGCTGGAGAAGATCCCGCTGGATGAAGAGCTGGCCGAAGCGGTCGAGCTGGGCCGCAAGCTCAAGCCGAAGAAGGACGAGTCTTTCCGTCGCCACCTGCAGTTCATCGGCCGGTTGATGCGCAGCCGCGATGTGGAGCCCATCGTCGAGGCGCTCTCCATCATCAAGAATCGCCACTCCACCGTGAACGCCCGCCTGCACCGGCTGGAACAGTGGCGTGAGCGGCTGATCAATGAAGGTGACAGCGCCCTCAACGAGTTGATGTCCCAGTTCCACGAACTGGACCGCCAGAAGCTGCGCCAGCTGATCCGCACCGCCAACAAGGAGCGGGAGCTGAACAAGCCGCCGGTGGCCTATCGCGAGATGTACCAGTATCTGCGCGGCGAGATCGAAGATCTGCTGTAAGTGATGACTCACCTTCGCCGACCGGCGATGAGCAGTACAAATAAAAAGGGGCCTATATGGCCCCGTTTTCGTGTCGCCGAAGCTGTCAGCTGCCCGCCATGCACTGGGTGTGAGTGCCTGGCTGCAGATACGGCATCAGCAGCGGAGCCATCCCCTTGAGCACCTGCACCGGCAGGGCCGAGGTGAAGCGGAACTTGTCGGACTGGCTGCCCGGCACATAGGCCGTCAGGGTACCGAAGTGATCCTCTCCCAGATAGAAGACAAAGGTGGCGGTCCGGTTACGAGCCAGCGAGCTGGTCACGTTGCCGTAGCGGCCGACCGTTTCAATCCGGTTGTCGCCCGTCCCCGTCTTGCCCCCCATCTGCAGCACGGTACCGTCCGGCAGGGCGAAGGCACCGGCGATGCGTCTGGCCGTGCCCCCTTCCACCACCTTCGACAACGCGTTGCGCAGCGCGGTGGCCACCTCGACCGGCAGCACTCGGGTCCCCTCGGTCTGTGCTGGCTGGAACTCGGTTTCGAACGGCGTGCCCTTGGCAAACGACAGATGCTCGATGCGCAGGGTCGGCGCACGAATGCCACCGTTCTGGATGATCCCCATCAGCTCGGCCAACGCAGCAGGGCGGTCGCCCGAACTGCCCAGGGCCGTTGCCAGCGACGGCACCAGGTGATCGAACGGGTAGCCCAGTCTGGCCCAGCGTTGATGGATGTCGAGGAAGGCCTCGACCTCCAGCATGGTGCGGATCCGGCTGTCGCGGGCGCTGCGGTGGCGGGTCTTGAACAGCCAGCTGTAGACCTCCTGCCGCTCGTCCCGGCTCGCCTCGACGGCATCGGCGAAAGTCGCCTTGTCGAACTCCTTGAGATAGGAGAGCAGCCACAGCTCCAGCGGGTGCACCCGGGCGATATAGCCTTGATCCGGCAGCGAATACTTGCCGGGACCATAGCTGGTATAGAGCTGCTCGATACGACGATCGCTCAGCTTCTCCCGCGGCAGACGCTTCGCCAGGAAGGCAGCGAAAGTCTCCTGCGACGCATCCGGCATCAGGTAGCGGTGTACGGCGGCCAGGCGCACGGCGCTGGGCTTGAGACCATCCAGGAAGGTATCGAGCTGTTCATCCGCAGTCTTGCCACGGTATTTGCGCCAGAAGCGCAGCAGATAGGTCTGCCCCTCTTTATCCGCAAACTTGGCCAGATACTCGGTACGGCGCGGATCCTTGTCATCCTTGAGCAGCTGGGCACGGTTGCCCTCCCGGTATAGGCTGTAGCGGACGATGTCACGCATCAGCCGCACAAAGGGCAGGTTGATAGACTCGCGCAGCGCGTCGCGAATGGCCGGGATGCGGCCATTGTCCTCACGCCGGAAGTTGTTGAAGGTGTGCATGCCACCGCCGGTGAAGAATCCCTCGTTCGGGCTGGCGGAGTATTTGCGATCCAGCGCCGCCTCCAGCATGGGTGGCAGGCTCTTGTCCTTGGCGGTCATCAGGTAGGAGACGGCCCAGCGGCTGATGTTGTCCTGCTCCGATACCTCTATCTTGCGCAGACTCTCGGCCGACATGTCCGCGTAGTTGTCGTGCAGCTCGGAGACGATCTCCAGGTAGGTAGTCAGCACCCGCAGCTTGGCGGTTGACCCCAGCTCCAGCTTGCTGCCCTCGTTGATGTCGAACGGCTGATCCGTGTTGTCGGTCTGCACCCGCACCTTGAAGCCCTGCGGGGACTTCTCGAACAGCGTGAAGCTGTACTTCACGTCTCCCGTCTTCTCCGGCGAGAGCAGGCGCTCACCAAACAACCCTACCTGAGCAGCAAACGTCGGATCGGCCAACTGCTGCAAGTAGCGAGAGACCTCGTTTTGCAGCGGCATGTTGAGGCTGGTGTCGGCCGTCAGATCGAGCCGGTCCAGATCGTAGAGCTGCACCCCGAGCTGACGGCTCAGACGGGTGCGGGCAACTTGCAGGCCCTTGTTGTTGTTGACCTTGGTCACCGCCGGGGACTGCAAGAAATCACGGAACGAGATCTTGGCCTTCAGCGCGGCTTCCATCAGCGGCGGCGTGATCATCCCCTCCTGTACGAACAGCCGCAGATAGCTGTCGGTCAGGGTCGCCAGTGCATCACGCCCCTGCGCCAGATAGTAGGAGGGACGACGGTGAGCGATCATCAGCGAGACCACCTGGCGCAGCGCGAGGCCCTGCTCCGCCAGCGAGGCATCCTGGTTGCGCGCAGGATCCAGCAGCCGGTTTACCTCGTCCACATTGGCGCCAAACCATACCCAGAGACCATCCCCCAGGCCGTGCACCTCCCCATAGCCGGGAGCCGCAGAGAGCGGTACCGAGTTGAGGTAGGCCCAGGCGACCAGCTTGCGCGCCTCCAGCGTCTTGGGGCCCAACCGGTAGGCCCGCACACTGGCGGACGCCATCTGGCGGATCTTCTCGGTGGGGGACAGCGTCAGGCCATCCGGCGAGTGGCGATACTTCTCGACCTGAGTCGCCAGCGTGCTGCCGCCGGCCGACTGATCCTGCATATCGAGCGCCTTGCCGACCTGCGACATGGCCGCCTTGGCAAAACGGGGCCAATCCACGGCCGGGTTGGCCAGCGGCTGCTCATTGCTGAGCAGGTCACGGTTCTCGATGAACAAGAGCGACTGGATCACCAGCGGCGGGATGGAGGCAAAATCCGGGTAATAGTGGGTCGGATACTTGAATTGATAGAAGGGTTCCGCCCGGCAGTCGTGCAGGGTCAGGCCGGCTTGCACCTTCTCGGTATAAGGCACGAAAAAGCCGCGACTGGCGTAGTCATACAAGGCGTCGGAGAAATGTACCTGCTCGCTGACCTGATAACCCCGTTGCAGCAAGCGCTCCTGCATCATGGGCAACAGCACATAACCGAGCCGCTTGTCGAAGGGACCATCTTCCGGGAAGGCAATCTGCTTGCTGGGGCCCGGTTCAACCTGATAGGTCAGCTTGGCCGCATAGCGGGAGATCTCCTGCGACTGCAGGCGGGAAGTCTGCATCTCATAACCGACCAGAGCAATCACCGCAGCCAGGCACAGCAAAAAGAAAAAGCAGAACAACCAGCGCCACCAGGAACGACGCTTGCGCTTGTACTTGCCGTCCGCGCTTGGGACAGATGAATCCTGAGATGCCACTTTGTTCAAATCCGTCTGTTCTGATGCGCCCATATCAGCCCCACCATGGTTGCGCAATTTATTGTGTTTCACTCAAGCTTAGTCGTTTCAAGTCAATGGCTTGAAAACTATTGACCGCTTTGTAGTGATGGTAACAGGGCGATCATAAAAAGGGGAGCCGATTGTTGCAGCACGGTGAGAGATCCGAGCTGATGACTGAAAGCAAAACACCGGCCTATGGCCGGTGTTTTGAGAAGACAGTGAGCAGGCTTATTTGCTGGAGCTCATCGCCTTGAGCTTGGTGCTCAGCTCTTTACGCTCTTTGGACAGCTCGGCATTCTTGATGATGTGGTCGTCCACACGCTCTTCATAATCAGCCCGCATGTTGGCGATGATGGCTTGCACCTCATCGATGCTCATACCCGGTTTGATGTAGTCGCTCAGGTTGTCGAGCAGCAGCACCCGCTTCTGGTTGTCACGGACCTTCTTCTCGTTGTCCGCAATTTCACGCTTGAGTTTGTTCTGACGACGGGACATACGCACATATTCCAGTACATCGCTGAAGGTGGACTTGTTTACTTGTTCCATATCGATACCACTGACGTAAGGTTGATAAAAGCAGGCCAAGTTGCATCCGTACTAAAGAAACCAACATGAGAGAGTACGGGCCAACCCAAGATGCCTTTACTCTACCGAGTTATGAGGCAGATACAACCCTAATTGCAGGGCTGACGCCGGGTTTCGGCACGAGAGAGCCGAGTGAACAACAGAGTGGAAAGCAGTGCAGACTCTCCATCCGAAGGGATATATCAGGGGTGAGATAAGGCGAATTTCAGGCAATAAAAAACCCCGCTCAGATGAGCGGGGTTTCTCGTGTTGGGTGCCTGGCAGTGTCCTACTCTCGCATGGCGAATGCCACACTACCATCGGCGCTACCGCGTTTCACTTCTGAGTTCGGCATGGGTTCAGGTGGTTCCACGGCGCTATGGCCGCCAGGCAAATAACTTCAATCTAAGAAAGCTGATTTTGTTGTTCGTTCTCGGTATCTGCTACAAGCCTTAGAACACTTCTTGGGTGTTGTATGGTTAAGCCTCACGGGTAATTAGTATGGGTTAGCTCAACACGTCGCCGCGCTTACACACCCCACCTATCAACGTTGTGGTCTCCAACGGCCCTTTAGGACCCTCAAGGGGTCAGGGATGACTCATCTCAGGGCTCGCTTCCCGCTTAGATGCTTTCAGCGGTTATCGATTCCGAACTTAGCTACCGGGCAGTGCCACTGGCGTGACAACCCGAACACCAGAGGTTCGTTCACTCCGGTCCTCTCGTACTAGGAGCAACTCCCTTCAATCATCCAACGCCCACGGCAGATAGGGACCGAACTGTCTCACGACGTTCTGAACCCAGCTCGCGTACCACTTTAAATGGCGAACAGCCATACCCTTGGGACCGACTTCAGCCCCAGGATGTGATGAGCCGACATCGAGGTGCCAAACACCGCCGTCGATATGAACTCTTGGGCGGTATCAGCCTGTTATCCCCGGAGTACCTTTTATCCGTTGAGCGATGGCCCTTCCATTCAGAACCACCGGATCACTATGACCTACTTTCGTACCTGCTCGACCTGTCCGTCTCGCAGTTAAGCTGGCTTATGCCATTGCACTAACCTCCTGATGTCCGACCAGGATTAGCCAACCTTCGTGCTCCTCCGTTACTCTTTGGGAGGAGACCGCCCCAGTCAAACTACCCACCAGGCACTGTCCGCGACCCCGATTCAGGGGCCTGCGTTAGAACATCAAACATACAAGGGTGGTATTTCAAGGACGGCTCCAGCGCAACTGGCGTCACGCCTTCAAAGCCTCCCACCTATCCTACACATGTAGGTTCAATGTTCAGTGCCAAGCTGTAGTAAAGGTTCACGGGGTCTTTCCGTCTAGCCGCGGGTACACCGCATCTTCACGGCGAATTCGATTTCACTGAGTCTCGGGTGGAGACAGCATGGCCATGGTTACACCATTCGTGCAGGTCGGAACTTACCCGACAAGGAATTTCGCTACCTTAGGACCGTTATAGTTACGGCCGCCGTTTACCGGGGCTTCGATCAAGAGCTTCGCTTGCGCTAACCCCATCAATTAACCTTCCGGCACCGGGC
>NZ_CP038513.1:470000-550000 GCF_013085505.1 Aeromonas sp. 2692-1
CCGGGATGGAAAAAGCCGTCCCAATTCTCTGGCTGGAGCGCGCAGCCCTTGCCACGCTGTGGCTCACCCTGGTGAGCTGGCTGCTGCTGCCCACCCCATGGGTCACCAGCCTCTACCTGCTTCCTCTATATATAGTGGCGGCCGTTTTGCACTTGTGGCGCCAATTGCGTTGGCGGCTGCCTTCCACTCTTGGCCAACCCCTCTTGTGGTCACTGCACCTCGCCTACCTGTTTATTCCTCTCGGTCTGCTCGCCCTTGGTGCTCTGGCTGCCGGCCTGCCCATCAGCCTGTCGCTGGCCAGCCACCTGCTCAGTGCCGGCTGCATGGGCACCATGATCCTGGGGATGATAGCCCGGGTCTCTCTTGGTCATAGCGGCCGGGCCTTGCAGGTTGGGCGCAGGATCCAGTGCGCTTTCGCGCTGGTGATCATGGCGGCCCTGATCCGGGTGCTGATCCCGCTGCTTTGGCCGGCCTATACCCTGCACGGCTGGAACCTGAGCGGCCTGGCCTGGAGCCTGGCATATGGTCTATTTGTCTGGGTCTATGCTCCCATATTGACCGGCCCCCGGGCTGATGGGCGTCCAGGCTGACCCGGGGGTCAAGCTCTGCTGGCCGGATAGTGGATCAGATTGTGGAAGATGGCAGGGGCCACTCCCAGATTGCGATAGCCATGGGGGCGGTCGGCCGCAAAACGCACCGCCTCCCCCTGCGTCAATGAGCGCCACTCCCCTTCCACCAGCACTTCCATCAGGCCACTGATGACGATGACATGTTCGGTCACCCCGGGTTCATGGGGTTCTGATTCTCGCTGATAACCAGGCAACAAAGTCAGCTCAAACAGTTCGAATCCAAAGCGCCCCTCATAAGGGAAGAGAGGGGCGACCTGCATGCCCTCTCCCGCCGGCTGCTGGCGAATCGCATCTGCGGTGCGATAGAGCACTTCCCCCTGCTCTGCCGGGGTCGGCTCGATGAAGCTGGAGAAGGAGACCCGAAAGCCGGTGGCAATCTTCCACAGGGTGGCCACCGTCGGGCTCGACTCCCCCCGTTCAATCTGGCCCAGCATAGCCTTGCTCACTCCCGTCTCCCGCGCCGCTACATCCAGGCTCCAGCCCAGTTCGCTGCGCAAGCCCTTCAGACGTTGGGCCAGATGCTGATTCATCTCTTGCATGACTGCCTCTTTGTTGTGCTTGCTTGAATCGCCTTGTGCGCTATAACGCACAACGATATAGTCTGAAGCAATATTGTACGTAATAACGCACAAACCGTCACAACCCCACAAGGATGTCACCATGCCCTTTGCCCTTCCTCATCTGGTCGCCGGCTTCATCGCCGTGATGGTCGGCTATACCAGCTCGGTCATCCTGATCATTCAGGCAGCCACGGCAGCGGGGGCCGATGCAGCCCAGCTCGCGTCCTGGCTATGGACGCTGGGTATCGGCATGGGTATCAGCTGCATCGGCCTTTCCCTCTATTACCGCATCCCCGTCTTGACCGCCTGGTCGACTCCGGGTGCCGCCCTGCTCATCACCAGCCTGGGTAACTTCACCCTGGCCGAGGCCATCGGCGCCTTCGTTATCTCTTCTCTGCTGATCACCCTGTGCGGCATCAGCGGCTGGTTCGATCGGCTGATGCGTCATATCCCGGCCCAGCTGGCGGCGGCCATGCTGGCCGGGGTATTGCTCAAGTTCGGGCTGGATCTGTTCAAGGTCGCCCCGGCAGATCCCTTGCTGCTCGGCAGCCTGCTGCTGGCGTTCCTGCTCGGCCGTCATCTCTGGCCACGCTATACCATGGTGCTGGTACTGGCGACCGGCATTCTCATCTGCCTGCTGAGAGGCCAGCTGCAGCTTGACACCATCCACTGGCAACTGGCTGGCCCGGTCATGACCTGGCCAGAGTTTTCCCTTGGTGCCCTGTTCGGCATTGCCTTGCCACTCTTCATCGTCACCATGACCTCCCAGAACATGCCGGGCATTACCATTTTGCGGGCCCACGGCTATCAGCCCGCCACCTCATCCCTCATCACCTGGACCGGCCTCACCGGTCTGCTGCTGGCGCCCTTCGGCGGCTATGCCTTCAACCTGGCGGCCATCACTGCGGCCATCTGCATGGGGAAAGAGGTGGATCCGGACGCCAACCGGCGCTGGCCCGCGGCAGTGTGGGCCGGCGGCTTCTACCTGCTGACCGGCTGTTTCGGGGCCACGGTGGCGGCGCTGTTCACGGCCTTCCCGGCGGCACTGGTGACCTGTGTCGCCGGGCTGGCGTTGCTCGGCACCATCGGCAGCAGCCTGCACACCGCATTGCAGCACGACGATGCCCGTGAGGCTGCCCTGCTGACCTTCATCATCACCGCCTCCGGCATCAGCCTGCTCGGTATCGGTGCCGCCTGCTGGGGACTGCTCGTCGGCATCATCCTGTATCAAGTCAACCAGCGGAGAAACTGACCTGACCATCTGGGGAGCCCCCCGTGAGACACCGCACATAATTCAGAAAAATTGGTTCACAGCTGAAACTAATTGCCATTAAGTGGTGTCGAGGCACTTCTTCTTCCCCGATGCGTGCCTCATGTCAGACTCATAAACTGGAGAATAATAATGAGGAATCAGGCTGTCATTTTGTTACTGGCACTGCTGGGCGCCACCACCGCCCACGCTGCCGACACCGATCGGGAACTGGCCCGCCAGCTCGCGCTGCAGCAGAAAAACCTGCTGCCGCTCCTGAGCAATCAGGAGTACCAGAGCCCGCTGCCCAACTTGTTGCAAAAGGCCAGTCCGCGCCTGAAACGCCAGGCGCGGGATGCCAACCAGGCAGCCATCAGCCGGCAAGGGCTGGACGGCGAGGTCAAGGAGCTGATGCAGCTGCGACTGGCCAACCCGGAACAGGCCGCCGCGCTGCAGCAGGGTGTCGAGCCGCTGGTCGCCTATGTACCGAGCGGCGATGAGAAGAGCTGGAGCGCCATCGAAGCCTTCGACAGCGCCGGCAACCCCGTCTATCTGGATGTGGACAAGGCACCGGCCCGTCCGGTCCTGGTCGTGGAGGCTGATCCCGTCAAGGCCAAGAACGCCGGCCTCAAGGTGATCCGCAAGGCGCTGGCTGCCGCCGATATGCAGGTGGCTCCCCGTGCGGCTGCCAGCACGGCCCCGCTCAAAACCAGCATCCTGAAGAAAATTCGGTTGAAGGATGATCAGGAGCCCTGGCTGTTGGGTGCGGCCGAGGTGTATGCGGTGGTCGCAGGGGTCAATCCCAGCCGGGATGAGCCCGTGGTCGATATCGTCGACATGCCCTATCTCGACTATGACAACACCGACTACACCCCCAACCAGATCCTGGTCTACTGGGATCGCTATCGCTGGGGTGCCGTCGACATCGTCATGATGGAGCAGGACGACAACGTCAACTACAAGGAGTTGAGCGGCCTGTTCATCGATGCCCTCAAGCTGGCCTTCACGGCTGGCGGCGTGCCCGAGGCACTGCCCTTCCTCGATCTCGGCGGTCGCATCGTCAAGGCGCTGCCCGACTCCTGGATGACCAACAACGATGACTATCTGGATACCTTCTACACCCTGGAGCAGGACCAGAGCTATCACCAGTACCCCGGCGCCGCCGGCAATGCGGTGATCGATCTTGAACCCAAAGAGATCGCCCCCACCAGACCCTGATTGGTCGCCATAACAAAAAAGCCAATGAGCGACTCATTGGCTTTTTTTGTGCCCGCGATCCGTTACGGCTGGCCTTTCGGCCTCACCCCCAGGGTATGGCAGATGGCGTAGGTCAGCTCGGAGCGGTTCAGGGTATAGAAGTGGAAATCCTTCACCCCTTCCTGACTCAGCACCCGTACCTGATCGATGGCGATGCTGGCCCCCACCATGTTGCGGGTCATCTGATCATCATCCAGCCCCTCGAAACGCTGATGCATCCAGCGCGGGATCTTCACGTTGGTGAAACCGGCAAACTTGGCCAGGGTCTGGTAGTTGGAAACCGGCAGGATCCCCGGCACGATTTCGGCATCGATGCCGATGGCGGCGCAGCGATCCCGAAAGCGCAGGTAGGTCTCGACGTCAAAGAAGAACTGGGTAATGGCGCGGTTGGCACCGGCATCGATCTTGCGTTTGAGATTGAGCAGATCCGACTGCGCGCTACGCGCTTCCGGGTGCCCTTCCGGGTAGGCGGCCACCGAAATATCGAAGTCCGCTTCGGCCTTGAGCAGGGCCACCAGATCGGTGGCATACATCTCCGGCTTCTCCAGCCCCTGGGGCAGGTCACCGCGCAGCGCCACGATATGGCGGATACCGCTGTTCCAGTAATCGCGGGCAATGGTGCGCAGCTCATCGCGGCTGGCGTCGATACAGGTCAGGTGCGGGGCGGCGATCAGACCGGTCCGCTCCTTGATGTCCTTGATCACCTTGTGCGTGCGATCCCGGGTACCCGAGTTGGCGCCATAGGTCACCGACACAAACTTGGGCTCCAGCACTTTCAGGCGCTCGATGGATTGCCACAGGGTATTTTCCATCCCTTCGCTGTTGGGCGGAAAAAACTCGAAACTGACCGATATGTCGCCACTCAAATCTGCCAGACTCTGGTTGAGTGCCTCAACCTGACGTGCGCTGTGAAATCCCATCTGCTCTCTCCCTGCCCTGCAATCCATTTTCCTACGTCAAAACGGATGCTTGGACGTCTAAACGTCTTTCTATCTTTATGATAAAATGGCACAAAGTCAACACTGTTTTACAGCGAGAGGAAGGCCGCCGATTTTTATTTGGCAATAAAGCCAAAGTAACGATTGGCACCCCATCCCAAAATCCGGCGAGTCGCGTTATGATGAACGCAGATCGTCCTGGACGTTCTGAATCTGCGTGTGATTGTTTGGCCGGAGGTTTCTCCGGCCCCTTTTCAACCTCTTCCCCTTCCTGCCGATAACCAATTGAACCATTCGCAGGAGCATCATCATGGACACCCACCCCGGCTTTGCCACCGACTTGCTGTTCGATCGCTATCAAGGCAACGTGGTCGACCATGAGCAGTTCTGGGCCGTGCGCACTCCCGATGCTCCCGATTACTACTTCGGCAACTATCTGCTGCTCCCCTTTCCCCCCAGCGATCACGACAAGGGCTGGCTCGAGGCCAGTTTCGACAAGCTGATCGGGCAGGATCCTCGAGTCAGACACCGCACCTTCCAGTGGCCTCTCGCGGCCGGCCAGAACAGCCGGGTTGCCGGCTTCGTGGCGGCGGGATACCAGTACATGGAGTGCGTGGTGCTGGCACTGGAGGCCACCGACTGGCAACCACCAGCCGCGACGGTGGCTGCGCGCCCCTTTACACCGGCCGACTGGGACGAGTGGCTGGCCTTTGAACTGGAGGAGCGGGATCCCGGCCACTCGGAACAGAGCTACCTGCCCTATCTGCAGTCACGCCGCCAGTTGTACGAGGCGATGATCGGGGACGGGCTGGGTCAGTGGTGGGGGATCTGGCAGCAGGAGCAGCTGGTCGCCAGTTGCGGCCTCTTCTTTACCGATACTCTGGGCCGCTTCCAGCTGGTGCGCACAAGGCAGGCATGGCGCAATCAGGGGTTGTGCCGTCAGCTGCTGAGCCAGGTTGCCAAGCACGGGCTGACGCGGGTCGACCGGCTCATCATAGTGGCCGACGAGCACTATCACGCCCAGCGCGTCTATCGCTCGCTCGGGTTCGCTCCGGTGGCCCGCATCGGCAGCCTCTGCCGCTGGCCCCACTCGGTGCAGTGACTTCACAGACTGACAGCAAAGAAAACGGGAGGCTGATGCCTCCCGTTGTTTATCTGCCGGCAGCTATTGCTGCGGTGTTTCCAGCTCGTTGGAGAGCGCCTGCTCCACCTCGGCCGACGGAGCCGGCAACGGCGCGGCCGCGGCAGATGCAGCGGCAGCGGCAGCGGCAGGAGGCTCCGTGGTCGCAGCGGCGGCCGATACTGCGGGCGCGGCGGCAGGGGCGTCACACTGGCAATCGGCCCCTTTCACCTTGTTGCCCTGATGAGGCGGATACCAGCCCTTCAGGCCCTGCTCCAGCCGATCGGCTGCCGCCTTGGGCTCCATCTTGCCGAGCAACACGGCCTGACTCACTTCGGCCAGCTCGTCACCCAGCTTGGGCGTACCGCGGGAGAGGATCTGGGTGGCCACCCGGATGGTGGAGTCGCACTGATCCCGCCACTCCATCATCTCCTTCGCCGCCGGGTTGGTGACCTCGAAGAAGTGGTTGGAGAGGGAGAAGAAGCCGGGCAGCGAGTTGGTATAGAGCTCGGCGAACTGGGGCGTGGTCAACCACTGTAGGAAGGCCATGGCCGCCTCCTTGTTCTTGCTGGCCGGGTTCATGCCCATCCCGATGTCGGTGTGATCGGTAAAGAAGCAGCCATCGCCCTGTTTTGCCACGGGCGGGCGCATCACGCCAAAGTCCACCTTGCCGGTGAAAGGAGCGATCTCCCAGGAACCCGCCACGTAGAAGGCGGCCTTGCCCGAGGTGAACAGTTCGTTGGTCGCAGCATAGTCGCGGCTCTCGCCGCCTTCGCCGAGGTAGGGACGCCAGCGTGCCAGCTCCTCGAACACCTTGACGTAGGGCGGGTTGTCAAAACGCTCCTGCCCCCCGATCAACGCCAGGCGACCATCCTCCCCCTTCCAGTAGTTGGGGCCTATGTTCTGAAAACCGAGCTCTGAGGATACCCAGCTTTCCGAGCCGCTCATGGCGAGCGGCACATAGCGGCCATCGGCTTTCACCTTGTCCAGCGCCGCGAAGAAGGCATCCCGGGTTTGCGGCACGGTGAGCCCTAGCTCACTGAAAATCTTCTTGTTGTAGAAGAAGCCGTGAATCACCGAAGCCATCGGCACGCAGAAGGTCTGGGCGCCGGAGTCGGTCTGCCAGGGCGACTGGGCAAAACTCGGGAAGTTCTCCATCCCCGACATCTCGGTCAGCTCCGCCAGATGGCCCGCCTTGAACAGGGCGAGCGAGTCATCGAACGGCCGGCAGGTGATGAGATCCCCCGCCTTGCCCTCTTTCAGACTGGCCCACAGGGTCGGCATGTAGTCGACGTTCTGCACCCCGTTGAACTTCACCTGGATGCCTGGGTGGGAGGCCTCGAAGGCAGGAATGATCTTCTGCTCCCACAAAGCCTTGTCATCAATTCGCCAGCTCTCGATCACCAGCTCGCTGGCCATCAGCTGACCACACAACAGGAGACTCAGGGCCCCGATCCACTTGTTAGACATAAGCCCTCCTAAACCTTGAAATGTGCGATCAATTGCTGCTGCTTGGCGACCAGCTCCGCCAGCACTTCACTGCTGCCGGCCGACTCCCGCGCTTCCCGTTCGGTCTCGTAGGCCACCTCGGCGATGCCGGAGATATGGCGGGCCACCCCCTGGCTGACCGAGATCTGCTCCTGGGCGGCGTGCGCCACCTGATCCGCCATCGCCTTGATGGCGCTCATCCGGTCGGCGATGGATTGCAGGGCCGCATCCATCTCCCGGGTTTGCTCGACACAGTTGTGGGTCTGCTCCTGACTGCGCCCCATCACCTCCACCACCAGCTTGCTCGAGCTCTGCAGGTTCTCGATCATCGCCTGGATCTCTTCGGTCGAGGTCTGGGTCCGGTTGGCCAGTGCCCGCACCTCGTCTGCCACCACGGCGAAGCCACGGCCGGCATCGCCGGCCCGTGCCGCCTCGATGGCAGCGTTCAGCGCCAGCAGGTTGGTCTGCTCGGCGATGCTGCGGATCACATCGAGGATGCTGCCGATGTTGTTGCTGAACTCACCCAGCTTGTAGGTGATGCCAACGGCCTCTTCCATGGCGCCTGCCAGCTGCTCCGTGATGCGACGGGTGGTCGCCACCTTCTGGCGACCGCTGCGGGCTTCATCATCGGCCAGATCCACTTCCCGTTTGGTGCCATCGGTGGAACGGGCCACCTCGGTGGCACTCACCTCCAGCTCGGTGATGGCGGCAGCCACCTGATCGGTCTGACTCTTCTGATCCTGTACCCGGGACACGGCCCGCTCGCTTATCTCGGCGGCGCGGCTTGCCTCCTCCACCAGATGACGGGAGCCGGCATTGATCTGGGAGAGCAGCTCGCCGGTTTTGCCGGCCAGGGTATCGATGGAGCGGGAGAGTGCGCCGAATTCGCAACTGCTGCGATAATTGATGCGGCGGGTCATGTCCCCGGCTGCCATGTAATCCAGCTCCTTGTTGATCATCTGCAGCGGACGCTGAATGCTGCGCGCCGTGGTATAGCCGATGATGAGGGCGGCGGCGGCCGAGATGGCGGCCACCACCAGGATCCAGAAGCTGGCGCTGCTGACCGCATCATCCGCCGTGGTGCGGCTCTGGCTGGCAATCGAGCCGGCCGACTGTCCCATCTCGTCGAGCAGGCCCAGGCTGTTGATCAGGCTGGCATCGAGTTGCTGATTGAGGGTCTGCAGCGAGGCAGCCAGCTGCTGGGCATTGCGCATGGTCGCCAGCAGCCCCTGCTGGCCGAGTGCCAGCTCCTGCATCCGGTCAAGGTTGGAGACGAAGCGCTGCTTCACGTCATCCGGCACCAGCACCCGATCGAGCCGCTTGCGGGCCATCTCGATGTCCTTGCTCAGCACCTTCTCCAGCTCGTTGAGATCGGTCTTGGCATCGGCCCGGCGAATGTTCTTCAGATCGCGCGCGATGCCCGAGGTGATGAGTTCAGCCTTGTTGCGCATGGAGCGTTTGCTGGCGGTCTGCTGCAACAGTAGATCGGCAGCCCACTGGTAGGTGTCTTCCAGCCGGATGAAGGCAATCTCCAGCTTGTGGCGCTGATCCTGGGCATTGACCCATTGGCTGTGCTGGGAGAGCACCTGTTCAGCCAGGCCGTAGAACTGCTTGGTGGCGGCATCGACCTGTTGAAAACGAGAGCCGGCCTCGGCCACCCCGCTAAACTTGTCCATCTCCTGGCTCAGCTGACTGAAACGCGCCTGCTGCTCCTTGAACTGGCTGGCCAGCTGCGGCAGCTGGCTTGCATCCTCGCTGGTCCGGTAGACCAGCACCCAGCGGTTGCTGTCCTGCAGGGCGCCTTTCAGGCCGGCCACCGCAATCACCAACGGGGTTGCCCGGTCGGAGACCTGTGACAAGCCGTCGTTGATGCCCCTGATCTTCAAGGTGCTGATCACACCCAGCAGGATCAACAGCAGCAGCATCAACACAAATCCGGCGATGATCCGCTGCACAATAGATAAACCCATGGAGACATCCTCACTCGTGGGGGAAAGGTAACGTGAACATAGACACTATCGGCACAAGGGGCGAATTATAGAGGGGAGACGGAGGGTATTTTATTGATCTATATGGGGTTGGATCACAGTTGACGGGGGACGCTTTACGCGTAAAAGGGCCCGGACTGTGCCGGGCCAAAGAGACATGCTAGCTGTAACGGCCCGTGGGGGGCCAACCCTGTGTCCTATCAGAAGCGATAGCCGACACCAAACATGAAGGCCATGGGATCGATGGAGGTGTTGATGGTACCCACGGCGGTGTGCACGTCGGTATCGATATCCATGATCCAGGCGGAGGCGTTGACGAACCAGCGATCATTGATCGCCATGTCTAGGCCGACCTGACCGGCCATGCCCCAGGAGGAGTCCACGCTCACGTCGGTGCCATCCAGCGCGCCGCGGCCCTGCTCATCGAAGAAGGTGGTGTAGTTGATACCGGCACCGATATAGGGACGTACCTTGCTGTTGGCATCACCGAAGTAGTATTGCGCCATCAGGGTCGGCGGCAGGTGCTTGACCTTGGCCACTTCACCCAGACCGGCGGTGGATACCGAGTGGGAGAAGGGTGTGGCAGCCAGCAGCTCGACACCCCAGTTGTCAGTGATCAGATAAGAGAGCGTCAGACCCAGCTGCATATTGCTGTCGATTTCCAGCTCGCCGGTACCCAGCACGTTGTCACTGCTCGTTTGCGGAGAAACAAAGGCCAGGCCGCCGCGCACCAGAATATCACCAGCCTGGTGGGCCATGGCGACGGGAGAAGCGAGCGCGGCCGCGATCATCAGAGGAAGGATCTTTTTCATCACGTTTTCCTTTTAGTTTTCGTTTTATATGTTGCAAGCCTGAAAACTATAAAGGGATGTGAATGCAGAGTTATTGATTTAGCTCAAACGTTACCAAGAAATAGATAGATGTGTACAGCAGCTTAAGACTCACAAGATATGGCTGATAATTGGAAGAATAAACAATAAAAACATATTGATACGTCAATTCAAAACCAAACCAGCCACATTAAAAGATAATTTAAATGCACCTTATCGGAGCTTTAAACGGCTAAAAACGGTTGTTTCACTCGCTCAACCAGAGTATTTTTGCGAGCCATGTAGCCGGGCTGTAAGAAATTCTTTATGAAACCACAAACCAGAAGGGACAAAATAGTAGCCATACTGGCGGCTATCTGGGGTATTGGCTCCTTCCTGTTTATTTTATTGGGATTCGTTCTCGGCATGGCGCTATTAATTCTGACCCACTAGGCCGACTGGCTGGAGTGAGACGCCTGACACCGCAGCCACTCCCCCGCCACAATCTGCTCCGGGTTCAAATCCCACTGCGCCGGCCCCAGTTCCCCGCTATATCCGCGCCAGCTATTCCTGCCCTCCTGCTTGGCCCGGTACAGCGCCATGTCCGCCAGTTTGAAGCTCAGATTCCAGAACGAATCCTCCAGCTCCCGATGCAGGGGGTAATCGCAGAACCCCAGTGAAGCCGTCATCCAGAGCGGCAACTCTTCGCGCCCGAAGCGGCACTCGGCAATCTTGCGGCGCAGACGCTCGACCCGCTGGGCAACCCGTGTCGGCTCATCTCCGGTCAGCAGCAGCAAAAACTCCTCGCCACCCAGCCTGATCAGCGGCTCCTCCTCAGCGAGGGCCCCCCGCAGCAACTCCGCCAGCTGGCATAACAGCAGATCGCCGATGTCGTGGCCGAAGCGATCGTTGACCTGCTTGAAGTGATCCAGATCCAGGATCAGCAACACCCTGCCTGCCGCCAGCGCATCGCGATTGAGCAACCACTCATCGAGGTAGCGCCGGTTGAAGGCGTGGGTCAGCGGATCCGTATAGGCGGCCGTCTCCATCCGGGATGAATAAGCCTGCAAGGCGCTGTGGTGCAAGCTGATCCTGGCCGCCATCTCCCGGAACTTGCGACTGAGCAGAGCCATCTCCTGACTGCTGTCGATGATCGGCAACACGCTCACATCCTGCTTTTCGGCAAACTTGTGCAGCGCCCCCACCAGCTCGCCGATCGGCCCGAGCACGATGGCGCGCAAGCGGGACAGCGCCATCAGAATGCAGGCGAAGCTTATCAGCAGCATGCCGATGAAGGTCCAGATCGCTCCCTCCATCGCCCCCCGCAACACGTCACGCTCCTCTTCCACAATCAGGGTCAAGACGGGGGTACCGTCGTTGTCCAGCAGCAGCCCCTCCCCCCTGACACGCTGCAACCCCAGATCCACCAGCCGGTAGCTCATGTATGGCTTGAATGGCTTGAAAGAACCCAGATGCTCGCCAGTTCTCGGCTGAGCAATGGTCAAGGCGAGCGCGGTCCGCGCCGCCAGATCGTCCAGATAGCGTTCATCCAGCCAACGGGTCGCCAGCAGATAGCCATTGGGTTTGGTATCGCCGAGGGTATTGGTCACCGGTTGCAGCGAGAAGATGAGCGGCCCCCATAACGATCCTCTCACCCCGCTCAGACTGTGGATCCCCCCCTGCCGCGATTCACGCAGCAGTTGCAGCTTGAGGTCATCCAGAAAGAAGGGAAGCAGGGTGGTGTCCGTATCAGGCGCCTCCGGCAGCAGGGTGCGAGTCCAGATTTCAGAGCCCTGCAAATCCATATAACTCAGCACGTTGAGCTCAAAGTCCCGCATCGGGGTGTCGACCAGCAGATTGGAGTGGATATAGCCCTGATTGGGCCTGGCCAGGAAGTGATAGCTCTCGTCCCAGATCCCCCAATCCCGGGTGAAGGCATTGATGGCATTGATGTCACCCTGCACGGCCCTGACCACCCGCTGCAGATGATCCTGCATCCGCCGCTCCTCGACCCGCTGCGCCGCCGGCACCTGGGCCAGCGCGATCACGATGAGCAGCATCAGGATGGCGCCAGCCCAGACGGGGAACATGGAGTAGGCCAGCAAATGATCGATGGAGCGGGACGGTTGAGCCATGGGCGCCAATATCCTTTGAATGGCAATGCGAAATGAGAAGGGCCTTGCCCCAAGTATGGAGTATCGGCCCGTCTGGAGGTCACTGAATTACCACAATAAAAACAAGGGGCCCAGGGCCCCTTGTCACATTATTGAACGGATTATCGCGCCAGCAGCGGCGCCAGGAAGCGGGCCGTATGGGAATCCTCGCAACGGCTCATCTGCTCCGGCGTCCCTGTCACCAGAATACGGCCACCGCCAGCGCCCCCCTCCGGCCCCAGATCGACGATCCAGTCGGCGGTTTTGATGACGTCCAGGTTGTGCTCGATGATGACGATGGTATTGCCGCGATCCCGCAGCTGGTGCAGCACCTTGAGCAGCTGCTGGATGTCGTGGAAGTGCAGCCCGGTAGTCGGCTCATCCAGAATGTAGAGAGTCTGACCGGTATCCCGCTTGGAGAGCTCGCGCGCCAGCTTGACTCGCTGCGCCTCACCGCCCGACAGGGTAGTGGCCGACTGGCCGAGCCGGATATAGGAGAGGCCCACGTCCATCAGGGTCTGCAGCTTGCGCGCCACCGCCGGCACCGGGTCGAAGAACTCGCGGGCATCTTCCACCGTCATCTCGAGGATTTCGTGGATGTTCTTGCCCTTGTACTTCACCTCCAGCGTCTCGCGGTTGTAGCGCTTGCCCTTGCAGACGTCGCACGGCACGTAGACATCCGGCAGGAAGTGCATCTCCACCTTGATGACCCCATCCCCCTGACAGGCCTCGCAGCGTCCCCCTTTCACGTTGAAGGAGAAGCGACCCGGCTGGTAGCCGCGCGAGCGCGCCTCCTGGGTGCCGGAAAGCAGCTCGCGGATCGGGGTGAACAGGCCGGTATAGGTGGCCGGGTTGGAGCGCGGGGTACGACCGATGGGGCTCTGGTCGATATCCACCACCTTGTCCAGGTGCTCCAGCCCTTCCACGCTGCGATAGGGCGCCGGGGTGGATTCGGTGGCCTTGTTCAGCTCGCGATGAGCGATGCGGAACAGGGTGTCGTTGATCAGGGTCGACTTGCCGGAGCCGGAGACGCCGGTGACACAGGTCATCACCCCGATCGGCAGATCCAGGTTGACGTTGCGCAGGTTATTGCCGCTCGCCCCCTTGAGTTTCAGCCACTTGCCGGTAAGCGGAGTACGCTCGGCGGGAATGGCGATCTGCTTGCGACCGGAGAGGTAGTCACCGGTCAGCGACTCTGGATTATTGATGATCTCTTCCGGCGTGCCCTGGGCGACGATGGCACCGCCGTGCACCCCGGCCCCCGGGCCGATGTCGAGCACATGGTCGGCGAGGCGGATGGCGTCCTCGTCGTGCTCCACCACGATCACTGTGTTGCCGAGATCACGCAGGTGAGTGAGGGTCTTGAGCAACCGCTCGTTGTCGCGCTGGTGCAGACCTATGCTGGGCTCGTCCAGCACATACATCACTCCCACCAGACCGGCACCAATCTGGCTGGCCAGCCGGATCCGCTGGGCCTCGCCACCGGAAAGGGTCTCGGCGCTGCGCGACAGGCTCAGATAATTGAGACCCACGTTCACCAGGAAACCGAGCCGCTCGACGATCTCTTTCAAGATCTTCTCGGCAATCTGGGCGCGCTGGCCGGTGAGGTTCAGCCCTTCGAAGAAAGCGAGCGCATCGCCGATGGACTGCTCGGCGATGGCCGGCAGGTTGCGGTTGTCGACGAAGACGTGGCGCGCCTCTTCCCGCAGCCGGCTGCCACCGCAGCTGGTACAGGATTTGTTGGCGATGTATTTGGAGAGCTCTTCACGCACCGAGTTGGATTCGGTCTCCCGGTAGCGCCGCTCCATGTTGTGCAGGATCCCCTCGAACGGGTGCTTGCGCACCACCACGTCGCCGCGATCGTTCATGTAGCGGAACTCGATCTCGGTGCGACCGGAACCGCGCAGGATCACCTCCTGGGTCTTGATCGGCAGATCCTCCCACGGCGTCTCCAGATCGAACTTGTAGTGCTCGGAGAGGGATTTGAGCATCTGGAAGTAGTAGAAGCTGCGCTTGTCCCAGCCACGGATGGCGCCGTTGGCCAGACTGATGGCAGAATCGCCGATCACCTTGGCCGGGTCGAAATATTGCTGCACACCCAGACCATCACAAGTCGGACAGGCACCGGCCGGATTGTTGAAGGAGAAGATGCGCGGCTCCAGCTCCGACATGGAGTAGCCGCACTCCGGGCAGGCGAAGTTGGCGGAGAAGGTCATGGGGGCAACCCCCTCCTCGCCGTCCATCGGTACCACCAGTACGATGCCGCCGGAGAGGGTCAGCGCCGTCTCGAACGACTCGGCCAGACGCAGGGCCAGGTCATCCCGTACCTTGAAGCGGTCCACCACCACCTCGATGGTGTGCTTCTTGTGCAACTCCAGCGCGGGCGGGTCGGAGAGATCGCACACCTCGCCGTCGATACGGGCACGGATGTAGCCCTGGGCCGCCAGATTCTCCAGCAGCTTGGTGTGCTCCCCCTTGCGATCGCGCACCACCGGGGCCAGCAGCATCAGCTTGCTCCCCTCCGGCTGGGCCAGCACCTGATCCACCATCTGGCTGATAGTCTGGGCGGCGAGCGGAATGGCGTGAGTCGGACAGCGCGGCTCACCGACCCGGGCGAACAGCAGACGCAGGTAGTCGTAGATTTCGGTGATGGTGCCGACGGTCGAACGCGGGTTGTGGGAGGTGGACTTCTGCTCGATGGAAATGGCGGGCGAGAGCCCCTCGATATGGTCGACGTCCGGCTTCTCCATCAGGGAGAGGAACTGGCGGGCATAGGCGGAGAGTGACTCCACATAGCGGCGCTGCCCCTCGGCATAGAGGGTATCGAACGCCAGAGAGGATTTGCCCGAACCGGAGAGGCCGGTGACCACGATCAGCTTGTCGCGGGGCAGGGTCAGATTGATGTTCTTGAGGTTGTGGGTGCGAGCACCCCGGACCACGATCTTTTCCATCTTGTTGCACGCTCGATACGGAAACCTGAGCGAGTCAGTATGGCATAGAGACTACTGGATGAATAGACAGGTTTTATCCATCATCCCCATCGATTTCAGAGATACTCCTTGGCCCAGCTCACCGCCTGCAGACGGTTCTTCACGTTCAATTTCTTGAAGACATTGTAGAGGTGGGACTTGATGGTGTGCTCGCTCACGAACAGGCTGTCGGCGATCTCGGTATTGGAGGCCCCCGTCATCAGGTAGCGGATGATCTCCTGCTCGCGCACGGTCAGCAGCGTCTGATTGCGCAGGTGGTGTTCCCCGCCCTTGCGGTAGTAGTTGACCAGATCGCACAGCAGATGGCGCGGGATCCAGTACTCCCCCTCCAGCACCTTGCGAATGCCGAGCACCAACCGATCCAGCGGATCCTGACAGAAGAAGAGCCCGCTGGTATGGGGCCACATCAGCAGCAACTCCCGATCCGTACTGGTGGGGGCATTGAGCAGCACGGTATTGGCTTCCCCGAAGCGGCTGGAGATCTCCCGTGGCCACCCCGTTTGCTGGCTCGACTTGAGGTAATCCAGATCCACCAGAAACAACGGATGCGGCTCGAGTTCATCCGCTTGAGGCAGGGCTTCCAGTGCACTCACCAGCAGGATGGGCAGAGCCAGCTGTTCGGCCAGGTAGCTCTGAAAGCTGGTCGCCTGCGCATTGTCTTCGGTTACCAATACGATGGGATATGGGGTGATCATGAAGCGCTGGTCCTTGAACATTCCGGCCATGGTGTTTTTCGGCAGCAGAGAGTACCAAGCCCCCCGCAGGCTGCAGCATTAAAAAAGTATTAGACGCCGATGCGCCTCCTTTGAAACTCACCAATTTTCCAAGCAATACAAATAACTAGCCGCCCCCCCCCATTTGGGTGAAATACTGGCCCCTGGCCGGACAGGGGCTGTCACACCGGCCTCTGGCCCCCCTTCTCGTCTCGACCGTTCGATGATATGACTCCCCGTTGCTGTTCACTTGCTGGCCAAGGTCGGCCTCGTGTAAGTTAATCCTTCGTCCGGCGGACATGGGATGGAGCGTCAGGAAGATGTGCGCTCTTTCTCCCCAACTGTTACTATTGCGGGCAAAATCTGAAAACGGGGAGGCGGCCAACTGGCGCGCTGAACCGGACACAGTCATCACATGAGTGGCGGGGCCGCCCTGCAGCATCGCCTATCTCACAGAAAACAAACGATATGTTGAATTGGCCCGGGCATATGGCCCGGCCGGTATATAAAGGGTGGAAGAGAGATTATGGCCAGTCGAGGCATCAATAAAGTCATTCTGATCGGTAACCTGGGGCAAGACCCGGAAGTGCGCTACATGCCGAGCGGCGGTGCCGTGACCAATATCACCCTGGCCACCTCCGACACCTGGCGCGACAAGCAGACCGGTGAGCAGAAAGAGCGCACCGAGTGGCACCGCGTTGTCTTCATGGGCAAGCTGGCCGAAGTGGCTGGCGAGTACCTGAAGAAAGGCTCCCAAGTCTATGTTGAAGGCAAGCTGC
The DNA here is from genome assembly GCF_013085505.1 of Aeromonas sp. 2692-1. NCBI lineage: Bacteria > Pseudomonadati > Pseudomonadota > Gammaproteobacteria > Aeromonadales > Aeromonadaceae > Aeromonas > Aeromonas sp. 2692-1. Next base: position 486,674 of record NZ_CP038513.1, read on the forward strand.
AGACCCGCAAGTGGCAAGATCAAAGCGGCCAGGAGCGTTACACCACCGAAGTGCTGGTCGATGGCTTCAGCGGCGTGATGCAGATGCTGGGTGGCCGTCCGCAAGGCGGCGCCGGCCAAGGCATGGGTGGCCAGTCTCAGGGCAACTGGGGTCAGCAGCAGGGCATGCAGTCCCAGCAGCCGATGAACCAGGCGCGTCCTGCCCAGGCTCCGCAGCAGAACATGCAGCAACAGGGCGGCTACGCTCGTCCGGCCCAGCAACCACAGTCTGCACCGCCGGTGTACAATGAGCCGCCGATGGACTTCGACGACGACATTCCGTTCTAAGCAACGTCAGATCCCGGAGGCCCTGTTCATGCAGGGCCTTTTTTTGCCTGTTATTGACGCAGACGTGGCGCGCAATCCAGCCTCCTGGCCGGTCTTGCCAGTCATACGTCCCCATATCATTCGCCTTGGGATTATGATCGGGGCAATCCAGTTGCCAGAGAGAACGCATGGGGTCTTGGTATCGAATCTTGTTGTGCGTGGCGGCTTGCGCCACCCTGTTGCTGCCATCCTTGCTGCTGGCAGGCGAGCCACTGCGAGTGGGGGTCAGCTTCGCCATCCCGCCCTATGTCATTGAAGAAGAGGGTCGCGGGATCGAGCTCGACCTGATGAGAGAGGCGTTTCGGGACAGCGGCTATGAGCCTCAATTCGAATATCTGCCGCTGGAGCGCACCTTCCGCATGCTGGAGTCCGGCAAGCTCGATGCCATCATCAACGTCAAACCTGGCATGTTGCACGACGTCTTCCTGTCGCAGCCGGTGATCGCCTTCCACAATCGGGTGTTCACCCTCAATAAAACCCACATCAGCACCCTGGACGACATGAAGACGCTGAGGGTGAGTGCCTTCCAGCGGGCCCGTCAGGTGTTGGGAGGTGCCTTTGCCAGCATGGCTGACCAGAATCCCCGTTACGAGGAGGTCGCCAAACAGCAGGGGCAGGTGCACAGGTTGATGCTGGGGCGGGTGGATGCGGTGATCCTGGAGCAGCGGGTTTTCTATTACTATCTGGCACAGCTGGCCAACAGCAAATATGGGGCAGAGCTCTATGCTCCCGGCCGGGTTCGGCAATACGATCTGTTTGCGCCGACTCACTACCATTTTGCCTTTCGCCAGGCGGCGCAGCAGCGCTGGTTCGATCGCCGGCTCGATGCCATGCGGGCCGATGGCCGTTATCAGCGAATATTTGCCCGCTACGGGGCCACGCCCTGAGCCTCCTGAAAACATAAAAGCCAGCCCGAAAAGGCTGGCTTTTTGTTACTGGCTCCAAAGGAACTACAGCATGGGGAGCGTTACTTCATCGCGCCGCCATTTTTCAGATCTGCTTTCTGACGTTTGGCTTCGCGCTTCTCTTTCAGTGACATCTGCGGTTTTTTCTTGGCATCTTTGCCGTTGTGATGTTCTTTGTTACTCATCATCAAACTCCAAAAATGTTACCCAGACAGTTGGAACCCAGGTTCCAGCATGCCATCCGAATCGTAGACTACAGTACGCTTTCAGTGACGATCCTGCGATCGCACTCAGTCCAGCATACCCCTAATCTTGCGCAAGAATCCACCCTCATCCCATCACCCAGTGGCAGCAGATGTTCACCGGCTTCCGCTGACCCGATCCGGGCGGGGAATGAACGGCCGGAGAAGCGATTTATTCCTTATAAAATAACGCCAAACAGATTTATTTCATGATGATGTGAAATAAACCACTGAATGCCAAAATGAATTCTCTTTAAATAATGAGAGATAATTTAGATAAGCATTCTCACTATCGCCAGAAACAAAAAGTTACAACCCAAAGCAGCGCCTCCCTGGACAAGCTGATATTATCCAACCCTATTTGTGAAAATATTCCAGCGAGAATAAGGACGTCCCATGACCAGAAAAACCAGAGCGGCCTTGGTCTCAGTTTGCTCCAATATCACCTTGATTATCATGAAGATATTTGCCGGCATACTGAGCGGTTCCGTCAGTATTATTTCCGAGGCCATTCACTCGGCCATGGACCTGGTGGCGGCATTGATCGCGCTGGTGGCCGTACGCAAATCGGATATTCCCCCCGACCAACGCCACCCCTACGGTCATGACAAAATTGAAAACGTCTCCGGTGTGATCGAAGCACTGCTGATCCTGCTGGCAGCCGGCTGGATAATATTCGAGGCCGTCGGCAAATTGATCACGCCAACCCCGATCGAGGGGGTCGGTCTCGGTGTGCTGGTCATGCTGTTTTCGGCGCTGGTCAACAGCGGCGTCTCCGCCTACCTCTACCGGGTGGCCAAGGAGGAAGAGTCCGTGGCCCTGGCCGCCGATGCACTGCATCTGAAGGCTGACGTACTGACCTCGCTCGGGGTCGCCGTCGGCCTGCTCGGTATCTGGATTGCCGCCAGACTGGGCTACAACCTCTATCTGCTTGACCCCATTGTTGCCATCTGTGTCGCCCTGTTCATCCTCAAGGAGGCGATCGCCATGCTGAAGCAGGCCTTCCAACCCCTGCTGGACCACAGCATGAACGAGGAAGAGCTGGCCATCACCACCAGAGTGATCGAGGAGTGCTGCCCGGAGCATGGCGGCTTTCACGATCTGCGCAGCCGTCAGGCCGGGCGCCGTCGCCACATCGACTTCCACTTGACCTTGCCAAAAGAGATGAGCATCGAGCACTCCCACGCCATCTGCGATCGGATAGAGCAGGGCATCATGCGGCACCTGCCCCACGCCGTCGTGCTGATCCATGTTGAACCGAGCGGGCATGGTTAACGGCGCTGAGCCGTGCGAGGGGAATGCGACGGGCTATTCCCTTCGACAACGGCCATCCGGTGGAGCGGTATTCGAAAACGGCGTCGATTGTGCAATAAACGGCCGGCAGGTGTGCTAGGGTGGACTATTCCCGCCATCAGGAGCACGCCGTGAAAAAGTTGGAAATGAAGGACCTCACCGACGCCGAAAAGGCCGAGATCACCCTGCTGCTCCAAAAAGCACAGGCCAATGCAGATCATCAACTGAGCAATGCCGAGCGCAACCGCATCCGCGAGGAAGGCAGACTCAAGATAGTCGCAGACCGTGCTGCCGCCGCCAAAGTGGCCGCCAAACTGGCACGGGAAAAGGCCAAGGAACGAGCCAGCAAGCAGGTTTTGCCAGAGACATTCAGCTGGGTGGATTCCGTCAGCAACAAGTTTCGCAGCAAACGCTGACGGCCAATCCTCCCGCTCAAGCGCCCCCTACCTCAACCAGCCAACTCACACCATGGCGGAGAACAACCCTCTGCCATGGTGTGTCCAGCGACCTGCAACGCCGCAGGATCCTGCGCTGCAGACACCCACACCAGGAGTGGCTGCGTCGATATCCGACCACTCGCAGCGAGATAAAATTTGCTTTAAGAAAATGGGCATGTTTTAATCTTTTGCGATGGTTCGGTAGTTCAGACCTGGTTATGTTAGGCAGTCATTTTAGTAAAGCAGCGATTAGTATAAGAATTATCCATGATTCTTCTTATCAAATAATTCTCCTTCTTTAGTGCTCCCCATACGTATTGCTGACGAAAAATCATAGATTGCCATTTGGCACTTTAAACACTATTTAAGGAAATTATCATGTCCAACAAAATGACTGGTACCGTCAAGTTCTTCAACGCCGAGAAAGGTTTTGGCTTCATCTCCCCGACCGACGGCAGCAAAGACGTGTTCGTTCACTTCTCCGCCATCCAGACCCCGGGCTTCAAGACCCTGGACGAAGGTCAGCGCGTTGAGTTCACCATCGAGCAAGGCCAAAAAGGCCCGGCTGCTGCTAACGTAGTAGCTCTGTAATTCAAGCCGGGGATCCGGTCCGCCTGCTCATGCCGGCTGGTACGATCCGCTGCAAGAATTGAAAAAACCCGCTTCGGCGGGTTTTTTGTTGTCTGCCATTTGCCATTCCCCCTCTGCCGACCCTCTCAGCCTTCTCACTGTCCCGCCCCCGCTTCCCGTCACCGCGCCACACATGCTCCTCATCCCGTATCTGCTGGTGAGAGGATAACCGCACAATATTAATGAGATTAATTATCATTTACACATCATCCAGTGATCACTACAATGCCTGCCGACCGACTTGGTGATTATCCAATTGAACCTTTTCTGGTCCTGGTTTCACGCGGGATGCGATGAGACCGCCCCATCGATTCACCCAAAGGATGAATGCATCTTCTTACTAAAAGAGTTCAGGCCAACATGATAACAATGCACCGCAACAAGCTGACCACGCTCATTCTCGCCGCCCTCGCATCACACGCCTATGCCGCCGAGCAGGAGGTCATGGTCGTGACCGCCTCCGGCTTCCAGCAGAAGATCGAGGATACCGCCGCCTCCATCTCGGTGGTGACCCGCGAGCAATTGGAGAAACGCGCCTATCGCGACGTGACCGACGCCCTGAAGGATGTGCCCGGGGTGGTGATCACCGGCGGTGGCAGCAGCAGCGATATCAGCATTCGTGGCATGGGCTCCAAGTACACGCTGATGCTGGTCGACGGTAAACGGGTCGACAGCCGTGGCACCCGTCCCAACAGCGACGGCCCCGGCATCGAGCAGGGCTGGCTGCCGCCGCTGCAGGCGATCGAGCGGATCGAAGTGGTGCGTGGCCCCATGTCCTCCCGCTACGGCTCTGACGCCATGGGCGGCGTCATCAACGTCATCACCCGCAAAACCGCCAGCATGACGGCCTGGCAGGGCTCGCTGCATGCCGATTCGACCTTCCAGGAGAACAAGGAGTCCGGCGACATCTTCCAGACCAACGCCTATACCGCCGGCGCCCTGGTGGATGGACTGCTGGGGATGCGGGTGAACGGCCAGCTCTCCCACCGTGGCGAGGATCAGTTCCAGAACGGTTTCGCCGAGCAGGAGATGCGCAGCGGTACGGCCGTCTTCAGCCTGACCCCGGACGAGCACAACCGCTTCGATTTCGAGGCCAGTCGCGGTCTGCAGGATCGCAACCGCACGCCGGGTGAATCGCTCTCGGCCAAGTCAAAGCCCAGCCTGAGCACCTACGAGCGCACCAACTTCGCCATCACCCACGACGGCCGCTATGACTTCGGCTCCTCCACCAGCTACCTGCAGCGGGAAGAGAACACCAACCCCGGCCGCCAGATGAAGCTCATCAACACCATCGCCGATACCCACACCCAGTTTGAACTGGGGGCTCACTATCTGAGCGTGGGCGGCCAGTACCGCTACGAGGATCTGCAGGATCAGGGCAACCAGCTCAACGTGGCCAACCGCGCCAATCAGCTGACCCGCTGGAGCTGGGCCATGTTCGTGGAAGATGAGTGGTCGCTGACCGACACCTTCGCCCTGACCGGCGGCGTGCGGATGGATCAGGACCAGAACTACGGCACCCACTGGAGCCCGCGTCTGTACGGGGTCTGGCACCTGGCCGAGTCCTGGACGCTGAAAGGGGGCGTCTCCACCGGCTATCGTTCACCGGATCTGCGCATGTCGGCCGCCAACTGGGGCCAGGCCACCGGCGGTGGCACCCAGGACGGCATGCTGGTCGGCAGCCCGGAACTGAAACCGGAAACCAGCGTGAGCCAGGAGATCGCCCTGCTGTGGGATGGTCAACAAGGCTTGAACACAGGGCTGACCCTGTTCAATACCGACTTCGAGGACAAGATCTCCGAGATCCGCCGCTGCGAAAGCAAGAGCAACCCCTCCTGCACCCTGAACGGTCACACCTATGACTTCATCAGCGACCGCATCAACGTCGACAAGGCGAACATGCGCGGGGTGGAAGGCACAGCCAACTGGACCATCAACGACGCCTGGTCGCTGGCCTCCAGCTACACCTTCACCCAGTCCGAGCAGAAGAGTGGGGCGATGGAAGGCAAGCCGCTGAACCAGATGCCGCGCCACATGTTCAACACCACGGTCGACTGGCAGACCACCGAGACCGTCAGCCTCTGGTCACGGGTCAACTTCCGCAGCAAGACCTCCGATTACCTGAGCCGGGTCAAGATGGCCGAGGGCAGCCCCTCCTACACCTTCTTCGACACCGGTCTGGTCTACAAGGCCAACGAACACCTGGATGTCACCGCCGGCGTCTACAACCTGTTCGACAAGACGGTGGATTACACCAGCTTCGGTACCGTGCTGGATGGTCGCCGCTACACCCTGGGCATGACCTACAACTTCTGATGACCCGCCGCCGCCCGCTCTGGGCGGCGGTTTTTTATTTCCCCGCCTCGCCAGCCGCCTCTTTCACGTAGCTGGCCGCCTGCCAGGTGTTGCGCCCCTGCGATTTGGCGCCATACATCAGCTGATCCGCCTGCAACAACACCCGTCGACCTTCTGCCCCACCTCCTGCCGGCACCCACACCGCCCCCGTGCTGATGGAGATGCCGAGCGCCCCGGCGCTGGTTGGCAACTTGTGGCTATTGACCTCCCGCCCGATCCTGGCTGCCCACTGCTGCAGCGTCGCCATGTCCGCCACCAGCAGGCTGATGCAAAACTCCTCCCCGCCGATGCGGGCAAACAGGGCGCTGGCGGGCAGCACCCGCTGTACCTGCGCCACCATGGCCGACAACACCTCGTCCCCGACCCCGTGGCCGAAGTGATCGTTGATCCCCTTGAAGCGATCGAGGTCGAACAGCAGCAGGGCCGAGGCCTGACCGCTGGCCAGCCGCTGCTCCAGCAGTGGCAAAAAGGCGCGCCGGTTGAGGATGCCGGTCATGGAGTCGGTGCCGGCAAGGCGCTCCAGTCTGGCGTTGGCCTGGATAAGCTCAGCGGTACGGCTCGCCACCGCCCGCCGCAACTGGATGATGTAGGCCATCAGCACCAGGCCGCCGATGGCCAGCAGCCAGGGCCAGAGGTGGACCGGGTAGACGGTCTCGATGTGCATCCACTTGCGGACGATCCGCTCCCGATCGGCCTCGCCGATGCGGGCAAAACCCTGCTCCAGCTCCTGCTGCAGCGCCTGGTTGCCCTTGGCGACGGCGAAGCGGATCTCGTCGCTGTAGAGATGGCGCACCGGGATGAAGCGGGTGGGATCCGCCGAGGTGTAGATGTAGAAGTTGGCTACCTGCAGATCGGCGATGAAGGCATCCAGCTCGCCACTGAAGGCCGCCCGCAGCATGGCGTCGTTGTCATCGAAGGTGCGCAGGCGCGTGGTGGGGAAGTGCTTGCGGGCGTAGTACTCCTCGTAGCCCCCCGTCACCACCCCCACGCTCTCGTGCAACAGGTAGTAGTTCACGTCCGAGCCGCGCAGGGAGTTGGCGAAGAAGAGCTGGGAGTCGACATGGGAGAGGGCCTGACCGTAGTCGTAGACCAGATTGCGCTCCGGCGACCAGAGCAGGCCGCCATGGACATCGGCCTGGCCGTTGCGAACCAGGTCCAGCGAGGCCTGCCAGTCCACCAGCTTGAACTGGATCGGGCGACCGGTAACCCTGCCATATTCGCGCCACAGATCGATCAGCAGGCCATCGGGCTCCCCCTCTTCATTGAGATAGGAGAAGGGCTGCCAAGCCTTGGAGTTGGTCACGATGAGCGGCTTGGGCGGCGTATTTGCCAACACGGGCCACGCCTGTGCCAAGAGCAACAACCACACCCCGCACCAGACTCGCCACCGAAAACCAGAATCGCCCGCCATCCCTGCACCAACCTTGCTGTTTGGCCGTCTGTGCGGCCATCGATTATCGCCACCTTCAGCATAGAAGAACAAGCATGAGCGAGTATGAAATAGGCGTGATTTCAGTCAGATAAGTGCAAGATAAAAAACGGGGAGGCGGCTCGTCGCCATCCTCCCCGCCCTGCTCCCGCCGCTCTTACAGCGGCAGGCTGATGCGCGCTTCCAGCCCGCCCTGCTCCCGGTTGTGCAGGGTCAGCTCGCCGCCGTGCTGGTGCACCAGGGTGCGAGCGATGGAGAGCCCCAGCCCCACGCTGCCGGATTCGGTGTTGCGGGCCTCATCGAGCCGCACGAACGGCTTGAACACATCCTCCAGCCTGGCCGGATCGATGCCGGGCCCCTGATCGCAGACCCGGATCACCAGCTCGCTGTCGGTACGCTCCAGCGACACCTCGGCGCTGCCGGCATACTTGATGGCGTTGCCGATAAGATTTTGCAGCACCCGGCGCAGGGTATTGGCGCGGCAGGCGTAGACCTGCTTGCCCTCGGCCAGGCAGGTGACCGGCTGGCCGGTGTCGGCATAGTCGTCGCACAGGCTCTCCAGCAGGCTGACCAGATCCAGCTCCCGGGTCGCCTCCTGCTGCCCCTCCTCCCGGGCGAAGCTGAGGGTCGCCGCCAGCATCTGCTCCATCTGCTGCAGGGTCTGCTGGATCCGCTCCTTGTCCTCCCCCTCGTCCAGAAACTCGGTGCGCAGCCGCAGGCTGGTGATGGGGGTACGCAGGTCGTGGGAGATGGCCGCCAGCATCCGGGTTCTGTCCTGCACGAAACGATCGAGCCGGGTGTGCATGCGGTTGAACGCCTGGATGGATTCGCGCACCTCGGTCGGCCCCTCTTCCCGCAGCGGCTCTATGTCCTCGCCACGGCCGAGCCGATCCGCGTTGGCAGCCAGCTGCTTGAGCGGCAGGGTGGCGCGGCGGAACAGCCAGATCATCAGGCCGATCACCAGGCTCGCCACCAGCATCAGGTTGAGGGTGGTCTGCCAGGACCAGCTGGCCGACTCCTTGTCCACCAGCGAGCTGAACTGCAGCCAGCCACCGCGCGGCAGCTGGATGGAGCCGTACAGCCGCATGTCCTGCGGCGGCGGCATCCCCTTGCGATCCTTCATCATCCGGCTGTGGTGCTGCCACGCACGGCTGCGCTGGGCATCCTGCTTGAGCTCGGCGCTGATCTCCACCATCAGGGTCGAGGGGTAGCCCAGCCGGGAGCGCACCAGTTGCTCGAAGCGGGGGCTGCGGTTGTCCGGTTGCAGCGGCTCGTCGGCGATGCGCAGCAGCAGGGTCTCGCTGCGGCTCGCCTTGATGATCTCGTCATAGAGGGAGGGGGGCGAGAGGGCCAGCAGCCGCACCACGGAGACGATGCGCTGCATGGCGTTGCGGCTGTTGATGTAACCGAGCGCCTCCTCCCTGTCCGAGCGGTAGATCTGGATGCTGAGCAGCTGGATCAACACCAGCCCGGCCAGCGCCACCAGGATGATCTGGCCGGTCAGCCCCTTGGGCCACAGCTTCGACCAGCCACGCTTGAGGATCCCCACGGCCTTATACCTGGGTCACATCGGCGGCGAACAGGTAACCACCGCCCCAGATGGTCTTGATCAGCTCCGGGTTCTTGGGATCCCGCTCCAGCTTGCGCCGCAGCCGGCTCACCAGGGTGTCGATGGCCCGGTCGAACGCCACCGCCTCGCGGCCACGGGCCAGATCCAGCAGTTGATCCCGGCTCAGCACCCGCTGCGGCCGCTCCAGAAAGACCCGCAGCAGGTCGAACTCGGCGGTGGAGAGGCTCAAGCCCACCCCTTCCTCATCCACCAGCTCGCGCCGGTTGATGTCGAGCAGCCAGCGATCGAAGCGCAGATCCCGGGTCAGCGTCTCCGCCGCCGGCTGCGGCTCGACCTGGGTGCGGCGCATCACCGCCTTGATGCGGGCCAGCAGCTCGCGCGGATTGAACGGCTTGGCGAGGTAGTCGTCGGCCCCCATCTCCAGCCCTATGATGCGGTCGGTCTCCTCCCCCATGGCGGTGAGCATGATGATGGGCAGGCTTGACTTGGCCCGCAGCTCGCGGCAAAGGGTCAGGCCGTCTTCCCCCGGCATCATCAGATCCAGCACCAGCAGATCGAACTCCCGCTCCTCCAGCAGCCGCTTCATCTCCTTGCCATCCCGGGCACAACTGACCCGCAGGCCGTGCTGTTCCAGAAAACGCTTCAGCAGATCGCGGATCTCGCTGTGATCGTCGACCACCAGAATGTGGGTGCTGCTTTGGTTCATGAGGCCTCTCCTGTTAGAGCTGGCACGAGTATACGAAAATCTGCCGGGCGGTTTGTGTCAAAGTGTGCCAGATCAGCAAGATGCCACACTCTGCTACAAAAAAGCGCCCGTTCGGCAAAGTTGAGACACAAGCCGGCTGTTTACTGTGGCCATCCAATCGGTTGCAGGAGTAGACAGGCCATGCTGGCCCTCACCACCCCCTTGCTGCTGGCCTTTGCCGCCAGCGAAGCCCTTGCCAGAAAGGCGAGCGGCAGCTCACCCCAACCGGCGAGCCCCCCGGACCACCAGCAGACATCCCCCGCCGACAGGGCCCCCGGCCGCTGCGACGCCAAGGGAGCGACCAAACCCCCTTCGTCATGATGTGCGGCTGCCAGGCGGCGCTGCGCACCCTGACCTTTCTGCCGCCATCTTGCGGCGAGTCATACCAAGGAGACCAATATCATGATCAACAAGAGCCTGACTCTGTTAATGCTGGCCGGCCTGGCCCACACCGGCCTGGCCCAGGCAGCCCTCCCCGCCGACGTCAGTGCCGCCCCCGGTCTGCTGTTCGTCAACTGGCACGATGCCGTCAGCAGCAATGAGGCGCACCCCACCCTGGTGATCCGCAACGCCACCGGCGACGTGCTCAAGCGGGTGCCTGCCACGTTGCAGGGGATGCAGCAGGTGCGTCTGCCGATGCGGGCCCAGGGTGACCTGACCCTCAGCCTGGACGGCGAGAGCAGCAGCTATCGCATGCCCTACAGCGTCGGCAGCGGTCGCCAGCGCTAAGCCCGCCCCAGCCTAAAAATACCCCGCCAGCGGGCGACGCTGACGGGGTATTTTTATTTCCCGTTCGGCATGCGTCCGGTCAAGCCCTGTACAGCGTCACCGTGTCACACTCTGCTACAAAATAGGCTTCAACTGGCAAAGTTCAGACACCAGTCTGGTGTTTACTTGAGGTCAAGGCGAGCAAGCCGACCCCGAACTCAATCCGCAAGGAGATAGACCATGAAAAACCTGACCAAGACTCTGCTGACCGCCACCCTGATCCTTGGCCTGCCGCTCGGCGCCTATGCCGCCAGCGAAGCCGTCACCACCGCCCAGCCCGGCATGATGACCGACTGCCCGATGGATGGCAGCGGCATGATGGGCGGCAAGCACCATGGCGGCCGCCACGACAAGATGGCCCGCATGCAGAACATGACGCCGGAGCAGATCCAGACTCACCTGCAGCAGCGCTACGACAAGATCGAAGACCCGGCTAAGAAGGCCGAGTTCGTGAAAAACCTGAGCCTGCGCGCCGACGGCATGACCAAGCACGCCGAAGCGATGAAGCAGTTCGCCGAAGCGCATCAGTAATTCGACAAGCAGCAAAAAGGGGCCCGTGGGCCCCTTTTTTCATGCACGTCGTTCAGACTCAAGCCTTGGTCTTGTCGACCAGGTTCAGGGTCTTGACGGTCTCGCCTTCGAACTTGATAAGCACGTTCTTCTGAGCGGCTTCGGCATCCTTGAACAGGGTCTTGGAGGTCTCTGCCAGCATGGGAGATACCTTGTTCAGGGCGCCCAGGTCATAGGTCCACACTTCCAGACCGGCTTCGGTCTTGGTGCTGGCCGGTGCGCCCAGCTTGTCCTTGATGGCCTGCTTGTTGGAGCCGCCTTCCTTGATGTCCAGCGCCTTCTTGATCGCTTCATTGGAGGCGCTGTCCATGGCGGTGCCGGCCATCTCTTTGGCAGTGCTGGTCACGCTGCTGGTCACTGTGTCGGTCAGGGAATCCATCAGACCGGCGTTGGCCATCAGGGGCAGTGCAGTCAGGGCAACCAGGATGCTCTTTTTCATCGTTTCATCTCTCGCGGGGGATTAAAGAGCGCGCATCAGACCAGCGTACTCGTACGGAGTCAAGATGAGGGGGCGGTCAAGACGCATTCGGGGGGGATAACCAGAATAATCCGACATGGCGGCGAGCTCACCGGACCGCCGACGCCGGCTATGGACGGACTACTCGCAGATCTGGTTCTTGCCTGTCAGCTTGGCCTGATAGAGGGCACGATCCACCCGCACCATCAGCTGACTCATGGGCTCGTCCGGCTGGTACTCGGCCAGCCCGAAGCTCATGGTGATGTCGAAGTGCTGGCAGACCCGCGACTGCACCAGCAGCTCCCGCAGCTTGTCGGCGACCAGCCGGCCATCGGCCCGGCCGGTATTGGGCAGCACCACCATGAACTCGTCACCGCCCCAGCGGGCAATCAGATCTATTTCACGGATGTGGCTGCGCACCAGCGCCACTATGTTGATCAGGGTCTGATCTCCGGCATGGTGACCGTGGTTGTCGTTGATCAGCTTGAAGTCATCCACGTCCATGGCGATGACGCAGAAGGGCTGCTGGAAGCGCTTGGCCCGCTGACACTCCTGGCGAATGGCCCGCTCCAGCCGGTAGCGGCTGGCAGCACCGGTCAGGGTATCGGTCTCCGCCAGCTGGCGGTTCTCCTCCGCCTTCTGCTGCAACGCCTCGTTGAGCCGCACCAGTTCGGCGGTGCGCTCGGCAATCTGCTGCTCCAGGGTGTGATTGCGCCGCTCCAGCTGCTCCAGCAGCAGCTTCTGGGCATGGATGTTGCGGTGGGCGCCGATCATCCGGGCCACCGACCCATCCGGGTTGCGGGCGATGATGCGGCCATAATCCTCGATCCAGAGGTAATCACCATCCTGCCTGCGGCAGCGATACTCGACCCGGTAGTCGGGGGCGGCGCCGCTCAGATAGGCATCGAAGCTGGCCATCACCCGATCCATGTCATCGGGGTGGATCACGCTCTCCCAGGTGAAGACGTTGTTGCCCAGCGTATGGGGCTCGTAACCCAGCATCTGATACCAGCCCGGGTTGCGATAGACGAAGCCGGTATTGGCATTCCAGTCCCAGATCCCGTCGCTCACCACCGCCAGAATACCGTGTATCACGGCCTCGCTGACGTCCGAGATCCTGATCGTATCGCTGTCCTGCAGCATGGAGACCATCCTTGTCTTGCCGCCCCGCAGGGTGCGGGGCATTCCAGTCTGATGTTGAGAAATGACAGCGGCAGACGGCTGCACAGCCCGCTATCCGTTGATCGATGAAAACCGCCCCGCTTGTTCCGGTTATCGGCCGCAATCGGGTTCGTCTGAATAACAGTAGCAACCAGTGTGGCTCAATATTTCACCCTTGTCCGGTTTTAAAGGCGGGATGATGCAGGCTGCGATAGTGGCTGGGCGCCAGGCCGTGCTGACGTTTGAAGGCGGTGGAGAAGTGGTACTCGTTCTTGAAGCCGCACTGCTCGGCCAGCCGCTTCACCGAGTCGGCCCGGCTGGCCAGCAGGAGCGCCGCCCGTTGCAGCCGCAGCCGTTGCAGCAGCGCCATGGGCGCCAGCGCAAAGTGCTGCTGGCAGAGCCGGTAGAGCTGGCGTTCGGAGAGGTGCAGGGCGCCGGCCATGCGCGCTATGTCCCACGGCTCGGTCAGCGCCTCTTTGAGCAGCAATTCGAGGCGCAGCGCCAGCCGCTCGCCACGCCGCTGCCCCTCCCCCTTTTGCAACAGACGGCGCAGGTAAAAGCCAAGCTGCTCTACCAGCAGGGCGCTGAGCAGCGGGTCCTGATGGCGCTCCTGCTCCGCATAGAGGTTCTCGATCGTGCGCAGCACAGTGGCCTGCTGGGAGGTGCAGCCAAGCCGGGGGTGGCTGGCGAAGGCATCCCAGGGGGAATCCTTGCGCAGCAGCAGCCACACCAGCGCCCACTCGTCCGTCTCACTCAACGGCTGATCCAACGGCTCATTAACCTGCTCACCAAGCTGGTAGCAGAGCGGCTCCCCGGCCGGGATCAGCGCCCACTCGCCCACCTGCAACCGCTCGCGGCGATCGCCCACCAGCACCTCCCCCTCTCCCCCCAAAGTCAGCAGAAAACAGTGCACATCGGCAAAGCGGCGCGCGATGCGGTAACGGGTCTTGAGACGGGGATAGCCCGCCAACCACACCTGCTCCTGTGCGAGGGCTGGTAACAGGCTGTCACAGCAGATCTGCTCGCGGCAGTCGGGGGAGACATCGACAAGATCGGTGTTGGCAGTTTCAGACATCATCAGGACGGGCTCAGCCATGTCGAAGGGACAGGCCCCAGCATAGCATTAAGGGCATCAAGTCACAGGAGACAAGCCATGCATATCCATCATGTCGCTATCTGGGCGCAGGATCTGGAGGCACTCAAGGCATTCTACTGCACCCTGTTTGGCGGGCAGGCCAATGAGCGCTACCACAATCCGAGCAAACAATTCAGCTCTTACTTCGTGCGTTTCGAAGGGGGCGCCAGCCTGGAGCTGATGCATACCCCCATCCTGTTTCCGGCGGATCTGCATCTGCCGCACCCGCTGCAGGGGCTGGCCCACCTCGCCTTCTCCCTCGGCAGCGTGGAGGAGGTGGACAAGATGACCGCCCGCCTCAAGCTACTCAAAGGCGCCGAGGTGAAGCACCTGGACGGCCCCCGCTGGACCGGCGACGGCTATTACGAAAGCACCTTCCTCGACCCGGAGGGCAACCTGTTGGAGCTGACCATCTAATACCTGAACGATCCCCTCACCCCCTCCCCACGGAAGAGGGGATAAAGCAGCACCGGAAATATGATCGCCAGTCATGTTTATTCGGTTGAAGGCAAAATAGCCAACCACGTAGGTTCGATTAGCGAAGCGTAATCGGACAGCGGTAACGGCATTGCTCCCTTCTCCCGTTTATTAAAAAAGGAGGAGAAGGGCTGGGGATAAGGGACAGGAAAAAGAGATTCCGCGGTAAACGTTGGACTTCATTACGCTCAGCCACAACCTACACAATCGGTAGGTTGGTGCGAAGCCTGCGAAGCCTGCGAAGCCTGCGAAGCCTGCGAAGCCTGCGAAGCCTGCGAAGCCTGCGAAGCCTGCGAAGCCTGCGAAGCCTGCGAAGCCTGCGAAGCCTGCGAAGCCTGCGAAGCCTGCGAAGCCCAACATATGAGACAAGCCTGATGATTTATATTTAATATGACCATTTCTATAAGATAGTCATGTTAGAAACACTTTTTCAGAATACCCATCCAGAATAGCCACAATTAAATCCGAAGCCGCTGTCTGGACATGGACAGTGAATAAATCTATTTCAGACTGTGATATAGGTATTCCCTCATCCCCATGTGCGACCGAGTTTCTAAATCGCAGCAACTTATTCAATGGGCTTTCATGTATTACTGACAGTTGACGAAGGTTGAGTTTGTTGAGAATCCCGTTGACAACTTTCAGATTGGCATTAGATTCAGTATTAATGCTTGTGCTAAAAACAACGTTATTTCTATAACAAGAGAAAATATCTTTAGTTATTTTCTTAACCGTATCAAAATCTGTTTTTGGTTTTTTAAAAGCAACCAATTGATCTATTTGATAGGCAATGTAATTATCGTGTAATTGTTCATATTGAAGCTTTTCATTATTTAATTCTTGCAAATACATGGCAATTACTTTTTTAACAAACTCCTCCCATGATGAATATATAACCAACACTGCTTGTCTTAGCAAGAAGACCTTGTGGTCTTCTTGCATTTTGTATCTTAAATGTATCGTTTTGCTTTTGTACATTCTATCAAGCAAAACGTCAAACTCATTATTTAACGAGTCATTAAATGAGCCTGTACTCAAGAAAATATCTCCAACGCTCTAGTTATACGTTTTTTTACGCGTTCCTTATAGTTAGATGCAACACCAGAAGCTTTTTTAAACTCATCGTCATTTTTCAAAACTTCAATTCGGTCATTTATTTCATTTACCGAAAGTGTTTCATACATATCGATATATTCAGCAATGCCATTGAACACACCATCATACAAACTTGTTGAAAACTGACCATTTTTGCTGCTTAAAGCTGTTCTCCCTATCGGTTTTAACACTTTAACTACTCGTTTGAAAATCCTAGTTTTAGACTTATAGTTGATCTCTTTCTTCGTTGCAGAACGCATATAGTCCGTCATAGACTCCGACAGATTTTTGCTAATGCTTGAATGGTTTTTGAATAGAGAGAAAAATCGCAGAACTAACTCATCCAAATACAATTCACCAGCCTGTTTCTCTGTTGGCTGAATTAACTCAACAAAGTCTTTATCTGCTGCCAATTTCTTAATTAAGTCTGTGAAATCAGCAGATATACCCCTAAATATGCAGTTTCTTATTTCTTGATCTGTGAGAGGAGAGCCACCAGTATTTAGCCGATTAAATAACTCATATCGCATATCATAGTCACTGTCCCACTTCACTACTTCAATTCGGCAAACTGAACGTTTAATATTAAGCTGAAACTTAAGAGGGAATGATGTAATGCTTAATCCTTTAAGACCCTCAACTACGTCACCAGAATCCATTATCCAGTTATTTTTATCCGGTGTATGCTTTAGCATCCCAAAAAATGAAAGTATTGTAGACAACCGTTGCAAACCATCAACAATCTCCCATTTTCCATCGCTATCTTCGGCAACAAAAATTGAAGGTATTGGGATACCAAGCAATAGCGACTCAATGAATTTTGTTCTCTGCGATATGTCCCATCTGAACAGTCTTTGAAACTCTGGATCAATCACCAACTCATTATTTGTGTACATGTTCATTAGTTCGCCAAATGACATGTCTAATCTATCGGCAGAAAGACTATTTCTTCCTTTAAGTATTTCTTTTTCCAAATCTGTCATAATCATCACCCACAAAAAATAGCTGTAATAACAGCACTAAAATTTTAACGGAACAACAATACCGTTATTATTCATACGAATCCAGCATTCACTCCCCCAACCTCTCCGCCAATCCGGAATAACGTTCGGTCTTTTTCCGTACCGCTTGGGCCAGCAGGGCGCGATCGCCGTAGAGATCGAGCCGCGCCTTGGCGCGGGTGATGCCGGTATAGACCAGCTCACGGGTCAACAGCGGGCTGGGGCTGTCGGGCAGCACCAGCACGGTATGGGCAAACTCGGAGCCCTGGGATTTGTGGATGGTCATGGCGTAGACGGTCTCGTGGGGTGGCAGACGGCTTGGCAAAAGCGCCCGCAGGGTGCCATCCGGCTGCTCGAACCAAACCTTGAGCCGCCCGCTTTCATCGGGCAGGCAGAGCCCCATATCGCCGTTGTAGAGGCCGACCCCGTGATCGTTGCGCACCACCATCACCGGGCGACCGGCATACCAGTCACCATCGCGGGCAATCAGGCCGGCCCGTGACAGGGCCAGTTCGAGCCGTTCATTCAGCCCCAGCACGCCGAACGGGCCATCACGCAGGGCGCAGAGGATCTGGAAGCTGTTGAATGCCTTGAATACGGCGGCGGGATCTTCCCCCGCGCGGGCCGCCTTCAGATAGCTGCCGTAACCGGCTACCCCCTGGGCAATCAGGGCGTCGTAGGCCTCCCCGGCCCATGGGTGCAGGCTGATATCGGCGAATCCTGCGCCCCAGACTGATTCCACCGCCGTGGCATCGCCGCTGTTGCAGGCGCGCGCCAGCTGACCGATGCCCGAATGCTGATCAAAGCGCCAGCTCTTGGCTAGCAAGCAGAGGCTGTCGCGCACGGTCGCCCCTGCGGGTGTGCCCTGCAGGCGGTAGCCAGTCTGGCGGGAGAGCCAATCCGCCTGCGCCGGGCTGATGCCCTGTTCGATAAAGCTGCAGATATCGCCGAGCACAGCCCCCGCCTCCACCGAGGCGAGCTGATCCTTGTCGCCAAGCAGGATCAGGCGGGCGTGGCTCGGCAGCGCATCGAGCAGGCGCGCCATCATCGGCAGGTCGACCATGGAGGCCTCATCCACCACCAGCAGGTCGAGGTGCAGCGGGTTGCCCGCGTGGTGGCGGAACTGGCTGCGCCCCGGAATGACCCCGAGCAGCCGGTGCAGGGTGCCCGCTTCGGTGGGGATCGCCTCAACCCACTCGGGGGGCAGATCGAGGGCCTGCAGGGCAGAGCCGATACTCTCGGTGAGGCGCGCCGCCGCCTTGCCGGTGGGGGCCACCAGCCGGATCGCCGGGGCCTTGCCCGCTTGCAGGCCGGTCTCCACCAGAATAGCGAGCAGCTTGGCGACCGTAGTGGTCTTGCCGGTGCCGGGGCCGCCGGAGATCACCGCAAAGGGGCGCGCCGCCGCGGTGGCCGCCGCCAGCTTCTGACCGTTGCAGCAGAGCGCCTCGGGCACCAGCGTATCCAGCTTGCTCAAGTCGCTCGCCGCCTGGGCACTGGCCAGCAACCCTTCGATGGCGGGCCACTCCACTTCATTGGGGAACACCAGATCCAGATACTTTTCGATAAAGTGGCGGGCCGAGAAGTCGGGGGTGAGGCGGGCCTTGAGCAACGCCCCGAACACCAACCCATAGTCGCGGGCAAACAGCCGCGACAGGGCCGGGGCAATCTCCGGCCATTCGGCACGTTCACTCAAAGCGCGCAGATGGCGGGCCACCCCCTGCTCATGATCGTGGTAACGGGTGAGGTAGAGCCGCCCGTGCCACAGCCGCAGCGGCCAGCGCGGGGTTAGCCCCTCATCCTGTTCCGTACCCACGAGCGGGCTTGCTGCAAACAGGGCGGGCCAGCGGGCAGGATCCGCCAGATCCAGCAACAGATCCCGGCTCTGCTGGGGATCCAGCCCGAACGGCCGCAGGGATCCGGCAGCGAGCATCTCCAGCGGCAAACAGACATGGCCGCGCCCCAGCTCGAAGCAGGTGAGCGCAGCCCCCAGCACCAGCTCGGGGCTGCCGCCAAGGTCTGCCACCAGCCGGGCAAATTGCAGATCCAGCTGGCGGATGCGGCCAGCCAGCGCCAGTGTTTTCAACCGTTCAACCATCATTGCGCTGGCTGCGGTGCTGATCATGGTGCCGCTCATGCTTCTACCTCGTTCAATGCTTGGGATCCCGCTGCTGGCAGCTCACTGCCTTCGCTAAACAACTTATCCAGCCCCAGCACCAGTTCACGGCTCGGGCGGGTATGGAAAATGCCCCCCTGCGGCATGCCACGCAGGAACAGATAGAAAACGCCGCCAAAGTGCTGCTCGAAGTCGTAACCCGGCAGGCGCAGGGTGAGCAGCCGGTGCAACGCCAGCGAGTAGAGCTGGTATTGCAGGTCGTAGCGGTGCTCGGCCATCGCCCGCTCCAGCGCCGGACGACTGTAATCGGCGGGACTCATGCCGAGGTGGTTCGATTTGTAGTCGAGCAGATACCAGCGCCCCTGCCACTCGAACACCAGGTCGATAAAGCCCTTGAGCATCCCCTGCACGGTGGCAAAGCTGAGCGGCTTGTTGCCCCGCGACAACGGGTCGTGCTGCTGGCAGAGGGCGGTCAGCGTCGGTGCCGTCACCCGCCCCATGGGCAGGAAGAACTCCAGCTCCACCTGTTTGCGCTCGGGGGCCAGATCCCGCAGCCGTACCGGCTCACTAAAGCCCGTTTCCAGCGGGGTATCGAGCACCGCCTCCACCTGCTGTTGCAGCACTGGCGCCCAGCTCTCGTCGAAGCCGTCCTGCGCCAGCAAGGTGGCGATATGCTCTGCCAACGGTTCTCCCGCGGCGCTTTGAAAGTCGATGGTCTCGAACAGGCTGTGCAACAGGGTGCCGGGACGCGCCCCTTTCGGGAAGGTGAAGATGGAGGGCTGGGGCGCCTCCTCCGGTTGCTCGGAAGCCAGCGCGGCCGCCTCGGTCACCACCTCGTCATCGAAGCCGGGGTTGGCCAAGACACCTTTGCTGTGACCATGACCCTGCGCCGCCAGCCCGGAGTAGGAGCTGATCCACCAGTCCCGCTCAAGGGAACCGCTAAAGTGGCGCACCTGCGGCTCGCCCAACTGCTCCTCTTCTGGCGGCAGCGGGGCCGGACGGGTGAGCGAGGGCTCACCGACGGCCACCCCGGGCAGCGCCTGCGCCAGCTCGGTCAGCGCGGTCGCCAGCGTCTGCGCATCCCCCTCTTCACCCTTTTGCAGCAGGTAGCCGATGGCGGTGTGGTGCAGGTCGGTCTTCTCCGACTTGCCCGCCCCCGCCCGCACCGGCGCCAGCCCCAGCCAGGTGGCGTAGACGCCCCGGGTCAGTGCCACATAGAGCAGCCGCAGATCTTCGGCTAGGCGCTCGCGGTCGGCCTCCGCCAGGGAGCCCTCGGCGCCGGTCAGATCGAGAATGGTGCGATTGCCCGCCTCGTCCGCCTCGTGATAGAGCGGGGTCTCGGCGGTTCTGTGGCTGCAGATAAAGGGCAGGAATACCAGCGGGTACTCCAGCCCCTTGGATTTGTGGATGGTGACGATCTGCACCAATTTCCGCTCGGATTCGAGGCGCAGTACCTGCTCCGCATCTTGTCCGTTGGGGCGGCTCACCGCCTCCCCCAGCCAGCGCAGCAGAGCATATTCGCCGTCCAGCTCGCTGCTCACCTGTTGCAGCAGCTCGCCGAGATGGAGGAAGTTGGTCAGCCGCCGCTCGCCATAGGGACTCGCCAAAAGCGAAGAGGCGAGATTGCGCCGGTGCAGCAGGGCCCGCAGCATCGCCAGCACGCCGCGGCGATGCCAGATCTTGCGGTACTCCATAAACTCCTGCACCGCGCTCTCCCACGCCCGCTCGTCGCTGGCCAGCCCATCGAGCGCCCTGGCATCCAGATCAAACAGGCCGGTCGCCAGCGCTGCCCGCAGGCTGCGCTCCTCGCTCGGGTTCTGGCAGGCGTGCAAAATCAGCAAAATCTCCCGCGCCTCCACCTGCTCCAGCACGCTCTCGCGGTTCGACAGATAGACGGAGGCGATGGCGAGCCGCGCCAGCTCCTGCTGCACCAGCTTGCCCTCAGCGCCGGTGCGCACCAGCACGGCGATATCTCCGGCCTTCACCGCCTTGTCACCTATCAGCGCCTTGCCCTCGCGGGCCAGAGTCAGCAGGCGGTGGATCTCGGCGGCGGTGGCGCGGGCCATCTTGCTCTGGTAATCCCCCCGATTGAAGGTGGGCTGGCCGCTCAGCTGCCAGCAGTGGAGCACGGGCGCGGTGGCGCCATCGAGCAGCAGCGCCTTGCTCTTGCCCTGCGCCTCCACCGGCAGGAAGGGGATATCCGCCTCGTAGATAAAGGGATCTTTCGCCCGCTCGAACAGGCCGTTGACCGCCCCCACCAGCGCACTGCTGGAGCGCCAGTTGCGCCCGAGGGTGTAGTGGGCGCTCACATTTCGCCGCGCCTGAATGTAGGTAAAGATGTCCGCGCCGCGAAAGCCGTAGATGGCCTGCTTGGGGTCACCGATCATCAACAGCGCCGTGTCGCTATGGCCACCGTAAAGCCGATGGAAGATGCGGTACTGCTGGGGGTCGGTATCCTGAAATTCGTCGATCATCGCCACCCGGTAGGTGGCGCGAATCCGCTCGCAGAGCCGCTCACCCAGACTGGAGCCGAGCGCCCCGTCGAGATCTTTGAGCAGGTCATCGAACGAGAGCTGATGAGCTTGGCGCTTGCTGGCCTGCATCCGGCTGCGCACTACTTTGGCCGCCCGTTGCAGGATGAGATCCCGAATACCGGGGCGGCTGGCCAGCAGCTGGTCGATCTGGCTGAACAGCGGCAGGGTCGGCACTGCGCCCCCCTTTTTGAGGTTCTCCTCCAGCACCGTCTGGCCGAAGCGCTCCAGCTCCTTGGGAATGGCGTAGCCACTGCCCTCGTCCTGCGCCCAGTCGGCTATCTTGGCAAGCCACCCTTCGTAGTTTTTGCCGGTGTAGCGACTTACTTGCCCATCCGTCTGGCGGCGGATCTCGTCCCCTTGCGCCAGCCATTCACGCTTCACCGCCTCAATGCGGGCCATAGCTGCATGATGGCGAGCGGCGAGGGTCTCGTCCCCCGCCGGCGGGCGCATCTCCAGCTCGCTGTTGTCGAGCCAGCCGTTCATCTCCCGCAGCAGGGCGGCGGGGCTCGGCCAGAGCGCGCGCACCGAACTGGCGAGGGTTTTATCCACCGGATAGAACTCGGATCGCCAGTAGTCGCTCACCGCCTGCAGCCTGAGCTGGCTGTCGTCGGTAAGGAATTCGGTCTCGAAGAGGGCGCCCGACTCGAAGGCGTTCTGCTTGAGCATCCGCTGGCAGAAGCCGTGGATGGTAAAGACCGCCGCCTCGTCCATCTGCCGCTCGGCGGCCAGCAGGCGACGGGCCGCCAGCTCGTGATCGTCTACCTCGACCAGCAATTGGGCCAGCAGGGTGTCACTGCTATGGCCGCGCATAAAGGCGAGGCGCGCCTCGTGAATGCGGCCGCGGATCCGCCCGCGCAGCTCGGCGGTGGCCGCTTCGGTAAAGGTCACCACCAGAATTTCGGTCACTGACAACGGCCGCTCGTGGGCGCTGGGCTGACCGGCATCGGCGCCCTCACCGATCATGGGGCCGTGGCCCAGCAGCAGGCGCAGGTAGAGACCTGCGATGGTATAGGTCTTGCCGGTACCGGCGGAGGCTTCGATCAGTCGTTCACCATGGAGGGGAAAACGCAGGGTATTGAGCGGGTTAGCCATTATTTCAGCTCCTCCAGGGCCTTGAGCAGCGGGGTCAGGTGTTCGCGGGCCAGCGCCTGCAACTGCCCCAGCACCTCGTCATCGAGTTCGGGGAAGCAGCGGGCAACGTAAGGATCAGCACCCTCCCCATTGATCATCCAGCCGCCGTTGAAACGGGTGAGTGCCGCCTTGTCGGCCGCCTCCGGCTTGTCGGGATCCTTCTCGATCGCCTTGAGCCAATCCCATGCGGTGTTGGGGAAGAAGGGCAGCGGCCGCTTCATCCCCTGCGCCCAGCACGCTACCAGCGCCGCCAGCTTGGGCCGCGCCTCGTCGGCAGCGAGCGCAGACAGTCGCAGACTCTGTTTGGCATCGAACAGCAGGGTGTCGCCGGGGGCGCCGCTCAGGCAGAGGCAGAGGTGCTGGATCCAGCCCAGTAGCAGATCCTTGCCGTTGAAGCTGCCGGGTTTAACCACCAGCAAGCGCCCCTTCTGGGTGTCGATCCACCCTTGCAGCTGGCCCTGAGTCAGGGAGATATCGATCTCCACCGCCTGCTTTTCTGACTCATTGGCAGCAACCCAGGGCCGCAGCCGATCCGCCAGCTTGCCCATCTCGGTATCCAGATCGTCCAGCAGCAGGCTGCCGAACCACCCTTGCGGCAACAGACCGGTGAGCTGCAACCGCTCGCGACGCTCGGTGCTATCTCCTTCCGCCAGATGGGCATCGAGCAGCAGATCTTTCAGCTGATAATGTTGCAGGCCATCCAGCTCGAACGGTTCGCTCTCCTCGATGTTGGCTTCATTCAGCTCAAACCACACCTTGAGGCGGCGGTTGAGGAAATATTTGGTGGGCTGGCGATAGAAGCGCAGCAGCTCCGCCAGCTCCAGCCCCTGCTCCTTGCCCCATTCGGGAGGTAAAGGCAGCTCGCCGCTCTGGAAGTTGGCCGCGCCGCGCACCGGATTGAGAGCGGGCAGCCAGTCGGCAGCATAGGTAAAGAGGCGTGAACCCGCCGCCGGGTAGAAGTAGTCGCGACTGTAGGGGGTGAGCGGGTGCGCCACCATCAGGTGGTTGAGCAACCGCTTGCCGGAAGTTTCGTCGTCCAGATCCTCATCCCCCGCCAGCACAAAGCCCTGCCGCACATAGTCGATCAGCTCCGCCAGCAGCACCGACGGCACCTTGTCGCTGTTGTCCTGCGCGCTGAAGCCCTGATAGCTGATATAGAGCCCCTGCTGGGCGCTGAGCAGCGCCTCAAGGAACAGGTAGCGGTCATCATCGCGACGGGAGCGATCCCCACGCCGCGACGCCACCGCCATCAGGTCGAACCCCATGGGGGCCAGGGTGCGCGGGTAGACGCCATCGTTCATGCCGAGCAGGCAGACCTGCTTGAAGGGGATGGAGCGCATCGGCATCAGGGTGCAGAAGTTGACTTGACCGGCGAGGAAGCGCTGGCTGGAGCGGGACTCCCCCAGCACGCTGCCGAGGTAATCCTGCAGCAGGTCGGCGGTAATGGGCTGCTCGAAACGGGCCTCGCCGAGCCGGGCCTGCCACTCGACCAGCTGGCTGCGAATGAGCTGGAGCTGACGCTCTTCATCCTCGTCGGCCAGATAGAAGCGCTCCAGCAGCGCCAGCAGGCAGGCGTTCCACTCGGCCAGCGGCTGCGCCTGTTGCAGGCGGGGCAGGAATTCTGCCAGCGAATCGACAAACCAGGCGAGCTTGCCGAGTGCCAGCCCCTGCTGACCCTCGATATCGGCGTAAGGCAGGATGCCCGCCACCGGCTCGCCATCCCCCATGGCAAAGCCGAGCAGCATGCGGCGCAGGCCGAACAGCCAGCTGTTGCCGGACATGGGCGGCAGATCGAAGCGGACGGGATAGCCGTCATCCAGCCCCCAGCGGATGCCGGTCTCCTGCACCCAGACCCGCAGCTGGTTGAACTCGTCGTCATCCAGCTCGAAACGGCGCAGCACGGCGGGCACCTCGAGAATGGCGAGCAGCTCCCCTGCCCCGAAACGGGCGTTGGGCAGCCTGAGCAGGGCGAGGAAGCTCTGCAGCAGCGGGCTCTCCTGACTCGCCGCCCGATCCGAGACCGCAAACGGGATCTGGCCGCGCGCGCCAAACACCGCCTGAATGTAGGGGCCGTAGCTGTTCACATCCGGCATCATCACCACCACATCTTTCGGAGTGAGGGACGGGTCCTGCTCGAACAGCGCCAGCAGCCGATCGTGCAGCACCTCGAGTTCGCGCATCGGGCCATGGCAGGCGTGGATCTGCAAGGATCCATCCGCCGGGCTGATGGGGCTCTTGTGGTGGCTGCTGTCGAGATCGAACTGACCGGCGCCCCGTTCGGCCAGCTCCAGCACATCCTTCTGGATGGCGCGCAGCAGGCTGACATTGCCCCTAGCGTCCACCTCGTCGATATCGACGAAAGCCTCGATTTGCGGCACCTCCAGCTCCATCAGCTGATGCAGGTAATCGCGCCCCAGCTTGCCCATGGAGGCGAGCAGCGGGTTGGCGGGGCCCTGCAGGGTCTCGATATCGGTGCCGGGTTTGAGCTTGTTCTCCAACCGTGCCAAGGTCTTGCGATCGAGCAGATCCCCCCAGTAGTAGCGGCAGGGGTTGGTGACGAACAGGTGCACCTCCACCTCCGGCCGGCTGCCGAGGGCCAGCAGCGCCTCCACATAGCGCGGCGGCAGCGCCGAGATGCCGAACACGAACACCCGCTGCGGCAGCTTGCCCGGCAGATCGGCGGTGCGCGCCAGCTCGTGGATAAACTCCTCGTAGAGGTTGGCGCGGTGGTAACCACTCGGAGAGAGCGCCAGGGTGCGGGCCACCAGCTCGCGCCACAGCTCCGGCTGCCAATCCTGACCGCTCACCCCGGCCAGCTCCTGACTCAATCCTTCCCCCTCTTCCCAGCGGGCGATCCAGTCCGGCCGGTAGACCAGATACTGGTCAAAGAGATCCGCTACCTTCTGGCAGAGCTGCCACAGCCGTACCTGCTCGGGATCCCTGGCAGGATCCTCCTCATCTCCACCGCTCAGATAGGCGGCGAGCGGGACAAAGGCAGGACGCTCCAGCAAGGCGGGTAGAATGGTCATCAGCTGCCAGCTCATGGAGCCCTTGTTGTAGGGACTCTGGCGCGGCACATCCGCCAGCACCCGGGTAAACATCTCCCAGATAAAGCTGGCGGGCAGCGGAAAGTCGATATTGGCGGCGATGCCGAAGGCCTTGGCCAGCTCCAGCTTGAGCCACTGGGCCATGCCCGGACTCTGCACCAGGATCTGCTCCCGATCGAAGGGGTGAGAGAGGGGCGCCTGCCGGATGCGGCTCACCAGCAGCTCTTTGAGCAGATCCAGCTGATTGGAGTGGTAGAGGGTAAACATGGGCAATTCCCGCCAGAGCAAAAGAAGGGTCAGCGCGGGAAAACCTCAAGGATCCCCGTCACTTCACAGGTATCGGGATTGTCGGGGATCGGGGGGGAAGATGCAAAAGGCGCTTGTTGTCGCCGATCACGTCGCCGTCATCTGCCGCAGGCAAATGTGACGGGCATAAAAAAGCCGGTGCAGTTGCACCGGCCAAAAGGCGTTGGAAAACTCGAACCTGCGGGGTTTACCAGTTCTTGCCGAAGCGGGCATCCAGGCTGAAGGCCCCTGCACCGGCTGCCGCCAGGGCCAGGAAACCACCGGCCACGGAGACGTTCTTCATGAACATCAGCATCTGCATCTGGTCGGCAGGCTGATAGTGGAAAATAAAGGCGGCCATCAGGGTGAAACCGGCCATCAGCACGGAGAGGCTACGGGTAAACAGGCCCAGCATGATGGCGAGGCCACCGCCCAGCTCCAGCAGGATCACCAGCGGCAGGATGAAACCGGGCACGCCCATGGCTTCCATATACCCCTGGGTACCGGCGTAACCGCCGATCTTGCCCCAGCCCGCAATCACAAACATCAGAGCCAGCAGAACGCGACCCACCAGCAGTGCCAAATCTTTCATCTTGTCCATTTCAATATCCTCGTTTTGCGTCACATCACCGCTGACTGCTTCAGGGTAGGTCAAATAACAGGGCTTGGCTGGCACTCGCGGCCACCAGATCCCATTTGGGCTCATCACGACTGAGAACCCCGTCGCCGGGTCGGGCAGCCAGACCGTTGGCAGTCAGCTCCCCTGAAATCATCTGCAGGTAGCCGTGTCGGCCGGCCAGCTCCCAGGTGAGGCTCTCACCCGGTTCAAGCTGCAGTCGCCAGACGCGGGCCTGCTGGCGGATCCTGAAGGATCCTGCTTCGCCGTCCGGTGACGCCACCAGCGTCATGCCCGGATTGGCTTCAATCTTCTTCTGCTGATAACCGGGTGTCGTGCCGTGTTCGTTCGGCTCGATCCAGATTTGCAGCAGGGAGAGCGGCTCGGTCTGCGAGGGGTTGTACTCGCTGTGCCGGATGCCGGACCCCGCGCTCATCAGCTGGAAATCCCCCGCCGGGATCTGCTCGGCATGGCCGAGGCTGTCCTTGTGCTCTATGGTGCCTTGCAGCACGCAGGTCAGGATTTCCATGTTGGCGTGAGGGTGGGTCGCGAAACCGCCACCCGGCGCCACCAGATCCTGATTGATGACCCGCAGCACTGAATGCCCCATCCAGTCCGGGTCGTAGTAGTGCCCGAAGGAAAAGCTGTGGCGCGCATCCAGCCAGCCGAAGTTGGCCTTGCCGCGCGCTTCTGCGGCTCTCAATTTCATCATGGTGTGCTCCTCACGTACCGATACGGTTGATTAACGCTGCTTGCCGCTACCGATGCCGAACGGAATGCGGTAGTCGCTGCTCTGCTCACCCAGGCTCACGGTCAGGTTGCCCTGGGTGCGGCTCGGGATCTGTACCTGCTGGCTGCCCATCAGGTTGGCATGGACGGAGGCAACCAGGTCGCCAGCCTCGTCACGCACTTCCAGCATGGGGTTGCCCTTGCCTTCCACCGCGGCGGTGGCGTGCCAGTTCACAAACAGCACGCCCGGGGCGGCGTTGAGGTCAGCCGGGACGGAAGCCTGAGCAAAACCTGCGGTCATCAGGCCTGCAACGGCCAGCATCTTGATTACGTTTTTCATGTTCATTCACTCTCTTGGTTTTATGTCATTGCCAAGGCCGCTGTGGCCAGAATCAATGCATCCATGCAAGAGGTCATTCAAATAGTGTGTTGTTCTTTCACCGAAGTCAGACTCCCTGATTGATGGAGTCACAGTCTGGAACTACCCGTTTATTTGGCTGCTTGGCGTTCCTGCCTAAGCGTTGATTGAATATTAAAGACACTTGGCCTAACTTGTTAGCGAGATAAACTGGCAAACATGTTCAAAAAAATTGAAGGCAATTTATGGCCAAGGAACTGAACAAGGAACGGGCGCTGACCCTGGAAGCCATCCGGGTGCTGGATGCCATCGACCGCCGTGGCAGCTTCGCGGCGGCAGCCGACGAACTGGGCAAGGTGCCCTCGGCCCTGAGCTACACGGTGCAGAAGCTGGAAGACGAACTGGACGCCATGCTGTTCGACCGCAGCGGCCACAGAACCAAGTTCACCCCGGCGGGCCGCATGCTGCTGGAGCGGGGTCGGGTTCTGCTGGAGGCGGCCGAGCACCTGGTGGGCGAGACCCGGGCACTGGCCCGCGGCTGGGAGACCGACATCACCATCGCCGTCGATGCACTGGTGCCGCTGCAGGCGCTCTACCCGCTGGTGGAGCGGCTGGCCGAGCTGACCGATACCCGGCTGAGGCTGCGGGCCGAGGTGCTGGCGGGCAGCTGGGAGTGTCTGGAGGATGGCCGGGCCGACCTGCTCATCTCCTCCCTCAATCCCGACATCATGATGACCGGCATCAAGCACCAGCCGCTGCAGGAGGAGGTGATGCTCTACGTCGCCCACCCGGATCACCCCCTGCATCAGGAGCCGGAGCCCCTGGCGGATGATACCCTGCGCCGCTACCGGGCCATCGCGGTGGCCGACACGGCGCTGCGCAAGCCGGTGCTCACCTATCGCCTGCTCGACAAGCAGCCGCGGCTGACCGTCAGCACCATGGGCGAGAAGCGCGACGCCCTGCTGGCGGGGATCGGGGTCGGCACCATGCCCCTGAGCTGGATAGAAGAGGACATCAGGGCCGGACGGCTCAAGGTGATCAGCCCCGAGTATCGCCACCAGATCCAGGTCGTGCTGGCCTGGCGGCGCGACACCATGGGCAAGGCCAAGAGCTGGCTTATTCGGGAGATCCCCAAGCTGTTTCCCTGCAAGGGAGAGTAAGACGGGCGGCAACATAGGAGGGGGCGCAAGCAGCGACAACGGGCTGCCGGTGCCCCGCCGCTTGACGGCGGGCGCAAATTCGGAGAAAAGAAAAAAGCGGCCCTCTTGCGAGTTCCGCTCAATGCCAGGAAAGAATAAAAACCTTGCGGTTTAAAAAACCCTTAAATTGGAAGCAAACAATCGATTTCTCAACCAGGAAGGTCTTGAATCCGATTCGTGTTGAATTATGCGCGATGTTTTATGCGCCACCAGCAAAATGTTGAATGGTTGAAGGATATGCACCGCAGAGTATCACTATCTGCAACCTTCCACTCAGACTGGTCTGGCCATTTCCATCGATTACGCCGGGTTTGTTTCCTCTGGTTTTTTTAAGTGTCAGTATCTGAGCCCATAACGAAAAAAGAACTCAGTTTCTGACACAACATAAAGATGCAGATAAAGGAATAGTTGCATGACCTACAGCCAGACCCTGGCCAACAATATTCTCGACACCCTGAAGAAGACCCTGACCGACAAGGGGATCCGCTATCAGACCCTGGCAGAAGCCATGGGCGTCTCCATCGCCACCGTCAAACGGATGATGAACAAGCCCTCCCTGCCGTTCGATACCCTGCTGGAGATCTGTCACCTGGTGGGGCTGTCGTTCGAGGAGCTGCTGGACCGCACTCAGGACGCCCAGAGCCGCCGTGCCGTCTTCACCCAGGAGCAGGACGAGGCATTCCACAAGGAGCCCGGTCTATACGCCTTTCTCGCCAACATCTTCTGGCGCGACAAGACCCTGATCGATCTGAAACGGGAGTACGGCCTGACCGATGCCTCCTGCTACCTCTATCTGCGCAAGCTGGAGAAGCTCGGCATCCTGCAGCTCGGCATCGACAACAGCTACCACTTCCTCATCAGCGAGCGGATCAGCTTCGAGCAGCACAGCCGCTTCGCCCGCCAGCAGGCGCGCCAGGCCATGTCCGTGCTGGGGGACTATCTGGTGGAGAACATGCACAAGTCCAACAACTACATGGCGCTGTGCCAGCTCCATCTGGACGAGAGCGAGGCGATGGCGCTGATCGAGCGGATGAAGGAGTACTGGCACCAGGAGCTCAAGCTCAACCGCCCCGCCATCGGCCAGCGGGAGGGCAGCAAGACCTACACCATGTCGCTGCAGCTGGCCGACTGCGGCTACCAGAGCTTCGACGATCTGATCCCCAATATCGACAACTGATCCCGGCGGATCCTGCTGGATCCACCACCCTCCTTTCCACGCAGGCATGGCCCGCCGAGGCTCATTGGCTCATCCCTGATCCGCGAGCTGGATCTGCGCCGGCCTGTCGAATGCAGACGGCTGCAATGCTCGCGTATCCAGACAGATGCGGATCGCATCCGGTCGCCAGTGTTCGATGTCGCAATCCACCAGCGCACCTCGCTCGTCGTAGTTGACCCGCACCAGCCGCAGCACGGCGCTCCCCTCCGCCAGATTGAGGGCGCGGGCGATGGCGCCGCGCGCCGCCGAGGGGGTGATCTCGAGACTCGCCCCACCCTGGCCTATGCCATAGCGTTGCTGATAGAGCTCGGTGAGGGAGCTGGCCAGCGGCGCGCTGGCGATGTCGGGAAAGCGGCTGGCCAGCAGATGGTGGCTGACGTGCAATACAGGACGACCGTCGATGAGGCGCAGGCGGCGGATTTCATACAGCGGCGTAAAAGGATCCAGCCCCATCCAGCGGCACAGCTCGCTGCTGGCCAGCTCGCTGCCGTGGGCCAACACCCGGGTTTCGGCGGTGCGCTGCTGCTCGCCGATCCACTGGTGAAAGTGGGTGTGGATGGCGGGATCGTAGGTGAGGCGAGGCGGCGCCACGAACCAGCCGCGCCGCTCGGCCCGGTAGATAAGGCCATCCGCCTCAAGGCTGGAGAGCGCCTCCTTGATGGTGATGCGGGTGGTGGCGAAGCGCTCGCTCAGGGCCCGCTCGGCGGGCAACTGCTGCCCCGCCGCCAGCTGGCCGCTGCCGATATAGCGGCGCAGGGTCTGGCAAATCTGTTCACACTTGGAGGCGCGGCCATCGGCCGCGACCCGCTCGCTCAATCTCGATTCAATCACGCTCATATCCCTGTCGCTCATCCTGACTGCGGCGGCTGGCTTCGCCCTTGTTGGTTCAGCCCTTGCTGGAGTAGTCCAGCTTCACTTGGGTTCAGAGTTGTAACCGCTGTGGATGACAGCACCATGACAGGGCGATTGTCATCAAACTGCCATCAAAGCGCCCCGCCACCGTCATATTTCCCCTCTAGCATCCCTCTCGAACCTTAACTGACCTAGTCCAGAGGGATGGGATGATGAAAAGCGTGATCGCAAGTGCACTGGCCCTGGTGGCCATCAGCCAACCACTGTTTGCAGCCGAGAACATCGCGGATCTCGAGAAGGCCGCTCGCGGCGAAGGCCAGCTCAGCAGCATCGGCATGCCCGACAGCTGGGCCAACTGGAAGGATACCTGGCAGCAGCTCGGCAGCATCTACGGCATCAAGCATCAGGATACCGACATGAGCTCGGCGCAGGAGATCGCCAAGTTCGCCGCCGAGAAGGCCAATGCCACCGCCGACATCGGCGACGTGGGCGGCGCCTTCGGCCCGGTAGCGGTCAAGCAGGGGGTCACCCAGCCCTACAAACCCTCCACCTGGGCCGACATTCCGAACTGGGCCAAGGATGCGGACGGTCACTGGATGCTGGCCTATACCGGCACCATCGCCTTCCTGATCAACAAGGATCTGGTCAAGGCGACCCCCACCAGCTGGCAGTCCCTGCTGGGTGGCGACTACAAGGTGACCCTGGGTGACGTGGGCGTTGCCTCCCAGGCCAACAACGGCGTGCTGGCGGCGGCCTATGCCACCGGTGGCAGCGAGAAGAACCTCAAACCCGCGCTGGAGCTGTTCGGTCAGTTGGCCAAGCAGGGCCGTCTGTCGCTCAATGACCCGACCATCGCCAACATCGAGAAGGGCGAGGTGGAAGTGGGGGTGCTGTGGGACTTCAACGCGCTGAACTACCGCGACCAGATCGACCCCAAAAAGTTTGAGGTGGTGATCCCGAGCGACGGCTCCGTCATCGCCGGTTACACCACCATCATCAACAAGTGGGCCAAGAACCCCAACGCCGCCAAACTGGCGCGGGAATACATCCTCTCCAACGCCGGCCAGATCAACCTGGCGCGCGGCTATGCCCGCCCGATTCGCAGCAACGTGACCCTGCCGGACGACGTCAAGGCCAAGCTGCTGCCGGCCGAGCAGTACGCCAATGCCAAGCCGGTACAGGATCACGCCGCCTGGGAGCAGAGCTCCAAGGCCCTGCCGCGCCAGTGGCAGGAAACCGTCATGATCAACATGCAATAAGGAGCGGCCAGTGCAACACAAGGTGATAGTGGTACTTGTGGATGGCCTCTCTGCCGAGGTAGCCCATTGCATGGGCTACCTCGCGGGCATGGTGGAGGCGGGCCACGGGTTGCAGGCAACCCTGAGCTGCGCCCTCCCCTCCCTCTCCCGGCCCCTCTACGAGTGCATCCTGACCGGCGTCCCGCCGGTGGAGAGCGGCATCACCCACAACGGGGTGAGCCGTCTCAGCCGGCAGGAGTCCATCTTCCATCTGGCCCGGGCGGGCGGTAAACGCACCGCGGCGGCGGCCTACCACTGGGTGAGCGAGCTCTACAACCAGAGCCCCTGGCAAGCGGCCCGCGATCGCTTCACCCATGACGAGCGACTGCCCATCCAGCACGGCTGCTTCTACTGGGATGACGGCTACCCCGACAGCCATCTGCTGATGGACGGCGAGTGGCTGCGCAGCCAGTACGACCCCGATTTCCTGCTGATCCACCCGATGGGGGTGGATGATGCCGGCCACCAGTTTGGTCTCGACTCCCGCCAGTACCGCAATCAGGCGCGCCGGATGGACAGCCTGCTGGCCGACCTGCTGCCCCAGTGGCTGGCGGAGGGGTATCAGGTGGTGATCACCTCGGATCACGGCATGAACAACGACTTGAGCCACGGCGGCACCCTGGCCGAGGAGCGCCGGGTACCGCTCTGGCTGTTTGGCGATGCGTTTGTGGCCCAGTGGCCCGCCGGCCCCGCCATGCAGCAGACCCAGCTCTGCGCCCTGATGGCAGACCTGCTGGGGGTGCCCCACGACAAGCCGAGCGGCCCGCCGCTGCTCAAGGCTGGCAACCTGCCGGAGGTGCACTGATGATGCCCGCCACCACCGAGATCCTGGCGGATCAACCCGCCATCACCCGGCGCCGGCCGCGCCGCCACTGGCTGCCGGCCCTGGTGCTGCTGCCGTTTGTCCTCTTGATGATCCTGTTCCAGCTCACCCCCATGGTGTGGGTGCTGGTGGGCAGTTTTCAGACCCCGGATGGCTGGGGCCTCGGCTACTACCGGGAGATCCTGAGCTCCCCCTTCTACCTGCAATCGTTCGGCAACTCCTTGCGCATCGCCGGCATCGCCAGTCTGGCGGGGCTTGCCATCGGCACCCTCGGGGCGGCTTCGCTGCGCCACAGCGGCGAGCGGGTCAAGCGGGTGCTGCTGGCCTTTGTCACCATGACCGGCAACTTCAGCGGGGTGCCGCTGGCGTTCGCCTTCATCATCATTCTTGGCATCAACGGCGCGGTGACTCTGCTGCTGAAATCCTGGGGCCTCATCGATGGCTTCAACCTCTACTCGGGCAGCGGCCTCATCCTCATCTACACCTACTTCCAGATCCCGCTCGCCCTGCTGCTGCTCTACCCGGCCTTCGATGCGCTGCAGGATGAGTGGCCGCAGGCCGCCGCACTGCTCGGCGCGAGCAAGGGACAGTATGTGTGGCACGTGGCGCTGCCGGTGCTGACGCCTGCGCTACTCGGCACCCTGATCATCCTGTTTGCCAACGCGGTGGGAGCCTATGCCTCCGCCTACGCCCTCACCACCGGCAACTTCAACCTGGTGACTATCCGGGTGGCCAGCCTGGTCTCCGGCGACATCTTCCTCGAGCCCAACATGGCGGCGGCGCTGGCGGTGATCCTGATGGTGCTGCTGGGGGTGGTGACGGCCGCCAACCAGTGGCTGCTGAAAAAGAGCTATGTGAACAAGGGACAATCCCATGCATGATTTGACGCCGCGCTGGCCCAAGTGGGTGCTGGGGGCGCTGGTCGCCGCCCTGCTGCTGCCGCTGCTGGCCACCTTTCTCTACTCCATCTCCACCCGCTGGGGGGCGACCCTGCTGCCGGACGGCTTCACTCTCGACTGGTATCTCAAACTGTGGGGTGACCCGCGCTTTCTGGCGGCGTTTGGCCGCAGCCTCCTGGTCTGCTTCGCCACCCTGCTGCTGGGCACCCTGGTGCTGGTGCCCACCGTGCTGGTGGTGGCCTACTACTTCCCAAAGCTGGATCCCTGGATGAACCTGCTGATCCTGCTCCCCTTCGCGGTGCCGCCGGTGGTCTCCTCGGTCGGGCTGCTGCAGATCTACGCCGATGGCGCCCTGCCGATTATCGGCACGCCGTGGATCCTGATCGGCACCTGGTTCACCGTGGTGCTCCCCTTCATGTACCGGGCGCTGGCCAACAGCCTGCAGGGGGTACCGCTGAAAGATCTGATGGATGCCGCCCACCTGCTGGGGGCGAGCAGCGCCCGCGCCTTCCTGCTGGTGCTGATCCCCTGCCTGCGCAAGGGGCTGCTGGCGGCGCTGTTTCTCTCGCTCTCCTTCCTGCTCGGCGAGTTCGTGTTTGCCAACATGCTGGTGGGCACCCGTTACGAGACCCTGCAGGTCTACCTCTACAACATGCGCGCGACTTCGGGCCACTTCACCAGCGCACTGGTGATGAGCTACTTCCTGCTGACCCTGCTGCTCACCTGGGCGGCGAACAGATTTCATCGGTGAATCAACATGTTCCATCTAGAAGTGAATCAACTGCACAAATTCTACGGCGACACCAAAGTGTTCGAGGGGATTGAATTCGGTATCCGCAAGGGGGAGCTGGTGACTCTGCTCGGCCCCTCCGGCTGTGGCAAGTCCACCCTGCTGCGGGCGCTGGCCGGGCTCACCCCGGTGGATGGTGGTCAGGTGCGGGTAGCCGGTGAAGATATTACCTGGCAGGAACCCCAGAAGCGGGGCATCGGCATGGTGTTCCAGAGCTATGCGCTGTTCCCCAACATGACGGTGCGGGACAACGTCGCCTTCGGCCTCAAGATGAAGCCCCAGCCGGGGCGGGATCTGGCCGCCAGCGTGCAGGAGGCGCTGGAGCTGGTGGAGCTGACCGGCTTCGAGCGCCGCTATCCGAGCGAGCTCTCCGGCGGCCAGCGCCAGCGGGTCGCGCTGGCCCGCGCCCTGGTGGTGCGGCCAAGGATCCTGTTGCTGGACGAACCGCTCTCGGCCCTGGATGCCCGCATCCGCCGCAGCCTGCGCCAGCAGATCCGCGAGATCCAGCAGCGCCTTGAGCTCACCACCATCTTCGTGACCCACGATCAGGAGGAGGCGCTGACCATGTCGGACCGGATCTTCCTGATGAACAAGGGATCCATCGTGCAGAGCGGGACGCCGGAGGAGATCTACACCCGTCCCGCTAGCGAGTTTGTGGCGAGCTTTATCGGCAACTACAACCTGCTCGATGGTGAGCAGGCCAGCACCCTGTTCGGCCCCCGTTTTCAGGGCAAGCTGGCGCTGCGACCGGAGTCTCTCTCCCTGCTGCCGGCCGGCGCTCACAGTGACGAACCTCACCTGCCGGGGGTTATCAGCGGACAGCAACTGCTCGGCAACGTGATCCGCTATCAGGTGAGCTGCGCGGCGGGCCTGCTGACGGTGGATTGCCTCAACCGCTGTGCCGGTGATCTGCTGCCGGTGGGCTGCGCCGTGACCCTGGTGGTGGCCCGGGATCAGCTCTGTGAGGTAGCATGACACCGCATTTCATTTCCATTTTTACTGCGAGGAGCGCCCATGGCACTGGCACTGTTTGATCTGGACGAGACCCTGATTGCCGGGGATTCCGCCAGCCTCTGGCTGGCGTACATGGTGGCCGAGGAGCTGGCTCCCGCCAGCATGATCGCCGAAGAGCAGGCGATGATGTCCCTCTACCATCAGGGCAAGATGGACATGCACCAGTACATGGCCTTCACCCTGCAACCGCTGGCGGGCAAGACGCGCCAGTGGCTCGACTCGCTCTGCGCCCGCTTTGCCGAGCAGGTGCTGCGCGATCGTATCTATCCGGAGGGGTTGGCACGCATCGAGTGGCACCGCCAGCGCGGCGACGAACTGGTGCTCATCTCCGCCTCCGGCGAGCATCTGGTGGCCCCCATGGCGCAGATGCTGGGGATGGATCACTGCGTGGCCATCCTGCTCGACGAGGAGGCCGGCATGCTGACCGGCCAGACCCGCGGCACCCTTAGCTTTCGCGAGGGCAAGGTGGCCCGCATCAACCAGCTGTTTGCCGCCAGCGCCAACCCCTGGCAGGAGAGCCACGGCTACAGCGACTCCCACAACGACCTGCCGCTGCTGCAGGCGGTGACCCACCCCCATGCGGTCAACCCGGCGCCCGGTCTGCGCCAGATCGCCATCGAGCAGGCCTGGCCGACCCTCGACTGGCAGCTGGCCTCCTGAATGAAGAAGAGGCCCTCAGGCCTCTTCCTTGCTCAGCAGTGCATCGTCGGCAGGGGGAGCATCCTCCTGCCTCTTCGCCTCCGGCCTGCCCAGATAGATGCGGTTCTTGCCGTCGCGTTTGGCCCGGTACACCTCGGCATCGGCGATATCCAGCAGCGTCTTGCCATCCATCCCCGCCTGACTGGCCACCAGCCCGCCGCTGAAGGTGATCCTGAGCTCGGGCTCGCGCCAGTCCAGTGACTCCACCCCCTTGCGGAACTGCTCCAGCAGCATCTGGCAGAAGTGGATATCCGGGTTGACCAACAGCACCACCAGCTCCTCGCCACCGTAGCGGCAGACCCAGCCGTGATCCCCCAGCAGTCGCATGCCCAGCTTGGACACCCGTTTGAGCACCACGTCCCCGGTCTGATGGCCGAAGGTGTCGTTGACCCGCTTGAAATCGTCCAGATCCACCATGGCCAGACAGAACGGCTGATGCTCGAACAGCAGACGATTGACGCGTTCGTCGAAGAAACGACGGTTGTAGAGGCCGGTCAGCTTGTCGAGGTTGGCCTGCTGGCGCGCCTCGTGATAATCCTTGCTCACCTCCGCCAGCTCGGCATAGACGTGTCTGAGCTCGCGCATCCCCCCCTGCGGCACGTCATCGGGCTGCATCCGGCTCGCCCGGATCATGCTGGAGATCTCGTCGAGCATGCGGCGAAAATAGCGGGACCAGACCAGCGCCAGCATCACGTAGAGCACGCAGGCCAGCGCCACCATCAGCTGCACGTTGAGGGAGACCCGCTCCACCACCGCCATCACGCTGGCCGCCGGCTGCACGCTGATCAGCACCCAGTTGCGCTCGGGCAGCTTGCTGTAGGCCACGAACTGGCTGGATGCCTTGTCCAGAAAGATGCCGTCCTCCTGGCTGAAGCGGGAAAGCCACTCGGGATGGGCCATGGGTTTGAGCAACTGGGCGGTGTCAGGATGTGCCAGCACCTTGCCGGACTGGTTGACGACCATCTGGTAGCCATCCCCCAGCTGGCGATTCAGCTGGGCGGAAAAGGGGGCCAGGATGGCATCCATCGCAAACACCCCGCGCACCTTGCCCTCCTTGTCGGTCAGGGCCCGCGCCAGGGCGATCACCAGATTGCCGTTGGTATAGTCGTAATAGGGCTCGGTCCAGACCATCTTGCCCACGTGCTGGCTGGCCAGCTGATACCAGGGACGAACCCTGGGATCGAAGTTGGCATCCGCCTGCCAGGCGGGGTAGATCAGCATCTGGCGTTCGGCAGTGCCGATGTAGATGTAGACCAGATCGGCCATGACCCCCTTGTAGAGCTGCCACTCCTTCAGATAGGTCTCGGTGTTGTGCAGACGGGGGCCGCTGATGTCCGCCACCTGCACCTGGTCGTAAATGAGGGTGAACTGGCGCTCCATCTCGTGCAGATAGGGTTCGATGAAGACGTGACGCAGCTGGTGATTGGTGGCGAGCAGGCGCTGTTGCAGCTCGTTTTGCAGGCTGCGCTCCATGTGCAGGTAGTAGATACCCCCAGCATCAATACCGGGATGAACAGCAGAAGCAGGCCCAGACGCATCCGGGCAACCAGGGACCAGGTTTTTTTGGAGACCGCTCGTTTATCCAATCCTGACTCCTGCTATTGCCAGACAACGCGTAGTGTCAGAATATCAGCAGCACGAGATGGCGTCCAAAGGGAAGCTGACCATCTGCTCAACGAGAGGTAATCGACAAGGATGCTGAACCCGGATCTGTTGATGGCGCTGCACTACTGCGCCGTGATCACCCTGACCGGAGCGATCACCTCCGAATATTTTCTGTTCCGTCGCGGCATGTCCATCGAGCAGGTGCGCAAACTGCTGCTGGCCGATGGCCTGGCGGCGCTGGCTCTGTTGCTCATCTTCATCACCGGGGTGTTGCAGGTGCTCGCCCACCCCGACGAGCCGTCCGTGCTGCTCGCCAATCCGGGCTACCGCACCAAGCTGCTGCTGTTCTGCGTGATGGCCATCAGCTTTGGCTACCCCAGCCGCCTCTTCTACCGCTGGCGCCGCTCCCTGCGCCAGGGGCGCGCTCCCATGGTCTCCATCCAGCAGCAGTTCTGGGTGATCTGGATCCTGCGCGGCAACCTGCTGCTGCTCGCCCTCATCCCCCTGCTGGCCGGCATCGCCAACGGTTGAGCCGCACGCGCTGCGGCAAGGCCGTGGGATAACCGCTCACACTGCCAACCTCATCGACAGCTAAAGACAAATCCCCCCGCGCACGGTTATCTTGGAGGCTGGAGTTTTGCGGCACGGCCCTGCCCGTCCGTCTTTCAGGGATGAATCTATGCGTTCGAACATGATGTTATTGATGGCCGCCGCCATCTGGGGGCTGGGCTTCGTGGCCCAGCGACTCGGGATGGACCACATGGGACCTTACACCTTCAACGGCCTGCGCTTTCTGCTGGGGGCCGCCTCCTTGCTGCCGCTACTGTGGTGGCTCAAGTCCCGACAACCCAGGGCCCAGCCCGGTGATCGGCGTCTGCTGCTGACCGGCGGCCTCATCGCCGGTACCGTGCTGTTCAGCGCCGCCTCGCTGCAACAGGTGGGGCTGCTCTACACAACGGCAGCCAAGGCGGGTTTCATCACAGGTCTCTACATCATACTGGTGCCGGTGATCGGGCTCGCCCTGCGCCACAAGACAGGGGCCAACACCTGGGTTGGCGCCCTCATTGCCATGGCGGGGCTCTACTACCTCAGCGTCACCGAGGATTTCACCATCGGCTACGGCGACCTGCTGCAGGTGGTGGGCGCCCTGTTCTGGGCCGTACACCTGCTGGTGCTGGATCACTACTCGAGCCGGGTCGCCCCCATTCGCCTCGCCGGCGTTCAGTTCGTGGTGTGCGGCCTGCTCAGCCTGGGTACGGCGCTGGTCATCGAGACCCCCAGTCTGAGCGGCGCGGTGGCCGGCTGGCAGGCCCTGCTCTATGCCGGTCTGGTGTCGGTCGGGGTGGGTTACACCCTGCAGGTGGTGGGTCAGCGCGGCGCCCATCCGGCCCATGCCGCCATCATCCTCAGCCTGGAGACGGTGTTCGCCGCCATCGGTGGCGTGCTGTTGCTGGGGGAAACCCTCGACGAGCGGGCCATGGTGGGCTGCGCCTTGATGCTGGCAGGTATGCTGATCTCCCAGATCCGGCTGCGCTGGTGGTGGAAGTCTCGGCGGGACAAGGTGCCCAGCCAGCCCTAGCCGAGTGGGCCAGCTTCGGCCTGTCGTCTGATGCTGGCCCATATGCCTGATCTCCCAGATCAGGCTGCGTTGGTGGTGGAAATCCCGGCGGGACAAGGTGCCGAGCCAGCCCTGATACAGCG
Source organism: Aeromonas sp. 2692-1 (assembly GCF_013085505.1). NCBI lineage: Bacteria > Pseudomonadati > Pseudomonadota > Gammaproteobacteria > Aeromonadales > Aeromonadaceae > Aeromonas > Aeromonas sp. 2692-1. The sequence continues at coordinate 526,218 of NZ_CP038513.1, forward strand.
GGCATGCCGGAACGCCAGTCACCCCAAACAAAACGAGGCGCCCAGGGCGCCTCGTTTTATGGCAGCACGCCTAGCGTACGCTGGAGCAGAAGCTCACGTCGTCGCGCAGGGGATCGTTGCTCACGCTGTGGTAGAGCTCGAAGCAGGGGCCGCTGCCAAACTCCAGCCCGGCCGCGACTATATCACCCACATGCTCCTGCCAGCGCGGTCCGTACTGGTTGCGGTCGGTGATGAGGTAACGGGACTGGGCATAACGGCCGGCCGGGATGAGCTGGGTCTCCACCTCTCCCTCACCCCGGGTCTGGGGCGGCACAGTGATGCCGATATCGGTGCGGCACTGGGCCGGCGGCGTCACCTCCGGGTTGTCGTGGTAGATGAAGATCCACTCCCCGCCCTCCAGTCCGCGCGCAGCGGCCCACTGGTGCAGGCGGCCGCAGACGGCATCATAACCCTCGCCATAGGGACCGGTGACCCGGATATAGGCCAGGGTGCGGGCGTCCATCTCGACTGTTTTCATGGTGTTGCTCCTTGCTGATGAGTGGCCTTCAGCATAAGGGGACGGGCCATCCCATGCGTGTCCATCCTTGCTCTCCAGGTGTCCATTCTTGCTCTTGTCACTGCGAAACGCGCCCGGTGTGCAGCCATAGTAGCGACGAAAGGCCTTGGCAAAGGCCTGGGAGCTGCCTAGCCCCGCCCCCAGCGCGATGGCGGTGATGCTGGCATCGGTGTAGCAGAGCTGCCAGGCGGCCCGCTGCATGCGCAAGCGCCGACACATCTCCCCCGGCGCCTCGCCCGCCACGGCGGTGAACACCCGGTGAAAATGGTAGAGGGAGAGGCAGGCCCGCTCCGCCAGCGCCTCGATGGAGAGATCCGGATCCTGCTCCAGCGCCCGCAGCACCGGGATGAGCCGGCGATGGTAGTCGATCATGGCCGGATCCTCGCCATGTAGAGGGCATCCACATACTCGCCCTGGCGAAAGGCGTAGCCACGGGCCAGCCCCTCCTCGACGAAACCGAACTTGCGATAGAGCGCCAGCGCCCCCTGATTGTCGGTGTAGACGGTGAGCTCGACGCGTTGCAGGTTGAGCCAGTTGTCGGCCATCTCCAGCACAGCCCCGAGCAGGGCGGAGCCCACCCCCTTGCCGGCCCAGTCATCCCGTACCCCCATGCCGATACAGGCCACGTGCTTGCGCCTGGGATTGGGCTCCATATGCAGCGAGAGCTGGCCCGCCAGCAGGCCGTCGACCTCGGCCACCAGCGCCACCACGCTGCCGCTCTCCAGCCGCTTCTGCCAGACGCCCAGGGTTGGATAGGGCAGTTGCAGGGTGCCCGCCTGAGCGTTGGGCATGGCATAGAGATCCCGCAAGGCGGGGGCATCGGCCGGTTCGGCGTGACGAATGGTGATCTGCATCTGAGGCTCCTTCTCGAAAACCTCATCATGCAGCATCAGAAGGGTCCGGTCATCCCCCCAGCCCCACCCATTTGTGATGCCTATCAAAGGGCGAGGGAGGGCCCATTGGTTCCCTGGTTTTTCCTTGTTATAGACTCAAGGCTCACCAACAAGGAGAAGCACCATGAACGACAAGACCCTGCACAGTGCCAATGGCGCCCCCGTTGTCGACAACAACAACAGCCTCACCGCCGGCCCCCGCGGCCCGGTGCTGATGCAAGACATCTGGTTGATGGAAAAGTTGGCTCACTTCGATCGGGAACGGATCCCGGAGCGGGTGGTTCACGCTAAAGGCTCGGGCGCCTACGGCACCTTTACCGTGACCCATGACATCAGCGCCTTCAGCAAGGCCGACCTGTTCAATGCCGTCGGCAAGCAGACCCCGGTGTTCCTGCGCTTCTCCACCGTGGCCGGTGAGAAGGGCGCCGCCGACGCAGAACGCGACGTGCGCGGCTTCGCCCTCAAGTTCTACACCGAGCAGGGCAACTGGGACCTGGTGGGCAACAACACCCCGGTGTTCTTCATTCGCGATCCGCTGAAATTCCCCGACTTCATCCACACCCAGAAGCGGGATCCGCGCACCAACCTGCGCAGCGCCACCGCCGCCTGGGACTTCTGGTCCCGCCATCCCGAGTCCCTGCATCAGGTCACCATACTGTTCAGCGATCGCGGCATCCCCAAGAGCCTGCGCGAGATGAACGGCTACGGCAGCCACACCTTCAGCTTCATCAACGATGCCAACGAGCGCTTCTGGGTCAAGTTCCACTTCAAGACCGAGCAGGGCCACAGCTTCTACACCGATGAAGAGGCCGCCACCGCCGTCGGCCAGGATCGGGAGACCAGTCAGGCCGATCTGTTCAACGCCATCGAACGGGGCGACTTCCCGCGCTGGAAGGTCTACGTGCAGGTGATGCCGGAGGCCGAAGCCCAGACCTACAAGATCCACCCGTTCGACCTCACCAAGGTGTGGCCGCACAGCGACTACCCGCTGATCCCGGTCGGCGTACTGGAGCTCAACCAGAACCCGGACAACTACTTCGCCCACGTGGAGCAGGCCGCCTTCACCCCGGCCAACGTGGTGCCCGGCATCGGCTTCTCGCCGGATCGCATGTTGCAGGGCCGCCTGTTCTCCTACGGTGACACCCAGCGCTATCGCCTCGGCGTCAACCACGGCCTGCTGCCGGTCAACGCCCCGCGCTGCCCGTTCCACCACGGTGCCCACCGCGACGGCGCCATGCGGGCCGACAGCAATGGCGGCGCCAGCCCTAACTACCAGCCGAACCGCTTCGGCACCCAGCAGCCGAGCGAGCAGCACGAGCCGGCACTGAGCCTGGAAGGGGCCGCCCTGCACTACGATTTTCGCGACTACGACAGCGACTACTACAGCCAGCCGGGCAACCTGTTCCGGATCATGGACGAGGGGCAGCGCTCGCGCCTCGCCGCCAACCTGGCGCGTTCCCTCGTCAATGTGGAGGATGACGCCATCGTCGCGGCCCAGCTCAAGCACTTCGAGCAGGCCGACCCCGAGTACGCCAAGCGGGTCGAGCTGGCGCTGGCCGCCCTGCAGCGCTAAGTCGCAGGCAGCCAACATCTGCAAAAGCAAAACGGGGGCCTGCTGGCCCCCGTTCTCGTCGTGACAGTATTGGATAGATAAAAAACGGAGCCCAGGGCTCCGTTTTCATTGCGGTATCCATCCCGGACGCAGCGCCGCCGAGCTCCGTCTGCGGTGATGAATAAAAAACAGAGCCCAAGGCTCTGTTTTCACTGCTGTATCAATCCCGGACGGAACGCGCTTCGCGCTCTTCCCGCTCCCTTGCCAACAGGCGTTTGTACCACCAGCTACTGCGACGACGTTGTGCATTGGAAGAGCGACGAGCCATTTCTTAGGTTCCAGCCAAGAGAGGAAAAGAGCCGCATTATGCGATAGAGGTCACGTCCATGTCTTTAGCTGGATCAAGAAAAGCCTCACTGACCGACGCTGATGGTACCGCTCTTCGTCGCCTTCCCGGCCGCATCCGACGCCCTTTGCGGCTCGCGCCAGGCCAGTGGCCCGTTGCTCTCCAGCTCGTTTTGCGGGACGCACTCCAGCCAGCTGTCGCCCTGCTGGATCCTGGCACCCAGCGAATACTTCTGATCCTGATACCAGCAGACTCGCTCCGGTAGCGAGCCCAGCGGCAGCACCAGTTCGGCCCCCACTTCCGTCCGCTTCGGCTCTGCCGCCACGCCAGTGCCGGTCGCACCGCCCAGCAGTGTCAGCAACAGCCAGCCACCTACCCTCTTGCCCAGATACATGATGTCTCTCCTTGCTCGATAGAAGGTTCAGGCGACCGGAAACGACACAAACTTGATTAATAAGCAGCGCCCTCGCTGGCATTCCCAAGCCAATATGATAGCCTGCCAGCGCCTGCTCATGCCCGTCAAAACAGGTGCAGGAAAACCCCGGTGGATTTGTCGGTTCTCGACGAATATAACCTTATTAATCAAATCGTTATTTGGATATTATCCCAATGCGTATCATGCCGTTGCTCCAGGCGGCCTGCCTGAGCCTGATGTTGTCCGCCTGCGTCGCCCCCCTGTTGATGATGAGCCCCACCAACCAGCTGATGTGGGCCCTGCTCAAACCCCTGGTCGGCTTCGACCCCAATGAAGCCAACCTGTTTGAACAGCCGCTGATCAAGGACCGGATGACCAGCATCCTCGGCCCCAATTACGACAGCACCATACAGTTGCTCAAGACCGCCAACGAGCTGCAGCAGGAGGGGCCGCTGTTCTACGTGGTCTCCCGCTACGCCCCCGTGCCGGACGTCGCCAAACAGGCCGGCATGGTGTGGAACTCACAGACCAACCAGATGTCCGTCATGCTGCTCAAGGGGGACGGTACGCCCCAGGTCTTTGGCGAAAACCTGGCGGCCGGTGCCCCGAGCTGGCCAACCGAGATGCAGAACTGGCAGACGCAGGGCAATCCGGCAACCAGCGCGCTCGCCGGCGCTACCAACAGTCTGACCGGCTCGGCGACCAAGAGCCTGACTGGCGCCACCACCAGCTCGGTATTTGGCAGCGTGCTGGGTTCCCTGCAGCAGGGCGCCAGCAAGACCATGGCTGACACCACCAAGCAGGTCGTGAACGGCGCCGCTACCTCGGCCCAGCAACAGGCCGGCAAGGCGGTCAGCAGCACCACCGCCACCGTGCAGCAGCAGGCCACCAAGGCCGTCACCGAGCCCGCCAAGCAGGCAGTCAGCAGCGCCACTACCACCGTGCAGCAGCAGACCACCAAGGCTGTGACCGAGCCCGCCAAGCAGGCGGTCAGCAACGCCACAGCCACCGCGCAGCAGCAGGCAACCAAGGCCGTAGCCAAGCCCGCCAAGCAGGCGGTCAGCAGCGCCACTGCTACCGTACAGCAGCAGGCCACCAAGGCCGTCACCGAACCGGCCAAGCAGGCGGTCAGCAACGCCACCGCCACCGTGCAGCAACAAGCCACCAAGGCCGTGGCCGAGCCCGCCAAGCAGGCAGTCAGCAGCGCCACTGCCACCGTACAGCAGCAGGCTACCAAGGCCGTGACCGAGCCGGCCAAGCAAGCGGTCAGCAGTGCCACTGCCACCGTGCAACAGCAGGCCACCAAGGCCGTGACCGAGCCGGCCAAGCAGGCGGTCAGCAGCGCCACTGCCACCGCAACGGATGCGGCCGCCAAGGCCGAGGCCGCGCGCGCCGCTGCCGAAGCCGAGATGGAAGCCCTGCTCAAGTAAGCCCTTCACCAGGCCATCGCAAGATGGCCTGGCTGTTTTCCGCCCTCTCGCTCCCCACCACAACCTCTCGCCATCCAAGCTACCGGGCGCGGGAAATCATGAACTTCTCGACATAGCCCCCTAAACTGGAAGGACGATTTGTTGCAAGGAGTGCTGCCATGTCGCGTCTGCTCAGCCTGATGATCTGCTGCTGTCTTGGCACAGCCCTGCCCGCCTCGGCGTTCACCTATTACTCCGAGCAGAACATGCCGTTCAACGGCCAGGATGAGAAGGGCAACAGCACCGGCTTGGCGGTGGAGCTGCTGCGGCTGATGTGGCAGGAGATGGGCGAGCCGGAGCAGCCCATCCACTTCATGCCCTGGGCCAAGGCCTGGTACCTGCTGACCCAACAGCCGGATGCGGTGCTGTTCACCACAGCCCACACCCAGGCGCGGGATCCGCACTTTCTCTGGGTCTGCCCCATCAGCCACTCGCGGGTCTCGCTGGTAGGGCGCAAGCGGGATGCCCCCAAGGTGACCGGCAAGGCCGATCTGACCAAGCTGCAGATCGGGGTCATGCAGGCAGACGTGGGGGAGCAGCTGCTGCTCAACCGGGGCATCAGCCCCGCCAACCTGATGTCGGTGGAGCGCATGGATCAGGTGGTGCGCCAGCTCATCATGGCCCGCACCGATCTGGTGGCCGGCAACGAAGTCATGCTGTTCCACCAGGCAAGGCAGCTCGGCTTTTCACCCGATACCTTCGTCACCGTCGCCACCCTGGCGGATCAGGACAACTGCTTCGCCTTCAACCCGGCGGCGGACAAACAACAGGTCGCCCGCCTGCAGCAGGCACTCGACAAGGTAAGACAGGGGGAGGCCTTCAAGCGGCTCATCGCCCGCTATCAGGATGTGGTGCAGTCACCGCCGGCGGATCACCTGCCCACGATCGAATAAACCCAAGATGCAAACAGGCCACCCGAAGGTGGCCTGTTTCATGGTGCGATCCGCTCACTGGAAGTGGTGGTCGTGATCGGACTTCTTGGGCTGGGCACTTTCGCTGTGCTCGATGGCGGTGCGGATGAGGTCCACCCCGGCACGGATGATCAAGACCCCCATGTTGACCAGCTTGACGCAGACCCACATGAAGGTGATGAGCAGGATCAGCTTGAGCACGGTCTGGAACGCCTCCAGGAAGTTCTGCTCCAACTGGCCGGTCAGGCCGCTGGCGCTGGTCATCAGCCAGGTGTAAACCTCGCGCACGAAGGGGATGCGGCTCGGCATCTCCAGCACGTCCAGCGCGGCAGGCAGGGCCTGGAAGATGACGATGCTGCCGAACAGGATCAGGATGACGCCGATGGCGATACCCAGAAAAAAGCCAAACTGTTTCATGGAAGGTCCCAAGGTTTGCTGCATGAAAATAACATAGCTGCCAATACTAGGGACTGCCTCTCCCCACGGCAATCCTTGCGCAGCCAGCCGGCCCCTCGTCAGGCCGCCCCAAGTCGCGAAGCCAGACCGGAAACCATTGCCCAACTATCTGATTTCTGTGACGCTTGTGCCCATTCTCCCTCACTCGTCAGGCGGTCATGTCGCGCTACTGTTTTTTGCTGCTCTGTCTCCTGCTGGCGGGATTGCCCGCCCTGGCCGCGCCAAGCGCCGCCGTCTGCGTCGTCAAACATCAACAACAGCTGTTGCTGGTACAGGACAGGGTCTCATCCCGCTACAGCCTGACCGGCGGCTACATAGACGCGGGCGAGACGCCGCAACAGGCGGCGCTGCGGGAGCTGTACGAAGAGACTGGCCTGCGGGGCCGGGTCATCGCCGAGCTGGGCTCATGGCAGCGCGCCCTGCTGTTCGCCTGCCAGACTCTGGAACCCATTCGCGCACAGACCGGTTCTGGCTTTGTCTCCCTGCTGCGGGCCCCCAATCTGGGCGGCGAGATCCTCAATGCCAGGCTGATCGCTCCGGCCCGGTTGCCGGATGATCAGCGCCGCTTTCCGGCGCAGCTCGACTGGCTGGCCCCTCAACTGGCCGCCATTCCCGACAGTCCCGTGCTGTGGCTGCCCGATTTTCGTGGCGAGGGTAATGCACTGCACCAAATGGAAGTCCCGCTGATCCACCAGCTACAAACCTGGCTCGGTGCCCAGGTGCGCTGGCTCGAGGTCAGCAACCTGTTCGGTTCAGCCGCCTTTCAGCTTGCCCTGCTACCCTTGCTGCTGCCCTGGCTGGGCTGGCCCCGGGTGCGCCAGCTGCTGCTGGCCATGCTGACCCTCACCCTGCTGGTGCAACTGGCCAAGGAGGGGGTTGGCTGGCCCAGACCCTTCCACCTCGATCCCACGCTGGCACAAGGCAGCGCCCAGGGCTTCGGCATGCCGAGCGGCCACGCCGCCTCGGCGCTGCTGTTCTGGGGCCTGCTGCTCAGAGGGTGCTGGCCCGCCAACCCCTGGCGCAGTGCCACCCTGGCTCTGCTGCTGGCCACCCTGACCGGGCTGGCCCGGGTCTGGCTCGGGGTTCACTTCCTGTCGGATGTGGCGGCCGGCCTGCTGCTTGGCGCCCTGCTGCTGGCTCTGCATCCCCGCCTCGCCAACCTGGCGGCCAAGTCGTGGAGCTGGGCCGGGCTGACCCTCGCCTGCGCGCTGGCCGCCGGGTGGAGCCAATCCTCGGCGCTGGCCGGCCTGGCCACCTTCAGTCTGGGGCTGACCCTCGGCATGCTGTTGCCGCTGCCGCGCACGGTGCAGACCGGCTGGCGCACTCCGCTGCTGGCGCTGCTCGGCGGCCTGCCGCTGGGGGCGCTCTGGTGGACACTGCCGCTCTGGCTGACCAGCTCCTGGCTTATTCTGCTCGGCCAGTGGCTGCTTTATTGTTGCCTGGGGCTCTGGTTGAGCGCCGGCCTCTGGTGGATACTCTCACTCGTGAATAATGACCCGCTACCCAAGGGCCCAGGCCCTGACAAGGGATTGCTATGAATATGAAAAAAGTGGATTTGGCCAAGATAACCCTGGGAGTGCTGTTCCTCAGCCTCCTCATCGTCTCCTGCTTCATGGTGCTGCGCCCCTTCCTGCCCGCCCTGGTGTGGGCCACCATGATCACCATCGCCACCTGGCCGCTGATGCTGATGGTGCAGCGCCTGCTGTGGGGCAAACGCGCCCTGGCGGCCCTCAGCATGACCCTGGTACTGCTGCTGATGTTCGTCATCCCGCTCTTCATGGCGCTGGCCAACGTGGCGGAGAAGGCGCCCATGCTGATTGAGCTCGGCACCACCATCAGCCACTCCCCGCCTCCCGAGCTGCTCTGGCTGCAGCAAATACCGCTGGTAGGCGGCAAGCTCTACGACTTCTGGCAGCAGATCCTCGCGAGCGGTGGTCAGGTGCTGTTCGCCAAGCTGGCCCCTTATTTTGGCCAGACCGCCCGCTGGCTCGCCTCCCAGGCTGGCAACCTGGGGCTGCTGTTCGTCCACTTCCTGCTGACCGTCGGCATCTGCGGCCTGCTCTACCACTCGGGTGAAGTGGTGGCGACCGGCATTCGCCGCTTCGCCCACCGGCTAGCCGGCGAGCGCGGCGACAACGCCACCGTGCTCGCTTCACAGGCGATCCGCGCCGTGGCCATGGGGGTCGTGGTGACCGCACTGGTGCAATCCTCGGTGGCAGGGCTGGGTCTGCTGATTGCCGGCATCCCCTACACCATGATCCTGGTGGTGGTGATGTTCCTGCTGATCGTCGCCCAGATCGGCCCCTTCCCGGTACTGCTGGCCTGTGTCGGCTACCTCTACTGGAGCGGCGACACCACCTGGGGCACCTTCCTGCTGGTGTGGTCGCTGCTGGCGGGCACCATGGACAACTTCCTGCGGCCCTTCCTGATCAAGCGCGGCGCCGACCTGCCGCTCATCCTGATTCTGGTGGGGGTTATCGGCGGCTTGCTGGCGATGGGGATCATCGGCCTCTTTATCGGCCCGGTGGTGCTGGCGGTGGGCTACACCCTGCTGGATGCCTGGATCAAGGAGGATGACCACCCGGCCGGCGACAAGGTGGCCGCCCCACCTCATGACAAGGCATTGCCATAAGGCCAAACGCCGCCCGAGAGGGCGGCGTTGTTGTTTTAGAGGCAAGAACCAAGGGGGATGCCCGATTCCGGCATAGAACCAAAGTTCGAACGTTTTGAGCCAAACTCGAACCAAGGTTCGAGCCAGCCCCCTTCGCCCCCTGTTCCCTCTTGCTGCCGCCCACCACAATGGTGCCACCATTCAGGAGGAACAACAGATGCACGAATTGAGAGCAACCCGCGCCCTGATCAGCGGCGGCGCAAGCGGGATTGGACTGGCCATCGCCGAGGCGCTGGCGCGGGAAGGGGTAGAACTGGTGCTGGCCTCCCGTCGCCACGACCTGCTGGAACAAGAGGCTGCCCGCCTCTCTGCGCGATACGGGGTAAGAGTGCTGCCGCTGGTGCTGGATGTCTGCGACGGTCCTCAGGTTCGTACCCAGCATGCTCGCGCCAGCGCACTGCTCGGCCCCATCGATCTGCTCGTCAACAACAGCGGGGTTGGCAGCGATTATCTGGTGCAGGATCTGCCGGAATCCGAGTGGGACAGGGTGATGGATACCTGTGCCAAGGGCAGCTTCCTGCTGACCCAGGCTTGCCTGCCGGACATGCTGTCGCGGCGCCACGGCACCATCATCAACATCGCCTCCCAGGCCGCCAAGCACGGCTATGCGAGGGCCAGCGTCTACTGCGCCGCCAAATTTGCCGTCTTGGGCTTTGCCAAGGCGCTGCGGGAAGAAGTCCAGCATCAAGGTATTCGGGTTCACACCCTCTGCCCCGGCCTGGTCCAGGTGCCGCCACCAGCCTGTCCTGATGAGCGCAAACCCGGTTGGCTGCAGGTTGGGGATCTGGCCGAGGCCGTGCTCTACACCCTGCGTCAACCCGCCCATGTGCAGTTGGATGAGATCGGCATGACAGGGATCTGAGGGCTGCTTGAGGGGTAATGACAGGGGCGCCGATGCGCCCCTGTCAGCTCATTGGCAAAAAAGGCTCAAGCTGGCTGGTGGAGGGTGATGCAGTGAATGCCACCGCCACCGGCGGCGACCGGATCGATATTGATCTGCACGATGTCGCGGCCGGGGTAGAGGCGGGTCAGCAGCTCGTGGCAGTAGCTATCGGCGGCCTTGTCGCCAAACTCGGGGGTGATCACCGCGCCATTGATCGGCAGATAGTTGATATAACCGGCGGCAAAGTCGCGGCTGCGACTAAAGCGGTTGTCCCGCCCATCGAGCGGGGGCGGCAGCACATGCAGCTCCAGCTTGTTGCCATCGGCATCGGTGGCCTGCTTGAGGATGGCCAGATGCCGGCGGGTCACCTCGTAGTCGTGGGACTGCGGGTCGTTGTCCAGATTGACCACCACCACCCCGGGGCGCACGAAACGGGCGTAGAAATCGACGTGGGCATCTGTGATGTCCTTGCCCTTGATGCCCGGCAGCCAGATGATTTTGCGCAGCCCCAGATTGGCCTTCAGCTCCGCCTCCAGTTGCGCCTTACTCACCCCCGGATTACGGTTGCTGTTGAGCCAGCAGCTCTCGGTCAGGATGGCGGTGCCGTTGCCATCCACCTCGATGCCGCCCCCCTCGCCGGTCAGCTTGCTCCGCAGATAACGGACCTTGGCCTGCTGGCTGAGCAGCTCGGCGACACCTGCATCCTGTTCGTGCTCCTGCTTGTCACCCCAGCCGTTGAAGTTGAAATCCACCAGCCCCAGCTCCCCCTCCTCGTTCTGAACGAAGACGCCGCCGGTATCCCGCAGCCAGATGTCGTCCAGCTCGGCGACAACAAAGCGGGTGTTCTGCTCGCCGCAGAGTTTGCGGGCCAACGCCTGTTCGGCTTCGCGGCAGAGCACGTTCACCTGGGTATAAGGCACCATGGCCTGCACCAGCCGGCCTATGGTGGCCTGCACCGCCGGATAGTCGCTGCCCCAGATGGCCTCGCTGGCGGCAAACGCCACCCAGACCCGGGTCTGAAACGTCGACTCTTCCGGCATGTAGAAGCGGGCGTCTGCCGAGCTGGCGACGGTTGCGGCGGCCTTGGCCCTTGGCAGGGTACCCAGCCCGACCAAGGCGCCGAGGGCGGCCAGCTGTTTCAGAACATGGCGACGGGATGACATGAGATGACTCCTGTGAAAACGGGCTCGAACCTGAGCGTCCTGGCCCAACAAAAGGGGGATCAAAAACAAGCGCTGTTAATCGAATCACGCTGAGTAATAGACTATCCGCTGTATGGATGGCGAACAAACGATCGATTTTCGGTAAAAGTGATAAGTGGAGCTAATCAATGGTGTTCAAGCAGTGGCCCCCGCTCAACGTGCTGCGGGGCTTTGAGGCGGCGGCCCGACTCGGCAGTTTTCATCAGGCGGCGCAGGCGCTGCACCTGACCCAGTCCGCCATCAGCCAGCAGATCCGCTCGCTGGAGGAGCTGCTCGGCCAGCCGCTGTTTCACCGGCAGGGGCGCTCGGTCACCCTCACCGATGCGGGGCAGGATCTGCTGGAGACCACCCAGAGCGTGCTGCTGCAGCTGGCGATGGGGATCCAGCGGCTGGAGCAGTACCGCAAACCCAACCAGCTGGTGCTCAACACCAGCACCGCCCTCGCCCGTCACTGGCTGCTGCCGCGGCTGGGGGCCTTTCATCGCGCCCATCCCGAGGTCGATCTCTGGCTGTTCACCAGTGACGAAGAGCCCGACATGGCCGAGCAGACCATCGATCTCGCCCTGCGCTGGGAGCTGGCTCCCCAGGCCGAGTGCCGCCACCAGCTGCTGCTGGCAGACCGCCTGCTGCCGGTGGCGGCCCCCGCCGTGCTGGAGTTACCTGCGGCAGAGCGCACCACCCTGCACGGGGAGCGGGAGCTGGACTGGCACCACTGGACTCTCAAGGGCGGAGAGGATCTGCACCTGCAGACCCGGGGGCTCAACTTCTCCGATCCCGGCCTCTTGCTGGACGCCGCCTGTCAGGGGCTCGGCATCGCCCTGGTGAGCGAGCGGCTCTCCCGTCCCGCTCGCCAGCAGGGGCTGCTGTTGTCGCTCTCCACCCACAGGGTCAAGGGGCCGCAGTGGCATCTGCTGGTGCATCAGGAGAGCGAGACCATGCCGGAGTGCCGCGCCTTCTGTCGCTGGCTTGAGTTGCAGTTTGCCGACCCCGCTCCCGCCGAGGATGGTTTGCCATCCCTCTGAGGCAGGTCACTGAATCGGGCCGGCAAGGGTGGTTAAATGGGCGTTCGTCTCTTTGCCGGATCTTGTCGTGACCATCCTGTCCGCCTCCATGCCGCCAGCCCGGGCCTGGCCTGACTATCTGCAAGCCTCCTGGCTGCGCTGCGCCCACCAGACCAGCGCCACCCTCTGGCATCCGCCCCACAGTGCCAAGGGCCAGACCCTGCAGAGCCTGCGCCAGCGCAAGCGCGACCTGCTCACCACCGGCGAGATGGCGCTCGAGGATCTCTACGAATTCATGGAGGGGCGCCCCTGCGCCCTGCTGCTCACCGACGAGAGCGGCTGCCTGCTGGCGCGCACCGGCCACCCCGACACCTTGGCGGAGCTGGAAGCGCTCGGCTTCGGCCCCGGCGCCTTTTTCAGCGAGGGGCGGATCGGCACCAATGCCATCAATCTGGCGGCGCTGGAAGGGATGCCGCTCTGCATCAGCGGTACCCAGCACTTCAACCAGACCCTGCACCCCTGGCACTGCTGCGCCAGCCCGGTCTACAACAGCAACGGCCGTCAGGTCGCCATCATGGCGCTGACCTGCAAGGTGGAGGAGGCGAGCGCCGGCGATCTGGCGCTCACCGTCAGCGCCGGGCGCGAGCTGGCCCACCTGCTGCAGATGGAGACCCTGATGCAGGAGTCCCAGCACCACCTGAGCGAGCTCTACGCCCTGCTCGACGGCATGGATGACGGCGTGCTGGCCTGGGACCCGCAGGGTAGGCTGCGCTACCTCAACGCCCTGGCGGCCAGGCGGCTGCGGCTCGACCCGGATCTCTGCCTCGGCCAGTCGCTGGAGCAGCACCTGCTGCTACCCCAGCGGTTGCAGCTCGCCATCAAGGGGCAGACCACCCTGAGCCACGTGGAGGTAACCCTGGAGCGGGTGGGCGGGCAGGAGGCGGAGTTCATCAGTGCGCTGGTGAGCCTCAAGCCGCTGCCCGGGCCGGACGGCGTCAGCTTTATCGTGCTGCTGCACCCGGTCGATCGGCTGCGGGCCATCCATCAGCTGCGCCAGACGGTGCCCGAGCTGTCGGCGCTGGTGGGCGAATCGAGCGCCATGCGCAAGCTGCTGCGCTACGCCAGGCAGGCGGCCCAAAGCCCGGGCCCCATCCTGCTGCGTGGCGAGGAGGAGGTGGGCAAGGCCCAGTTGGCGGAGGCGATCCACTTCGGCAGCGAGCAGGCCGCCGGCCCGCTCGTCACCCTCAACTGCCAGGCGCTGCCAAGCGAGCGGATGGCGCTGGAGCTGATGGGATCCGACGAAGCGGGACAGGAGCGGGCCGGCAAGTTCGAACTGGCCCACGGTGGCACCCTGGTGCTGGAGCAGGTGGAGTGCCTCTCTGCCCCCATGCAGGCGGCGCTGCTGCAACTGCTCAAGACCGGCCGCCTCCAGCGCTTCGACTCGGCCCGCATCCTGCCGCTCAAGGTACGGATCATCGCCACCAGCAGCGCCGCGCTGGAGCAGAAGGTGCAGGAGGGACACTTCGGGCGGCAGCTGCTCTATGCGCTGCAGGCGTGCGAGCTGTGGCTGCCGAGCCTGCGCGAGCGCACGGCCGATCTGCCCGGCCTCATCAGCCAGCAGCTGGGGGCGCAGGGACGCGAGCCGGGGCGCCAGTTCAGCCCGGCGGCCCTCGATTGCCTGCTCGCCTATCCCTGGCCCGGCAACCTGGGGGAGCTGCGCAGCGCCATCGAGCATGCCCTGCTCCACTCCTGCCAATCGCAGATCCCGCCCGAGGCGCTGCCAGCCGCCATTCGCCACGGCCATCAACTGGTGGCGAACGAGGTGGTGGGACAACCGCTGCTCACCCTGGCCGAGCTGGAGCGTCAGGCCATCCTGCGCTGCGCCCACGCCTGCAAAGGGCAGGTCAGCCAGATGGCCCAGCAACTGGGGATCGGCCGCACCACCCTCTGGCGACGACTGAAACTGCTCGAGATCGACCCCGCCGACTATCACGGCTGACGCCGGCCCGAGCTTTCGCCAACAGGCCCGCTGAAAACGAAAAGGCCCCGCAGATGCGGGGCCTTTCTATATGGCACGCTTGTCAGAGGCCAGTTACAGCCCCAGCTGGTGGGCGGTGACGATGGCCGCCAGCACATCCTCGGCGGTGACCTTGAACGGCATGTTGTGGATGGTTTCCCCTTCCGCGGTGGAGGCCTTGGCCACGTCCATCAGGCGCGCTATGTCCAGCTCCTTGACCCCCATCATATGCAGGTTGGTGGGCAGGCCGATCGAGCGGCAGAAACCCAGCACGGTTTCGATCTCCGCCATGGGGGCGTTCTCCAGCACCAGCTGCACCAGGGTACCGAACGCCACTTTCTCACCGTGATAGAGGTGATGACACTCGGCCAGCTGGGTCAGGCCGTTGTGAACGGCGTGGGCGGCGGCCAGACCGCTGCTCTCGAAGCCGATACCGCTCAGATAGGTGTTGGCCTCGATGATGTTCTCCACCGCCTTGGTGCAGAGCCCCTGCTCCACCGCCAGCTTGGCCTTGTAGCCATCGGCCAGCAGGGTCTTGTAGCAGAGCTCGGCGATGGCCTGCGCCGCCAGGGTGGAGGCGCCACCGGCCATGGTCTGGCAACCGGACACCTTGTTGGCGCGCGCCTCGAAGTAGGTGGAGAGCGCATCCCCCATGCCGGAGACCAAGAGCCGCACCGGGGCACGGGCGACCACGCCGGTATCCATGATGACCATGTTGGGGTTGGTCGGGATCATCAGGTATTCGCTGAACTGTCCCTCCGGGGTGTAGATGACTGCCAGCGCGCTGGTGGGGGCATCGGTGGAGGCGATGGTCGGCACTATGACCACCGGTACCTGCTGGTAGAAGGCGACTGACTTGGCGGTATCCAGCGTCTTGCCGCCGCCGATGCCGATGATGACGTCAAACGGGGTCTGCTTGCAGCGCGCCAGCAGGCGGTCTATTTCGGGGCGGGAGCACTCGCCGTTGAAGCAGTCAAATTCGGGCTGGATGCCTGCCCCGTGGAAGCTGGTCGCCACGGTATCGCCAACCAGCTTGGTGACGAAGGCGTCGGCCAGGATCAGCGGCTTGGCGCCGAGCGCCTTGACGTAGTTGCCGATGTTGGCGAGGGCCCCGTTGCCTTGCACGTATTTGCTGGGGCTGATGATGATGCGGTCCATATTTTATCCCTCTCTCTAGTTCATAAGACATCTTTTGAAACTAACAGGGGCGAAGGGGCGGCAGTGCCGGGGACTCCTTCGTCTTGAATGGGGCTGCACCGGCTCAGCGAGCGAGTGCAGCGCCTTGAAACCGTGGCGTCAGTCGCCGAAGCGCTCCGCAGCCAGCTGCTGGAAGCAGGCCAAGGCGGCCTCGGCATCCTCCCCGCGTGCCAGCAGGGTGAGTCGGTCACCCTGACGCACGTTAAGCATGGTGAGCCGGGTCAGGCTGCGGGGGTTGGCCTCTTTCTCCTCCTTTTGCAGCCTGAGTTCGGCGGCAAAAGGCTTGAGTGCCGCCACCAGGCGAGCGGCAGGGCGCACGTGCAGGCCGTGGGGATTGTCGACCACCACCTCGCAGCGCAGCCAGCCGTCGTCGGGCGCAGGAGCGGTCTCGACATCCTGCGGCTCCGCCTTGCCCGGCAGCATCGCCTGTTTCGGGCCCAGCGCACCGAGCGCCTCGGCGGCCACCTCGTCCAGCGTCAGACCGGATCCGGCCGCCACCACGGCAGCCAGGGTGCCTTCGACCAGCGGGGCTGGGCAGAGCCGCACCCGGGCACTCAGCTCCGGGGGCAACAGCTCGAGGGCGGTCTCGGCGCTCAAGAGGGCGCTGCCCAAGTCCATCAGTACCAACACGCCGCTGCCGTCGTCCGCTTCTTCAATCGCACTCATCACGGCGATGGCGTCGGTGCCGATGGGGTGGTCGGGGTCATCGACCCCGGCCGCCAGCAACAGTTTCGCCGGGCTGCCCAGCTGGTCGGCCAGCGCTTTCAAGCCGGCTGCCAGCATGGCGCTGTGAGAGACCACTACGATTCCGATCATGTCACAACCTCGCTCTGTCACGCAGGGCGGTCAGCAGCAGCAGGGTCGAGGTGGCCCCGGCATCCTGATGGCCGATGCTGCGCTCGCCAAGATAGCTGGCGCGCCCCTTGCGGGCCTGCATCTGGATGGTGGCCTCGGTGCCGGCGGCGGCGGCCGCGACCGCCTTGTCCAGCGCGTCGGGCAGCGGCAAGCCTTGCTGCTCTGCCTGCTGCAGGGCGGCCAGGGCTGGCCACCAGGCGTCGCACATGGTCTTGTCACCCGGCTCGGCGCGACCGCGCGAGACGATCCCCTCCACCCCGTCGCTCAGCATCTTGCCGAGCTGGCCGAGGGTCAGGCTCTGGCAGGCATCGCTGCTGGCCGCGGCCCGGATGAAGAAGGTGCCGTAGAGCGGGCCGCTGGCACCGCCGACCGAGGAGAGCAGGGTCATGCCAGTGGTTTTCAGTACCTGACCGATGTCCTTGTCCGCCACTGCCGGCAGCTTCTCGGCCACCTTGGTAAAGCCGCGCTGCATGTTGAGGCCGTGGTCGCCGTCGCCGATGTCGGTATCCAGCGCCGTGAGGTAGTCGCGCTGCTCGGTGAAGATATGTTCGCAGTCGAGCAGCCAGTTGACGATCTGATGTTTGCTTAGCATGGGTATGAAGACTCCTTAGCAGCCGCGACGAAAGGCCGGGGTGTGAACGGGGGCATCCCACAGGGTCATCAGCTCGTCATCCACCTTGAGCAAGGTGATGGAGATGCCGGTCATGTCGAGGGAGGTGCAGTAGGGGCCGATCAGGTTGCGCACCAGATGGATGCCCGCCTCTTCGCAGAGGGTGGCGAGACGACCATAGACGCCGTAGAGCTCGGAGATCGGGGTACCGCCCAGGCTGTTGACCAGTGCGATGACGCGATCGCCCGCGTTCAGCGATTCGATGAAGGTGTGCTCCTCCTGCCAGCTGCCGGAGGCTCTGTCCCAGTGACGCAGGGTGCGGCCATAGGGAGTGTTGTCCGCCAGTTCATTGAACATATCCCCCACCAGGGTGTCGAGATTGGTGAAGGGACGGCGCGCTATGCCCGGCTCGCCATGGATGCCGACGCCGAACTCCATCTCGTTGTCCGCCAGGGTGAAGGAGGGCTTGCCGGCGGCCGGTACGGTACAGGCGTGGGTAGCGACGCCTATGGTACGGCTCTGGTTGTTGATGCGGCGGGCCAGCGCCTCGCAGCGCGCCAGGTCATAGCCGGCTTCGGCTGCGGCGCCGACCAGCTTCTCGCACAACACAGTCGTGGCGACACCACGACGGCCGGCGGTATAGAGGCTGTCTTTGACCGCCACATCGTCATCGATCAGGGCGAAGCCCACCTTGACCCCGTCACCGTGCAGCAGCTCGACCGCGGTCTCGAAGTTGAGCACGTCCCCGGTGTAGTTCTTCACCAGAAACAGCACGCCGGCACCGCCATCGACCGCCTGGCCGCACTCATACATCTGATCCGGGGTCGGCGAGGTAAAGATCTCGCCGGGGCAAGCGCCATCCAGCATCCCCTTGCCTACCAGACCGCCGTGCATCGGCTCGTGGCCGCTGCCGCCACCGGAGACCAGTGCCACCTTGCCCATCACGGGGGAGTCGGCACGGGTGATGTAGTGTGGCTCGATACGGACCTTGAGCTCGGGGTGGGCGGCCGCCATCCCCATCAATTGTTCACGGACCACGGCATCGACGGCATTGATCAATTTCTTCATGGCTCACTCCTTGGCTTGCTACCACACGGGTAGGCAGATGGTTGATGGAGCCAGTCTAACGACAGAAAACAGGATAAAAATAACCGGGAGTTTGGTTCGGATCTGAAACAGCAGAAGGGACGTCGGCGTTTCAATCTGAAACAGTGCGGAGCCAATATGAGGAAAACTGTTAGCCGTCTCACAGCCAACAAAAAGGGCCCCCGCAGGAGCCCTTCACGTAACCCGGGAGCCTTAGATGGCCCAACCACCGGCATAGAAGATCACCAGTGCCACGGCGATGATCACGGTGCCGATGTTGAGCTTCTTCCACTCGGCGGCAAACAGACGACCGACGACCAGCGCCACGAAGCCCAGCATGATGCCGGTAACGATGTTGCAGGTGAGCACGATAAAGACGGCGCACAGCATGCCGGAGAGCGCATCGACCGAGTCGTTGAAGTCCAGCTTGGTGACGTTGCCCAGCATCAGCAGGCCGACGTACATCAGCGCTGGTGCGGTGGCATAGGCCGGTACCAGATAGCTCAGCGGGGAGAGGAAGATCATCAGCAGGAACAGCACGCCGACCAGGGCGGCGGTCAGACCGGTCTTGCCACCGGCGGCGGTGCCGGCGGCAGATTCGATGTAGACGGCAGCCGGTGCACCACCGACGGCGCCCGCCACCATGCTGCTGACGGAGTCGGCAGTCAGTGCCTTGCCGCCGCTGATGATGTGGCCACGCTCGTTGATGAGGCCCGCCTGACCGGCCACGGCACGGATGGTGCCGGTAGCATCAAACACCGCGGTCATTACCAGTGCCAGTACGGTGGGGATGACCACCGGGTTGAGGGCGCCCAGCAGATCCATGCTGCCCACCAGAGAGCCCTTCTCGCCAGTCAGGCTCGGCATGGCGAAGAAGCCCTGCCAGGTCACTTTCGGGTCGAAGGCCAGGCCCAGAATAGAGATGGCGATGATCACCATCAGGATGCCGCCCGGCACCTTGCGACGCTCCAGACCGAAGATGGCGGCCAGACCCAGCACCGTCATGATGACCGGGAAGGCGGTGACCTCACCCAGCTGCACCGGCAGGCCGGCCCCTTCGTTCTTGATCACCATGCCAACGCCGTTGGTGGCGATCAGCAGCAGGAACAGACCGATGCCGATGCCGGTACCGTGGGCGATGCCGGAGGGCAGGTTGTCCAGGATCCACTGGCGCACGCCGGTGACGCTGATCAGGGTGAACAGCACCCCCATCAGGAAGATGGCACCCAGCGCCACCGGGATGCTCAACCCCTGCCCCAGCACCAGGCTGAAGGCGGTAAAGGCGGTGAGGGAGATGGCGCAACCGATGGCCATCGGCAGCTTGGCCCACAGACCCATCAGCAGGGAGCCGAAGGCGGCGATCAAGCAGGTGGCGACAAATACCGGCCCCTGCTCAAAGCCGGCAGCGCCCAGCATGTTCGGCACCACTATGATGCTGTAAACCATGGCCAAAAAGGTGGTCAACCCGGCCAGCAACTCCTGGCGCACGCTGCTACCGCGCGCAGAAATGGAAAAATAAGAGTCCAAAAAGCCGCCGTTCCCTGATTGGGCGGCCATATCTTGCTTTGCCATAACTTGTCCTGAAAGTGTGAAGGAAATCGTTTGCTTTCGTGGCGCGCAAAATAGCAAGAATTTGTCGGAATTGCAGCGAATTCCCTGATTTTTTCATCAAAATGGCCGTAATCGTTCTCGTTCGGACACGAATTTGCTTGTCTGCCTGTCACGGATCTCACCTTTGCCTACCAGGCTCGCTCCTATACTGCAGAGAACCACTCGCACTGTCAGACGGGAGATACCCATGCACACGCGCAATCTGCTGAACGATATTCCCTCGCCACTGCCTACCGAACTCTTTCAGGATCTGGTCAGCACCAACCACCTGCGGATCGAACGCATCCTCTCCCACGGCCATCAAACCGCCCCGGGTGAATGGTACGATCAGGATGAGCATGAGTGGATCCTGGTGGTACAGGGGGAAGCCAGTCTGCTGTTCATCGACCCGCAGACCCAGCAACAGCAGCTGGTACAGCTGGGCCCGGGCGACCACATCAACATTCCCGCCCGCCAGAAACACCGAGTGGAATGGACCCATCCCGACATGACCACCGTCTGGCTCTGCGTGTTTTACTGAGCCGCGTGAGGAAAAAAGAGGCAATTCGAGGCAATGAGTGCGGTATCGGAAACGAAAAAAAGCCCAGTCGCTAGACTGGGCTTCTTGTTAGTGGCGGAGCGGACGGGACTCGAACCCGCGACCCCCGGCGTGACAGGCCGGTATTCTAACCGACTGAACTACCGCTCCGCTGTCTGGTTAGCTTTTTGCTAAATTGTCTGCCGCTTCATTGAGGTGTCATCCTCTCGGCCAATTATGCAATGTGTGCATAACTGTTTAATTGGGTGCCTGGCAGTGTCCTACTCTCGCATGGCGAATGCCACACTACCATCGGCGCTACCGCGTTTCACTTCTGAGTTCGGCATGGGTTCAGGTGGTTCCACGGCGCTATGGCCGCCAGGCAAATAACTTCAATCTAAGAAAGCTGATTTTGTTGTTCGTTCTCGGTATCTGCTACAAGCCTTAGAACACTTCTTGGGTGTTGTATGGTTAAGCCTCACGGGTAATTAGTATGGGTTAGCTCAACACGTCGCCGCGCTTACACACCCCACCTATCAACGTTGTGGTCTCCAACGGCCCTTTAGGACCCTCAAGGGGTCAGGGATGACTCATCTCAGGGCTCGCTTCCCGCTTAGATGCTTTCAGCGGTTATCGATTCCGAACTTAGCTACCGGGCAGTGCCACTGGCGTGACAACCCGAACACCAGAGGTTCGTTCACTCCGGTCCTCTCGTACTAGGAGCAACTCCCTTCAATCATCCAACGCCCACGGCAGATAGGGACCGAACTGTCTCACGACGTTCTGAACCCAGCTCGCGTACCACTTTAAATGGCGAACAGCCATACCCTTGGGACCGACTTCAGCCCCAGGATGTGATGAGCCGACATCGAGGTGCCAAACACCGCCGTCGATATGAACTCTTGGGCGGTATCAGCCTGTTATCCCCGGAGTACCTTTTATCCGTTGAGCGATGGCCCTTCCATTCAGAACCACCGGATCACTATGACCTACTTTCGTACCTGCTCGACCTGTCCGTCTCGCAGTTAAGCTGGCTTATGCCATTGCACTAACCTCCTGATGTCCGACCAGGATTAGCCAACCTTCGTGCTCCTCCGTTACTCTTTGGGAGGAGACCGCCCCAGTCAAACTACCCACCAGGCACTGTCCGCGACCCCGATTCAGGGGCCTGCGTTAGAACATCAAACATACAAGGGTGGTATTTCAAGGACGGCTCCAGCGCAACTGGCGTCACGCCTTCAAAGCCTCCCACCTATCCTACACATGTAGGTTCAATGTTCAGTGCCAAGCTGTAGTAAAGGTTCACGGGGTCTTTCCGTCTAGCCGCGGGTACACCGCATCTTCACGGCGAATTCGATTTCACTGAGTCTCGGGTGGAGACAGCATGGCCATGGTTACACCATTCGTGCAGGTCGGAACTTACCCGACAAGGAATTTCGCTACCTTAGGACCGTTATAGTTACGGCCGCCGTTTACCGGGGCTTCGATCAAGAGCTTCGCTTGCGCTAACCCCATCAATTAACCTTCCGGCACCGGGCAGGTGTCACACCCTATACGTCCACTTTCGTGTTTGCAGAGTGCTGTGTTTTTGATAAACAGTCCCAGCCATCTGGTCACTGCGACTCCCAACTGCTCCATCCGCAAGGGACTTCACTGTCAAGAGCGAACCTTCTCCCGAAGTTACGGTTCTATTTTGCCTAGTTCCTTCACCCGAGTTCTCTCAAGCGCCTTGGTATTCTCTACCCGACCACCTGTGTCGGTTTGGGGTACGATGACTTGTAATCTGAAGCTTAGAGGCTTTTCCTGGAAGCAGGGCATCAATGGCTTCCACACCGTAGTGTGTTCGTCTCGTGTCTCAGTGTTGTGTCTCCGGATTTGCCTAGAAACACCACCTACGCACTTTCACCAGGACAACCGTCGCCTGGCCCACCTAGCCTTCTCCGTCCCCCCATCGCAATTACAAGTCGTGCAGGAATATTAACCTGCTTCCCATCGACTACGCCTTTCGGCCTCGCCTTAGGGGTCGACTCACCCTGCCCCGATTAACGTTGGACAGGAACCCTTGGTCTTCCGGCGAGGAGGCTTTTCACCCCCTTTATCGTTACTTACGTCAGCATTCGCACTTCTGATATCTCCAGCATACCTCTCGATACACCTTCGCAGACTTACAGAACGCTCCCCTACCACTCACGCTTAGCGTGAATCCGCGGCTTCGGTGCCTGGTTTGAGCCCCGTTACATCTTCCGCGCAGGCCGACTCGACTAGTGAGCTATTACGCTTTCTTTAAATGATGGCTGCTTCTAAGCCAACATCCTAGCTGTCTGAGCCTTCCCACATCGTTTCCCACTTAACCAGAACTTTGGGACCTTAGCCGGCGGTCTGGGTTGTTTCCCTCTTCACGACGGACGTTAGCACCCGCCGTGTGTCTCCCGGATATTACTTACTGGTATTCGGAGTTTGCATGGGGTTGGTAAGTCGGGATGACCCCCTAGCCCAAACAGTGCTCTACCCCCAGTAGTATTCGTCCGAGGCGCTACCTAAATAGCTTTCGGGGAGAACCAGCTATCTCCGAGTTTGATTGGCCTTTCACCCCCAGCCACAGGTCATCCCCTAACTTTGCAACGTTAGTGGGTTCGGTCCTCCAGTTGATGTTACTCAACCTTCAACCTGCCCATGGCTAGATCACCCGGTTTCGGGTCTACACCTTGCAACTAGACGCCCAGTTAAGACTCGGTTTCCCTACGGCTCCCCTATACGGTTAACCTCGCTACAAAATGTAAGTCGCTGACCCATTATACAAAAGGTACGCAGTCACCCCGAAGGGCTCCCACTGCTTGTACGTACACGGTTTCAGGTTCTATTTCACTCCCCTCACAGGGGTTCTTTTCGCCTTTCCCTCACGGTACTGGTTCACTATCGGTCAGTCAGGAGTATTTAGCCTTGGAGGATGGTCCCCCCATATTCAGACAGGATGTCACGTGTCCCGCCCTACTCGATTTCACATCAAGGTTGTTTTCGTGTACGGGGCTATCACCCTGTATCGCCGGCCTTTCCAGGACCGTTCCACTAACTTCCAAGATGCTTAAGGGCTAATCCCCGTTCGCTCGCCGCTACTGAGGGAATCTCGGTTGATTTCTTTTCCTCGGGGTACTTAGATGTTTCAGTTCTCCCGGTTCGCCTCGCTACGCTATGTATTCACGTAGCGATACCTAGCTTATGCTAAGTGGGTTTCCCCATTCGGAAATCCGTGAGTCGTAATGTCTCTTACCGACTGCTCACGGCTTATCGCAGGTTAGTACGTCCTTCATCGCCTCTGACTGCCAAGGCATCCACCATGTACGCTTAGTCACTTAACCATACAACCCCAAGAAGTGTCGGTGAAACCGGCACGGCTTGTTGTCGTACAACAAGGACCAAATAAAATTTGGTTTTCGCCAAGAAGTTTCCAAAGCACTTGTAACAAATGTTTGAGAACTACTTTTTAAATCAGCTTTCCAGATTGTTAAAGAGCATGTTTGCAACAGCACAAGGCTGA
>NZ_CP038513.1:552500-785000 GCF_013085505.1 Aeromonas sp. 2692-1
TCTTGCTTGGCAAGCAGCAGCATTCCCGGTTCTGGTTTGCGGCAATCACAGGGAGCACCATGCTCCGGATGATGCGGGCAGAAGTAGATACCATCGAGGTCCACATCGCGATCGGCCAATGACCAATCCATCCACTCGGTCAGGTTCATGAAATCATCTTCGCTGAAATAACCGCGGGCGATACCAGACTGGTTGGTGACAACGACCAGCAGATACCCTTTCTTCTTCATCAGCTGCAGGGCTTCGATGACCCCGGGCAAAAAGTGGAAGTCATCTACCTTGCTGACATAACCGGTGTCTTCGTTGATGACACCATCACGATCCAGAAAAATGGCTGGTTTGCTCACAGAAACGACCTCTATCAATGATTTCGCAAAGTATCTCACAGGCCATTTAAAGCCCCAAAAGTAAAAGGGGTGGCCGAAGCCACCCCTTTCATGTGCGTATTTAAAGTATCGATTAAGCGATAACTTTAGCTACAACACCAGCACCTACGGTACGGCCACCTTCACGGATAGCGAAACGCAGGCCGTCGTCCATCGCGATCGGGGCAATCAGGGTAACAACCATCTTGATGTTGTCGCCCGGCATTACCATCTCTACGCCTTCCGGCAGTTCGATGGTACCGGTCACGTCGGTAGTACGGAAGTAGAACTGCGGACGGTAGCCTTTGAAGAACGGGGTATGACGACCACCTTCTTCTTTGGACAGCACGTACACTTCAGATTCGAACTTGGTGTGCGGCTTGATGGTGCCCGGCTTGGCCAGTACCTGACCACGCTCTACGTCTTCACGCTTCACGCCACGCAGCAGTGCACCGATGTTCTCGCCTGCACGACCTTCGTCCAGCAGTTTGCGGAACATTTCAACGCCGGTACAGGTGGTCTTGGTGGTATCTTTGATACCAACGATTTCCACTTCTTCACCAACTTTGACGATACCGCGCTCTACACGACCGGTAACTACGGTACCGCGGCCAGCGATGGAGAATACGTCTTCGATAGGCATCAGGAACGGCAGGTCGATGGCACGCTCCGGCTCCGGAATGTAGGTGTCCAGGTGGCCAGCCAGTTCCAGGATCTTCTCTTCCCACTGAGCTTCGCCTTCCAGCGCTTTCAGTGCGGAACCACGGACTACCGGCAGGTCATCACCCGGGAAGTCGTACTCGGACAGCAGTTCGCGAACTTCCATCTCGACCAGTTCCAGCAGCTCTTCGTCATCTACCATGTCACACTTGTTCATGAACACGATGATGTACGGAACGCCTACCTGACGACCCAGCAGGATGTGCTCACGAGTCTGCGGCATCGGGCCGTCAGTCGCTGCTACTACCAGGATCGCGCCGTCCATCTGGGCAGCACCGGTGATCATGTTTTTAACGTAGTCGGCGTGACCCGGGCAATCTACGTGGGCGTAGTGACGGGTAGCGGTGTCGTATTCTACGTGGGAGGTGTTGATGGTGATACCACGCTCACGCTCTTCCGGTGCCTTGTCGATCTGGTCGAAGGCAAAAGCCTTACCACCGAAGTGCTTGGCCAGCACGTTGGTGATAGCGGCAGTCAGGGTGGTTTTACCGTGGTCAACGTGGCCGATGGTGCCGACGTTTACGTGCGGTTTATTACGCTCAAATTTTTCTTTAGACACGACGTAGTCCTTCTAGGTTAAACCCGCCTACCGTCGTAGGCGGGGAATCTTAAATTACTTGGATTTGCGCTCTTCGATCACGGCCTGGGCGACGTTGGTCGGGGCATCGTGATACTTGGCGAATTCCATGGCGTAGGAAGCACGACCCTGGGTAGCAGAACGCAGGGCGGTAGCGTAACCGAACATCTCGGCCAGCGGCACCAGGGCACGAACGATCTTGCCGGACGGACCATCTTCCATACCTTCGATCAGGCCACGACGACGGTTCAGGTCACCGATCACGTCGCCCATGTAGTCTTCGGGAGTCTCGACTTCTACTTTCATGATCGGTTCGAGCAGAACCGGGTTGGCCTTCATGAAGCCAGCCTTAAAGGCCATGGAAGCAGCGATCTTGAACGCCAGTTCGGAAGAGTCGACATCGTGGTAGGAACCGAAGTGCAGACGCACGCCCAGATCCATTACCGGATAACCTGCCAGCGGGCCGGACTTCAGCTGCTCGCGGATACCCTTGTCAACACCCGGGATGAACTCACCAGGAATGACGCCGCCCTTGATGTCGTTGACGAATTCGTAGGCTTTGCCTTCTTCCAGCGGGTACATGTCGATCACAACGTGACCGTACTGACCACGACCACCGGACTGCTTGGCGTGCTTACCTTCGATATCCTTGACGGTGTTACGAATGGTTTCACGGTAGGCAACCTGCGGCTTACCTACGTTCGCTTCTACCTTGAACTCGCGACGCATACGGTCAACGATGATGTCCAGGTGCAGCTCACCCATACCGGCGATGATGGTTTGGCCAGACTCTTCGTCAGTCCATACGCGGAAGGACGGGTCTTCCTGAGCCAGACGGCCCAGAGCCAGGCCCATCTTCTCTTGGTCAGCCTTGGTTTTCGGCTCAACTGCGATGGAGATTACCGGTTCCGGGAATTCCATACGCTCGAGGATGATCGGCGCTTTTTCGTCACACAGGGTGTCACCAGTGGTCACGTCTTTCAGACCGATGGCGGCAGCGATGTCGCCTGCGCGAACTTCTTTGATCTCTTCACGCTTGTTGGCGTGCATCTGAACGATACGGCCAAAACGCTCGCGCTTCTCTTTAACGGAGTTCAGCACGGAGTCACCGGAGTTAACCACACCGGAGTAAACGCGGAAGAAGGTCAGGTTGCCTACGAACGGGTCGGTAGCAATCTTGAATGCCAGAGCAGCAAACGGCTCGTCATCAGAAGCATGACGCTCGTCTTTGGTCTCGCCATCCAGCTTCAGACCGTCGATGGCTGCTACGTCGGTCGGAGCCGGCAGATAGTCAACCACGGCATCCAGCATGGCCTGTACGCCCTTGTTCTTGAACGCGGAGCCACAGGTAACCAGGATGATTTCGTTGTTCAGAACACGCTGACGAAGAGCTTTCTTGATCTCTTCCTCGGTCAGTTCTTCACCACCCAGGTATTTTTCCATCAGGTCTTCAGACGCTTCAGCAGCGGCTTCAACCAGGGTCATGCGCATTTCTTGCGCTTTTTCCAGCAGCTCAGCCGGGACGTCTTCGTAATCGAAGGATACGCCCTGGTCAGCTTCGCTCCAGTTGATGGCTTTCATCTTGACCAGGTCGATAACGCCCTTGAAGTTCTCTTCTGAACCGATGTTCAGTTGCAGCGGAACCGGGTTACCTTTCAGACGGGTCTTGATGTGCTCAACGCAGCGCAGGAAGTTGGCACCGGTACGGTCCATCTTGTTGACGAACGCGATACGGGGAACCTTGTACTTGTTAGCCTGACGCCATACGGTTTCAGACTGTGGCTGTACGCCACCTACGGCACAGTACACCATCACGGCGCCATCCAGAACACGCATGGAACGCTCTACTTCGATAGTAAAGTCAACGTGGCCCGGGGTATCGATGATGTTGATACGGTGCGGTTGGAACTGTTTGCCCATACCGGACCAGAAAGCGGTGGTCGCGGCGGAGGTGATGGTGATACCACGCTCTTGTTCCTGTTCCATCCAGTCCATGGTGGCGGCGCCATCGTGAACTTCACCGATCTTGTGACTTACACCGGTGTAAAACAGAACGCGCTCGGTAGTAGTAGTCTTACCGGCGTCGATGTGAGCGGAGATACCGATATTACGATAACGCTCAATGGGGGTTGTACGAGCCATTGTCATCCTCTTACTAGGGCACTTGTCCCCAGATAATTAAAGGTGCGCAGAGCCAAAAGACCCTGCGCAAGCGGATTACCAGCGGAAGTGAGCGAAAGCCTTGTTCGCTTCAGCCATACGGTGTACGTCTTCACGTTTCTTGACAGACGAACCCTTATTGTCAGCGGCATCCAGCAGCTCGCCAGCCAAACGCTGAGCCATTGATTTTTCACCACGTTTACGAGCGGCATCAACCAACCAGCGCATTGCCAGGGCATTGCGGCGAACCGGACGAACTTCTACCGGTACCTGATAGGTTGCACCACCGACACGACGAGATTTAACCTCGACGGCCGGACGAATGTTGTCCAGGGCTTCTTCGAATACGGCCAGGTGCTCTTTGCCAGTCTTGGTGGCAATGATGTCCAGCGCGCCATATACGATGGCTTCGGAAACAGATTTCTTACCGTCAACCATTACTACGTTGACAAATTTAGCCAGCAGCTCTGATCCGAACTTGGGATCCGGCAGGATTTTACGCTGACCAACAACACGACGTCTTGGCATTTCAAATTCTCCGTAACTTCAGGGGTTACCCAAAACTAGAAAGTTATCTAACTAGAAACGAATTAACGTTTGGCCTTACTTAACGGAGAACCATTAAGCTTTCGGACGCTTCACGCCATACTTGGAGCGAGCCTGCTTACGGTCTTTAACACCGGCACAGTCCAACGCACCACGAACGGTGTGATAACGAACACCTGGCAAGTCTTTTACACGACCGCCACGGATCAGAACAACAGAGTGCTCTTGCAGGTTGTGACCTTCACCGCCGATGTAGGAGGTGACTTCGAAGCCGTTGGTCAGACGTACACGGCATACTTTACGCAGTGCAGAGTTAGGCTTCTTAGGGGTGGTGGTGTATACACGGGTGCACACGCCACGCTTCTGAGGGCACGCTTCCAGCGCCGGCACGTTGCTTTTCACAACGAGCTTGATGCGTGGCTTGCGAACCAACTGGTTAATAGTTGCCATCAAAAGGCTCCTGATAATGACTTCATAAACATGTGAAAAATCCTCCCCGCAGATACGGGGACGCGAAATTTTATGCCCTGTTGTCAAGGGAGTCAAGATTTATACAATCCGAGCCAGGAAAGGCAGTGAAGATGCCTTGGCAAATATCGGTAACCGTCTGAAATAATTAGACAAAACTGGTAGTTAGCCAGCCCAGGTCTGCGGCGAGCCTTTTTCCGCGATCAGAGCCAC
The DNA here is from genome assembly GCF_013085505.1 of Aeromonas sp. 2692-1. Taxonomy (NCBI): domain Bacteria; kingdom Pseudomonadati; phylum Pseudomonadota; class Gammaproteobacteria; order Aeromonadales; family Aeromonadaceae; genus Aeromonas; species Aeromonas sp. 2692-1. Next base: position 557,550 of record NZ_CP038513.1, read on the forward strand.
CAAGCCGGCCATGTCCAGATCCAACCCGATCCGTTGTTGCAACCCCCTCGCCTGCAGGTCTTCCCGCATGACATAGAGCGGCACTCCAGCCAACCGAGCACACCACTGAGGGGCCGTGGCAGCGACGACGGCATCCTGCATCAGCACCAGCACATCCTCCGGCTGGCGATAGGTCAGCGCCTGTTCCAGGTCCTGACTCTGGAAGGGAGAGGTCAATATCAGCTGTATCATGGTCACCTCAAAAGCAGATGTGGGTCGCACAAGCATCCCACTGGTGCCGGATGTCGGTGCGGGACAAGCCGGTCACGGGGATCAGCAGATCCGCCACCGTCAAGCCACGCTCTGCCAGCGAGTCGGTGCACACATAGACCTCCTCGATGTCGTAGAGCTCAAGCAGCTTGAAAGTCGGCGCATAGTGACGCTGCAAGATGGCCTGCGGCTGCTGCTCCCTGAGCAATTGCAGCACGCCATCCCCGATGAGGAACAGGGCCAGCGACTCGGTCATGGCCGAAGTGGCCAGCAGGGCATCCAGACCTTCCCGCCCGGCGGCGGTACCGTGCGGCCCACGCCGGCAAATAAACGCTATCTTGTGCATGGCTGCCTCCTAAAACTGGACGAATCGATCGGCGGTCAGGCTGGCCTCCGCCAGCTGACCCAGACCGCTCAGGCAAAATGGCGGCTCCAGGTTGAAGTGTGCCCTGCCCAACCCCTTGGCTTCCCGCTCATCCAGCACACCGCGCCGCATGGCGGCAGCGACGCACACATCGATACGGATCCCTTGCTGGTTGGCCAGTTCACGCCACAGGGCGACCAGGTTGCTCTCATCGGAGGCGGGAGCATGCAGCCCGTTGCCGTTGCAGACCCCATCCTGGTAGAAGAACAGGTGAGACAAGCGATGGCCCTGCTCGATGAGGCTCAAGGCAAAACGATAGGCGGTGCTGGCCGACTGGGTGCCATAGGCGGGCCCCGTTACCAGCAGGGCAAAATTCAGACTCATATCCGGACTCCTGCGCATGTGTTCGTCCATTCTACGCCAAACACAAAAAAGCCCCTCCTGGGAGGGGCTCTTCGTGCAGCCTTGGATCAGACGTAAGCGATGGCTTCGACTTCAACCAGCACATCCTTCGGCAGACGCGCCACTTCCACGCAGGAGCGGGCAGGAGCGGCTTCACCGAAGTAACGGGCATAAACCTGGTTGAAGGCAACAAAGTTGTTCATGTCGCTGAGGAAGCAGGTGGTCTTCAATACCTTGCCGGTATCGGCTCCCGCTTCCTTCAATACTGCAACCAGGTTCTTCATCACCTGCTCGGCCTGCGCTTCGATACCGCCAGCCACTATCTCCATGGTAGCCGGATCGAGCGGGATCTGCCCGGAGGTGAAGACCAGCTCGCCCAGTTTGGTGGCCTGAACATACGGGCCAATTGCGGCAGGAGCCTTGTCGGTTGCAATAACTTCTTTAGCCATTCTTGTCTATCCCCTTCTATGGCGCTTACTCGTTTTCGTCTTCACCCTGCTTGCGCTGTCGGATGTACAGATAAACGGTATGTTTGGAAATGTTCAGCTTGTCGGCGACCAGGTTGATCGAGTCCTTGATATCAAATATGCCCTTCTCGAACAGCTGGGTCACGATAAACCTGTTTTTAGCATTGTTGGCAACGGTCGGATCGCGGTTGATCTCGTCGATGGTGTTGTCCACCGTCTGGGCAACCAGCTCTTCCACACTGTTGGCAAAGGTCTCCGGCGACTGACGCTCGACTTGTTGCGGCGTCGGGAAAAATTCGGCGACGAACTCGTGAAAAGGCGCGTTGATGTGCAGGTTGATACAGATGAGACCGATCACCTGCTTGTCGCTGTTCCTGATGGCGATGGTACTCGACTTCATCAGGGCACCGGTACGGCTGCGAGCAAAATAGCTCTGGGTGTAATCCTGGCCGGTATTCTCGATGTCCTTGAGCATACGCAGCGCGAGATCGGTAATGGGGGCCCCCTCATTCCGTCCCGTATTGAACCCGTTGGCAATCTTGATCACGGACTCGTGCAGATTTTCCAGGGAGTGAAGCACCACTTCACAGTGCTTGCCGAACAACTCGGCCAAGCCATCGATCAGCCCATCGTATGAGCGCAACAATTCCCTGTCTTCGTCTGTAAAAGTGCGACCGATCAGTTGCTCTTCGGGAAGCATCACTTCCTCGATACCGACAGTCATGTTCTACCCCTGTAATACCCATTCAACTTTCCCGAGTTTTCAGTTGCGAGGGGTCAATGTCAACTTTTTTTGATTTTTTACTCTGCAACCTTGCTCTGGATCATCCGAATATCCGCGTGGCGTCTGGCTTTGACGAGAAAATCGACAATAAAAAAGGGCCCCATGAAGGGGCCCTTTTCATTCGCTACAGCGGAAGATTACTCTTCGTCAAAACTGCCGGCTGCGTTGAGCAGATCCGCCAGGTTTTGCTGAGCTTCATCGGCAGTCACCTGCGGCACACCAACAGCACGGGCTGCGGCGGCACGCTGGTTGATCCGGCCGTGGTGGTAGGCAAAGCCGGTACCAGCCGGGATCAGACGACCCACGATCACGTTCTCTTTCAGGCCACGCAGTTCGTCACGCTTGCCGCCAACGGCCGCCTCGGTCAGAACACGGGTGGTTTCCTGGAAGGAAGCCGCGGAGATGAAGGACTCGGTGCTCAGAGATGCCTTGGTAATACCCATCAGGATGTGACGGAAGGTGGCCGGGGTCTTGCCCTCAGCAACCAACTTACGGTTGGCAATCTTCACGCGAGCCACTTCAACCTGTTCGCCTTCGATCAGGTCGGTGTCGCCGGCGCTCAGGATCTCGCACTTGCGCAGCATCTGACGCACGATGACTTCGATGTGCTTGTCGTTGATCTTAACGCCTTGCAGACGGTAAACGTCCTGCACTTCGTTGGCGATGTAGTTGGCGACCGGGCTGATACCGCGCAGACGCAGAATGTCGTGAGCAGACTCAGGACCGTCCGCCAGCACTTCACCCTTCTCAACTTTTTCACCTTCGAACACGTTCAGGTTACGCCACTTCGGAATCATCTCCTCGTAGACATCGCCACCATCGGTCGGGGTGATGACCAGACGGCGTTTGCCCTTGGTCTCTTTCCCGAAGGAGATGGTACCGGAGATCTCGGCCAGAATTGCCGGTTCCTTCGGTTGACGTGCTTCGAACAGATCCGCAACGCGCGGCAGACCACCGGTGATGTCCTTGGTACCGCCGGACTCTTGCGGGATACGCGCTACCGCGTCACCCACGCCCACGTTGGCACCATCTTCCAGGTTCACGATCGCCTTGCCCGGCAGGAAGTACTGGGCGGCGACATCGGTACCCGGGATCATCACGTCCTTGCCGTTCAGGTCGACCAGTTTAACGGTCGGACGCATCTCTTTACCGGCGCTCGGACGCTCGTTGACATCCAGCACGACGATGGAGGAGAGACCGGTCAGCTCGTCGGTCTGACGAGTAATGGTCACGCCATCGATCATGTGTTCGAAGTGCAGGCGACCCGCTACTTCGGTGATGATCGGGTGAGTGTGCGGATCCCAGTTGGCGACGGTTTCACCGGCGTTCACGGCCTGGCCATCTTTCACTTCCAGCACGGAACCGTAAGGCAGCTTGTGGCTTTCCTTGGTACGGCCCATCTCGTCCATGATGGTCAGTTCGGTAGAACGGGAGGTGATAACCAGTTTGTCATCGCTGTTGTGAACGAACTTGGCGTTCTGCAGCTTGATGCTACCGGTGTTCTTGACCTGGATGCTGCTCTCGGCAGCGGCACGGGATGCGGCACCACCGATGTGGAAGGTACGCATCGTCAGCTGGGTACCCGGCTCACCGATGGACTGGGCGGCGATAACACCGACAGCCTCACCCTTGTTAACCAGGTGACCACGGGCCAGATCACGGCCGTAGCAGTGAGCACAGTTACCGAAGTCGGTCTCACAGGTGATGGCAGAACGAACCTTCACGCGGTCAACGGAGTTGCGCTCCAGCAGGTCACACAGCTGCTCGTCGAGCAGGGTGTTGCGTGCTACCAGCACTTCGTCTTCAGTACCCGGCTTGATCACGTCATCGGCAACCACACGGCCCAGCACGCGCTCACGCAGCGGTTCGACCACGTCGCCACCTTCGATCAGCGGAGTCATCCACAGACCTTCGGTAGTGCCGCAATCGTCCTCGGTGATCACCATGTCCTGTGCCACGTCAACCAGACGACGAGTCAGGTAACCGGAGTTCGCAGTCTTCAGTGCGGTATCCGCCAGACCCTTACGAGCACCGTGAGTGGAGATGAAGTACTGCAATACGTTCAGACCTTCGCGGAAGTTCGCGACGATCGGGGTCTCGATGATGGAGCCATCCGGCTTGGCCATCAGGCCACGCATACCGGCCAGCTGACGGATCTGGGCTGCGGAACCCCGCGCACCAGAGTCGGCCATCATGAAGATGCTGTTGAACGAGGCTTGCTCTTCTTCTTCACCCAGCGAGTTGACGTTACGCTCTTTGGACAAGTTCTCCATCATGGCCTTGGAGACGCGCTCGTTGGCGCTGGCCCAGATATCGATAACCTTGTTGTAGCGTTCGCCTGCGGTCACCAGACCGGACAGGAACTGGTCCTGGATCTCGGCAACTTCGGCTTCTGCAGCAGCGATGATGTCTTTCTTGGCATCCGGGATGACCATGTCATCGATACCAACGGAAGCACCGGACAGGGCCGCATAGTGGAAACCGGTATACATCAGCTGGTCAGCGAAGATGACGGTGTCCTTCAGGCCCTGCTTGCGATAGCAGGTGTTCAGCAGACGGGAGATGAGCTTTTTGCCCAGCGCCTTGTTGGATACGGATTTGATCCAGTTCTGCGGGTTGGCATCCAGGTCAGCCTGCTCTGCAGCAGTCAGCACCTTCGGCTCGTCGATCAGCGCGTATTCCATGCCTTTCGGCAGGATCAGGCTCAGGATCGCACGACCAACGGTGGTGTTCTTCATCTCGGTGTGAGCACGCAGCGAACCGTCTTCCTGACGCAGGTATTCGGTGATGCGAACTTTCACGCGAGCATGCAGATCGGCCAGACCGGCGCGGTATACCTTCTCGGCTTCTTTCGGGCCGGACAGCACCATACCTTCGCCCTTGGCGTTGATACGGGCACGGGTCATGTAGTACAGACCCAAGACCACGTCCTGAGACGGAACGATGATCGGCTCACCGGAAGCAGGCGACAGGATGTTGTTGGTGGACATCATCAGCGCACGCGCTTCCAGCTGGGCTTCCAGGGTCAGCGGTACGTGGACCGCCATCTGGTCACCATCGAAGTCCGCGTTATAGGCGGCACAGACGAGCGGGTGCAGCTGGATGGCCTTGCCTTCGATCAGGGTCGGCTCAAACGCCTGGATACCCAGACGGTGTAGGGTCGGTGCACGGTTCAGCAGAACCGGGTGTTCGCGGATCACTTCGTCCAGGATGTCCCAAACGACAGCTTCTTCGCGCTCCACCATCTTCTTGGCGGCCTTGATGGTGGTCGCCAGACCGCGGGATTCCAGCTTGCCATAGATGAACGGCTTGAACAGCTCCAGCGCCATCTTCTTCGGCAGACCGCACTGATGCAGACGCAGAGTCGGACCTACGGTGATAACGGAACGACCGGAGTAGTCGACACGCTTACCGAGCAGGTTCTGACGGAAACGACCTTGCTTACCCTTGATCATGTCGGCCAAGGATTTCAGCGGGCGCTTGTTGGAGCCGGTGATGGCACGACCACGACGGCCGTTGTCCAGCAGGGCATCGACGGACTCTTGCAGCATGCGCTTTTCGTTGCGCACGATGATGTCCGGAGCAGCCAGGTCCAGCAGGCGCTTCAAGCGGTTGTTACGGTTGATCACGCGGCGGTACAGATCGTTCAGATCGGAGGTCGCGAAACGGCCGCCGTCCAGCGGTACCAGCGGACGCAGGTCCGGCGGCAGCACGGGCAGCACTGTCATGATCATCCACTCCGGCTTGTTGCCGGACTGCAGGAAGGCTTCCATCAGCTTCAGGCGCTTGGTGGTCTTCTTGCGCTTGGTCTCGGAGTTGGTCTGATCCAGCTCTTCGCGCATGGTGCGCACTTCGCCTTCCAGATCGATGGCGCGCAGCAATGCCAGGATTGCTTCGGCACCCATCTTGGCGTCGAATTCGTCGCCCCACTCTTCCAGTGCGTCCAGGTACTGCTCTTCGGACAGCATCTGGCTGCGCTCGAGGTTGGTCATGCCGGGTTCGATCACTACATAGGATTCGAAATACAGCACGCGCTCGATGTCACGCAGGGTCATGTCCAGCAGCAGACCGATACGGGACGGCAGGGACTTCAGGAACCAGATGTGGGCAGTCGGGCTGGCCAGCTCAATGTGGCCCATACGCTCACGACGGACCTTGGTCTGGGTCACTTCTACGCCGCACTTCTCACAGATCACACCACGGTGTTTCAGGCGCTTGTACTTGCCGCACAGACACTCGTAGTCCTTCACCGGTCCGAAGATACGGGCGCAGAACAGACCATCACGTTCCGGCTTGAAAGTCCGGTAGTTGATGGTCTCAGGCTTTTTGACCTCACCGAATGACCAGGAGCGGATCATGTCAGGAGAGGCCAGACCGATCTTGATACTGTCAAACTCTTCGGTCTTGGTCTGAGCCTTCAAAAACTTGAGTAAGTCTTTCACGTGTTTCCCCTGTCAGGAGTCTAACCTCGGCGCCCCTTTCGGGGCGCCCACGTCAATTCTCGAACAATAAGAGCGAGCTCTTACTCTTCGTCCAGCTCGATGTTGATACCCAGAGAGCGGATTTCCTTCAGCAATACGTTGAAGGATTCGGGCATGCCCGGCTCCATACGGTGGTCGCCATCCACGATGTTCTTGTACATCTTGGTACGGCCATTCACATCGTCAGACTTGACGGTCAGCATCTCCTGCAGGGTATATGCCGCACCGTAAGCCTCCAGGGCCCACACTTCCATCTCACCGAAACGCTGACCACCGAACTGTGCCTTACCACCCAGCGGCTGCTGGGTAACCAGGCTGTAAGAACCGGTAGAACGCGCGTGCATCTTGTCGTCTACCAGGTGGTTCAGCTTCAGCATGTACATGTAACCCACGGTGACCTTACGCTCGAAGGCGTTACCGGTACGACCGTCGAACAGGGCGATCTGACCGGATTCCGGCAGGTCGGCCAGCTTCAGCAGGGCCTTGATTTCACGCTCTTTGGCGCCATCAAAGACTGGCGTAGCGACCGGCAGACCCTTGCGCAGGTTACCGACCAGGGTACGTACGTCATCGTCGGACAGCTCGGCCACGTTCACTTGCTGGGTGTCTTTCTCGCCCAGGTCATAGACCTGTTGCAGGAAGTCACGCATCTCGTGCAGTTCGCGCTGTTCCTTGACCATGCGATCGATCTTCTCGCCGATACCCTTGGCCGCGAGGCCCAAGTGCACTTCGAGGATCTGACCGATGTTCATACGGGACGGTACGCCCAACGGGTTCAGAACGATGTCGACCGGACGGCCGTACTCGTCATGGGGCATATCCTCGACCGGACAGATCTTGGAGATAACACCCTTGTTACCGTGACGACCCGCCATCTTGTCACCCGGCTGGATGCGACGCTTGACGGCCAGATAGACCTTGACGATCTTCAGTACGCCCGGCGCCAGGTCATCGCCCTGGATGATCTTGCGACGCTTGTTCTCGAATTTCTTGTCGAACTCGGCCTTCAGCTCAACGTGCTGTTCAGCGATCTGTTCCAGCTCGATTTGCTTGGCTTCATCTTCGATGGCCAGTTCAAACCACTTGGAGCGATCGAGCTTGTTCAGGCGGTCTTCGCTGTAACCGGCGGCCAGCAGCAGGTTGCGGGAGCGGCCGAAAATGCCGTCTTCCAGGATCTTGAACTCTTCGGTCAAGTCCTTCTTCGCTTCCTTCAGCTGCATCTCTTCGATTTCTTTGGCGCGCTTGTCTTTTTCCACGCCATCGCGGGTAAAGACCTGCACGTCAACCACGGTACCGTACACACCGTTCGGCACACGCAGAGAAGAGTCCTTCACGTCGGACGCCTTCTCACCGAAGATGGCGCGCAGCAGCTTCTCTTCCGGCGTCAGCTGGGTTTCACCTTTCGGCGTTACCTTACCGACCAGAATGTCGCCGCCCTTCACTTCGGCACCCACGTAGACGATACCGGACTCGTCCAGCTTGGACAGAGCGGCTTCACCCACGTTCGGGATGTCAGCAGTGATCTCTTCCGGACCCAGCTTGGTGTCACGGGAGATACAGGCCAGTTCCTGGATGTGAATGGTGGTCAGGCGATCTTCCTGAACAACACGCTCGTTCACCAGGATCGAGTCTTCGAAGTTGTAACCGTTCCACGGCATGAACGCGACGCGCAGGTTCTGACCCAGCGCCAGTTCACCCAGGTCGGTGGACGGGCCGTCAGCCAGCACGTCGCCCGCCATCACGGGCTCGCCCAACATCACGCACGGACGCTGGTTGATACAGGTGTTCTGGTTGGAACGGGTGTATTTGGTCAGGCTGTAGATGTCGATGCCGGCTTCGCCAGGCAGCAGCTCATCTTCGTTGACCTTGATAACGATACGGGAGGCATCGACGTAGTCGATCATGCCGCCACGCTTGGCCACTACGGTAACACCGGAGTCAACGGCCACAGCGCGTTCCATACCGGTACCAACCAGCGGCTTGTCGGCGCGCAGAGTCGGTACAGCCTGACGTTGCATGTTTGACCCCATCAATGCGCGGTTCGCGTCATCGTGTTCCAGGAACGGGATCAGGGCCGCTGCCACAGATACGATCTGCTGCGGGCTCACGTCCATATACTGGATCTGGTCGGCGTTCATAAAGGTGGATTCACCTTTGTGACGGCACGGGATCAATTCATCTTTCAGACGGCCATCTTCGGTGGTCGCGGCGTTAGCCTGTGCGATCACGTACTTGCCTTCTTCAATAGCAGACAGATAGTCCACTTCGTCGGTGATCACACCGTCAATGACCTTGCGGTACGGGGTCTCGAGGAAACCGTACTCGTTGGTACGAGAGTACACGGACAGAGAGTTGATCAGACCGATGTTCGGACCTTCAGGCGTTTCGATGGGGCACAGACGACCGTAGTGGGTCGGGTGTACGTCTCGAACTTCAAAGCCGGCACGCTCACGAGTCAAACCGCCCGGGCCCAGCGCAGAGATACGGCGCTTGTGGGTCACTTCGGACAGCGGGTTGTTCTGGTCCATGAACTGGGACAGCTGGCTGGAACCAAAGAACTCTTTGACTGCGGCGGAGATCGGCTTGGCGTTGATCAGATCCTGCGGCATCAGGGTGTCCAGGTCGCCCAGGGAGAGACGCTCCTTGACCGCACGCTCGACACGCACCAGACCGACGCGGAACTGGTTTTCAGCCATTTCACCGACAGAACGGATACGACGGTTGCCCAGATGGTCGATATCGTCCACCTCGTCATTGCCGTTACGGATGTCGATCAGGCGCTTCATCACATCGACGATGTCGTCTTTGGTCAGAGTACCCACGCCGGTCTCGTCTTCACGAGCCAGACGGCGGTTGAACTTCATCCGACCTACGGTAGACAGGTCGTAACGCTCGGAAGAGAAGAACAGGTTCTCGAACAGCTGTTCTGCGGCTTCGCGAGTCGGCGGCTCACCCGGACGCATCATGCGATAGATTTCGACCAGAGCTTCCAGGCGGCTGGAGCTGGAGTCGATACGCAGGGTCTCGGACATGTAGGCACCGTGATCCAGTTCATTGGTGAACAGAACCTCGAAGTGCTTGAAGCCGGCTTGGGAGAGGTTGGCTACCGCTTCCAGGCTCAGCGCCTGGTTGGCAGTCACTACCATCTCGCCAGTTTGCGGATGTGCGTAGTCCTTGGCAGCAACTTTGCCAACAACATACTCAACCGGCACCTCAATCTGGGTAACGGAATCTTTTTCCAACTGACGGATGTGACGCGCAGTCACTCGACGACCGGTCTCAACCACCACGGCGCCATTGGCCACGATGTCAAAGGTCGCAGTTTCACCACGCAGGCGCTCCGGCACCAGATCCATCATCAACTTGCCATCTTTGACTTCGAAACCGATGGTCTCGAAGAAGGTGGCCAGAATCTGTTCGGAACTGAAATCCAGGGCACGCAGAATAATGGATGCCGGCAGTTTACGACGACGGTCGATACGGACAAACAGGTTGTCTTTCGCATCGAACTCGAAGTCCAGCCAGGAGCCACGGTAGGGAATAACGCGCGCGTTATACAGCACCTTACCGGATGAATGTGTTTTGCCTTTATCGTGGTCGAAGAAGACGCCCGGGCTACGATGCAGCTGGGAGACGATTACCCGCTCGGTACCATTGATAACAAAGGTGCCGTTCTCGGTCATGAGCGGAATTTCGCCCATGTATACTTCTTGTTCCTTGATGTCTTTGACGGTGCCGGCAGCTGCTTCACGGTCGTACAGAACCATACGAAGCTTGACACGCAGCGGCGCGGAGTAGGTCACTCCACGGATCTGGCATTCTTTTACGTCAAATACCGGCTCACCCAGGCGATAGCTGACATACTGAAGCTCAGCACTACCGGAGTAACTGGTGATCGGGAAAACGCTACGGAAAGCGGCCTCTAGGCCATATTCACCTTCCGGGTCAGCCTCGATGAACTGCTTGAAGGAGTCCAGCTGAATGGACAACAGATAAGGCGTGTCCAGTACCTGGTCTCGCTTACCGAAGTCCTTACGAATGCGTTTTTTTTCGGTATAAGAGTAAACCATAGGGTTCCTCAGCTCGCTGATAAGTGACCCACTCTGTCCCACGGGACAGCTCTGTCTCAACACCGTTTTGTGTTGGCCCGGACGAATGAAAACAGTCCGGATTGCTGGTGCACCGAGAGTCGTAAACGGTGTGAAATGCTCTCAGTCTACAGCGCAAAAAGGCTGGTGAACAAAAATTCACCAGCCCTAGCCTGTTTTATCAGGCTAATCTACATAAATGCAGATTATTTGATCTCAACAGAAGCACCGGCAGCTTCCAGCTCTTTCTTCAGAGCTTCAGCTTCGTCTTTGGAGACGGCTTCTTTCAGGTTAGCCGGAGCAGCTTCTACCAGGTCTTTGGCTTCTTTCAGGCCCAGACCGGTGGCGCCACGAACGGCTTTGATGACGGCAACTTTGTTGGCACCGGCAGCAGTCAGAACTACGTCGAACTCGGTCTTCTCTTCTACTGCTTCAGCAGCAGCCGGGCCGGCCATTACGGCAGCAGCGGCAGAAACACCGAACTTCTCTTCCATAGCTTCGATCAGCTCAACAACTTCCATTACGGACATGGAAGCAACGGCTTCGATGATTTGGTCTTTAGTGATAGACATGACAAAAATTCCTGATGTTGAATAAACTCAAACAGCCTAGATAGGCGAGAATCAAGCAGCAGCTTGTTTCTGGTCGCGAACAGCAGCGATAGTACGAACCAGCTTGCCAGCAGAGGCTTCCTTCATGGTAGCCATCAACTTCGCAATTGCTTCTTCGTAAGTCGGCAGCGTGGCCAGACGATCAATTTGTGCTGCGGCGATAAACTCACCGTTAAAAGCGCCAGCCTTGATTTCGAACTTTTGGTTCGCTTTGGCAAACTCTTTGAACAGACGAGCGGCAGCGCCCGGGTGTTCGTTAGAGAAAGCAATCAAGGTAGGACCGGTAAATGCGTTGTTCAGGCACTCGTATTCGGTACCTTCTACCGCGCGACGCAGCAGGGTGTTACGCACAACGCGCATGTACACACCGGCTTCACGAGCGGTTTTACGCAGGACGGTCATCTTGTCTACAGTCACGCCGCGAGAATCGGCAATTACTGCAGAAAGAGCGCCTTTGGCAGCTTCGTTGACTTCAGCAACAATTGCCTTTTTGTCTTCGAGTCCCAATGCCATTGGCTTAACTCCTGGATTGAATCCGGGTCAAATGACCCAGTACTGACACATCCCCCCTACCTTTACAACAGAGGGGAACGATGCGGTAGCAGGATTCCAGAAGAGAAAGAATCTTTCTCGCTGGGTTTCCGGCACCGTCTACGCAGGAAGTATTAAGGCCTTACAGCCTCCTGCGGTCTTGGACGGAGGTCGAAGCCCCCAACCAATCAAGGCGCAAAATTATAGATTAAATTTTGCGCCTTGTAAAATCCATCAATTAGGCCTGAGCTTCCAGAGAAGCTTGGTCTACGGCAACACCGGCACCCATGGTGGTGGAGATGCTGACTTTTTTGATGAATACACCCTTGGCGGAAGACGGCTTGGCCTTTTTCAGGGCAACCAGCAGAGCTTCCAAGTTTTCTTTCAGCTGAACTTCATTGAAAGAAACCTTGCCCAGGGTGGTGTGAATGATACCGTTCTTGTCATTACGGTAACGAACCTGACCAGCCTTGGCGTTCTTGACGGCTTCGGCAACGTTAGGAGTTACAGTACCAACTTTCGGGTTCGGCATCAGACCGCGCGGGCCCAGGATTTGACCCAGCTGACCAACAACGCGCATGGCATCCGGGGATGCGATAACTACGTCGAAGTTCATCTCGCCTTTCTTGACCAGATCGGCCAGATCGTCCATACCAACCAGTTCAGCACCGGCAGCTTTGGCAGCTTCGGCGTTGGCACCTTGGGTGAATACGGCTACGCGCACTTCGCGACCGGTACCGTGCGGCAGTACAGTTGCACCACGTACGTTTTGGTCGGATTTACGAGCATCGATACCCAGGTTAACGGCAACGTCAACGCTTTCAACGAACTTGGCAGTAGCCAGTTCTTTCAGCAGGGCAATGGCTTCGTTGATGGAGTACTCTTTGGTACCGTCAACTTTTTCGCGAATAACGCGCATACGCTTGGAAAGTTTTGCCATTGTCTTAATCCTCCACTACCAGGCCCATGGAACGAGCGGAGCCGGCGATGCAACGTACTTTTGCATCCAGATCGGCACCGGTCATATCCGGCTCTTTGGTCTTGGCGATTTCTTGCAGCTGAGCCACAGTCACCTTACCAACCTTGTCTTTGTTCGGCTTGGCAGAACCAGACTGGATACCAGCAGCTTTCTTCAGCAGGAAGGCAGCGGGCGGAGTCTTGGTTTCGAAGGTGAAGGAACGGTCGCTGTAAACGGTGATCACGACCGGAGTCGGTGAGCCTTTTTCCAGCTTTTCTGTACGGGCGTTGAACGCCTTACAGAATTCCATGATGTTCACACCGTGCTGACCCAGAGCAGGACCAACGGGAGGGCTGGGGTTAGCACTGCCAGCCTTAACTTGCAGCTTGATATAAGCTGTGACTTTCTTAGCCATTACAAAAATACCTCAGAAATGGGTTCTAACGCCTCGGAGACATGCTCCTGCAAACGGCTCCCCAACTAATAAAGGGGCAGCGAATTATAATGACATTCGCTGCCCCTGACAACCGTTAACGAACAGAGTTTAATCAGCCCTTTTCGACCTGACCAAAATCCAGCTCTACCGGTGTAGAACGACCGAAGATCAAAACGGAGACCTTCACGCGGCTCTTTTCGTAGTCCACCTCTTCAACGGTACCGTTGAAGTCGGCGAACGGACCATCGGCAACCCGCACCATTTCACCCGGTTCAAACAGGGTTTTCGGACGCGGCTTGTCGTGGGCATCTTGCAGACGATTGAGGATGGCATCCGCTTCTTTATCAGAGATAGGAGCAGGACGATCAGAGGTGCCACCAATGAAACCCATGACGCGCGGTACGTTGCGTACCAGGTGCCATGTGGTCTCATCCATGATCATCTGAACCAGGACGTATCCCGGGAAAAACTTGCGCTCACTCTTGCGCTTCTGGCCAGCGCGCATCTCGACCACTTCTTCGGTCGGGACCAGCACTTCACCGAACATGTCTTCCATGCCATGCATCTTGATATGTTCACGCAGGGATTTGGCAACACGGCCTTCATAGCCGGAAAACGCCTGCACCACATACCATCTCATACGTTGTTCACGTTGTTCAGTCATGGCTTATCCTTACACACCGGTAATCAGGTTGACCAACCAGACCAAGGCACCGTCCAGAATGAACAGCAACAGCCCCATCACGGCAGTCACCGCCAGCACAATCAGGGTTGTCTGAATGGCTTCCTGACGGGTCGGCCATACGACCTTGCGGACTTCCAGGCGAGACTCACGGGCAAATGCCAGTGTCGCCTTTCCCTTGGTGGTTTGCAGGGCTACTGCACCGGCAGCAGCAATGACAACGACCACACCCAGGGCGCGGACGGCAGCGACGACATCGTTGAGCAGGTAATTACCCACTACAGCGGCCGCCAGGATAATGAAAACCAGGCCCCAAAGCAGGGTATCCTTGCTTCCGCCCTGGCTCTCAGAACTAACACTCATACAACCCACCTGTATCTGACGTAACCAAAGACACAAAAGCCCCGTACGAGACGAGGTATATGGCAGGGGCGGCAGGACTCGAACCCGCAACCATCGGTTTTGGAGACCGCTGTTCTACCAATTCGAACTACGCCCCTGCATAAGAAAGCCCCTATTATAGGGGCTTTGCTTTATTTATGTAAGCCAAAGATTAAGCGATAACTTTAGCTACAACACCGGCACCTACGGTACGGCCACCTTCACGGATGGCGAAACGCAGGCCGTCGTCCATCGCGATCGGCGCAATCAGGGTAACAACCATCTTGATGTTGTCGCCCGGCATTACCATCTCTACGCCTTCCGGCAGTTCGATGGTACCGGTCACGTCGGTAGTACGGAAGTAGAACTGCGGACGGTAGCCTTTGAAGAACGGGGTATGACGACCACCTTCTTCTTTGGACAGCACGTACACTTCAGATTCAAACTTGGTGTGCGGCTTGATGGTGCCCGGCTTGGCCAGTACCTGACCACGCTCTACGTCTTCACGCTTCACGCCACGCAGCAGTGCACCGATGTTCTCGCCTGCACGACCTTCGTCCAGCAGTTTGCGGAACATTTCAACGCCGGTACAGGTGGTCTTGGTGGTATCTTTGATACCCACGATTTCCACTTCTTCACCAACTTTGACGATACCGCGCTCGACACGACCGGTTACTACGGTACCACGGCCAGCGATGGAGAATACGTCTTCGATAGGCATCAGGAACGGCAGGTCGATGGCACGCTCCGGTTCCGGAATGTAGGTGTCCAGATGGCCAGCCAGTTCCAGGATCTTCTCTTCCCACTGAGCTTCGCCTTCCAGCGCTTTCAGTGCGGAACCACGGACTACCGGCAGGTCATCACCCGGGAAGTCGTACTCGGACAGCAGTTCGCGAACTTCCATCTCGACCAGTTCCAGCAGCTCTTCGTCATCTACCATGTCACACTTGTTCATGAACACGATGATGTACGGAACGCCTACCTGACGACCCAGCAGGATGTGCTCACGAGTCTGCGGCATCGGGCCGTCAGTCGCTGCTACTACCAGGATCGCGCCGTCCATCTGGGCAGCACCGGTGATCATGTTTTTAACGTAGTCGGCGTGACCCGGGCAGTCTACGTGGGCGTAGTGACGGGTAGCGGTGTCGTATTCTACGTGGGAGGTGTTGATGGTGATACCACGCTCACGCTCTTCCGGTGCCTTGTCGATCTGGTCGAAGGCGAAAGCCTTACCACCGAAGTGCTTGGCCAGCACGTTGGTGATAGCGGCAGTCAGGGTGGTTTTACCGTGGTCAACGTGGCCGATGGTACCCACGTTAACGTGCGGTTTATTACGCTCAAATTTTTCTTTAGACATGATCGTCCCTCTAAACTAACGCTGAGTACGCGGTGGCAAGCTAACCACAGAACAGTTTATATGATGGATTTGAATCTGGTGGGGAAGAGAGGCTGGTGCTGACAGGCAGGTTCGATTGCCGAACTCACCCTAAGGTGTGGCTCTGCTATCGCCTGAGCCGTATCAGCATCTTGGAGCGGGCAGCGGGAATCGAACCCGCATCATCAGCTTGGAAGGCTGAGGTAATAGCCATTATACGATGCCCGCATTTCTCTAACCCAAAGAACTCAAACCGCAGAGAAATATGGTGGAGGGAGAAGGATTCGAACCTTCGAAGGCTGAGCCGTCAGATTTACAGTCTGATCCCTTTGGCCGCTCGGGAACCCCTCCGCTACATAAATGCCACAACGGTAATTCTGCTTGCACCCGTTGTTTTATCGCTTTTGCCGAGCAAATAGACGACAGACATCTAAGCGTCGCGCATTTTATGGTAAGCATTTTGGGGATGCAACCATTGCGCCTTGCAAAATGTGCATTATTGCCGGGAACCAGGCAAAAAAGGACTCACTCTCCGCTCGAAACCGTCGCTTCTCTTGTCGCTCCCCACCCCTTGGTGTATGGTCGCCCTGCCCAAGAAACAGTGATGACACCATGACGACAGAGCATAACCCCTATCTGCAATTCACCCGCGAACAATGGGCGTTATTGCGCGACTCGGTCCCTTTGACCCTGACCGAGCACGATCTGCAGACCCTGCGCGGGATCAATGAAAAGGTGTCATTGCAGGAGGTGGAAGAGATCTACCTGCCCCTCTCCCGCCTGCTCAATCTCTACGTCAAGGCCAAACAGCGCCGCAGCCGGGTACTGGAACAGTTTCTCGGTCAGTCCCGCGGCAAGGGTACCTACATCATCAGCATCGCCGGCAGCGTGGCGGGCGGCAAGAGCACCACGGCGCGCATCATGCAGGCATTGCTGGAGCGCTGGCCGGAACACCCGCGGGTGGAGCTGGTCACCACCGACGGCTTTCTCTATCCAAACAAGGTGCTGGAAGAGCGCGGCCTGATGCGCCGCAAGGGCTTCCCGGAGTCCTACGACATCCGTCATCTGGTGGAATTTGTCGCCAACATCCGCGCTGGCCACGAAAAGGTCGAAGCGCCCGTCTACTCCCACCTTATCTACGACATCATCCCTGATGAGAAGAAGGTGGTGGAGCAGCCGGACATCCTGATCCTCGAAGGACTCAATGTACTGCAGAGCGGCATGGATTATCCGCAAGAGCCTCACCGGGTCTTCGTCTCCGATTTCGTCGACTTCTCCATCTATGTGGATGCCGAGGCCGAGCTGCTGCGCACCTGGTATATCGAACGCTTCCTCAAGTTTCGCAGCGGTGCCTTCTCGGATCCCGACTCCTACTTCCACCACTACGCCAAGCTGGCGGAGAGCGAAGCAACCAAGATCGCCAACAACATCTGGCAAGATATCAACTATCTGAATTTGAAAGAGAACATACTGCCGACCCGGGAGCGGGCCAACCTGATCCTGACCAAGGGCAACGAGCACGCCATCGAGCAGATCAAGCTGCGCAAATAGCGGCTACCAACACGAATCAACATGAAGAGGGGGCCCGCAGGCCCCCTCTTCTATTCATGACGATCGCCACCGCCTTCAGTCGCCCCGGCGCAGGGAGATCTCGCCGCCTAGGTAGAACTTGATCCCCTCTGCGGTCTCCAGCCGCAGGGCGCCGCGATCATCGATGCCGCGCGCCACGCCGCGGATCTCCTGCTCGCCCATCAGCAGCCGCACCGGCCGGCCGGCGAAGTGATCGAGCCGGTTCCAGTCCGCCACGAAGCTGGCGAGGCCACTCTGTTCGAAGGTGAGCATGGCCTGCTGCAGGTGATCGAGCACCCTGCCGGCCAGCAGATTGCGATCCACCAGTTCCGGCTGGATGTGGCGCAGTTCGGACCAGGCCTGATCGATCCGCTCCCCCTCCCGGCTCGGCATCGCCAGATTGAGGCCGACCCCGATCACCAGATGGCAGCTGGCACCTGCACTGCCGCTCATCTCCACCAGAATGCCCGCCAGTTTGCGGCCCTGATAGTAGAGGTCATTGGGCCATTTCAGCTCCACCCCCGGATAACCGAGGGATTCCAGCGCCTGCACCACGGCCACGCCGACCGCCAGGCTCAGTCCCATGGCGGCCGCCATGCCCTGCTCGAGCCGCCAGTACATGCTGAGGATCAGCTGGCAACCGAAGGGGGAGACCCAGGGCTTGCCGCGGCGGCCACGACCGGCGGTCTGACACTCGGCCAGGCAGCTCTCGCCGGAGCTCAGCTGGTTGACCCGCTCCAGCAGATACTGGTTGGTGGAGTCGATGACCGGGAAGCAGTGTACCGGC
Source organism: Aeromonas sp. 2692-1 (assembly GCF_013085505.1). Taxonomy (NCBI): domain Bacteria; kingdom Pseudomonadati; phylum Pseudomonadota; class Gammaproteobacteria; order Aeromonadales; family Aeromonadaceae; genus Aeromonas; species Aeromonas sp. 2692-1. The sequence continues at coordinate 575,715 of NZ_CP038513.1, forward strand.
GCCATGGGCGCCAACGCCTGCAGCTGCGCCTCGTCATAGAGCGCCATCGGCACCGCCAGCCGATAGCCCTTGCCGGTCAGGCTGAACAAGTCCAGCCCCAGCTCCTTGAGCGCGGCCATGTGCTTGCTGACCGCCGCCCGGCTGATGCCAAGCTGCTCACCCAGCTGTTCACCGGAGTGAAACTGGCCGTCGCTGAGCAGGGTGATCAGGGTCTGTCTGATGGGGGTCAGGGTCATGAGAGCACCTCGTCGAGCCAAGTTTCACCGCTGCGCCCCATGAAGCGCACCTCGTGTTCCAGCAGCACGCCGAACTTCTGCTCCACGCTGTCGCGTACGTGAGCCGCCAGGGCGATCAGCTCCACGGCGCTGGCACCGCCCAGGTTGACCAGCACCAGGGCCTGCTCCTGATGCACGGCGGCGCGGCCGATGGCAAACCCCTTGAGGCCGCACTGATCGATGAGCCAGCCCGCGGCCAGCTTGGCCTGCCCGTCAGCGGCCGGGTAGCAGGGCATGTGCGGGAATTGCTGCTTGAGCCGGTCGGCCTGCGCCGCCGTCACCACGGGGTTCTTGAAGAAGCTGCCGGCATTGCCGAGCACGGCCGGATCCGGCAGCTTGGCCATGCGGGTGGCGCAGACGGTGTCGAAGATGGCCTGCGCCGTGGGCTGCTCACCGAGCGCGGCCAGCGGGCCATAACCCGCCACCGGCTGCCAGGCCTTGGCGAGGCGCAGCCCGACGGCGGTGATGAAGTGGCTGTCCTGACAGGCGTGCTTGAAGATGCTGTCGCGATAGCCGAATCCGCAGGCGGCCGCCTCGATGCGCTCCAGCTGACCACTCTGCCAGTTGAACGCCTCCACATAGGCGCAGACGCTGGCCAGCTCGACCCCGTAGGCACCGATATTCTGCACCGGGGCGGCCCCGACCGTGCCCGGGATCAACGCCAGGTTCTCGAGCCCGAACCAACCCTGCTGCAGGCTATGGCACACCAGCTCATGCCAGTTCTCGCCGGCCGCCACGTGCAGCAACCAGTGATCCCCCTCGTCGTGCAGCGTTATCCCCTTGAGACGGTTGAGCACTACGACACCGGCGAAGTCATCGCAAAACAGCACGTTGCTGCCACCGCCCAGCACCAGCCTCGGCAGGCCGGTCAGCTCGGGGTTGGCTACCAGTTGCGGCAGATCGTCGATCCGTTCCACTTCGGCCAGCCAGCGGCAATGGGCATCGAGGGCGAGGGTGTTGAGCGTCAACAAGGAGGCGTAAGGGGTGAGTTTCATCTGCGTGTCCCGACAATGGCAAGCGGGCAGTCTACCTTATATTGCCGCCGGACGAAAAATCCGCCCCCCTTTTCGGACTCATGCCGCAGGAGTAGAGTATCCGGCTCCGATGCTTGAGGAAGTACTCATGAACAACCAATTTGCCGTCATCGGCCTGGGACTGTTTGGCAGCGCCCTGTGTGAAGAGCTGCAACGGCAGGATGCCGAGGTGCTGGCGATAGACATCGACGAGAGCAAGACCCGTCAGATAGCCACCCTCTGCAACCACGTCATCGTCGCCGATGCCACCGACGAGGCCACGGTGGCCGAGCTGGGGCTGGCCGACTTCGACATCGTCTTCGTCGCCATCGGTGACAACCTCGAGACCAGCATCCTCACCACCCTCGTCCTCAAGGAGGCCGGCGTGAAGAAGGTGTGGGTCAAGGCGCGCGACAAGTTCCACGCCAAGATCCTGCAGAAGGTGGGGGCCGACAAGGTGATCAATCCGGAGTGGGACATGGGCCGCCGGGTCGCCCAGAGCATGCTGGACAACCGGCTGTTCGACTATCTGGAGCTGGGCCACGACATGGTGCTGACCGAGTTCGTCATCGGTTTGCCGCAAAATGGCCGCACCCTCGCCGATCTGCATCTGCTGCAACAGACCGAACTGCAACTGCTGGCCATCAAGCGCGGCCAGGTGCTGCACAACGTGCTGACCGGCAAGATGGAGCTGCAACTGGGTGACATCCTGATCCTGGCGGGCAACAAGCACGCCATCGACCACTGGCTGGAAACCCTATGACCCGCTGGCGTAGCAACTACGCCTTCGCCCTGCACCGGGACGACGAGTCGCGCTGGAGCGAAGCCAAGCTGATCCTCGGCAGCTTCCTGATCATCCTGCTGGTCGGCACCCTGTTTCTGGTGCAGCCCTCCAGCCACAACGGCGAAGTGAGCTTCATCAACGCCCTGTTCACCGCCACCTCGGCCATCAGCGTGACCGGGCTCGGGGTGGTGGATACCGGCACCGCCTTCACCCTGCAGGGGCAGATTTTTTTGCTGATGCTGATGGAGATTGGCGGCCTCGGCCAGATGACCATGACCCTGCTGCTGATCGCCATGTTCAGCAAGCGGGTCGGCCTGCGCCAGCAGGTGCTGGCCAAGGAGGCGCTGGGCCAGGAGGGGTCGGTCAACATCATCCAGCTGGTGAAGCGGATCGTGCTGTTCGCCTTCATCGCCCAGCTGATCGGCACCGGCCTGATGGCCATCCGCTGGGTGCCCGAGCTCGGCTGGGAGCGCGGCCTCTATGTCAGCTTCTTCCACGCGGTCTCGGCCTTCAACAACGCCGGCTTCTCGCTGTTCGCCAACAACTTGATGGACTACCGGGATGACCCCATCATCAGCCTGACCATAGCCGCGCTGATCATTCTGGGGGGGATCGGTTTCACCGTCATCGTCGACCTGGTGCGCAACCGCCGCTGGCGCAAGCTCAAGCTGCACAGCAAGCTGATGCTGATCATGACCCCGGGCCTGCTGCTGCTGGGTACCCTGATGTTCTGGCTGCTGGAGCACAACAACCCGGGCACCCTCGGCAAGGCCTCCTTCGGCGGTCAGTGGCTGGCGGCCTTCTTCCAGTCCACCAGCGCCCGTACCGCCGGCTTCAACTCCATCGACATCGGCCAGATGGTGCCCGCCTCCCTGTTGTTCATGATGATGCTGATGTTTGTCGGGGCCGGCGCCACCTCCACCGGTGGCGGTATCAAGGTGACCACCTTCGCGGTAGTGCTGCTGGCGACCAAGGCGTTTCTGACCAAGCGCCCCCATGTCACCGCCTTCGGCCGCACCCTGTCACCCCAGATAGTGACCCGATCGCTGGCCATCATCATCGTCAGCACCATGGTGCTGATGCTGGCCATGTTCCTGCTGATGCTCACCGAGCAGCAGTCCTTCGACAAGATCATGTTCGAGACCATCTCGGCGTTTGCCACCGTGGGGCTCTCCACCGGCATCACCGCCGGTCTGAGTGAACCGGGCAAGCTGATACTGGTGCTGGTGATGATCTGCGGCCGTCTCGGCCCGCTGACCCTGGCCTTCATGCTGGCCCGCCCGAGCGAGACCCGCATCAAGTATCCGGAAGAAGCCGTCTACACCGGCTGATGACACCGGGGCCCGCCGCGGCCCCGGTCATTCGCGCTGCCGCGTCTTGAGCCAGCGTCCCGGGCTCATACCGAACTCCCGTTCAAACGCCCGCCCAAAGGCAGTTCCGCCGCTGTACCCCGCCCCCAGCGCCACCTGAGTGATGGACTCCCCTGCCAGCAGTTGCTGACTGGCCAGCATCATGCGCCAGCGCGTCAGATAGCCCAGTGGCGTCTGCCCGGTCAGCGCCTGGAAATGGGCGGCGAAGCGGGCGCGCGACATGCCCGCCTCCCGTGCCAGCGTCTCGACCGTCCAGGGCTCGTCTCCCCGCTGATGCATGGCCGTGACGGCCCGCGCCAGACGCGGGTCGGAAAGCGCAGCCAGCATCCCCTGCCGGCAGTGCCCCTGTTCCACCAGATGGCGCAGCAGCAGGATCAGCAGTACCTCCAGCAGACGGGAGAGGATCGGTGGCTGGCCGTAGCGGTCGGCGAAGGCCTCCTCGAACAGCAGGGTCAGCACCGGCGCCATGGCCGGAATCGCCTGCAGCGGCAGTACCAGGGTATCCGGCAGCGCCAGCTGCAATGGTGAGTCACCCGTCGGTCCGAACGACACGCTGGCACACACCAGGTCGCAGCCTGCCAGCTGACGCGGTTCGAGCCTGTGTCCCCGCCCACGGGGAAACAGGATCAGGGTCGGTTCGGTCAGCAGCAGGGGCTCTCCCCCCTCCTCGCGCAGCAGCAGTTCGCCACGGCGCAGCAAGTGCAGGTGGCCACCCGCCGGATAGTCATGGCTGTGGGAGTGCTGGCACAGATTGCCGGCAAAGAAGAGGTTGGCCCGGGGCGCGGCATGGGCCAGCAGTATCGAGAGTGGATCCATGTTTGAGACGATAAGTCGCCAATAGTGGACTATGGGTGACAAACCGTACCATTAAAACCGGCATAGTGTCTCCCGTACCCAACCCAAACAGGAGCACACCATGAGTCGCATTCACCCCGTGAGCCAGCCCAAACCGGCTGCCGCCCCCACCTTCGCCGCCCTCAAAAGCAGCCTTGGCAAGGTTCCCAACCTCTACGCCACCCTGGCCCATTCACCCGCGGTGCTCAACGGCCTGCTCGGTTTTGCAGATGCGCTGGGCAAAGGGCGACTCAGTGCCCGCCAGCGGGAGCTGCTGGCACTGGCCATCGGCCAGGCCAACGCCTGCCAATACTGCCTGTCGGCCCACACCCTGCTGGCTGGCCGGGCCGGTTTCGATGACGACGCCATCCGGGCTGCCCGTCTGGCCCAGGCGGCGGATCCACTCGATCACGCCCTGCTGCAGCTGGCGGTCGCCCTGGTTACCCAGCGCGGTGTCATCAGCGATCAACAACTGGCCGCAGCCCGTGCCGCGGGCGTGGATGATGAGCTGGCAATGGAGGTACTGGGACAGGTGGTCATCAATACCCTGACCAACTACGGCAATCATCTGGCGGCAACCGACATCGACTTCCCGCCGGTCACTCTCACCCCCTGACAAAGGAGCATGAATGGAACGCCATGACCGAGGTTTTCTGATCGCCCTCGCCGGGGTGGTACTGACCCTGCTCTGGATCGGCGTGTTCAAGTTCACACCGACCGAGGCGGCGGCCATCCGGCCGCTGGTGGCAAGCCATTCGCTAATGAGCTGGCTCTATGCCGTGCTCTCGGAGCAAGCCGTCTCCAATCTGATCGGACTGGTCGAGATCCTGATCGCCGGCGGTCTGATTGCCGGCCTGTGGCGACCACGTCTGGGCTACTGGAGCAGCCTGGGGGCCATCCTGACCTTCCTCGTGACCCTCAGCTTTCTGCTGACCCTGCCGGGCGTCTGGAAGCTGGTCGACGGAGTGCCGGTCACCGAGTTCTTCATCTTCAAGGATCTGGTACTGCTCGGCGTTGCCTGGCACTACCTGAATTTGAGTCGCGCCAGACTGGCCGACGCCTGACGACAATGCCTTTTTGCGCCCCGCCAGGGGCGCTTTTTATCAGGCAGCCTTGACCGACCGCTTGCTCCCCCGCTTGGCTGTCCCGCTCATGCCACCAGCCGCCGTGCTGCGCTTGCGCTTGGTGAAGCGGCGCTTGTCGGCCCCGGGCGCCGCCTTGGGCAGGGCGCTGAAGCTGGCCCCCGAATCCTGTCTGGCGCCGTCGATCAGGCCGTTCAACTGCTCGGTCAGCGGCCCCATGAATTGCTGATAGCTCGTCTGCCGCTCGGCAATCCGGCCGAGGTGCTGCTCCCACAGCGCCGTCATGTCAGGGGTGGTCGCCGTGGCAGGCAACGCCTGAATGAGAGCTCGCCCGGTCGGAGTCGCCTTGATGCTCTTGCCCTGGCGCACCAGAAAACGCCGCTTGAACAGCAGATCGATGATGCCCGCCCGGGTCGCCTCGGTGCCGAGGCCGTCGGTCTCGCGCAGGGTCTTGCGGATCTCGGGATCCTGCACGTAGCGGGCGATGCCGGTCATGGCGGCCAGCAGAGTGGCATCGGTGAACGACTTGGGCGGCTGGGTCATCTTCTCCTGCAGCTCCCCCCGCTCGCACAGCAGCTGCTCGCCCTTGCGCAGGGCCGGCAGGGTCCCCGCCTCCTCCTCGTCATCTTCCTCCACCCCGAGCAACGCCTTCCAGCCCGCCTTGAGGATCCGCCGCGCCTTGGCCTGGAACAGGCCGCCGGCGATGCGCAGCAGCACCTTGCTGTCGTTGTACTCGAACGGCAGGTAAAACTGCAGCAGGTACTGACGGGCAATCAGGCCGTAAAGCTTCGCCTCGTCAGCCCCCAGCGTGGCCGGGTTGCCCTGCTTCTCGGTGGGGATGATGGCGTGGTGGGCATCCACCTTGCCGTCGTTCCACGCCTTGCTGCGGATCTTGCCGTCCGCCTCGCTCACCGCCTTGGCCAGTGCCGGCGCCGTGCTGGCGATGGCCTCCCGCACCTGGCCGGCCCGGTTGAAGTGATCGCTCGGCAGATGACGGCTGTCGGATCGCGGGTAGGTAATCAGCTTGTGGCGCTCGTAGAGCCCCTGACAGACGTCCAGCACCCGCTTGGCGTCCATGCCGAACCGCTTGGCGGCATCGATCTGCAGGCTGGAGAGGTTGTAGGGCAGCGGCGCCGCCTGCTTGCGGGCCTGCTCCTCCACCTCTTCCACCAGAGCGGGTTGACCCTGGATCCGCTCCACCACCTTGGCGGCCAGCGCCCGGTTTAGCACTCGTCCCTCCTCGTCCTGCCAGGGCAGACAGGCCTCGGAAGGCAGCCACTTGGCGCTGAAACGCTCGTTGCCTTCGGTCTGTAGATGGGCCAGCACCTCGAAGAAGGGCTTGGGCACGAAGGCTTCTATCTCGAGATCCCGCCGTACCACCAGCCCCAGCAGCGGCGTCTGTACCCGGCCGACCGACAGCAGCTCGCTGCAACCCCCCTTGCGGCCAAGCAGGGTATAGGCGCGGGTCATGTTGATGCCGTAGAGCCAGTCGGCCCGGCTGCGGGCCAGCGCCGACACCGCCAGCGGCACGAACTCCTTGTTGTCCCTGAGCTTGTCGAGGGCACGCCGCACCGCCGGCGGGTTGAGATCACTGATGAGACAACGCAGCACCGGCCTGGTTTTGCCATAGCCGAGGAAATCGATCACCTCGTCCACCAGCAGTTGCCCCTCCCGGTCCGGGTCACCGGCGTTGACCACGCAGTCGGCTTGTTTGATCAGCCGCTTGATGACGGTGAGCTGGGTCTTGGTCTTCGGCTTGGCCACCAGCTGCCACTGAGCCGGGACGATAGGCAGCGACTCCATGCGCCACTGCTTGTAGGCGGCGTCATAGGCATCGGGCTCGGCCTGCTCCAGCAAATGGCCGATGCACCAGGTCACCACATCCCCCTGCGCGGTTTCGATAAAACCGTCCCCCTTCTTGTGGGGCTTGGGCAGCACGTCGGCAATGGCACGTCCCAGACTGGGCTTCTCGGCGATGAAGAGTCGCATGGCAAACACCTGAACACTGTATATGTGAACAGTATATAACGGGCCCCGGGCAAAGCCCAAGCCCTCCGCGGGCGCGAGGCGACAGGCCATAGCCGAAGCAGGAGCGATTGAGAGGGGGTGGCGGGCGGGTGCACAGCACCGCTAGGTCGTGGATGGCAGGCCCAAGCTGACCATGCCTCAAACGAGGACAAAAAAGATGAAAAAATCGCAGGAAGTTAAATTAAATTCAATTAAATGATAAATTACAAAATAATAAATGCATTTAAAATAACAATACAGAATATAAATCATGATAGAGGTCAATCAACTACCTCTCCATGGATACTACTATATTGGTAATATTTGATCGTAGGAAAACGCCGTCATGCTTGGAAAATTGTTGAGAAAAACCTGGTTCTGGCTACTGCTGCTCGGAGCCCTCTTGGGCGTTGCAGCGCTGGGGGTCACGGTGACCGTCATGCACAAGACCAGCTCCACCGAGTTCTGCGTCTCCTGTCACTCCATGCAGACCCCGCTGGCCGAGTATCAGGGCAGCGTCCACTTCCAGAACGTGAAGGGCATCCGCGCCGAGTGCGCAGACTGCCACATTCCGGGTGATCCCACCTCCTATCTGTGGACCAAGATCCGCGCCGTGAAGGATATCTATCACGAGGCGATCGGCACCCTCGACACCCCTGAGAAATACGAGGCTCACAAGCTGCGCATGGCACAGTCGGTGTGGGACGAGCTGAAGGCCAACGACTCCGCCACCTGCCGCAGCTGCCACAGCTACGCGGCGATGGACATCCTGGCCCAGCGCCCCAACGCCCGCGCCGAGCACCCAGTCGCCATCAAGGAGGGCCAGACCTGCATCGACTGTCACCGCGGCGTCGCCCACATCATGCCCGACATGAGCGGCCTGGCCGCCGCCGGTGCCAGCGAGCTGGCGCAAGCCGCCGCCCAGACCCCGGCCAGCGTCACCACCCGTTACGCCATCGCCACCACCCCGCTCTATCTGGATGCCGGCGCCAAGACCGACGAAGGCACCCTGATGCCCTCCACCCAGGTGGAAGTGCTGGCCAACGACAACGGCCGCGCCCAGGTGCGCATCGACGGCTGGCAGCAGGACGGTGTGAGCGAGGTGTTCTACGCCGCTCCCGGCAAGCGCATCCTGAGCACCCTGCTCGGCGACAAGGCCAAGGGGCAGCTCACCACCGGCAAGAGCGAAACCGACAGCGCCACCAACCTCACCTGGCATCAGGTCAGTCTGACCGCCTGGGTGGATCAGAGCCAGCTCATCGGCGATCAGGGCAAGCTGTGGCAGTACGCCTCCACCCTGATGTCCAACAACTGTACCGGCTGCCACGGCCTCACCGCACTGGATCACTTCAACGCCAACCAGTGGATCGGCGTCATCAAGGGGATGGAATCACGCACCTCCCTGACCCCGGAACAGGCACGCATGTTGACCCAATACGTCCAGAAACATGCCAGTGACATGAACGCGGCGCACTAAGGCTGGCACAGAGGAAATCGTCATGACTTTTTTTACCGATAAGCAAACCAATCTCTCCCGCCGCAACCTGCTCAAGGGGCTGGGCGCCTGCGCCGCCCTGCCGCTGCTGGCCGGCGTCTTCCCGAAGAGCGCGCTGGCCCAGGCCATCAGCACGGCGCTTGAGCAATTCCCGACCCTGGTGCCGGCCCAGAAAGGCATCCTGACCGGCGCCCACTGGGGGGCTTTCGAGGCCATCGTCGAAGAGGGCCGCATGGTACGGGTCCAGCCGGTGGCCGATGATCCGGCCCCCAACGATCTCATCGACATGGCGCCGTTCCAGGTCCACGCCAAGAACCGCATCAAGTACCCCATGGTGCGCAAGAGCTGGCTGGAACAGGGCCCGGGGGCCAAGCCCGAACTGCGCGGTGCCGACGAATGGGTGCGAGTTAGCTGGGAGAAGGCCATCGCCCTGGTGGCCGGCGAGATAGGCCGGGTGCAGAGCGACTTCGGCCCGCAGGCGATCCACGCCGGTTCCTACGGCTGGAAGAGCGTCGGCATGTTCCACAACAGCCGCACCCTGCTGCACCGCCTGATGAACCTGGCGGGCGGCTTCACCGGTTATGCCGGCGACTACTCCGCCGGCGCCGCCCAGGTGATCATGTCCCACGTGATGGGTTCCATCGAGGTGTATGAGCAGCAGACCGCCTGGCCCAACGTCATCGAGCACGCCGAACTGGTGGTGCTGTGGGGGGTCAACGCCCAGGTCACCCTGAAAAACAGCTGGAACATGCCGGATCACGAAGGTCAGGCCGGTTTCAAGGCGCTCAAGGAGAAGGGTACCCGCATCATCAGCATCGACCCTGTCTACAACGAAACCGCCAAACTGGCCGGGGCCGAGTGGATTGCGCCGAACGCCTACACCGACGTGGCCATGATGCTGGGGGTGGCCCACACCCTCTACAGCGAGCAGAAGCACGATCAGGCCTTCCTCGACCGCTACACCACCGGCTTCGACAAGTTCCTCGCTTATCTGCTCGGCCAGGAAGACGGCCAGCCGAAGAGCGCCGAGTGGGCGAGCACCATCTGCGGCGTCGATGCCGCCGTGATCCGCCAGCTGGCCCTCGACATGGCGTCCAAGCGCACCATGATCATGGCGGGCTGGGGCATGCAGCGTCAGCAGCACGGTGAGCAGCCCAACTGGATGCTGGTCACCCTGGCCGCCATGCTGGGCCAGATCGGCCTGCCGGGTGGCGGTTACGGCTTCAGCTACCACTACTCTTCCGGTGGCAGCCCCACCGCCAAGGGCGGCATCCTGGCGGGCATCTCCGCCGGCAATGCGCCGAAGAACGGGCCGGCGCCGATCCCGGTGGCCCGCATCGCCGACTGTCTGGCCAACCCCGGCAAGACCATCGACTTCAACGGCCGCAAGGTGACCTACCCGGACATCAAACTGGTCTACGTGGCGGGCGGCAACCCCTTCCACCACCACCAGGACACCAACAACCTGGTCAAGGCCTGGCGCAAACCGCAGACCGTGATCGTGCACGAGCCCTACTGGACCGCCACCGCCAAGCACGCCGACATCGTCCTGCCGGCTACCACCAGCTACGAGCGCAATGATCTGGAAATGGGCGGCGACTACTCCCAGCGCTACGTCTTCCCGATGCACCAGTGCGTGCCGCCCCAGTTCGAGGCGCGCAATGACTTCGACATCTTCCGCGACGTGGCCGCCAAGCTGGGCCTGCAGGAGCAGTACACCGAAGGCAAGGACGAGATGCTGTGGCTCAAGCAGATGTATGACGGCATGGCCGCCCAGGCCCGCGGCGCCCGGGTGGCGCTGCCGCCGTTCAACATGTTCTGGGAGTCCAACAACTACATCCGCTTCCCGGTGCCCGAGGCGAACCGCCAGTGGATCCGTCATGCCGATTTTCGCGAGAACCCGCTGCTCAACCCGCTCGGTACCCCGTCCGGCAAGATCGAGATCTTCTCCAGCACGGTGGCCGGCATGGGCTATGCCGACTGCGCCGGCCATCCCAAGTGGTATGAGCCCAAGGAGTGGATCAAGAGCAAGGAGGCGACCCGCTATCCGCTGTCGCTCAACACCTCCCACCCGACCCAGCGGCTGCACTCCCAGCTCGACAACACCCCGCTGAGGGACAAGTTTGCCGTCGCCGATCGCGAGGCGATCCTGATCCACCCGGACGACGCCAAGTCGCGCGGCATCCAGGATGGCGATCTGGTGCGCGCCTTCAACGACCGCGGCCAGATCCTGGTGGGGGCCCTGCTCTCGACCGACATCCGCCCCGGGGTGGTGCGGGTCTGTGAAGGGGCCTGGTTCGATCCGGCCAAACCGGGCGAGGCGGGGAGCCTGTGCAAGAACGGCAACGTCAACTGCCTCACCTTCGACGAAGGCACCTCCAGCCTGGCGCAGGGCAACTGCGGTCACATGGCCCAGTTGCAGATCGAGAAGTACCAGGGCCCGGCCCCGGTCAACACCGCTCACGCGGTGCCGGCCAACGCCTGAGCAGAGGACTGAGCAACAAAAACGGCGCCATCAAGGCGCCGTTTTCTTATCTCGGTTTGGGGTGTGACTCAGAAGTCACCCTCAACCATATACTCTTCCGCACACTCCACCAGCTGAGGCCAGAGTTCTTCCGGCACCCAGGCATCCGGGTCATCTTCATCCCCGTCGTACTGGCTCCAGAAGTAGCGGCGCAGACCGGAGGCGAAGTCATCGCTCAGCTCGGCCAGCTCGGAGAGCGGCCCCAGCCAGGCGATGCGGCGCAGGCCGGAGGCGAGATCGTTGATGGCGTCCATCAGGCCGCGATCGTCGAAGCTCTGCTCCACCAGCAGGGTGAAGCGCTCGCGCGCCCGCTCGGTCTGATCCTCATCCAGCTCGCCCACGTCGGCCAGCAGGTCGACGAAATCTTCCAGCAGGAAGGCAATCAGGCTGTCGCGATCCTCAAACCACTGGATCTGGGCCCCCTTGGTGCCCAGCACGGAGGCATCGAACGAATCGTCGAGGTGACACAGTGCCCATGGATCATCGGTCATGGTTCTCTTCCTCAGGCTAAAACAGGTGCCATATCTTATGCCTAGCTCTCCACTCTTGCCACCTTGGGCAGCGAGAGAGAAGCCGCCAGCCCGCCCAGCTCGGCGCGTCCCATGATGAGGCTGCCGCGGTAGGCTTCCGCCAGATCGGAGACGATGTTGAGACCCAGCCCCGAGCCCGGCACCTTCTCGTCGAGCCGCACCCCGCGCAGCACCGCCTTGGCGATCTGATCCTCGCTCATGCCGGGACCGTCATCCTCGATGCGCAGGGTGATCCAGCCCCCCAGCTCGGCGCTGGAGATGCGCAGCCGGCCGGCCGACCACTTGAAGGCGTTCTCCAGCAGGTTGCCCACCATTTCGTCGAAGTCCTGCTCCTCCACCCCGACCGCCAGGGTGGCCGGCACCTGCAGGTCCACTTCCCGGCCCGGATAGAGGCGGGAAAAGGCGCGGCAGATGTACTCCACCCGCGCCCGCACCGGGGTCGACACCCCGAGGATCTTGGCGGCGCCGGTCACTCGCGCCTTGCCGAGGTGGTAGTCGATGTGGCGCTGGATCTGATCGAGCTGCTCGCCGAGAGCGGCCTGATCTTCCGGCGGCAGCTGGGCCACCTGGTTGCGCATGATGCTGAGCGGCGTCTTGAGGGCGTGGGCCAGGTTGCCGGTGTGGGAGCGGGCCCGCTGCAGCAGCTCGCCGTAGTGGTGCAGCAGCCGGTTGATGTCCTCCACCAGCGGCTGGATCTCCAGCGGGTAGCGCAGCCGGAACCCCTCCTGATGGCCCTGATGGACCCGGCTCAGCTCGCGGCGCAACAGGTGCAGCGGCCGCAGGCCGTAGACGATCTGGAACATGAAGCCGAGCACCAGCCCGGTCGCGGCAAAGCCGAGGCCGAGGAACAGGCTGATGCGGGTCTTCTTCAGGGTCTGAGTCAGGGCGCTGCTGTCTTTGGCCATCACCAGGGTGAACACCCGATCCGACCCAGGCAGTAGCACGGTGCGGGTCATGATCAGCAGCGGCTCCTTGTTGGGCCCCTTGCCGACGAAGAGATCCGGATCGCCGAAGGCCGACTTCAGGCCGTGCACGTCGAGGTGCACATCCCACAGGGAGCGGGAGCGGCTGACCACGCTCTCCCCCAGCTCCAGCTGCCAGTAGTAACCGGAGTAGGGCTGGCGAAAGCGGGGGTCGGCCATGGGTTCGGTGACCACCGGCAGGCCATCCGGCTGGATCTCGAGGCGGGAGAGCAGATCGTAGAGCTGCAGGCGCAGGCCGTCGGCCTCCGCCTCCTGCCAGTAGTTGCGCATCATGGTCTGCAGGCTGAAGCCGGTGGCGAACAGGAACAGGCCACACCAGACCATGGCGATGACCACCAGCCGCCCGCGCAGGGTGCGCACCAGCCTCATTCAGCCGCTCCGGCACAAGAGGGCATCAAGTGCCGGCTCATTCGTTGATCCGATAGCCAAGGCCGCGCACCGTCTCGATGAGATCGGAGTGGGTCTTCTTGCGGATCCGGCCGATGAATACCTCCACCGTGTTGGAGTCGCGGTCGAAATCCTGGGCGTAGATGTGGTCGATCAGCTCGCTGCGCGACACCACCTTGCCCCTGTGCTGCATCAGATAGCCGAGCACCCGGAACTCGTGGGCGGTCAGCTTGATGGGGGTGCCTTCGTACCACACCTGGGACGCCGCCATGTCGAGCCGCACCCCGCCGATCTCCAGGATCGAGCTGGCGTTGCCCGCCGCCCGCCGCACCAGGGCATGGACCCGGGCCACCAGCTCGGCCACCTGAAACGGCTTGGTGAGGTAGTCGTCGGCCCCGGCGTTGAGCCCCTCGATCTTCTCGTGCAGCTGGCCACGGGCGGTCAGCACCAGTACCGGGGTGTCGATCCCCTTGCTGCGCCACTCCTTCAGCACGCTCAGGCCGTCGCGGCCCGGCAGACCGAGATCCAGAATGATGGCGTCGTAGGGCTCGGTCTCGCCGAGAAAGCCGGCCTCGTTGCCGTCGTGGCAGAGGTCGGTCACGAAACCGGACAGGCGCAGCTGTTCCGCCAGCTGGCCCGCCAGGGTCTTCTCATCTTCAACTATCAGAATTCGCATAAATGGGTATCCAAAGCAGGGTTGTGCCGGTACCGGCGGCGGTTGGGGAACGAACCGGGTGGCGGCGCGTTCGCGGACTCACTCCATCACTCCTCTTCTGGGGGCGGACGCGGTTCGAACAGCCGCTCCAGATGATGGCCCTTGAGCCACACCATCTCCAGGTTGTCGGCCCGGTAGCCCACCTTGATGACGCTGTTCTCGCTGTCGATCAGCTTGAGTTCGTACAGCCAGATGCCGTCCTCCTCCCCCAGATCGACCCGCAGCACCCGTACCGGCAGGCGGGAAGCCACCTCCATCACCTCATGAAAGGGGCGCACCCGTCCCTCGCTGACCGCCTGCTGCAGCAAGGCCTCGTTCGGCGTGGCCGCCTGTGCCAGTGCCGGCAGCAGCAACCCAAGCAGAGACAGGGCTCTATTCATGGATGATTCATCTCCCAAAACCTAACATAATGCCGTTTATAGTCTGCCAGCCATGAATCCGGAATGAATATGATCCGACGCAGTTTCCTGCTGATCCTTTGCCTCTTCTCCACCCTCGGCTGGGCGGCCGAGAGCCGTCTCGACATGGCCGGGCTGGTCAAACTGCTGGTGGCCCAAGGGTATCACGACATTCGGGAAGTGGAGCTGGAAGGGGACAAATTCGAGGTGGAAACCCTGGATGCCCAGGGGCAACGGGTACGACTCCTGGTGGACGCCCATACGGGTGACATCAAAAAAGAGGCCGACTAGGCCTCTTTTTTATTGCGGGTTGTCGGGGCGGCGCACTGCCGGCCTCATGCCTCCCTCAGTTTCTGCGGCCGAAGCCGGCGCCAGGGACGCAGCAGCTTGTCGCGGCGCGGCACCAGCAGGGCGCAGGCCAGCAGCAGATAGATGAGCGGCTCCAGCCAGCCGCTCTTGAGCGACCACCAGTAGTGCACCGGTACCAACAGGGCCACCGCGTAGATCCAGTTGTGCAGCTGCTGCCAGGCCGGCCCCATGCGCCGCAGCAGGGCCGGGATCGAGGTGAGGCTGAGCGCCAGCAGCAACAGCAGCGCCACCATCCCCACCACTATGTAGCTGCGCTTGACCAGCTCGCCGCCAATCAGCCCCCAGTCGAACTGCAGATCCAGCCCCAGCCAGACCATAAAGTGCAGACCGGCCCAGGCGGCGCACCAGAGCCCGAGCGGGCGGCGCAGCTTGATGAGCTGCCCCTGCCGCCAGCGTTTGGCCAGCGGCGATACCAGCAGGGTGAGCAGCAGCAGGTTGAGCGCTCCCTTGCCCAGATAGTGAGTCAGCCCCTGCACCGGATCCCCTCCCAGCAGGCCGCCGGGCACGGCCACCAGCAGCCAGAGCAGAAACCCCAGCGAGGCGAGGTGTACCAGCGCCCGCAGCAGGGTGATGTGACGCGCCGTCAGTCGCAGAGTCATGGTGTCAGCTCCTCTCGTCTCAATACCACTTGCGCAGATCCATGCCCTGATAGAGGGACGCCACCTCGTCGGCATAGCCATTGAATGGCAGGGTCGGCTGGCGCTTGGCCCCGAAGATGCCCCCCTCAGCGATGAAACGCTCGCTGGCCTGACTCCAGCGCGGGTGATCCACCGCCGGATTGACGTTGGCGTAGAAGCCGTATTCGTTGGGGGCCAGCAGGTTCCAGGTGGTGGGCGGCATCTCCTCCACCAGCCGGATGGAGACGATGCTCTTGATGCTCTTGAAGCCGTACTTCCAGGGCACCACCAGCCGGATCGGCGCACCGTTCTGGGCCGGCAGCGCCTTGCCGTAGAGCCCCATCGCCAGGAAGGAGAGCGGGTGCATCGCCTCGTCGATGCGCAGCCCCTCGACATAGGGGTAGTCGATGCCGCCACCGAGGGAACGCGACGCCTGTCCCGGCAGCTGTTCCGGATCATAGAGAGTCTCGAACGCCACGAACTTGGCGCGGCTGGTGGGCTCGGCCCGGCGGATCAGATCCGCCAGCGCGATGCCGCTCCAGGGCAGCACCATGGACCAGGCCTCCACGCAGCGCAGCCGGTAGATGCGCTCCTCCAGAGTCGTGGAGTTGATGAGATCCCACACGTCCAGGGTAAACGGCTTGGCCACCTCCCCTTCCACCTTCAGGGTCCAGGGCTCGGGCTTGAGGTAGTGGCCGTTGCGGGCCGGATCCCCCTTGTCGGTGCCGAGCTCGTAGAAGTTGTTGTGGGTGGTGGCCTTCTCCTCCGGCGTGAGGATCAGCCCCTCCGGCCGGGCGGCGGCGTGGATGTTGAGCGCCCGGGTGGCGACCGGCACCGGCTTGTCGCCAGAGAAGAGATTGAGCACCCCGGCCTGGGTCGGAAACGCCAGGGTGGCGGCGCCGAGCCCCAGCCCTTTCAGGATCAGGCGGCGATCCTGATAGACGGCTTCCGGCGTGACATCCTGTTCGGTGAGGTGGTGGGCAGAGCGGCGCTTGAGCAACATGGAAAAACTCCCGGGGCGATGAGGGTAACAATCATAAGACCCGCCCCGGCCGAGTTTTATTTCACGGAAAATTACATGAATTGATAGAGGGGCAGTGCCTTGGCCATGGTTCCGACCAGAAACAGCACTACGAACACCAGCAGGGGAACGATCACATTTGGCACCATCAGACTCACTCCATGAGCAGGACAGGGCCTCTAACTATGGAGCAGGGGCCAGCGCCTCACCATGAAATATTTTCGCGAGCGCAAGCGTATTCCTGAGTTGAAATGAGTGATGCAGATCACACACAATCCCGCCCCTGCTTGCCGCCCCTCTTGCGCGGGGTAGGCTCCCTTTTTTCCGAATTTCACTACTGAAGAGTCACGCCATGAGCCCATTGATCGCCATCGCCATCACGACCGGGATCCTCTCCGCCGTCTGGGGCTGGGTCGCCGTTACCCTCGGCCTCATCTCCTGGGTCGGCTTCCTCGGCTGCACCAGCTATTTTGCCTCCAGCGGCGGCTACAAGGCGCTGCTGCAGACCCTGCTGTGCAATGCCAGCGGCATGCTGTGGGCCCTGCTGCTGATCCATGGCGACGCCTGGTGGGGCGCCGGCGTGGCGGGCTACCTGATGACCGGGGTGGTGGCCACCCTGATGTGCGTGCAGGCCAAGCAGCAGTGGCTCGGCTACATTCCCGGCACCTTCGCCGGTTGCTGCGCCACCTTCGGTGCGGCGGGGGAGTGGCGGCTGATCCTGCCGTCGCTGGTGATTGGTGCGCTGTTTGGCTACCTGATGAAGGCGAGCGGCCTCTGGCTCTCCCACAAAACCCAGAAAACCCAGGCCACCGCTGGCGTCACCGACCCGGCCTGATCCTGGCGATGTGACCGAGCCGGTCTGAAACAAGAGGGGCGGTCCGTCATCGACGGGCCGCCCCTCTGTCATTTATCCCTTCGACTTGAAGTTCGCGGCTTCGATGCCGTGCCGATTCAACAGCTTGTAGAAATCGGTGCGGTTTCTGCCCGCCATGTTGGCCGCCAGGGTCACATTGCCCTCGGTGGTACGCAGCAGCCGGATCAGATACTCCTTTTCGAACTCGGCCCGCGCCTCGTTGAACGAAGGGATGCCGCCACTGCCGCCGCTCAGCGCCGACTCCACCATGGCGGCGCCGATCACCGGGCTGCAGCAGAGGCTGGCCAGCTGCTCCACCACGCTGCAGAGCTGGCGCACGTTGCCGGGCCAACCCGCCGCCGCCAGCAGGGCCAGCGCCTCCGGCGAGAAGCCGAGGGCGGCGCAGTCGCCGTGACGGCTGCGATAGTCATCCAGCGCCTGCCTGGCCAGCAGCGGAATGTCTTCGCTGCGGGCGCTGAGGGGGGGCAAGGTGATGTTGGCCACGTTGAGCCGATAGAAGAGATCCTCCCGAAAGCGCCCCTCCTCCATCGCCGCCACCAGATCCTGATGGCTGGAGCTGATGACCCGCACCTCGGGCGTGCCCTGGCCGTACTCCTGCAGCACCTGCAGCAGCTTGGCCTGCAGCGATTCCGACAGGTCCCCTATCTCGTCGAGAAACAGGGTCGCTCCCTTGGCCTGCTCAAACAGGCCGGACTGGCCATCCTCGCCGAACAGCTGCAGATCCAGCGCCGCCCACGGCAGCGCGGCACAGTTGATGACGTGCAGTGGCTTGTCACGCCGGCTGCTGGCCTGGTGCAGCGCCTGGGTCATGACGCCCTTGCCGGAACCGGAAGGACCCATGATCAGCACGGGCACCTCCATGGCGGCGATGCTGCCAGCCTGGATCAGCAACTGCTCCATCTGCGGGTTGCGGGTCAGGATCAGCGACTGCCAATCCTGTCGCTGCTTTGGGCGCGTCAGGCTCAACGCGTGCTCTATGGTGGCGAACAGCTCATCCTTGTCGATGGGCTTGGTGAGAAAGCTGAACACCCCGGAGCGGGTGGCCTGAATGGCATCGGGAATGGTGCCGTGGGCGGTCATGATGATGACCGGCAGCCCCAGCCACTGGGACTGGATCCGCTCGAACAGCGCCAGCCCATCCATGCCGGCCATGCGCAGATCGCTCAGCACCAGATCGGCCCGTTGCTGGCGCAGCCGGTCCAGCGCCCCTTCGGCACTGTCGGCGGTATCCACCTCATAGCCCTGGCTGCGCAGGCGCATGCTCATCAGCTTGAGCAGGCTGGCATCGTCATCGACCAGCAGGATGCGACTCATTTCAGCGCCTCGCCATTGCCGTTCAGCTTGCGCTGATTGAGTTGCTCATCGATGGCGGAGAGTTGCTCGATCTGGCGGCGCAGACGCTGCACCTCCTGACTCTGATCGTCGCGCCGGCTGTCGCGGGCCAGCAGCTCCTCGCCGAGGGCTATCCAGCTGCGCAGGAAGGCCTGGGCGTCCAGCCCCAGCTCCGGCAGCAGGCTCTTGAGCTTGTCCAGCCCGGCCCGCCGGCTGGCCACCGACTCGGACGGGTGGGTGTTGACCATGGCCAGGCTGACCCGGCTCTCGATATCGGTCGCCCCCTTGAGACGCTGACGCTCCTGGGCCCGCTGCTGGGCATGGCTGGCCAGCAGCCAGTCCGAGTATTGCAGGCGCACCTGCATTTCCTTGTTGGCAAACTCCATCCGTTTGGCGAGGGCGAGATCCGGCGACGCCGCCGGGTCACGCGCTGGCAGCAGGGAACAGCCTGTGAGCAGGCTCATCATCAATACCGGAACAACACATTGTTTCATCTTGGGCTTCACTTCAACGTCAACCGGAAACAGACATCCGCCTGTTCATCTTCAACCAATACCAACTCGCCGCCAAGGCTCATCGCCGATTCCCTGGCGATGGAGAGCCCCATGCCTGAGCCTTTCAGCAGCCCCTGGCGCACAATACTGCCCTGTTCGAAGGGCTCGAAGATCCGCTCCCGCTCGGCCAGCGGAATCGCGGGCCCTTCGTTGGCCACCTCCAGCCAGCTGCCGTTGCCATCCTGCCCGGCGCGGATCCAGATCTGCCCGCCGCTGGCGCCGTAGCTGACCGCATTGGAGAACAGATTATCGAGGATCAGCCGCAAGCGATATGGCTCGGCCTGCAGGGTGATCGGATCGGTCGGCAAGTGTACACTGATTTGTTTGGATTCCAGCGCCAGCCGGTACTCTGCAGACAATTCTGACAGCAAGGGCGCCAGCGCCACCGGGGTCAGGGTGAACACCTCCTGCTGGCTGAGCCGGTTGAAGTCGAGCAGCCGTTCGATCAGGGTCTGCAGCCGGCGGCTGTTCTCCTCCAACATCTGGCAGATCTCCTGCTGATCCGGGGTGAGCGGCCCTACAAGCTGCTCGGAGAGCAGATCCGCCCCTTCCCGCAGCACCGCCAGCGGGGTCTTCAGCTCGTGGGAAACATGGCGCAGGAACTGGTATTTCTGCTGCTCCAGCTCCTTCAATTTATCGTGCAACCAGACGATCCGCTCCCCCAGCAATACCAGTTCGGCCGGCCCGTCCACCGGGCGTTTGTCCGGTTCCACTCCGGCACCCAGACTCAAGATCCGCGACTCAATCTGACGCACCGGGTGGATGATCAGATAGGTAAACAGCAGCACCAGCAGCAGGCTGAGCACCGCCACGAAACCGCTGACCCACCAGATCTCCGTCATCAGGGCGGCAATGGTCGCCCGCACCCGGCTGACATGCTCGTCTACCTGACTGCGAGTGATAATCTCAAGCTGCTGATTAACCTGATTAAATTCATCAAATTTGGGGCTGTTTGACTCGGCCTTGGCGCGGGCGAGATCCTGCAGGCTGTCGAGCCAGGCGAGCGCCTGCTCGAGCCCCGTGTAAGCCTCGGCATCCGGGATGGAACTCTGGTGAGCGGCCAGCAGGCTGCGATAACTCGCCAGCTGCTGCTGATAACTGGCCAGGATGCGCTCATCCCCCAGCACCGCATAGCGACGAAGAGTACGTTCAAGATCAATGGCTTGGGTAGTCAGTAGCGTCGCTCGACGGGTGTCGCGCACCGCCCGTTCCAGCTCGTCGCTGGTCAACTGGCTGAGGTGTTCGAGGGACTGGCTGTCGTGCCAGATCATGCCGCCCAGAGGCATCAACACCAGAACGAACCCCATCAATACCACTTGCAGCAGGGAGCGTGGGCGTACCTTGGTCATCTTGGACTATCTCAATTCAGCAGGGGTGGGTCAGCATATCTGCACTCCCCCAAAAAGCAAAACCGGCCAGGGGGCCGGTTCATGCTGCAGCGTGGGCATCACGCCAGACCGACGGATGCCACACAGATAATCAGGATCATGGCCAACGCGCCAGATGCGGTCAGCAGTGCCCATTTCAGTTCCACGCTCATGCAAACCTCCTTTCTTGCCAAGATGATAGAGCCTGATCACAACAGACAAACCGATGTTAATGCATAGTTAACCCGATAACCGTGAGCTGTGTATGAATTTCAGATGAGCCCCATCCAAGGACCGGTGACATGTTCTATCTGTGTAGCATTGGATCGAATCTTGACCCCCATCAGCACGTCAGTCAGGCGGTCGGCGAGCTGCTCGTTCACTTTGGCCGCCTGCAGCTGAGCTCGGTGATCCAGACCAAGCCGGTCGGGATGCACTCCAGCCATGATTTCCTCAACTGCCTGTTCGTCGCCGCGAGCGAGCTGGCACCGCACCAGCTCAAGGCACACTTCGTCGCCATGGAGCTGGCCCACGGCCGGGATCGCAGCGATCCGCGCTGCAAGGTGCTGGACCGGCCGCTGGACATCGACATCCTGGCCAGCAGCCAGAGCGATGACTTCTCCACCGCCCGGGTCGATGCCTATCTCGACGAGCTGCTGGCGGAGCTCTATGGCCGTGGCCAGGTGCATGATCGCAAGGTGACCCTGCCGCTGCACACCCGCTTGATGGCGGGCAAGGTGATCGAGGAGCGCCAGGTCGGCCTCGCACCCATCGCCCTGCAGCAGGAGATGGCGACCCCGGCCGCACTCCTGCGCTGACCCCTAGATGACGGCCAGACCGCGGCCGCCATCCACCCGGATGCTGGCCCCGGTCATGTAGTCGTTCTGCATCAACAGCTGAACCGCCTGCCAGATGGGCTCCAGCCCCCCTTCCCGCGCCAGCGGCGTCTTCGCCAGCACCTGCTGGCGCCATGCCTCGCCATGCTCGTCGAGAAACAGGATGGGGCCCGGCTCTATGGTATTGACCCGGACGGCCGGTGCCAGCTCGCGGGCAAAGCTCATGGCCAGCGAGTGGGCCCCCGCCTTGGTGGCCACATAGCTGGCAAACTGGGGTGCCGGCGCGTGGATGTAGATGTCGGTGATATGGATGATGCCGGCATTGGCGTTGCGCGCCAGCTGGGACGCCAGCGCGCGGTTTAGCTGGAAGGGGGCCGCCATGTGCACCCGGTAGAACTGATCAAACTGGGCCAGTTGCGCCGCCGGATCCGCCGCCTGCGGCTCAAACGCCGAGGCGTTGTGGATCACCAGCGCCAGATCCTGATGGACGGCCAGCGCCTCGATCAGCTTGCCGACCTCCTCCTCGCGCGCGAAATCCGCCTGCACCAGCTCGACCCCCAGCGCTCGCAGCCGCGCCAGCTCGGGTCGCTCGCTGCGATAGCTGCCCGTCACCTCCCAACCCGCCGCCACCAACTGTTCGCACAGATAGAAACCAAGCCGGCGGCCACACCCCGTCACCAATGCACGCATACCCTCTCCTTGATTGTCCGGCCGGGGAATACCTATCGATCCCCACGGCACAAGCCATTGGCCGTTGCCGCCACCCGGCGGGCATAGTGGCGCCATTGCCACCTTACGGAGCCACTTCCATGTTACAGATCCGCGATCACATGAGCCGTTCGACCCACTCCCTCACCCCGCAGCTCGGCCTGGCCGAGGCGCTGGACCGGCTGCATGACTCAGGTCTCAGCGGCCTGCCGGTGCTGGACCCGCAGCAGCGGCTGATCGGTTTTCTCTCCGAGCAGGATTGCATCCCGAGCCTGCTCACCGGCAGCTATCACTGCGATACCCGCACCCGGGTCGAGGATCTGATGAGCCGGACACCGCTCTCGGTCAGCCCGGATGACAGCATACTGGATCTGGCCCGCCAGATGACCGAGGCCAGACCCAAGGTCTATCCGGTGCTGGAGGGAAACCGGGTTGTCGGCATCATCAGCCGCCGGCAGGTCATGCAGGCTCTCAACACCCAGATGAAGGGCTGCCTGCCCACCTAAATCTGGTAGCGCCCCTTGTCGCCGATATCGAAGTGCAGCGGCATGCGCCACTTGGCCAGGGAGAGCAGGCAGAGCAGCAACCCGCACACCAGCGCCACCAGGGCGGCGGCCCAGCCGATACCGGCCAGCTCCAGCAGCCACAACAGGGGCAGCAACAGAGGGACCGCCCTGATCCCCGGAATGGCGAAGCAGAACTGCTCCTTGAAGGCCAGCCCCGCCAACGTGGCCAACGCCGCCCCCAGCACCAGCACATCCGGCGCCCCGCTCGCACTGAGCAGCAGGGCGCCCCAGCCCAGCCCCTGCAGCACAAAGCGAATGCGCTTGTCATAGACATGCAAGCATAACCCGCATACCCCGCTGGCCACGGCCAGCGCCACCAGCCAGCTCGCCGGCGCCAAAAAATCCTGCCCGAGCAGCAGGCTTGCCCCTCGACACAGCAGCAGCAAGGCTGCCAGACTCAAGCCAAGGCGATAGAGGCAGACCGACACTCTGTCGATGCCGTCCAGCTCGCTTTCTATTTCAGGGTTTGCCATCGGCGGTCGCCTCTGTTGCAGGTAGGGGCCAATATACTTGAATTATGCCCGCGAGCGATTCCCTATTCCGTGCAGGAGATGTGGTTTGCGAAGATTCATTCTGCTCTGCCTGTTGTTCCCCCTCTGGCTGCAGGCCAAAGAGTTGATCATCGGTGGCACCCTGGAGCCGCCGCTGAAGTTTCTGGATGCACAGGGTGTTCCCCATGGTCTGGACGTGGACGTGGTCAGCACCATCTTCGGCAAGCTGCGCATTCCCATCCGCATCGAGCTGACCGACTCCGGCGCCCGGCTGACCCGCAACGCCGAAACCGGGGTCTACGACCTGGTGATGACCCACTCCTACAAGCCGGAGCGGGAGCGCTATCTGCTCTACCCCCAGCAGGCCCACCTGCGCCACAGCTGGCACTTTTTCGTGCGCAAGGCCGACCTGCTGAAGATCCGCTACGACACGCTGGCGGACCTCAAACCCTGGCGCATCGGCATCACCAAGGATTTCTCCTATACCCCGGAGCTGACCGCCGCCCTCGCCGACCCGGCCTATCACTTCCAGGAGATCCCCATCAACCAGCTGCAACTGCGCAAGCTGATCGCCGGGCGCATCGACGTGGTGCCCATGCCGCTGGTCACCGCCTTCGCCCAGATCAAGGAGGAGGGGCTGGAGGGCAAACTCGATTACCTGCCCAAACCGCTCAAGGCCAGCCCTTACTACACCATCTGGACCAAGGCCAGGGCCGATGCCACTACCCCGGCCCTGATGGCGGCCTACGACGCCGAACTGCTGCGAATGAAGCGCGACGGCCGGCTCAAGGCCATCTACGACCACTACGGCATCCCCTATATCGAACCCTGATCCCGACCGTCGGGGCTGCACGTCTCGCAAGATCGGGCTCTGCAGTGAAATCAGGGTTTCGCCTGTGAAATGGAACTCCCGCGTCCCTCAGCCCTTAAGGCTTCACATCCCGCAAGATCGGGTTTTGCAGCGAGATTAACGTCTCGGTGGACTGGATCTCGTCGATGGTCTGGATCTTGTGGATAAGCACCGTCTGCAACTCGTCAATGGAGCGGGTCATCACCTTCATGAAGATGCTGTAGTGGCCGGTGGTGTAGTAGGCCTCCACCACTTCGTCCAGCGCCTGCAGCTTGGCCAGCGCCGAGGGGTAATCCTTGGCACTCTTGAGGTTGATGCCGATGAAGCAGCAGACGTCGTAGCCCAGCTTCTTGGGGTTCACTTGCACCCGCGTTCCCTCGATGATGCCCGCCTGCTTCATCTTCTCTACCCGCACATGGATGGTGCCCGGGCTGACCAGCAGTTGTTTGGCAAGCTCGGCATAGGGAATGCGCGCATTCTCCATCAGGGCGGTGAGGATGGCCTGATCGAGATTATCGATCCGATAATTTTCCGGCACTTTTTTGCACTCCCTTTGATGATTCATCATTAATTACCGGCGTATTTTGAAGAAAAAAATACACAAAGCCTATTTATATTATCGAATATTGAATTTGGTTGGCGATCTGTTGAAGAATCCTCACATCCAACGGGTTCAAGACAGGTATTCAGCATGAAACAGCACTACATTCGCAGCCAGCAACAGATCAGCTTCGTCAAAGAGATGTTCTCCCGCCAACTCGCCCAGCAGCTGGGTCTGATGGAGGTGCAAGCCCCCATCCTGAGCCGGGTCGGTGATGGCACTCAAGACAACCTCTCTGGCCACGAGAATGCAGTGCAGGTCAAGGTGAAGACCCTGCCTGAGCACAGCTACGAAGTGGTGCACTCACTGGCCAAATGGAAGCGCCAGACCCTGGGTCGCTTCGGTTTCGGCCCGGGCGAAGGCATCTACACCCACATGAAGGCGCTGCGTCCGGACGAGGATCGCCTCACCCCCATCCACTCCGTCTACGTGGATCAGTGGGACTGGGAGAAGGTGATGCCGAGCGAGCGCCGTGACCTGGCCTACCTGCAGGAAACCGTGCGCGGTATCTGGGCTGCCATCAAGGCCACCGAGCGCGCGGTCTGTGCCGAGCATGAACTGACCCCCTTCCTGCCGGCCGAGATCCAGTTCCTGCACAGCGAAGAGCTGCTGACCCGCTACCCGGACCTCGATGCCAAGGGGCGCGAGCGGGCCATCGCCAAGGAGCTGGGGGCCGTGTTCCTGATCGGTATCGGCGGTGCCCTCTCCCACGGCGAGCGCCACGACGTGCGTGCCCCGGACTACGACGACTGGAGCAGCCACAGCGAGCTGGGACTGGCCGGTCTGAACGGTGACATCCTGGTGTGGAACCCGGTGCTGCAGGACAGTTTCGAGATCTCCTCCATGGGGATCCGGGTCGACGCCGAGGCGCTGCGCCGCCAGCTGGCCATCACCGGCGACGAAGATCGCCTGCAGTACGACTGGCACCAGGATCTGCTGGCCGCACGGATGCCGCAAACCATCGGCGGCGGCATCGGCCAATCCCGTCTGGCCATGTTGCTGCTGCAAAAAGAGCACATCGGCCAGGTCCAGGTCGGCGTCTGGCCGGCCGAGATGAAAGCCGCCGTGCAAGGCATGCTGTAACGAATGAAGGCCATGCCGGCGTCATCGCGCCGGCAGGACAACAGGCAGGTGGCCGTCGGGGTTGAGCGAGCGCATCCCCGGCAGGCTGTAAGACGCGAGGCCAGCAGTGGCCGCGCTTCGCAATCGGGGGCTTGCCCCTGCGACCCGCTCAACCCACGTCAGGTCGCTTCACTACATTCCTCCCGGCAATCTTCGGATTGCCGTTTTTTTTATGCCGAAAAACTGTGCTCAAAACCCGCCCCGATCTGGCGCTGGCGCGGCAACCCCGCCTTTCTGCTGCCGGTGCAGTGGCAGGCAAACAACTGCTCTACCGCCTCTTCCTGCAGATAGGCAGCGAGCGCCACCGCCCGCTGTGGGCCGGAAAACTTAAGATGCAGGCCGCCGATGACGGCGTGGATCCGCTCGTCACCACACACCTCCTTGGCCCGCGCTATGATGTTCTCGACCCCGGCGTGGCCGCAGCCGATAAAGACAATCAGCCCCTGCTCGCTCTTGTAGGTCAGCGCCGAGTCGTCGCTGATGAGGTCTTTCTCCACCCGCCCACCCCGCACTATGTAGCCGAGCAGCGAAGGCGCAGCCCGGTCGCGCCGCACAATGCTGCCGAGGAACACCAGACGATCCGATAGCCATACCGGCTCGGCCGAGCAGTGGGGGAGCAAACCCTTGGCCGACAGCAACTCCCGAGCCAGCGACCCCGACAGGCGATAGAGGTTGCGCCGCCAGAAGGGTAGCGACAGGAAGTAGCCCCGCTCGCAGAACACGTCCGGACAGGCGATGAGCGGGATGGGTCTTGGATAGACGGGCAGCGAGCCGACCCCGCCCACATGGTCATAATGACCGTGGGAGAGCACCACATGGGTGAGCGAGGCGAGATCGATCCCCATCACGGCGGCGTTGTGGCACAGCGCCCGGCCACGGCCGCTGTCGAACAGCACCCTGAGGCCGTCACACTCCAGCAGCAACGCCAACCCTCGCTCGGGCAGACAGCCAGGCAGATGAACGTCGTCATCCACCAGCACGGAAAACTTCAGCATCTCAATCCCTCAGAAAACAAAACGCAGGCACGAGGCCTGCGTTTTTCATCGACAATCCCGTTACTGGGTCATGGTGAGGCCATTGCTGTCGGCCCCCAGCACCAGCTTTTTGCCTGGCACGATACGGCCGGAAAGCAACGCTTGCGCCAGTGGGTTCTCCACCTTGTGCTGGATCGCCCGCTTGAGGGGACGCGCCCCGTAGACGGGATCGAACCCGGCGTGCACCAGCTTCTCGAGCAGCGCCTCGCTCACCTCCACCTCGTAACCCTGGGCCTCGAGACGACCCATCAGGCTCTTGAGCTGGATGCGGGCGATGGACTTGATGTGCTCCTCGCCGAGCGGGTGGAACACCACGGTCTCGTCGATCCGGTTGATGAACTCCGGCCGGAAGCTGCGGGTCAGCACCTCCATCAGCATGCCCTTCATCTCGTCGTAATCCTTCTCGGAGTGGTGCTCCTGAATGAGATCCGACCCGAGGTTGGAGGTCATGATCACCACCGAGTTGCGAAAATCGACGGTACGACCCTGACCATCGGTCAGGCGGCCATCATCCAGCACCTGCAGCAGGATGTTGAACACATCCGGGTGTGCCTTCTCCACTTCATCCAGCAGGATCACCGAGTAGGGGCGACGGCGTACCGCCTCGGTCAGATAACCGCCCTCCTCGTAACCCACGTATCCGGGAGGCGCCCCCACCAGACGGGCCACGCTGTGTTTCTCCATGAACTCCGACATATCGATCCGCACCATGGCGTCCTGGGTATCGAACAGGAACTCGGCCAGCGCCTTGCACAGCTCGGTCTTGCCCACCCCGGTGGGCCCCAGGAACAGGAAGGAGCCGATGGGGCGGTTCGGATCGGACAGCCCGGCGCGGGAGCGGCGAATGGCGTTGGAAACCGCCTCGACCGCCTCCTCCTGGCCAATCACCCGGCTGTGCAGCTGATCTTCCATCCGCAGCAGCTTGTCGCGCTCCCCTTCCAGCATGCGGGCCACAGGAATGCCGGTCCAGCGGGCCAAGACGTCGGCGATCTCCACGTCGGTGACCCGGTTGCGCAGCAGGCTGGTCTCCTGCATCTCGGCCTGGGTGGCGAGATCCAGCTGTTTCTCCAGCTCTGGAATGCGGCCGTATTGCAGCTCGGACATCCGGCCCAGGTCGCCTGCGCGGCGCGCCACGTCAAGATCCTGACGGGCCTGCTCGAGGGCCGCCTTGATGTGCTGGGTGCCGGCGAGGGCGGCCTTCTCGGCCTTCCACACCTCATCCAGCTCGTTGTATTCGCGATCTTTTTCGCTGATTTCCTGATTGATCAGCTCGAGCCGCTTGCGACTGGCGTCATCGTCCTCCTTCATCAGCGCCTGCTGCTCCAGCTTGAGCTGGATGATGCGCCGCTCGAGCCGGTCGAGGGACTCGGGCTTGGAGTCGATCTGCAGCCGGATGCTGGCCGCCGCCTCGTCGATGAGGTCAATGGCCTTGTCCGGCAGCTGGCGATCCGCGATGTAGCGGTGCGACAGCTGAGCCGCCGCCACGATGGCGGGGTCGGTGATCTGCACGTGGTGGTGCAGTTCGTAACGCTCCTTCAGGCCGCGCAGGATCGCGATGGTGTCCTCCACGCTCGGCTCCTCCACCAGCACCTTCTGGAAGCGGCGCTCCAGCGCGGCATCCTTTTCGATGTACTGGCGGTACTCGTCCAGGGTGGTGGCACCGACGCAGTGCAGGTCGCCACGGGCCAGCGCCGGTTTGAGCATGTTGCCCGCATCCATGGCGCCTTCACCCTTGCCGGCGCCAACCATGGTGTGCAGCTCGTCGATGAAGAGGATGACGTTGCCCTCCTCCTTGGCCAGATCGTTGAGCACGGCCTTGAGCCGCTCCTCGAACTCGCCGCGATACTTGGCACCGGCCACCAGCGCCCCCATGTCGAGCGACAGCACCCGTTTGTTCTTGAGCCCCTCCGGCACCTCGCCATTGATGATGCGCTGGGCCAGCCCTTCGACGATGGCGGTCTTGCCGACGCCGGGGGCACCGATCAGCACAGGGTTGTTCTTGGTACGGCGTTGCAGCACCTGGATGGTGCGGCGGATCTCGTCATCCCGGCCGATCACCGGGTCGAGCTTGCCGATCTCGGCCCGCTCGGTCAGATCGATGGTGTATTTCTCCAGCGCCTGGCGATTCTCCTCGGCGTTGGCATCTTCCACCTTCTTGCCGCCACGCACCTTGTCGATGGCCGCTTCGAGTTTCTCCTTGGTCAGCCCCTGGGCACGCAGCAGCTCGCCCAGCGTCCCCTTCTCGTCGAGGGCCGCCAGCACGAACAGTTCGGATGAGATGAACTGATCCTTGCGCTGCTGAGCCAGCTTGTCGCAGACGTTGAGCAGCCGGCCGAGGCCGTTGGAGAGCTGCACGTCCCCTTCCACGCCGCTGACGCGCGGCAGGCGATCCAGCTCCTCGCCGAGGCGCGAGCGCAGAGAATTGATGTCCATCCCGGTCAGGGTGAGCAGCGGACGGATGGAGCCGCCATCCTGATTGACCAGGGCGGTCATCAGGTGAACGGGTTCGATGAATTGGTGGTCACGACCCAGTGCCAAAGACTGGGCATCGGAAATAGCAATCTGGAATTTGCTGGTCAGGCGATCGAGGCGCATTGCACTCCCCCTTTCAAGACAGACGCCGCTTGCGCGGCAAACAACATAACTTTCTGAGATGAAAGATGAGGCCCGTACGGACTATTTCAAGGGGCGAGGCTGGTTATTTTTTCTTCAAAGCGGGAAGCAGGCAGGATCCCCGCCCGGCAAGATGCTGGGCGGGGAGCGTCGTCAGGACGCCAGCCAGATAATCGAGGCCATGCGACCGGTCTGGCCGTTGCGACGATAAGAGTAGAACTGTTCGCTGTCGCTGAAGGTGCAATGTTCGCCGCCATAGACGGCGGTGACACCGGCGCGTGCTAGGCGCAGCCGGGCCAGCTGGTAGATATCCGCCAGCCATTTCCCTTCGTTGGGCGAAGGGACGAACGCAGCCGCAGCCTCGGCCTGCTCGGCCATAAAGGCCTCGCGCACCTCGCCACCCACTTCAAACGCAGTGGGGCCGATGGCCGGGCCCAGCCAGGCCAGGATCTCACCAGGCTCGCAGCCCATAGCGGCGATACTCGCCTCCAATACCCCTCCCTGCAGCCCGCGCCAGCCGGCGTGAGCCGCTGCCACCACGGTGCCGGCACGATCACAGAACAGCACCGGCAGGCAGTCGGCAGTCATCACGATGCAGGCCTGACCCGCCTCACGGGCGCAGGCGGCATCCGCATCCGGCGCACAGCCGTAGTCGCGGCTGACGGGATGCACCGCGGTACCGTGCACCTGATTGAGCCAGTTGAGAGTGCCGGGGATCCCCGCCGCCTGCTGCAGCCGGGTCCGGTTGGCCTCGACCCGTACCGGCTCGTCCCCCACGTGGGCCCCCAGGTTGAGGCCGGCAAAGACCCCCTCGCTGATCCCGCCGTCACGGGTGGTCGACAGGGCGCTGACCTTGGCCGGTGCCGGCCAGTCGGGTTCGATCCATTTCATCTGTGGCTCCTTTCCTTCATATAAAACGGGGCCCCTTGGCTGCAACCAGTCAAGGGGCCCCATATCAGGTCATGCAGGGCGGGTTACGGCAGGAATCGTCGCAGAGCCGCCCTCTTCATCAGTTCCAAACCAGATCGTCTGGATTGGCCAGGGTATCAGCTCGCAGCACTTCCATCAGGTCCAGCATGTCCTGCGGCGTGGGGGAGTGCCATTCCATCACTTCACCCGTGATGGGGTGCGCCAGCTTAAGCATGGTGGCGTGCAGAGCCTGACGATGGAAGCCACGCAGGGCCTCGGTCAGCTCGGGGGTGGCGTTGCGCAGCAGACGCAGACGGCCACCGTAAGCGGGATCCCCCACCAGCGGGTGCTTGATGTGGGCCATGTGGACACGGATCTGGTGGGTACGACCGGTTTCCAGTCGCAGTCGCAGACGGGTGTGGCCACGGAACTTCTCGTGCACCCGGTAGTGGGTGACGGACTCGCGCCCATTGGGCACCACGGCCATGTGGGTACGCTGGGTCGGGTGACGGCCGATGGGGGCATCGACGGTACCGCCGGCGGTCATGTGACCGATGGCAATGGCTTCGTACTCACGGGTGATCTGGCGCGCTTGCAGCGCTTCCACCAGGTGGGTCTGGGCCGGAATGGTCTTGGCGACCACCATCAGACCCGTGGTGTCTTTATCCAGACGGTGCACGATACCGGCGCGGGGCACCTCGGCGATGGCGGGATAGCGGTGCAACAGGGCGTTGAGAATGGTGCCATCCGGCGTGCCGGCGCCCGGGTGGACCACCAGACCGGCCGGCTTGTCGATCACCAGAATGTGTTCATCTTCATAGACGATGTTGAGCTCGATGTTCTGGGCATCCCAACGGGTATCATCCGCCAGCTCGACATCCACATGTACCTTCTGCCCGGCCAGCACTTTCTCGCGCGGGGTATTGGCAACCTGACCATCCAGGGTCACTCTGTCCTGTAAAATCCACTCCTTGATGCGGGTGCGGGAGTAGTCTGGAAACAATTCGGCCAGGGCCTGGTCGAGTCGCTGCCCGAATTGGTGATCCTGGAATTCGCCTGTCAGTTCAATATGCTGGCTCATGTATGGTCTCTTGAGCGGGGGGTATCAATTCGAAATAATCCGGGTATTCTAGCTTTTCTTTTAGCCAAGCATAACGGATACTTTGCCAATTTCGTGGAAATGGACCGGATGTTGTTGATGGGAAAGAAGTCTCACCTGCTGATGTCGCTCGCCTTGGTCGCTACCTTGATCACAGGCTGTTCCAGCACCAAACCCAAGGTACCGGACGAACCGCCGGAGACCCTGTACCAGAAAGCACGCCTCAAGCTGGATGCCGGTAACTACCTGAATGCTATCGAGTTACTGGAAGCTTTGGACTCGCGCTATCCTTTCGGCGCCTACTCCAACCAGGTTCAGCTCGACCTCATTTACGCCTACTACAAGCAGGATGATACTGCCCAGGCGATCGCCAATATCGACCGTTTTATCCGCCTCAATCCGGCGCATAAAAATATCGACTACGTATTCTACATGCGCGGTCTGACCAACATGGCCGGCGATTACAACTTCTTCCAGGACTTCCTGGGCATCAATCGGGACGACAAAGACCCCTCCTATGCCCGGCAGGCCTTCCAGGATTTCAAGACCCTGTTGCAGAACTATCCCAACAGCGTCTATGCCGCCGATGCTCGTGCCCGCATGATCGGTCTGAAGAACCGGCTTGCCCGTTACGACCTGAGCGTGGCCGAGTACTATGTGAAGCGCGATGCGCTGATCGCCGCCGCCAACCGCGCCAAGCTGATCGTCGAGACCTATCCCGACACGGCCGAAACCGAGAAGGCGCTGGAGATCATGATCAACTCCTACGACAGCCTGAAGATGCCGACCCTGGCCCAGCATGCCCGCGAAGTGCTGGCCAAGAACTACCCGGACAATCGTCTCGGCCGCGGCTGACTCGCAGCAACGCAATGAAAAACCGGAGCCACTGGCTCCGGTTTTTTTATGGGCGCCGTTCATGAACGACATTCCCCTTTACCGTGCTGGCGGCATGGGGGGAGATGGCGCACATCAGCCACGCCGTCATGCCGTGCGTTACTTGGCGACGTTGCCCGCTACGTTGAGCACATCCCAGGTGCGGGAAAAGGGCGGCGCATAGGCAAAGTCCAGCATGCCGAGCTGCTCGGTGGTCACCCCCATGGTGATGGCGACCGCCAGCGCGTCGATGCGGTGCACCGCCCCCTTGCGACCGAGGATCTGGCCCCCCAGTAGCCGCTTGCTGCCCGCCTCGTAGACCAGCTTGACGTGAATGTCGGACTGGCCAGGGCAGTAGTTGGTGTGGCACTTGTCCTTGATCACCACGGTGCGATAGTCGATGCCCATCGCCTTGGCCTCCTGCTCGGAGAGGCCGGTACGGCCCACCTCCAGCCCCAGCACCTTGAGCGCCGCAGAACCGAGGGTGCCCGGGAACTCCTGCTCGGCACCGGCCAGGTTCTCGCCCACCATGCGGCCCAGCTTGTTGGCGATGGTGGCGAGCGGCACATAGACCTGCTGCTGCTTCACACTGTGCCAGACGCTGGCACAGTCACCGGCCGACCAGACGTTGGCCAGCGAGCTACGCCCCTGCCGGTCCACCTTGATGGCGCCGTTGCCGAGCCGCTCGATGCCGGTATCGGCCAGGAACTCGGTGTTGGGTTTGACCCCGGTGCAGACCACCACTATGTCGGCCTCGTACTCGCCATGGCTGGTGCGCACGCCGGTCACCCGGCCCTCTCCCAGCAGCGCTTCAACTCGCTCGCCAAGATGGAGAGAGACCCCCTGTTCACGCAGCTCGGTCTCGATGTGCTGGGTGATCTCGCCATCAAACGCGTCGGGAATGACCCGATCCGCCAGCTCGATCAGACGCACTTCTTTACCCTGATGGACCAGTGCCTCCACCACCTCCAGCCCGATAAAGCCGGAGCCGATCACCAGGGCACGGCTGTTGGCCTTGTCCTGCACGGCGGCCTTGAGGGCCAGTCCGTCGGCCATCCGGCGCAGACCGAATACCCCCTCCTGCTGCAGGCCGGGGATGGGGGGCATCACTTCGCGGGCGCCGGTGGCGATCATCAGCCGATCGTAGCTATCGGTGAAGGTATCGCCGTTGTGCTCGACGGTCAGCGTCTGCGCGGCGGCATCCAGGCCCAGCACCCGGTGACCGGTCTTGACCTCGATCCCCTTGGCGGCGAACTGCGCCGGGGTGAACTCGGCCATGTAGCCGGGCTCCTGAAACTCGTCGCCAACGAAGTAGGGCAGACCGCAGGCGCCGAAGGAGATCACCTCGGATGCCTCATACACCACTATCTCGGCCTCTTTGGCCAGCCGGCGCGCCTTGGCGGCCGCACTCATGCCGGCGGCTTCGCCACCGATGATCACGATTCTCATACTCACTCCTTTCCATGCAACGGGGAGGGCATGCCCTCCCCGCTCTCTTCATTGGTTGCTCGCCGGGGCAGAGTCGACTTCCCCGGACAGGCGGATCAGATGGTGGACTCCTCGCCGTCCAGACACACCTCATGCTCGCTGTTGAATACCGCCATGTCGGTCTCCCCCAGCAAACGGCTGGTGACGGTACCGGCGGTGATGGAGCCGGAGACGTTGAGGGCGGTACGGCCCATGTCGATCAGCGGCTCGATGGAGATGAGCAGACCGGCCAGCGCCACCGGGAAGTCCAGCGCGGAGAGCACGATCAAGGCGGCGAAGGTGGCACCGCCGCCAATGCCGGCCACCCCGAACGAGCTGACGGTGATGATGGCGATCAGGGTCATGATGAAGCCGGGATCCATGGGGTTGACCCCCACGGTTGGCGCAATCATCACCGCCAGCATGGCCGGATAGATGCCGGCGCAGCCGTTCTGGCCGATGGTCGAACCGAACGAGGCGGCGAAGTTGGCGATCCCCTCAGGAATGCCGAGCGCCTTGGTCTGGGTTTGCACGTTCATCGGGATGGAGCCCGCACTGGTGCGGGAGGTGAAGGCAAAGGCCAGCACCGGCATGATCTTCTTCAGATAGCGAGCCGGGTTGATGCCCACCAGGCTCACCAGCAGCAGGTGCACCGCAAACATGATGGCGATGGCGCCGTAGGAAGCCATGACGAAGCTGAGCAGATTGAGGATGTCAGCATAGTTGGAGCCGGACACCACCTTGGTCATCAGCGCCAGCACGCCGTAGGGGGTGAGGCGCAGCACCAGGGTCACCATCCGCATCACGATGACGTGGGCAACCTGCATGAAGTGGCCGAAGCTCGCGAAGATCTCCGGCTTCTTGCGGGCGATGCCGGTGGCGGAGAGGCCGATGAAGATGGAGAAGATCACCACGGCGATGGTGGAGGTCTTGCGCGCGCCCGTCATGT
Organism: Aeromonas sp. 2692-1; assembly: GCF_013085505.1. Lineage (NCBI taxonomy): Bacteria > Pseudomonadati > Pseudomonadota > Gammaproteobacteria > Aeromonadales > Aeromonadaceae > Aeromonas > Aeromonas sp. 2692-1. The sequence continues at coordinate 610,364 of NZ_CP038513.1, forward strand.
CGAGGAAGGGGTTGGCCGGGATGAACTCCAGCACCATCTTGGCAAAGGACATGCTCTCGACGCTGCCGAGGGTGGTCTGCAGGGCCGCGCCGCGGGCGGTCTCGGCGGCGCCGGCGGTGAGCCCCTCGGCAGTCAGGCCGAACAGGTTGGACATCAGGATGCCGGCCCCGGCGGCAATCATGGTGGTGAAGATCAGCACGCCTATGGTCATGGCGCTGATCTTGCCGAGCGCGGTGCCGCCGTTGAGCTTCAGGATGGCGCCGATGATGGAGACCATGATGAGCGGCGTGATGATCATCTGCAGCAGCTTCACATAGCCGCTGCCGACGATGTCCAGGTAGTCGCCGGTCTGTACCAGCACGTCGGAACCGGCGCCGTAGAGCAACTGCAGGGCGGCGCCAAACAGGATGCCCAGCCCCAGCCCCGAGAAGACCCGGCGGGTGAAGCTGACGTGGGTTTGCTGCAACCGATAGAGAAACAGCAGCAACATGACCAGGATGGCCAGATTACCTATAACGCTAAGAGTCATGACGATATTCCCCAAATGATCGGGCCGGGCCCGAGGTGTACGGGCGAGTGCCCAGTGCGCACTCTCCCCTGAAACGTGCCGCATCGTGGCGGCCCGCCCCCCGGTGTGGCCGGGGTGGCGTCAACAGGCAGAAAAACGGAGGGTGGCCTGCGCCACCCTCTTGCATCACTCGGCCTTGCCTTGTTGCTTGGCCCGCATGATGTTGATGATCTCGATATCGGTATCCAGCATCCCCTGTTTGGAGAGGCGACCCAGGTTGGCTATGGTCTGATCCACATCATCGGAGACGATGCCTTCGCTCTGGGGCACGTGCAGGTTGTTGATGGCCATCAGCGACGATTTGACCGCCGCCGAGGTGGAGGTAGAGACCTTCATGGAACAGGCGCTGCCCGCGCCGTCGCAGATGATACCGGAAACGTCGCCGATCATGTTGTTGATACAGTGACTAATTTGCTCGAACTGGCCGCCCAGCAGCCAGGTGATGGCGGCCCCCGCCCCCATGGCGGCGGTGCTGGCGGCGCAGAGGGCCGACAGCTTGTTCTGGTAGGTCTTGATGTAGATGGCCACCAGGTGGCTCATCACCAGCGCCCGGGTCAGCTGCTCATCGCTCGCCTGGAGGAAGCGGGCGGCCGCCACCACCGGCATGGTGGCGGCAATGCCCTGGTTGCCGGAGCCCGAGTTGGACATGGCGGGCAGCATGGCGCCATCCATCCGCGCATCGGAGGCGGCGGACGACAAGCGCATGGCCAGGGTCATCAGGTCATCGGAGAGCAGCTTTCGCTCCACCTGCTCGGTGAGGATCTTGCCGATGCGCAGGCCATACCCCTGCAACCCTTCATCTGCCAGCGCCTGGTTCATGGTGGCCGCCTCGCGGATGAAGTCGATCTCGGCCAGCGGTACCTGCAGGGCGAACTCGACAATCTCGCGCAGGGTCATGGCTGGCTTGCTGGAAGGGACGGCCTGGATCTGCACGCCGGGGGCGCTGTCCTGCGCCATCAGCACCTCGCCGTCACGCTCCATCAGGATGATGCGGGTATGATCGGTACAGATCACCACCCGGGCGCTGTGCCCCTCCACCTCTGCCAGCACCTCGGCGTAGAGCACGTCCGGCACGTCCTTCACATCCACCTTGATGGCGGGCAGCAGGGCCTTGGCGGCGTCGACCTGCTCCGGCGTGAGAGTCTTGAGCACCTCCAGCCCGGCATCCGGGTTGCCGCCGGTGATGCCGACGGCGGCCGCCACCGGCAGACCTATCATGCCGGTACCCGGCACGCCGACCCCCATGCCGTTCTTGAACAGATTGCCGCTGACCCAGACGCTGACGCGGGTCGGCACCTGCCCCAGCAGCTTGCGGCAGTTGGCCGCCGCCAGCGCCACCGACATGGGCTCGGTGCAGCCAAGGGCCGGCACCACTTCACGCTTGAGCAGGGTAATAAAGTCGGTCCATTGTGCTTTCATTGCGATGTGTCTCATGTTCACGGTGCCCGATGCGGGCTTGTCATTGTGCTGTCCGCTCCACAATGGCGGAGCGACATATAACCAGTATGGCGGGAGATGCCGGGTCGGCTGCAGCCGGTCGAGGGCCGAGCCGATGATCGGGGCCGCCTGAGTCGTTGGGCAATCCGATCAACTTTTGGTAACTCTAAAGCAATAGGACTCAAATAAATTTGAGCTGATTCGCTTTTTGCGCAGGCATTATGCCCAACTGGCGGTGAAGTGCCACAAAATGTGAACAAGCGCACGGCAGGTCGCTGCCGACCTGGTTCAGCCGGCAGCGGAAGGAGTCAGAGCCCGTAACGGGTCAACAGGGATTGATATTCGGGGGTCTGCTTGAAGGCCTTGAGGGCGAGGGAGAACTGATAGGCCAGCCGTTCATTGCCGGGCCTGTGGGTGAAAGCGAGGAAATTGCGGTTGCTCTCGCTCACCCGTTTTTCGCTGTGGCCGACCTGATCCTGCAGCCCCTGCCCCTTGAGCAGGTAACGGCCCACCATCTGGTTCATCACGACCCCATCGAGCCGCCCCGCCATCATCAGGTGCAACTGCTTGATCATGTTGCTCTCCCCGGTCATGGCCACCCGGGTAAACAGGGCCGAGGTGAGGAACTCCTCGCCATAGGCGTAGTCGGCCTGGGTACCGATACGCAGCCCTTTGAGGCTGGCCAGCCCCTGGAAGTCGACGGGTCTGGCAAAGGGGAAGAAGAGCACTTCTCCACTCTGGGAGAGGGGTTCATCCGGATAGTGCAACCACTCCAGCCGGCGCTCTTCGAAGAAGGCATCGACGATGGCATCACCGCGCTGGAACCTGGCCTCCTGCAGCACCCGCTTCCAGGGCAGTACCTTGACCGTGGTCCGGTAACCCATCCGCTTGAGCACGGTGCGGGCCAGCTCCAGATCGGCACCGCCCAGGCTGCCGTCATCGAGCCGCATCACATAGGGCGGCCACAGCTCGGTCAGCAGGGTCAGGGTCGGTGGCTCGCTCGCCTGTGCCGCCCACCCCCACCAGAGGCAAAGCAGGATCCATCCTTTACGCCACACCATGCAGTGATCTCCTCTGTGTATTGGCTGAGGATATACCAAAAAGTGAGTAATAAAAAAGGAGGCCGGAGCCTCCTTTTTTGCTTTCCTCTCCGGCGCTTACAGCGCTTTCAGGATAGCCTCGACGCTGGCCTTGGCATCGCCAAACAGCATCTGGGTGTTCTCCTTGAAGAACAGCGGGTTCTGCACACCGGCATAGCCAGTGTTCATGGAGCGCTTGAAGCCGATGACGTTCTGCGCCTTCCACACTTCCAGCACCGGCATGCCGGCGATGGGGCTGCCCGGATCTTCCATGGCGGCCGGGTTGACGGTGTCGTTGGCACCGATCACCAGCACGGTGTCGGTATCGCTGAAGTCTTCGTTGATCTCGTCCATTTCCAGAACTATGTCATACGGGACTTTCGCTTCCGCCAGCAGCACGTTCATGTGGCCTGGCAGACGACCGGCCACCGGGTGGATACCGAAGCGCACCTTGACGCCGCGATCACGCAGCTTCTGGGTGATTTCAGCCACCGGGTACTGGGCCTGCGCCACCGCCATGCCGTAGCCCGGGGTGATGATGACGGAGCTGGAGTTCTTCAGCAGGTCAGCCACGTCTTCGGCGCTGGTTTCGCGGTATTCGCCCATCTCCTGGTCGGCCGTGGAGGCCACGCCGTCGGAGCCGAAGCCACCGGCGATCACCGAAATGAAGGAGCGGTTCATCGCCTTGCACATGATGTAGGAGAGGATCGCACCGGAGGAACCCACCAGCGCACCCACCACGATCAGCAGGTCATTGGAGAGCATGAAGCCCGCCGCCGCTGCCGCCCAACCGGAGTAGGAGTTCAGCATGGAGACCACCACCGGCATGTCGGCGCCCCCGATGGAGGCCACCAGGTGCCAGCCGAAGGCGAAGGCGATCAGGGTCATCACCAGCAGGGCGAAGGTAGAACCGCCCGCGTTGACGAAGTAGACCATCAGCGCCAGCGAGGCGACCACGGCCAGCAGGTTCAGCTTGTGGCGGTGCGGCAGCATCAGCGGCTTGGAGGAGATGAGGCCACGCAGCTTGCCAAACGCCACCACGGAACCGGTGAAGGTCACCGCACCGATGAAGACGCCGAGGAAGATTTCGACCAGGTGGATGTTCAGCATGGCGCCGGAGAGGTGCTCGACCTGGGCGACGCTGGCCGCCTGCTCGAACGCCGCACGGGCGGCTGCCAGGGTGGCATCCAGGTTGGAACCGACGGACACGACCACTTCAGCCGGTGCGGAGGGGTGCAGATCGATGAAGCTGTTGAAGCCCACCAGCACTGCCGCCATACCCACGAAGCTGTGCAGCACGGCCACCAGCTCGGGCATCTCGGTCATCTCGACCTTGAGCGCCAGACGCACGCCGATGGCACCGCCGATCACCATGGCCAGAATGATCCAGTGCACGCCACTGGTTTCCGGGTTGAACACGGTCGCGAGCAGGGCGATGGCCATCCCCGCGATACCGAACAGGTTGCCATGCTTGGCCGTCTCTTGCTTCGACAGTCCCGCGAGACTGAGGATGAAGAGCACGGCGGCAACGATATAGGATGCTGTTACCAGTCCTTGAGACACGTTAAACCCCCTTAATCCTTACGGAACATCTTCAGCATGCGCTGAGTGACGGTGAAGCCACCGAAGATGTTGATACTGGCAATCAGCACGGCGACGAAGGCCAATGCGGTGACCAGGGTCGACCCTTGCCCAATCTGCAGCAGGGCACCGACCACGATAATGCCGGAGATGGCATTGGTGACCGACATCAGCGGCGTGTGCAGGGCGTGAGAGACGTTCCATACCACGTAGTAACCGACCACGCAGGCCAGGATGAATACGGTGAAGTGGGAGAGGAACGCCGCAGGCGCCACGGCAGCAACCCAACCGAAGGCGGCGATGCCGAGGGCACCGAACACGAACTTCTTGTTGGAGGGCTTGGCCGCTTCCTTCTTGGCGGCCGGTTTGGCGGCAGCCGGTTTTTGCGGGGCGGCGGAGACCGAGATGGCGGGCGGCGGGAAGGTCACTTCACCGGCCTGGATCACCGTCATGTTGCGCTGCACCACGTCTTCGAAGTTGATGGCGACGTTGCCGTCCTTCTCCTTGCACATCAGCTTCATCAGGTTGACCAGGTTGGTACCGTAGAGCTGGGAGGATTGGGCAGGCAGGCGGCCCGGCAGATCGGTGTAACCGATCACCTTGACGCCGTTGCCGGTGACATGCAGTTCACCCGGCACAGTGTATTCGCAGTTGCCGCCAGCCTGGGCAGCCATGTCCACGATCACCGAGCCCGGCTTCATGCTGTCCACCATCTCTTTGGTGATCAGCTTGGGTGCCGGCTTGCCCGGGATCAGGGCGGTAGTGATGATGATGTCCACTTCCTTGGCTTGCTGGGCAAACAGCGCCATCTCGGCCGCGATGAACTCTTCGCTCATCACCTTGGCGTAACCGTCGGAGGAGGAGCCATCCTCGCCACCGAAGTCCAGCTTGAGGAACTCGCCACCCATGGACTCGATCTGCTCGGCCACTTCCAGACGGGTATCGAACGCACGCACGATGGCACCGAGGGAACCGGCAGTACCGATGGCGGCCAGACCAGCGACGCCGGCACCGATCACCAGTACCTTGGCGGGCGGCACCTTGCCGGCTGCGGTGATTTGGCCGGTGAAGAAGCGACCAAACTGGTGCGCGGCTTCCACCACGGCGCGATAGCCACCGATGTTGGCCATGGAGGAGAGGGCATCGAGGGACTGGGCACGGGAGATCCGCGGCACCATGTCCATCGCCATCACATTGATGTTGCGCGCGGACAGCTTCTTGACCAGCTCAGGGTTCTGGGCAGGCCAGATGAAGCTCACCAGGGTGGCACCATCTTTAATTTGTGCGATCTCGGCATCGGTCGGCGCATTGACCTTGAAGATGAGGTCGGCTTGCCAGACGCTCGGCACCACGCTGGCACCGGCAGCCTCGAAGGCGGCATCATCGAAGCTGGCCAGCAGGCCGGCACCGGCCTCGATGGCGACCTCGAAGCCGAGCTTTTTCAGCTGCTCAACGGTGGCCGGGGTCGCTGCGACCCGGGTCTCACCGGCGAGACTCTCTCTCGGTATTCCAATCTGCATGACTATTCCCTGATGGTTAATAAACAATCGCTGCCCAGTGTCGCATTTCTGGCGAAACAAGACATGACCAAAGTACAGGTCACGGGCCCTTTGTTATGAAAATCAGTAGGCTTTACCTCAACCTCCTGTCATGGCCAGGCCCCCGCTTTTCAGGCGCGAAGGTGATTAGTATCAAATTTTGGAGTTTTATTACAACCGCAGTCCCGGCGGGGCGCGTACAGAATTCAGCCCATCCCGGACCATGATTTAAAAAAACAAACCAAATTAGCGACTTATACCAGTAAAAAGCGCTGGAAAAAGTGATCCAACCAGTCAAAAAAAATGTTTTACCGGCCCTCTATCTTAGCGCTTTTTGTTCTTACGAAATCCGCACGGATCACAGATATCGGGCCGAAAACGAAAAAAGTAACTGTTTTGTAACAGACAAGGGGCCGGCTACCCGCCAAATGAGCGGATCCGGCCCCTGCTATTTAATCGTTTCGATGGTGACGGGCCAGTGCGCCCCGCTTACCAGGCCGCCTCATAAATATGCTGACTCTGCACCAGGTCGATATCGCCGTGCTCGCCGATGGCGGTCATGCCGTGTTCTGCCAGCTTGCCGAGCAGGGTATCAATTCCTGCGTCCGCCACGCCGTAATCCCGCAGCCGGGTCTTGACCCCCATCCGCTCGAAGAAGTCGCGGGTGGCGGCGATGGCGCCATCGATGCGCTCCGCTTCACTGCCGCTGCGCAGATCCCACACTCGCTCGGCGTATTGCAGCAGTTTGGCGTGTTTCTGCTGGCGCTTGGCCTGCAGCAGGGCCGGCAGCACCACTGCCAGGGTCTGGGCGTGGTCGAGGCCGTGCAAGGCGGTGATCTCGTGGCCCAGCATGTGGGTCGCCCAGTCCTGCGGTACACCGGCCCCGATCAGGCCGTTCAGCGCCAGGGTGGCGCTCCACATAATGTTGGCGCGCACCTCGTAGTTTTCCGGTTCCACCAGCGCCTTGGGGCCCTCTTCCAGCAGGGTCAGCAGCAGACCTTCGGCGAAGCGATCCTGCACCTTGGCGTTGACCGGATAGGTGAGGTACTGCTCCAGGATGTGGATGAAGGCATCCACCACCCCGTTGGCCACCTGACGGGCCGGCAGGGTGTAGGTCAGCACCGGATCGAGCACGGCGAAACGCGGCATCACGAACGGCGAGAAGAAGTGCACCTTGTCGCCGCTGCTGCGACGGGTCACCACGGCGCCCATGTTCATCTCGGAGCCGGTGGCCGGCAGGGTCAGCACGGCGCCGAGCGGGATGGCGGAGCGCACTTCATTGCCCACGGTCTCGAGGATGTGCCAGGGATCCCGGGCCGGATCATAGTGGGCGGCCGCGGCGATGAACTTGGTGCCGTCGAGCACGGAGCCGCCGCCGACGGCCAGCAGAAAGTCGACCCGCTCGGCGCGGGCCAGCTCGACCGCTCCCATCAGGGTTTCATAGGTGGGGTTGGGCTCAATGCCACCGAATTCAAACAGGGTCATGCCTGCCAGCTCGCTGCGGATCTGGGTCAGCAGGCCGCTGCGTACCACGCTGCCGCCACCGTAGGTGATGAGGATGCGGGCATCGCGCGGCAGCTGTTCACGCAGCTGGGCGACCTGGCCCTTGCCGAACAGGATCTTGGTCGGGGTATGCAGGGTAAAGTTGTTCATCGACATTGCCTTTGTGAGTATCTGGCGGCTTGGCCGCAAAAATGTGATTGCATTTTTCTCCAGACAACCAATACCATCAAGGCAACATCCTGCTTTATTTTTGCCTATTCCTACAAAGCAGCCAAAACAGAACCCAAGAGTATCCCATGCAGACCCGCTACACCGATCTCGCCGCCAAGCTGGCCCGCCACGTCACCGCCCCCGGCATCACCCCCTCCCCGGTGGATCAAGTGAGCCTCATCTACACCACCGAATACCACGGCCGCACCCCGGTGCTCTATCAGCCGCGGATGATCGTGATCCTGCAGGGGCACAAGGTGGGCTATCTGGCGGACCAGGTGTTTCGCTACGACCCCAACCACTACCTGCTGATGACCCTGCCGCTGCCCTGCGAGTGCGAGTGCTTCGCCTCCCCTGAGCAACCCCTCATCGGCTTCTCCCTCGAGATCAACCTGGTGACCCTGCAGGAGTTGCTGCTGGAGCTGGGGGATGCCCTGCCCGCCCCCGCCCCGCAAAAGAGCGGCGTGCACTCGGTGCCGCTGTCGGAGGCCATGTTCTGCGCTGCCGAGCGGCTGATCGATCTGATGGACAAGCCCCACCACGCCCGGGTACTGGGGCCGCAGACGGTGCGGGAGATGCTGTTCTACGCCCTGCACGAAGGGGGTGGCCCGGCGCTGCAGGCGCTCGCCAATCGCCACAACCATGTGGGCCAGATTGCCCGGGTGCTGCGTATGATAGAGTCGCGTTACGCCGACAACCTGACCATGGAGGAGCTGGCGCGGGAGGTGAACATGAGCGTCTCCGCCTTCCACCACCACTTCAAGGCGGTCACCGCCACCTCGCCGCTGCAGTACATCAAGTCGTTTCGCCTCCACAAGGCGCGGATGATGATGCTGCACGACGGCATCAAGGCGGGCACCGCGGCGACCAGGGTCGGCTACGAGAGCAACTCCCAGTTCAGCCGGGAGTACAAGCGCTTCTTCGGCAGCACGCCGACGGATCAGGCCTCCCGCTTTCGGGAAGGCCAGCTGCGCATCATAGAGGGATAACCAGAGAGGAATTGTTCATGCGTGCACTGCTTTGCCTGCTCACCGCCTGTCTGCTGACGGCCTGTACCGGCCTCGCCGACGGCATCCGCCCCGTTACCGGCTTCCAGCTCGACCGCTACCTCGGCACCTGGTACGAGATTGCCCGCCTCGACCATAGTTTCGAGCGCGGACTGGAGCAGGTGAGCGCCACCTACAGCCTGCGCGACGACGGCGGGGTCAAGGTACTCAACCGCGGCAAGCAGAGTGACGGCAGCTGGCGTGAAGCCGAGGGCAAGGCCTACTTCGTCGACAAACCGGACGAGGCACGGCTCAAGGTGAGCTTCTTCGGCCCCTTCTACGGCGGCTACAACGTCATCGAGCTGGACCCCGATTACCAGCTCTCGCTGGTGACCAGCTACAACCACGACTATCTCTGGATCCTCGCCCGCTCACCCAATCCGCCCAAGGCCAACGTGGATGCGCTGGTCGCCAAGGCGGCATCGCTGGGTTTTGCCACCGATCAGCTGATCTGGGTCAAGCAGACCCATTGAGCCTGTCGCAAAACAAGAAAGGGCAGCCTGCGGGCTGCCCTTTTTCATGGACGTTCGCCTGATGATCAGAGCCGGAAACGGCCGATCTCCTGCTCCAGTCGCTCGGTCAACCCCTTCAGCTCGGCCGCCTGCGCCGCCTCCTGATTGGCCTGCTCGGCCAGCTCCTGGGAGACGTGACGGATGTTTTCGGTGTTGCGGCTGATCTCGCTGGTGACCGAAGTCTGCTCTTCGGCCGCCGCCGCAATCTGGGTCGCCATGTCGCTGATGGCGCCGATCGCCTCGTTGATCTGCCCCAGGCTCAGGTTGGCAGACTCTGCATCCTCCACGCTGGTGCCCGCCAGCTGGCGGCTGGTCTCCATGCCGCTCACCGCCCGGCGGGTGGTCTGCTGCAGGGTCTCGATCATCTGCTGGATCTCGTCAGTGGAGTCGTGGGTGCGGCGTGACAGCACCCGCACCTCGTCCGCCACCACCGCAAAGCCGCGGCCCTGCTCGCCGGCCCGGGCCGCCTCGATGGCGGCGTTGAGCGCCAGCAGGTTGGTCTGCTCGGCGATGCCGCTGATGGTGGCCAGAATGCCGCTGATCTTCTGGGCGTGGGCATCCAGCTCCACGATGATCTGGCTGGCGTCGGCCACCTCGTCCGCCAGCCCCGTGATGCTGCGCTGGCTCTGACCGACCTGCGACTGGCCGGCGACCGCCAGCTTGACCGCATCGCCCGAGGTGGTGGCGGCAAACTCGGCGTTGCCGGCGATCTCCTGGGTGGCGGAGGCCATCTCGGTCACCGCGGTCGCCACCATCACGATCTCGTCCTGCTGCTGGCGCACCCGCTGACTGCGGGACTGGGCCCCTGCCGCCTGGGCACGGGACTGGGCCGCCAGCTCGACGGTGACGTCCCGCAGCCGGCTGACGATGCCGTGCAGCCGCGCCACGAACTGGTTGAAGCTCTCCGCCAGCTGACCCACCTCATCCTTGCTGCGAGTGTTGATGTGCACCGTGAGGTCCCCCTCGCCGTGAGCGATGTCGTGCAGCGCACCGGCCACCCGGCCCAGATCGGCAAACAGATACTTGAACATGGCGGTGAGCAGGGCGCTGAACACCAGCATCAGCACCAGAGTCAGCCCCACCAGCTGCCACAGCAGGGAGGCGAGCGGCGCCTCCAGCACGTCGCGATACATCACCATGGCCAGCAGCCAGTCGGTGCCAGCCACCGGCTGCACCGCCAGCAGCACGTCGCGCCCGTCGAGGGTGGCGGCGTGCAGCTCGTTGTTCTCGCGGCCCCACTGCTGGAAGGTGGCCGCCGACAGGTCGGGAGAGAGCTCACCAATCTGCTTGAGCGCCAGCTCCTTGTTGGGATGGCCGACGATGAGGCCGCTGCTGTCGAGCAGCATGGCGTACCCCTCGCCCTGCACCTGCATCGCCAGCACCTCGTCGATCAGCTTGTCGAGCGCCAGGTTGGCCCCCACGGCGCCGACCAGTTCACCCTGATGCAGCACCGGCTCGGAGAGGGTGACCACCAGCTTCTGCATGGTGACGCTGACATAGGGAGCGGTGACGATGAGCTGCCCTGCCTTCACCGCGTCCTGATACCAGGGCCGCTCGCGCGGGTCATAGTTGCCGGTGTTGAGGGAGGGGTCCTGGCGGGTCATCACCCCCTGGGTCGAGCCAAAGTAGGTGAGCCCGAACCCACCCGAGGTGTAAGCCTGCTTCAGGTGCGGCACCAACTCGGCCTGCGGATTGTCGGCGATCAGGTTCACCAGCGCATGCACCGTGTTCTTGCGATCCGCCATCCAGTCGCCGATGGCGACCGAGTAGGCGTGACCATAGTTGACCGCCTCGCTCTGGATGGCGCTCATGGTGCGGGATTTGAGGGTGTGAAAGGCAACGATGCCGAGCAGTGAGGCCATCAGCAGCACCACCCCCAGACTGGTGGCCAGCAGCTTGCCGCGCAACGAAAGTGTCATGACTACGGATCCTTGTTGTTGTGACGGGCCAGGGAGAGACCCTTATTTAATCAAGGCTATCGGCCACATGCTGAACAGACTTTAGTGAATCCCAGTATTTTTACATCTATCAACAACAGAACCCGCTACTCGTCATTACTGGATCGCTATTCCATGCTGCTGACAACCCGCATTAGGGGGCCAAAAAGCAGCTCCCCATGACAACAACAAGGCCGCCCGCAGGCGGCCTCCCATACTCTACCCGGCAGGGCTACTTGACCCGGGCAATGGCGGTATTGAGCCGCATATTGGTCGCATCCAGCCCGGGGGTCTGGCCATGGAAGTCGAACTCCAGCCTGACCCCGGGGCGGAACAGCAGGCAGTGGGTGGAGCCGCCGAAGTGGAACATGCCGAGCGGATCCCCCTTCTGCACCCGATCCCCCGCCTGCACCGTGATCTCGCAGCTCGACACCTCGGCCATCCCCACCGGCACCACGCACATCAGGCCGATTTTGGGGTTGTCGGCCTCGATGAAGATGAGTGCCCGGGTCGCCACCGAGGTGAGGAACGGCTGGGAATTGTTGGGGGCGCTGGGATCCGCCCCCTGCGGGTCGGCAAAGCCTTCGAACTGGTTTTCCAGATAGTAGGTGCCGTTGACGATGCGCACCTTGCGGATGGTGCCGCTCACCGGGCTGTGCCAGCGGTGGTAGCTGAGCGCACTGAGGAAGGCCTGGTAGACGGTGCCGCCTTCGAAACGGGGTGCCAGATCGTCAAAATCGAGCATGTTGTCCAGCGAATAGGGCTGCCCCTTGAGCCAGAACTGATCGCTGCGGCTCACCTCTTTGCGTACCTGCAGCGGCGCCGATTCGCAGGCGTTGACGATGACACAGTCATCCGTCGGCGCAGATACCGGCCGCACTCCGACCCGAAAACGTCGGGTGAAGAAGTCGTCCCAGCAGCTGAACCCGTGGTATTCGGCCGCCGGCTCGCACTCGAAGATCTGCTCGAAGCTGCCCGGAGTAGGGTTGGGCCCCTCCCCGACCGCCTCGTTCGCCACCTTGACCATCTCGGCCTTGGCCACCTTGCCGAGCCAGGGCACCACCAGGGTCTCCTGATCCAGCCGGCTGACCGGCTCATTCAGCACGTAGCGTGAAGCCGGGCTTTGCAGGAACTGGGCCCAGTAGTCGAGGATCTTCTTGAACTGCTGGTTGATCAGGGCGTTGGCAAAGAAGTGATAGCCGGCCTGGGTGGCCATGGGCCAGTCGAGCAGGGCATTGATGGGAAAGCCGATGAGACCGGATGGCTCGTGGCTGGGGATGTCCTGATACGCCTCGGGCGCCGTGGTCATGATGCCGTTGAGCAGCCCCAGGAACTCCTCGAACGAGCGTACCTCTGGCTGACTGAGCGGGGTCAGGTGCTTGTGGCGCCAGGCTTCCTTGAACATGGCTTCGGCCTGGGCATGCAGCGCAGGGTCGGCATGGACCAGATCCCGCAGCTCGGCGATGGGTGGCACCAGCGCCCGCGGCTGCTGGGTCACGTAGTGCTTGATCCGCCGGATCCAGCGCTCGATATGGGCGCCATCGCGGGGGATCCAGCCACCGGGACGGGACTTGTTCAATCGGGTTTCAACTGCCTTGTTCATGGTTCGCTCTCCTCAGCTGATGTTCACGCCCACAATCCACGGCTTGAGCATTGAGTGCCGGCCTGCCAACGGCATGCCAGGGCACCGACCCTGTTATGTAGCACAGGGAGCGCGGCGGGACGATTGCCAGAAACGACAGGGCAAACCGGCGCAACAACGACTAGCGGTCGGGATGAACGAGTACAACGGGAGGGAGCGCCCTGCTACAGCAGGCGGGACAAGGGACGACGGGAAAAAACGGGAGACCCGGAAAAGCGAAAAGCCAGCTCAATGAGCTGGCTTCTCTGAAAAATGGCAGGGGCGGCAGGACTCGAACCCGCAACCATCGGTTTTGGAGACCGCTGTTCTACCAATTGGAACTACGCCCCTGCAACAAACGAGGCGAATTATACAAAGCCGGGATCAAAGGTAAAGGCTTTTTTCTCACTTTCGGTGCGATTGCACAAAGGACGAGCAAATCTCGTCACTTTTTGCAGCCAAAGGGGGTAACTCGCTGTATTTACAGCCTTGTTTGGGTAGGAAAGCAGCGGCAATGGGGGTAGGGTGAAGAGGTGGCCAGGCAATGAGGAGGCTGCTCATGCTCAATTATCGGTTACTTCAACAACTTGCACCGCTCAACTTCCGGGATGAGAGCAAAACCGAGGCCCTGCCGGACTATCTGGCACGGGTCGCCCCGCTGGTGCCCTTCATTCCCGACAATGTGCTCTCCCAGTGGATTTACCGCCATTGGCGCGGTTTTGAATCCAACTGGAGCTTTATCGATCTCGCCCGCCACCAGTTCGAGTATGAAAGCTGGCCGACCGCCAAGATCATCGAGCAGACCGGCTCTCGCCATATGGAGGTGGTCGAACGCTGGGGCGAGATGCTGAGGCACAACCGTTACGTCCGTCGCTCCTGGCTCGGGGAGTACATGCTGAGCCAGGGTACCTGGTCCGAACCCATCATAGTGCTGGCATCGGCGGTGGGCAGCAGCTACCCGGACGGTCACCCGCTGCCACAACCCTATTGTCTGCTGGAGGGGCACCACAGACTCGCCTATCTGCGCAGCATGGCCGAAGATGCGCAGCCATTGCAGGCCGAACACCAGGTGTGGGTTTGCCGGCCAGTTCACGACAGTTAAACGTTTTTCCGTGCAAATCTTGCCTTTGAAATAAATTTTTGACAATTCAAAATGCGACTCTATAATCTGTCCGGTTTGAAAAAAGGTCAGGACAGGACGATGCAGTTTTTGCTGAAAAAAACAGCCTTGCAGACGGGTGGAGCGCACCAGAGCGGCCCCGTTGTTTCCGGTTCCCGACCCACAGATCCCCAATTGTTTTTAAAAAAAGCCCCTGTTTCAGGGGCTTTTTTTTGTGCCCGAAAAACCTTCATTGATGTCAAAGGGAATGCAGACGATGACCAATCCACTCTATAAGAAACATGTCATCTCCATTTCGGACCTGACCCGGCCCGACATGGAACTGGTGGTCGCAACCGCACAGCGGTTGAAGGCCGAGCCCGACACCCGCTTGCTGAAAGACAAGCTGGTTGCCAGCTGCTTCTTCGAAGCCTCCACCCGTACCCGCCTGTCGTTCGAGACCGCGGTCCAGCGCCTGGGTGGCAACATCATCGGCTTCGCCGACGGTGGTAACACCAGCGCCAAGAAGGGCGAGACCCTGGCCGACTCCATCAAGATCATCGGCTCCTACACCGATGCGGTAGTGATGCGTCACCCGAAAGAGGGCGCCGCCCGCCTCGCTTCCGAGTTCTCCCGGGTACCGGTCATCAACGGCGGTGACGGTTCCAACCAGCATCCGACCCAGACCCTGCTCGACCTCTTCTCCATCCACGAGACGCAAGGCAAGCTGGACGGCCTCAACGTCGCCTTCGTCGGTGACCTCAAGTACGGCCGCACCGTGCACTCGCTGGCCCAGGCCCTCAGCCTGTTCAACTGCCGCTTCTTCTTCATCTCGCCGGAAGCGCTGGCGATGCCGGACTACATCTGCGAGGAGCTGGAAGAGAAAGGCATCCAGTTCAGCGTGCACGAGACCATGGAAGAGGTGATGCCGGAGCTCGACATCCTCTACATGACCCGGGTTCAGAAAGAGCGCTTCGACGAGACCGAATACAAGCACATGGCCGCCAAGTTCGTGCTGGAAGTGGCCACCCTGGAAGGCGCCAAGCCCACCATGAAGATCCTGCACCCCCTGCCCCGCGTCGACGAGATCGACGTCGCGGTCGACAAGACTCCCCACGCCTACTACTTCCAGCAGGCGGAGAACGGGGTTTATGCACGCCAGGCGCTGCTGGCTCTGGTACTGAACGAAACCGTCTAAGGGAAAGGGGTATATCATGTCCGAGAAGAACCAACTGCAAGTCGAAGCCATCCGTCACGGCTCCGTCATCGACCACGTCCCCGCCGGCCAGGGCATCAAGATCCTCAAGCTGTTCCAGCTGATCGAGACCCAGGAGCGCATCACCGTCGGTTTCAACCTGAAATCCGGCGCGCTGGGCAAGAAGGATCTCATCAAGATCGAGAACACCCGCCTGACCGAACAGCAGGCCAACCAGCTGGCGCTGTTCGCCCCCAAGGCGACCGTCAACATCATCGAAGACTTCGCCGTGGTGAAGAAACACCAGCTGGAGCTGCCGGAGTTCATCGCCGGGGTATTCCACTGCCCCAACTCCAACTGCATCTCCCACAACGAGCCGGTGGACAGCTACTTCCGGGTGCGTGAGGTGAAAGGCGTGGTGCGGATGAAGTGCAAATACTGCGAGAAGTCCTTCACCCAGGACATCGTCAGCGAACGCTACTGATAGCCAGACTCAAAAGATATCCAGGTGGGCCCCAAGGGGCCCATTTTTGACCCCTGTCACATCACCAAATAACCAGTTGGTTATAATTTGCCATCCAAACAGAGCTATTCCCGCTCATTTCCTGCCAGTGCATTGATTGCCAGTATTTTTTGCTGATATTCAGCGAATGCGGCAGATATCGAGCGTTTACCGTCGGTCATCATCAAAGGAATTCGCCGTGGTCAAAACCCGCAGTCGTCCCGTGGAACAAGAGCACGATCTGGCCCAGCTGGATGCCTGTCGCCAGATCATCGGCCAGCACTGCTACAGCACCCAGGAGGAGATCCGGCGCGAGCTGTCGGAGCGCGGTTTCGCCGACATCAGCCAGTCCACCATCTCCCGTCTGCTGCGCCGGCTCGGCGTGGCCAAGGCCCAGAATGCCAACGGCAAGAAGGTCTACACCCTGGTGGACGAGCAGCTGGAGCCCGCCGGCAGTACCCGCTCCATCCACGACATGGTGCGCGAAGTGGTGCACAACCAGCAGATGGTGCTGATCCACACCACCCCTGGCGCCGCCACCGTGGTGGCCCGCCTGCTGGATCGCAACGCCAATCCCGAGATCATGGGCGCCGTCGCCGGCAACGACGTGGTGCTGGTCGCCCCGCGCCACATCAGCCGCACCCGTCAGGCCCACGCCGCCGTGGTGCGCACTCTGGCCCAAGCCCGCTAAGCCCTCTCCCACGAAGAGATCGAGGCGACCAGAAGGTCGCCTTTTTGTTGCCGCTGATCTTCGCCAAAACTGTTCATCCTCATCCGTTCTCCCCTCCCCACTACTTGAGTCGTCATAAGTCAGCCATAAAAAAACGGGAGCCACTGGCTCCCGTTTTCAGCTTTCTCTTCGTTGTGGATCAGAGCACTGCACCCAGGCTCAGGCAGACCACGATCAGCACGGTCAGCAGGCCGAGCAGCGGCGCCACCCATTTCAGCCAGCGTACATAGGGCACCTTGGCAATCGCCAGGCCACCCATGACCACGGCGGAGGTCGGGGTCACCAGGTTCACCAAGCCGGAAGCGGACTGATAGGCGGTGACCACCAGCTCGCGACCCACGTTGGCGAAGTCGGCCAGCGGCGCCATGATCGGCATGGTCAGCACGGCCAGACCGGAGGAGGACGGCACCAGGAAGGAGAGCACCACTTCCAGCACGAACATCACGTTGATGAACACCACGGTGGAGAGGCCGGTCACGATCCCTTCTGCGCTGTGCAAGATGGTGTGAGTGATCATGCCGTTGTCCATCACCACCACGATACCGCGGGCAATACCGATGATGAGGGCAACGCCGAGCAGGTCGCGGGCACCGTCGATGAAGTTGGAGGTCAGCTCCTCTTCACTCATGCGGGAGATGACACCGACGATGATGGCGGCAGCCAGGAACACGCCGGAGATCTGCGCCATCCACCAGCCCAGCACGGCCACCCCGTAGATCATCACTGCGAAGGCGGCGACGAAGATACCCAGCACGATTTTACGGGTCAGGGTGAACTCCAGCATCTGGTCACTCTTGTTGCCGAGGAAGTGGGCACGGTTCTCTTCCCACTTGTCAGCCACCAGGGATTTGCTCGGGTCGTTGCGCACCATCTTGGCGTAACGCATCACATAGGCCACGCACAGCAGCCAGCCGGCAACCAGCATGGCAACGCGCAACCAGATGCCGTCGGTGAAGGAGATACCGGCTGCGTTGGCGGCAATCACGGTGGCGAACGGGTTGATGGTAGAGCCCAGGGTACCGATACCGGCCCCCAGCAACACGGTTGCGGCAGCCACGACCGGGTCAAAGCGAGCGGCCATCATCACCGGCACCAGCAGGGTGTAGAACGGCAGCGACTCTTCCGCCATGCCGTAGATGGTACCGCCCGCAGCGAACAGCGCCATCAGGATCGGGATCATCCACTCTTCCCGGCCGCGCAGACGGTCGGTTACACGCTCGATACCGGCATCGATGGCACCGGTCTTGGTCACAATGCCAAGAAAACCACCGATGATCAGGATGAACAGGGAGACGTCGATGGCGCCTGCCTGATAGGTGTCATGGTTATAAAGACCGTCGATAGGTGCCAGCAGCACGTCGACGATCCCCTGGGGATTGCCCTCCACCAGTTTGTAGGTACCCGCCACCGGCACTTCCTTGCCGAGGGCTTCGTTCATGGTCATTTCATATTTGCCGGCCGGCACTATCCAGCTCAGGGCGGCCACCAGGGCGATCAGCACGAACAGTATCGTGTAGGCTGACGGGAACTTGAATTTGGTCATGGTCCAGCTTCCTTCTGTGGGTGTGGTATCCATGCAGGCTGCGGGTCGTAGGGTTAGAGGTATTATGCCGCTGTCACATGGTCGAAAAGCCGGGGGTCACCCCCCGGCACCACTACTGCGACCTTAGTCGCCCAGCGTAGCAACCATCACTGCCTTGATGGTGTGCATCCGGTTTTCGGCCTCGTCGAACACGATGCTGTGCTCGGATTCGAACACGTCCTCGGTTACTTCCAGGCCTTTCATGCCATATTTGTCAGCCACTTCCTTGCCCATGGTGGTCTCATCGTTGTGGAACGCCGGCAGGCAGTGCATGAACTTCACATCCGGGTTCTTGGTGGCGTTGATGACATCCATGTTGACCTGATACGGGGTCATCAGTTTGACGCGCTGATCCCAGGCTTCTTTCGCTTCACCCATGGAAACCCAGACGTCGGTGTAGAGGAAGTCGGTACCCAGCACACCCTCTTTGACGTCTTCGGTCAGGGTGATGCGTGCGCCGGTTTCTTCGGCGATCAGGCGGCACTTGGCAACCAACTCTTCTTCCGGCCAGAAGGCTTTCGGCGCAACCAGGCGGATGTCCATGCCCATTTTGGCGGCGCCGACCATCAGGGAGTTGCCCATGTTGTTGCGGGCATCACCCAGGTAGGCGAACTTGATTTGATCCAGACGCTTGCCCTTGCCGTGCTCCAGCATGGTCATGAAGTCGGCCAGGATCTGGGTCGGGTGGAATTCGTTGGTCAGGCCGTTCCAGACCGGTACACCGGCATAGGCACCCAGCTCTTCCACGATCTCCTGACCGTAGCCACGGTATTCGATGCCGTCATACATGCGACCCAGTACCCGGGCGGTGTCCTTCATGGACTCCTTGTGACCGATCTGGGAACCGCTTGGGCCGAGGTAGGAGACTTGCGCGCCCTGGTCGAAGGCCGCCACTTCAAACGCACAACGGGTACGGGTGGAGGTCTTCTCGAAGATCAGGGCAATGTTTTTGCCGGTCAGGTGTTTACGCTCATAGCCACCGTATTTGGCTTTCTTCAGGTCGATGGCCAGATCGATCATGTATTGGATTTCGCGCGGGGTGAAGTCCAGCAATTTCAGGAAGTTACGGTTACGCAGATTAAAAGCCATGATGAGTTCTCTCTATATTTGTTCAGACCAATTTAGGCAGTAGTGTTGACTACGCATTCTTCAGTACAGATTTGTGCAGACCCCAGAGGGCCGAGTTTCAATTACGCATTCACGGTACGGGTGGCGACGATATTGGTACCGGCTTCGCCCTTGAGGATGGCCAGGCCATCTTCCAGCGAACCGATGCCGACCATGCCGCCGGTCGCTTTGACAAATTCACAGGAGGCTTCGACTTTCGGCCCCATGGAGCCAGCATCGAACTTGACCCCAGCCAGCTCGTCCGGGCTGGTGATCCGCAGCGGACGCTGAGTCGGTTTGCCCCAGTCCAGATAGACGGCATCGGCATCGGTCAGGATCAGCAGGGCGTCGGCCTTGATCTGCTTGGCCAGATAGGCGGCTGACATGTCCTTGTCGATGACGGCTTCGATGCCGGTCAGGCTCTGGCCATCCCAGGTCACCGGGATGCCACCACCACCGGTACAGATGATGAGGTGACCCTGGGCGATCAGGGTTTCGATGGCGTCGCCTTCGACGATGCGCTGGGGCAGCGGGGACGGCACTACACGGCGGAAGAACTTGCCGTCAGCCTTGACCACCCAGTGCTTCTCTTCTGCCAGGGTGCGGGCTTCAGCCTCTTCGTAGACGGGGCCGATAAATTTGGTCGGATTGGCAAACGCCGGATCCTTGGGATCGACCTGCACCTGGGTCAGCAACGCGGTGACGTTGCGGCTCGGCATCAGGTTCTTCAGCTCCTGGATCAGCATGTAGCCGATCATGCCCTGAGACTCGGCACCCAGCACATCCAGCGGATAGGGGGATACCTTGGTGTAGGCACTGTTTTGCAAGGCCAGCAGGCCGACTTGCGGGCCGTTGCCATGCACCAGCACCACGTTGTACTCCTGAGCGATCAGGGCGATGGTTTTGGCCGCAGTAGCGATGTTCTTGCGCTGGATGTCAGCTTCGAGCGGCTCGCCACGACGGAGCAGAGCATTGCCACCCAGGGCGACGACGACAGTTGGTTTTTTCATGAGTGTTACTCTCGAGTCTTGGTATCTGTGGCGCCGGCCTCTTGCCGGCGCCACGCCGTCTTGTTAGATGCCGTCGCGTTCCATCGGGCAGCTCATGCAGCGGGCGCCGCCGCGACCACGTCCCAGCTCTTCACCCGGGATGGGCAGCACTGTGATGCCTGCCTTGTCGTACTTCTCGTTGGTGTAGGTATTGCGCTCGTAACCCACCACCACGCCGGGGCGTACGGTCAGTACGTTGTTGGCATCGTTCCACTGCTCGCGCTCGGCCTCGAAGGTGTCACCACCTGTGGTGATGAGCTTGAGCTGATCGACACCCAGTGCCTTCTCGATGGCGGTGACGAAGTAACCCTCTTCCTTGATGTTCATGCCGGTGGCGCCGCCCGGAGTCAGGCTCCAGCAGTTCACATCCTTACGGATGACTTCCGGATAGACGGAGAAGGTGTCTATGTCCATGTGGGTCATGACGGTATCGAGGTGCATGCAGCTGCGGTGTTTCGGCAATTGCATGGCGATGACCTGTTTGGCCTGGCCGTGTTTGAACAGGCCGCGAGCCAGATGCTCGACCCCTTGCGGTGTGGTGCGCTCGGACATGCCGATGAGCACGGAACCGCGGCCGATGACCAGCACGTCACCACCCTCGATGGTGGAGTTGTCGTAGTCGCGATCTTCATCACCGAAGTATTTGATGAAGTCCTGACCGGCGAACTGCGGGTGCCAGCGGTAGATGGCCTTCACGTGGTTGGTCTCGCGACGACGGGCGGCCTTGGCCATGGGGTTGATGGAAACGCCACCATAGACCCAGCAGGAGGTGTCACGGGTAAAGAGGTGGTTGGGCAGCGGCTCGATGATGAAGTCGGTTGGGGCGTGCATGCCGACGACCATGTTGACGCCGCTGTAGGGCATCTCGGAGTAGGTCAGGCCGCCGGAGAGAATGCGGGCCAGTTCACGGTGCGGCATGTCTGCCAGGAAGCAGCGCACGTCGTTGGCAAAGGAGGTGCCGAGGCGATAGTCGGAGACCTGATGTTGCAGCAGCCAGGTTTTGGCTTCCGGCACGTCCAGGGTTTCGGCCAGCAGATTGGTCAGCAGGAAAACTTCGACATTCTGATCGCGCAGTACCTGAGCGAATTTGTCGTGCTCCTGACCGGCACGTTCCACCGACAGGACGTCATCGAACAGCAGATCCTGGCAGTTGGAAGGAGTCAGACGCTTCAGACTGAGGTTGGGGCGGTGCAACATGACACGGCGCAATTGGCCAACTTCAGAACCTACATAAAATTTGCTCATGATTATATTCCGTCTAGCAGTGGTCCCTGCGAGTGATTGAATAGATTCCTTCTATTCATGCTCGTGGCTAAGGCGGGATATTCTTTATGTAGGGTAATCGGCTTGTGTTCTATCCTGCCCTTGCCTTTCGAGACCGAGGTTAGACCTGCCAATCACGCCAAACTTAGACATTGATCACATTCACTTATAACTGAATAAAATCACGGTTTATTCTTTGATAGGGATAACAGAACTGACAATCTCCCATTCATCACCTTCGTTTAAATACGCACTTTTCATCGTATATTTTTCATATTTCTTCTTGTTTCATTCATCCGCCATATCTACTAAGGGATATATATAAAAACAAAAAACCTTAAATTTCAAAGAGATAAAAACAAAATCAACATTCATTGAATTTAATATGCAAAAAATTGAATTTTATGAGATTTCAAAGCGGTGATACGGGGAAATAAATAGTCATTGCCTGCCTGCTCACTGAATAATCTGTTTGTTGTCCCAGATCATGGCATCTCGTCCAACCCGCTCGCGCAGGCCCGCTGCGGCGCACCTGCCGGCTCATCATTTATATGGATATGCACCCAGTCCGCATCTTGGCCGCTCATTTTTCAGGACGCCTGCCATCGGCTCTTTTCAAACTTTTTTCATTAGTTGAATTTATTTCAGCACCTTGCGTCACCAACCACCTCGGCTTAACTCAGAAAGTGATCAGGATCACACCCGTTTTATCACCAAGGAGCTAACCATGAAGATCAAATCACTGCTGTTGTTTGCAAGCCTGCTGCTGCCCATGACCCCTGCACTGGTCAGTGCAGAAGGGGCGCCGGCCATGCCGCTGGTGGTATGCCAGGTCGATAAGGCTCCCCAGATGCTGGTACCGGCCTATGTATGTCAATGGTATGGCGGCAGCCAGCACTACTGAGAGTGAGAGCCCAAGAGGAGGCCACCTCCTCTTGGCTTGTCATGGCCCAACCCCCTCCTATACTCAATGCAGCTGTTTTTCATAGGGATAGGAGACGGTCATGATCCTGCTGGTCGGTGGCGAAAAAGGGGGGAGCGGCAAGAGTTGCCTGGCCCAGAATCTGGCGGTTTACCTCAGGACCCAGTTTCATGGCGAGGTGTTGCTGGTCGATTGCGATCCACAGCGCACCACCTCGGACTGGATCCAGGAGCGCAATGACAATCCGGACCTGCCCCAGATAAATTGTGTTCAGCTCTACGGCAACATCCGCAACGACCTGCTCAGCCTGAAGAACCGCTATGACTATCTCATCGTCGATTGCGGCGGCCAGGACAACCGGGCTCTGCGTTCCACCATGGCGGTTGCCACCCACGCCCTGATCCCGCTGCGCCCCAAACGCCGCGACCTCAAGACCTTGCCGCACATGGAAGACCTCATCACCACCTGCAAGATGGTCAACCCCAGCCTGCGGGCAGCCGTGGTGCTGACCCAGTGCCCTGCCCTCCCCAATCAGGTGAAACGGATCCTGGAGGCCAAGGAGGTGTGCTCTTCCTTCGGTGTCGACGTACTCAACTCCATTACCTATGGCCGCAATGTCTACGACGACAGCGAGGAGAAGGGGTTGTCGGTGATGGAAATAGAACCGGATGGCAAATCGGCCGAAGAGATCCGGGCCATCGCCAAGGAGTTTCTGGAGCTGGGGGTGTGAGATGGGCCTTGCCGACCTGAAGAAGAAACACAATCTGCATCATCAGAAGAAGTTCACTATTGACGAGTTCATCGAAGATGCTGACTTCTACGCCAAGGGCAAACCCAAGGTTGTCAGCCTGGAGCTGACTCTGCATCGGGAGGAAGCCCTCACAGCACTCGCCTTCATCGAGAATGGTGAGCACCTGAAACCCAGCTACAAAAAAGCGACCTTTTCCCTGAGTACCACGGCCATCGATGAACTTGGCAGCCTGACCCAGCAGGACGGCATGAACAAATCCCTGTTGCTGCGTCTGTTTACCCATTACTTCTCCTCCTTGAGCCCGGAAGAGCGCCAAACCATCTATGAACGGCTACAGGAACACAACTGACACGACAGTCGTGACACTGATTCGCCCCCAGTCCCCGCGCTCTGCTCCCCTTATCCCTTTCTGAACCCCGGTTAAACGGCGTGTGAGACATTCGCCATTCACTTCGTGAGCAAAGCACCGAAAAAGCCCTCGCGATAGTCGGAAGATAGGATCAAAAAACCTGAACACAAATAAACCAAACCACTGATTTAAAATGAAATATATCGAAACAAGTTTCCTTCGTAACGAGATGCGTAAAAACGTTTTTCAATCTACCGTTGTCGTGCCCCGTGAAATCCTTATAGTTACTCCTGCACGGACGCAATGAAGTCGGTCAGGAAGACTGGCTGCCAGGGTTGGGCAAATGGACTCACCACAGGATGTGGTAAAGGACACCTCCCAGGACGGAGAAAGTGCGACGGGAATGGATGACTCGTCAGGCCATGATGGCTAAAGGACACCCCAAAGGATTGGGAAGGGGAAACCTAAAGGAAGAGGTATAGTCAGGGATTGCAGGGAGCAACTTCGTTCAAGGACATGAGCGATAAGACTATCGGGGGCGACGCAAGTCGCCCCCATCTTTTTTGGCTATTTTTCTTCGATGGCCAGCCTCCGGCATCTACTCGAGCCGGAAGTGGCCCACAATCTCCCGCAGCCTGTCGTAGGTCTGCTGCATCGCGGCAGAGCTGGCTACCGTCTCCTCCCCGTTGTGAGTCAGCTGGCGGATCACCTCGGCAATTGCACTCATGTTGCGATTGATCTCTTCGGCTACCGCGCTCTGTTGTTCCGCCGCCGTGGCGATATGGCTGATAAGATCGTTGATCTCCACCACCTCTCCCGCCATCAGATCCAGCGATTCATTGACCCGGGTGGTGTTCTCGGCGGCGCCCTGGCAACTCTGCTTGGTGTTGCTCATGGCATCCACCACCGTCTGGGTACCCCGCTGCAGACTGGCCAGCATGGTCTGGATCTCCGCCGTGCTCTGCTGGGTGCGAGCGGCAAGGGAGCGCACCTCGTCGGCCACCACAGCAAAACCGCGCCCCTGTTCGCCGGCGCGGGCCGCCTCGATGGCGGCGTTGAGGGCCAGCAGGTTGGTCTGCTCGGCTATGCTGCCGATCACGCCCAGCACGGAGCCAATCTGCTGCACATCCTGCTGCATGGCTTCGATGGAGCGGGCAGTGGCCTCCACCTCGTCCACCAGCGCCATCACGCTGGCCATGGCCTGATCCACCACCTGACGGGACTGGCTCGCCAGCTGCTGGCTCTGGCCGGTGAGCTGGGCTGTGCTGGCCGCACTCTCAGAGACAGAGACCGCGGTGCGGCTCATCTCGTTGATGGCGGTCACCACCTGTTCGGTCTCGCGCACATGATCCGCCAGCAGGGACTGGGCAGCCCCGGTCTGGCTCGCCAGCCCCTCGATACCGCTGTTGAGCTGGCCGCTGGCCTGCCGTACCTCGTTCATCATCTCCTGCAGCCGCTCGATAAAGCGGTTGATGCCGGCCGAAATCTGGCCCAGATCATCGGTACTGGTTACCGCCAGCCGACGGGTCAGATCGCCGCTGCCACGGGAGAGCTCCAGCACCAGATCCCGCAGCGAAAGGATGGGACGGTAGGCCAGATTGAGCGCCAGTACGGCGAGCACCATCACCACCACCGCCACCCCGAGCAACGCCATGATGATCTGGCCGTTGAGCGCCTGGGTCATGGTGCGGATGTAGTCTAGATCGATGTAGCCGGTCAGCGTCCAGCTGCTGCCACGGATATCCAGCGGATTGGGACGAGCCTCGTTCTCTCCCTGCGGCTTGCTGCTGTAGAGCACATTGCCCTGGCCATCGGCCAGCGAGAAGTAACGCCCCTCGTCGCTCACCTTCTCAAGCAGGTTCTTGAACTCGCTCATGTCGAGGTAATAAAGGTAGGCAGAGTCGGCCCCTCGCGGCACCAGAATCGAGATGACGGGCTTGCCATCCACCTGCTGCAGCGGGCTGACGGTGATCTGGTTGTTGGCGGCGGGGATCAGCTTGCGCAGCGCATCGACCTTGGCCGTATCGTTGATGACCCCGCTCACGTCGAACGCCATGTCGCCAATAACCTTGACGATATTGTGAAAGCCGGTCTCTTCCAGCGTCTTCTTGACGTTGGTGACCCCGAAGTTGAGGTTGGCCGCCAACAGGATTTTTTGATTGATGTCGCTGGCCAGCTTCTCTTTGACCAGGGTGATCTGCTCGTTGATGTTCTGGGTGGCCTGAGTACGGATATAGGCGCTGATGAAGTGATTGACGCTGAACCAGGCAGTGCCGATGGTGACCAGAATGGCCAGCAGCAGCAAGACGTAAATCTTGACCTTGAATGGCATGGGATCCCTCCAGAAGAGAGGGCTGGCACTGCCAACCCTCTCTGCCAATCGTTATTTCTTCTTGGCGTACTTCATGGAGTCCAACGCCACCGCCAGAATGATGATGCCGCCCTTGATGATGAACTGCCAGTAAGGGCTGACCCCGATATAGGTCAAACCATAGTTGATCAATGTAAAGATGAGTACCCCGGTGATCACCCCGGCGACCGTGCCCACCCCGCCGGCAAACGACACCCCACCCACCACGCAGGCGGCGATGGCATCCAGTTCATACATGAAGCCGAGGTTGTTGGTGGCACTGCCGATCCGGCCCGCTTCCAGCATGCCGCCGAAGGCGTAGAACACCCCAGCCAGCGCATAGATCATCACCAGGTTGACCGCCACGTTGACGCCGGAGACCTTGGCGGCTTCCGGGTTGCCGCCGATGGCAAAGATGTTCTTGCCAAAGCGGGTCTTGTTCCACAGCACCCAGACGAACACGCTGGCAATGGCGGCATAGAAGGTCAGATAGGATAGCTTGAAGCCACCCAGCTTGATGAACCCCTGCGCGAAGCTCGAGAAACGAGGGTCAAAACCGGCCACCGGCGAAGCCCCTACAGAGTCAAAGTAGAGGGAGTTGATGCCGTAGACGATGATCATAGTCCCCAGGGTGGTAATGAACGGGGTGACGTTCAGATAAGCCACGATAAGGCCGTTGACCAGACCAATCAGGGCCCCCACCACGCACACCAGCAGGATCACCGCCGGAATGGGCACTTCGCCCAGGCTGGGAAACACCTTGTTGACGTTGGTCAGCGCCTGCAGCATGGTCGCCGCAATGAGCGCCGCCAGGCCGACCTGACGACCGGCCGACAGATCCGTCCCCTGGGTGATGATGATGCCTGCCACCCCCAGCGCTATGATGACCCGTACCGAAGACTGGGTCAGGATGTTGCTGAAGTTGGTGAGACTCAGGAAGGAGGGTTCCTTGATCACGATGATCATGAGCAGCACCAGCAGCACCACATAGATGCCGTTCTCCTTGAGCGCCCGCATCAGATTGAAATTTTTAGCCGACTCCATAAATGTCTTCCTGTCTCTAGAGGTACAGAGATGCCAGGCGCAGTATCTCGCTCTGGTCAGTTTCTTTGGTATTGACGATCCCGGCGACCCGGCCATTGCTCATGACCATGATGCGATCCGTGATGCCGAGCAGTTCGGGCATTTCCGACGAGATGATGATGATGCCCTTGTCCTTCTTCGCCAGCTCCAGGATGAGCTGGTAAATCTCGAACTTGGCCCCCACGTCGATGCCGCGAGTCGGTTCATCCAGCATCAGGATCTCCGGCTGGGTCAGCAGCCAGCGGCCGATGATCACCTTCTGCTGGTTGCCCCCCGAGAGGGAACCGATCTGGGTCTGCTGGGTCGGTGTCTTGACCCGCATGGAGTCGATGACCCACTGGGTATCGCTCTTCATCTTGTTGTCGCTGAGCAGCCCCATGGAACCCTTGTAGTTGTCCATGTTGGCGATCAGGGAGTTGAAGGCGATGTCGAGACGCGAATAGATGCCGGTGGAGCGCCGCTCCTCGGTCACCAGTGCAAAGCCGTTGCGGATTGCCTCGTGGGCATTGTGGTTCGCCACCGGCTGACCGTGCAGCTTGATGACACCTTCACTGCGATCACGGATGCCGAACAGTGTCTCGACGATGTCGGTACGCTTGGCCCCCACCAGTCCGGCGATGCCGAGGATCTCCCCCTTGTGCAGGTTGAAGCTGATGTCCTGAATGGAGGGTTGGTTCTTCGCCGTCAGGTGCTCGACTTCGAGGATCACCTCTTTCGGCTGGTTGGTCTTCTCCGGGAAGCGCTGGGTCAACTCACGGCCGACCATCATGCCGATGATCTGATCCATGGTCATGCCCTTGAGCGGCTGGGTTGCCACCCACTGGCCATCCCGCAATATGGTGATCTCGTCACACAGCTGGAAGATCTCTTCCATCTTGTGGGAGATGTAGACGATGCCGCAGCCCTTCTCCTTGAGCTTGTTGATGATCTTGAAGAGATGGCTCACCTCTTTCTCGGTCAGCGAGGAGGTGGGCTCGTCCATGATGACGATCTTGGCGTCATAGGAGAACGCCTTGGCGATCTCGATCATCTGCATCTGGGAGACGGAGAGGGTGCCGACCTTGACCCTTGGGTCGATGTCGATGTCCAGCTCGTCGAAGATATGCTTGGTGTCCTGATACATCTTGCCGTGGTCGACGAACAGCCCCTTGGTGGGATAGCGACCGAGCCACATGTTGTCCATCACCGAGCGTTGCAGCACCAGGTTCAGCTCCTGATGCACCATGGAGACGCCATTCTCCAGCGCCTCTTTGGAGGAGGTGAAGTTGATCTCCTGCCCCTTGAAGAAGATCTTGCCCTGATCCTTCTCGTAAATGCCGAACAGGCACTTGAGCAACGTGGATTTTCCTGCCCCGTTCTCGCCCATCAACGCATGCACAGAATGAGGACGGACCCGTAAATTGACATTATCGAGTGCCTTGACGCCGGGAAAGCTTTTACTGACGTCAATCATCTCCAACAGCCATTCTGATTGTTGCTGTGTTGTCATATCAGCCATCACATCTGGTTGAAACTGAGGGCAAGGGGAGACCCCTTGCCCGGGAGGAGGGAATTATTCGAATTTGGACAGGTTGTCAGCATCGACACCAACGTAGGGAACGCGCACAACCTTGTTGACGATGTTCCACTTGGTGCCTTCACCGGCCGCTTTGCCTTCCGCCAGGTTCTTGGTCAGCTCGTAGGTCGCCTTGGCCTGGTTGGCGGCATCGTTCAGCACGGTACCGGCCATGGCACCGCTCTTGACCAGTGCCAGCGCTTCCGGCAGGGCATCAACCCCGAATACCGGGATGGTGGTCTTGCCCTGGGCCTTCAGCGACTCGACGGCACCCATCGCCATGCCATCGTTGTTGGCAATGACCACTTCGATCTTGTTGGCGTTGGGGCCGGAGATCCAGGCGTCCATCTTGTCCTTGGCCATGGCGGTATCCCACATACCAGTGTCCATGTGCAGCTGCTCGGTCTTGATGCCGCCGTCGTTCAGGGTCTTGATGACGTAGGTGGTACGGGCTTCGGCATCGGGGTGACCCGGCTCCCCTTTCAGCAGCACGAACTGGATGACGCCGTCCTTGTTCAGATCCCAGGCCGGGTTGGCTTTCCAGTGCTTGGCGATCAACTGACCCTGGATGATGCCTGACTCCTTGGAGTCGGTACCCACGTAGTAAGCCTTGTCATAGCTGGCGAGATCGGCAGCGCTCGGCTCCTTGTTGTAGAACACCACGGGCACGTCCTCGCCACGGGCCTTCTCGATCACGACCGGGGCCGCCGCCGGGTCAACCAGGTTGATGGCCAGCGCCTTCACGCCTTTGGCCAGCAGTACGTCGACCTGATCGTTCTGCTTGGACTGGTCATTCTGGGAGTCATTCATCAGCAGCTCCACCCCCGGGTTGGCCGCCGCTTCCTTCTCGATTGCCTTGCGCACTACCGCCATGAAGTTGTCGTCGTATTTGTAGACGGTCACCCCGATGCGGGTTTCGGCATGAGCGGTGGCTCCAGCCATCAGGCTCATCAGTACGGCGGCAATGGTCGTGATCTTTTTCATTGTTATGCTCCGATCTCTCTATCTGTTTTTGTAGGGAATGCTGTACACCAAGTGAACTGGCGCCAGCCTAATGTAATCAGTTTGTTGTATGACAATCTGTGATCATGACAACAAAATGAAAACGTTTACATTCTGTTACATAGCAACAAATCAATTAAAAATCATGCAGTTATAGTTACCCATCAAGACTTAAGCCCTGAACGAGGCTATTTCTTGTTAAGCAATCGCTCAGATTCAGCGTAGAACACAGTTCCAATAGTAGCCGCCCGGCTGCAACCAATATTCCGGCCGCACGCTCTGGCTCCAGGAATCATCGCCCCCAATCCCCATATGAAAGCCATCGAGACAGAGGTGCAGCCCTCCCTCGGCCACCAGATCGGTCTGGTGGCGGGCCTGTGCCAGCTGCTGCTGACTGAAGCGGCTCAAGCTGAAATGGAGCAGCCCCTCGACCTCGACAGTACCCAGTTGCAGCTGGCGGGTGTCACAGCGCAGCCCGTTATCGGTCGGGAACACATACGCTGTGTGCAGCGCATCGAGCGACGACTGCCAGCGACCGAGGTCGGCAGCCAGCAGGCGATCCGGGTAGTTCTCGTGCGGACCGCGCCCCAGCCAGCTCACCTCCTCCCCTGTCGCCAGTACCTCGTCGGTCAGCCAGAGCCGGGCGCCGATGCGCGGCAGGGAGGGCATCTCGGCTGCCACCTCCACCTCGATGGCGAGGCGCATGGCTCCATCCTGATCGAACTCGTGACGCCAGCGGGTCAGCAGCTTGAGCGCCTCGCCGACGAAGTAGCCGTGACGCACAGTCACGACCCCTTGGTCAGGGCTCACTACCAGGTCGAGGCAGCGGTGCTGCAACTCATTGAGCCCGGCCTCCTGCCAGCGAGCAATCCAGGCGTTGGGATCGGCGTGGTCCGCCTCGCTGGTACCGATGTCGTTGTCGAGCGGTGCCCGATAGAAGTGATCGGCGATGGCCTCTTTCAGTTGCTCACGGCCCAGCTTGCACCAGCTTTGGATGCGGCCGCTGGCCTTGTCCAGTCGCCACTCGCTGGTGGCCGCCCGGATCTGCCAGCCATCCGCCAGCTCGATGAAGGTGGCCGGCGTGCGTGCGACAGGCAGTGACAGGGGGGCAGGCAACATGCATTGCTGGCGCGCCACCTCGTGACCGGCCGCAGACCAGGGCGTGGCGGCGGGCTGTACGATGGCGAGATCCAACCAGGCGAGCGCCCCCGGCGCAAAGGCCGGCAACCACTCCAGCAGAGTCAGCGTCACGCTTCCCTGCGGTGCCAGGGTAAGTGGGCATTCACCCTGGCTCACCACCACGCCGTCTTCGCACAGCCGCCACTGCAACCGCTCGTTGTCCGTCTCGCGAAACAGGTATTCGCTGCGGATCTCGACCGTCAGCGGCTGGCGCTCGAGCAGCCTCAACCCGAACGGCTGCTGGGCACGTTTTGCCTCAAACAGGGCAGGATGGGGGGTGCGGTCAGGGAACACCAAACCGTTGCAGCAGAACTGGCGATCATTCGGGGTATCGCCGAAATCACCGCCATAGGCCCAGAAATGACGGCCATCGTCGGTCAGCTTGTCCAGTCCCTGATCGACCCAATCCCAGACGAAACCACCCTGCAACCGCGGATGATCGCGAAATGCCTGCCAGTAGTGGGCATAGCCCCCCAGGCTGTTGCCCATGGCGTGGGCGTATTCACACAGGATCAGCGGGCGGGTCTCTCCCGGCAGGCCGATCCACTTGGCCAGCGCCCACTTGGGCACCGCTGGGAAAGGCTGATCCTGATGGGTGCGGGCATACATGGGGCAGATGATGTCGGTGGCCGGCGTATCGGCCCCACCCCCTTCGTATTGCACCGGACGGCTCGGATCCGCCCGCTTGACCCAGCCATACATGGCATCGTGGGCCGGGCCGTAGCCCGACTCGTTGCCAAGGGACCAGATGATGATGCTGGGGTGGTTGAAGTCGCGGGCCACCATGCGGGTCACCCGCTCCAGGAAGGCGTTGCTCCAGGCGGGATCCCGCGCCAGCCGCCCCATGGGGGTCATGCCATGGGTCTCCAGGTTCGCCTCGTCCACCACGTAGAGGCCGAGCCGGTCGCACAGCCGATAAAGCTCGGGGTGATTGGGGTAATGAGAGCAACGCACCGCGTTGAAGTTGTGCCGCTTCATCAACAGCAGATCCTGCTCGATGGCGGCGGGGGTCACCACATGACCGCTGGCCGCATCGTGTTCGTGACGGTTGGCGCCGCGAATGAGCAGCGGCTGGCCGTTGACCCGCAGCAGGCCGCCACGGATCTCCACCGCCCGAAAGCCCACGTCATAGGCTTCGCTCTCGATGGGCTCCCCCTGCTCGTCCAGCAGGGTCAGGGTAAGGCGATAGAGGTGGGGGGTCTCGGCACTCCACTTGCGCGGGGCCGCCACCTCGAGCCAGCACTCGGCGCGATCGTCATACGCCCCTTTCTCGTCAATGGCTTGCGTGCCGATCGGCTGGCGCAGGGTCGCCACCCGCTCAACGCCGTCATAGAGGCAGGCCGCCACCGACAGACCGGCCCCATTGGCCGCCTGCAGCGCGATCTTGAGGCGGCCATCGCGATAGCAGGCGTCCAGCTCTGGGGTGACCCTAATGTCCACCAGATGACGGGCCGGTTTGTGCAGCAGGCTGACGGAGCGGAAGATGCCGCTCATGCGCCACATGTCCTGATCTTCCAGATAGGAGCCGTCGGACCAGCGCAGCACCAGCACTGCTAGCCGGTTGTCACCGCCGCAGAGGAAAGAGGTCAGGTCAAATTCGGCAGGCAGCCGGCTGTCCTGGGAGTAACCGACCCAGCGACCGTTGCAGAAGAGGTGAAAAGCGCTGTCCACCCCGTCAAAGATGATCCGGGTCTGGCCGCTGGCGAGCCAGTCGGCCGGCACGCTGAACTCGCGGGAGTAGCAGCCGGTGGGATTCTCGGCCGGCACCCGTGGTGGATCGCACGGGAAGGGATATTTGATATTGGTGTAGATGGGCACGTCTGTCGCAGGCCGCAACCCTGGATAGGCCGCATCCAGCTGCCAGTTGCCCGGCACCTTGATGGCACAGGCATCCGGCAGATCCTCGACCAGCCAGTGCTCCGGCACCAGCTCGGGCGCCGCGAAGAAGGAGAAACACCACTCCCCATCCAGCAGGGTGCGCGATGGCGAGGCGAGATCATCTCGCGCCGCGGCTTCGCTGCGCCAGCTGAACAAGGGGGTATGGGCAGACAACCGATTCACTGCGGTAATTGCCTGGGTCTGCCAGTCCTGACGGGCCACTATCTCCCTGAGCATTATTCTCTCTCCCTGCATGAACGCCGAAAACGTATGCAGTGTAGGGGAGTTTTGCCCGGTGATCGGCGATCTCGCTCACACAGATGTAAACGATTACACTGAATTTGTTAAGTAAAACAGGGTAAAAATGCGCTAAATGCAGGTAAAAGGCGAAGGCTCCGGATCACGCGCCGCAAAAACGGCGATCCGGAGCGATAAACGGAGGTAAATGAAAGGGATCAGCTTCGAACGGGAGCCACCGAGTGGCGGTTGATCAGGGTCGGGGTGTAAATGCGGCTCTGCACCGCCTCGCTTTCCCCCGCCGCCAGCTGCAGTGCCAGTTTGGCCGCCTGGGCAGCCATCAGTTCAACCGGGTAGCGCATGGTGGAGAGCTTGGGGCGCAGGTATCTGGCATAGATGATGTCATCGAAACCCACCACCGACACCTCCTCCGGCACCTTGAGGCCGTTGTCCGCCAGCACCGAGATGGCCCCCGCCGCCATGGCGTCGTTGTAGGCCACCACGGCCGTGATGGGCAGCCCCTTGGCCAGCAGGTTGAGCATGGCGCGCTCGCCGCCCTCCTCGTTGGGCATGCCGCTCTCCACCAGCTCGGGATCGGCGCGCAGCCCCGCCTCGGCCAGCGCATCCTGATAGCCCTGCAGCCGCAGGATGGCATCTTCGATGGCGTGATCCGAACTGAGGAAGGCGATGTGGCGGTGGCCCAGCTCCAGCAGATGGCGGGTCGCCGTGGCGGCCCCCTGCCGGTTGTTGAGGGCGATGCAGCGCCCCTTGAGTGCCGGGATGTCGCGGTTGATCAACACCATGCCGGGCACCCGCAGCGCGTAGTCGATCAGCTCCTCGTCGCTCAGCGCCTTGCTGTGCACCACCAGCGCCTCGCAGCGCTTGCCGATCAGCAGTTCGATGGATTCGCGCTCCTGCCGTGCCTTGTGAAAACCATTACCCATCAACAGGTGCAGGCCCTGTTCCACCGCCACCGCGGCCACCCCCTTGACCAGGGCGCCGAAGAAGGGATCCGCCACGTCGCCCACCAGCACCCCCATGGTGTCACAGGTCTGGCTGACCAGTGCCCGTGCGTTGGCATTGGGGGTGTAGCCCAGTTCGGCCATGGCCTTCTGTACCACCTCGCGGGAAGCGGCACTGGCCTTGGGTGAGTTGTTCATCACCCGTGAAACCGTTGCCACCGATACGTTGGCCAAACGGGCGACATCCTTGATGGTACTCATGCTATTTTCACTTATTTCACGGCTCGGGATGGCGCCATTATACCGAGCAATGTCACTGATAACAGGGGGGAAAACCATATTGCTGAAATGATGACCACCAAAACAAGTGTAATCGTTTACACATATTTGTTAGCCAGTTCACAGTTTGCCCGCCGGCCCCTCGGCTAGACTCCTTCACAGGCTTTTTTCAGCGTGGAGATGAGGATGAAAGTACTGGTCACCGGCGGCTGCGGCTACATCGGCAGCCACACCTGCCTGGCACTGCAAGCGGCTGGCATGGAGCCCGTGGTGGTGGACAACCTCTGCAACAGCAAGGCGGGCGTACTGGCTCGCATCGCCGCCATCAGCGGGCGCGAGCCCCGCTTCTATCAGGGGGACATCCGTGACCCGGCTCTGCTGGATCGCATCTTCAGCGAGCAACGGATCGACGCAGTGATCCACTTCGCCGCCCTCAAGGCGGTCGGCGAATCCACCCGCCTCCCCCTCGCATACTACGAGAACAACCTGAGCGGCACCCTGGTATTGCTGCAGGCGATGCAGCGGGCCGGCGTCCATAACCTGGTGTTCAGTTCGTCGGCCACCGTCTACGGCGACCCGGCCAGCACCCCCATCCGGGAAGATTTCCCACGCAGCGCCACCAACCCCTACGGTCGTTCCAAGCTGATCATCGAAGAGATCCTCGAGGATCTGCAACGGGCCGAGCCGCACTGGAGCATGACCCTGCTGCGCTACTTCAACCCGGTCGGCGCCCACGAGTCGGGCACCATGGGGGAAGATCCCCAGGGGATCCCCAACAACCTCATGCCGTTTTTGACCCAGGTCGCCATTGGCCGGCGCGACTGCCTTTCCATCTTTGGTAACGATTACCCCACCGTCGACGGCACCGGCGTGCGCGACTACATCCACGTGATGGATCTCGCCGAAGGGCACGTCAAGGCGCTGCAGCACTGCGCCAGCAAGGGTGGCGTGCACGTCTACAACCTGGGCACGGGCCAGGGCCAGAGCGTGCTGCAGATGGTCACGGCGTTCGAGACGGCCAGCGGCCGCACCTTACCCTATCGCATCGAACCAAGACGTCCCGGCGACATCGCCGAATGCTGGGCCGATCCCGCCAAGGCCGAACGCGAGCTGGGCTGGCGTGCCCGGCGGGATCTGGCCGCCATGTGCGCCGACAGCTGGCGCTGGCAATCCGCCAACCCCCAGGGGTACGAGGCGTGATGTCCGCTTTGCACCCTTCTCCCGTCGCGGGAGAAGGGCCACAGATGAGAGGCACCCCCGCCCTCATCACTGCCCGCAATTCCTTTTATTGAGCTTGAGGAGTGATGATGTTCAACCCGGTTGATCACCCCCACCGTCGTTTCAACCCGCTGACCGGCCAATACGTGCTGGTCTCCCCTCACAGAGCCAAGCGCCCCTGGCAGGGCCAGGTCGAGAAGGTGAGCCAGGCGCCGAGCCTGGCCCATGACCCCGACTGCTTCCTCTGTGCCGGCAACAAGCGCGTCACCGGCGACCAGAATCCCGACTATCGGGACACCTTCGTCTTTACCAACGACTTCGCCGCCCTGATGCAGGACACCCCGGCCGCCAGTGGCCAGCAGGATCCCCTGCTCAAGCTGGAAGCCGCCCGTGGCACCAGCCGGGTCATCTGCTTCTCGCCGGATCACGGCAAGACCCTGCCCGAACTGCCCCTGCCTGCCATCGAGCAGGTGATCACCACCTGGATGGAGCAGGTGGCCGAGCTGTCGGCCCAGTGGGAGTGGGTGCAGGTGTTTGAAAACAAGGGCGCCGTCATGGGTTGCTCCAACCCTCATCCCCACGGTCAGCTGTGGGGCAGCGACTTCCTGCCCAATGAAATAGCCCGCGAAGAGCAGCACCAGCGCGACTGGCTGGCGGAGCAAGGCCGCCCGCTGCTGGTCGACTACGTGGAGCGGGAGCTGCAAGATCGTTCCCGCATCGTGGTGGAGACCGCCCACTGGCTCGCCGTGGTGCCCTTCTGGGCGGCCTGGCCGTTCGAAACCCTGCTGCTGCCCAAGCGCCACGTTCCCTCTCTGCTCGACCTCACTCCCGAGCTGCAGCAGGATCTGGCCATCGCGCTCAAGGAGCTCACCAGCCGCTACGACAACCTGTTCGAGTGCAGCTTCCCCTACTCCATGGGCTGGCACTTTGCCCCGCCCCGCTCCGACTGCCCAGAGGCGTGGCAACTGCATGCCCACTTCTATCCGCCCCTGCTGCGCTCCGCTACGGTGCGCAAATTCATGGTGGGCTTCGAGATGCTGGCCGAAACCCAACGCGATCTGACGCCGGAACAAGCAGCGGAACGGCTGCGGGCGCTTTCCCCCATTCATTACAACCAGACCAATCAGGCCAACGAGGAGGCCCTATGACCCCGAGCCAGCGCGTCAGCGCCGTGTTTGCCAAGCAGTTTGAGCAACAACCCGACTTGCTGGTACGGGCCCCCGGCCGCGTCAACCTCATCGGCGAGCACACCGACTACAACGATGGCTTCGTGCTGCCCTGCGCCATCGACTACGAGACTTGCGTCGCCATCGGCCTGCGCGATGACAGCCTGGTGCACGTGATCGCCGCCGACTACGGCAACCAGCGCGACCTGTTCGCTCTCGACCAGCCCATCGACCACCATGCCGACCAGCGCTGGAGCGACTACATCCGCGGGGTGGTGAAATACCTGCAGGAGCGAGGCTATCCGCTGCGCGGCCTCAATCTGGTGGTCTCCGGCAACGTGCCGCAGGGGGCCGGCCTCTCCTCTTCCGCCTCGCTGGAAGTGGCCATCGGCCAGGCCTTCAAGGAGGCGCTGGGGCTCGCCATCACGCAGGCCGAGATTGCCCTCAACGGCCAGCAGGCGGAGAACCAGTTCGTCGGCTGCAACTGCGGCATCATGGACCAGATGATCTCCGCCAGCGGCAAACAGGATCA
Source organism: Aeromonas sp. 2692-1 (assembly GCF_013085505.1). Taxonomy (NCBI): domain Bacteria; kingdom Pseudomonadati; phylum Pseudomonadota; class Gammaproteobacteria; order Aeromonadales; family Aeromonadaceae; genus Aeromonas; species Aeromonas sp. 2692-1. Next base: position 647,386 of record NZ_CP038513.1, read on the forward strand.
CGCCCTGCTGCTCGACTGCCGCTCGCTGGAAACCCGGCTCATCCCCATGCCCACCGACTTGGCGGTGCTGATCGTCAACTCCAATGTACGCCGCGGTCTGGTGGACAGCGAATACAACACCCGGCGCCAGCAGTGCGAAGCCGCCGCCCGTCACTACGGGGTCAAGGCGCTGCGCGATCTGGATCTGGCGGCGCTGGAAGCGGGCAAGGCCGGGCTGGATGAGGTCTGCTATCGCCGTGCCCGTCACGTGGTGGGCGACAACAGCCGCACCCTGGCCGCCGCCGACGCGCTGGCGCAAGGGGATCTGGTGCGCCTCGGCGAGCTGATGGCCGACTCCCACGCCGCCATGCGCGATGACTTCGAAATTACCGTGCCCGCCATCGACGGTCTGGTGGAGATCATCAAGGCCAGGATCGGCACCGAGGGCGGTGTGCGGATGACCGGCGGCGGCTTCGGTGGCTGCGTGGTCGCCCTGCTGCACCCCGACAAAGTGGCCGAGGTGATCGCCGCGGTCGATGCCGAGTATCCGGCCCGCTTCGGCCTCAAGGCCGACAGCTACGTCTGCCGCGCCAGCGCAGGGGCGGGAAAACTATGAGCCCATTGAGGATGCAGGCCGACGGCAACGTCTGCCGGATCGGCAACACAGGTGCAGGCACACTATGAGCGATGCCATGATCCCGTTCGAGCTGGAAAACGATGAGGGGCTGCGCCTGCGCGGCCTCGATTTTGGCGCCACCCTCACCTCCCTCACCCTGCCGGTGGCGGGCGGGCGCCGCGAAGTGCTGCTGGGCTGCGCCGATGAGGCCTACCCCACCCAGCAGGTGTGGCTGGGGGCGGTGGCGGGCCGCTTTGCCAACCGCATCGGCAACGCCGAGCTGCTGCGCGACGGCCAGCGCTGGCCGCTGGATGCCAACCAGCCGCCCCACTGCCTGCACGGCGGACGGGCGGGGTTTCATCGCCAGCACTGGCAGATCAAGGAGCGGGAGGCGGACCGGGTCAGACTGACCCTGCTCTCCCGGGCGGGGGATCAGGGCTTTCCCGGCAACCTGCGGGTCACGCTGGAGTACCGGCTGGAGCAGTACGATCTGGTGGTGGATTTCGTCGCCAGCACGGATGCCGCGACCCCGGTCAGCCTCACCAGCCACACCTACTTCAATCTCGATGGACAAGCCGCCGACGGCGATGTGCACAATCACCTCATCCGCCTCAATGCCGACCGTTTCCTGCCGACCGACCAAAGCGGGCTGCCGCTCGCGCTCGCACCGGTGGAGGGGCCGTTCGATCTGCGCCACGAGCGCCTGATCGGACAAGATTGGCTGAGCCACCCCCAGCAGCAACAGGCCAAGGGGTATGATCACGCCTTTGTGCTCAACGGGCCGAGCGCCGAGTGGGCGGCGCGGGTGGTCTCGGGGGATCGCCAGCTGGTCATGGAGGTCTACACCAACCAGCCCTCGCTGCAGTTCTACACCGGCAACTGGCTGGCCAATACGCCGGCACGCGATGGCCGACTCCATCAGGATCACGCCGGCTTCTGTCTGGAGGCCCAGCAGCTGCCGGACAGCCCCAACCGGCCCGAGCTGGGGGATCCCTGGCTGTTGCCGGGGCAGACCTATCGTCACCAGACCCGTTATCGCTTTATCGCCGCCAGCTGACCCCGGCGCCCTCCACCCGGCCTGCGCGGACCACCGCAGGCGCAGCCGGGGCGGCGTCACCGTTTCGCGGCACTCTGGCTACACGCTGGCCCCGTGCACTCTGCTCCACACCGACATGGCGGATGAAGAGGGCTCGGGGTCACCCGTCACATCCGCTCGCACACAAGTTCACGCAAGGAGTCGTTATGGATGATCACTACCTCGCCGCCCCCGACCGCTACCAGCGCCAGCCCTATCGACCCGCCGGTCGCCACGGCCTGCGCCTGCCCGGCATCGGTCTCGGCCTATGGCACAACTTCGGCGCCGAGTGCGATCCCGCCACCGCAAAAGCCATGGTGCACCAGGCGTTCGATCTGGGTATCACCCACTTCGATCTGGCCAACAACTACGGACCGCCGCCGGGGTCGGCCGAGCTCACCTTCGGCAAGCTGCTAAAGGGGAGCCTGGCTCCCTATCGGGACGAGCTCATCATCGCCAGCAAGGCGGGGTACATCATGTGGGATGGCCCCTACGGCGACGGCGGCAGCGCCAAATACCTGTTTGCCAGCCTGCACCAGAGCCTGCGCCGGCTCGGCCTCGACTACGTGGACATCTTCTACCACCACAGGCCGGATCCGCGCACTCCGCTGGAAGAGACCTGTCAGGCGCTGGCCCTGATGGTGCGTCAGGGCAAGGCGCTCTACGTCGGCCTCTCCAACTACCCGGCCCCGCTCGCCGCACAGGCCGCCGCCCGGCTGGCGGAGCTGGGCACCCCCTGTCTGGTCAATCAGCTCAAATACTCCCTGTTCCAGCGCGATATTGAAGCCGACACCCTGCCGGTCTGCCGCGAGCACGGCATGGGGGTGGTCGCCTTCTCCCCACTGGCCGGCGGGCTGCTGAGCGATCGCTACCTGGCCGGCATTCCAGCGGATTCGCGCGCCGCCAGTGCCAGCCCCTTCCTCAAGCCCGAGCAGATCACCGCCGGCAAGCTGGCCACCATCCGAGCCCTGCATGCGCTGGCGCAGCAGCGGGGCCAACCGCTGTCGCAACTGGCGCTGCAGTGGGTGCTGCGCGACGCTGTGGTGAGCTGCGCCCTGATCGGTGCCAGCAGCCCGCAACAGATTGTCAGCGCGGTGGAAGCCCAGGCCCAACCCCCGCTGGATGCGGCGCTGCTGCAGCAAATCGAGGGGATCCTGGCCAGCCAGGGCACCGCCTGATCGGGGCCGATGCCGACAGCGAACAAATATGACCCGAACGAAAACCCATGACCCCGCCGTCGATCCCGCCGGCGCGGCCTGGCACCGACACAATATTCACTGGTTGCCCGCCCGATTTTCCTCCATCATTGGTCGCCCCTGGCTCGGCTCGGGGCCGACTTCATCCGGACCAATAATCAAGAGATCTGAAACATGACAGAGTCTTACGCCCTGTTTGTCGCCTTCGTGCTGGGCATAGTGGAGGGCCTGACCGAGTTCCTCCCCGTCTCCTCCACCGGCCACATGATCATCGTCGGCCACCTGCTTGGCTTCGACGGCCCCAAGGCTGCCACCTTCGAAGTGGTGATCCAGATGGGCTCCATCCTGGCGGTGGTCGCCGTGTTCTGGCGCCGCCTGTTTGGCCTGATCGGCATCCACTTCGGCCAAAAACCGGCGCAGGGACACGCCACCCTCTCGCTGGTGCACATCATCCTCGGCATGCTGCCCGCCGTGATCATCGGCCTCGCCATCCACAGCTGGATCAAGGCTCATCTGTTCGGCCCACAAACCGTGATGTACGCCCTGGTGGCCGGCGGCATCCTGCTGATCATCGCCGAGAAGTTCCGCCCGGCAGTGCGCTCCGAAACCCTGGACGACATCAGCTACAAGCAGGCGCTCGGCATCGGTCTGTTCCAGTGCCTGGCGCTCTGGCCTGGTTTCTCCCGCTCCGGTGCCACCATCAGCGGCGGCATGCTGATGGGGATCAGCCGTCAGGCTGCGGCCGAGTTCTCCTTCATCCTGGCGGTACCCATGATGGTGGCGGCCAGCGGACTGGATCTCTACAAGAGCCGGGATCTGCTCTCCATGGCCGACTTCCCCATGTTCGCGGTGGGCTTCATCACCGCCTTCGTGGTGGCCATGATCGCCATCAAGACCTTCCTGGCGCTGATCCGTCGCCTCGACTTCATCCCGTTCGCCATCTACCGCTTCGTGGTGGCCTTCGCCGTCTATCTGGTGTTCGTCGCCTGATCCGGCCGCGACACCATGCAAAAAGGGACCTAGAGGGTCCCTTTTTTATTGCCGCCATGACTCAGTAGAGGCGATGGCTGATGCCGTTCAGCAGCCGCGACAACCCCTTGGTGAACTGGACCGGCGCATCCTGCACCGTGTAGCAGAGGCAGCCGTCCGGGGTGTGCGGACTGTGGGCATGGCTGGCATCGCGCCAGATGAAGTCCCCGGCCTGATAGCGGGTGTCGCCATCTTCGATGGTGCCTGCCAGCAGCAGGGTCAGCTCGTAGCCCTTGTGGGTGTGCTCCGGGATGCGGCCACCCGCCTCTATGTGCAGCAGGCTGGCGCGGGCCCCCTGCTCGTCGAGCGGCAGGCTCACCTGCCGGATGGCGCCGATGTGACGCCAGCTGGGGGCGTGGTGACGGGCCAGCACCCGCGGCAACCGGTACGACTGGCCCGCCACCTGCAGCTCGGGCTGGACCGCCGTCGACTGACTCAACGCGGCCGCACTGGCCACCGGCTGCTGCAGGATGCCGGCCAGCATGGCATCGAACGCCGCCGGCAAGGGCTCGCACTCTTCGGTGGGCGCCAGGTATTGCCGGGCCAGCTCCTCTTCGCAGGCCCGCAGCCGGGCCGCACAATCGGGGCAGAGCTCGCAGTGAGCGGAAACGCCGACGGCCAGCGGCAGGGGCAGTTCGTCGGCGGCAAAGGCGCGCAACATGGCCTGAACGGGATGGGCTTTAATCATGGCCTTGCTCCACTTGTTCCTTCAATTTTTGTAATGCCAGTCTGAGGCGGGATTTGATGGTGCCGAGCGGCACGCCGAGCCGGTCTGCCAGCTCCTGCTGGGAGAGCTCCTGCAGGTAGATGCCGCGCACCACCTGCTGCTGCGGTTCCGGCAAGGTGCCGACGTAATGGGCCATCTGGCGGGTCAGCACGGCGTCTTCGCCGCCGCTCAGGTGCTCCTCTTCCGCCCTGAACTCCAGCATGGGCCACAGCTCTTCGGCACAGAGTTCTTCCTTGCTGGCGCGGCGTCGGCGCAGCATGTCGAAGCCCTGATTGCGCATCACGGTGTAGATCCAGGTGGTGGCAGCCCCCTTGTCGGGGTGATAGAGCCGGGCCTTCTGCCACACCAGCAGCATGGTCTCCTGCACCAGCTCCATGGCGTTGGCCTCGCTGCCGAGGTGGCGCAGCCCGTAGCTGCGGATGCGCGGGGCAAAGTGCTGGAACAGGGTGGCGAAGGCGGCCTTGTCGCCATGCTCGGCCACCCGCACCAACAGGGATTTCAGATCGCCGGCGGGGTCATCCATGGGGGGCGATATCCTGTGCGGAGTCGATTGTGATTGGCCAGTATATGCCATGGCGCCGTACCTTGAAGAGGGTGATGAGTGCCAATACGTGCGCCGCAGCAAAAGGATCACTGGCGCCGTATCAAAGAGGGCTCAGTGGCTGGCGACCAGCAACCCGCTCAGCAGGGAGAGCGCCGGCTGGTTGTCTTCCGCCGCCACCAGCCACTGCTTCTGCTCCACCGGGATGGGCAGCACCTCCAGCCAGCGCTGGGCCACCCAGCTGGCATCACCCCAGTCGGGGTTGCGATAGAGGGCCGCGTATTCCGGATAGTCCTCGAACACCTCCTGCAGCGCCCTGGCCAGCGAGTGCTGGTCGGCATTGAGCCGGCCGGTGCGCCAGGGGGGCAATTGCTCCACCTCCCCAAGCCGCAAGCCGTCAGCCTCCTGCCACAGATCGGTGATCCTGACCCGCTCCATGCCAAGCACAGTGATGCCGAGCAGGCCGTCCGGCAGTTGATCGAAGTCGACGATCCTCACCCGGGTGGCGATGGGGTACATGTTGCGCAGCGCATCGGGCTGGCGGGGATCCAGCATGCAGAGGGCGAAGCCCTGATCTCCCGCCTGGGCGATCATGCGCTGGTATCTGGGCTCGAAGATGCGCAGCGGCATGATGCCACCGGGCAGCAGATGGGCCGAGAGGGGAAACAGCGCCAGTTTCATCGACAGATTCCTCGGTAACAGGTCCCTGTTGATACGACCGTGCCGACGGGGCAGATCATTCAGAACGAGTTGGAATAAAAAACCCCTTAACAATCAGGGGAAAATAGCCTGGACAAGCCGCTTCGATATGCAGTAGAAATGGATAAGCACCACAATTTCCGTCCAATATTCTGGATTACGGTGCCAAATGCAGTGAAATATCCGCCCGTCCAACTCCGGCGGGCCGTCCCTATAGTTTTCTCGGGCCGATGCGGGTAAAATTCACGCCCTTATATATCAGTCATTTTTCGACGCGCAACCTTGGTGGTCAGTTATGAAAGAGCATATTCATCATCTACTTGAACAAACGGTAGCCAATCTGAAGTCAGCGGGCGTCCTGCCGGCGGACCTGGAAGCCCGCGTGCAAGTAGACCGATGCAAGGAGAAGGCTCACGGCGACCTGGCCACCAACCTGGCCATGCTGCTGGCCAAACCGGCCCGCAAGAATCCCCGTGAGCTGGCCGCTGCCATCATCGAGCACCTGCCCGCCTCCGATCTGATCGCCAAGGTCGAGATCGCCGGCCCCGGCTTCATCAACTTCTTCTTCGACCCGAGCTGGCTGGCCGGCCAGGTGGAGGCCATGGTCGTCTCTGCCAACGCCAACGTGAAGCTGCCGGTGCCGCAGACCGTGGTGGTGGACTACTCCGCCCCCAACGTGGCCAAGGAGATGGCGGTGCACCACATCCGCTCCACCGTCCTCGGTGACGTGGCCGCCCGCGCGCTGGAGTTCCTCGGCCACAAGGTGGTGCGTGCCAACCACATCGGCGACTGGGGTACCCAGTTCGGCATGCTGATCGCCTATCTGGAGAAGATGGCCAACGAGCATGCCTCCGACATGGAGCTGCGCGATCTGGAAGCCTTCTACACCCAGGCCAAGCGTCACTACGACGAAGACGAAGCCTTCGCCGAGCGCGCGCGCAACTACGTGGTCAAGCTGCAGGGCGGCGATGAGTACTGCCGCACCATGTGGAAGAAGCTGGTCGACATGACCATGGAGCAGAACCAGCGCAACTACGACCGCCTGAATGTCTCCCTGACCAACAAGGACATCATGGGCGAGTCCATGTACAACGACATGCTGCCGGAGATCGTCGCCGATCTGAAAGCGCGCGGCCTGGCAGTCGAGAGCGAAGGCGCCACCGTCGTCTTCCTGGACGAGTACAAGAACAAGGATGGCGAGCCCATGGGCGTCATCATCCAGAAGAGCGATGGCGGCTTCCTCTACACCACCACCGACATCGCCTGTGCCAAATACCGTTACGAAACCCTGGGCGCCGACCGGGTGATGTACTTCATCGACTCCCGTCAGCACCAGCACCTGATGCAGGCCTGGACCATCACCCGCAAGGCGGGCTATGTACCGGAATCCGTACCGCTCGAGCACCACGCCTTCGGCATGATGCTGGGCAAGGACGGCCGTCCCTACAAGACCCGTTCCGGCGGTACCGTCAAGCTGGTCGAACTGCTGAACGAAGCCGAAGAGCGCGCCAGCGCCCTGCTGGAGAGCCGCAACAGCGACCTCTCCGCCGAAGAGAAGGCCCAGGTGGTGCACGCCATCGCCATGGGCGCGGTCAAGTATGCGGATCTCTCCAAGAACCGTACCACCGACTACATCTTCGACTGGGATCTGATGCTCTCCTTTGAAGGCAACACGGCGCCGTACCTGCAGTACGCCTACACCCGCATCCAGTCCATCTTCCGCAAGGCCGGCGTCGATGCCGACACCCTGAGCGGTCATGTGGTGCTGAACGAGGAAGCGGAAGAGGTGCTGGCCCAGAAGCTGATCCAGTTCTCCGACGCGGTCAACGGCGTGGCGGACAAGGGCATGCCGCACCTGCTCTGTACCTATCTGTACGAGCTGTCCGGCAACTTCATGACCTTCTACGAAGCCTGCCCGATCAACAAGGATGGCGTCGACGAAGCGACCCGTCAGAGCCGTCTGCTGCTGTGCGCCGCCACCGCCAAGGTCCTCAAGCTGGGTCTGGGCGTACTGGGCATCCACACCCTGGAGCGCATGTAATAGATGGCGACCCGGGATTATGTCGGCAGCCGCCCGCGACGTCGGGCTGGTGGTCGCAACACCAAGAAAGCGGCACCTCGCCGCTTTCCTGTTATCCCGGCCCTGCTGGCCGGGGCGCTGCTGGCAGGGTTCGGAGGCTTCCTCTACACCATCAGTGGCAAGGGTCATGATGCCCCGACCATCGAAGAGCAGGTGAAAGCCAACAAGCCCAAGGCACAGAACAACGGTCTGCCGCAGGAGAAGTGGAGCTATATCGAACGGCTGGAGAACAAGCAGGTCGATATCACCGAGCCGCCGCCCCAGCCGGGCGTGCTGCCGCCACCGCCGGCGGAAACCATGACCCTGCAGCCGGAGAAGCTGCCGCAACCGGTGCCGACCGACATTCCCCAGCCGGGCACCCCCATCGGCCAGGTGCAGCCCTACAAGCCACAACCGGTACAACCGGCCAAGCCGGCGACCGGCGCACCGGTGGCCAGTGCCCAGGAGCAGGTGATCGACCGCAAGGCCGAACGGGATCGGATGGAGCGGGAGCTGCGTGCCGAACTGGAGCGGGAACGGGCCGAGGCCGCCAAGGCCAAGGCGGCAACCCCGCCTGCAACGGCCGACAACGAACGCTACATGATGCAGTGCGCCGCGCTGCGCTCGCAGGATTCCGCCGAATCGCTCAAGGCGCGCATCGCCTTCACCGCCGGGCTCTCTTCCAGCCTGCAGGTGGTCAACGGGGCCGGTGGCGCCGTCTACAAAGTGATGGTCGGTCCCTTCAGCGGCAAGGCGGCGGCCGATGCGGCCAACCGCAAGCTGCAGGGCTCCGGCATCAGCGGCTGCATCCCCAAGAAGGGCTGATCGCCGCGTCCATACCCACAGGGCCGGGTGGCAACACCCGGCCCTGTTTCTTTTGGTGCCACTTGCCTCCGCGCCTCTCCCACCCCGTTGGTCTCGCCACACTGCAGGCTTGAAAAGCCGGTTTGCCATCCCCATCTTTCTTGCCATGCACAGTCAGGCCGTCATTCGGCTCAAGCGAGGTAAGTAAAGTGACTACCATAGTTTCAGTTCGCCGCAACGGTCAGGTCGTCATCGGTGGCGATGGCCAGGTCTCCCTTGGCAACACCGTCATGAAGGGCAATGCCCGCAAGGTTCATCGCCTCTACAACGGCAAGGTACTGGCTGGTTTCGCCGGCGGCACCGCCGACGCCTTCACCCTGCTCGAGCGCTTCGAAGCCAAACTGCAGGCCCATCAGGGCAACCTGGAGCGCGCCGCCGTGGCGCTGGCCAAGGACTGGCGCACCGATCGCACCCTGCGCCGCCTCGAGGCCCTGCTGGCCGTCGCCGACGAGCACAAATCCTTCATCATCACCGGCAACGGTGACGTGGTGCAGCCGGAACACGATCTCATCGCCATCGGCAGCGGCGGCAACTTCGCCCAGTCCGCCGCCATCGCCCTGCTGGAGAACACCGAGCTCGATGCCAAGAGCATCGTCGAGAAGTCCCTCAAGATTGCGGGCGACATCTGTGTGTTCACCAACGGCAACCACACCATCGAAGTGCTGGATTATTCAGCTAAATAAGTCGGCGAAATAGGGCCTCCAAATAAGGCCGCCAGCCAAACCCCATTTTCCAAGGGGTGGGCCCTGCCCGCCCCGGATACAGGAACGCCATCATGTCCGAGATGACCCCGAGAGAAATCGTCCACGAGCTGGATCGTCACATCATCGGCCAGGCCGACGCCAAGCGCGCGGTCGCCGTCGCCCTGCGCAACCGCTGGCGCCGGATGCAACTCGATGAAGAGATGCGCCATGAAGTGACCCCGAAAAACATCCTGATGATCGGCCCGACCGGCGTCGGCAAGACCGAGATCGCCCGTCGTCTGGCCAAGCTGGCCAACGCCCCCTTCATCAAGGTGGAAGCGACCAAGTTCACCGAAGTGGGCTATGTCGGCAAGGAAGTGGACAGCATCATTCGCGATCTGACCGATGCCGCCATCAAGCTGGTGCGCGAAACCGAGATGGAGAAGATGAAATACCGCGCCGAGGAAGCCGCCGAAGAGCGCATCCTCGACGCCCTGCTGCCCAACCCGCGCAACAGCTGGGGCGAGGAAGAGAAAGCCGACAACTCCAACACCCGCCAGATCTTCCGCAAGAAACTGCGGGAAGGCCAGCTGGATGACAAGGAGATCGAACTGGAACTCTCCGCCTCGCCGATGGGCGTCGAAATCATGACCCCGCCGGGCATGGAAGAGATGGCCAACCAGCTGCAGGGGCTGTTCCAGAACCTGGGCCAGAACCAGAAGAAGAAGCGCAAGATCAAGGTCAAAGAGGCCATGAAAGCGCTGATCGAAGAGGAAGCGGCCCGTCTGGTCAATCCGGAAGAGCTGAAGCAGAAAGCCATCGCCGCGGTCGAGAACAACGGTATCGTCTTCCTCGACGAGATCGACAAGATCTGCAAGCGTGGCGAGAGCTCGGGCCCCGATGTCTCCCGTGAAGGGGTACAGCGCGACCTGCTGCCGCTGGTCGAGGGCTGCACCGTCAACACCAAACACGGCATGGTCAAGACCGACCACATCCTGTTCGTCGCCTCCGGCGCCTTCCAGATCGCCAAGCCGTCTGACCTCATCCCCGAGCTGCAGGGCCGCCTGCCGATCCGGGTCGAGCTGACCGCGCTGACCACCGATGACTTCGAGCGGATCCTGACCGAGCCGAATGCCTCGCTGACCGATCAGTACCAGGCGCTGATGGCTACCGAAGGGGTCAAGATCGAGTTCACCAAGGATGGCATCCGCCGTCTGGCCGAAGCGGCCTGGCAGGTCAACGAGCGCACCGAGAACATCGGCGCCCGCCGCCTGCACACCGTGATGGAGCGCCTGATGGAAGACATCTCCTACGACGCCTCCGAGAAGTCCGGCGAGACCTTCGTCATCGACACCGACTACGTCAACGCCCACCTCGGCAAGCTGATTGAAGACGAGGATCTGAGCCGCTTTATCCTGTAAATCGAGAACGAGGAGCTGAGCGGTTTAATCTCCTGTAAGCGAACCGCTCAATCTCATAACAAGACGCCTCCCCTGTGGAGGCGTCTTCGTTTTCAGCCCCCTCCCGACTCGCAGCCTGCCCGGGTCGCTTCGCCCGGCGCATTGCACTGGTCTCTTCCCGCCAGCCAGAGCGCGGCCAGCAGCAACACGCCGCTCAGGGCGAAGCTGGCCTGCATGGCAAAATGCAGCTCGCTGGCACTGGCGACGACCGGATCGCCCCCTCCCGCCAGACCGGCAAACAGGGCGCCGAGCCCGGCCGCCCCCGTCAGCTGACCCAGATTGCGCGCCAGGGTCAGCAACCCGGCCACGGCCCCGCGGGCCTGTCCGCCGCAGCCACCGATCACGGCGCTGTTGTTGGCAGTCTGAAACAGGGCGTAGCCTGCGGTCAGCAACAGGATCGGCAGCAGATAGCCGAGCGGGCCAAGGGCTGGGCTCAGTACCGCCAGCAAGGCCGCGGCGCCGCTCATCAGCAGCAATCCCAGCCGCACCACTGTGATGGCGCCGACCCTGTCCACCAGCCAGCCGGCGGGCAGCCCGGTCAGTGCCGCCAGCAGGGGCCCGCCCGAGATGAGCAACCCGCTGGTGAGCGGGTCGAGCCCGAATGCCCCCTGCAGATAGAAGGGGCCGATCAGCAGGGTCAGCACCATGATACCGGCCACCAGTGCACTGGCCGCCAGACCACCGCGCAGCCGACGGGTCCCCAGCAGCGCCAGCGGCAACAGGGGGGCGGCAGCGCCCAGTTCGCTGCGCACCAGCCAGGCGATGGCCAGCAGCGCCCCGCCCCCCAGCCAGAGGGCCAGCGCCCCCGTCGAGGTAAGGGCCAGCCCGTAGCAGAGCAGCGCCACCAGCAAGAGCGACAGACTCGCCAGATTGAGCCTCTCCTCCTCTGTGCACGCCTCATCCCGAGGCAGACCGGTCAGGCCGCAGACCAGTGCCAGCAGGCCGATCGGCAGCAGCGCGAGAAAGGCCAGCTGCCAGCCGGCAACATCCAGCAGCAGACCGCCAAACGAGGGGCCGAGGGCCGTGCCGCAGGCCGAGAGGGTACCGAGCAACCCCATGCCCCGGCCGCGCCGGGCCGGCGACACCAGCTGGCCCACCATGGCCAGCGACAGCACCAGCATGCAGGCCGCACCCGCCCCCTGCAGCACCCGGGCGGCAAGCAGCCAGCCGATGGTCGGCGCCAGCGCGCAGAGCAGGCTGGCCAGCACAAACAGCCCCATGCCCCACAGCAGCAGGCGGCGCCGGCCAAACCTGTCCCCCAACCGGCCCGCCACCACCGTCAGGCAGGTGAGCCCAAGCAGATAGGCCACCAGCACCCACTGCAGACTGGCGAAGGGAACGGCAAAGTCCGCGCCCAGTGCCGGCAGCAGCATGCTGGCCATGCTCCCCGCCAGCATGGGCAACAGGGTAGCGAGGCCAAGCGCCAGCAGACCGAGGCGGCGTGCAGCGGGAGGCAAAACATGGGTGAAGGGTGACATGATCCGGGCTCCACAAGGGGGTGATGACGACAAGGCTAGTGGGACCGATGAACAGGCGGAAGACGCACCAGTTGCAGCTTATCAATGCAGCGGACGCCATATGAGGGAGCCCGTTCTCGGGTATGATGAAGCTGGCCCCTTTGTTCCCACCTCGATGAAGGCATGCACATGAGCACTCTCGACCTCAACCTGCTGATCACCCTGGATGCCCTGCTGGACGAAGGCAGCGTGGCGGGCGCGGCCAGGCGACTGGGCTTGAGCCCCTCCGCCATGAGCCGGGCCCTGGCCAGGCTGCGGGAGACCACCGGCGACCCGCTGCTGGTGCGGGCCGGCCGCGGCCTGGTACCCACCCCCAGGGCGTTGCTGCTGCGCGAGCAGGTCGGCCGGCTGGTGCAGGAGGCCGAGGAGGTGCTACGCCCCCGGCTGGAGGTCGACCCGGCGCGGCTGGAGCGCACCTTCACCCTGCGCGCCAGCGAGGGGCTGGTGGAACTGTTCGGCGCCGCCCTGCTGAGCCGGCTCGCCGCCGAGGCGCCTGGGGTGCGGCTGCACTTTCTGGCCAAACCCGACAAGGAGAGCGGCCCCCTGCGCAGCGGCGAGCTGGATTTCGAGACCGGGGTCATCAGCGCCACCACGGCGCCCGAGCTGCGTACCCAGGCACTGTTTCAGGACCACTTCGTCGCGGTGGTGCGGCCGGGCCATCCACTGTGCGATGGCCCGCTGACCGCCAGCCGCTACGCCGAGGCGCGCCACGTGCTGGTATCCCGCCGCGGCCAGCCCCACAGCCCGGTCGATGAGGCGCTGGCCAAGCTGGGGTTGACCCGCACCGTCGCCACTCTGGTCCCCGGCTTTGCCACCGCGCTGGCGCTGGTGCGCGGCAGCGATCTGGTGGCCACGGTGCCGGAGCATCACTGCGCCGCCCTGCTGGGCGATCTGGTTGCACGGCCCCTGCCCTTCACGCTGCCCGGGATCCGGGTCGCCCTGCTCTGGCACCCCCGGCTGGACGCGGATCCGGCCCACCGCTGGCTGCGCACCCTCATTCGCGACACCTGCGCCCAAAGCCCCTACCGCCCCCTGCCGTAGGCCCCTCTCCTCGCCAGACTGCCAATGAAGGAATCTTTCGCGTCTTTTGGCAGTCTGGACATTGCTTTGCGTGGTCAGCCAGGCCGCTCCTGCGGCGGCGCTCCCGATCCGCATTCCGCCACCAATTGCACCACTGGTATACCTATTTATGCATAGCTTTGAATTATCAGGAATTACCCCTGAGGGGATATATAAATAGACACTTGATTTGCATCAATCGTCTGCCCCTGCCGACTGGGTAGCCTAGCCTCAGAATGATGTTTTATTACTCCAAACTTGAGGCAACTATGAGCAAAGTCAGACTGGTCGTTGTGGGCAACGGCATGGTGGGGCACCGCTTCATCGAAGAGCTGATCGAGCGGGCCGACCCGGGCCGCTACGAGATCACCGTCTTCGGTGCAGAACCCCGTCCCGCCTACGATCGCGTCCATCTCTCCTCCTACTTCTCCCATCACACCAGCGAAGATCTCTCCCTCGTCAAACCCGGTTTCTACGACAAGCACGGCATCCGCCTGCTGCTCGGCGAAGCGGTGAAAAAAATCGACAGGGCCAACCGCGAAGTGCACTCCAACAAGGGCACTGTGGTCGAGTACGACAAGCTGGTGCTGGCCACCGGCTCCTACCCCTGGGTCCCGCCCATCCAGGGCAGCCAGCACCACGAGTGCTTCGTCTATCGCACCATCGAGGATCTGAAAGCCATCCGCAGCGCCGCCAAAAGCGGCAAGAGCGGGGTGGTGATCGGGGGCGGCCTGCTTGGCCTCGAAGCCGCCGGTGCCCTCAAGGCACTGGGTCTCGAGACCCACGTGGTGGAGTTTGCTCCTGTGCTGATGGCAGAGCAGCTCGATGGTCAGGGCGGCCAGCTGCTGCGCCGCAAGATTGAATCCATGGGCGTGCAGGTGCACACCAGCAAGAGCACCAGCGAAATCCTGATGCACGGCGGTCGCGACGCCCAGCACCGCCTCGCCTTCGCCGACGGCAGCCAGCTGGAAGTGGACGTGGTGGTCTTCTCCACCGGCATCCGCCCGCAGGATACCCTGGGCCGTTACTGTGAACTGGCCATTGCCGACCGTGGCGGCGTGCTGATCGACGATCACTGCCTCACCTCCGACCCCGACATCTATGCCATCGGCGAGTGCGCCGCCTGGCAGGGCCGCTTCTTCGGGCTGGTGGCGCCGGGCTACAAGATGGCCCAGATCACCGTCGACCATCTGCTCGGCGGCGACAGCCGCTTTGAGGGAGCGGACATGAGCGCCAAGCTCAAGCTGCTCGGTGTCTCCGTCGGCTCCATCGGTGATGCCCACGGCCGCACCCCGGGCAGCCACAGCTATGTGTTTCAGGATGACCAGGCCGGCGTCTACAAGAAGATAGTGGTGAGCGAAGACAACAGCCGATTGCTCGGCGCCGTGCTGGTGGGTGACGTGGAAGATTACGGCAACCTGCTGCAGATGATGCTCAACGCCCTGCCGCTGCCGAACCACCCGGACACCCTGATCCTGCCCGCCTACGCCGGGGCCAAGCCGACCCTGGGGGTGGATGCCCTGCCGGAAAGTGCCCAGATCTGCTCCTGCTTTGACGTCTCCAAGGGCGACATCGCCAAGGCGGTGGCCGAGGGTCACACCACGCTGGCCGCCATCAAGCAGCACACCAAGGCTGGTACCGGCTGTGGCGGCTGCGTGCCGCTCATCAGCCAGGTGCTCAACGCCGAGCTGGTGAAGCAGGGCATCGAGGTCAACAACCACCTCTGCGGCCACTTCCCCTACTCCCGTCAGGAGCTGTTCCACCTGGTCAAGGTGGAGGGGATCAAGAGCTTCGACGAGCTGCTGGCCAAGCACGGCCACGGCCATGGCTGCGAGGTGTGCAAACCGACCGTCGGCTCCATCCTCGCCTCCTGCTGGAACGACTATGTGCTGAGCCCGCTCAATACCCAGTTGCAGGACACCAACGACATCTTCCTCGGCAACATGCAGAAGGACGGCAGCTACTCCGTCATCCCGCGCATGGCCGGCGGTGAAGTGACCCCGGAAGGGCTGCTGGCGGTGGCCGAAGTGGCCCGCGACTACAAGCTCTACACCAAGATCACCGGCGCCCAGCGCATCGGTCTGTTCGGAGCCCAGAAGGATGATCTGCCCGCCATCTGGCGCAAACTGCTGGCGGCCGGTTTCGAGACCGGTCAGGCCTACGCCAAAGCGCTGCGCATGGCCAAGACCTGCGTCGGCAGCACCTGGTGCCGCTTTGGCGTGCAGGACAGCGTCGGCCTCGGGGTCTTCCTCGAGAACCGCTACAAGGGTATTCGCACCCCCCACAAGATGAAGTTCGGTGTCTCCGGCTGTACCCGCGAATGTGCGGAAGCCCAGGGCAAGGACGTCGGCATCATCGCCACCGACGCAGGCTGGAACCTCTATGTGGGCGGCAACGGCGGCATGAAGCCGCGCCACGCCGACCTGCTGGCATCTGACCTCGACCGTGAAACCCTGATCAAGCTGATCGACCGTTTCATGATGTTCTACGTCACCAGCGCCGACAAACTGCAGCGCACCTCGGTCTGGCTTGGCAATCTGGAAGGGGGCGTCGACTACCTGCGCGAAGTGATCGTCGACGACAAGCTGGGGCTGGCCGAGACGCTGGAGCGCGATATCCAGACCCTCATCGACAGCTACGAGTGCGAATGGTCGCGCACCCTCAATGAAGAGGAAGCGCTCAAGCGTTTCAGCCACTTCATCAACAGCGACAAGCGCGACCCGGACGTTCAGTTCGTCAGCGAGCGCGACCAGCACCGACCGGCCACCCCGGCCGAGCGCATCCCCGTCTACCAGATCGAGGTGGAGACCAAATGATGAAATTAGCCTGCCAACTCAACGACATCATGCCGGGAACCGGTGTATGCGCACTCATTGAGGGCCGCCAGAATATGCCTGTTTCGCTCGATGTGGAGGTTCAATCATGAAATTAGCCTGCCAACTCAACGACATACTCCCTGGCACCGGCGTCTGTGCTCTGCTCGAGGGGCGCCAGATCGCCCTGTTCCGCCCGAGCGCGGCGGCCGAGGTGTTCGCCATCGACAACCGGGATCCCTTCTTCGCCGCCAACGTGCTGTCGCGTGGCATCGTCGGTGAACACGAAGGTGAGCTCTGGGTCGCCAGCCCGCTCAAGAAGCAGCACTTCCGTCTGCGCGACGGCCACTGCCTCGAGAACGCCGCCATGTCGGTGCAAAGCTATCCCGTTGAAGTGCGCGACCAACAAGTCTGGGTCACCGTCTAACACCATGCATATCAGGGCTGCCCGCGGGCGGCCCTCTTGAAGGAAACAAAGATGTATACCGAAACCATCAACAAGTGCGCCGCCAACGCGGCCCGCATCAATCGCTTCGAGCGCAGCGACAAGCTCGGCTTCTGGCTCAGCTCCGCCATGGCGGGGGCCTATGTGGGCCTTGGCATCATCCTTATCTTCACCCTCGGCAATCTGGTGGATCCCGCCATCCGGCCGCTGGTGATGGGGGCCACCTTCGGTATCGCCCTGACGCTGGTGATCATCGCCGGCTCCGAGCTGTTTACCGGCCACACCATGTTCCTCACCTTCGGGGTGAAGACCGGCAAGATTTCCATGGGGGATCTGCTGCGCATCCTGCCCCAGACCTGGGCCGGCAACCTGCTCGGCTCCATCGCGGTGGCGCTGATCTACTCCTACGGCGGCAGCCTGCTGCCGGATGCGGGCAGCCTGGCGCACAAGGTGGCGCTGGCCAAGACCCAGGCACCGGCGCTGACCCTGTTCATGAAGGGCGTGCTGTGCAACTGGCTGGTCTGCCTCGCCATCTGGATGGCGCTGCGCACCGAGGGTGCCGCCAAGTTCATCGCCATCTGGTGGTGCCTGCTGGCCTTCATCGCCTCCGGCTACGAGCACTCGGTCGCCAACATGACCCTGTTCGCCCTCTCCTGGTTCGGTGCCCACTCCGAGGCCTACACCCTGGGCGGCATCGGCCACAACCTGCTGTGGGTGACCCTGGGCAACACCGTCTCCGACGCCCTCTTCATGGGCCTCGGCTACTGGTATGCCACCCCCAAGGCTGAGCGCCCGGTCGCGGTGAGCGAGACCACCACCACTGCCAGCCAGACCCAAACCGCCTGATCAGGAGGCCCCATGGACTACTTGCCCATCTTTTGCCGACTCGACAACAAACCCGTGCTGCTGGTCGGCGGCGGCGAGGTAGCGGAGCGCAAGGCGCGCCTGCTGCTGGATGCCGGTGCCCAGCTCACCGTGGTCGCGCCCGAGCTCGACCCCGAGCTGGCGGAACTGGCTGCCAACGGCAGCATCGAGTGGCTGGCCGGTGAATTCGCGCCGGCACAACTGACGGGCAAGTGGCTGGTGGTGGCCGCCACCGATCGGCGCGAGGTGAACGCCCTGGTCTACCAGAGCGCCAATCAGGCGCGGATCTTTGCCAACGTGGTGGATGACCCGAAACGCTCCAGCTTCATCATGCCGTCGATCATCGACCGCTCGCCGCTGATGGTGGCCATCTCCTCCGGCGGCAAGGCCCCGGTGCTGGCCCGCTTGCTGCGGGAAAAACTCGAAGCCCTGCTGCCCCAGCATCTGGGTGCCGTCGCGGCCTTCGCCGGCAGCCTGCGGGAGCGGGTCAAGGCTCGCTTCGCCAGCATGGGCGAGCGGCGCCGCTTCTGGGAGCGGCTGCTCGGGGCGGACCGGCTCGGGCAGGCGCTGGCACGGGGCGATAGCGCCTCTGCCAATCAGCTGGCCGACAGCCTGTTTGCCGACGAGAGCCAGACCGCTGGCGAGGTGGTACTGGTGGGAGCCGGCCCCGGCGATCCGGGCCTGCTCACCCTGCACGCCCTGCGCCAGATGCAGCAGGCGGACGTGGTGGTCTATGACCGGCTGGTCTCCGACGAGGTGATGGCGCTGGTGCGCCGGGATGCGAAGCGCATCTTCGTCGGCAAGCAGGCGGGCAACCACTGCGTACCGCAGGAGGGGATCAACCAGCTGTTGCTGCAGGAGGCGAAGAAGGGCCAGCGGGTGGTGCGGCTGAAGGGGGGCGACCCCTTCATCTTCGGCCGTGGCGGCGAGGAGCTGGAGACGCTGGTGGGCAGCGGCATCGGCTTTCAGGTGGTGCCGGGGATCACCGCGGCCAGCGGCTGCGCGGCCTACGCCGGCATTCCACTGACCCACCGCGATCACGCCCAGAGCGTGCGCTTCGTCACCGCCCACGGCAAGGGCGGCGCCCAGGATCTCGACTGGCCGCTGCTGGCCAAAGACAAGCAGACCCTGGTGTTCTACATGGGGCTCTCCTCCTGTGCCACCATCCGCGAGCAGCTGCTGACCCACGGCAAGGCGGGCGACACCCCGGTGGCGCTGATCGAGCGCGGCACCCAGCCAAGTCAGCGGGTCATTCGCGGTACCCTCGACCAGCTGCCCGAACTGGCGGTGGGGATCGAGAGCCCGGCCCTCATCATGGTGGGATCTGTGGTGACCCTGGCGGACCAGCTTGCCTGGTTCGGGCAAGGAGGCGCCGCCGACGCGGCCCTGGCCTCGGCCTGATCGCTGCATCTATGTCAACGCCACCTTCGGGTGGCGTTTCTTTTTCTGAATTTACTGTCATAACCTCTTGTTTTGAGTCTGGTATCCTATGGGGTGTGTCAGCCGGACCACCGAAATCAGGAATTCTGCTTCATGTCCCTCCCCGCCAAGAACAGCGCCAAACAGCGTGAACAAGACAGATCGCGCATTCTCACCCTGCTGCTGGCCGATGATGCCCTCACCGACAGCCTGCTCGACCCGCAAGGGGTACAGGATGCCACTCTGCGGGATCAGACCAGCGAGCTCACCCGGCTGGTCAACAGCCTGCCCGCCGCCGATATCGCCGATGCGCTGGAATCCCTGCCGCCGGACGAGCGTCACGTGCTGTGGCAGCAGGTGGACGAGGAGAAGCACGGCCAGATCCTGGTGGAGGCATCGGAGACGGTGTGGGACAGCCTGATCAGCGGCATGAGCGACAAGGAGCTGCTGCACGCCCTGCGCACCCTCGACATCGACGATCAGATCTATCTGGGCCAATACCTGCCGCGCAACCTGATGGGGCGGCTGCTCACCTCCATGGCCCCGGCCCAGCGCGACCGGGTGCGGGAGGTGATCCGCTATGGCAAGCACACGGTCGGCGCCATGATGGACTTCGAGCTCATCACGGTGCGGGCCGAGGTGAGCCTGGCCACGGTGCAGCGCTACCTGCGCCTGCGCGGCAAGATCCCCGCCAACACCGACAAGCTGTTCGTCACCGACCGGCGCAACCGGCTGCAGGGGGAGCTGCCGCTCACCACAGTGCTGCTGCACAGACCCGAGACCCTGGTGCGCGACGTAATGGAGAAGGATCCGGTCACCTTCGATCCGGAAGACAACGATGAAGCCGCCGCCCGTACCTTCGAGCGGGACGACCTGGTCTCCGCCGCCGTCATCGACGGCCGCGGCAAGCTGATGGGCCGGCTCACCGTCGCCGAGGTGGTGGACCTGGTCTATGAGGAGAGCGACACCGACCTGCGTCGGATGGGGGGATCAGTGAAGAGGAGGACGTGTTCGCGCCCGTCTCCAAGGCGGTCAAGACCCGCTGGGCCTGGCTCGCCATCAACCTCTGCACCGCCTTCGTGGCATCGCGGGTGATCGGTCTGTTCGAGCACACCATCTCCCAACTGGTGGCACTGGCGGCGCTGATGCCCATCGTCGCCGGCATCGGCGGCAACACCGGCAACCAGACCATCACCATGATAGTGCGGGCCCTGGCGCTGCAGCATATCCAGACCGGCAACGTCTCCTTCCTGCTGTGGCGCGAACTGGGGGTGGCCCTGATCAACGGCCTGGTGTGGGGCGGCACCATGGGGGTGGCCACCTACATCCTCTATCAGGATGCGGCGCTGGGCGCGGTGATGACGCTCGCCATGATGCTCAACCTGCTGGTGGCGGCGCTGATGGGGGTCATCATCCCCATGACCATGAGCCGGCTGGGCCGCGACCCGGCGGTGGGGGCCAGCGTGATGATCACCGCCATCACCGACACCGGCGGCTTCTTCATCTTCCTGGGGCTGGCTACTCTGTTCCTGCTTTGATCCGCTTGGCAATAAAAAGGGAGCCTTTATGGCTCCCTTGTTCATTCGGCGCGGCCGCTACACCCGGTATTTGGCCACCGCCTGGTTGAGCAGCTTGGCCTGCTCGGTCAGGCCGTGGCTCGACTTGGCATTCTCCTCCGCCATCAGGCTCGACTCCTGGGCGATGTCGCGGATGTTGTTGACGTTGCGGTTCACCTCGTTGGCCACCAGGCTCTGCTGCTCGATGGCGGCGGCAATCTGGGTGCTCATGTCCATGATGTGGGTGACGTCCTGGGTGATCTGCTCCAGCAGTTCGCCCGCCATACTGGCCTGCTCCGAGCTGCTGTTGCCCTGCTCGCGGCAGGTCGCCATCATGCCCACTATGTTGCCGGTCTGCTTCTGCAGCGAACTGATGATACCGGCGATCTCCTGGGTCGACTTCTGGGTGCGGATGGCGAGGCTGCGCACCTCGTCCGCCACCACCGCAAAGCCGCGCCCCTGATCCCCCGCCCGCGCCGCCTCGATGGCCGCATTGAGGGCAAGCAGGTTGGTCTGCTCGGCGATGCCGCGGATCACGTCCAGCACGGAGCCGATGGTTTCGCTCTCCTGCTGCAGCTGCGCCACCTCGCGGGAGGAGTTCTCCAGATTGTCGGCCAGGGAGCGGATCTGGCTGACGGTGTTCTCCACCGCACTGCGTCCCTCCATCGCCTTGTTGTTGGTAGTCTGGGCATTGTTGGCGGCCTGCTCGGTGTTGCGGGCGATCTCCTCTATGGTGGAGCCCATCTCGGTGGAGGCGGTCGCCACCATGTCGGTCTCCTGCAACTGGCGAGCGGCCCCCTCGCTGGTGCGGCGCACGTTGCCGGAGAGGTGATCCGCCGCCTCGGTCAGGGTGTGCACGCTCTGCTTCACGTCGCCGATGAGGTGGCGAAAGCCCCCCAGCATCACGTCCAGATTGCCTGCCAGCTGGGCCATCTCGTCCGCCCCCTGCAGCTCTATCTTGAGGCGCAGGTCGTTGTCTTGCCGGATGCGGTTGACGGTGTCGTTCACCCGCGAGATGGGGCGGTCGATGCTGCGCCCCAGCAGCATGCTCATGATGCCGATCAGCACTATGATGATGCCGCCGCAGACCAGCATCAGGGTATTGAGGCGCGAGGTCTGCCGTACCAGCTCATCGGCGATGTGCTTGCCGACGGCGGTAAAGCCCTGCTCGGTCTGGTGCACCAGGCCCCGCATCTCATTGCGCAGCCCCTCATCTTCACTCAACCCCAGCACTTGCATGCCCTGCACCAGCGCGACGAAGTCCTGCCGGTACTGCTCGCTGGCCTGCTCCAGCTTGCCGCGATCAGCCTCCGGCAGGGTTGCCAGCCGCTGCTGGAAATCCTTGTGCAGGGTCTGGAAGCGTTCCAGATACTGGATGTCGGAGCGCAGCATGAAGTCTTTCTCCGCCCGCCGCAGCTGCAACATGGTGATGAGCAGCCCCTGCTCATCCAGCTGCTTGAGCCCCTCTTCCACCTGATGCACCGCGGTTCTCAAACGCCCGTAGAGGCCGTCTTCCGGCCCCAGCCCGATGATCTGCTGCTGGGCCACCAGATCGTTGAAGGCCTTGCCATAGGCCCCCATCTGCTGATCCAGCCGGGTCAGCTCGCCCTGCACGGCACTGAGGTTGTCATCCTGACCCAGGGTCTGGTTGAGCTGGTGAAAATTGGCCAGCACCTCGTTGAAGCGGGTCACGAAGGCCGGATCCTTGCGGATCAGGAAATCCTTCTCGGCCCGTCGCAGGTTGAGCATGGCGATCTCGAGCCCGTCCACGTTGCGCTGGGCCTCGGTCAGATGACGACTCACCTGGTTGGAGTAGAGAAACAGGCCGCTCAATACCAGCATGGCAACGGCGACCAGCGCGGTATTCAGGATCAATTTATGACGGATCAGCACGATGAACCTCTCACAAGCACGGGATGGACTGCATTGAGCTTATGCGGAAAACGTTATCCCCGTTGTTGTTCAAGGAATATTCATTGAAATGCCGGTCCCACTCCTTATACTGGATCCCACCTGTTTCCAGCGGTGGATTTGACACAATGGAATACAACACTTCAGAACTGTGCGACATCTATCAGGACATGGTGGATGTGCTCGAACCCATGCTCTGCTCCTTCGGCGGCCGCGCCTCGTTCGGCGGCGTCATCACCACAGTTAAATGCTTCGAATCAAACGGCCTGATCCGTGAACTCGTCAAAGAGAACGGCGTCGGTCGGGTGTTGCTGATCGATGGCGGTGGCTCCATGCGCCGCGCCCTTATCGACAGCGAGATCGCCACCACGGCGGCCGAAAACGAGTGGGAAGGGATCGTCTGCTACGGCTGCGTGCGCGAGGTCGACATTCTGGAAGACTTGGATATCGGCATTCAAGCGCTGGCAGCCATTCCGGTGGGTGCCGACAGCAAGGACGTGGGCGAGACCGATCTGCCGGTCAACTTCGGCGGTGTCACCTTCCTGCCGGACGACCACCTCTACGCCGATACCACAGGGGTGATCCTCTCCCCCGATGCACTCGACATCGAGTAAGCAGAGCAGAGTGAAAATGGGAGCCAAGGCTCCCATTTTTTATACCCGTCGCTGGCCGAAAACATGCAAAAAAAGAGGGCCAGTAAAAACTGGCCCCTTAACTGGAAGCAATGTGAGCAATGTCGTGCCTTCACAAGAAGTCCATCACGTTGGAACGAATGAAGTCTTTCCCGGAAAACAAGGTAACAATAATCATTCTCATTTAACTTGGCAACTCTTATTTGCCAAAAATGCAAAAAAATTGACCACCGCAGTGGGTGGTCAATCTCGTCAGGCTTGCCGGGTGGCCGTTTGCAGGCTGGCCAATCCGGCCTCGCCCACCAGCTTGCGGCTGAGATAACGCAGCAGCACGCCGTAGAGCGGCACAAACAATCCCAGGCTTATCAGCAGCTTGAACACGTAGTCCACGGTGGCAATCTCGACCCAGTGCTCGGCCATGAAGGGATCCGTGCTGCGCCAGAAGGCGATGGTAAAGAAAGCGATGGTGTCCACCAGGTTGCCGAACAGGGTGGAGGCAGCCGGTGCCACCCACCAGGCTTTCAACAACCGCAGTCGGTTGAACACCACCACGTCCATGAACTGGCCCACCAGATAGGCCATAAAGCTGGCTAACGCAATCCGGGCAACAAAGAGATTGAATTCGGCCAGGTTGCCGACGCCCTGGAAGCTGCCCTCGAAGAACAGCACCGACAGGGCATAGGAGATGGCCAGCGCCGGCAACATCACGGTCTGGATGATCTTGCGCGCCAGACCGGCACCGAAGATCCGCACCGTCAGGTCGGTGGCCAGAAAGATGAACGGGAAGCTGAAGGCACCCCAGGTAGTGTGGAAGCCGAAGATGGTGATCGGCAGCTGCACCAGATAGTTGCTGCTGGCAATGATCAGGATGTGAAACAACGAGAGGCGCACCAGCGCCGTCTGGTGCTGAGCAGGGGTCAGATTCATATTGTGACCTTTTTGGTTAATGGGGTTAGGGAACCCATACCGCCACCATTGGCGATAATTGAGGGGCGAGATTATACGCCCCCACACTGATAGTTCAATCTTTATGCGGTTGGTTGAGGCTGCCGCCCCTGCTCAGCCCTGATGCTGACGAACCAGCCAGAGCAATACCTCGGCATCGGCCGGCTGCTCCGCCGCCAGCCAGCAGCCGCTGTAGTGTTCGTACTCGAGCCGAAAGCGACTCCCCTCGAACTCCAGCAGCCAGCTGTGACGATCGGCGCCGCACTCCCGCTCGAGCGCCACCAGCTCCCACTCCTGCAACAGAGCCTCGGCCAGGGTCGGAAAGCTGTCCCAGTCGAGCGCGGGGTTCACCAGCGTCACCACCCCGGCATCCCTGTCTGTCTGCGCGATACGCCAGTTCATCCGCGGTTCCTCAACTACTGCAAGAGAGCTCGCCACCGCAATACCATGCTGGTTGCGGAGTAGCGAGCTCCTCGTATTCGGGTTGCTCATCATAGGGGTGCTGCAGGGCCGCAAACAGCCGCTCGAACGGCGCCATGTCGCCCTGCTCGGCGGCCTCGATCACCCGCTGGGCCAGCGCGTTGCGCAGCACATACTTGGGGTTGACCGCATCCATCTGCCCCTTGCGCACGCCATCCTCGCTCCCTTCCCGGGCCAGGCGCGCCCGATAGGCCTCAAGCCACCCTTGCCAGGCGGCAGGATCCGGCAGCAAGGCCAGCAGGCTGGCGGGCCACGCCCCCTCTTGCGTCACCTCACCGAGACGGCGCAGAAACAGGTGGTAATCCACCCCGTGTACCGCCAGCAGCCGGAACAACTCGCGAAACAGCGCCGGATCGTCCTCTTCCCACACCGTCAGCCCCAGTTTGGCGCGCATCAGTTCGGAGTAGTGCAGCATCAACTGGTGTTCGTACTGGGCCAGGGCCGCCGCCAGCGCGTCCCCATCGACGTAGCCGGCCAGCGCCTGCGCCAGCTTTTGCAAATTCCAGTAACCGACCGCTGGCTGCTGATCCAGTGCATAGCGACCGCCCGGATCCGAGTGGTTGCAGACAAAGTCCGGCACATAGGCATCGATGAAACCGTAGGGGCCGTAATCCAGTGTCAGCCCGAGCAGCGACATGTTGTCGGTGTTCATCACCCCGTGACAGAAGCCTGCCGCCTGCCACTTGGCGATGAGCCGCGCGGTGCGGCGCACCACTTCGGCAAACAGCTCGGCACCATCGGCCAGCTCGGGGAAATGGTGGCGCAGCAGATAGTCGATAAGGACCGGGATCCGCTCCCCCTGCCCGCTCCAGGCGAAATACTCGACGTGGCCGAAGCGCAGATGACTCGGGGCGGTACGCAGCACGGTCGCACCTGTCTCCACCTGTTCGCGGTAGACCGGCTCCTGGCTGCCCACCAGCACCAGTGCCCGGGTGGTGGGGATACCGAGGGCATGCAGCGCCTCGGACGCCAAATACTCGCGAATGCTGGAACGGAGCACGGCGCGACCATCGCCGAAACGGGAGAAGGGGGTCTTGCCCGCCCCTTTCAGGTGCAGGTCCCAGCGGCTGCCATCCGGCGCCTGCTGCTCCCCCAGCAGCAGGGCACGACCATCGCCAAGACGCGGGCTGTAGCCGCCGAACTGGTGGCCCGCATAGACCTGGGCTACCGGCTGCATGCCGGGCAAGGGCAGCCCATGGCCACAGCAGGTCAGCCAGTCGGCCTCACTCACCGCCCCCAGCCCCAGCTCGCCGAGCAGCACACGGTTGAGGTGCAGCAGGCCGGGGGAATGCAGTGGCTGGGGTGCGACGGGCTCGCAGGCCCAGGGCAGTTCGGTGGCAAAAGTGTTGATCAGCTTCATGGTGGTGCGGTTCGTCCCTGCGTATGCTCGTGTCACTCTTTATACCGCCGTCGGCCAGCACTGGCTAACGGACGATGCGCTATTTCATTTCAAGGAGAAGAAGATGCAAAGATGGTTGGGCGCCCTGCCCCTGTTGCTGTTGTTGTGGGGGCCGGCCCAGGCAGCGGATGTCGAGGCCGGCAAGGCCAAGGCCGCCGTCTGCACCGCCTGTCACGGGGTCGAAGGCAAGGCTCTTATTCCCAACTATCCCCATCTGGCGGGACAAAACGCCGCCTATCTGGTGAAACAGCTGAAGGCCTTCAAGGATGGCAGCCGCAAGGAACCCCTGATGGTGCCCTTCATGGCGCCGCTCACCGATGCGGACATGGAGAACCTGGCGGCCTATTACGCCAGCCTCAAATAACCGGCGCGCCCGGCAGACAGGCGCCGCCCGTTGGCGAAGCTTCTGCCCGGCGTTACTTCACCAAGTTCCTACCGACGGCAGTAGTCGATGATCAGGTCCATAAAGGCTTCGCCGAAGCGTTCCAGCTTGCGGTGACCCACGCCGTTGACCGCCAGCATTTCCGCTTCGGTCATCGGCATCAGCTGCGCCATCTCGACCAGGGTGGCGTCGTTGAACACCACGTAGGGCGGCACCTCTTCATCCTCGGCGATCTGCTTGCGCAGGGCGCGCAGCTCCTTGAACAACCGCTTGTCGTAGTTGGCGTTGTCGAGCAGGCCGTTGCGCTTCTCCTTGCGGCTGGAGATGGGCTGCAGACGCGGCACCGCCAGATCCAGCTTCACCTCGCCGCGCAGCACGGGACGGGCCGCCTCGGTCAACTGCAGCACCAGATTGCGGGTGATATTCTGGGTCAGCAGCCCCTTGTGGATCAGCTGGCGGATGACGCTCATCCAGTACTCGTGGCTCTGATCCTTGCCGATGCCGTAGGTCGACAGCTTGTCGTGGCCGTGATCCTTGATGCGCTGGTTCAGCGACCCGCGCAGCACCTCCACCACATAACCCACCCCGAAGTTCTGCCCCACCCGCCAGACGCAGGAGAGCGCCTTCTGGGCATCTTCGGTGCCGTCATAACTCTGGGGTGGGTCGAGGCAGATGTCACAGTTGCCGCACGGCTTGTCGTTGTACTCGCCGAAGTAGTTAAGCAGCACCTGGCGGCGGCAGGTCTGCGCCTCGGCGAAGGCCGCCATTACATTGAGCTTGTACTGCTCCACCTGCAACTGCTGGGGGTTTCCGATGTTGTCGAGCAGCCGGCGCACCCGACCGATGTCGGCGGGATCGTACAGCAGCAGCGCCTCGGCCGGGGTACCGTCACGGCCGGCCCGGCCGGTTTCCTGATAGTAGGACTCGATGTTCTTGGGGATGTCGTAGTGCACCACGAAGCGCACGTTGGGCTTGTCGATGCCCATGCCGAACGCCACCGTCGCCACCACTATCTCGATGTCGTCCTTGAGGAAAGATTCCTGCGTGCGCTGGCGCAGCTCGAGCGGCAAACCGGCATGATAGGGCGCCGCCTTGCAGCCGTGGCGAGAGAGCCGCTCGGCCACCTCCTCCACCCGGTTGCGGCTGGAACAGTAGACGATGCCGCAGTTGCCCTTCTGGCTCTGCACGTAGCGCAGCAGCTGCTCCGCCGCCTTGAACTTCTCCACCAGGCTGTAGCGGATATTGGGCCGATCGAAGCTGGCGGTGTGGATAAAGGGGTCGTGGAGTTCCAGCCGATGCAGCATGTCGCTGCGGGTCGCCTCGTCGGCGGTGGCGGTGAGCGCCACCACGGGCACCTGCGGGAACCACTGCTTGAGCCGGCCCAGCGCCGCGTATTCCGGCCGAAAATCGTGCCCCCACTGGGAGACGCAGTGCGCCTCGTCGATGGCAAACAGGCCGAGCGGCAGCTCCGCCAGCCGATCCATAAACTCGTGCTGCAGCAGGCGTTCGGGGGAGACATAGACGATTTTTATCTCGCCGCGCCGCATGGCGGCGAAGTTCTGGATCATCTCCTCCCGGCTGAGGGCCGAGTTGATGTAGACCGCCGCCACGCCGTTGGCGCGCAGGCTGTCCACCTGATCCTTCATCAGCGAAATGAGAGGAGAGACCACCACCCCGAGCCCGGGCCGCAGCAGCGCCGGGATCTGGTAGCAGAGCGACTTGCCGCCACCGGTCGGCTTGAGCACCAGCGCATCGCGCCCCGCCACGATCTGCTCGATAATTTCGAGCTGGCCCGGCCGGAATTGCTGATAGCCGAACACCGCCTGCAGCAGGGCAAGCGGATTCTCTGGCTGGGGGTCAGGCAGGGTTTCGGCAATGGCGGTCATGGGCTCTCCTTTGGGGTCGCCATTCTAAAGCAGCCGCCGCCCACAATAAACCTGCCATTGCGACTGTTAAGGAAGTGTTGCAGACTGGCTGGAGTTTTTACTCGGTCGTACTGCCAGGGATCGGACTCAAGGAATGAAACAGATGCTCAAGAAGATGGCGCTCAGTGGCATTGCCAACCTGTTCGCCGAGAGGATGCCGTTCAACAAGCTGATCGGCATGCAGGTGACGCACTACGACTTCGACAAGGTGGAGCTGCGCATCAAGATGGAGGAGAAGCTGATCGGCAATCCCTTCCACAACATCCTGCATGGCGGGGTCACCGCCAGCCTGCTCGATGTGGCCGGCGGCATGATAGTCGCCGCCTCCTGCATCGACGAGCTGGAAGACTTCTCCCCCAGCTACCTCAAGGAGCGCTTCTCCCGCCTTGGTACCATCGATCTGCGAGTGGACTACCTGCGGCCGGGGCGCGGCAACGAGTTTATCGCCACCGCCCACATCATCCGGGCCGGCAGCAAGGTCGCGGTTGCCCGCATGGAACTGCACAACGAAGAAGGGACTCATATCGCCTTCGGCACCGGTACCTACCTGGTGGGCTGAGCCAGCCTGTTGCATAAAAACCACGCTGCTAATCTGATTTTAATCATTAGAAACCTTACCCCCTCTGCCGCCACCGGGTTCATACTGAAAGTCGGGATTGTGTGCAGAGGGAGGATTGCAGGCGATGAGTGCGAAACTGGCCACCAAACCATCCAGAGCCTTGTTGAGGCAGCTCGAGTCCATGCTCGACGAGGTGCAGACACCCGAGTGTCGCCACTGGCTGGAACAGGAGCTTGAGGGATACTCTCTCTGTTCGCCCCTGCCTTGGTATCGCATCATAGCCTGTCGGCAACGCGGTCACTTCTTGGACCTGAAGACGGGAAAATACCTGACTTGTCATATCAACAGTCAAACGCTAAGCCAACGCGACCTGGCCCAAATTCAGTTCATCTATGCCCGTGAACCCGCCGCCCACTATTTGCTGCAACGCAATTCCGGTATTGAGCCCTGGCCAGAACAGCTGCTGGAAGATTATCAGGAGCAGCTGATCCCCGGCCATCTATGCCTGCAAGCCTGGCATGAGCCCGTGTCTTCATTACGTGAACAACTGATGGAGGGAATCGAACATTTCATTAGTGAGTACCCCAAGCACGCGGCCTTGCAACCTCAGCACGGCTTCAAGGCATTGCGGCATCAGCACTGGCATATCTAACAGGCGCCTGGCGCGCAAGGAGGGCACCATAGACAGAACCCAACCAGAGATTGCCACAATCTAGAGTGCCGGAGTCAGGATCAGACTCCACCCTGGGCCACCGAGCGGTGGCCCTTTTATTGCCCAGTGCCGAGCAACGGAACTGACAAGATGGATGAAACAGAGAGACAGAGGGACAGAGGGACAGAGGGACAGAGGGACAGAGGGACAGAGGGACAGAGGGACAGAGGGACAGAGGGACAGAGGGACAGAGGGACAGAGGGACAGAGGGACAGAGGGACAGAGGGACAGAGGAGCATTGCAGTTACCCTAGCAAGCCGCCAGCCTGAATATCGCCTCCATTTGCGCGAATGCCAAATGCGAAAAGGCCGCTCTATTGAGCGGCCTTTTCTAATGTGGTCGGTGTGAGAGGATTCGAACCTCCGACCCCTTCGTCCCGAACGAAGTGCGCTACCAAGCTGCGCTACACACCGATGTCTGCGGGACGGGAATTTACCGAAAGCCCCGACTCGACACAAGCCTTTTTTACGTTTGGAAGGAAAAAAATGGCTGTTCGCTCAACTATTCGTCAGTTCCATCCGTCCTGAGCCGTCAGCGGCCAAAAAATGGCCTGGCAACGCTTATGACGAGGCGAGCTGGAATTCGGCCGGGCCGAGCAAGCGGCGACGCCAGTCAGCGACCACACCATGCTCCAGCCAGTCTGCCGCATGCTTGCGCCAGTTGGGCGAGAGGGCCGGATTTCCCAGCAGCAACAGCAGGTCCGCCTCGTTGCGCAGCTGGTTGAACAGGATGTCAGCGGTGCGCTTTACCGTCAGCTCAGGGTAGGGCCTGTCCGCCAGCTCCAGCCGCTCCTGCGGCATCACCATTCCCTCCTCCAGCACCCGCAACAGCCAGCCGCAGCGGCCGCTGAGCTGCATCACCTGCGACATCTGGCCATAGCCGAAACGCTGGTTGAGCTTGAAGCAGGGGGATCTGGGCTGGCTTATCTGGATCAGCGCCTCGCCGAGTCGATAGACATCGCCGAGGCAGGCCTGCGCCTCGGTCAGCCCGACCCCGGAGAGGTTCTCGCCGAAGGCAGCCGGTTGCCAGGGAGTACGCGGGGCCGGCAGGCCCAGCGCCGTCTGCCAGTTGTGCCACCAGGGGTAGTGATCGGCGGGATAGTAGTGCAGCGCCCGATCAGGGCCACCATGGTGGCGCTGGTCGCACTGTTCGTCGCCAGCCAGACCATTGGGACCGCACCAGAGCGGTATGGAGGTGGCTTGTTTGTGGATGGCACTGACAAGGCCGGGAACCAGTTCGGTACCCTGGCCGCTAAAGATGGAGATCCGCATTCTCATCCTCCGGATTGACGAGAGAATGCGGATCTTAACACGAGGTCAGGCGACTGCCTGCATCTGGGTGGTCATGGCGATCTCGGCGCGGCGACGTTTCTCCGCCTTGGCCATCAGATACCAGCTGCCGAAGGTGAACAACGATACCGACAGCAGGATCAGGCTGGCCACCGCGTTGATCTCGGGTTTCACCCCGAGCCGCACCGCTGAGAACACCTCCATCGGCAGGGTGGTCGAGCCCGGGCCGGAGACGAAGCTCGCCAGCACCAGGTCATCCAGCGACAGGGCAAACGACATCATGCCGCCCGCCGCCAGCGAGGGGGCGATCATCGGGATGGTGATCAGGAAGAACACCTTCCAGGGCTTGGCCCCCAGATCCATGGCCGCCTCCTCGATGGAGAGATCCAGTTCCCGCAGGCGGGCCGACACCACGATCGCCACATAGGCAGTACAGAAGGTGGTGTGGGCGATCCAGATGGTCACCATGCCCCGCTCGGCGGGCCAGCCCACCAGCTGGGCCATGGCCACGAACAGCAGCAGCAGGGAGAGACCGGTGATCACCTCGGGCATCACCAGCGGCGCCGTCACCATGCCGCCGAACAGGGTCCGGCCACGGAAGTGCGGGATCCGGGTCAGCACGAAGGCCGCCACCGTCCCCAACGCCACCGCCGCGATGGCGGTATAAAAGGCGATCTCCAGCGAACGCAGCACCGAACCTATCAACTGCTTGTTGTCGAGCAGGCCGAAATACCACTTCAGCGACCAGCCACCCCATACCGTCACCAGCTTGGAGGCGTTGAAGGAGTAGATCACCATGATGATCATCGGCAGGTAGATGAACAGCAGCCCCAGCCACAGCATCAGCTTGGCAAAACCAAAGCGCCTCATACTTTACCCTCCAGCTCTTTGGCCTGGTTGCGGTTGAACAGGATGATCGGAATGATCAGCACCGCCAGCATCACTACCGCCAGGGCGGACGCCACCGGCCAGTCACGGTTGTTGAAGAACTCCTGCCACAGCACCTTGCCGATCATCAGGGTCTCGGGGCCGCCTAGCAGCTCCGGAATGACGAACTCGCCCACCACCGGGATGAACACCAGCATGCAGCCGGCGATGATGCCGTTCTTGGAGAGCGGCACCGTGATCTGCCAGAACCGGGTCAGGTTGCGGGCACCGAGGTCGGAGGCCGCCTCCAGCAGACTCTGGTCGTGCTTGACCAGATTGGCGTAGAGCGGCAGCACCATGAACGGCAGGTAGGAGTAAACGATGCCGATGTAGACCGCCAGGTTGGTGTTGAGGATCTGCAGCGGTTCGTTGATGAGGCCAATGCCCATCAACAGGCTGTTGAGCAGGCCGTTGTTGCTGAGAATGCCCATCCAGGCGTAGACCCGGATCAGGATCGCGGTCCAGGTCGGCATCATGATGAGCAGCAGCAGAACAGTCTGGGTCTCCTTGTTGGCCCGGGCGATGGAGTAGGCCATCGGATAGCCGATCAGCAGACAGAGCACTGTGCTGATGAAGGCCATCTTGAGGGAACCGAGATAGGCCGCGATGTAGAGCTCATCCTCCTGCAGCAACAGGTAGTTGCCCATGTGCAGCAAGATGGTGAGCTGATCGTCGGCCCAGCTCACCACGTCGGTGTAGGGCGGGATCGCCACGTCCGCTTCGGCGAAGCTGATCTTCACCACTATGATGAAGGGCAGCAGGAAGAACAGGAACAGCCAGAAGAACGGGATGCCGATCACCAGCTGCCGCCCCCCCAGTGCCTTCAGTCGTCTCAATGCCATCATGATTGCAGCACCACGCCGCTGTCATCTTCCCAGTAGAGGAACACCTGGTCATCCCAGGTCGGCCGCTTGCCGTGGCGTTCGGCATTGGCGATGAAAGCCTGAACGATTTTGCCCGAAGGCAACTGGATGTGATAAACCGAATGACCGCCCAGATAGGCGATGTCATAGACTTCGCCCTTGGTCCAGTTGAAGTCCGGATGCTCGATCTCCACCGGCTTTTGCAGGCTCATCAGCAGTTTTTCCGGCCGCAGGGCGTAGGTGACCTTCTTGTTCTCGGCGCGGGAGCTGATGCCGTGGCCCACATAGATGGGCTGCTCCAGATCGGCACAAGCGATGGTGGCGTGGTCCTGCTCATCCTCCACCAGCAGACCGTCAAACAGGTTGACGTTGCCGATGAACTCGCACACCAGCCGGCTGGCTGGGGTTTCATAGATGTCCATTGGGCTGCCGATCTGTTCGATGCAGCCAAGGTGCATGATGGCAATCCGCTCGGCCATGGTCATTGCCTCTTCCTGGTCGTGAGTCACCATGACGCAGGTTACCCCGACCCGTTCGATGATCTCGACCAGCTCGAGCTGCATCTGGGAGCGCAGCTTCTTGTCCAGCGCCCCCATGGGCTCATCCAGCAGCAGCAGCTTGGGCCGCTTGGCCAGCGAGCGCGCCAGCGCCACCCGCTGACGCTGGCCACCGGAGAGCTGATGGGGCTTGCGGCGGGCATACTGGGTCATCTGCACCAGCTTGAGCATCTCCTCCACCCGGGCATCGACCTCCGCCTTGGGCAGGCCATCCTGCTTGAGGCCGAAGGCGATGTTCTGCGCCACCGTCATGTGGGGGAACAGGGCGTAGGACTGGAACATCATGTTGATGGGGCGTTCATAGGGCGGCATGTCGGTGATGTCGACCCCGTCGAGGAACAAGCGTCCCTCGGTGGGACGCTCGAACCCCGCCAGCATCCGCAGCAGGGTCGACTTGCCGGAGCCGGACCCGCCCAGCAGGGCGAAGATCTCGCCCTTGTGGATATTGAGGGACACGTTGTCGACCGCCAGCGTTTCATCGAACTGCTTGCTTACCCTGTCTATCTTGACCAGCACTTCTTTGCGTTGCTGGCTGCCCTCGAGGGCTTTCTTGTAGGCACTGGAGGCTATCGCCATTACCAAACTCCCAAAGGTAATACCGGCCGGGGCCGATCCATAAAACAGTCTGGCGCCCCGGGATGGGCGCCAAGGTTAGGTTCCGGACTTGATCTTGGTCCAACTCCGGGTGATCAGGCGCTGCACCGCGCGGGGATGTGCCTGCTGCACATACAGCCGCTCCAGCACCGCCTGGGGTGGATAGACGGACTCGTCATTGCGCACGTGTTCCTCCATGAACTCCCCCGCCTTGGCGTTGGGGTTCGCGTAGCCCACATGATTGCTGATCTGGGCAATCACCTCGGGCTGCAACACGTAGTTGATGAGGGCGTGCGCCTCTTTCACGTTGGTGGCATCGGCCGGGATCGCCATCATGTCGAACCAGAGGTTACCCCCTTCCTTCGGTATGCTGTAGGCGATCTTGATCCCCTTGCCGGCTTCATCGGCACGGGCCGCCGCCTGCAGGATGTCGCCGGAGAAACCGGCCGCCACGCAGATGTCGCCGTTGGCGAGATCGCCGATGTACTTGGAGGAGTGGAAATAGGCCACGTAGGGACGCACCTTGAGCAGCTGCTCCTCGGCGCGCTTGAGATCCGCCGGATCCTGGCTATTGGGGTTGAGCCCCAGATAGTTGAGCGCCGCCGGGATCATCTCGTCTGCCGAGTCGAGAAAGGCGACCCCGCAACGGGCCAGTTTCTGCATGTTTTCCGGTTCGAAGATCACGGCCCAGGAGTCAATCTTGTCGACCCCCAGCACGGCCTTGACCTTGTCGATGTTGTAACCGATGCCGTTGGTGCCCCACAGGTAGGGCACGGCGTACTGATGACCCGGATCCACCTTGTCGAGCTGCTTGAGCAGCACGGGATCCAGGTTGGCCAGATTGGGCAGCAGGGCGGGATCCAGCTTCTGGAAGGCCCCCGCCTTGATCTGTTTGGCCAGGAAATTGTTGGAGGGCACCACCAGATCGTAACCGGTGCGTCCGGTCAGCAGCTTGCCTTCGAGGGTCTCGTTGGAATCAAACACGTCATAGACGGTCTGGATCCCGGTCGCCCGCTGAAAGTCGCTGAGGGTGGTCTCGCCGATATAGTCGGACCAGTTGTAAAAGTGGACCACAGGGGCTGCCTGAGCCACATTTGCCAACCCCAGAGCCAGGGCCATCGTCACTATCTTGGTTGTGTGCACTTACTCAGTCCTCTTAATGTGTGATTTGCCAGTCGCGCATCCTTACGCGCCGTCCAACCTGTCGGGTGGGTCACCTCCCTCCCGGCCGAACTGCGGACCGGGAGGGGCACTCGTCACTTACTTGCCTGACTTGATCTTGGTCCAGCTACGCGTCATCAGACGCTGCACCTTGGCCGGCAGATCCGGGAAGGTGTAGATCTTGGCCAGCGTCTCGTCGCTCGGGTAGATGCCCGGATCGTTGCGGATCTTCTCGGACACCAGCGGCACGGAAGCCTTGTTGCCGCTCGGGTAGCTGACGGCGTCGGAGATCTTGGCGATCACCTCCGGCTTCATCAGGTAGTTCAGGAACACATGGGCCGCCTCCACGTTCTTGGCATCGGCCGGGATGGCCAGCATGTCGAAGAAGCTGCCTGCCCCCTCTTTCGGGATCATGTAGGTCAGGTTGACGCCGTTCTTGGCCTCTATCGCCCGTGACTTGGACTGCTGCAAGTCACCGGAGTAACCGACCGCCACGCACAGGTTGCCGTTGGCCAGATCCGAAATGTATTTGGAGGAGTGGAAGTAGGCGGTATAGGGACGGATGGAGAGGAACAGCTCCTCCGCCTTCTTCAGCTCGTCCGGCTTCTGGCTGTCCGGCTTGAAGCCCAAGTATTGCAGGGCGGCCGGCAGCATTTCGGTCGGCGAGTCGAGGAAGGAGACACCGCACTCCTTCAACTTGGCCATGTTTTCCGGTTTGAACACCAGATCCCAGGAATCCACCGGCGCCTTGTCACCCAGCACGGCTTTCACCTTCTCCGGGTTGTAGGCATAACCGATGGTGCCCCACAGGTAAGGAATGGAGTACTGGTTACCCGGGTCGCTCGGTTCGAGCGCCTTGAGCAACGAGGTATCCAGGTTTTGCCAGTTGGAGAGCTTGGACTTGTCCAGCTTCTGGAACACGCCCGCCTTGATCTGCTTGGCCAGGAAGGGGTTGGACGGCACGACGATGTCATAGCCCGAACTGCCGGCCAGCAACTTGGCTTCCAGCACCTCGTTGCTGTCGAACACGTCGTAGACCACCTTGATGCCCGTCTCTTTCTGGAAGTCTTCCAGCGTGTTTGGCGCGATATAGTCGCTCCAGTTGTAGACGTGCAACACCTTGTCCTCGGCCATCGCCCCGGTACTCATCATGACCAGTGCCACAGAGGCTGCAATCATTCCCGTTTTGAAAGACATCGTCCTTGTCTCCTAAGCAAATTGTATGCGCAAGCCAACCTGCCCGGCGCCCGCCTATCCCCGCAGCTTTGCCGCCGTCAGATCGAGACTGAGCCTGGCCAGATTGACCAATTCATCCACCTGTTCCTCGGTGATCACCAAGGGGGGCGATATGATCATGGTATCGCCGACCGCCCTCATCACCAAGCCATTGTTAAAGCAGAACTCCCGACAGGTCATACCGGCCTGCAGCCCAGCCGGGAAGCGGCTGTTGGTCTGCTTGTCCTGCACTATTTCCAGCGCGGCCACCAGGCCTTTGCCACGGGTTTCGCCCACCAGCGGATGGTCCGCCAGCTCCGCCCAGCGGCGCTGCAAATAGGGGCCGATGGTATCATGAACTCGCTTAACTATGCTTTCGTTTTGCATAAGCGTAATGTTGGCAATCGCCACGGCGCAGGCCACCGGATGGCCGGAATAGGTGAAGCCGTGGTTGAACTCGCCTCCCTCTTCCACCAGTACCTTGGCGACCCTGTCCCCCACCATCACGGCCCCCATCGGCAGATAGCCGGAGGTGATGCCCTTGGCCAGGCACATGAGATCCGGCTTGATGCCGAAGCCTTCGCTGGCGAACCAGTGACCGGTGCGACCAAAGCCGCAGATCACCTCGTCGGCGATCAGCAGGATGCCGTACTTGTCGCAGATGCGCTGGATCTCCGGCCAGTAGCTGTCGGGCGGGATGATGACGCCGCCGGCGCCCTGGATCGGCTCGCCGATAAAGGCGGCCACCTGGTCCACCCCCAGCTCCAGAATCTTCTCCTCCAGCTGACGGGCACGGGCCAGCCCGAATTCGTGGGCGCTCATCCCCTGCCCCTCGCCGAAGTGATAGGGCTGGTCGATGTGCACGATACCGGGGATCGGCAGCCCGCCCTGGGCATGCATCCCCTTCATGCCACCCAGGCTCGCCCCCGCCACGGTGGAGCCGTGGTAGGCGTTGTGGCGGCTGATGATCACCTGTTTGTCCGGCTGCCCCTTGCTGGCCCAGTAGTGGCGCACCATGCGCAGCACGGTATCGTTGCACTCGGAGCCCGAACCGGTGAAGAAGACGTGGTTGAGGTGCGGCGGCGTGATCTCGGCCAGCAGGGTCGCCAGCTCGGCAGCGGGCGGATGGCTGGTCTGGAAGAAGAGGTTGTAGTAGGGCAGTTGCTGCATCTGGCGGGTGGCGGCGTCCACCAGCTCCTGGCGACCATAGCCCAGGTTGACGCACCACAGGCCGGCCATGCCATCCAGAATGCGCTTGCCTTCGGAGTCTTCCAGATAGACGCCCTCGGCCCGGGTGATGATGCGGCTGCCTTTCTTGTTCAGTGCCTGAAAATCGGTAAACGGATGCAGGTGATGGCTGGCTTCCAGTTGCTGCCACTCACGGGTGGTATGCTGCATTGCTTGCTCCTCGGTTCCTTCGATTTAAGCGATGTTTGTTGGTCAGTTGATGAGGGGCAAACTCTCCCCCCCGGTCACGGTGACGCACCGGGTGTCATGCAGTGCCTACGCCCCAACTGTCTCGATTCACGCGGGAGGGGCCTGCGGCCCCTCCGGGCAGGGTGATGCGCGACCGACGCGCATCCGGGTCACACGTTCAGCAGCAGGAACTCCCGTTCCCAGCGGCTGATCACCCCGAAGTAGGTCTCATATTCCTTGCGTTTGACCGCCACGAAGGCCCGGGTAAAGCGCTCGCCCAGCATCTCCTTGATGGGGTCGCACTGTTCCAGGTGGCTCAACGCCTCCTCCAGCGAGCGGGGCAGGCTGTAGGGCAGCTCATAGGCGCTCGACTTCATCTCCGGCAGCGGTTCCAGCTTCTCCATCATGCCGAGGTAGCCGCAGGCCAGGGTGGCAGCCAGCGCCAGATAAGGGTTGGCATCGGCGCCGGCGAAGCGGTTCTCCACCCGGCGGGCACTGGCCTCGGAGAAGGGCACCCGCAGCCCGCAGGTGCGGTTCTCCACCCCCCACTGCACGTTGCGCGGCGCGCTCTCGCCAAAGGTGAGGCGACGGTAGGAGTTGACGTTGGGGGCCAGCAGCGCGGTCACCGCCGGGGTGTATTTCTGCAGGCCGGCGATGAAGTGCATGAACAGCTCGGAGTGGCCGCCGTTCTCGGTGCCGAACAGGTTGCGGCCGTTCACATCTTCCAGACTCTGGTGGATGTGCATGGCGGAGCCGGGCTCGTCGCTCATCGGCTTGGCCATGAAGGTGGCGTAAATCCCGTGGCGGTGGGCCGCTTCCCGCATGGTGCGCTTGAACAGGAACACCTGATCCGCCAGATCGACGGCGTCGCCGTGCAGGAAGTTGATCTCCATCTGGGCAGCGCCGGACTCGTGGATCAGGGTGTCCACCTCCAGCTCCTGCGCCTCGCAGTAGTCGTACATGTCTTCAAAGATGGGGTCGAATTCGTTGACCGCGTCGATGCTGAACGATTGGCGGGCCGTCTCGGGGCGGCCGTTGCGCCCTACCGGCGGCACCAGCGGATAGTCGGGGTCTTCGTTGCGCTTGACCAGATAGAATTCCAGCTCGGGGGCCACCACCGGCTTCCAGCCCTGCTTCTCGTAAAATGACAGGACCCGACGCAGCACGGAGCGCGGCGCGATGTCGATCAGCTTGCCATTGATGTCGAAACAGTCGTGGATCACCTGGGCGGTCGGCTCCAGCGCCCAGGGTACGAAACGAATGGTGTTGGGATCGGGATAGAGCTGCATGTCCCGCTCCAGCGGGTCGATCATGCTGTCGTCATCCGGATACTCGCCGGTCACCGTCTGGGTGAAGATGACCTCGGGCAGGCGCATGCCCCCCTCGCGCAGAAACTTGTTGGCTGGAATGATCTTGCCTCGGGCATTGCCGGTGAAATCCGGAAACAGGCACTCCACTTCCGTGATGCGATTGCTCTCCATCCAGCCCTTGATACTGTCCATGTTAAACCCCGACTCTACGGTTGCCATTGGCAAGGGTGTCTAATATATGGAACACCCTTGTTATCAAATTGTAATCAACACCACCATAAAAGCCCGCCATCAGGGGCAATGTCAAGCGGTGGTGTTTAAAAAACTATAAATAACGGCGCATATAATGACCATCGCGGGGACAAATACTAAACACCCTGGCGTGGTAACGACTCACTGCAAGCCCGGTGCCAACAAGCGTGCAGGATCCCCCATGTTCTCAGTCAGACCCTGTCTGAATCGGGTCATTTTTTTGCAAGGGCGCACAATACTTGTCCTCTTTGCTTTGCATGCCTGCATTTTTTTGGTACAAGGCCCGCCCTGATTTGCACTCTCCTGCTTGGATTTGGTGCAAATTCAGGACACAGGGCTTGGTCTGCAGGCAGACAGCCCCCATAAACAGGGATAATTGGGTTAGTAAACTGACTGGTAGTAAATCGTATGTGTGATTTCATGACTGAAGACCAACTGGCCTTTTACAAGGGACAGATCGAGCGCCAGATCCTCGAACTCGAAGATCGCCTCAACTCCCAGGCCAGCCAGGCCATCGCCACCGATACCAACGAGATGGCTGATGAAATTGACCGTGCCAGCATCGAGGAAGCCCGTCGTCTGGAGCTGAACCGCATCGAGCATGACAAGCTGCATCTGCGCAAGCTGCGTGGTGCCCTCAAGCGCATCAGCGAAGGGGATTTCGGTTACTGCGAATCCTGCGGTGACGAGATCTCCCTCAAGCGGTTGCAGGCTCGGCCCGAGTCCCGCTTCTGCGTCGAATGCCAGAGCACCAAGGAGTTCAACGATACCCACGTGTATCGTCGCGTCGCCTGATGCCTCGCTGCCTGCTCACATTCGTGCGGCGAGCGTCGCCAGCGGAGTGGGCATGCAGGTGACAATGAGGACACCAGGCTGCTCACCCTGGCGGATCACGGCTACGCAGCAACAGAGTGACAAGTTCTGTTAGACTCCGGGCAAGCCCGGAATCTACAGGAGAGCAGAGAGTGAAATGGTTCCTCAAACTGTGCTTGTGTCTGCCGTTGCTGGCACAAGCACAGACCCTCACGGTCAAGGTTCCCAGCCGGCCGATCAACGACCTCGACAAAGAGTACCAGCTCAAGCTGCTGGAACTGGCGCTGACCCATGCTGGCCAGCCGTTTCGCATCAAGCAGGTCGAACTCAACCTCAACCAGTACAGCCTGCAGCAACAGCTGAGCAAGGGCCAAACCATCAATGTGTTCTGGATGGGCACCTCCAGTGCCCTCGAATCCTCGCTCATCGCCGTGCCGATCCCGCTGTTTCGCGGGTTGGAAGGGCTGCGGCTCTCCTTCATCCACGCCGATGCCCAGGAGAAGTTCAACCAGATCAACTCGCTGGCCGATCTCAAGCAGCTGAAGGCGGCGCAAGGGGTGGGCTGGGCCGACAACAAGATCCTCGAAAACGCCGGCATCCCCACCTACTCGGGGCGCTACAGTAACCTGTTTCGGCTGATCAACGACGGCGACAAGCTGGACTTCTTCCCGCGCAATCTGGTGGAGATCTTCGCCGAGCGCAGCGAGCTGGTGGCGCAATATCCCAACCTGGTCATCGATCAGCACCTGCTGATCCGCTATCCCTTCGCGGAGTTCTTCTTCGTCAGCCCGGAATCCCCCAAGCTGGCCAAGGCGATCCAGACCGGGCTTGAGCGGGCCTATGCCGACGGCAGCTTCATGAAGTTCTTTCGGGAGAACCCCAAGATCCGCGAGGCCCTGGCCAGTGCCAATCTCGAACGGCGGGTCACCATCTCCCTGCCCAATCCCGACATGACACCGTTGCTAAAATCCATTCCGGCCCAATATTGGGAGTATCCCCCGCAGGGATAAGAGTCGGCCGCCTCAACCGGGGTGGCACCAACAGTGCGCCAGGGAGGTGCCATGAAGGGAATCGAGGAGTGGTTTGAACTGTACGGCCAAAGCCACCGGCACCCGGTCAATGTGGCGATCCACAAGCTGGCGGTGCCCGGCATCTATCTCTGCGCCCTGGCCCTGCTCTGGTGCCTGCCAGCCGGGCCGATGCCGCCGTCGCTCAACTGGGCCGCGCTGGCGGCCATTCCGGTGCTGGCCTTCTACCTGCGGCTGTCGTTTGCGCTGTTTGTGGGCATGACGGTGCTGACCGCGCTGGGGCTGGTCATTTGCCACAGCTGGCAAGGCCCCTTGCTGTGGCCGGCGCTGGCCGGGTTCGTGCTGCTCTGGATCGCCCAGTTCGTCGGTCACAAGATCGAGGGCAAGCGCCCCTCCTTCCTCACCGACCTGCAGTTTTTGCTGATCGGCCCCGCCTGGGTGCTGACCAGCCTCTATCGTCGTTTGGGCATTCCCTACTGAGGGAAGCCAACAGGAGAGACCATGAGACATTCTCAGAACCTAGCTCGCGCCCTGCTGCTGGGCGCACTGATTGCCGGCCCGGCGCTGGCCGACAAGGCCGACCCCGTCGGCGAGGTGAGCACCGCCTTCAAGCTGTTTGGCCCCAACCACAAGATCCTGGTGGAGGCGTTCGACGATCCCCGCATCGACGGCGTCGCCTGCTACCTGGCACGCCCCAAGACCGGCGGCGTCAAGGGCGGGCTCGGGCTGGCGGAAGATCCCTCCCACGCCTCCCTCTCATGCCACCAGATTGGCCCCATCACCCTGCCCGCCAAGCTGAAGGCGGGGGAAGAGGTGTTCGACGTCAGCACCTCGCTGGTGTTCAAGGAGCAGAAAGTGGTGCGCTTTTACGATCAGAAGCGCAACGCGCTGGTCTATCTGACTTACAGCACCAAGCTGGTGGATGGCTCTTACAAGAGCGCGGTCAGCGCCGTGCCCATCATGCCGTGGGGCTGAATCCCCACCATTTATCCCGTGATGACGGCCCATATTTGTTGTAATTTAACTACATCATTATCTGCGGAGAGCGCACCATGAGAGTCGCCGTTTTCAGTACCAAGAGCTACGACAAAGAGCACTTCAATCAGGCCAACAGCCAGTACGGTTATGAACTGGAGTTCTTCGACGTGCGGCTGGAGGCCAAGACCGCCCGGCTGGCCCACGGCTTCCCCGTGGTGTGCCTGTTCGTCAACGACGATGCCGACCGCGAGGTGCTGACCGAGCTGGCCACCAACGGCACCAAGGTGATCGCCCTGCGCTGCGCCGGCTACAACAACGTGGATCTGGCCGCCGCCAAGGAGCTGGGGCTGAAGGTGGTGCGAGTGCCCGCCTACTCCCCGGAAGCGGTCGCCGAGCACGCGGTGGGCCTGATGATGACCCTCAACCGTCGCATCCACAAAGCCTATCAGCGCACCCGTGACGCCAACTTCTCGCTGGAGGGGCTGGTCGGCTTCAACATGCACGGTCGCACCGCCGGCATCATCGGCACCGGCAAGATCGGCATCGCCACCCTGCGCATCCTCAAGGGCTTCGGCATGCGCCTGCTGGTGAGCGATCCCTATCCGAACCAGGCGGCCATCGATCTCGGTGCCGAGTACGTGGATCTCGATACCCTGTTCCGCCAGTCCGACGTCATCAGCCTGCACTGCCCGCTGTTCAAGGAGAACTACCACCTGCTGAACAAGGAGGCGTTCGCCAAGATGAAGGACGGGGTGATGATCATCAACACCAGCCGGGGCGGCCTCCTCGACTCCAACGCCGCCATCGAGGCGCTCAAGACCGCCCGCATCGGCGCGCTGGGGCTGGACGTCTACGAGGAAGAAGAAGATCTCTTCTTCGCCGACAAGTCCAACGAGGTGATCACCGATGACGTGTTCCGCCGCCTGTCGGCCTGCCACAACGTGCTGTTCACCGGTCACCAGGCCTTCCTGACCCGCGAGGCGCTGCACGCCATCGCCGACACCACCCTCAGCAACATCCGCGCCATCGACAGCCAGGGTCGCTGTGACAACGAGGTGGAGTAAACCACCGCGCAATAAGCGAGGCGCCGGGTTGTGAGACCCGGCGCCTTCGGGTAGGCTACCAGCCCTTTTTTGCTCAGGAGTCTGGCTGCCCATGTTTATCGGATTTGATTACGGTACCTCCAACTGTGCCGTCGCCGTGATGGAACAAGGCAGCCCCAGGCTGCTGAACCTGAGCGGTGCCCACTACCTTCCCTCCACCCTGCATGCCCCTCACCGGGATGCCATCGCCGGCCTGCTGGCAGAAGGGCTGGCACCCGCCCAGCAGAGCGAGTACCTCAAGCTGCGCGGCCCCGTGGTCACCCGGGCCCAGGCGGTACGCCGCCAGATGCGTGAAGAGGGGCTGATCGACGAACTGAGCTTCGGCGCCGCGGCGCTGGAGCGCTATCTGGAAGAGCCGGACGACGGCTACTACCTCAAGTCGCCGAAATCCTTCCTCGGCGCCTATGGCCTCAAGGCACCGCAGATCGCCCTGTTCGAAGACATCGTCTGCGCCATGATGCTGCACGTGCGGCGCGAGGCGGAACAGCAGCTCGGTGCGCCAATCCGCCGGGCCGTGGTCGGTCGCCCGGTCAACTTCCAGGGGCTGGCGGGAGAAGAGAGCAACCGTCAGGCCATCGCCATCCTGAGCGAGGCGGCCCGGCTCGCCGGGTTCGAACAGGTGGAGTTTCTCTATGAGCCGGTAGCGGCCGGCTTCGAATTCGAGGCCCGCCTGACCGAGGATGCGGTGGTGCTGGTGGTGGACATCGGCGGCGGCACCACCGACTGCTCGGTGCTGCGGATGGGCCCGAGTCACCGCGACAGGCTCGATCGCGACGGCGATCTGCTCGGCCACAGCGGCCAGCGCATCGGCGGCAACGACTTCGACATCCGGCTGACGGTGGAGGGCATGATGCCCCTGCTCGGCATGCACGAGACCCTCAAGACCGGCAAGCCGCTCCCCCACCCGCTGTTTTGGGATGCCGCCGCCATCAACGACGTCAGCGCCCAGAGCCGCTTCTACAGTCTGGAGACCGCCCGCCAGCTGCAGGATCTGCAACTCGA
This sequence comes from Aeromonas sp. 2692-1, assembly GCF_013085505.1. Taxonomy (NCBI): domain Bacteria; kingdom Pseudomonadati; phylum Pseudomonadota; class Gammaproteobacteria; order Aeromonadales; family Aeromonadaceae; genus Aeromonas; species Aeromonas sp. 2692-1. The sequence continues at coordinate 691,440 of NZ_CP038513.1, forward strand.
CAGCCAGCCCGGCAGCAAGCTGGGCCGCCTCGCCAGCCTGCGCGCTCACAAGCTGAGCCACCAGCTGGTGTGGCGTGCCGAGCAGGGCAAGATCGCCCTCTCGACGCAGGAGTCCAATCACCAATCGCTGAGCGAGCTGGAAAAAGGGCTGGAGGCGGAGCTGACCCGCGAACAGCTGGCCAATGCCTCTGCCCTGCTGCTGGAGAAGATTGGCGAGCTGATGGATGAGGCCATCGCCGCCGCCGGCGTGCAGCCGGATCGGGTCTTCATCACCGGCGGCAGCGCTCGCTCCCCGCTGATCCAGGCCTTCATCCGCCAGAAGCTGCCCCAGGTGCCGCTGGAAGGGGGTGATGACTTCGGCTCGGTCGCCTCCGGTCTGGCCCGTTACGCCGAGCGGCTGTTTGGCAACGGTCAACCCACCCCGATCTGACCCAAATGCAGCTAGGCATGGGGGCTGTGTTGCCATTTAACGACACAGGCCCCACCCACAGGGCGACAGAAGCAGTCGGGGGCGCTCCCTCTCGCCCTGCCTGAGGGCGCGCACAGAGGGTATGCTTGTCACTCCCACTACCGGAGCCCTTTCATGCCCAGATTCTTGCTACTGCTGCTCGCCCTGCTTCTGCTCAGCGCCTGCAGCAGTACTCCCCGCTTCGCCTCGCAAGACCTGCAGCACCACCACTGGGTGCTCGACAAGCTGGATGGCCAGCCCGTTGCCGCGCCGCGAGACAACCCACCCGATTTCGAGATAGGTGAGCACTTCACCGTCAACGGCATCGCCGGTTGCAATCGCTACTTCGGTCAGGGCCACCTCGAGGGGAACAAGTTCTGGGTGACCAGTCTGGGCAGCACCGAGATGGCCTGTCTGGCTCCGCTCGATGCGGTGGAGCAGGCGGTACTGACCACCCTCACCGAAGGGGCCACCCTGGACGGCACTACCCAGACCCTGATCCTGCAGGGCAAACGGCATCGTTTGGAATACACCCTGCGCGACTGGGTGCTCTAGGGCTCACAAACCGGCATCACAAACAGGAACATGTGCCCCGCCTGTGGCACAATATGAGGCAGTGCTCGCAATGGAGGCTGCCTCAGCCATGTCGATGGACCGTCTGTTTGACAAGATCAAACAACTCCCCACTATCCCGCAACTGCTGCATGAGTTGATGCAGAGCTTCAGCGATGAAAATGCCCGCATCGACGAGATTGCGGCCAAGATCGCCATGGACCAGGTGATCAGCGTCAAGGTGCTGCGAATGGCCAACTCGGCCGCCCTGCGCCGCGGCAACGAAGTCACCTCCATCGAACAGGCGGTGATCCGCCTCGGTTTCAACCGGCTGCGCTCTGTGGTGGTCGCCTCCGGCATCATCGGCAGCTTCAAGGCGCCTCCCAGCTTCGACAAGAACAAGTTCTGGACCGAGACCTTCCAGGTAGCCACCATCGCCAAGACCCTGGCCCAGGAGGCCAAGGTGCTCGACCCCGAGACCGCCTTCACCTGCGCCCTCATCCACAACATCGGCGAACTGCTGATCCAGAGCACCCTACCGGAAGAGGCGGAGCTCATCAGTCTGGCGATCCAGAAGGGGAGCAGCCGGGTCGAGGCCCAGCGCGAGATGCTGGGGTACGACTACGCTCAGCTCGGCGCCGAGCTGGCACGGCGCTGGAACCTCTCCGAGGCCTTCGTCGATGCCATCTCCCAGCAGCTGGATCCCCTCTCCCACGATCCGGTCAGCAAGGAGGCGGTGCTGATCCGCCTGGCGGTCTTCATCTCCTTCGCCTGGAACGCGGGAGTGCCGGCCCAGGCCATCATCGCCCGCTTTCCCAAGCCACTGGCTGACCAGCTGGGGCTGGATCCCAAGTCGCTCGCATGCCAGCTCGAAACCTTGCATGAACAGGGCAATGCCCTCGCCGACCTTCTGACTCAATAAGCATCATGACCCATCCATTTCTGTTTCATCCCCAGGTGGCGCCCTGGTTCAAAGAGAGCGCCGATGCCCTGCAACTGACCCTGTTCAGCGAGCTGGATGCCCCGATCCGCGAGGTGTGGCTGCGCCACGAGCCGGACAACGAGGAGTACCTGATCCCGATGACGGCGGTCTCCACCCGCGACCGGCTGCAGGTATGGCAGGCGACCCTGCCGCTCATCAAGGGGCAGGACATTCACCTCTACTGCTTCAAGTGTCTCACCGATGAGGAGCAGTGGTGGCTGCACGGGGCCGGCGTCAGTGCCGCCATGCCGCCGCGCGAGCAGCATTTTCGCTTCAACAGCCTGCACCAGCCACCGGCCTGGGTGCAGGACCAGGTGTTCTACCAGATCTTCCCCGATCGCTTCTGCAACGGCGATCCGTCGCTCAGCGTCAAACATCACGAGTACGAGTACCGTGGCAAGGCGGTGATCAGCAAGGCGTGGGGCGAGCCGGTCAGCCGCCACGAAGAGGGCCACGGCGCCTGCGAATTCTACGGTGGCGACCTGGCGGGCATCGACGCCAAGCTGCACTACCTGCAATCTCTCGGGGTGACGGCGCTCTATCTCAACCCCATCTTCGATTCGCCGAGCAACCACAAGTACGACACCCAGGACTACTTCAAGGTGGATGCGCATCTGGGTACCAACGCCCAGTTTGCCGAGCTGACCCGCAACCTGCACCAGCGCGGCATGAAGATCATCCTGGATGCGGTGGTCAACCACACCTCGACCGAGCCCCCCTGGTTCTGCCCCCCACTGGGTGCCCAGAGCAACCCGGACTCACCGTGGCGCAGCTTCTACACCTTTGACAACGAAGGGGATTATGTCAGCTGGAAGGGCATCCGCAGCCTGCCCAAGCTCGACTTCTCCAGCGAACAGTTGCAGGACGCCGTCTATCGCGCCGACGATGCCATCCTGCGCTACTGGATGCGCGCCCCCTACCAGATCGACGGCTGGCGCTTCGACGTCATCCACATGCTGGGGGAGCGCGGCACCGCCGAGGGCAACCGCGGCCACGTGCGCGCCATTCGCGGCGCGGTGAAGCAGGAGAACCCGGACGCCTACGTGCTGGGCGAGCACTTCTTCGAGGCGAGCCAGTGGCTGCAAGGGGATCAGGAGGACGGCGCCATGAACTACTACGGCTTCGCCCACCCTATTCGTGCCTTCCTGGCAGGGCAGGACATCGCCTACCACCCCATCAAGATCAGCGCCGAAGAGCTGGATCGCTGGCTCAAGCTGGCGCGGGCCCACATCCCGTTCAAGAACCAGCTAGCCCAGTTCAACCTGCTGGACAGCCACGACACCGCCCGCTTCCTCCACCTGCTGGGGGAAGACAAGCAGCGGATGCGGCTCGCGGCCACCCTGCTGCTCACCTACATCGGCGTGCCGTCCATCTACTACGGCGACGAGGTGGGACTCTCCGGTGGCAACGATCCGGACTGCCGCCGCTGCTTCCCGTGGGAGACCACCGCCTGGGATCACGTGCTGCACGACCACTACCGCCGGTTGATCCAGATCCGCCGGCAACGTCCGGCCCTGCGCCGCGGCGACATCCAGACCCTCTATGCTGGCCCGCACAGCTATGTGTTCGCCCGCACCCTGCAAAGCGATCAGGTGGTGGTAGCCTGCAACCGTCACCCCAGCGAGCCGCGCACCATCAGCCTGCCCCTGTGGCAGACCGCCAGTCCCGCCAGCCGCTTCACCGACGCCTTCAACGGCGACAAATTCGAAGTGGTACAGGGCGAGGTGCAGCTAACCATCCCCGCCAACTCGGCCAGAGTGCTGCTCTCCAGCTAGGCGTCAAAAAAGCGGAACCCTGTGTTCCGCTTTTTGTTAAAGCCCCCGAGATCGCATAAAGTTGTTTGAGCTGGGTTGGATTTCTCTATGAATCATCTAGTTAGTTCCCTCAGAGTGGAATAAAACTGGCATCATACAAGACCGCTTCCGACCCTTTTCGGCTAAACTGGCCCAAGGCACATAAATTGCTTGTCACTTGGCATCACTAGCGAGAATCCGTCATGTTCGACAATAAAACCCTATTGATTACCGGCGGCACTGGCTCGTTTGGCAAAATGCTGGTCAAAACAGTGCTGGAACGATACAAGCCGAAACGGCTGATCATCTACTCCCGCGACGAGCTGAAACAGTTCGAGATGCAGCAGGTCTTCAATGCCCCCTGCATGCGCTATTTCATCGGCGACGTGCGGGATGCCAATCGGCTCACCATGGCGATGCGCGGGGTCGACTATGTGGTGCATGCGGCGGCGCTAAAGCAGGTGCCAGCCGCCGAATATAACCCCATGGAGTGCATCAAGACCAATATCCACGGGGCCGAGAACGTCATTCAGGCCGCCCTGCTCAATCAGGTCAAGAAGGTGATCGCCCTCTCCACCGACAAGGCCGCCAACCCCATCAACCTGTATGGCGCCACCAAGCTGGCCTCTGACAAGCTGTTCGTCGCAGCCAACAACATCGCCGGCCAGGATCCAACCCGTTTTGCGGTGGTGCGCTACGGCAACGTGGTGGGGTCGCGCGGTTCTGTGGTGCCCTTCTTCCAGAAACGGATCGATCAGGGCGCCACCACCCTCCCCATCACTCACACCGAGATGACTCGTTTCTGGATCACCCTGCAGCAGGGGGTGGACTTCGTGATGAACAACTTCCCGCGCATGAAGGGGGGTGAGATTTTCGTGCCCAAGCTGCCCTCAGTGCGGATCACCGACCTGGCTACCGCCATGGCCCCTCAGCTGGACCAGGAGATCATCGGCATCCGCCCGGGTGAAAAACTGCATGAAGTGATGTGCCCTTGTGACGACTCCTACCACACCTTCGAGTTCGACGACTTCTTCATCATCGGACCGACCATCAACTTCAACAATCGCAACAATGACTTCTCTGTCACCGCCTCAGGTGAGAAGGGAACTATGGTGGCTCAGGGATTCGAGTACAACTCCCGTGACAACGAGGATTTCCTGACGGTTGAACAGCTGAAAGAATTGAACAGCAAGGTGGTAATGGAATGATCCCATACGGCAGACAGTCGATCAGCGAAGCGGATATCGAAGCCGTGGTCGAAGTATTAAGGTCCGATTTTCTGACCCAGGGGCCCGTGGTGCCGCGCTTCGAACAGACAGTAGCGGATTACTGTGATGCCCGCTTCGGGGTGGCGGTCAACTCAGGTACGGCCGCCCTGCATATCGCCTGTCTGGCACTGGGTGTCGGCCCGGGTGACTGGGTCTGGACCTCCCCCATCAGCTTTGTCGCCTCGGCCAACTGCGCTCTCTATTGCGGAGCCCAAGTCGATTTCGTCGACATCGAGCCCGATACCGGCAACATGTGCGCCATGGAGTTGGAGCGCAAGCTAGTAGCAGCCAAGGCTCAAGGATGTCTGCCCAAGGTGGTCATCCCGGTACACTTCGCGGGCCTGCCCTGCGATATGCAGGAGATCCATCGCCTGGGACAAGAGTACGGTTTTCGGATCATCGAGGATGCCTGTCATGCCCTCGGTGCCCGCTATCACGGTGAACCCACCGGCAACTGCCGCTACAGTGACATCACCGTCTTCAGCTTCCACCCGGTGAAGATCATCACCACCGGCGAGGGCGGCATGGCGATGACCAATGACCCTGCGCTTGCCAAAACCATGAGCATGTTGCGCAGTCACGGCATCACCCGGGATCCGGAAGACTTCATCAATGAGCCGGACGGCCCCTGGTACTATGAGCAGCAAATGCTGGGCTTCAACTACCGGATGACCGATATTCATGCTGCATTGGGGTTGAGCCAAATGGCTCGCTTAGAAGAGTTTCTGCTCCTGCGCAATATCCTCGCGACACGGTACCAGAAAGAACTTCATGCTGTTGGCATTCAACACATCGAGACAAGAACATATAGATCTAGTGCTAGACATCTCTTTGTAATGAAAATTGATCCAGCTATCCGTAGAAAATTTGTTAAAGATCTACAAAAAATGGGTATTCTTGCCAATGTTCATTACATTTCCATATCATCTCAGCCATACCACCTGATTCATCCTACTCCAAGGTTGAAACAGAGTGACGCCTTCAGCTCTAGTGTAATATCCATCCCACTATATCCAAACTTAATGCCACAAGAACAAGACTCGATAATTCATGCGATCTTATTCCTAATTAATAACTCCGCTATAGATAAATAATCATGAAGAAAACGTTAGTCACTGATGTTGTATTTCCAACCAAACTATCTCTATGGCGAATATGTGAAACAGCCTCGTTTATAAAGGAGAAAAATGCCGACATAATGGTCTTCAAAATAGATGGCTTTGCAGGAATAACATACAACATAGATTTTGAAGAGATGAAGGATATTTTAGGTTATGAAGGATACAACATACTGATATTCGATCCAAAATATAATAATCTCAACGAATACAATACAAAAGTTGATGGTACCAAGTGGAATGGAAAATTTCCGGCAAGCTACGTTTTTACAAAAAACTCTAGCTTTGATATAAATGAGTATGACCTCATCTATCATATATTCCTTCATTGCTATCGTGAATTCAATCGACTGATTGAATATCCCAGAGAGAAACAAGCAATCCACCTATATCCAGGTGGTGGTTTTTCTGGGACAAAATCTATGCAACATGATCTCCCACGTTCGGTAAAATTGATATCAACAAATCCCAAAACCAGTTCACTACTGGAGAGTGAAGGCATCACTGATTATTTAGAATGTTTAGGAGGAACTTTTTTTACTAAAACAGATATTTATCCATATAAGAAATCCGCAAAGCATGGTGGACAACTCACAGTCGCCTTTGCGAGCCTAGGTCATTCCATTGAGAAGGGAGCAAGCATATATCATAAAATAGCAAATGAATTTTCTAAAAAATATCCATCCAACTCTGTAAACTTCATTGCAATTGGTAACTACCCATTTGCAAACGAAGGTGTTACTATTTATCAGCCCATGCCAATGATGGAACTGATGGAGTTCTATTATAGACATGTCGATATTTTAGTCAGTATTGATACCGGCGTTGCATTTAATGGATGGCCACTAGGAATAGAAGCTGCATTGACTGGTGTTTTATTGGCAACCACCGATCCTAACAAAATACAGCATCATTACGATATTCCAAGTAGATCTCTAGTAATCTTTGATCTTTTAAATACAACTTATATTCTTGATTTGATAAAGACTATGGATGAAGATAGAGAAAATTTATTCCGGTGGGGAGAGGAATGCAGAAAATACTTCTCAAATATGTGTAGTTATAAAAATCAGCAAGAGAAGATATTTTCATTCATTGACATTTAAAATCTTCCTGTTGATTGCGGTGAAATTAGTCACCGCGTCTTTAAATTTCAGATAAGCATCCCAACTACATCAACTGAAAATGAAGGTATCCCGAGTCTTTTTGAAATATTATTACGTTCACTAAAAGAATCATCAATAAATATAGATGAGATATGTTCAATATAATCCGCTTTGTTATCTGAATCATTTAAATGAATGATATCATCGAAGAGTCTATGACATATTTTCAAATTATCAAGGGCTGCAAATATATCTCCATGATGCTTAGTGATAAGATATATTTTCTTATTTTCATTCTTCATTTTATATATAAACGCAATCACTTCGCAATTGACCAAATTATCAATGCTAAGAGTTTCGTCGAAGTCTAAATATATATGTTCGAAATCATTATTTATCAGTATTTTGGAGGATAACGAACGATCAACTTCAACATCTAGATTGTTACAGTAAATTTCAATATCGATACCCATTCTGTCATACAATGCTAATTCAATAAGATTAGCACCATTCACACCCGTAATAGCACTAGTTCCAGCTATTCTCGGAGCAACCTCAAGTAACACTAACTCTTCTTTAGCATTCTCTTTTACTTGGTAAAACCAAGCACCCCGTAGCTTGAGCGCATCATTGATAATATTTGCAATCTCTAAAAAATCTCGCCTGTGGATCAACTTGGTGTTCACAGATATACCGTTTGCAATTCGCCCCCTATCACGCGCCGAGCAGACTTTCAAGCTACCATGGCGATCTGTAAAACAATCGACGGTATATTCTTTCCCCGGGAGATATTCTAACATCAATGCATCAGGCTCTAATTCCTTGAAAAAGCTCATTTCCTTGGAATTATTAATAATTCTGGTTCCTTTTGAACCCTGCCCCACATCAGGCTTCATAAATATAGGGAACTGCTCTGGTATATCATCAATATAAATACGTGGTGTCTTTATTAATGATGATAGGTATTCGTATGTTGCTTTTTTAGAGCGGCATAAAATACAGGTCTCTGAGATGGAGGAGACGATATCAGCATGCACAATTTCTTGATTTTCAGACAAAAATGTTAATACAGCATCATGAGCAGGGATTATATATTTTATATCTTCATCTATTATTATTTCATTTAGTTTTTCAATAAAATCTGGCTCACTTACATAAGGCATATCACCTATGTAGTTGGAATATGAATATCGACCATGATCTTGGCAGCTACTACCACCAATCAAAGTAAAATGAACAGATTTACCTAGCGCACGCTGTACTTCCAAGCCTATTTCAGAACCACATGGGAATACCAAAACCTTTGTCATAATGGGCTCACTTTATGGCTATGGTTGTGTAATGATATGGCATCAGGAAGCGCATATCATCCTCAACTGAGGTGATACTTATGGATGTAAACTCTTTTAATAGAGCATTTATTCCATGCTCAGTAAATCGCCAACAGTCAGGTAACGGGCCATGTATTCTAAAATTAAAAGGAGTCGTTAGTAGTAATATACCATCTTTTTTCAGAATTCTATAAATCTCTGAAATAGCGGAAAATGGATTCAATGTATGCTCCAACACCTCGGTACATACAACGATATCAAAACTGTCATTGGGAATAATTTCTGAGTTGTTATTTGTAATGTCAATTGTATAGGTAGCATTCGCATCTTTATTCAAGTCTGCAGTTTCTATTTTTGCCTTTAAGAAATGTTCTGCTGCACCTAAGTGATCTTGGGGGGCAATATCAAGTAGCATAACATTCGGTGAATCTAGTTTATCAGCTTGCTCCTTCAGAAAGGAACTGACACTTTCTCTGATAATATTATAAGCATGTATGTCAAACTCAGATATTTTTTTCATGTACGCCTCCTACCCCAGATTTAACAAGGGCAATGATTCTATCAAGATCATGATCACCGATACCAGGGTACAATGGTAGGCATATAACCCTATCTGATAACTCATTTGCAAATGGGAGGTTTGCTGGTGATGAAGATGGTATGCTTTTATACATTGGCATATTACTAATCAATGGATAAAAATATCGCCTAGCATGTATTCCCTCAGCTTTTAGCCTTTCATACAGAGTATCTCGACTCACGGCATAACGGTCATTCACGATGACAGGAAAATAAGAATAATTGATTTGTTCTTCCATTCCATGTAAAGGTACGGTAATCCCTTCAACCTGATTTAATGCTTTACAATATTTTAAGAATGCTTCTTTACGTTGCTGCAGTGCATCACTAACATATTCTAGTTGCAACAAACCAAATGCAGCATTGACCTCACTCATCTTCGCATTTATGCCAGGAGCAACAATCGTGACCTCATCCGCAAAGCCAAAATTTTTCAGATAATCTACGCGCTTTTTTAGTTTTGAAGATGAGGATATGATGGCGCCGCCTTCAAAAGTATTGAATACTTTTGTTGCATGAAAGCTAAGAACCGACATATCGCCATGCTTCAAGATGCTCTCTCCTTGGAATAGAGTACCAAACGCATGGGCAGCATCATAGATTACATGTAGACCATAGTTATCTGCTATGTTTTGTATTTTATCTATATCACAAGGTGTTGAATAGCAGTGCACAGGCAGAATAGCTGTTGTATTTGGTGTGATTGCTTCTTCGATTCTGTCTGGATCAATGTTAAAAGTACCAGGTTTAACATCAACAAACACAGGGGTTAGATTATTCCATATTAATGCATGACTGGTTGCGACAAATGAGTATGGTGTTGTAATCACCTCCCCTTTCACTCTCAAAGCCTGTAGTGCAGTAACCAAGGCCAAGGTACCATTTGTAAAAAGAGATAGATGTTCAACACCTAGAAAATCACAAAGAGCTGTTTCCAACTGTTGATGGAAAGGACCATTATTTGTTAATTGGTGATTATCCCATATTTTCTCCAGATATGGGACAAACTTTTCTAAAGGAGGTAAATATGGTTTTGTTACGGGAATTATCTTCATCAGTGACTCTCCTAAAACTAGTACATCGATAAATTTGATACACTTTCCATTTTTAGTCCTATACGAAGATATTCTTTTGCCGAAGAAAAGATAGTATCGTTTACAAAATTAACTGAGAGTAAATCATCTAGAACAATATAGTGACAGCTAGGCGCCCAATTTGTCATCAGTTCATCACGAATTGACCAACCTCTGAACAAAGGTGTTATAATAATCACGTCATCAAACTGAAATAAGTAATCCTCAATTGGTGTCTTAGAGACCACTTTCCCATTATCTATTACCATAACAACACCTTTGTCAATAGCAATATTTACACCAGCAAAATTTATTATTGAATTAAATATACTACCCGCACCATAGTAAATTATTCTTTTCAACGATCTATTTTCCAGCTCACAGTCTATTTGCCTCTTCAAACCGGAATAAAAACTTTCAGTATAGCTTTTCTCTTGAATTCCATACAAAAGAGTGTGGAGTTCCAAAGTATATCTTTGAAGATGACGATGACCAAGTACATGGTATTTTTGGTTATGTAACTTCATTATATCTTTTGATGCGGCCAACATTTTTATACAGTGTAATAGTTGTAGTGGCACGTTATTATTTCTATTAGACGTCCACGATCCTGTAACCGACTCTCTATAAACAGACATAGATTCGTTTAAGTAGACTGCCCCAGCAGAGAGACTCATTAGTTTTATGAAGTAATCGCCAACATCAAGCCATGGATGTTGAATGAAAAAGTCATAAAACATAGAAAATGTGGATGCTCTGACAATAATCGATGATATATGTATAGTACTGGATATGAATAGCTCACCTAACAAAGAGAATGGAATAAAACCAACATTGACATTATCATCATAACTTCCATAAACTCCACAGATATTTCCAGTCTTTGTATCAAGTCTTGTTGTGGGATGAAATGACAGATCACAACCGTCACTCATAGCTAAGGCTGATATCTGCTCTTGAAGCTTATGTCTAGAGCACCAATAATCATCACCCTCACAAAATGCATAGAATTTACCATTAGCATTCTCTACAAAAAATCTCCAAATGGAGAGTAAATCTCCTTTAGAGTAGACATTATTTTTTCTTTTCAAACTTTTTATTTTATTTGGATACTTACTCTCATACTCAGATATAATCTCCTGCGAGTTGTCCAGGGAAGCATCATCATGTACCAGTACCTCATACTTGAAATTGGTTTCCTGCATGACGATAGAATCAAGAGCATATCTCAAGTATTTCCCATGATTGAATGATAGACATAGCACAGAGACTAGAGCACATTGCTCCGAGAAAAATATATCATGGTTTTCTTTATCCATGTGCTTATACCAATAGTAAATCTATTTGTAAAAATACACTATTATTGTAGTGATATATAACTACTGGCATTACACCACCTCAATATCAGAACGGATCGACATCAGTAATTCATATATCTCTTGATAATAGGCATCAGATGCAATAATAATGGCATCAACATTAATAATGTTAATTTTATCTGGTGGCAATAGAGGGATATTGTACTTATAATCGGACCTGGTTGTATTTCGATCTAATAAAAATGCGGGGGTAAGATCTACTGTCTGCAGCAGGCTATAAATTCTATAACCAATATCACCCGCACCATATATGGCGAATCGATGATTGTGTGTCTTGGCAAGAGATAATATCTTATATAGTCGCTGGTCATCAAACCTATAGCCTGTACCTAGCAGATACATTCTATAATCAAGCAGTTCTTGTGGCTTTATAGAAAGAGATGAGCTTGTCGGCGTTGATATTGATTTCAGAAATTGAGAAAGCGCAGATAATTCCACATGTCTCTGCATCAAACCAAGCAAGAGTTGTAATCCTCCCTGGTTAATTCCATTCTCTATATGAGCCAGATATCGTATAATTTCAGCAACTAAGAGCTCAAGTTCACAAGGTATAGCTATTGGTCTGTTGTCTAACCTCAATGACAATCCCGACAATATGGGAAGAATGTATAATTCATGCATTTTATTGTGAGATTTTAGCAAAGTTAATATATTATATAACCATACATCTAACATTGCTTTTTTCATTTTTTCGACGTTGGTTGACATTGAACCACTTCGTCGATGATATGCTACACCTATCTTATGTAAATTGACAAAAAAGCAATCATTCAGAGCCATTCTAAATATCAGATCATAGTCCTCACATCCCCCATTGGTCCTTGTTGTGGTATTGAAACCCTCCACTGCTATCAAATCATGCTTGTGAAATAAGAAGGAATGTACCGGAGCTAAGTTATCAATCATCAGCGCTGGAATGACATCACCAAAGGCAGGATATACATCACGATGAGTATCATTCTCTTCATCAATCTCTTTATAACCGATTATACAGATAGCGCCTGATGATTGGCCCATACATGTAGCTTGCGCGGTCAAACATCCAGGTAAAAGCGTGTCATCAGCATCAAGAAATTTTATCAACTTTCCTTTGGAGTGCTTTATTCCAGTATTTCTAGCTGCAGAGAGCCCTTGGTTTGATTGTCTTATCAATTTTATGGGAAAATCATACTCTCTCACAGAAAGGGTGATCGGTTCGACTGAACCATCATCAACAACGATCACTTCCAAAGGATAATAATTTTGTAGCTTAATAGAGTCAAGCGCCCGTGAAAGATATATTTCTTGTTGGTAACAGGGGATAATTATGGATATTAACATAGGCTATTCCATTCAGGACAACATGTCTCTTATATATGCAAATATTTACATAACCCCAAAAAACACACTCTTGGTATAGGTAACTTTAAATGTGTCTTTATGTGATCACAACTTTAGCAAGTCACAAGTGCATCATATACTCTTATAACCTTTTCAACACACTAATACAGTCTATGTTCCCCCTCCCAATTGATTGCCGTCTGGCTGATCACTTCAAATCCATGATGTTTCGCGATAAAGGATATATTATCCTTCGAGATATTACTTCGTCCACCGATATTCAGGCTCCATAAATCCAAGACTCTTACATGAAGAATGCAGCATTGCATCCCATGAATAGACCAGACTCAGGGAACCATTATCAACCACAATGATTTCTATATCTTGATAAACCTGCTTATCAATAGATTCGAGCACCCGGTTTAAATACTCTTCTTGCTGCTAGCATGGAATTACTATTGATACGCGCATACTTGAACCCTTATGATAACTACTACAGCTTTCTAAAGATCACATCAACATGTATAGAGCCATTTTCTGAAATTGCTTCTACACATACAAGACATCTTATTAAATCACATATATTCACTCTCTCCCTCTTATTCCAGACATATAGACTTCCATTTTCTATACAAAAATTCCATTGATGCATTCCGTTATACTTCTCATGCTCAGCCTCATTAGCTGAATGCTGAATATATATATAGCCACCAGGTCTAGTAACTTCTATCATATTCATGATACATCTAATCGGGTCATAGCTATGATCCAATGTATTCCTAGCATATGTAATATCAAATGAATTCTTAGCAAAGCTATCCAGTATATGTTCTGTTTCACATAGTTCTGTCAGTATCGGAGGAGGAGATGGATAGTTAAATTTATGATATTCGTCTGCTAACGCATCTATCGCCGTTATTTTTATTCTTTTATTAGTATGCTTCTTTCCTAAGATGGTGAGTGGCCCAGCGCCACAATCTAGGATAGTAATATCAGTTCCATCACAAGAACTGACAAGATCATGTAGCGTCCCACGCAGAGGAAGATCAGGATCTAGTCTGTCAAGAAAATCCCGTGGCCACAATCCCCCACGCTCTCTTACCCATGAAGACCAAAATTGCACTTCAGATAAAACCCCTTTCGCCCACTCTTTTTTTTGCATTTTCGCCCCATTTTTGTACCATGAACTAAATAATTACTGATTTATAAGTTGTCACAGCATTTATTTCCATTGTTATTTCATCTCTATAAGGGATTGAAGCAATTATTACTGCATCAACGCCTTCTATTTTTACAAGATGTGGCTTTATCTCTATCCCCATAAACTCACCACCCACATTTTTATCAACAATATATATTATTGAGTATTCATTCATGTTATTTATTATTTCATAGCACAGGCGCCGCCCTCTCTGGCCAGCCCCCCAGACGGCGATACATGCTCCATTAGGGAATATTTTTTTAAGACGAGACAAAATATCCATATCATCTTGGTCAAGATATGCCTGCAGTGGCTCACCTGCATACTCAGTCTCAGCCCTACTTGCTAGATAACTATCTTTAAAAGGGTGAGCACAATATGCGTGCCAAGGTTTTTCCTGACCACAGAAATGTACGAGGATGGGTACGAGCATGTCCTTTTGTAAAATGTGATTAGGTTGAGCATTCCACTTCTCATCGAGATAAAGAACCTTATTCTGCAAAATAATGTTTAAGGCATCCTGATCATTATGCTCAAAACCATTATTATCAATGAGCAGGTCCAACGCCTGCTGACTGATATTATTTCCCCGCCATTTGCTAAGATCCATCAAAATAAAGCCTGCATTGAAATATCTACCAGATAATATTCCTCGCTCCTGCTGCTTCTTTTTATCACCCCCCAAAATATGATCAGATACTACGGCAGCAATGGAGCCCCCCATATCTACCGACCAAAGTGGACTGATATCCCCCACCGCAATCATGTCTGCATCAATGAACAAGACCTTCTCAACATTATGCAAGACTTCAGGTATGGCAAATCTATAATAAGTAACCTCATTCAATCGATTATTGTAGAGGCTACTGATAGGAATTTTTTTATAGTCAGGTATATTTTCATGAAATATAACATTCAAATCATTGGAAACTAATGACGATAATTTAGATATATTTTCTTTATTAAGTCGACCTAAAATGTGGCATTTTAGCTGAAAATCGTGCTTAAGATGCGTCCCTAGACTATGGATCAAAGCAGCTAAATGAATAGCAAAACCATTATCAATGCAGAAGGCAACATGGATCGTTTTTTTCATTTGGTTACCTGTTCAAGTTCATGCGACATGCTGTCTATTTTACAAAAATTTTTTCATATACTCGTTCCGGTTCATTTCTATGTTGCCACGCAAATTCATGACGCTCATCAAAGAACCACTGAGACTGAACCGAGTCCGTGATGAACGAATCAAACAACGCCCAGTTTCTGGCGCGTAAAAAATACAGCGCAGTGGAAAACCAAAGATGGCTTTTCCCCTTTTTCACCAACAGCTCATCCATTCCTGCCTCACGCGCCAAATCACATGCGGCCAGCATATCTTGCAAGGCAAGCTTACGACGTTCATCTGAAGCACGAATAGTTCCACAAATGCTACCGCTATGGACTCTATAACGCCCATACACCTGCGAAATACGGTCTATTCTTCCTCCCAAATAAAATGAATTGAGAATATGCCAGGAGTAGTCATTCACTACATGGCAATCAAGATTCACTGCATCCAACATTCTTTCATGACGACGGAAAGCACAGGAACTGGTATTGAAAAAGAGTCCGTACTGCACCAGGTGTTCCGGACCCGCTCGCTCAGGGATATATTTCGCGTTGTAATAATCCCTGCTGAATAGCGAGGTGGTACGATTTGAGTCGCTATCAAATACTTCAGCCTCGTGATAAACGAAACCACAATCGGGATGCCTATCCAGATAATTGGTTAGCGCCTGCAGCTTGCCGGGGAGAGCCAAATCATCTCCATCGACATAAACCATATACATTCCCCGAGCTTGTTCCAGCAAAGCACGTATGGTCAGGCACACCCCTATGTTTTTTTTGTTTTGCAGAGCCCGCAGGGCCGGCCACTGCCTTGCCAGCCGCTGCATGATGGACCAGGAGTCATCACTTGAGCCGTCATCGATGGCGATCACCTCGAACTCGAAATCCGTCTTCTGCTCGAGCAGGCTGAGCAGGCAGGGTTCGATGAAGCGCGCCAGATTGTAGACGGGCACCAATACGCTGACTTTCATAGGGAAATCCAAGGGAAAATGAATAGAAAAGAAGCGGATGGGAGAAAATGGGCAAGGCTACCGCACGGTCCCTGTCAACCCTTCTCCCTCTCTGTCAGGTTTTACTGCAAGAGGTATGCCTGACCAAGCTAATCCATTGAAGCTGCTGGATTTATGTGAGCCACACCCGATTATTCGCGTCGGCTGAGGCCACGACTGCACAGTTGCAGCATGTCGATACCATCCCAGAGCCATTCGAATGCGAGTGCCTGTCCCGGCGCCACCACCCGGTCAATCCGGCAGGTGGAGGCAGTCGGCAGCGCCGCCTCGACCCCGGCCCTGTCACCGCCGACCCAGACGCAGGTCTGCATGTCCCAGGGCTGTGCCAGCAGCTCATTCATGGTATCGGCCACAAATTCGGCAACTGTACCTCCTCCGACGTGTGCGAGCCGCAGCGTGCTGATCGGAGTCAATAAGGTGACGCCGGGCAAGCTGGTCACCTTCATTGCCCCCTGCTCGGCGACATTTTGTTGACTGTGGATGAGCCTCTCCATCGCCAAGGCTGGATCGGTGGCAAAGGGGGCAAACAGGGCTTCCAGCAAGCGGCGGCGCAGCCCCTCATCGGGTTCGCCCAGCCAGCAGAGGGTGGTTGGCGAGGCGCAGGCCTGCTGGTTGAAACGGGTACAGTCCTGCTGCAAGGCATCCAGCGTCCGTTGCCACTCTTGCGGATCCAGTCCGGCCAGCCAGCGGCTGTCGAGCACAGCCATCGAGCGGCGATCCGGAAACACCACTTCCTGTGCCATAGGGGCCAGGGGAATGGCCCGCACCTGGCGAATGGTCTCGTCGCCGCCCCAGATGATACGCAGCCGGCAGCGCGCCGACAGCCAGGCGGTGATGCCCTCGTCGTGGTCATAGCGAATGAAGCGAGTACGGGCAGCGATCTCTTGCCATTCACCAAGGCTGAACAGTTCGTTGAGGATCGCCAGCATGGCCTCCTGCTGCGGATCGCGGCGTGACGACAGCCGTACCACGCAGGGATTGCCCATCAACAGAGCCATCAACCAGGAGTAGAAGGCCACCGTCGGCACATTGGAGGGCACCAGGTGAAAAGTGACCCCCAGCGGCCCTCGTCCCTGCAAGCGTTGCTGCTCTCTGGCCAGCTGACGCGGTCGCAGCCAGAAACCGAACGCAGCCAGATCGGGGTGACGACGCCCCTCCTGTTGCAGGCGGGCCGACAGCGCCGCCACGAAGTCACAGATGACGGGGGCAAAGCAGGGCAAGGGCTGCGGGCAGAAAGTCTGCCAGCCCGCCGTCGGGGCCACGAAGCTGACCACCGGCCCCTCCTGCCAGAGCCCGGTGGTCGCCCCGGATGGGGTCATTGAAAGGTGTCGCTGCATCCCCTCACCTCGGCGCCGTGCTGGCGTCCCGCTACGTGAAAATAACGGCCATGGCGGCCACAAGGGCAATCATCCTCTCCCAGCAGCACGCCAAGATCCTCGCTCAGCAGGCTGTGGCCGGGATAACTGCCGGGAATGGCGGAAAGCACCTGCAGCAAGCCTGGGCTGCCAATCCCGAGCGGCTGATGGGTTAGCGGGTCACGCACCTGTACATCGGCAAACACGGGAGCATGCAGGTGACCCTGCTCGCACTCGACGAAGATGGAGCCCACCTGCTCCACCATGCCGTAGAAGTTGTGTACCCGGCCCAGCCCCAGCTGGTCACGGCAGCGGGCCTTGAAAGCGGGATTGTCCACTGCCAGGTGCTGCAGCTTCTTCCAGCCACCGCTGTGAAACAAAATGCCCTGTGTCAGCGGCAGTTGCAGGCCGCGCTCGCGCAGCGGCTCCAGCAGGCATTGCCAGACCATGAAGGTGAAGCCGAACAGCAGCACCGGCTGGCCGGCATATTTGTCACAGAAGGCCTCGATGACAGGCCAGTTGGGCCGCATCTGCTCGTCGAGGGCATAGGTGTGGTCACGGCCGAGGAAAGAGAGCCCCAGCGCGCCCGCGCCGCGCGCCGAAAAGCCGCTGCGGCTCTGGATAAGGGCGGGCTGCTCCACCATCAGCATGGGCAGGCGCTGCTTGCCGACAAACTCCTGCAGGATCTTCACCAGCACCTTGCTCTGCAGGGCGGCGGTCTCCCTGTCCAGCACGATCCGTGATGGCGAGCCCGTGGTGCCCGACGAGGTGAGCACCTTGAACACCTCGCTCTGTGGCACGCTCTGCCATTGGGCCAGTTTGAACAGCCGGGCCGCCAGGTAGGGCAGCGCATCGTAGTCGGTCGCCGCAGCCGTCCAGCCGAAGGCTTGCAGCACATTGTCATAGGCCGTGCAGTGTGCCCGATGGTGCGCAGTCAGCGCGTTGAGCCGCGCCAGCAGCAGCGCCTGTTTGGCGGCCTGGGGCAGGGCGAAGACCGGCGCGCTCAGCAAGTGCTCCATCACGCCTCCCCCGCCAGTCTGGCCAGAGCGGCGTAGTCAATCTTGTGATTGGCGGTGCGCGGCAGTTGCGTCACCTGCACCACCTGCACCGCCCGCGGCGGGGCCTGCAGCCACTGCGCCAGTTCGCGCTGCAAGCCGTCGGCCATCTGGTCATCGCGAGGCTCGACGGCCACCAACAGGCAGTCGTCACGCCCGCCGCAGGCCCCCGTCCAGCCCCAACGATGGAGCTGGCTCTCGACCTCCGCCAGGCTGACCCGCTTGCCGAACAGCTTGAGAAAACGGCTGAGCCGGCCGCAGATGTAGTAGCGGCCCGCCTCATCGCAACGGGCCAGATCGCCGGTGGCCAGCTCCTGCAGCTGGGCACCCAGCGCCAGATCATCAGCCGCACCGGCGTAACCCAGCATGACGTTGTCGCCGCGATAGACCAGCTCCCCCTCCCCAGGCTTACCCCCCTCCAGCGCGCGCAAAGCGAACTGGCCGCCGGGAATAGCGCGGCCGATGGCATCCGGATAGGCGGCCACCTCGGGTGCCGCCAGCCAGGCCATGCGGGCGGTGGCCTCGGTCTGGCCGTACATGACGAAGAAGCGCCGATCCAGCCGCAGGGCCTGCTCGGCAAACTGCTGCGCCAGCGCGGGTTCGAGACGCCCGCCCGCCTGGGTCAGGGTCTGCAACGAGGGGTAACGGGCCCAGTCAAAGCGCAGCCGGGCCAGCATCTGATAGGTAAAGGGCACCCCGGCAAAGCTGCTCACCTCGTGCAGATCGACCTGCTGCCAGAAGTCGCGTTCCAGCACGCTCCCCTCGTGCTGCACCAGGGAGGCGCCCACCAGCAGATGGCTGTTGAGCACCGACAAACCGTAGGAGTAATACAGCGGCAGGCTGGTGATGGCCCGCTCGGCCGCCGTCAGCGCCAGATAGTCGGCGATGGAGGTGGCGTTGGCTGCCAGATTGCGCCCCGACAAACGCACCCACTTGGCGCTGCCGGTGCTGCCCGAGGTCGGCAGCATTACTGACAACGCAGGGTGCAGGGCGGGCGTCGTCGCGGCAAGCCGCTCCAGCTGGCCGGCGTCATTGACCCGCCAGCTCACGTCAAACTGCCGGCAGCTGGCATCGCGCTGACTCGTTGGGAGGGCCGGGTCTGCCAGCATCACGACATGCCCCAGCTTGAGCGCGGCAAGATAGTGCAGCAGGTGGGCGGTGCGGGTGAAAAAGGGCAGATAGACCAGGCTGCGCTCGTCCGGATAGCTGGCCGCCAGCCGCGCCACCCGCCGTGCCAGCTCGCCGTAGGAGAGCCAGCCCTCTTGCGGGTCGCGCCAGGCCGGCGCCGGGTTGTCTTCCCGCAGGTGGGCGAGCAGTGCGTGTGCGTGATCCATCAGACCGTCATGCCTCCATCCACGCCGATGACCTGACCGGTCACATAGCTTGCCAGGTCGGAGGCGAGAAACAGCGCGACCTTGGCCACTTCGTCCGGCGTGCCGATGCGCCCCATGGCAATGCTGGCGAGCCGCTCGGCAAACTTGTCGTCCGGGATGGCGTGGGCCATCTCGGTGTCGATGAAGCCGGGGGCGATGGCATTGACCCGGATCCGGCTGGCGGCCAGCTCCTTGGCCAGCGACTGGGTGATGCCGATCACCGCCGCCTTGCTGCCGGCATAGCTGCAAAGGCCGGCGGCACCGACCCGCCCCATCAGGGAGGCCAAATTGATGATGCTGCCGCCACCGCTGCGCTGCATCAGGCGGGCGGCATACTGGCTGCAATAGACCACGCTGAAGGTGTTGTGACTGAAGGTCTGCTCCAGCTGGGCCTGGTTGACCATACCGAGCAGCCCCTCTTCCAGAATGCCGGCATTGTTGACCAGCACGTCCAGCTGGCGCGTCTGGGCAAACAGCTGCTGAAAGGCCTGCTTGACTGCCTGCGGCTGCGCCACGTCGACACAGAGATAGTGACAAGGCACGCCGAACTCGGCGCCGAGTTCATCGGCCAGCCGGCTCAGGGCCGCCTCGTCACGCCCCGCCAGCCACAGCTCGGCCCCCTGCGCGGCAAACAACCGGGCAATGGCGAGCCCGATGCCGCGCCCGGCGCCGGTGATCAACACCCGCTTGCCTTGCAGCAGCCCCTGCATCAGAGGGCGACCCCGTACTTGGCGAGGATCTCCCGCGCCTTGGCGACCGAGCTCATGTCGATGATGTCATCGGTATCGAGCAGCACGCCGTAGCAGTCCTCCAGCTGGGCGATCAGGCCCATGTGGGCGACAGAGTCCCACTGGGGAATGCTGTTGTAGGCCAGCTGGTCGCTGATACTGCCGACGTCGATGCCGAGGGCATCGGCAAAAACCTGTTCCAACGCTGTAGTCATCTGAAAAATCTCCGTAGCCGTTCTCGGGCGGCATAATAGTCGGCGGGCTGCAGTTCGAGGGCGATGAAGTCGCCCTGTTGCCCCTGTTGGCGATAGCCGAGCTGCGCATTGAGTCGCAAAGCGGCGTCATTGCCGGTGCGCACCAGAGTGCGGATGCAGCCGAGCTCAAAGGTATCGAAGCCCTGATCGAGCTGTGACAGGGCGGCGGCGACGGCCAACATGGGGTGGCGCACGCTGGAGCGGCCCAGATAGAGGCCGGCATCGGCCACCGGCTGCCCCTGCAGCGATTGCCTCGTCTCCCCTTTCAGGTTGACGTAGCCGGCCCGCAGGCCACGGCACCAGAGCACCCAGTGCTGCTGGTCAGGCCGTTCCAGGCTGCTGACGAACCACTGCCGTTGCTGGCGGGGGGAGATGAGCGCCTGCTCCACCATCTGCAACCGCACCTCGTCCTGGTTGCGCCAGCGTCGCAGAGTGGGCAGATCCCAAGGCTGGAGCGGGCGCAATTCGACACCATAACTCATGTTCAATACCAATGACGTCCCATCACTTGCCCATGTTATCGACCATCGCCGGGCAATTCCGTAGCAAAGCTCAATAATATAAGATGAAAACTCGGTATAATCTCAAAAATAATCAACGAGTTGTCATCAATTATCCGGCCCGGCGACCACGTCGGGCTCCTCAGGGAGAGAGCATCATGGCCATCGCCATCATCCCGGCACGGGGCGGCAGCAAGCGCATTCCCCGCAAGAACATCCGTCCCTTCTGCGGCTTGCCCATGATTGCCTACGCCATTGAGGCGGCCAGAGACTCGGGCTGTTTCAGTCGGGTGGTGGTCTCCACCGATGACCCCGAGATCGCCGAGGTGGCCCGCCGCCTCGGGGCTGACGTGCCCTTCCTGCGGGGCGCCACGCTGGCCGATGACCATACCGGCACCACACCTGTGGTGATCGACACCATCCAGCGGCTCGACCAGCTCGGCATCCAGGCAGAGCACTACTGCTGCATCTATGCCACCGTGCCGCTGATCCAGGCCGCCGACCTGCGCGCCGCCCACAACCGCCTGCTCGCCAGCCAGGCCCCCTTCGTCTACACGGTGGCCGAATTCGGCTTCCCGATCCAGCGGGCGGTACGCATGGACGCGCAAGGCCGAGTCACGCCGTTCTGGCCGGAGCAGATGGCGAAACGCTCCCAGGATCTCGAGCCCGCCTATCAGGATGCCGGCCAGTTCTACTGGGGCAGTCGCGCGGCCTGGCTGGGAGGCATCAGCCCGGTGGGGGGAGAAGGGATTGGCCACATATTGCCAAGGCACAGGGTGGTCGACATCGACACGCCGGAAGATTGGCACCTGGCCGAACTGCTCTATCAAGTGTTGGCCCAAGATGACGTTTAAGGTTGCCTTCCGGCTCGACGCCGGCGCCGAGATCGGGCTGGGCCACCTGATGCGCTGTCTGGCCATCGCCGATCGGCTGCTCGCCGCCGGGGCCGAATGCCACTTCCTCTGCCACGATCTGCCGGCGCACCTGCTGGCGTTGCTGCGGCCCCATCACCATCATCCCCTGAGCACGCTCGATGACGCTGGCCCGTTGCCTGGCTTGCTGCCGGATTGGCTGGTGTTCGATCACTACCAGATTGACCGGCGGCTCGAAACCCAGCTGGCCGCCCACTGCGGCCGCGTGCTGGTGATCGATGATCTGGCCGACCGGCCGCACCACTGCCAGCTGCTGCTGGATCAGGGCCCCTTGCGCCGCACCGCCGATTACCAGCTCCTCACCCCATCCGATTGCCGGCTGCTGTTGGGCACCGACTATGCCCTGCTGCGCCCCGCCTATCGCCAGCTGGCGCGGCAACACGCCAGTCAGTGGCAACGGGGCCTTGTCTGCTTTGGCGGCGCCGACCCGGCCGGCGCCAGCCTCGTCACCCTCAACAGCCTGGCCAGGCTGCCCTGGGCCCGCACTATCCAGTGGACCCTGGTGGCGGGCGGCGCCAATTCCTTCTGGCCCGAGCTGGAGCAGAGAGTGGCCGAACTGGCCGACCTCGACCTGGTGCTGCTGCGCCAGAGCGACCAGATGGCCGACCTGATGAGCCGGCACGACTTCGCCATCGGCGCCGCCGGCGGCATGACCTGGGAGCGGGCCTGTCTCGGCCTGCCAACCCTGGCAGTGCCCATCGTCGACAACCAGCAGTTCAACGACGAGGTGATCGCCCGCTTCCAGCTGGCTGAGCGGCTGACCCTGAGCGAGCTGGCCGAGCCTGAGCGGCTGCTGCAAGCCCTGCACCGGCTTGAGCAACAGTCAGACGACTACCGCCGCCGCGGCCAGCAGCAGGTGGACGGGCTGGGGCTGGATCGGCTCACCGCCTGGTTGCTACCACAACCCGATTATCAACTGATACCAGATGGCCAACAGTGGCAACTACGCCATGATGACCAGCCGCTACTCACCCTGACCCTGAGCGGCCAGCAGCTGACATGGCAGGCCACCCGGCCACTTCAGCCCACGCAGTGGCAAGAGCTGGCACATCGCTTGCAGACAATTTTCTCCCAATTTCCCCTCTATCTTGCCGAGCCACCGCAGATAGCGCCCCCTGCCCCTTGGCAGCCGGCGCCGCAAGGCTGGCAACTTGGCACAGGAGTCTGAACACAGATGCAGATCGCCCATCAATCCATCGGCCCGGCGCAGGCTCCCTATGTGATCGCCGAGCTGTCGGCCAACCATAACGGTAACCTGGAGCGTGCATTGGCCATCATGACCGCCGCCAAGGAGGCCGGGGCCAGTGCGGTCAAGCTGCAGACCTACCGGCCCGACACCATCACCCTCAACAGTGACAGGCCCGAGTTCCAGATCCATGGCGGCTTGTGGGATGGCCACAACCTCTATGATCTCTACCAGTGGGCGCACACCCCCTGGGAGTGGCATCAGGCCCTGTTTGCCAAGGGGCGCGAGCTGGGGCTGACGGTCTTCAGCAGTCCGTTCGACTTCAGCGCGGTGGATCTGCTGGAATCCCTCGACTGCCCGGCCTACAAGATCGCCTCCTTCGAGCTGGTGGACTTGCCCCTCATCCGCTACGCCGCCCAGACCGGCAAGCCACTCATCATGTCCACCGGCATGGCGAACGAGGCCGAGATCGCCGCCGCGGTCGAGATGGCGCTCAAGCACGGCAACGGCCAGCTGGCCCTGCTGCACTGCGTCAGCGGCTATCCGGCGCCGGCGGCCGAATACAACCTGCGTACCATCCCTATGTTGCGCCAGCGCTTCGGGGTCGAGGTGGGGCTCTCCGATCACACCTTGGGATCGGCCACGGCCATCGCCGCCACCGCGCTCGGGGCCACCCTCATCGAGAAACACTTCACCCTGGCCCGCGCCGACGGCGGGCCGGATTGCGCCTTCTCCATGGAACCGGCCGAACTCACCGAGCTGGTAGCCTCGGTCAATACCGCCCATGCCGCCCTCGGGGTGGCCGATTACCAGCTCACCGCCAGTGAACAGGGTAACCGTGCGTTTCGCCGCTCCCTCTATCTGGTCAAGGAGATGGCCGCCGGCGAGGTGCTCACCGCAGCGCACATCAAGTCGGTGCGCCCCGCCCTCGGCCTGCCCCCCGCCGATTACGATCGGCTCATCGGCAAGCGGGTCAACCGCAGCTTGAGTGCCAATCAACCGCTGAGCTGGGAGTGGATAGACAACGATGAGTGATGATCTCTTCAACCAGCACGGCAGGCTCATCAGCCAGCGCTGGCCCGCCCTCTGGCCCCGTCTGCTGGCACAGGACGTGGAAAGCCTGCCGGCCGAGCTGACCGAAGGGCTCGGCTCCACCCTCAGCCTCCACGGCATCCAGCTCACCAGCCGACACGACCGGGTGAAGGAAGCCGAGCTGCAGGCCGCCAGCCTGCCAGAGCAGCCGGTGCTGCACCTCTACGGTACCGGGCTCGGCGATCTGCCGCGCGCTCTGCTGGGGCGCAGCAGCCTCAAGCGGCTGGAAGTGAAGATCATGAATGGCGCCCTGTTTGCCCTGGTGCTGCGGCTGCTGGATCAGCAGGACTGGCTGGCGGACCCCAGGGTCGAGCTGATGATGGCCGGCGACGAGGGAGAGGTGCGCCTGCCCTTCTTCGCCCTGCCGCCCGAGCTGCTGCTGGTGGAAGATGCCGCCGCCCGCATCCGCGACCGGCTGGTGAGTGAAATAGACTTGCCGTTCGCCCGGGCCAGATTTGACGCCGAGCACCCCGACGTCATCCGGCGGCTGGCCGAAAACCGCGAGCTGCTGGCCGGCGACGGCGATGTGGCGTCCCTGTTTGGTCTGGCTCAGGGCAAGCAGGCGCTGATCGTGGCGAGCGGCCCGACCCTGCAGCACAACCTGGCTACCCTGCAGGCCCAGTTGCAGCGCCGTCGGCAGGACTACCTGCTGATCAGCGTCGATACCGCACTGGCGTTCTTGCTTGGCCACGGCATCCGACCCGACATCGTCGTCACCATAGATGACGCCATCGACGGCAACCGGCTGCCCGCCGCCCAGTCGGCCCAGACCACCCTGGTCTATTACCCCACGGTTCCCACGGCAGCCCTGCTGGCCTGGCAGGGGCCCCGCAAGACCGCCTACTCCCGCAGCCCCATGTATCAGCAGCTGCGGCAAACGCTCCCCAAAGGCTTGCTGCACTCGGGCGGCAGCGTCATTCATCCCGCCGTGGATCTCGCCGTGCAGATGGGTTGCCGCCAGGTCATCCTGCTGGGCACCGACTTCGCCTTTCCCGGCGAGCTCACCCACTCGGGCTGGGCCGACGGTGCGCTCGGCCCCAGCGCCGCGCTGGCACTCAGCTGGGCCCTCGACGGCCATGGCCGGCGGGTCAAGACCAATCCGAACTTTTCAGCCTACCGCACCGAGCTCGAACGCTACATAGCGCGCCACCCCGAGGTGCAATTCTGGAACTGCAGCCGGGAAGGCGCGGAGATCGCCGGCTGCCGCTATCACCCGGAGTACGTGCAATGAAAAACGGCCAGATCACCCGCATTACCGCCCTGGCGCACCAGTTTCGACTGGGGCAGTCGGTCGCCGCGAGTCAGGCATTGCCGGAACTGCTGCAAGAGGTGCTCACCGAGCAGGGCAACCTGCCGCCCGGACTGGTAGCCGCCCTGCTGCAGTGCCAGGAGCGCCAGGACTGGCTGGGACTGGCTGACTACCTCGAATATGAAGTGGTGCACTGCCTGTCGACCCCGGCCGGCGACACCACCACAGGAGACCACTGATGATCAAGGCCATGTCCAACGCTTCCGAGCAGGAGCTGTCACGCCGCCAGACCTTCAGCGAGTTGCTGCACGCCAGCCCGCTGCCCGCGGCCGAGCTGCAGAACAACCTGGGCCTCTACCTCAAGCGCCAGTCGCTCTCCCGCATCCTGTTCATGCACGAGCTGTATCAGAAGATCGTGCCGGTCCACGGCGTCATCATGGATTTCGGTACCCGCTGGGGTCAGAACCTGGCGCTCTTCTCCTCGTTTCGCGGCATGTATGAGCCTTACAACTACAACCGCAAGCTGGTGGGATTCGATACCTTCAGCGGCTTCCCCTCCCACGCTCCGCAGGATGGCAGCGACGCCGCCATCCAGCCCGGTGCCTACGGGGTGACGCCGGGCTATGAGCAGCATCTGGCCCAACTGCTCGCCGCCCATGAGGCGGAAAGTCCGCTGGACCATATCGTCAAGCATGAGCTGGTGAAGGGGGATGTGACCGAGACGCTGCCGGCCTATCTGGCTCGTCAGCCGGAGACCATGGTTGCACTGGCCTATTT
Source organism: Aeromonas sp. 2692-1 (assembly GCF_013085505.1). Lineage (NCBI taxonomy): Bacteria > Pseudomonadati > Pseudomonadota > Gammaproteobacteria > Aeromonadales > Aeromonadaceae > Aeromonas > Aeromonas sp. 2692-1. The sequence continues at coordinate 718,208 of NZ_CP038513.1, forward strand.
TGACTTTGACCTCTACGAGCCGACCCGCCGCTGCCTCGAGCTCATCAAGCCGCACCTGACCAAGGGCTCGGTGCTGGCATTCGATGAGCTCAACTGGCCCGCCTTTCCGGGGGAGACCCTGGCCCTCAAGGAGGTGCTGGGGCTGGATCGCTACGCCATCCGCCGCACCCCGCACAACCCGGGCCCGGCCTATCTGGTGATCGAGTAGTCCGGTTGCGGGCTGAGGCGACGCAGCAGCCCGGCATCCAGCAGCATCCGCGCCAGCGGCTCTACCCGCCAGAACGGCGCCCCTATGGTCTCGGCAATCTCGAACAGGGTCAGCTTGCCGTCGCTATAGGCCAGCAGATTCATCATCTCTCTCACCTGCCAGCCCGAATAGCGGGTCGACAAGTCCGGATAGAGCCCCCGCTTGCCGAGCTGGGGCTCGCCCAGCACGGTGACCTCGCAGCGCTCGTCCAGCTCCAGACACTCGATGGCGCGGCGCAGCGCCAGGAATCCGCCGGCCAGACCGGCCGGCGTTACCAGTGAGAGGTCATCGAGCGAGGTGTGGTACTCGGCATAACAGCCATATCGGCTGCGCATCACCGAGGTGACCGGCAGATCGATGCCGGGCGCGCACAGCTGCCGCTCGTTGGAGCCCCGTTCCAGGAAGCTGTAAGCCTTGTAGCCCGGCGCAAGATGAGCCAGCACATGGCGACCGATGCGATCCGCCAGCGTGTTGCCTTGGCGTGAGGGCAGGAAGGAGTAGCTGCGATCATCGCCAAGGCAGGTCAGGTTGAAGCCGGCCAAGGTGCGCTGCTTGAGCTGGTCCAGATGGCGGGAGAGATAGACGATGGCCCCCAGGGTTTCAGGCACCAGCATCAGCCGGTAGCTGTAGCGACGTGTGGGCAGAGACGCCAGCCAGGCCATCAGGAAGACGCCGACACAGGGGCCGGAGAGCTCGTTGTTGGCCATGGAGGGGTGACAGGTGTAGCTCGACAGCAGGATCTCCTGCTCGCTCTCCCCCGGCAGCACCCAGTCGCCATAGGTGAGCGAGCCCGGTGCCAGGGTGGCATCGATCACCACCTGATATTCCCCCTCCGGCAGCGCCTCACGCAGCCGATGGGGCAGACAGAATCCCCAGCGACGCTTGTAGTAGGAGGTCACATAGGGAATGGCGTCCGGTTGCTCGGGCAGAGAGTGAAGATGGGGCTGCAGTTCGGCCAGCGAGAGGGTGCAGCGCACCGGCTCCGAGTAGCCGACCAGATGCAGGTTGTGGTCCTGGAAATCCACCACCCTGCGTCCATCCGGCCCCACTATGTAGGCCTCCCGCACGTTCCACTCGTCAGGCACGGTCCAGTCGAAGCACTCGGTGCCGCTGGCCACTTCATGGATCTTCAGCTCGGGCAGACAGTGCTCGCGCCACAGGGCCAGCGACTGCCGTACCCCGTCCCCGGTCAGGCTGCGGTTGAGCGGAAACAGCAGGGTGAGCAGTCGATGCAGTTGCTCACCGACTTGTGCCTGGTCGTCCCAGTCAGTGGGCAGATAGCCACTCTTGGGTGAAAAACTCATGGGGTGGATGCCTCGATCAATTCGACAATGTGGCCAAGGGGGCTCAGGAAAAACTGGACGTGGGCGCCGCCAAAGGCGATGGCAGGCTGGCTGGGTCCGAGGGGCAGGTGGCGCTGTGTGCGTAGCCGTTCGGCGCTCTCCTGCAGATTGCTCACCCGATAGGCAAGGTGGTTGATGACGTTGCGCCGGGTCTTGAGCACCTGGGCGACCGGGCTCTCCTCGCTGGCCGGGGCGACCAGCTCGTAGCAGAGGCCATGGTCGTCATGCACGAACTGCACCCAGACCCGTTGCAGCGGATCTTCCACCGCAACCGAGCAGCGCCTCAGCCCCAGCACGTCGCGGCAATAGGCCACACCGCTCGCCAGGTCCGGCACCACCAGTCCGATGTGATCAAACTGCATGGGACTCTCCTCCCGCCCGGATCAGGGCGTATGGGGCCGCCGCCAGCAACTCGCTGGCAGCCAGGATGAAGTCGCGGCACGACACCGCCCAGACCGGCACCCGCTGGCACAGCGTCTGGCGCCAGGCACCCCGCTCCTGCAACAGGGCCACCAGCCGGGAGAGGTCGATTTCGCTGGCCAGCGACAGATCGCGCACATAGTAATCCGCCTGCCACTCCCGCACGCCGCCGTCTACGCACACCCGGCCAGCAAACATCTTGTGATAGCGGTAGGAGACGGCCAGCCGCTGCTCCACGTAGTGGGTGAAGGTGATGCGGTCGGGGTGGCAACCCAGCCCCAGCAGCCAACCATCCTGCTCAGCCAGCCAGCCGAACGGGCTCTCCTGACCGAAGCAGTCGTGACACTCCCGCGCCACCAGTGCAGGCCCCTGCGGGCCGCTGATCGCCATGCTGAAGACGGGATCCAGTGTGCGCACCACCCCTTCTCGCTGGCGGAACAGCTCCGTCATCAAGCCCACCTTGCTCGGGGTCTGCGCAGGGTCGAAGCACTCGTCCGCCATCGGGCTGTAGCTGAAGGTCGGCACCAGCAGGTGCCCGCCCAGCCACTGCTCGAGGCATGTCCAGAAGGCCGCGATGCCTACGGCGTTGCCCATGCCGGCAAACTGGGCCACCACCATGGCATCCGAGTGCACCATCAGGGCGCCGCCTCTGGGGATCCCCAGCTCGGTCAGCGCCTGCTCGAGCGCCTGTTTCACACGGCAACTCCTTTGTGCAACAGGGCTTGCTGGATGTCGGTCAGGCTCTTCAACTCGGCCAGCTCGTGCGGCTCGAACCGCACGGCATAGTGCTGTTCGACCAGCAACAGCAGGTTGAAGTGACCCAGAGAATCCCACTCGGGAAAACTGCCGAGGGCAGACTGTGCATTGACGCTGGCCTGGGGGAACTGCTGGTGTGCCAGCGCGATAAGGTCATTCATGGGCGTAGAACTCCAAAAACGGGAGAGAAAGAGAGCAGAGATCCAGACTGAGGAAAACCTCGTCCGCCAGCGGCAGCAACCCCGCTGGAGTGGTTATCGGCCGGGTTGGCAGGCTCGCCAGAAAATCCCGTGCCGGCTGGTTGCGGGTGGTGGCAACCAGGCTGATGACCAGCTCGGTCACGCCCTGTGCCCGCAGATGGTTTGCCAGTTGCGCCAGCAGCCAGTATTCAAAACCGCGCCCCAGCACCCGGCAGCTGATGGCCAGGGTATCCAGCAGCGCCCTGCCCTCATCGAGCGAGCGCACCACCAGCAGGGCCGTCATGCCGTGATCGGCGAACCTGTCTCGCAGGCTGGCCAGCCAGACGTCGCCCCCCTCGGCGGCCAGCCGGGCCAGCTCCGCCGCCTGATAGCGGCGGCCGGAGAGGTTGAACTGATTGGTCTTCTGGCTGAGCTGTTCGGCTCGCAACTGGTTGCCCGGGGAGAACGGCTGCCAGTCAGCCTGCAGCGCCAATTGTCGCAGGAAGGCGTGCTCGTCGCCCAGTTGCCGGCGCACCGCCTCGGCCTCGGCCTGGGCCTGATAGGAGTGCTGCCGCAGGCCGTCATCACGGCTCTGGTGGCGACTGCACAGGGCTGGCAGCGTCAGCAGGGCATCCGGCCAGCTCCAGAGATCGGCCGGCGGGGTCATCACCATCACCTCGGGGCAGTTGGCCCGCACCTCGGCCCGCTCCAGCTCGCTGTCATCCCAGAAGACCAGGCTGTCCAGCCCGACATTGAGGCGGGCGGCCAGCCGCCGCAACCCCTGGGATTTGGGCTCCCAGCCGATCTCGGCGGCGGCGATCTGCGCCCGTGTCAGCACCATGCCCGGATGCTCGTCAAACAGCCGCCACACATCGTCAGCCAGATTCTTGGAACAGAGCGCCAGCACTATGCCCTGCCCGTGCCAATGGCTGGCCGCCTGCTGGAAGTCCTGGTAGAGCCGACCCATCCCGTCCTGTCCCAGCAGGACGCCGCCGACACCGTCTTCGCCGACCACGCCGCCCCACAGGGTATTGTCGCAGTCGAGCACCAGCACCTTGTGGGCGGGTTGCTGCAACCGCTGCAGCAAGGGAAGAATCCACTGCGCCAGGCTGGCCAGACCGGCCATGGAGAAGGGGCAGGACATCAGATAGAGGTTGCGCCGATCGAAGCAGTGCTGGCGGCCATGCTGTTGCAGCCAGAGCGGCAGGTGCAGGTCGTCCAGGCCCGGTTGCTGCAGGCGCAGGCGGGCCATCTGCTGCTCGAACGCACCGGCCAGCACGGCGAGCACGGCAGGGGCCGGACCATAGACACAGAGCGGGGCATGGCTGCAGGCCCCCACCAGCAGGTGATCCTGCGGGCGGCGCTGCAGATGCTGCAACAGAGGCAAGCAGAGCGCGTCGACAAAGGCGGCAACCGCCAGTTGCTGATCGTCCTGCGCCAGACGGCCCCACTCCTGCAGGGTCCGGGCAGGCACCAGATCTTCCCAAAGCCAGATGATGATGTGGGTCCCGGCCGCGGCCTCGGCGCTCTGGTGAATCAGGGTCTGCAACCACTGGCCATGGGGGGCCACCTGCACTTCGCCGTATTCAGCCAGGGGTCGCCAGGCGAGATTGCCCGGCATCAAGAACGAACTGCCACTGAGATGAAGCATGGTCATGACCTTCCCCACTGCGCTACCGGAACCATCCCGGCGACCGACAAATGGGATGATCGTGTTTGATCTTCATGAAAAACAAAAGCTTTTTTGGCCGTATTCAGTAGTTGATGCTGACGTAGGGTACCTCGTCCACCTGCCACAACTGCTTGAGGTAGACGGTCAGCACGAAGAAGAAGTTGGCCAGCAGGTTGGCGAACCGATAGAGGATGGGGTCGAAGCGCCCCCCGCTCTCTTCCAGCCGCACCAGCAGCCGCACCACTTTCTTGCTGCCGCAGCGGCACAGGTGCAGGGTCGGGATCGGCTGCGGCCCTTGCGGCAGCACGAAACCGGTGACCCGGCCGCGACTCGCCTCGTTGTAGTGATCGTAACGCCCCTTCAGCCACACCAGATCCTCCTCGAAGATGCCGAGCCTGCCGCGTACCGAGCCATTGAGGTTGTAGATAAGCCGCTGCAGCGCCGCGAGATCCGCCTGCATAGGCGCAATCTCGGCCTCCGGAGCCAGGTGTGACAATACGGCGCCCACCTGGCAGCAGAGCTCGTCGGTGGCGATCTCGTAGTCACACTGGAACTGGGTTTCGAAGATGAAGGGGTAGCAAAGCTCGCGCTTGTCTCTGGGCTTTTTCGGGTTCATGGGCTGACCGGATCGGGAAAAAGGCCAGTTTGCCAGCCCCCGCAGGAGCTGGCAAACGGCCGGTCATAGTCCTCGATTCGAAACGGTTCAGACGCTCTTGCTGCTGGCATCCGTCGCCGGCTGGAACTGGCCGATCATCCGCAGCGCATCCAGCATCCGCTGGTTGAAGCTGGTGAAGCTGCCCACCTGGGCCGGATCGCTCTGGCCACGGGCCGCCAGCACCGCCGGCGTCAGCGCCTGCTGCTGGGATGCCGGCAGCAGAGAATCAGCCTGCTGCTGCACTTGATCCAGCTTGGGCAGGTAGTCCGCCAGCGGCTTGAGCATCTCCTGCAGGGAGTGCGCCCCCTGATAGGTCTGGCTCAGCTTGAGACTCTGCTTGAGCTTGAGCGAATAGGAGGCCAGCTGGCTGTCATCCAGCTTCAGCTCGCCCGCCTTCTTCAGCAAGTCGTCGAAATTGCCGGAGAAGAAGTTGCCGGCCAGATCGTCGATCCCCTTGACCAGCTTGCCGATGGAGTCCATCTCCTCGCTGCTCAGGTTGCCCTCCAGCGAGAAGCTGAAGCTCTGGCTCGACTTGAGGCTGAACTGGCTGCCGCTGTCATCCTTCTGGGACTTGGTCTGCCAGCTGTCGTTGAAGCGCAGCACCACCTTGTCGCCATCCTTGGTCTGGATCTCCAGCGAGCCCTGCTGGCGGCTGGCCATCTCGGCCTGGCCCATGTCGGTGGTGGAGACCTTGCCGAAGAACTCCTTCTCGAACTGGTCGAGCCCCTCCTGGATCAGCTTGTAGCTCTGATCCATGCCGGTCTTGATGTCTTCGTTGTCGGCCCAATCGCCGAGCTGCTTCCTGGCGTCGCCAAAGCCCTTGTCCACCCCCTTGCGGGCCTGCTCCATCATGCCGGTCAGGCTGTCGTCCGACTTGCCGTCGGCCCGGGCAGCCCCCAGCCGGCCGGTGACGAACTGCAGCACGTTGTCGGCCACCGACTGAAAGTCGAACAGGGTATCCGGGGTCACCGCCTCCGGCTGATCCTGCGCCTTGGGCGCCTTGTAGCCCTGGCCATTGATCTCCAGTGCGAACTGCAGCGCCTGCTGCACCAGCACCTGCGCCCATTTCGGCGCCTTGTGCAACGAGACTTCGTCCCCGTTGCTTACCGGCTTCGAGTCCGCCTGCTGGGGCGATTTGGGAGCAACACCCACTCCCTTGGGTTGGGCCGCGCCCACTCCGTCGATCTGCATAATGTGTCCTCCCACCATGCCTGTAGATCAGCTATCGGCCTGACTGCACACTTCTTGACCACAAAATACTGGACAATCTGCGGCGGCCTTTTAAAATCGGCCCCCTTTGGGTGGCTGCAGGCTTCCCCCGATTTCGACCCGGCCAGACCGGTGTGCATGTGAGGTAAATCATGACCCAATCCCAGCAGGTTTCCGCCGACCCGGCGCCCCTTCGAACCCCGGCCGACTACCAGGCCCAGCTCGACGAGAAGCGCGAGCGCCTCTGCGGGTTGTTTGCCGACTTCACCCTGCCTGCGCTGGAAGTGCACGCCTCCCCCGCCGAACACTACCGGATGCGCGCCGAGTTTCGCATCTGGCACGACGGTGACGACCTGTACCACTGCATGTATGCGCCGGCCACCAAGGAGATCATCCGGGTTGACCAGTTCCCCACCGCCAGCCGTCTCATCAACCAGCTGATGCCGGTGCTGCTGGAAGGGCTGCGCCCGCACCCCGTGCTGCGCCGCAAGCTGTTCCAGATCGACTACCTCTCCACCCAGTCCGGCCAGATCTGCGTCAGCCTGCTCTACCATCGCAAGCTGGAGAGCGAGTGGCAGCAGGCTGCCGAAGCGCTGCAGGCCGACCTGCGGGCCAAGGGATTCGAGCTGCAGCTGATTGGCCGTGCCCACAAGCAGAAGATCTGCCTGGGGGAGGAGTTCGTCATCGAACGGTTGAATGTGCAGGGCCGCGAGCTGGTCTACAAGCAGGTGGAGAACAGCTTCACCCAGCCCAACGCCGCCATCAACGAACAGATGCTGGGCTGGGCACTGGACGTGACCAAGGGGAGCGAGGGCGACCTGCTGGAGCTCTACTGCGGCAACGGCAACTTCTCCATCGCCCTGGCGCAGAACTTCCGCAAAGTGCTGGCCACCGAGATCGCCAAGCCGAGCGTGGACTCCGCCCAGTTCAACATCGCCGCCAACGGCGTCGACAACCTGATCATCCTGCGCATGTCGGCCGAGGAGTTCACCATGGCGATGCGCGGCGAGCGGGAGTTCAACCGCCTCAAGGGGGTCGATCTCTCCGCCTACCAGTGCAACACCATCTTCGTCGACCCGCCCCGGGCCGGCCTCGACGACGCCACCGTCAAGCTGGTGCAGGATTACGACAACATCCTCTACATCTCCTGCAACCCCGAGACCCTGCAGGCCAACATGGCGGTGCTCGGCGAAACCCACGAGATCGCCCGCTTCGCCCTGTTCGATCAGTTCCCCTGGACTCACCATATGGAAGCCGGGGTCTATCTCAAGCGCAAAGCGGGTTGATGTCACAGGAGAAACCGCTTCGCCCTGTCCGAGCCACTTCTCCCTGGGTTCACGACATGGAAGCCGGCGTCTATCTCAAACGCAAGGCAGGTTGATGCCGCCGGGGCACGACGCCCCGCTCGACCAGCAAGACAGGGCCCGCGGGCCCTGTTTGATTATTTAACCCTGTGCATGGGGCGGCCGGAGCCGCTATGCTGGCGGCACGCGCATCCGCGCCACAGTCTGGGTGTCATGCCACCATGCAACGCATTCTTTTTGTTGAAGATGATCCCGAGATAGGCCAACTCATCAGCAGCTGGCTGGCCCGCCACGACATGGAAGTGCTGCTGGAGCCGAGGGGCGATCTGGCGCTGGCCAGGGTCGAGGCCGAGCAGCCGGACCTGGTGCTGCTCGACATCATGCTGCCGGGTCAGGATGGTCTCTCCCTGTGCCGGGATCTGCGTCCGCGCTTTGCCGGTCCCATCGTCATGCTTACCTCGCTGGACAGCGACATGAACCAGATCCTGAGCCTGGAGCTGGGTGCCAACGACTATATCCTCAAGACCACGCCGCCCCCCGTGCTGCTTGCCCGGCTGCGGGTCCAGTTCCGCCAGCAGGGACAGCAGGCCCCGCAGTCCGTGGTCGCCAGCACGCCGCCCCAGCGCCTGCAGTTCGGCCGATTGCAGATCGACGGCCCGGGCCGGGATGTGCGCCTTGACGGCGACAGCATTCCGCTCTCCACCGCCGATTTTGATCTCCTGTGGGAGCTCGCCTGCCACGCCGGCCAGATCCTGGGGCGGGAGGCGCTGTTTCGCAGCCTGCGCGGTCGCGACTACGACGGCCAAGATCGCAGCATGGACGTGGCCATCTCCCGCCTGCGCCGCAAGCTGGGGGACGACACCAGTAACCCGACCCGCATCAAGACAGTGCGCCAGAAAGGCTACCTGCTGGTGCCCCAGGCCTGGGAATAAGCCCCGCCGAATGACCTTGATGCTCTCTGCTCCCTTCTCCCCTTGCGGGAGAAGGGTTGGGGATGAGGGGGCAGCAAGGCAATGCCCAGACGTAATCCAGGCAAGAGGAGAGCCCCCATGCGCCGCCTGTTCATCCAGTTCTATCTGCTGTTGATCGGCTGTTTCACCCTGGCCATTCTGCTGGTCGGCATGGTCTATCAGGTCACCGCCGAACGGGCGGGAGATCGCTATCTGGAGCGGATGATGCAGGGCTCCCTCGGCCTGCTCACCGGCGAGCTGGCCCGCTTGCCGCCGGAGCACTGGCCCGCCCGCATGGCCGAGCAGAGCCGCCAGCTCACCCTGCCGCTGCAGATCGGCGCCCTCGCCAACCAGCCGCTGGCCAACGAGGATCAGGCCTTTCTGGAGGCGGGCAACATCGTCATCGTCGAGGAGGATGACACTTTCCTGCAACGCATTCCGGGCACCGATCAGGTGCTGATCGTCGGCCCCGTGCCCTATCTCTCCTACCTGCACGAACTGCACTGGGTCGACGTGGGGCTGCTGCTGGTCATCGGTCTCTCGCTGGGGCTGCCGATCCTGCTCTGGCTGCGCCCGCACTGGCGCGGCCTGCAACAGCTCGAACAGACCGCCCGCCGGGTCGGCGACGGCGATCTCTCCTGCCGCACCCGTTTGCCGCCCGGCAGCAGCCTGGGCCGGGTCGGCCGCACCTTCGACCAGATGACAGAGCAGCTGCAGGCCATGCTGGCCAGCCGCAAGCAGCTGACCGATGCCATCGCCCACGAGCTGCGCACCCCGCTGGTGCGGCTGCGCTACCGGCTCGCCATGCTGGATCCGGCGCCCTCGGCCGAGGAGCAGCAGGGGCTGGAGCGGGATCTCGGCGCGCTGGACGCCCTCATCGAGGAGATGCTCACCTACGCCAGACTCGATCGCCCCGAGCTGCCGCTGCAGTGCAGCGAGCTGGAGCTCGGCAGCTGGGCCGGCAGCCGTCTCGCCGACTGGCAGGCGCTGCGGCCGGACAAGCGGCTCGACTTCGTGCGCCCGGCCATGGCCCTGCCCTGGCGCGGCGATACTCGTCTGCTGGATCGGGCGCTGGAAAACCTCATCGGCAACGCCCTGCGCCACGCCGCCGGCCGGGTGACCCTCAGCATGGCGCGTCAGCAGGATCACTATCTGCTGGAGGTGGCCGACGACGGCGCCGGCATCGATCCCGCGCTGGCGCCGCAGATCTTCGAGCCCTTCGTGCGGCTGGATCAGAGCCGCGACCGACGCACCGGCGGCGCCGGGCTGGGGCTGGCCATCGTGCGCAGCATCGCCCGCCACCACGGCGGCGAAGTGCAACTGCTGCCCAGCAGCAGCGGTGCCCGTTTCTGCCTGATGCTGCCTGTACATTTGGATACAAACCGTCACCAGTCACTCACTGAACCGCAGGTCGAACAGCCCTAGGATGAAGTCATGGAGAAACGCTCCATGTCATCAACCCGAATGAGGAACTGGAATATGAACAAGCTGATCCCCCTGAGCCTGGCTGCTGTCTTCGCCCTGACCTCCGGCCTCACCATGGCTGCCACCCCGACCAAGGCTGCCGCTCCCCAGGCTACCCAGACCAAGGTCGTGAAAAAACACCACAAGGCTGCCCACGCCAAGGCGCCGGCCGTCAAGGTTGCTCCCAAGACCAAGTAATCGACCAACAAGCTTCCCGTAATGAAAAGGGGCCCCGATATGGGGCCCCTTCTGTTTTCTGTGCGCGGGTGCAGTGATTCAACCCAGCATGTAGTCCGCCGGCAAGGCGACGCGGGCCACCCCGGACTCCACCGCCGCCAGTGCCACGGCACGGGCGACGCGCGGCAGCAGACGGGCATCCATCGGCTTGGGAATGACGTAGTCCTTGCCAAAGGCCAGCTCGCTGACGCCGGCGGCGGTCAGCACCTCGGCCGGTACCGGCTCTTTGGCCAGCGCGCGGATCGCCTCGACCGCGGCGATCTTCATGGCATCGTTGATGCGGCTGGCACGGGCGTCGAGGGCACCGCGGAAGATGAAGGGGAAGCAGAGCACGTTGTTGATCTGGTTCGGATAGTCGGAACGACCGGTGCCCATGATGAGATCCCCGCGCACTGCGTGAGCCAGCGCCGGCTTGACCTCCGGATCCGGGTTGGAGCAGGCGAAGATCACCGGGTTGGCGGCCATCAGCGCCACCGCTTCGGCGGGCAGCACATCGGGGCCGGAAACACCGACGAACACGTCCGCCCCGTCGATCACCTCCATCAGGGTGCGCAGGGGGGTGTCGTTGGCGAAGCGCTGCTTGTACTGGTTCAGATCGGTGCGACCGCTGTGGATGACGCCCTGACGATCCAGCATGAAGATGTTGTGGGGCTTGGCGCCACACTTGATCAGCAGGTCCATGCAGGCGGTGGCGGCAGCCCCGGCACCCATGCAGACGATGCGGCTGTCGCCAATCTGCTTGCCCTGCACTTCCAGCGCGTTGAGCAGGCCGGCGGCGGTGACGATGGCGGTACCGTGCTGATCATCGTGGAACACCGGAATGTCGCAGCGCTCGATCAGCGCCTGTTCGATCTCGAAGCACTCGGGCGCCTTGATGTCTTCCAGGTTGATGCCACCGAAGGTGTCGGCGATGGCCGCCACTGTGTCGATGAACTGCTGGCTGGTCTCGTGCTTCACTTCGATGTCGATGGCGTCGATGCCGGCAAAGCGCTTGAACAGCAGGGCCTTGCCCTCCATCACCGGCTTGGAGGCCAGCGGACCCAGATTGCCCAGCCCCAGGATGGCGGTGCCGTTGGAGATGACGGCCACCAGGTTGCCCTTGCCGGTGTAGCGGTAGGCATCGGCCGGGTTGGCGGCGATCTCGCGCACCGGCTCGGCAACGCCCGGGCTGTAGGCCAGCGCCAGATCGCGGGCGGTCTCGGCGGGCTTGGTGAGGGCGATGGCGATTTTGCCCGGCACGGGCTGGGCGTGGTAATCGAGTGCTTGTTGACGAAGATCGTGACGCTGATCGGACATGGGGGACCCCGATACGGTAGTGAATTGAGTGGTGCATTGGCTCGCCCACGGGCGAGGGCTGGGGATCATAAAGAAAACCATCGGGCTTTCACAGAGGAAAGTATCGTCACGCAGCCACTGACAAGCCAGTAATTAGCATGTCATGCCAACCACGAATACCCATTTAGTTATAGATATGGTTTCACCCCATCACAGGGATGCCCGCTTTCGCCTCCGCCTGCCTGGCGATGGCCTCCGTCATCCCCTGGAAGATGAAGAGATGAAACGGCAGCATGGCGAGCCAGTAGGCCAGCCCCCAGGCCCCCTGTGGATGCCAGTGGGCCGTCACCTTGAGCCGGGTCAGCCCCGACTCCTCCGGCAGTATGTTGAACTCCAGCCGGCCCACGCCGGGGGCCCGCATGTTGAACAGCAGATCCAGCCTGCGCCCCTCGTCCACTCCGAGGATCTGCCAGGAGTCCAGCATGTCCCCCTTCACGAAGCGATCAGGGTTGGTGCGACCACGGGTCAGCGCCGGGCCGCCGATCAGGTGATCCATCCATTCGCGCACCACCCACAGCTGGTTCATGTAGAAGTAGCGCTGCTCACCCCCCAGCTGCTGCAGCACCTGCCACACCACCTCGGGCGAGGCGAGGCAGATGGCATCGCCGCTGGCGGTGCGGTCATAGAAGCCGTACTCGGGGTGGCGCCAGCGCAGGCCGAGCGGGGTCTCCTCCCCCTGCTGCTCGGCGCCCAGCTGCTGCTCCAGAGAGAGGCTCTCGGCCAGCGCCTCGTCGAAGCTGAGCAGGGTTTGCGGCAGCAGGGCCCGCAGCGGGCCGTCATCGGCCGGGATGTCATGCTTGAGGCCGCCCACCAGCGCCTTGGCCACCGGCTGCGGCACCGAGGTGACAAACTGCAGCCACCAGGCGGAGAGGCGCGGGCTGAGAAACGGCAGCGGGATGATGGGGCAGCGCTTGCCGATGTGGGCGGCGAACTTCTGCAACTGCTGCTGGTAGCTGAGCAGCTCGGGACCGGCGGCGTTGAAGATCTGGCCGTCCACCCCGTCGGCCTCCACCAGCCCGCCCAGATAGTGCAGCAGGTTGGAGAGCGCAATGGGCGGTGTGCGCGAGCGCACCCACTTGGGCGTCACCATCATCGGCAGGTTGAACACCAGATCCCGCATCACCTCAAACGCCGCCGAGCCGGGCCCCACTATGATGCCGGCGCGCAGCTCCACCGTCGGCACGCCGGCGCCTCGAAACAGCTCACCGCAATAACGGCGGGAGTTGAGGTGACGGCTGTTGCACTGCGCCGGCTGGATGGCGCCCAGATAGATGATGCGACGCACCCCGGCGGCGCGAGCGGCGGCCGCGAAGTTCTTCACGCCCTGCTGCTCCAGCCGATGGAAGTCGGCCCCCGCCCCCATGGCGTGCACCAGATAGAAGACGGTATCGATGCCGGCCAAGGCGGGCAGCAATGTGATCGGCTTGAGGCTGTCGGCAAGGCGAAACTCCACCCCGGGCGGCAGACGGCAGGGGCGCCGCGCCCCGGCAATCACCCGATAACCCAGTTCTTGCAGATGGGGCACCAGGTAAGAACCTATGTAACCCGCCGCCCCCATCACCAGACAATCACGCATCTGCACACTCCCTGTCTTGCCCATGTTACCGCCCCGCATCTTCGCCCCTGTTCCCGCGAAGGGAGAAAGGAGAGTCCCACCATAGGGCAAAGCGGGCCGTTACAGAACGCCGACCAATAAAAAAGGCGCCCATTGGGCGCCTTTTTCAGAATTCTTCAGAAGTAGAATTACTTCTTGGTGGTCATCGCACCGAAACGCTTGTTGAACTTGTCTACGCGGCCGCCGCTAGAAACTTCTTTCTGCTTGCCGGTATAGAACGGGTGGCACTCGGAGCACACGTCCAGGTTCAGATCTTTACCCAGGGTAGAGAAGGTGTTGATGACGTTACCGCAAGAGCACTTGGCGGTGATGGCTACGTAGTCAGGATGGATACCAGCTTTCATGGACAACCTCAATTATCAGGCCGTGTCGCTATCCGATCTTCTGTCGGACACCACACGATTGTTGAACACAGTTTCAAAGGCTGCGAATAATATAGGAAATGCCTGAGTTCAGGCAAGTGGCTTCGCAGAAAAAATAGGCAATCTCTGGTGAATTCTTCCCAAACGCTGGATCTGGTTCGTGTGGCTGTGCCGGTGCCGTTACGCCGTCACTTCGACTATCTCTCCCCCCTGCCTTTGCCTGCTCCCGGCTGCCGGGTCGAGATCCCGTTCGGCCCGCAAACCCTGGTCGGGCTGGTGGTGGATCACCCGGCCGACAGCCAAGTGCCGCGCAACAAGCTCAAGCCGATCAAACGCGTGCTTGATGGCGCCCCCGTGCTGGGACCCGACATTCTGGCGTTGATGAACTGGAGCGCCAGCTACTACCAGCATCCGCTGGGAGAGGTACTGCCCCACGCCCTGCCGGTGCTGGTGCGCAAGGGGGAGCCCGCCGCCTACCGCGAGCTGGAATTCTGGTTCGCCACCGAGGCCGGCATGGCGGTCGATCTCAACGAGCTCAAGCGGGCTGCCAAGCAGCAGCAGGCGCTCGCCCTGCTGCGCAAGGGGTCACAGACCCCCTCCGCCCTCAAGCAGGAGGAGATCCAGAGTGCTGCCCTCACCGCGCTGGAGAAGAAGGGGCTGCTGGAGAAGCGTTCGCTGGAGCCGAGCCATGACGGCGACTGGGTTACCCGCTTCGAGCCGGGCGAGGGGCTGCGCCTCAACGGCGAGCAGGCGCTGGCCGTTTCTGCTGTCACCAACCAGAGCGACCAGTTTGGCGCCTTCCTGCTGGATGGCATCACCGGATCCGGCAAGACCGAGGTGTACCTGAGCATCCTCGAGCCCCTGCTCAAGGCGGGCAAGCAGGCACTGGTAATGGTGCCCGAGATCGGCCTCACCCCGCAGACCATCAACCGCTTCCGGCGCCGCTTCAACGTGCCGGTGGTGGCGATGAACTCGGCCATGAACGATCGGGAACGGCTCGACGCCTGGCTGGCCTGCCGCGACGGCGCCGCCGCCATCCTGATCGGCACCCGCTCCGCGGTGTTCACCCCGTTTCACAACCTCGGCATCATCATCATCGACGAGGAGCACGACGGCTCCTTCAAGCAGCAGGACGGTTTTCGCTACCATGCGCGGGATCTGGCGGTGATGCGGGCTCATCGCGCCGGCATCCCCATCCTGCTTGGCTCGGCCACACCGTCGCTGGAGACATTGCACAACGCCCGCAGCGGCAAGTATCACCACCTCAGCCTGACTCGCCGCGCCGGCAATGCCCAGACGGCCCGCCAGGTGATCCTCGATATCAAGAACGTGCGGCTGCAGGCCGGACTCTCTCCCCAGCTGGAACAGTTGATGGCGGAGCATCTGGCGGCGGGCAACCAGGTGATGCTGTTTCTCAACCGCCGTGGCTATGCCCCGGCCCTGATCTGCCACCAGTGCGGCTGGAGCGCCGCCTGCGAGCGCTGCGATGCCTGGTACACCTGGCATCAGGCCGGGCGACGGCTGCACTGCCACCATTGCGACAGCGTGCGCCCGCTGCCCCATCACTGCCCCGAGTGTGGCAGCGTTGATCTGATCGGATCCGGGGTTGGCACCGAACAGCTGGAGCAGCTGCTCACCACGGTTTTCCCCCAATATCCGGTGGTGCGCATCGATCGGGACAACACCCGTCGCAAGGGGGAGCTGGAGACCCATCTTGGCGACATCAAGGCGGGCAAGTACAAGATCCTGATCGGCACCCAGATGCTGGCCAAGGGCCACCACTTCCCGGATGTGACGTTAGTGGGGCTGCTGGATGTGGATGGCGCCCTGTTCAGTGCCGATTTTCGCGCTGCCGAGAAGCTGGCTCAGCTCTACACCCAGGTGGCGGGCCGCGCCGGTCGTGCCAGCAAGCCGGGGCTGGTGGTGCTGCAGAGCCACCATCCCGAGCACGCCCTGCTGCAGGATCTGACCCAGAACGGCTATGGCCACTTCGCCGACACGGCGCTGAAAGAGCGCCGCCTGCTGGGGCTGCCGCCGTTCAGCTATCAGGGGCTGTTTCGGGCCGAGGCCAACGGCCGCGACGAGGTGCAGTTGTTCCTCACCCGTCTCGCCGATACCCTGCGCAGCGCCCGCTATCCCCATGTTCAGGTGCTGGGGCCCATCAGCGGCTTCATGGAACGCAAGGCGGGCAAATTCCGCATGCAATTGCTGGTGCAGGGGCCGAACCGGGCGCCACTGGCCCAGTTGCTGGATTGGGCGGTGAAGGAGCTGGAGGGGTGGCCCGAGACCAAGCGGGTACGCTGGAGTCTGGATATAGACCCCACCGAGCTGAACTGAGTCAGGCTCTGGTAGCTGATGGTGAAGCGGCCGCTGGCGCGCGGCGTCAGCGACCGGGTTTGCCATGCGAGTGCAGGGGTCAGACCCGCAGGTCGACCTGCTGCACCCAGCCTCCCTTGCCTTGCTCGGTCACATAGAGACCGGACTGGCGCAGCACCCCCTGATTGCCGCTTTCCCCCAGATGGTTGAAGGGGGTGTCGAGGGGATGCAGCAGGATGGCGCCGATCCCTAGCTCCACCAGGGCGATAGGGGACTGTTCCGGCTGCCAGAACTGCAGCGCCGAGAACTGGCTGTCCCGCTCGTCCAGCACCCCGTTGCCATCTTCATCCAGGGTCGCCAGCTCGCCGAAGCCATTGCCGGTACGGGCACCGAACAGCTCGCCACCGTCATCTATGGTGCCGTTGCCGTTGCGATCCAGCGCCACGAAGCCGCTCCCCTCGCCGAGGCCGGGCAGGCTGTCCGCCTTGCCATCCTGATCGATGTCGAAATTGACCCGGGCGTCGGTCAGGCCGGCTATCTTGCCGTCCAGGCTGAGCACCAGCGGATCCTTGAGGGCATTGAGGGTGGTGCGACGCTGGCTGATGTCGAGCTGGCGCCAGTCCAGCACAAAACCGAGATCCAGCTGCAGGGTCTGGCCATCCTGGGTCTGCACGTTTGCCGCCGCCACCACGTTGAGCTGCTCTTTTTGCAGCAGGCTGTCGGTCACTTCCACCAGCTGATCCGGCTCGGCGGCAGGCTGGCTCCCCTCGCCCGTCGGCGCGGGGACCCCCTCCGCGCTCTGATCGGCCGGTTTGATCGGATCCGGCAGCTCTATCTCGTGGCCCAGCATCGCCTCGATCATCAGCTTGATGAGCCGCTGGCGGTTGTCGAGCCCATCGTTGGGAATGCCATCCTGTTCGCCCTTGCCGGCCTCGGCAGGCTTGGCGGGTGCCGGTGTCGGGGCCGCAGGTACCGGGCCGGCAGCAGTGCGGCTGGCCATCTGCAGCGTCAGCAGGCTGCTGCGGGTGAAGGTGAGCTGGCTGCCACCGGCAGCCGCTGGCGTCGAGTCCGCCGGCGCCGTGGCAGGGGACTGCACCTGGCTGGCTGCCGGCACGGGGCCGAGCCGGCGCACCTTGCGGGACTGCGCCTGTTGCTGCTGGTATTGCACCTCCCCCTGGAGGTCGTAGTGATCGATGCGCATATCTTCGCCCTCGGCGCCATACATCTGGTCAGTTATCGACCAGCTGTCGGGGTGGGCTTAACACCGATTGGCTATATCAGAGGGCTGCGGCATCGGCATCTGCACATAACCGCCCCCGCTGGCGGCAATGAAAAGGGAGGCTTGAGCCTCCCTTGTCGTTCATGCTGTCACCGTGGTCATTGCACCGGTTGGGAGACCCCTTCCAGCCGCACTTCCACCCGTCGATCCGGTGCCAGACAGGCGATCAGCGCCGGTTTGGAGCCGCTGCTGCAGTTGTTGCCGGTGATCGGAGAGGACTTGCCGCGCCCCTCGATCCGCACCTTGTCGGCAAACAGTCCCTTGGCGATCAGGTAGTCGGCGACGCTGCGGGCGCGCTGCTCGGAGAGCGCCTGGTTGTAGGCGTCGGAGCCGATGCGATCGGTGTGGCCGATCACGGTTGCCACCCCGTCTTTCGGATTGGCCGCCACTATCTGGCTGAACAGGTTGTCGAGCGCCTGGCTGGCAGCCGGCTTCAGGGTCGCCTTGTTGAACTCGAACAACACGTCCGAGCTCAGGCTGAAGGTCTTGGGCACCACCACCACGGCGGGAGCAGGCGCCGCAGCCGGGGCCGGTGCGGGCGCCGCCACTTCGCCGCCCTGCTGACCGAAGCGATAGAGCATGGCAAACGCCAGCATGCCGTTGTCCATCTCGATGCCGGCACGATCGAGGGAGGTATCCCCGAGCGGGGTGGTGTACTGGTATTCGAGGCGGGCAGCCCAGTCACGGTCGATGGCGTATTCAGCCCCCAGCGCCCCGACGAACACGGCGCCATGCTTGTTGCCGGTATCCTTGATGAAGTCGGTGGCTGTCTGGGCCGACAGTTCGCTGTTGGTCCAGGCGTAGCCGCCGCCGATCCGGCCATAGAGATCCAGCACATCGTTGACCGGGAACCCTATCTTCATGGTGGTCTGGATCATCTGGCTCTTGGCTTCCCCTTCCACCCTCACCCCGCTCAATTCGCCGGACGAGGTGTACTTGCCGAACCAGTCATAACCGAATTCGAAGCCCAGGTTGGGGTTGAGCTGATAGCCGGCAAAGGCGCCCAGCCCGAGCGTATCCTTGCTGGTGCTGGTGTTTTGCAGCGCCCCCAGGGTGTCGGAGACGACCTGCTTCTGATCCACGTCGAAGAACTTGGACCAGCCGGCCTTGCCGCCGGCGTACCAGGTGTTGTCCTGAGCGGCAGCCTGCACGGCCCCGCTGACGAGCAGGCCGCTGACCAGCACGGCAAGTATCGATTTGTTCATGGTGAAAGCCTCTGCAATGAGTCGTGATGGGCGCTCTTGCGCCTCTCTTCCCTGATGGGGCAAACCCGGCCCCGTCCATCAGGTTATCCCATCTGTTGCCAGCCTCAAATGACTTGGGACTCAAGAGTGTGAAGCGCACGGCATTCCCGGCAGGAAAACGCCCCATGCAGGGGGTATCCACGGATGTGCCAGCCAGCGCCATGAAAAAGGGAGGCCAATGGCCTCCCTCTTGTTGCTTGCAACCCACCTAGCTGGCCAGAAACAGCCGGTAGGCGGGGTCATCGCTCACCTCTTTCCAGCCGTAGCCAATCTCGTGCAGGTAGTCATGAAAGGCGGCCACGTCCTCGTCCGGCAGCTCGAACGCGCAGAGCACCCGGCCGTAGTCGGCACCGTGGTTGCGGTAGTGGAACAGGCTGATGTTCCAGCGGCAACCCAGGGTCTCCAGAAAGCGCATCAAAGCGCCCGGCTGCTCCGGAAATTTGAAGCTGTAGAGGCGTTCACCGAGGGGCCGGGCCGGGCGGCCGCCAATCATGTAACGCACGTGGTTCTTGGCCAGCTCGCTCTCGGTCATGTTGACCACCGGATAGCCGTTGCCACCGAGCTGATCGATGATCTGGCCCAGCTCCTCGTCACCGCCGGTGAGGCGCACCGAGACGAACAGCGACGCCTGCTCGGCATCGGCGTAGCGGTAGTTGAACTCGGTCACCATGCGCGGCCCCAGCTGACGGCAGAAGTCGAGGAAGGCCCCCTTGCGCTCGGGGATGGTCACCGCCAGCATGCCTTCGCGCTTCTCGCCAATCTCGCAGCGCTCCGACACGTAGCGCAGGCTGTGGAAGTTGACGTTGGCGCCCGACAGAATGGCCGCCATCCGGCCCCCCTTGACCTGCTCCCGCTCGCTGTAGGCCTTGAGGCCCGCCAGCGACAGGGCCCCCGACGGCTCGGCGATGGCGCGGCAGTCGTCGAAGATGTCTTTCAGCGCGGCGCAGATCTGGTCGTTGGAGACGGTCACCACCTCGTCCAGATACTGGTTGCACAGCCGGAAGGTCTCCTCGCCGATGCGCTTGACCGCCACCCCGTCCGCAAACAGCGAGACCCGTTCCAGATTGACCGGCTCGCCGGCCGCCAGCGCGGCCTTGAGGCAGGCGGAGCCCTCCGCCTCCACCCCGATCACCTTCACATCCGGCAGCAGCTGCTTGATATAGACCGCCACCCCGGCAGCCAGGCCGCCGCCGCCCACCGGCACGAACACATGGGTGAGGTGGGTATCCTGCTCCAGCAGCTCCTTGCCGATGGTGCCCTGCCCGGCGATCACCTCGACGTCGTCAAACGGCGGGATCAGGGTGTAGCCCTCCAACTCGGCGAGGCGGCGGCTCTCGCCGTAGGCCTCGTCGAAGCTGTTGCCAAACAGCATGACGTTGCCGCCCTGCCGGCGCACCGCGTCGATCTTGATGTCCGGCGTGGTCTTGGGCATCACGATGATCGCCTTGATGCCGAGTTTGGCGGCCGACAGGGCGACCCCCTGGGCGTGGTTGCCGGCGGAGGCGGCGATGACGCCGCGCGCCTTCTGCTCCTCGGTCAGAGTGGCGATCTTGTGGTAGGCGCCGCGCAGCTTGAAGGAGTGGACCGGTTGCAGGTCCTCCCGCTTCAGGCTGACGTGATTGCCGAGCCGCTCGGAGAGTTTCTTCAGGGTTTGCAGGGGGGTGACCCGCGCCGCCTCGTAGACGGGGGAGAGCAGCACCTTGCGTAGATAATCCGCCGCAGAGACCATGGTTTATTCCCCCAGCATCGAACGATCGCGCACCGCACCTTTATCGGCACTGGTGGCGAACATGGCGTAGGCGCGCAGGGCAAAGGAGACCTGACGCTGGCGATCGAGCGGCTTCCAGCCACGGGCCTCGACGGCAACGCGACGGGCAGCCAGCACGCTGTCGGCCACCTCCAGCACCATGCTGCGGGCCGGGATGTCGATGTTGATGATGTCGCCATCCTCCACCAGACCGATAGTGCCGCCAGAGGCCGCCTCCGGCGAGACGTGGCCGATGGAGAGACCCGAGGTGCCGCCGGAGAAGCGACCGTCGGTGATCAGGGCGCACGCCTTGCCAAGCCCCATGGACTTGAGATAAGTGGTGGGGTAGAGCATCTCCTGCATGCCGGGGCCCCCTTTCGGGCCTTCGTAGCGGATCACCACCACTTCACCGGCTTTGACGGTGCCATCCAGAATGCCCGCAACCGCCGTGTCCTGGCTCTCGAATACCCGGGCCGGGCCACGGAAGGTGAGGTTCTCCTCATCCACCCCGGCGGTCTTGACGATGGCACCGTTCAGCGCCAGGTTGCCGGCGAGCACGGCCAGGCCCCCTTCCAAGCTGTAGGCGTTGTCCAGCGAGCGGATGCAGCCTTCGGCGCGGTCCAGATCCAGCTCCGGCCAGCGGCAATCCTGGCTGAACGCCTTGGTGGTGCGGATCCCGGCCGGGCCGGCGCGATAGAAGTCCACCACCTCCTGACTTGGCTGGCGGCTGACGTCATATTCGGCCAGCAGCTCCACCAGCGAGGTCCCCAACACGTTGCGGGTATCGCCGTGCACCAGGCCCGCTTTTTCCAGCTGACCCAGGATGGCGACCACGCCGCCGGCGCGGTGCACGTCTTCCATGTGATATTTCTGGGTGGAGGGTGCCACCTTGCAGAGCTGTGGTACCTTGCGCGACATGCGGTCGATGTCGGCCATGGTGAAGTCGACGCCCGCCTCCTGGGCCGCCGCCAGCAGGTGCAGCACGGTGTTGGTGGAGCCGCCCATGGCGATGTCGAGTGCCATGGCGTTCTCGAACGCCGCCTTGGTGGCGATGTTGCGCGGCAGGGCACTCGCATCGTCTTGCTCATACCAACGCTTGGCCAGGGTCACGATGCGCTGGCCCGCCAGCTTGAACAGCTGCTCGCGGTCGCTGTGGGTTGCCAGCAGGGAACCGTTGCCCGGCTGGGAGAGACCCAGCGCCTCGGTCAGACAGTTCATGGAGTTGGCGGTAAACATGCCGGAGCAGGAGCCGCAGGTGGGGCAGGCACTGCGCTCCACCTGTTCGCTCTGGGCGTCGGAAACCTTGGGGTCAGCGCCCTGGATCATGGCGTCCACCAGGTCCAGCTTGATGATCTGGTCGGAGAGCTTGGTCTTGCCCGCTTCCATCGGGCCGCCGGAAACAAAGATCACCGGGATATTGATGCGCAGGGCGGCCATCAGCATCCCCGGGGTGATCTTGTCGCAGTTGGAGATGCAGACCATGGCGTCGGTGCAGTGGGCGTTGACCATGTACTCCACCGAGTCGGCAATCAGCTCGCGCGACGGCAGGGAGTAGAGCATGCCGCCGTGGCCCATGGCGATGCCGTCATCCACGGCGATGGTGTTGAACTCCTTGGCGACGCCGCCAGCGGCTTCGATCTCGCGCGCCACCAGCTGACCCAGGTCCTTGAGGTGGACGTGGCCCGGCACGAACTGGGTGAAGGAGTTGACCACGGCGATGATGGGCTTGCCGAAATCCTGGTCGGTCATTCCGGTGGCGCGCCACAGGGCGCGGGCCCCGGCCATGTTACGTCCGTGGGTGGTGGTGGCGGATCTCAACTTCGGCATGTCTCTACTCCCTGAATGCCCAGCGGGCTCATTATCTTTGGAAATGAAAAAGTGACTCTCGGATCGGGAATCGATCCTGGTGAGGGCACCGCGCAGTGCCCTGACCGGAAGCGACTCGGGGAGGCATGGCGCCTCCCCTCTCTCATCAGTCGTTGACGGGCGTCAGCCAGCCCCACTTGTCTTCGGTCTTGCCATTGAACAGGCCGAAGAAGGCGTTCTGCAACTGCTCGGTCACTGGGCCACGGCTGCCAGCGCCCACCTTCATCCGATCAACGGAGCGCACCGGCGTCACCTCGGCGGCGGTGCCGGTCATGAAGATCTCGTCTGCAACATAGAGCGCCTCGCGGGGCAGCGCCTGCTCGCGCACCTCGTAACCCAGATCGCGGGCCAGCGTCATGATGGTGTCGCGGGTGATGCCGGGCAGGATGGCAGCAGTGGCGGGCGGGGTGAACAGCACGCCGTTCTTCACCAGAAACAGGTTCTCCCCCGCCCCTTCGCTCAGATAGCCGTTCACATCCAGCGCCAGCCCCTCGGCGAAGCCGTTGCGCTTGGCCTCGCGGCTAATCAGCTGGGAAGAAAGGTAGTTACCGCCCGCCTTGGCGCCGGTGGGGATGGTGTTGGGAGCGAGCCGATTCCAGGAGGTGACGCAGACATCCACCCCATTTTTCAGCCCCTCTTCCCCCAGATAGGCGCCCCACGGCAGGGCCGCCACCATCAGGTCGGCCTTGGCATCCAGCGGTGGATGCAGCCCCAGCCCCACGTTGCCGACAAAGGCCAGCGGGCGCAGATAGCCGCTCTTCAGGCCGTTCTCGCGCACCACGGTGCGGCAGGCTTCATTCACGTCGGACTCGCTGTAGGGGACGTCCATCCAGTAGATCTTGGCGGAGTCGAACAGGCGGCGGGTGTGCTCCTGCAAACGGAAGATGCAGGTGCCTTTGGGGGTATCGTAGGCACGCACACCCTCGAACACCGAGGAGCCGTAGTGCAGGGCGTGGCTCATCACGTGTATCTGGGCATCCTGCCAGGGCACCAGTTTGCCGTTGAACCAGATGTATTGGGGGTGAGTGGCGGATTGGGAAGGCTGTGACATTGGCTTGGCTCCTTAAGCTCTGATCCGGGGTTGCTGTTCCAGTGCATCGACCCGGGAAACGTCCACCAACTTCACCAGCTGGCTCCACAACTGCTGGATGGGACGCACCGACTCGACAGTAACCGTGATCCGCAGTTGTTGGCAATCCTGCTCCATGTTGAGGGCGCAGAGGTTGAAACCGCGGTGACGAACCACCCGCAGCACCCGCTCCATCACTTCGGGTCTGGGCTGGGCATGGATTTGCAAGGTATTGAACTGACTCATGGGCGTTGCTCCATCATCTGGTGGTTGGCGACTCCTGGCGGAACCAGGGGCCAGACGTTTTCTTCCTCTGAAATGGCCACATGCAGCAGGTAGGCACTCTCGCTGGCCAGCAGGCGATCGAGGGCACCGGCTATCTGATCCTTGCATGTGATGGTTTCGCCGGGGATGCCGAAGGCGGCAGCCAGGGCGATGAAATCGGGGTTGTCGGAGAGGATGGTCTCGCTGTAGCGGCCGTCGAAGAACAGCTCCTGCCACTGGCGCACCATACCGAGGCGCTGGTTGTCCAGCAGCACCATCTTCACCTTGAGCTGGGCCCGGCGGATGGTGCCAAGCTCCTGCACGTTCATCATGAAAGAGCCATCACCGCTCACCAGCACCACTTCATCTTCGGGGCGCGACATCTTGGCGCCGATGGCGGCCGGCAGACCGAAGCCCATGGTGCCGAGACCGGCACTGGAGAGGTGGTTGCGCGGGCTGGTGAAGCGCATGTGCTGGGCCACCCACATCTGGTGCTGACCCACGTCGCAGGCCACCACGCTGGTCTCCGGCAATCTGGCAGAGAGCTGTTTGAGCAGCGCCGGGGCATAGATGGGCTGGCCGGGATGGTCATAGCGAAATGCGTACTCGCGGGCCATGTTCGCGCAATGCTCACGCCATGGGTCGATAGCAAGGGGCATGGCGAGGCGCGGCAGCACCTGTTTGAGATCCTGGGTGATACCCACCTCGGCGGCGCGGCGCTTGCCGAACTCGGCGGCGTCCACATCCAGATGGATCACCTTGGCTTCGGGGGCGAACTCCTCCAGCTTGCCGGTCACCCGATCATCGAAACGGGCGCCCACCACCAGCAGCAAGTCACACTGCTGCACCGCATAGTTGGCAGCCTTGGTACCGTGCATGCCGAGCATGCCGAGATAAACGGGGCTGTCGGGGTCGAGTGCACCTATCCCCTTGAGGGTGGTGACCGCAGGCATGCCGGTGGCGGCGGCAAAGACGCGCAGCTGTGACTCGGCATTGGCCATGCCCACCCCGCCGCCGACGTAGAGTACCGGACGCTCAGCACCGGCCAGCAGGGTACGGGCGACCGTCAGTTCGGCCTGGCTCAGATGCTCGGGCTCTGCCACCGCAAACAGCGGGCTCTGGGTTGGCACCTTGGCCAGTTGCACATCCTTGGGCAGGTCGATCAGCACCGGGCCCGGGCGCCCCTCACTGGCGATGGCGAAGGCTTCGGCGATCACCTGCGGCAGATCGGCCACGTCAGTCACCATGAAGGAGTGCTTGGTGCAGGAGAGGGACATGCCGAGCACGTCCACTTCCTGAAACGCATCGGTCCCGACGGCGGCGCAAGGCACCTGACCGCTGATGGCCACCAGCGGCACCGAATCGAGCAGCGCCTCCGCGAGGCCAGTTACCAGATTGGTAGCGCCGGGGCCAGAGGTGGCGATGCAGACCCCCACCTGACCGGAGGCGCGGGCATAACCCACCGCCGCCATGGCGGCACCCTGCTCGTGGCGGCAGAGTTGATGGGCCAGGCCACCGTCATACAGGGCATCGTAGACCGGCATGATGGCCCCGCCCGGGTAACCAAACACCTGAGTCACACCCTGTTGCTTGAGAGCCTGTACCAAAAACTGCGCGCCGTTCATCTGGAAAATCCTGTCCTGTGGTCGAAAAAAAACCCCCGAGCTGTGAGGCTCGGGGGTCGCTTGTTTCGTTCTGTCCGGTGGTGGGTCTATCCCTTGTTCCGTGCAGCTAAACGAGCCCCGAGCGGTGAGATAATAATCACCACTAGGACCACAATAATGCTGACGAAACGGGAGGCCATGTTCATAGTTACAACCGGAAATCCTGTGAAATTGGGCGGTTTTTACCGCGAATGGCTATTAGAACTAGCATGGTGATTTTTATTGGGCAAGCGTTTTTTGCCTGACAAGACTCTGATTTTGACTGAGTCCGAACGCGTCGATTGGAACAAAAAACTAATAAAAAACGGTTAACCAGCACATATATCAAACCAAGGACGGGATTTATGTCATTAGCTGTGGTTTATAGCCGTGCCAGCTTGGGTGTTGCGGCCCCGCAAGTGACGGTGGAAGTCCATTTGTCCAACGGGCTGCCCGCCTTCAACATGGTGGGCCTGCCGGAAACCTCGGTGAAGGAGTCGCGGGATCGGGTGCGCAGCGCCCTGCTCAACGGCAATTTCGAGTTCCCGAGCAAGCACATCACGGTCAATCTGGCCCCCGCCGATCTGCCCAAGGAAGGCGGTCGTTTCGATCTGGCCATCGCCATCGGCATCCTCGCCGCTTCCAAGCAGATACCCGCAAAATACCTGCTCGATCACGAATTTTTAGGCGAACTGGCCCTGACCGGCGAGATCCGCCCCGTGCTCGGCGTGCTGCCCGCCGTGCTCGCCTGCCGCGATGCAGGGCGCACCCTGCTGGTACCGCGGGAGAACGGTCCGGAGGCTTCCCTCATCCAAGACGCCGAAGTGCGCACCGCCCACCAGCTGTTGGCCGTCACCGCCTGGCTGGCAGGCCAGTACGAACTGCCACTACCGGATCCCCAGACCACGGATGCCCTGCCCGATGTGCCGGACCTGCAGGACGTGATCGGCCAGTCCCAGGCCAAGCGGGCGCTGGAGATTGCCGCCGCCGGCAGCCACAACCTGCTGTTCATCGGCCCGCCCGGCACCGGCAAGAGCATGCTGGCCAGCCGCTTGCCCGGCATCTTGCCGCCGCTGAGCGAACAGGAAGCGCAGCAGACCGCCGCCATTCACTCCATCGGCGGCCTCACCCCGCGCGCCGGTCACTGGCATCACAGACCCTACCGTACGCCGCACCACAGCGCCTCGGCGGTGGCGCTGGTGGGGGGTGGCAGCCACCCGCGGCCCGGTGAAATATCCCTGGCCCACAACGGGGTGCTGTTTCTGGATGAACTGCCCGAGTTCGAGCGCAAGGTGCTCGACTCCCTGCGCGAGCCGCTGGAGACCGGCCACATCACCATCAGCCGGGCCGCCCGTCAGGTGGATTTTCCCGCCCGCTTCCAGCTGGTCGGCGCCATGAACCCCAGCCCTTGTGGACACTATGGCGATGGCCAGACCCGCTCCAGCCCGGATCAGATCCTGCGCTACCTTGGCAAGCTCTCCGGCCCCTTTCTCGACCGCTTCGACCTGACGGTGGAGGTGCCACTGCTGCCCAAGGGCAGCCTGACCGGCAAGGCAGAGCGGGGAGAGTCGAGCCAGCAGATCCGCGAGCGGGTACTGGCGGCGCGGGAGCGCATGCTGAGCCGCAACGGCAAGCTCAACAACTTGCTTGATAGCCGTGAAATCGAAGAAATTTGCCGCTTATCGCCGCAGGATGCCGAGTTTCTGGAGAACGCCATCCAGAAGCTGGGGCTCAGCATCCGGGCCTGGCACCGCATCCTGCGGGTGTCGCGCACCATAGCCGATCTGGCAGGATGGCAGACCATCGAGAAGGAGCACCTGATCGAGGCGCTCGGCTACCGGGCCATGGACCGGCTGTTGTCACGGCTGCGCAGCGGCTGATACGGGGCAGGAAGCGACCGCGATGGCCCCTTGCATGGTCTCGCGGGCCATCGGCTGATATTATGGCCACAGATCTGACCACTTGATGGCCCCTTATCGACAGCAAGACGGACCCGACTCATGCCCAACAAGCTGATTGAGCGACTGCGCGGCAGCCTCTCGACCCTGCTCTATTTTCTCAACACCCTGTTCTGGTTTATCCCCATCCTCACGCTGGGCCTGCTCAAACTGTTGCTGCCCCTCAAGGGCTGGCGCACCCTCTGCAACGCGCTGCTGGATGGCAGTGCCGGCTGCTGGATCGGTTTCAACAACCTGATCCAGAAAACCATCATCAGAACCCCTTTCGATGTGGTCGGAGTGGACAAAGGGCGCCGGAATGAGTGGTATATGGTGATTGCCAACCATCAATCCTGGGTCGACATACTGGTACTGCAGCGGATTTTTAATCAAAAAATCCCCTTCCTGAAGTTTTTCCTCAAGAAAGAACTGATTTGGGTACCTTTTCTCGGCCTGGCCTGGTGGGCGCTGGACTTCCCCTTCATGCGGCGATATTCGCGCAAGTTGCTGGAAAAGAAGCCGCATCTGAAGGGAAAAGACATAGAGACCACACGCCAGGCCTGTGCCAAGTTCCGCCATATTCCGGTCAGTGTGATGAACTTCGTGGAGGGCACCCGCTTCACCGCCCGCAAACACGACAAACAGGCAGCACCCTATCGCCACCTGCTGCACCCGCGGGCTGGCGGCATCGCCTTCACTCTGGCGGCCATGGGTGATCAGCTGCACAAGCTGGTGGATGTGACCATCGCCTATCCGGACGGCATCCCCAGTTACTGGGACTTCATGTGCGGTCGGGTCAAGGAGATCAAGGTTCGAGTCCGCTTTTTGCCGATCGAACGCAATCTGGTGGGGGATTACTTCAATGACCCCGAGTTCCAACAAGAGTTTCAACAGTGGCTGAACGGGATCTGGCACGAGAAGGACCAGACCCTGGATCAGCTGCTGGCGGACAAGACGCCCTCAACGACGCCATGCTAACCCTGCTCCCGGGTCCGCTGGTGCTGCTCATCAGCGCCGGCCTGACCATACTGTTTACCGCCCTGTGCGCCAGCCTGATCCTGCTGGTGTCACTGGCCAAGCTGCTGCTGCCGATCCCGGCCTTTGGCCGTGCCTGCAGTCGCCTCAACAACCGTTTCATGCGCCTGTGGCTGGCCTGCAACGCCCTGGTCATCCGCCTCACCACCCGCATCGACTGGCAGGTGGAGGACAACACCCGGCTGCGCAAGGATGGCTGGTATCTGATCGTCAGCAACCACATGAGCTGGACCGATATCGTGGTGCTGGGTCATCTGTTTCGCGACCGGCTGCCGGTGCCCAAGTTCTTCATGAAGCACGAGCTGATCTACATACCCCTGCTGGGGCTGGCCTGCTGGGGGCTCGACATGCCCTTTATGCGTCGCTACTCACGGGAGTTTTTGCTGAGGAACCCGCATCTGCGGGGCAAGGACATCGAGACCACCCGCAACGCCTGCGAGAAGTTTCGCCACATCCCCACCACCGTCATCAACTTCGTGGAGGGGACCCGCTTCACCGAGGCGAAGCGCGACGCCTCCCGCTCCCGTTACCAGCACCTGATGTCGCCCAAGGCGGCCGGGCTGGCCTTCACCCTGGCGGCCATGGGAGAGCAGTTCGACAGCCTGATCAACGTCACCATCAGCTACCCGGACAACCCTGAAACCCCCTTCAAGGATTTCCTGATGGGGCGGATGAAGCGCATCCGGGTACGGATCGAGGAGCTGCCGGTGGATGAGCAGCTGGTGGGGGATTACTTCAACGACAAGCAGTTCAAACGCGGCTTCCAGCAGTGGCTGAACCAGCGCTGGCAGGAGAAGGACGCCGTGCTGGCGCAGTGGCAGGCAGCCGATGCGGCGGCTCAGGCCGAGCCGCAGGCAGCCAAGGCGAGCGCCGAGGCCAGCTCCGGCAGCTGATCCTCGCTGAACACCCGGATGCCGTGGCGGCGTAGCAGGGCCGTGGTCATGCCCTCGCCCGCTACTGATTGCCCCTCGAAGCGGCCGTTGTAGATGCGGCCGCTGCCGCAGGAGGGGCTCCCCTCCTTCAGCAGGGCGAAGCGAATGCCCTGAGCCTGGCAGAGTTGCAGCGCCAGCCGGGCGCCGTGATCGAACTCGGCCGTCACATCCAGTCCACCCTCGGTCACCACCCGCTCGCCCTGCCGTTCGGCAGGGGGGCGCGGGGTCGGCAGACCGCCCGCCACCTCGGGGCAAAACGCCAGCGCTCGCCCTTCAGCCCCCAGCTCGCGCAGCCAGTCGCCGACAATGCCCTTGCTCTGACCGTCGTAGCGCACCGGCTGGCCCAGCAAACAGGCGCTGACCAGCACCTTGTGCACGCTGATCTCACTCATGCGTTGTTCCCCGCTGGCTAAAACCTGGGCCATCGTCGCGCAACGAACATGGGCCCAGCAGGCAGGCACTCACCAATACCTTGTGCACGCCTGCGCCACTCATGCTTCCGCTCCGTTCATCACCTGATCGAACATCACGCAGCAGGGGCTCTCCATCCGGTAGAGGATGGCGGGGCGTTGCTTGCCGGTACGCTTGCGGCCGGTATCTAGCAGGATGCCGGCGCGGTGGATCCGCTTGCGAAAGGCCGCCGTGTTCATCGGCGTCTGCAGGATGATTTCGAAAGCCCGTTGCACCTCGGAGAGGGTGAACTCTGCCCCCAGCAGTTGCAGCGGCAAGGTGCTGTAGCGGCTCTTGATCCGCAGCCGCTCCAGCCCCCGGGCAATCAGCTGGGTGTGGTCGAAGGCGAGGCTGAGTCCCGGCAGGTCACAGAGCGGGTGCCAGCAGCCGTGCACCGCCTCGACCTCGGAGTCCACCAGGCAGAGATAGACCAGGGTGGTGGACCAGCCACGGGGATCCCGCTCCAGGTTGCCGAGGGTGCAGACCTGCTCGCTGTAGCAGTGGCCCAGCCCCCACTCAGTCAGCAGGCGATGGCGAGCCGCGTCCAGATCCCGATCCCGGGTCTCGTCGATGCGCAACGCCGGCAGTTGCCAGCAGTGGGCAAAGGGTGGGCGATCGCGGGTCTCAAGCAGCAGCTCGAGCCGCTCCTCGTTCAACCGCAGCACCACCATATCCAGACTCATTCTCAACATGCCGATCGCCCTGCTCGCCTTCGATTAATGTTTGGTAGATAATATCACACGAATAGTATGTGCAGGAGCCACTCAATGGGAACCGTCGCCAGCCTGGATATTGATGCGCAGAAGGGCTTTACCCCCCTCTGCCCGAACGAACTGCCCGTCGCGGGCGGGGATGATATTGTGGCTGCGCTCAACGCTCAGGCCACCCTCGCCAGCCTGCGGATCGGCAGCAAGGATTCTCATCCCGCCAACGCCGCCTGGGCCGTCAGCGATCCCGCCGGCATGTTGCTGCCGCTGGACCTGCCCAACGCCGACCTCACCTGGCCGGTGCACTGCGTGCCGGGTACCCGCGGCTTCGAACTGCTCGACGGCCTGCCGGCCCCGGTCGATTACGACTTCTTCGTCTGGAAGGGGGTCGAGCCGGATCTGCACCCCTACGGCACCTGCTTCCACGATCTGGCCGAGCGCCGCAGCACCGGACTCATCGAGTTTCTGCACGCCCGCGGCGTCACTACCGTACTGGCCGGCGGCCTCGCCACCGACTACTGCGTCAAGACCAGTGTGCTGCAGCTGCGCCGTGCCGGCTTCCGGGTGATCGTCCATCTCGATGCCTGTCGTGGCATCGCCCCCGAGACGGTTGCCAGCGCCCACACCCAGATGATCGAGGCCGGCGCCGAACTCGCCCAAAGCCTGATCGATGTACAACGCCTGCTGGACGCCTGATATGCCCCTCATTCTCATCAGCCTGCCCGATACCGGCGTCTGCAATCTACAAAAGCGGCAGGGGAGCGCTCTTGCGTTCACCCGCCTGCGGGGAGTCTGATATGCCACCCATACTCAACAGCCTGCTTGATACAGATGCTTACAAGCTGCACATGCAGCAGGCGGTGTTCCATCGTTATCCGGATGCCGAGGTGGTGGCCGAGTTCCACAGCCGCAACGAAGAGGATCTGCTGCCCATGATGGGCCAGATCGAGGAGCAGCTGCACCTTGCCGGCTCGCTGCGGCTGACCAGGCCCGAGCTCAACTTCCTGGCCGAGCGCCCCTTCTTTACCGCCGATTACCTCGACCACCTGCGTCGCAAGCCGCTGGATGCCTCCCTGCTCAAGGTGTTCGAGCAGGACGGTCGCATCAACGTGCGGGTCGAGGGCCCCTGGCAGGACGTGATCCTGTGGGAGATCCCGGTGCTCGCCATCATCAGCGAGATGCGCAACCGCTTCCGCTACCCCCAGTTCGGCGCCACTCAGGCGCTGGAGCGGCTCGATCAGAAGATCGACAAGCTGGAGCGGGAGCTGAGCCGGGAAGAGATGAGCGAGTTCAACCTCATCGACTTCGGCACCCGGCGCCGCTTCTCCCTCGCGGTGCAGGATGCGGTGGTGGGTCGCCTCAAGGAACGGCTGCCGGCGTTTCGCGGCACCAGCAACTACCTGCTGGCCCAGAAGTACGGCCTGCCGGCGGTGGGCACCCAGGCCCACGAGTGGTTCCAGGCCCACCAGCAGCTCGGCTTCCCGCTCGAGCACAGCCAGCGGGCCGCCCTCACCAGCTGGCTGGATGAATTCACCAATCACCTCGGCATCGCGCTCACCGACTGCATCACCATGGATGCCTTCCTGCGCGACTTCGACTTCGAGCTGGCCAGCCGCTATCAGGGCTTGCGCCACGACTCCGGCGATCCCGTGGTGTGGGGCGAGAAGGCCATCAGCCACTACCAGCGGCTCGGCATCGACCCCACCGAGAAGACGCTGGTGTTCTCCGATGGCCTCAACCTCGACAAGGCGGTCGAGTTGTTCCGTCACTTCCGCGGTCGCATCAACACCAGCTTCGGCATCGGCACCAAGCTCACCTGCGATCTGCCCGGCGTCAGCCCGATGAACATCGTGTTCAAGCTGATGGAGTGCAACGGCGGCCCGGTCGCCAAGATCTCCGACAGCCCCGGCAAGACCCTGTGCCGGGATGCGGACTTCATCCGCAACCTCAAGCAGGCCTTCCACGTCGGGGTGTAACGCGCCTTTTTGCGGGGCCCATCTTGCGCAGAGCGCCGCTGGCCCCCTACCATGACCCCTTTGCAAGGTCCGACTCGTGTCGGGCCTTTCTCTTGCCCGCACGACAGACCACAAGGAACTGCCCATGACCTCAAAATGGATATTTGCCCTCACTACCCTGCTGACCTGCCTGGGCGCCACCGCCGCCGAGCCGCTGCGGGTCTCCGCAATCCCGGACGAAGCCCCCACCGAACTGCAGCGCAAGTTTGCCCCGCTGGGTGAGTACCTGGCCGAGAAGACCGGCCGCGAGGTCGTGTTCGTGCCGGTCAACGACTATGCCGCCGTGGTCGAGGCGCTGGCGGCCGGCAAGCTCGACATGGCCTGGCTCGGGGGCTTCACCTATGTGCAGGCCCATCGCCGGGCCGACAAGGTGGTGCCGCTGGTACAGCGTCAGGAAGACGCCCAGTTCACCTCCAAGTTCATCGCCAACGCCGACAGCGGCATCAAGACCCTGGCCGACACCAAAGGCAAGGACTTCGCCTTCGGTTCCCCCTCCTCCACCTCGGGCCACCTGATGCCGCGCCACTTCCTGGCCGAACAGGGCATCAACCCTGAGCGTGACTTCGCCCACGTCGCCTTCTCCGGCGCCCACGATGCCACCGTCGCCTGGGTTGCCTCCGGCAAGGTACCGGCCGGCGCGCTCAATGCCTCGGTGTGGGACAAGCTGGTGGAAGAGGGCAAGGTCGACACCGCCAAGGTCAAGGTGATCTGGACCACGCCGACCTACTTTGACTACAACTGGACGGTGCGCGGCGACCTGGACCCGGCCCTGCAGGAGAAGATCAAGCAGGCCTTCCTCAGCCTGGATCCTGCCGTCCCGGCCCAGGCCGAGATCCTCAAGCTGCAACGGGCCAGCCGTTTCATCGAGACCAAACCAGAGAACTACCAGGGCATCGAAGCGGCCGCGACCCAGGCTGGTCTGCTGAAGTGATCGCCGTTGCGCTGGACGGGACAGGGCTGCGGCTCGGCGAGAATCGCATCCTGCATCCGCTTTGCCTGCAGATCGAGGCGGGAGAGTGTGTCGCCATCATAGGGCCGAGCGGCGCAGGCAAGACCAGCCTGCTGCGGCTGATCGGTACCGAACTGCGCGGTGAAGGCAGGCTCGCCCTCTGGGAGCAGGATCCCTGGAGCCTCTCCACCCGGGCCCGCCAGCGGCTGCGCAGCCGGATCGGCATGGTCTGGCAGCAACCGCCGCTGCCCGCCTCCCAGTCGGTGGTGACCGCCGTGCTGGCCGGTCGGCTCGGCCAGTGGTCCCTCGGCCGCGCCCTGCTCTCCCTGCTGCGCCCCTGCGACCCAGCAGGGGCGCGGGCCGAACTGGCACGCCTCGGCCTCGCCGACAAGTGGCTGCAGCGCTGCGGCGAGCTCTCCGGCGGCCAGTTGCAGCGGGTCGGCATCACCCGGGTGCTCTATCAACAGCCGGATCTGATCCTGGCCGACGAGCCCGTCTCCGCCCTCGATCCCGTGCTCGCCCAGAGCAGCCTGGATGCCCTGCTGGCCCAGGCTAGAGCCCGGGGCAGCACCCTTGTCGCCAACCTGCATGCGGTCGAGCTGGCGCTCGGCCGTTTCCCCCGCATCATCGGTTTGCGCGAGGGGCGAATACTGTTCGACTGTCCGGCGACGGCCGTCACCCCAGCCATGCTGGCCGAGCTCTACGTCGGTGATGACGAGGCGGCAGCGTGTTTGAACTGACCCACCGCTGGCGCCATCCCCTTCCCTGGCTGTTGCTGCTGATCGGCTACAGCCTGTGGCAACAGGCCGACGGCTGGCTCGGCCTGTTCGACGGCCAGAGCTGGCGGCAGATGGGCAACTTCCTCGCCACCAGCTGGCCACCCCGGCTGGATCCGGACTTTCTTGCCCTGACCCTGACCGCCACCCTGGAGAGTCTGGCCGTGGCGACTCTGGGGCTGGCCGGCGCCCTGCTGCTCGGCATCCCGTTCGCCCTGCTCGGCTCCCGCGCCCTGTCGCTGGCCGAGCTGGGCCCCATCCCCAACCCGCTGCGCGGCGCCTTGCGCGCCTTCAGTCGGTTCCTCGCCATCCTGCTACGCAGTCTGCCCGAGCTCATCTGGGCGCTGCTGTTCGTGCGCCTGTCCGGGCTAGGCCCCCTGGCCGCCATCCTGGCCATCGCCGTCAGCTACGGCGGCATGCTGGCCAAGGTCTACAACGAGATCATGGAGAGCGGCGCCCTGCAACCGGCCCGCGCCCTGCTGCTCGGTGGCAGCAGCCGGTTGCAGGCGCTCTGGTACGGCGTGCTACCTGCGGTGCGCCAGGAGCTGCTCTCTTACACCGTCTATCGCTGGGAGTGTGCCCTGCGCGCCTCCGTCATCATGGGTTTCGTCGGTGCCGGCGGGCTCGGCCAGCAGCTCGAACTCTCCCTGCGCATGTTTGCCGGCGGCGAGGTGGTGACCCTGCTGCTGGCCTTCATCCTGCTGGTGACCCTGGCGGATGGCCTCAGCGCCTGGCTGCGCCACACCCGTTCCCCCGGCCTGCAACTGCTGGCCTGCCTGGGACTGGCCAGCGCCATGGCGTTTCATCAGCTCGACTGGCGCATGCTGAGCTTCTCCCTCGGCGGACTGGGCCAGTTCATCGGTGAGTTTCTGCAACCGGACTGGTCACCCCCCTTCCTGCTGACGGTCGGCACCGGCCTGCTCGATACGGTGCAGATGGCGCTGCTGAGTACCCTGTTGAGCGCCCTGCTGGCGCTACCGCTGGCCTGCCTCGCCCGCCACTGCTGGCCGCTGCGGCTGTTGTTCAACCTGCTGCGATCGGTGCCTGAACTCATCTTCGCCAGCCTGCTGGTGATCGCGGTCGGGCTGGGGCCGGTGGCGGGCATACTGGCGCTCACCCTGCACACTACTGGGGTGCTTGCCCGGTTGTTCGTGGAAACGCTGGAGAACGCGGATCAGAGCCCTCGCCTCGCCCTGCAATTGAGCGGCGCGGGCCCCGTTGCCAGTTTCTGGTACGGTCTGTTTCCGCTGGTATCACGCCAGTGGCTGGCCTACAGCCTCTATCGCGGCGAGATGAACCTGAGGGCCGCCACCATACTCGGGGTGGTGGGCGCAGGCGGGCTGGGGCAGCAGCTCTATGTGTCGCTGAGCCTGTTCCGTTACGATCAGGCGGCCACCCTGATCCTGGCCATCCTGCTGCTGGTCTGGCTGGCGGAGGCCATCAGCAGACGCACCCGGTTGCCGCGCCCCGCCCCCTCCCAGCGAGACTGCCAGATCTGAGGCCGCGCCATGCTGGCCAGGCTCAGGCCCAAAAAAACAAAAAGCCCGCCGGTTTGCAGCGGCGGGCTTTTTTCGTCGGGTCTGGCGGGATCAGTCTTTCTTGGCCAGCAGGAATTTCACCAGCTGGTTGAACTGCTCCTGGGAAGTAATGGATTCGATCTTCACCATGTACTTGCCGTTGACCAGGAAGGCCGGCACACCGCGGATATTGTAGCTCTCGGTGTTACGGTCAAACTGGGAGACCATGCCGGAGACGGCGAAGCTGTCGACGGCACCGTCGAACTCCTCGGCCGGCACGCCGTTGTCCACGAAGATCTGCTTCACGTCGGCACGGCTCTGCGGGTACTGACGCTGGGTGTGGATCTTGTCGAAGATGGCCGGGGTCAGCTTGCCTTCAACATTCAGCAGGCTGGCAACGGCGTAGGCACGCTGCATCTCCGGACCCATCTCGCGGCCCAGGAAGGCCACCGGGTTTTTCTTCATCGGCACGCCTTCCGGCAGGTTCTTCTTCAGATCCTCGGCAATCGGCTCGAACTTGGCGCAGTGGGGGCAGTAGTAGGAGAAGAACTCCAGCACTTCCGGTTGGGCGCTACCGGTCTGTTTGACCACATCGTAGTTGACGCCTTCCTTGAATTCGGGGGCGGCGTGAACCATGGGGATCATCAGCATGGCAGCAAGGAAAAATAGTACTTTTTTCATGACGTTTCCTGTTAAGGGATCACTGTGAGGCACGCCCGGCGAACCGAAGCAGTGCCAAGCCTATTGCGTCACCACTGCGCAGTCAATGGTCAAGCAGGATGCGCGAGTCCCGTCTGCCGCCCGCTCTCTTTCCCTCATCACCAGCCAGGCGTCAGCGTCAGGGGCGGTGCCTTGAGCGCTTCCAGCTGGTCGTGCAGGGTCGCGATCTGCTGGCGCCAGTAGTGATCGGTGTTGAACCAGGGGAAGTGGCGCGGGAAGGCAGGGTCTTCCCAGCGCCGGGCCAGCCAGGCCATGTAGTGAACGATGCGCATGGCCCGCAGCGGCTCGATCAGCGCCAGCTCGCGCGGGTCGAACTCCATGAACTCCTCATAACCCGCCAGCAGGGTATCGAGCTGGATCAGCTGCTCGTGCCGCTCGCCGCTCAGCATCATCCAGAGATCCTGGATGGCGGGGCCGCTGCGACAGTCATCGAGATCGACGAACATGGGGCCGTCGCGCCAGAGGATGTTGCCCGGGTGGCAGTCGCCATGCAGGGAGATCTGGGCCACGTCCAGAGTCATGGCGTCACTGACATGCTTGATCAGCTCGTCCAGTACCCCGAAGAAGGACTTGGCCAGCCCGCTCGGCAGCCACTCGCCGGACGCCAGCAGCTGACGCGGCTCGTGCAGCATGCTCTCCACATCGAGCCGGACTCGGTGGTGGAAGGGACGGCTGGCCCCTATCTGATGGATGCGGCCGAGATAGCGCCCCACCCACTCCAGCTGGTCGAGGTTGTCCACCTCGAACTGGCGGCCCCCCACGCTCTGCCAGATGGCGAAGGGGTAGCCCTGATGCTCCAGCAGGGTCTCGCCGGCAAAGGCGATGGGGGCGGCAACCGGGATCTCCGCCTCATTGAGGCGAGCGGCAAAGTCGTGCTCTTCGAGGATCTGGGCCCGGCTCCAGCGACCGGGACGGTAGAACTTCACCACGTAGCGGCGACGATCTTCATCCTGAAACTGGTAGACCCGGTTTTCGTAGCTGTTGAGTTCGATGAGACCGGAGTCGATACGCAGGCCGCTGAGGTCCAGCGCATCCATGATGAGATCGGGATTGAGGTCGGAATAGTTGAAACGCATGTCATCCACCATGAGAAAGGGGCGCCGTTGCGCCCCATTCTATCACTACTGCTTATCATTGCCGCGCCCGATGACCGGCTAAAACCGGCCATGGCGACGGCGGTCACAGCCGGCTGATGAACTTGCTGGGCTGGCGCAGGATCCCCTTGCTGTCGTCCGCGGCCGCTCCTTCGCGTTTGAGCACAAAGCGGATGTCCAGGGTCGGCTTCTTCAGATTGAAGGGGTCGACCGCCACGCTCACCGGCAGGGTGAAGATCTCGCCCGCCTTCAAGGTCACCTCACGCGGGCCGAACCATTCGTGCTCCGGCAGCCCCTCCACATCCAGCTGATAGGTCTGGGGATGCAGGGTCTTGTTGAGGATCTTGAGGGTGTAGGTGTTCTCGATGAGCCCCTCGCTGTTCTCGCGGAACAGCTGGTTGCGATCCCGCAGGATATCGAGCCCCATCGGCATGATGGACATGGCGTTGTAGACGAACACCCCCAGCATCACCGCCATCACCAGGCCATAGCCAATCAGTTTGGGCCGCGCCACGTGGGTGGAGTCGTTGGCCAGCTTGTGCTCGGTGGTGTAGCTGATGAGCCCCTTCGGATACCCCATCCGCTCCATGGTCTGATCGCAGGCATCGACGCAGGCACCGCAGTTGATGCACTCGTACTGCAGACCGTCGCGGATGTCGATGCCGGTCGGGCAGACCTGCACGCAGAGGTCGCAGTCGATGCAGTCCCCCAGCCCCAGCGCCTTGGGATCGGCCTTGCGGGCCCGGGCGCCACGGGTTTCACCGCGCTTGGCGTCATAGCCGACGATGAAGGTGTCCTTGTCGAACATAGCGGACTGGAAGCGAGCATACGGGCACATGTGAATGCACATGATGGCGCGCATCCAGCCGGCGTTGCCGTAGGTACAGGCGGCGAACAGCACCACCCAGAAGATGACCCAGCCGCTGGCCTGCAGGGTGAAGAAGTCCGGCACCAGCTGGAACACATCCTGGAAGTAGGCGACGAAGGTTAGGCCGGTACCCAGCGACAGCAGGATCCAGGCCAGATGCTTGGCCCCCTTGCGGGCCAGCTTCTCGGCGTTCCAGGGCGAGGCATCCAGCTTGCGGCGCTTGTTGGCCGCCCCTTCCAGCTTCTCTTCGAACCAGATGAACATGAAGGTCCACACCGTCTGCGGGCAGAGATAGCCACACCAGACCCGGCCGAGGAAGGTGGTCACGAAGAAGAGCCCGAAGGCGGCGATCATGAAGATCCAGGCCAGCAGGGTCAGGTCCTGCGGCCAGATGGTGGCACCGAAGATGTGGAACTGCTGGTGACCGATGTCGAACAGCACGGCCTGGCGACCGTCATAACGCAACCAGGGAATGGCGACGAAGAGCACCACGAAGAACCAGCCCATGGCCTTGCGCACCCGCTGCCAGTAGCCGGTCTGGGCCCTCACGTAGATGCGGTTGCCGGGATTGAACCTGTCATCGCTCGCTTTGAAGGTATTGGGGTTGTATGTCCCCGTTACATCGCCGGTGACATCCTTGATATCGATCTTGTCCTGGTCGGCCATTGCAACACTTCGCTCCACTCATTAATTGTTATGGAGCGGATTATATCTTAAACAGCCTGCTAATTGTGTGGGTAAAATGTATCTAATGTTCGAGTGGCGTCGCAATTTCAAGCAACAAAAAAGACGTATCGCCAGTTGACGAAACGCCTTTTTGAGAGATTCTTTTGAACACCAATAAAGGCTCCAGCTGGAGCAATCTTTACTTGATGCCGCGGGCCTTGAGCAGGGCTTCCTTGAAGTCGGGCACGTGGTCCTTGGCCAGGCCGGGGATCATCGCCTGCTTGTCGGATTCCCGCATCTTGAGGTGATAGATCAGCATGTCGTCGGTCAGCTCGGACAGAGGACCTTCAAATCCCGCTTCCTCGGCCAGTTTGGCAACAAACTGCACCAGGCTGAGATCCTGTTCCTTGATCCAGGCAGGCTGCAACAACTCCAGCAGCTCTTCGATACGATGACATTGCATAGACGACCTCTTTAATCTGTCTTGTGAAACTCAGGCAACCTTACCCATCAAGGCTACTTCGATACGATCCCGCCCATTATGCTTGGCCTGGTAGAGGGCCGCATCCGCTTTTTGAATCAGCTCGCTGATGGAGAGGCTCTGATCCGGCACCAGGGTCGCCACCCCGAAGCTGCAACTGACCTGCCCGGAGACCAGGGATTTCTGATGGGGAATGCTCAAATCCTTCAGCGCTACCCGCACGTTCTCGGCGATCTGCAGCGCCCCCTGCATGCTGGTACAGGGCAGCAGCAGGGCGAACTCCTCCCCGCCGTAGCGGGCGGCGAGATCGTCCTCGCGCCGCTGTACTTCGGCCAGCAGACCCGCCACCTGCTGCAGACACTCGTCCCCCAGCTGATGGCCATAGAGGTCGTTGAACTGCTTGAAGTAGTCCACATCCACCAGCACCAGCGACAGCGGCGCCCGGGCCCGGTGACAGCGACGCCAGGCGCGCTCGAGGCAGTAGTCGAGGTGGGCCCGGTTGGCGATACCGGTCAGCCCGTCCAAGCGGGAGGTGAGCTTGAGATGCTCGGAGACCGCCTTCAGCTCGGCCACCAGATCGGCGTTGGAGAAACGGTGATAAAGCGAGGCAACCTGATCCCGCCGCAGGCGGCGCAGCAGGGTCGGCAGGAAGACGAACAGATACCCGGCCAGCATGCAGGAGACGATCCGCTCCTGCTCGTTGCCCGCCCCCAGCTCGAACAGCATGGCCAGCCCGAGCGGCAAGACGGCGCCGTAAAGCGAGCGGCGGCTGCCAAACAGCATGATGGCGCTGCCGGTGAGGATCAGGCTGGAGAGCATCATCATGGCCGCGCGATAGGTATCGGGCAGCTTGTCCATGTAGAGCAGCACGCCCAGTGCCCAGATGATGGAGGTGATGGTCACCCCGATGAAGAGCTCGCGCTCCAGCACCGGCAGCGGGATCTGCGCCAGCCTGGGCTGACGCCAGCGCAGGTGCCAGCCTCGGCAGATCAGCAGCAGCAACACCCCGGCCAGCCAGCCGAGCGCTTCGGCGGCGGGCAGGTAGTCGTGGAACAGCAGGCTCCAGCCAAGCGCCAGCAGACCCAGGCAAGGCAGGCTGAATGAGGCGTGGGTATAGAGCTGGGCCATGATGGCCTGCTTCACCTGACGTGTCACACTCTGGGTCAACTGCGTACTCCCTGTACAAGAGCCGCACAGTCTACCACTACCCCTTCGGAGCCAACAATAAAACGTCCGTTATTAAGCGGTTAGTCAGTCGATGATGCCAGGCCCCGGCCTGCCGGCAGAGACGGCTCAGCCGCGCTCCAGCTCGTCGAGGATCGGGCACTCGGGGTTTTCATCCCCGTGGCAACAGCCGACCAGCCCCTCCAGCGAGCTGAGCATGGCCTGCAAACCGGCGATGCGGGCGCGCAGATCGACGATCTTCTCCTGCGCCAGCTTCTTCACCTGAGCGCTGGTTCTGTGCTCGTCCCGATAGAGCGCCAGCAGCTCCTGGCACTCCTCCAGATTGAAGCCGGTCTCCCGCGCCCGCTTGACGAAGCGCAGCTCGCGCAGTGCCCCCTCGGTGTAACTGCGGTAGCCGTTGTCGCTGCGCACCGGCGCCGAGATGAGGCCGATGCTCTCGTAGTAGCGAATGGTCTTGGCGGTCAGTCCCGTCGCCTTGGCTACCTTGCTGATGTTCATGGATGACTCCTTAACGGTTCGATTCTGTGCTGACCTGGGCGAGAGCCCGCGGCTGCCAGCGTTTCAATAGCAGGGAATTGCTCAATACTGTGATGCTGCTCAGGGCCATGGCCGCCCCCGCCAGCTCTGGGCTGAGGTAACCCAGCGCCGCCAGCGGAATGCCGATGATGTTGAACACGAAGGCCCAGAACAGGTTCTGCTGGATGGTGCGCCAGGTGGCTGCCGAGATGTCGATGGCATCGGCCACCAGCCGCGGATCAGATCGCATCAGGGTGATGGAGGCGGTCTCCATCGCCACGTCGGAGCCGGAGCCCATGGCGATGCCGACATCTGCCGCCGCCAGCGCCGGGGCATCGTTCACCCCGTCCCCCACCATGGCGACCAGCCCGCTGGTTTGCGCCCGCAGCGCCTCCACTTTTTCCACCTTGCCGGCCGGCAGCACTGAGTCAAAGGCCCCGTCCAGCCCCAGCTTGGCGGCAATATGGGCCACCGGCGCCGGCGCATCGCCGCTCACCAGCCAGCTGGCGATGCCGCGCTGGCGCAGGGTGGCGATGGCATCCGGGCTCTCGGGGCGCAGGGTATCGGCCAGTGCGGCTATGCCGGCCACCACCCCGTCGATGGCCACCCAGACCCGGGTCGCGCCGTCAGCGGCTTGTTCATCCTGTTGTGGTACGTCGATGCCGAGCTGGTCCAGCAAAGAGCCATTGCCGATGGCGACCGTGTGACCAGCGACCTGACCCACTATACCGGCACCGACCCGCACCTCGACGGCTTCCGGCTGGGGCAACACCGCCTCCTTGCCAACCGCCTCGCGCATGGCCAGCGCCAGCGGGTGTTCGCTCGCCTGCTGCAGGGCGGCGGCGAGACGCAGTTGCTCGTCGTTGCCGCTCCAGCTGGCCAGAACCGGTCGGCCCTGAGTCAGGGTGCCGGTCTTGTCGAAGATCAGCGCCTTGATGGCATGGGCCTTCTGCAGGGTATCGACATCCTTGATCAGAATGCCGTGGCGCGCCGCCACCCCGGTACCGGTGACGATGGCCGCCGGCGTCGCCAGCCCCAGCGCACAGGGACAGGCAATCACCAGCACGGCCACCGCCGCCAGCAGCGCCTGACCGAAGTCGTTGCTGATGGCGTACCACACCAGCAGGGTGAACAGGGCAATGGCCATCACCACCGGCACGAACACGGCGGAGACCTTGTCCACCAGCTGTTGCAGCGGC
Source organism: Aeromonas sp. 2692-1 (assembly GCF_013085505.1). Taxonomy (NCBI): domain Bacteria; kingdom Pseudomonadati; phylum Pseudomonadota; class Gammaproteobacteria; order Aeromonadales; family Aeromonadaceae; genus Aeromonas; species Aeromonas sp. 2692-1. Next base: position 760,431 of record NZ_CP038513.1, read on the forward strand.
GCCTTGCCCATCTGGGCATTCTCCACCAGTGCGATGATCTTGCTGAGGCTGGAATCCTCTCCCACCGTAGTAGCTTCGATCTCCAGCACGCCGGAGCGGTTGATGGCACCGCCCAGCACCTTGTCACCCTCGCCACGGGGCACCGGCAGGCTCTCGCCGGTGAGGATCGACTCATCCAGCTCGCTCTCGCCGCTCACGATTCTGCCATCCACCGGCACCCGCTCACCCACCAGCACCCGCAGCCGATCGCCGCGCAGCACCTCGTCGATGGCGACGCTCTGCCAGCTCTCGCCACGCCAGACGGTGGCGGTTTCCGGCCGCAGCGCCATCAGTTCGCGAATGGCGGACTGGGTACTGCGTCTGGCCCTGGCTTCCAGCAACTTGCCGAGGGAAATCAGGGTAATGATGATGGCGCTTGCCTCGAAATAGAGCTGGCCGCTGGCGGCCATCCCCAGGTTGAGCAGCAGATAGAGGCTGTAGAAGTAGGCCGCACTGGTACCGGTCGCCACCAGCACATCCATGTTGGCGGAGCGGTTCTTGATGGCGAGCCAGGCACCGCGATAGAAACGGGCGCCGATCCAGAACTGCACCGGGGTGGCGAGCACCAGCTCCAGCCAGGCGGGCAGATGCCAGGGCAGCAGACCGGCCATGGCCAGCATGCCCGCCAGCAGCGGCAGGGTCAGCAGGGCCGAGACGATGACCCGGGTTTGCGCCTGACGGGCGCTGGCGGCCTCCTGCGCTTCCCGCTCCAGCAACTGCTGACGGCGGCCGCTGGCCGAGCCCTGCGCCAACTGGGCGCCAAAGCCGAGCGCCTCGATCTGCTCGCGCAGGGCCGCGGGCGTCTGCATCCCGGGTACCAGCACGATACGGGCCTGCTCGATGGAGAAGTTGACGTCGGCGGAGATGACGCCGGGCAGCGCTGCCAGCATCTTGTTCAGGCGGGCCGAGCAACCGGCACAGGTCATGCCGGTGATTTGAAACAGGATGGTCTCGCTGCCGTAGTCGTAACCCTGCGCTTTGATGCTCTCCAGCACCGCAGGCAGGCGGTCAGGGCTGGCCAGCTCGATGGCCGCCTGCTCCAGTGCGAAGTTGACGGTGGCCTCGACCCCTTCCAGCTTGTTGAGGGCGGTCGTGATGCGGCCGGCGCAGTTGGCGCAGCTCATGCCGCTGAGCGGCAACTGCAGATGAATGGGTGATTGAAGATGAGTGGTCATGTTGTTCCTCCCCGGAACCAGTCGGCCAGAATGAGCGCCGACCAACAAACCCTAACCTTTACTGCAAGGGTAAGCTCAAGCCACATGATCCACTTTTTGCAGATGAAAAAACGGCGCCCGTTTGCTGCCAGAGAGCCAACGGGCGCCGCCTTCAACGATTGCGCGGTGTGAACTGCGACTCAGATACCGTACTGGGCGCGGTAAGCCTTCATCGCAACAAGCTGCGCCGCCAGCTCCGGCTGCTCGGCCTGCTTCTCTTCCAGATAGGCAATCAGGTCACTCATCTGAATGATGGCGATGATGTGGGCGCCGTAGTCACGCTCCACTTCCTGAATGGCAGAGAGCTCGCCCTTGCCCTTCTCCTGACGGTCCAGCGCGATCAGCACGCCGGCCAGCGAGGCGCCGTTGGCCTGGATCAGATCCATGGATTCGCGGATGGCGGTACCGGCAGTGATGACGTCATCCACCAGCATGATGCGCCCCTTGAGCGGACTGCCCACCAGATTGCCGCCCTCGCCGTGATCCTTGGCCTCCTTGCGGTTGAAACACCAAGGCACGTCCACGTCGTGCTGCTCCACCAGCTGTACCGCGGTGGCGGAAGCGATGGGGATCCCCTTGTAGGCCGGGCCAAACAGCACATCAAACTCGATGCCGGCATCCATCAGGGCGGCGGCATAGAAGCGGCCGAGACGGGCAAGATCGCGGCCGCTGTTAAACAGACCGGCGTTGAAGAAGTAGGGGCTTTTACGACCGGATTTCAGGGTAAATTCACCGAATTTGAGGACCTGCTTCTCCAGGGCGAACTCGATAAATTGACGCTGGTAGGCTTTCATTCTGGCTCCTTGCTTGGCTTGTCGTTTACTTTCGTGGGGTATAAAAAAACGCGGTCAATGCCGCGTTTTTAAAATCAGGAGAGCGACTGCTTCTGCAGCGCAATGATGTCGGCGATGCCGCCCTTGGCGAGCGCCAGCATCTCCAGCAGCTCTTCGTGGGTGAAGGGTTCGGCCTCCGCGGTGCCCTGCACCTCGATGATGCGACCATCCTCGGTCATCACCACGTTCATGTCGGTCTCGGCGGCGGAGTCTTCGATGTACTCCAGATCGCAGATGGCTTCCCCTTCATACATACCGACGGAGACGGCCGCGATCATCTGCTTGAGCGGGCTCTGCTTGAGCATGCCCTTCTCGACCATCCAGTTCAGCGCATCCACCAGCGCCACGCAGGCACCTGTGATGGCGGCGGTGCGGGTGCCGCCGTCGGCCTGCAGCACGTCGCAGTCAACGGTAATGGAGTGCTCGCCCAGCGCGGTCAGGTCTACCGCGGCGCGCAGGGAGCGGGCGATCAGCCGGGAGATCTCCAGGGTGCGGCCACTCTGCTTGCCGGAGGCCGCTTCGCGGTTCATCCGGGAGTGGGTGGAGCGCGGCAGCATGCCGTACTCGGCGGTCACCCAGCCCTGATTCTTCCCTTTCAGGAAGCGCGGCACGCTGGTGTCGACGCTGGCGGTGCAGAGCACGCGGGTGTTGCCGAATTCCACCAGCACGGACCCTTCAGCATGCTTGGTGAAGTGGCGGGTAATGGTGACCGGACGAAGCTGCGCGGCAGTGCGATCGCTGGGACGTGACATGGGACGGACCTCTGGGCTGGCTGAATTGGCGCAGGAGTATAGGGTCTGCTGGCGCTTTGGCGCAAGCCGCGTTGCTGCGACAAATGACGTCAAGCTAGGCGCGGGGCGCAGGCAATGGCCACCACTCCCTTGACAAGCCCTGCAACAACGCATGACGTCATTTGCAGCGCAACCCGTAGGGACGGGCCAGTTTTTTGCGCGTAACGTCGTTACTCGGCGGCTCATGTGAACGACCACACTTCACGCCTAGCGCCTAGTCCCGCACAAAAACTGACCCCGTCGCGGTCGTGACAAAGCACCAGCAGACCCTAAGCCATCCCAGCCCAAATATCAGCCGCTAAAACCACGCTGTCGGCTGACGGAGCAGGGCTGGCTGAGTATACTGGCCCCACACTTCATCAAGCCCGGAACAATCAATGATTCACAGCATGACCGCCTACGCCCGCAAGGAACTCAAGGGCGACTGGGGCACAGCCGTTTGGGAAATTCGTTCGGTCAACCAGCGCTATCTGGAGACCTACATTCGCCTGCCGGAACAACTGCGCAGCCTGGAGCCGGTTCTGCGTGAGCGCTTCCGCGCCAAGCTGCAGCGCGGCAAGGTGGAGTGCAACCTGCGCTTTGAGGCCGCGCAGGCCGCTGCCAGCCAGCTGCACATCAATGAAGAGCTGGCCAAGCTCATCATCGACAGCGCCAACTGGGTGATGAAAGAAGCGGGCCAGGGCCAGCTCAACCCGGTCGACGTGCTGCGCTGGCCGGGCGTGATGGCTGCCGCCGAGCAAGACATGGATGCGGTCGCCACCGAGTTGCTCGGCGGATTTGACCTGACCATGGAAGATTTCCTCGCCTCCCGCGCCAGCGAAGGAGCCAACCTCAAGGCCTTGATCGAACAGCGTCTGGCCGGCATTCAGGTAGAGGTGAAGAAGGTGCGCGTGCACCTGCCGCAGATCATCGAGTGGCAGCGCCAGAAGCTCACCGACCGGCTGGCCGAAGCCAAGGTGGAGCTGGACCCGGCCCGCATCGAGCAGGAGATCGTGCTGCTGGCCCAGAAGATCGATGTGGCCGAAGAGCTGGATCGCCTGGAGATGCACATCAGCGAGACCAACAAGATCATGAAGAAGGGTGGCGCCTGCGGCCGTCGTCTCGACTTCATGATGCAGGAGTTCAACCGCGAGTCGAACACCCTCGGTTCCAAGTCGATCAACGCCGAGGTGACCCAGTCCGCCGTCGAGTTGAAGGTGCTCATCGAGCAGATGCGCGAGCAAATTCAGAACATCGAGTAATCGATACAAGAAGCCCGTCAACGACGGGCTTCTTTCATTTGACGGCGTACCCGGTTGGCGGCCTGCGCCAGATCGGATTTTCACGTTGCACCGACAGCATCTGACTCACTTGTGCGGTATGCTGTCACGCTGATGATCAACCATGACCTCTGTTGAGGCCTGCCTTATGAAATACCTTGTAGTTCAAACCAAACAGATAGGGGATGTGCTGATCTCCACCGCACTGTGCAACAACCTCAAGCAGAATGACCCAAGCGGCGAGGTTCACTATCTGGTCATGGATTATTGCGCGGGTATGGCGCAGGGCAATCCCAATATCGATCGGCTCATCATCATCGAGAAGGCCAGGCGCAACCAGTGGCGCTACATGAAGGATCTGCTGCTGGCCATTCGCCGCGAACGTTACGACGTGGTGGTCAACAGCCAGGGCCAGATGATCGGCCTGCTCAGCTGCCTCTTCTCCGGCGCCCGCCTGCGCATCGGGTTTGACTCCTTCCCCTGGCGGCTCGGCCACAACCGCATCGTGCGTTTTCGCAAAGACACCGAATTTCAGGGCAACAGCACCCTGGTTGACGATCGCTTCTCGCTGCTCAAGCCGCTCAAGCTGGCCAGCGAGGATCGCAACTACTACCTCTGGCTCAGTGAAGAAGAGAAGCAACAAGGAAAGGATGCCCTGCTGGCCGCTGGCGTCGACCTGAGCCGCCCGCTGATCGCCATGGGCGTCAACTCGCTCGGGCACTACAAGCGCTGGCCCATCGACTGCTTTGCCAAGGTCGCCCAGTGGCTGATCGAGCAGCACGACGCCCAGATCCTGATCTACTGCGGGCCGGGGGAAGAGGAGTACAACCGCGGCCTGAAACCGCTGCTGCCCGCCGCCCTGCAAGCCAGCGTCTTCGACCACATCAAGACCCGCTCGGTACGGGAACTGGTGGGGCTGTTTGCCCACTGCCGGCTGTTTGTCGGCAATGACACCGGTCCCCGTCACATGGCGCAAGCCATCGACCTGCCCCTGCTGACCATAGTGGCCCCGGGCGGCGACAAGATCATCGCCAACCCGGTCAACCACCCCCGTTATCAGGCCATCGATGTGTTCGATGCCAAGGGACCCGACTTCCAGTTGCCGCAGAACGCGGAAAAGGACTTCATCGACGAAGCCCTGCTGCGCGCTATTACTCCCGAGCTGGTGATGGAACGGCTGACAGCGCTGCCTGGTTGGCAAGCAGCCACGCCCTGAAAGTACGCTCGAATTCGGCCAGATCGAGGGAGTTGATATCCTGCTCCCGGGTATTGGTCGAGAACAGCACGGTGGCTGACGGGGAGTTGGGGTGCCACTCCAGGAAGTTTTCGTTGCCGCCCCCTATGTCCGGGTTGTAGAGGCCAAGAATGGGCTTGTGCAACCCGGCGGCGATGTGCACCGTCGCCGTGTCCACCGAGATCAGTCCCTGACACTGGCGCAGCTGGGCGAACAACCCGGCCAGCGAAGGCGCATCCGGTGACAGCAGCAGGCGATCCGGTCGGCTCAAGCCGGCCCGGATCCCGGCCACCTCCTCCTCCATACCCGGTGGATAGAGCAGGCAGATGGCGCAAGATCCGGCCGCCAGCATCCACTCAAGCATCTGGCTGATAAGCTCAGGCCGCAAACGGCGGGAGCTGCCACTGCCATAGGGGTTGAAACAGAGGACCGGCTCGGCCGGCCACCAGCTGGCCAGCGCATCGGGCGGGCTCATGGTCGGGACTATGTATTGCTGGTCCGGATTGGTCACGCCAAGTCGCTGCAACAACAGGGCAAACTTGTCGGAGAAGTGCATGCCGCTGGAGGCCTTGCCCAGCTTGAGGTTGACCGCCTGCAGGGCATCGTCCATGCCGGCGACCCAATCCGCCCTCACCTGACTGATGAAGTAGATGTCCTTCATTTTCAGCATCTTGCCAAAGTGCACCAGACACTCCACCTCCCCCAGCGAGTGTGCCAACCGCTTGAGCTGACCATAGCCAGGCCGCTTGGGCACCTCTATCACCTTGTCCATGCCGAAATGATCACGAAACAGGGGAGCCATGGCCGCGGTCGTGACGATCCACACTTCCCGCTCCGGGCTGGCGCGCTTGATTTCGCGAGCCACCCAGGACGAGACGATGGCATCCCCCAGCTTGGCATCCCAGCGCAGCAACACTATCTTCCCCTTGCGCTCATGCAGCGGGACCGGCCGCTTGCGATCGAACAGCAGTTGCCCCAGCTTGCGGCGAAGAATGTCACGCTGGAGTTGCAGATCGTTGATTAATGACATGAATCCACCAGAAGGGCCGTTGAGTTGGAAAAAGGATGATAACAGGCTGACGCGCCTAGAGCGCCATCAGGGCATCGACCTGGCGGCTGATCTCGGCCGGTGACAAAGCGGCCAGATTGTCCGTGGCCGAGCGCAGGATGATATTGCGACCCGCCAGCGGAATGAAGGCATCGCGCCAGCACTCGTTGTTCATCAACACCAGGGTGGGCACCCCGAAGGAAGAGGAGATATGGATGATGGAGGTATCGGTCGAGATGACCCCTCGCGCATCCTTGATGATCTTGGCGGCATCGAGAATGGTGTCGGGAAACAGCACTCTCATGTCCTGCCTCGGGCACGCCACGGGCTGCCTGGAGAATACCAGGTAGGAGATCCCCTGATAGGTCGGCAACTGGGCCAGGATCTCGTCGCTCTGCGCCTCCGTCATCGAGTTGCCAACCTGGCTGCCCGTCAGGTTGACCAGCAGATAACGGCCATACGCGCTGGTATCCAGCTGCTCATTGCAGGGGGACGGTATGGTGACCGGCACCCCGGTCTGCTCACCGGTCACGCTGAGCATGCGATAGACGAAGTGATCCCGGACTGGGCGTGACGACACTATGGTGGCCTTCTGGTTGAACAGCGGCAGCAACTTCTGCTGCCCTTCACTCTTGAAGCGCAGGGGCAACGACTGCAAGCGCCCATTGGCCAGCAACAGCAACTTGGCCATGGCGATATCGTCGGGCTCGTCAAACAGATTGATCACCAGGTCATACTGCCGTTGCCTGAGTTCACGCAGCTTGCACCACATGCTCGCCGGCCACAGGGTGTCGTTCAGGGTGATCACGTGACACTCATCGATCCCGGCGACCGACGCCGCCAGCAGCTGGTTGCGCTGGCTGCACACCAGCTCGAGGCGCGCGGCGGGGTAGATCTCTCTAAGCCGGGCAATGGCGGGCAGGGTGAGAATGAAATCGCCGATGGCGTCATAACCGACCACCAGCACCCGCTTCACCTTCGCCCCGGCGGGGCATGGGGCGGCGTCAGGCGCTCTGCCGATCAGCCATCTGGCAATGGAGTGGGTAAGCAACTTCTTGAGATTCATGAGTTATCCAGCATGTATGACCCACAGCGTCGGCAAGGCTGACAGGGCTGCCAACCAACAGCCACCGTCGGCACGCCCAGTGCTATTTCAGATAGTGACCGTAGGCTCTGTCATCTATGGTGGTGGTGAACAGATCCACATCCAGACAGCAGGGCTCCACCCCGGAGGCAGACAGGCCATTGAGCTGCAAGCGGCCGGTCAGATAGTCGGAGGGCATCCGCAGCGGATAGGCACACTGCAATAATTTTTTCGCCCCGGCCAGGGTCAGCACATACCCAGCGGTAGAGAGCACTCCTCGCTTGGAGGAGCTGCTGGGCGTCAGGTATCTAGCAAGCCGGTAGCCACCGGGCAGGGATGACAGGAATGGCCAGCGTTTGGCTTTGCCATGATGCAGGAAGACGATCTCGGACTGGCAGGAGTGCACTATCGTCTCGATGATCGCCTTGCTGTGCATGTGCAGGTAGATGTCATCTTCAAGCACCACACAGCGTTCAATACCCTCGGCGACAATGCGCTCATAAACTCGAATATGGCTCATGGCGCAGCCAATCTCGCCAAAACTCAGTTCATGGCCACACACTTCTTTGGCCAGCTCCAAATCCACCTTGGCCAGCTCGGCATTGCTCAGCGCCTTCCCGTCTGTTGCATCTACAAACTCGAAATCTATGCCCAGATGCGCCATCTGCTGAACAACCATCGCCCGTCGCTCAACGCTGCGAGCCAAACTGATGACAAAAACCGGAATCATGACGTGCGGGTATCCTTTTTAGACTCATGGGCAAACCAGATGAAAACCAGGCTGAGCGTGTACAGATAGAGCACCCCTTGATGCTCAAACGGCACATCGCTTAGGGAGTTAATGGCAAACGCGAGGGGAACCAACACACCCGCAGAAATCCTGCTTATATTGTTCGCCGCCAGATAGAGCGGCAGGCCAAGAAAGATCACCAGTGCAATAAATCCTACGCTGCCACGAACGACCAGATTCTGCATATATTGATTATGTGAATGGACCAGCGCCGGATGAAATATCAGAGGAGATATCTGATGATTATCGATCTGGGTCTGTTTCAATGCATTGAAACCATCCGTGCCCACCCCCGCCACAGGTGAATCCAAAAAACCCAGCCAGGCACTCTGCCAGGCAATGACGCGCAAGCCCCATGATGAGTCGTATGAACCCCTCTCTGCCGAGTTGAGATCCGAGACAGCCTCTGCGACCCGAACCTGAACCAGCTGGTTGGTCTGATAAATGGCGCCCGTTGTGGCCGTACACAATATGGCTACCGCAATGTATTTCCACGGTTTGAAGTAGGCCTTGTAGCAGATGACGTAGGCAAGAATGATCCCGAAGGCGAGCCAAACCCCCCGGCTCTGGGAGAGATAAAGTGCAAACAGGGCCGCAATCAAGCCAAACAGGCTCCCCCCCCTCAACCATCCAGGCAACTGTTTTTGCTGGAAGACGAACCAGTTGAGGATGGCCAGCGTCAGCGCAGCCTGCGAGAAAAGGATCGCGTTGGTAAACCCTTCCACCCTGGCAATGCCGTGCTGGTATTGCCAGATGCTGAGAATGCCCAATCCCATCCCGCCCAGCACGATAGCCAGATAACCCAGCACCAACAGGATCGGCTTGCGCGGCATCATCAGCGCAAAGACAACGACATAAAACAGCCCGCGCATGACCCCGTATTGATCACCGTGGATCAACCGGTTGACGAAGATCATGGCGGCATAGACCAGCAGCCCCCAGAGCATGCGACGGTCTTTGAGCCCCACATCCCGTTGTTTGCCGACAAAGTAATTCAACAAACCGAAGATGCCGGTCACGGCCAGCAGATTGGATTGAATGCTCTGGCCAAAAGGGGCCAGAAACAGGCCGCAAAAGGAGAACAGGATGGTCAGCGCAAACAGGGCTGTGGTTGTTCTATCGAGCAAGGCAAGGCTTCTGCTGAGCATCAATCAAGACTTCCTGAAGACATAGTTACCCCGGATTTTGCGCCACAGGCCAAAAACATCGGTACGCGGGAAAATGGCAATGCGGCGGATCCGGAAAGGGTCCTGGTGCATGGCTCTGGGCCCGCTGTTGGTGGCGACCGCAAAACGGTAGCCCGCCGCCATCGCCTGCGCCTTTGCGCTCTCATCCATATCCCCATAAGGGTAGGCGAACGACAGCAGAGGGTGGCCGAGCAGGGCTTCGAGCTGTCGTTTGTTCTCTTGAATTTCATGAGCTTGCTGCTCGGGTGCAAGCTTGCTCAACCTGGGGTGGGTCAGGGTATGCCCGCCGATCTCCACATAACCGGAGGCCGCCAGCGCCTTGAGCTGCTCGCCATTCATCAAGTCCACCCGGGTGTCGGGGTTGCTCGCATGCTCCACATCCCAGCGGTTATACCCTTCCCCCGTGACCACGTATACCACGGCTTTGTAACCATATTTTTCCAGCAGCGGCAGCATGCGGGTCAGATTGTCCTGATAGCCGTCGTCGGCGGTGATCATCAGGTACTTCTTGCCATATTGCAGCCGGTGAATGAAGCCCTGGTCAGCCAAATCCCGAAACGTCAGGGTCTCATAACCCAGCCACTTCAGCAGGCGCAGGTGCTTCTCGAACATGGCGATCGGCATCCAGGTGCCATGCACTCCCTTCTCGCTGTCATGCTCGATGAAACGGTGGTACATGATGACCGGCATCTCGCGGCGCAGGGTCTCGACCACCGCATCCTGATAGATGGATTCCAGGCCGGAGACCACTCCCGCCAAGCCATATTCGGCCTGAATACGCTGACGAATTGTGTCTGAAACGGTGCCACTGGCCAGGGCCGGGGCAATCTGCGCCTTCAGTGCGGCAAAATCGATCGCCAGATCCTGAGGGCCGATGTCGCCGAAGTTGCTGGCCAGTGCCTCATCCAGATTGTGCCCGGTCACCAGCCCGATGGCCTTGGCCTCACCGATGGCAAAGGCGGGACGACCGCAGAGCAGGGCCTCCATCGCCACCCGACCGGCGCCGATCACCAGATCGCATTGCGCCATCAGCGCAGGGACATCTTCCACATAACCGACGAAATCGACCCGCTCCTGAAAACGCTGGAAACGCGCAGGCAGCTGGCTGCCGCTCACCACCTTCACCTGGCAGGCGTCCAGATCCAGCACCTCATCCAGCAACCGATAGCAGAGCTCACCCTTGGGGCCGCTCAGCCGGCCTACGATGGCGATCACCGGCCTGGCATTGGTCGGGGCAGGCACAGGCTGGAACTTGTCGGTTTCGATGCCGTTGCGCAGCACCTGCACGATGGCCGGATCCACCCCCAGATTGTCGATGATCTGGTGGGCGATATCCTCGCACACCGCCACCGCTCGAAAGCCGAGAGCATGGAAGGCCTTGCGGGAGGCATGCACCGGCTGGCGGCCGTGCACCGTGGTGATCATGGGGGTGCCGGTCAGCTTGCAGGCCACATAGCTGCTCCAACCGGAGGCGCGGGAGTGGGCATGCACCAGCTGGATATGGTGTTTCTTGATGAGGTAGACGAGGTAAAACACGTGCCAAAAGCGGCGCAGAATGCTGCGCTTGTTGAATCGCAGCTTGAACACCTCACCCAGAGTGGGCTTGGTCAGGGTGTCCGATACGTAGAAAACCTGGTGGCCACGCCGGGTCAGTTCATTACCGACCGTGGTGGCATAGACCTCAGCGCCCGTCACTTCGAGCTGGGAGAGTGCCATCAATATGTTCATTGCGTGGTTACCCGGTAGAAACTGAGAAAAACCGTGACAAACAACAGAGCCGGAAGCAGGTATGGCCTGCTTCCGGCTTGTCTGCATATAGCGATGTAAAACTCACCCGTTAGCGGTTGAGCCACGCCATATAGTCCGCAACCCCTTCGGCCACGGTTTTGAACTCGGCGTCATAACCGACGCCGCGCAGCTTGGTCATGTCAGCCTGGGTGAAGCTCTGATAGCGGCCCTTGAGGTGATCCGGGAAGGGAATGTACTCGATGGCGCCCTTCTGATGATGCTTGATCACCGCTTCGGCCACGTTCTGGAACGGTTCGGCCCGGCCGGTACCGCAGTTGAAGATGCCGGAGTGCTGCGGATTCTGCCAGAACCAGAGGTTCACCTTGCAGACGTCATCCACATAGATGAAATCGCGCATCTGGCCGCCGTTGGGGAAACCGTCGCAGCCTTCGAACAGCTTGGGATTCTCGCCCTTCTTCACCTGGGTATTGAGGTGGAAGGCAACCGAGGCCATGGAGCCCTTGTGCTGCTCGCGCGGGCCATAGACGTTGAAGTACTTGAGACCGACTACCTGGGAGTTGATCTCCGGCATCCAGCGACGCACGTACTGGTCGAACAGCTGCTTGGAGTAGCCGTAGACGTTGAGCGGCTGCTCGAATTTCGGATCTTCGATGAAGTTGTCGTTGCGCCCGCCATAGGTGGCGGCAGAGGAGGCGTAGATAAACGGAATTTCACGCTCGATGCAGTAGTGGAACAGATCCTTGGAGTACTCGTAGTTGACCTCCATGATGAACTTGCCGTTCCACTCGGTGGTGGCGGAGCAGGCACCTTCGTGGAAGATCACCTCGATACCGCCATCCCACTCTTCAAATTCGTCGCCGGAAACGATCCGCGCCTGGAACTCATCCTTATCCATGTAATCGGCAATGGTCAGATCGACCAGATTGACGAACTTGGTGCCGTCGGTCAGGTCATCGATGACCACCACATCGGTCCGTCCTTGAGCGTTCAGCTGCTTGACCAGATTGCTGCCGATAAAGCCAGCACCGCCAGTTACTACGATCATGGAGTTTGCCTCGCGTACGTTGATGGCCACGTGTGACTGCCTGTTAAAGCTGTGTATAGTGAGCCAATTTGAAATTGCCGAAAAGTTTATCACGGGCCGCAAGGGGATTCGACCTTGACGATTTCACCGGCCAGGGGCCCGGCAGAGGGAACAGCGATGAAAACCAGAGACAGGATCATTCACAGCGCCACCGAGCTGTTCAACGATCAGGGTGAGCGCAACATCACCACCAACCACATTGCCGCCCATCTGGGCATCAGCCCGGGCAACCTCTATTACCACTTCCGCAATAAAGAAGACATCATCCACTCCATCTTCGACCAATACGCCCGCCACCTGAGCGAGAGCTTCACGCCGGCGCGCAGCGACGAGATCAAACTGGAAAACCTGATGGGCTACCTGGATGCCATCTTCTATCTGATGTGGCAGTTCCGCTTTTTCTACGCCAATCTGCCGGACATCCTGAGCCGCGATGAGCCGCTGCAGCAAAAATACCTCAAGGCCCAGGAACAGTTGCGCGCCGCCGTGGTGGCCCTGCTCAGAAGCCTGCGCGAGGGCGGCATCATAAATGTCAGCGACGAGGATCTGCCGGATCTGGGCCAGACCATCAAGATGGTGGTCACCTGCTGGATCCCGTTCCAGATTGCCCAAGCCCCCAACACCCGCATCACCAAGCCGCTGCTCTATCAGGGCGTCTTGCGAGTGCTGTTCCTGCTGCGCCCCTATGTGCAACCCCAGGTGGCCGACCAGATCCGCCAGCTGGAACAGCACTATCGTCAACTGGCCCAACCAGCCGGGTGAGATCTGTTTCACAATTGTTGAATGTCAGCACAATCATTTGAATTCACCGCAACAGATTGCAGTAAAATACTGCCCATTGTTGATAATCAGCTGAAATAGCCAATAAGGATCGAGGATGTCTAACGGATTCTATCGTCACCTGACCGAGCAGCTTGAGCAGGTGCAGGCTGAAGGGTTGTACAAGCAGGAGCGCGTCATCACCTCGGCCCAGCAGGCCCGGATTGCGGTGGGCGGCGAGCAGGTGCTGAACTTCTGTGCCAACAACTATCTGGGGCTGGCCAACCACCCGGACCTGATCGCAGCGGCTCATCAGGGGCTGGACAGCCACGGCTTCGGCATGGCCTCGGTCCGTTTCATCTGCGGCACCCAGGATCAGCACAAGGAGCTGGAGCAGAAACTGTCGGGTTTCCTCGGCACCGAAGACACCATCCTCTACTCCTCCTGCTTCGATGCCAATGGCGGTCTGTTCGAAACCCTGTTCGGTGCCGAAGACGCCATCATCTCCGATGCTCTCAACCACGCCTCCATCATCGACGGCGTGCGGCTGTGCAAGGCCAAGCGCTATCGCTACGCCAACAACGACATGGCCGAGCTGGAAGCCCAGCTCAAGCAGGCTGACGCCGACGGCGCCCGCTTCAAGCTGATCGCCACCGACGGCGTCTTCTCCATGGATGGCGTCATTGCCGACCTCAAATCCATCTGCGATCTGGCCGACAAGTACGACGCCCTGGTGATGGTGGACGACTCCCACGCCGTCGGCTTCATCGGCGAGAACGGCCGCGGCACCCACGAATACTGTGGCGTGATGGACAGGGTCGACATCATCACCGGCACCCTGGGCAAGGCGCTCGGCGGCGCCTCCGGTGGCTACACCTCCGGCAAGAAGGAGGTGATCGACTGGTTACGTCAGCGCTCACGCCCCTATCTCTTCTCCAACTCGCTGGCCCCCTCCATCGTCGCCGCCACCATCAAGGTGATCGACATGCTGGCCGAAGGGCATGCGCTGCGCTCCAGCCTCAAGGAGAACAGCCAATACTTCCGCGAGCGGATGAGCGCCGCCGGCTTCACCCTGGCCGGGGCCGATCACGCCATCATTCCGGTGATGCTGGGTGACGCCAAACTGGCCGCCGAGATGGCAAGCCGCATGCTGGCCGCCGGCATCTACGTGGTGGGCTTCTCCTTCCCAGTGGTGCCCAAGGGCCAGGCCCGCATCCGCACCCAGATGTCCGCCGCCCACACCCGTGAGCAACTGGACAAGGCCATTGATGCCTTCATTCGCATCGGCCGCGAACTCGACATCATCTGATTTGAATCAAGGGGCCTGGCGCCCCTTCTTTCTGCATTCATCGTGAAGGAACAACCATGAAAGCGCTCTCCAAACTGCACAAAGAAGTCGGCATCTGGATGACGGACGTACCGGCCCCTGAACTCGGCCACAACGACCTGCTGATCAAGATCCGCAAGACCGCCATCTGTGGCACCGACATCCATATCTACAACTGGGACGAATGGTCACAGAAGACCATCCCGGTGCCCATGGTGGTCGGCCACGAATACGTCGGGGAAGTGGTCGCCATCGGCCAGGAAGTGCGCGGCTTCGCGGTCGGAGACCGGGTATCCGGTGAAGGCCACATCACCTGTGGTCACTGCCGCAACTGCCGTGCCGGCCGCACCCACCTGTGCCGCAACACCATAGGCGTCGGCGTCAACCGCCCCGGCGCCTTCGCCGAGTATCTGGTGATCCCGGCCTTCAACGCCTTCAAGCTGCCGGACAACGTCCCCGATGAACTGGCCGCCATCTTCGATCCGTTCGGCAACGCGGTGCACACCGCCCTCTCCTTCGACCTGGTCGGTGAAGACGTGCTGATCACCGGCGCCGGCCCCATCGGCATCATGGCCGCCGCCGTCTGCCGCCACGTGGGTGCCCGCCACGTGGTGATCACCGACGTCAACGAATACCGGCTCGAGCTGGCCCGCAAGATGGGCGCCACTCGCGCCGTCAACGTGGCCAAGGAGCAGCTCAGCGACGTGATGAGCGAACTCGGCATGACCGAAGGGTTCGACGTGGGGCTGGAGATGTCCGGTGTGCCCAGCGCCTTCCAGGACATGATCGACAAGATGAACCACGGCGGCAAAATCGCCATGCTCGGCATCCCCCCCGCTACCATGGCCATCGACTGGGGCAAGGTGATCTTCAAGGGACTGTTTATCAAAGGGATCTACGGTCGAGAGATGTTCGAGACCTGGTACAAGATGGCCAGCCTGATCCAGTCCGGGCTGGATCTCTCCCCCATCATCACCCACCGCTTCCACATCGACGACTTCCAGCAAGGGTTCGATGCCATGCGCTCAGGCCAGTCCGGCAAGGTGATCCTCAGCTGGGACAAATAAGCCTTTCGGCCCGCCCATGAGATGAAACCCGGTGAAAACCGGGTTTCTTTTTTTCGGGCCGGTCTCGCCAGTTTGTGATCTGACGAAGAAACTTTGCACGCAGAGTGCTTAACACTTCACACACAAGCGTTTAAATGGCTGTAACTATTCGGTTATAATCCAGTCGTTTTCTAGGGATAATAAAAGCCTGCTGGGAGTACATGAGCGTGTTGAAAAAACTGAGCTATTTGCTGGCGGTCGGGATGACGGCCGCCAGTTTGTCCGGCGTGGTGCTTGCTGCCGATGATATGTCACCGGAGGCAATCGCCGAGCGGATCAAGCCTGTCGGTCAAGTCTATACCGCCAAGGATCTGGAAGGGATTGCGACCGCAGGCGCAGCCCCTGCGGCGGCAGCGGCATCTGGTCCGCGCGACGGCGAGGCCGTGTTCAAGGGCGCCTGCTTCGCCTGCCACGATGCCGGCATCGCCGGAGCTCCCAAGCGGGGCGACAAGGCCGCCTGGGAACCACGTATCGCCCAAGGCATTGAAACGCTTAAGAAACACGCCATTGCCGGCTTCGCGGGCAAGACCGGTGTGATGCCGCCACGAGGAACTTGCGCCACCTGTAGCGATGAAGAGATCGAAAACGCCATTCACTACATGATCGACAAGCTCTAAGTGTTTGAAAGGGCCGCATTTGCGGCCCTTTCAATCTGATGACTTCCGGCTACTCTTTGTAGGGTAGGCAAACCGGGAGTTACTCATGTCAGCGCAACCAATAGCACCCCATTACTCGACTCCCTTGCTGGCGTTGGTCTCCGCTATTATGGATTTCCCCGCCCCCTCCGCCGCCACCTCCAAAGATTACGACACCCTGATCCAGCAGCTGAACCAGCTCTGCCCGCTGCAGCATTTCGGCATGCTCGGCTTGTCGGAAGCCGGCCTGCAGTGGGTATGCGAATACCAGATCTCCGACAGCTTCAAGTTGCAGCTGGGGCTGGAGGAGTCGCGCATCACCGATCAACTGACCCAGCTCGATGAAGCCGATGGCTGGTGCTCGCTGCCGGTCGAGCATGGCCAGGTCCAGTGGTTGCTGGCCTGCTGCCAGCCCAAGGAGCTGCCAACCCTGCGCCTGCTGCTGGAGTGCCTGGCCAAGCGGTTGAACGAGACCCAGGCAGGCTCCCAGCTGTCGGAGCTGGCCTCGCCGCTGATCCGCAAAGACCCTGACTGGCAGAAGAAGATCGAGAGCATCAACCGCATCATCCGGCTGGCCAACACCCTGCCCAGTCAGGCGCTGTTCTCCCAGCTCGAGGCAGTCCTGCGCCAGATGCTGGCCATTCAGGACATGCTGCTGGTGCGCATCGACAGCCACCGGCTCGAGAAGATCTATCCGGAGCAGCCCCCCCACAGCGACGAGTTCATCACCGGACTGTGCCACAGCACCAACAACATGGAGCAGCACAAGGAGCAGCTCTACTGGTACAGCCAACCGCTGCGCCTGCAGCAGCAGTACTTCGCCCACTTTCTCATCAGCCTGCAGCACCCGCTGGAAACCGATGATCGGCTGTTTCTCGACTTCCTGCGCAGCCAGCTCACCCTGCTGCTGGAGCTGAGGCGGATCCGCCAGCAGCTGCACGACATCAACTCGGAAGATTCCATCAACCAGCGCCTGCAGCAGTTGCGCCAGACCAACCTCCGGCTGCAGAAGCAACTCAAGCAGCATCAAGAGCTGGAACGCCGGCTGCAGTTCGACGCCCTGCACGATCCGCTGACCCAGCTGCCCAACCGGGCCCTGCTGATGAATCACCTCAACCATGCCATGACCCATTTTCACCGCTACAAGTCGCCCGGGTTTTCGCTGATCTTCATCGATGTGGACCACTTCAAGCAGGTCAACGACACCCTGGGCCACAGCGCCGGTGACCAGCTGCTCAAGGAGATGAGCCGCCGCCTGCAGACCTGCATTCGGCAAAACGACATGGTGGCCAGGTTGGGCGGGGATGAATTCGTCATCTATCTGGACAACAGCAAGACCGAGGAGGATATCAGCCCGGTACTCAACCGCATCATCAGCCGCCTCTCCTACCCTTTTCGGCTGATGGGCAACGAGCTGGGCATCACGGTCAGTCTGGGGGTGGCCAGTGTATCGGAACAGACCTCCGATATCAGCCAACTGCTCCATCAGGCCGACTTGGCCATGTATCAGGCCAAACGCAACGGCCGCAGTCGCATCGTCAGCTATTCGGAAGAGTGCTCGGTCCAGACCTGGGCCTCGCCGGAAGAGATGCTGGCAAGAGCGCTGCGTGAAGGACGCATCGTCCCCTATTTCCAGCCGGTGATCCGGCTCAAGGACAGCCGGCTGACCGGGCTGGAGGTGATGGCCCGCTGGATCACCGAAGAGGGGGTACTCAAGGATGCGTTCGACTTTATCCCGCTGGCGGAGCAGTGCGGTCTCATTCAGGAGCTGGATTACCAGATCCTGAGCCACACCTGCCAACAATTGAAGGAGTGGCTGCCGCTGTCAGGCCAGAGCAAGTTCAAGGTGGCCATCAACTTGTCCGGCAAGCATCTGGTCAGCCATGAGCAGATCATGAAGTTGGTTGAAATCATCGAATCCGAGGGGATAGCCCCCGGCTATCTGATCTTTGAATTCAACGAGCGGGAGCTGTCACGGCAGGACTCCGATGCCCTCACCTCTTTGCACGAACTGAGAGCCAAGGGTATCCAGATCAGTCTGGATGACTTTGGGACCGGGTTTTCTTCCCTCAACGCCCTGTTCCACTTCCCGGTGGACTACATCAAGGTGGATGACAGCTTCACCCATCGCATGCTGCAGTCACCCAAGGATCTCGCCCTCATTCGTGCCATGCGCGACATCTGCCAGGATCTGGACTTCACCCTGGTGGTGGAAGGCATCGAAAACCAGCAACAACTGCAGAAACTGATCGATCTCGGCTGTCTGATGGGCCAGGGGCGCTATATTTCGCCCCCCATGCCCGGAGCCGATATCACTCCCCTGCTCACCCAGACCAAGAGCGAGCGCGGCTAACAGCCACTCAATCCTTCTTGAACAGCGCTCTCAGGTTGGCGACCCCGACCTGCCCCTTCTGCTGACGCTCCTCGGCCGTCACCTTCTTCTGGTTTTCCCACTCCAGATCGTCCTGCGGCAGCTCCAGCAGGAAGCGGCTCGGCTCCGGCCGCACCGACTCGCCGTACTGGCGCCGCTCCTTGCAGAGGGTAAAAGTCAGTTCGGTCTGAGCCCGGGTGATGCCCACATAGGCGAGGCGCCGCTCCTCCTCCACGTTGTCTTCGTCAATACTGGTCTGGTGCGGCAGCAAGCCCTCCTCCATGCCCACCATGTAGACATAGGGAAACTCCAGCCCCTTGGAGGCGTGCAGGGTCATCAGCTGCACCTGGTCGGCCTCGTCCTCGCCCTCGTTGCGCTCCATCATGTCACGCAGGGTGAAACTGGTGACTACTTCAGGCAGGGTCATCGGCTCGTTTAATTCATTCCCCTCCAGCTTCTCAACGAGCCAACCATACAGCGTGGAAACGTTCTTCATCCGCATCTCGGCCGCCCTGGGGCTCGGCGACGTTTCCATCAACCACTCTTCGTAGTGAATCCCCTTGATCATGTCCCGCACCGCCTCCACCGGATTGCCGCGCAGCGCCTGATCACCGAGCCGCACCAGCCAGTTGGTGAAGGCCTGCAGAGCGGATAGACCGCGCCCGGAGAGGTGTTGTTCCAGCCCCAGCTCGAAGCTGGCGGCAAACAGGCTCTTGCCGCGCTGGTTGGCATACTGGCCCAGTTTTTCGAGGGTAGTGGGGCCTATCTCACGGCGCGGCAGGTTGACCACCCGCAGAAAGGCAGTGTCCTCGTCCGGATTCACCAGCAGCTTGAGGTAGGCCATGATGTCCTTGATCTCGGTGCGGGAGAAAAACGAGGTGCCCCCGGAGATACGGTAGGGAATACGGTTGGTCATCAGCGCCTTTTCGAAGATGCGCGACTGATGGTTGCCCCGATAGAGGATGGCGTAATCCTTGAACCGGGTGCGGTTCATGAACTTGTGGCCCATCAGCTCGGCGGCGATACGCTCCGCCTCGTGCTCCTCATTCTTGGCAAACAGCACCTTGAGCTTCACCCCTTCATCAAGCTCAGAGAAGAGCGCCTTGTCATAGACGTGGGGGTTGTTGGCGATCAGGATGTTGGCGCACTTGAGGATGCGCTTCTTGGAACGGTAGTTCTGCTCCAGCTTGATGAGCTTGAGGCTGGGAAAATCCTCGTTCAGCAACACCAGGTTCTGCGGCTTGGCACCGCGCCAGGAGTAGATGGACTGGTCGTCGTCCCCCACCACGGTAAAACGGGCCCGCTCGCCGACAATCTGCTTCACCAGCTCGTACTGGCTGGTGTTGGTGTCCTGATATTCGTCGACCAGCAGATAACGGATCTTGTTCTGCCAGCGGGTGCGTACCTCCTCGTTGCTCTTGAGCAACAGGGTCGGCATCACGATGAGATCGTCAAAATCCAGCGCGTTGTAGGCCACCATCTGGCGGTGATAACGCTCATAGAGCTGGGCCAACAACACTTCTTCCGGGCCGCGGGCGATGCGCATGGCGCGAGCCGGCAGGATGAGGTCGTTCTTCCAGTTGGAGATCTGGCTGATGAGGGCCGAAAGCTTGTCCTTGTCGTTGTCGAGCTCCGCCTCGGTCAGCTCTTTCAGCAGCGCCAGCTGGTCGGTGTCGTCGAACAGGGAGAAGTTGGCCTTGAGGTTCAGGCTCTTGTGCTCGCGGCGGATGATCTCGAGCCCCAGGGTGTGGAAGGTGGAGACCATCAGCCCCCGCGCCTCCTTGCGACCCAGGGTCTGACCGACCCGCTCCTTCATCTCCCGCGCCGCCTTGTTGGTAAAGGTGACCGCCGCTATGTTGCGTGCGTTGTAGCCGCACTGCTGTACCAGATAGGCAATCTTGTTGGTGATGACGCGGGTCTTGCCCGATCCGGCACCCGCCAGCACCAGGCAAGGGCCGGAGACAAACTTGACCGCTTCGTTCTGATTGGGGTTGAGCTTCATGGGCCGGATCTCTTGGCTTATGATGTGGGGCGGCATTGTAACAGAGATCCCGCAGGCAGCCGAAACCGCAGGCAATATCCCGCCACAGCGCCTTGTGTTTGACCGCCATTTTCCGGATCATGACCGACTTTTCCAGATGATATGAGGGGAGCATGAACCAGCAACAGCACGCCCGGCTGCGCAGCCAGTTTCCGGCCTTGGCGCAAGAGGTCAACGGCCACCCTCTGATCTATCTGGACAACGCCGCCACTACCCAGAAGCCCCAGGTGGTACTGGATGCCATCGCGCATTACTACAGCGCCGACAACGCCAACGTACACCGCGCTGCCCATGCCCTGAGCGGCCGCGCCACCCGTGCCTTCGAGGCCGCCCGCGAGACGGTTGCCCGCTTTATCAATGCGCCTCACAGTCGCGAGGTGATCTGGACCCGTGGCACTACTGAAGCGATCAATCTGGTGGCCCAGAGCTGGGGCATGAGCGAACTCAAGGCGGGGGACGAGATAATGCTCAGCACCCTGGAGCACCACGCCAACATTGTCCCCTGGCAGCTGATTGCCCAGCGTACCGGTGCCGTGATCCGGGTTATCCCCCTCGATGAGCGGGGCGATCTCGATCTGGTGGCCTATCACGCCATGCTGGGGCCACGCACCCGGCTGGTGAGCGTGGCCCACGTCTCCAATGCCCTCGGTACCGTCAATCAGGTCAAAGAGATGGTGGCTGCCGCCAAGGCGGTCGGGGCCCTAACCCTGATCGATGGCGCTCAGGCGGTGGCTCATCTCGAGGTCGATGTACAAGCCATCGGCTGCGACTTCTACGCCTTCTCCGGTCACAAGCTCTATGGCCCGACCGGGATCGGCGTGCTGTGGGGCCGCACCAAACTGCTGGAGCGGATGGCGCCCTGGCAAGCGGGGGGCGAGATGATCGACAGAGTCAGTTTCGCCGGCACTACCTTCAACACCCTGCCCTTCAAGTTTGAAGCAGGCACCCCCCATATTGCCGGCGCCATCGGCCTCGCCGCTGCCATCGACTTTGTGATGGAGCAGGACAAGGGTTCATTGGCCAGCCATGAAGCGGCGCTGACCGATTATCTGGTTGCCGGACTGCAACAGGTACCGGGGCTGCGCCTGGTCGGCGAACCTCGCCAGCGCGCCGGCGCCGTCTCCTTCCTGCTGGAGGATATCCACCCGCAAGATGCCGCCACCCTGCTCGATATGCAGGGGATCGCCCTGCGAGTCGGCCATCACTGCGCCATGCCGCTGATGGAATCGCTCGGGATCGGCGGTACCCTGCGCGCCTCGCTGGCCTGCTACAACAATCGGGATGATGTCGATGCCCTGCTGGCCGCCCTGCACAAACTCAGTGACTTCTTCTAAGGCAGACAACCGAATGAGTGACCTCGCAAGCTATACCCAGATTGGCCTTGAGCCCAACGCCGACACCATACGCCAGCAGTTTGCTGCCGCTCACGGCTGGGAGAACCAGTACCGGCTCATCATCCAGCTCGGCAAGCAGTTGCCAGCGCTACCCGGCGAATGGCAGCAGGAGGCATTCCGCCTCAAGGGTTGTGAAAGCCAGGCGTGGCTGAAGGGAGAGAAAAGCGAGGATGGTTACTGGCACTTTGCCTGTGATTCCGATGCCCGCATCGTTCGCGGCCTTATCGTTATCGTGCTGGCGGCGCTCAACCACCAATTATCTGCAGCGATCCAGGCTTTTGATATTGAAAGCTATTTCACCGAACTTGGGCTTGAGAAACACTTGAGCCCGTCACGAGGTAACGGGCTCAGAGCGATCGTACTGGCGATCCGGGAGCAAGCGGTCTAACCCGCCTTGTTCAGCGGTCGATTAGGCTTCGCTAATCGACCCGGCGTTTTCATTCCCGGCCTCTTTCTCGGCGCGGGCACCCCGCTCGGCAATTTTCTTCAATACCCGGGACACGGCAACCAGCCCGAAAGTTGCCGTAACCGGCGTCACGGCGCCAAAGCCGGAGGCGCAATCCATCTTCATGGTGCCATCGCTGGCTGCCTTGGCCTGACAAGTCCCACCATTGCCATCCGGATAGCTCAGCTGCTCGGTTGAGAAGACACACTCCACTCCGAATTTGCGCGCCGGATTTTTGCTGAAGTTGTGCAAGCGGCGCAGGTCGGAGCGCACCTTGGCAGCGAGCGGATCTTGAATGGTCTTGGCCAGATCCGCCACAGTGATCTGGGTCGGATCCATCTGCCCGCCGGCACCACCCGCCACAATCACCGGGATTTTGTTGCGCTTGCAGAAGGCAATCAGCGCCACCTTGGCCTTGACCGAGTCGATGGCATCCACCACATAGTCAAACTCCCGCTTGATATGCTCGGCCAGATTATCGGCGGTGACGAAATCATCTACCTCGATCACTTTGCAATCCGGATTGATGGCGCGAATACGCTCGGCCATCGCCTCGGTCTTGAGGCGACCAACCGTCCCCTGCATGGCGTGGATCTGGCGATTGGTGTTGGTGATGCAGATATCATCCATGTCGATCAGGGTGATCTGGTTGATACCGGCACGGGCCAGCGCCTCGGCAGCCCAGGAGCCAACGCCACCGATCCCGACCACACAGACCTTGGCCTGGCTAAAGGAACGCAAGGCGTTCTGACCATAAAGACGGGCTATGCCCCCGAATCGCTGTAGATACTCTGCTTTCATACCACCACCTTGCTTGAGGGCGGCCATTATAGCGGCAACCTCTCTCAGGGGCGATGATCGGATGATGGTGGTGTTGATGTGAGAGAAAAGGAGTGCGGTGTCGGGAATGAAAAAAAGCCCAGTCTTTCGACTGGGCTTCTTAAGTAGTGGCGGAGCGGACGGGACTCGAACCCGCGACCCCCGGCGTGACAGGCCGGTATTCTAACCGACTGAACTACCGCTCCGCTGTCTGGTTAGCTTTTTGCTAAATTGTCTGCCGTTTCAACGAGGTGTCATCCTCTCGGCCAATTATGCAATGTGTGCATAACTGTTTAATTGGGTGCCTGGCAGTGTCCTACTCTCGCATGGCGAATGCCACACTACCATCGGCGCTACCGCGTTTCACTTCTGAGTTCGGCATGGGATCAGGTGGTTCCACGGCGCTATGGCCGCCAGGCAAATTCTTAATCTAGAAAGCTGACGTGAATAACGAACTGCCTGTTGGCTTCGCTATCACTGAATTAGTAGTTCGTTCATTCGCTACAAGGCCAGAAACACTTCTTGGGTGTTGTATGGTTAAGCCTCACGGGTAATTAGTATGGGTTAGCTCAACACGTCGCCGCGCTTACACACCCCACCTATCAACGTTGTGGTCTCCAACGGCCCTTTAGGACCCTCAAGGGGTCAGGGATGACTCATCT
Organism: Aeromonas sp. 2692-1; assembly: GCF_013085505.1. Classification (NCBI taxonomy): domain Bacteria; kingdom Pseudomonadati; phylum Pseudomonadota; class Gammaproteobacteria; order Aeromonadales; family Aeromonadaceae; genus Aeromonas; species Aeromonas sp. 2692-1. The sequence goes on from NZ_CP038513.1 coordinate 784,302, forward strand.
CAGGGCTCGCTTCCCGCTTAGATGCTTTCAGCGGTTATCGATTCCGAACTTAGCTACCGGGCAGTGCCACTGGCGTGACAACCCGAACACCAGAGGTTCGTTCACTCCGGTCCTCTCGTACTAGGAGCAACTCCCTTCAATCATCCAACGCCCACGGCAGATAGGGACCGAACTGTCTCACGACGTTCTGAACCCAGCTCGCGTACCACTTTAAATGGCGAACAGCCATACCCTTGGGACCGACTTCAGCCCCAGGATGTGATGAGCCGACATCGAGGTGCCAAACACCGCCGTCGATATGAACTCTTGGGCGGTATCAGCCTGTTATCCCCGGAGTACCTTTTATCCGTTGAGCGATGGCCCTTCCATTCAGAACCACCGGATCACTATGACCTACTTTCGTACCTGCTCGACCTGTCCGTCTCGCAGTTAAGCTGGCTTATGCCATTGCACTAACCTCCTGATGTCCGACCAGGATTAGCCAACCTTCGTGCTCCTCCGTTACTCTTTGGGAGGAGACCGCCCCAGTCAAACTACCCACCAGGCACTGTCCGCGACCCCGATTCAGGGGCCTGCGTTAGAACATCAAACATACAAGGGTGGTATTTCAAGGACGGCTCCAGCGCAACTGGCGTCACGCCTTCAAAGCCTCCCACCTATCCTACACATGTAGGTTCAATGTTCAGTGCCAAGCTGTAG
>NZ_CP038513.1:790000-915000 GCF_013085505.1 Aeromonas sp. 2692-1
CGAGCAGGGCCAGGTGATCTCGGTTCGCCTGATGAAGGACAAGGCCACCGGCAAGCGAAGAGGATTCGGTTTCGTGGAGATGCCCGCTGCCGATGCCGCCAAGGCGATCGCCGCACTCAACGACAAGGAGTATCAACAGCGTACCCTTAAAGTACGTGAAGCCAATGACAAGCGGGACAAAGATGAGCGAGAAGGCAGTGAAGTGGATGCCTGACCACTAGCAGGCAATCCGTTAGAACCTGACCTCTTCGAGTGATGACAGCCCCCAAGCTTGCAAGGGGGCTGTCAGTTTCCGGGTCTGGGCATCCAGCCGGGTGCAATAGGCCTTACCCCGGACATCTTCCAGCCGTGTCGGTGTCGTTACCAAACCGGCCAGCAGGTGAGCCACCCGCTTGGCGACCGCACTGCCGGAATCCACCAGCTGGCACGCAGGCATCAACTGCCGTATTTCTTCGTCCAGCAAGGGGAAATGGGTACAGCCCAGCACCAGGGTATCCGGATGCTCTTCCCCTTCCAGCCAGTCTGCCAGTACTTCCCGCAACAGCGCCATATTGACCGGCAGACCCGCCAGCTTGTGCTCGGCCTCGACAACCAGCTCGGTCGCTCCCTTGAGCAGCACCCGCTTGCCCGGCGCAAACTGGGCGATGAGCTCGTGGGTATATTCACGGCTGACGGTCCCCGGGGTTGCCAGCAAGCCGATGCAACCACTACGGGTAAGCGCGGCTGCGGGCTTGATGGCGGGTACCACGCCGACGACCGGTACTGTCATGGCAGCACGCAGGGACGGCAGAGCGATGGTGCTGGCCGTGTTGCAGGCAATCACCACCAGATCGATGGCATGCTCGACCACCATGTGGCTGACCAACCTGGTGCAGACTTCGGTGAGGGCGGCCTCGCTCAGCTCACCATAGGGGAAGTTGGCATTATCAAAACAATAGAAGTAGTTGTGTGCCGGCAATGCGCGGCGGATCTCGCGGTAGATGGTCAGGCCACCCATACCGGAGTCGAACACGAGAATATTGGCCACTTGAGCTCCCCTTTGGTGCAAGTCGGCGATCATACTCCCGCCGACCGCCAATAGAAAAGGCCCCACCAATGGCGGGGCCTCGCTTTTTATCTTCTCTTATATAGGCAGCGTTGCCGCTCAGAGACGGTAGTCCGCCGTCAGTTTGAACTCGGTACCTGCCGACGCATAGCCATAGGCCGGGGCGTAATCACGATCTAACAGGTTGTCGATGCGGCCACCCAGTGTGAACTGAGGCGTCACCCCATAGCTCGCCCCCAGGTTGATCAGGGTGTAGGAACCCAGCTCAACCCGCTCCGCCGGGAAGCTGCTGAAGTTCTTGTCATCCCGTTTGCCGACATAAAGCAGTTCGGTGGAGAGATCGACCGGGCCCAGTTGTACCTGAGTCAGCCAGCTGGCCTTCTGCTTGGCACGACGCAGCAGTTGCTGATCCCCATCGTTCTTGTCTTCGGCCCGGGTGTAGTCAAAGCTCAGGTCGTGCCGCAGTGGTCCGGTTTCCAGACCGAGCGCCACTTCCACACCGCGGATCTCGGCGTCGGTGTTGTCCGGTCGGCAGGTTGAGGACGCGCTTTGGCAGGCAATCAGATTCTGGATCTGGTTGCGGTAGAGGTTCAGCGACCAATCCCAACCGGTGTAGCGACCGTTGAAGCCCAGCTCCAGATTCTTGCTCTCTTCCGGTTTCAGCGCGGGGTTCTCATAACCCGGATAGTAGAGATCGAGGAAGGTCGGTGCCTTGAAGGCAGTGCCATAGCTCAGACGCACATTATGGTTGTCATCGAGATCCAGCCCGCTGGCAGCAGACCAGGTGTTGTGGCGGCCATATTGCTTGTTGTCATCGGTACGACCAGAGAGCTCCCACAGCAGGGCCTGCCAGCGGTAGCTGCCCACCACGAACAGACCCGTGTTGTCGCGATCCGGGGCATTGAATGCCTGACCATAGCTGCGTGTATCGGATTTCAGCTGCTCCTGCTGCCAGTCGGCACCACCGGTCAGGTTGAGCCCCTCGACACCACTCCAGCTGTTGATCCAAGAGAAGCGGGTCAACCCGGTGTGGATGGGCTCCGCACTGGACTCCCCTTTGCTCTCCAGCCAGCTCTTCAGCTTGTTCTCGCCATAACTGGCCTCCAGCCGGCTGCTCAGCGCACCGCTCTGATACTTGAGGCCGCCATCGTACTGGAACGCCTGCACCCGGCTCTGATCGGCCGACTGATACGCATCATCCATCTCGGTCTGGTTGTCATAGCCCTGGGCGTTGAAGTCGGCACTCCATGCGTCGTTGAAAGCATGATTCAGTCCGAACTGGCCGTTCAGGCTGTCAAAGCCATCCCGATCCGGCTGCTGGGCATTCGCTATCACGTCGAACCCATCGGTGCGCTCGTAGCCGATCATCATATTCATGTCGGTCTGCTGGCCCAGAGCCTGCACGGTACGCAGTTGACCCTGACCGTAGCCATTGCTGCCCACACCGCCCTTCAGGTGGGTCTCGCTGCCATTCTTGGCGGATGTCTTGGTGATGAGGTTGATGACGCCTCCGATGGCGTCCGAGCCATACACGGCCGCCCGCGGGCCACGGATGTACTCGATGCGCTCGATATTGCCGAGCGGGATCTGGCTGAGATCGGGCGTGCCGGCCACCATGGCCGCGATGGGGCGCCCATTCATCAGCACCAGTGAATGGTTGGAGTTGGTACCACGGATGAACAGGCTGCTCATGTGGCCTCGACCACCCAGGGTGGTGATCTGCACGCCGGGCAGCGTCTTCAGCAACGCTGGCAGGCTCTGCACCTGACGGGACTCGATCTCGGCGCGATCGATCACCACAACGGGAGCCAGTACCGAGCTGATGGGTTGCTCCACCCGATTGGCGGTGATCACCAGGGTAGGATTGACGGGGATGGTGGTCTGGGCAAAGGCCGCCGTTGGCAACAGGGCAGCCGCCAATAATTTCTTGGACATGAGAGATCCTTAAGTTCGCGTAAGCATCTACTTCGTGGCCGGTTTCTCTCGGCCCGAAATACGAACTTTGGCAGGTCTTCGGGCTGGGGGGCTGATGGCCTACGGCGACGGCTTCCCACCTGTGGCAGTGCCCTGTGTCGCTTCGTTCCCCCTTACCGCTGCGCGCCAGCTCCGGATTTTCACCGGATTCCCTATTAAGCATGATGCGCCAAAGCGCAGGGATTATAGGCAGAGCAGAGGTGGATGTATAGCCATCCAGATTTCTATTTCTTGCCACCCAGCGCAGCCAGCCGCTGCTTCGCACCCTCCATCACCGCCTGCACACCGGGATGGGAGAGGTGACGACCGGCCGACACCAGATAGTAGGAGAGCGTCACCTCGGTCAGGGTGGCAATCCGTTCGACACCATAGAGCCGCGCGATCTCGTCGGCCATGGCCAGCGGCGCCGGAAAGATCCCCATCCCCGCCTTGCCGAACGACTTCATCAGGGTCGAATCATCGAACTGGCCGACCAGATGGGGATGGATGCCCTGCTGCCGATACCAGGCCAGCAGGCTGTCATGGGTCGCCGACTTCTCCCCCGGGATCAGCAGTGGCAGCCCTTCAAGGGAAGCAGGAAAACCCTGCCGTGCCCGAGCAGCCAGCTCAGGGCTGGCAAACAGCGCCAAGGGGCTGCGTCCCAGCTCGTGGTTGTAGCCGCGCACCCCGCTGTCGGGGGGGAGCGGGCGATCGATCAGCACCATGTCCAGCTTGTGGCTGGCCAGCTCGCTGAACAGCTGTTCCGCCCGCTCTTCATGGCACACCAGCCGCAGCGGGGTGGCCAGCGCCATGGCGGGCGCCAGCAGCTCGAACGCCAGGGTGCGGGGGACTGAGTCGGCGATCCCCACCTGCATGGTCAGCTCCTGGCTGGCATGGCGCAGGGTATGCTCGAGATCGGCGCCGAGCGAGAAGATGGCGCCAGCCTGTTCGAGCGCCTGGCGACCGGCGGCGGTCAGGGCAAGCCGCCGCCCCACCCGGTTGAACAATGCCACCCCGAGCGAGAGCTCCAGCTCGGCCACCTGACCGCTGACGGTCTGCGGCGTGAGGTGCAACTGTTCGGCGGCCCGCGTCACACTCCCGCTGCGCGCCACGTGCCAGAAGTAATAGAGCTGTTTGTAGTTGAGCATCGGGCCCCTTATCAGTTTCTACCGAACAATCATCAATCAAAATCTGATTTTATCGAAACATCTTGCACTCTAGCATGCAACCACCCTGTGAATTGCCTCCTGCGAACTCCCATGCTGGATGTTGTTGTACTCTTTTTCCTGTTTGGCCTGCTGGCCGGTCTGGTGCGCTCCGAGCTCAAGCTGCCGCCTGCCCTCTACGATACCCTCTCCCTCTTTCTGTTGCTGGCCATCGGCCTCAAGGGCGGCGTCGGTCTGGCGCAGCAATCACTGCAACCGTTATTACCGCAACTGGCACTGGTGATCCTGCTCGGCATGTTGCAGACCCTGGCCGGGTTTGCCGTGCTGCGCCTCAAGATGAACCGGGTCGATGCCGCCGCCACCGCTGCCCACTACGGCTCGGTCAGCGTGGCGACCTTTGCGGTCGGCGTGAATTGGCTCACCGAGCGCGGCATCAGCTTCGAATCTCAGCTCTCCATCTTCCTGGCGGTGATGGAGATCCCCGCCATCCTGGTCGGCATCGTGCTGGCCCAGGGAGTGAGCCGGCAGACCCGCTGGCGCCGGCTGGCCCATGAAACCTTCCTCGGCAAGGGGGTCACCCTGCTGCTGGGCGGCATGGCCATCGGCTACCTGGCCGGTCCCGACGGGATCGCCCCGCTCAAACCCCTGTTCGTCGACCTGTTCAAGGGGGCGCTGGCGCTGTTCCTGCTGGAGATGGGCCTCATCGTCGCCCGCCAGTGCCAGGACCTGCGCCGCCACGGCCTGTTCCTGCTCGGCTTCGCCCTGCTGATGCCACTCGCCTCGGCTGGCCTGGGCCTGATGATCGGCCAGCTGATGGGGCTCTCCCTCGGTGGCCTGACCCTGCTGGCCACCCTGGCGGCCAGCGCCTCCTATATCGCCGTGCCGGCCACCATGCGCATCGCCGTGCCCCAGGCCAATCCGGGCCTGTCGCTCAGCGCCGTACTGGGGGTCACCTTCCCGTTCAACATCATGCTGGGGATCCCGCTCTACTACAGCTGGGCCCGCCACTTCACGGAGTAGCCACATGCAGACCGAGATCCGCACCCTGCTCACCGTCATCACGGAAGCGAACCTGGAACCCACCCTGCTGCGCACCCTCACCCGCGAGGGGCTGCGCGGCTACACCATCACCGATGCCAGAGGGCGCGGCGACCACGGTGAGCGCAACGCCAGCTGGAGCGAGAGCGGCAACATCCGGCTGGAGGCGATCTGCAGCCGCGAACAGGCGGAACGCCTGCTCGCCCACCTGCAGAGTCGCTACTACCCCGACTATGCCATGGTCGCCTTTTTGCAACCGGTCGAAATCGTGCGACCCGAAAAATTCTGAGCCGGCTTGCCGGCTCTTTTTGCCAACCAGAGACAAACGTTTTACTGCAAGGAGTCATAGCCATGAATACCCCTCCCCTGATCGGCCTGGTAATGGGATCCGACTCCGACTGGCCCGTGATGCAGGCCGCCGCCCGCATCCTCAAGGAGCATGGCGTCCCCTATGAGGCGCGCGTGGTTTCGGCCCACCGCACCCCGGATCTGCTGTTCGAATATGCCGCCAGCGCCCGTGAACGTGGCCTGCGCGCCATCATCGCCGGGGCTGGCGGCGCCGCCCATCTGCCGGGCATGGTGGCCGCCAAGACCACCATTCCGGTGCTGGGTGTGCCCATTCCGACCCGCCAGCTCAAGGGGATGGACTCCCTGCTCTCCATCGTGCAGATGCCCAAGGGGGTGCCGGTCGCCACCTTCGCCATCGGCGAGGCGGGCGCCGCCAACGCCGGCCTGTTCGCGGTCTCCCTGCTCTCCGTCGCGCAAGACGGCGATGCCCCCCGCTACCAGCAGCAGCTCGACGGCTTTCGCGCCAATGAGCGCGACCGGGTGCTGGCCCTCACCCTGGAGGACCCGGCATGATACTGCCACCCGCCACCCTCGGCATGCTGGGAGGCGGCCAGCTCGGCCGCTACTTCGTGATGGCCGCCCACCGCCTCGGCTACAAGGTGGTGGTGCTGGACCCCGATCCCGCCAGCATCGCCGGTGCGGCAGCCGATCACCATATTGTTGCCGCCTATGACGACCCGACCGCCCTGCACGATCTGGCCAGCCGCTGCGCCGCCGTCACCTGCGAGTTCGAGAACGTGCCGGCCACCGCCCTGGCCCTGCTGGAGCAGTACCAGCCGGTACGCCCGGCCGCCGGCGCCGTGCGCATCTGTCAGGATCGCCGCGAAGAAAAGGCCTTCTTGAGCAGAGCCGGCATCCCGGTCGCCCCCAACCAGACCCTGCAGCCGGGCGAGCCGCTGCCGGCGCTGCCCGCCGCCCTCTTCCCCGCCATCCTCAAGACCGCCCGCGAGGGGTACGACGGCAAAGGCCAGTGGACCATTCAGGCCGCCGACCAGCTGCCGGCCGCGCTGGCCGCCAGCGGCGTACCCTGCGTGCTGGAACAGCGGCTGGCGCTGGAGGGTGAGTTTTCCCTGACCCTGGCCCGCAGCCCGAGCGGTGCCATCGGTGCCCTGCCGCTGGTGCAGAACTGGCACAGCGGCGGCATTCTGGATCAGACCCGCTCCCCGGCCAAGGTGCCGGCGCTGGAGGCCGACGCCAGACGCATCGCCGAGCAGCTGATCGCCGCCCTCGACTACGTCGGCGTGCTGACGGTGGAGTTCTTCCTGGTGGCAGGGAAACTGCTGGTCAACGAGCTGGCGCCCCGCCCCCACAACTCGGGCCACCCCAGCCTCAACAACGCCGAGTGCAGCCAGTTCGAGCTGCAGGTACGCGCCCTGTGCGATCTGCCGCTGCCCGCCCGGATTGCCGTGCGCCCCGCCATGCTGCTCAACCTGCTGGGGGATCTCTGGCAGGCCGGCACACCAGACTGGGCAGCTCTGCTGGCACTGCCCGACGTGCATCTGCACCTGTACGGCAAGGGGGAACCCCGCCCCGGCCGCAAGATGGGCCATGTCACCATCACCGCCGCCGACTGGCCGACGGTGGAAGAGACCTGCCAGCGGGTGCGCCAGCTGTTGGGGCTGCCGCCACGCTGAGTAATGAGCCGCGCATAAAAAAGACCCGGGCCAGGCCCGGGTCTTTTCATTGCTTGCTGCGACAGGCGGGTGATCAGGCCCGCTCCACCGATACCGGCGCCGGCAGGCGGATGGTGAGGGAGAGCACCAGCGCCACCACCAGCAACACCAGGATCAGGTTGAAGGTCGCCATGAAGCCGCCGAACAGGGAGGCCACGATGGAGCCGATGATGCTGCCCAGACCAAAGCCCAGATAGATGACGCCGTAGTTCTTGGTCAGGTTGTTGAGACCGAAGAAGTCGCTCACCAACGAGGGGTAGACGGTGATGGTGCCACCGAAACTGAACGCTACACAGGCCACCGCCACGAAGAACAGGTTGGCGTTGAGCGGCACGAACAGCAGCAGCGCCATGCCGGCCAGGGTAATCAGCTGGGCGATGGTAATGACCCGGATGCGGGACATCTTGTCGGAGAGGATGCCCAGCACCAGCCGGCCACCCAGGTTGGCCATGGCGATGATGGCGACGGCGTTAGCGGCGACCACGGCCGGCAGGCCCACCATGTTCTCGCCGATGTCCTTGGCCACGCCGATGACGTAGAGACCGCTCATGCAGGCGGTGAGGAACATCAGCGCCAGCATCCAGTACTGCGGCTTGCGCATCGCCTCGGCCAGAGTGAAGTCGCGGCTCTCGCTCTGCTGCACGGCGGCCGCCTGCTTGGGTGCATCCTTCATCAGCATACCGCCCACCAGCACCATGGACATGGCGATCAGCCCCCACAGCTGGAAGGTGGTCTCAAGGCCGTTGCTGGAGAGCAGCAGCAGGTTGATGTACTTGAAACCCAGGCTGCCGAGGCCGTAGGCGCCGATGGAACAGGCGGAGATCAGCCCCTTGCGCTCCGGGAACCACTTCACGCAGTTGGAGAGGGTCATCAGGTAGCCGGTACCGTCGGCAAAACCGACCAGGATGCCGGCGCAGAGGTAGAGCATCGCCAGGTTGCTGGCGTGGGCGGTGAGGAAGAAGCCGATGCCGAGCAGCACGCCGGCACCCAGGGTGACGTTGCGCACCCCGAACCGCTCCTGCAGCTTGCCCGCCAGGGAGGAAGCTACCGCCAGGGAGAGGCTGAGCAGGCCGAAGGCGAAGGCGACCTGACTCACCGGCTCGTCCAGCTTGTCGGAGAGCTGGGCGTTGAACAGGCTCCAGGTGTAAACGGATCCCAGCGCGAACTGGGTGATGATGGTCCCCAACAGGGTGAGGTAGCGGGTGCGATTCATCTCTTTGGTCATGATGCGTCTCGGTCAATGGCCTTAAGGAAACTGGGGCCACTATAGGCAAGACGCCACTCCCGCCGACCGATTAAGGCATGAAATGCAGATCGGCGGGAATGAATGACAATCAGAGCCGCATCAGCTGACGGAACGCCTTGATGTTGCTGCGGCTGACCGGCACCTCGAACGGCAGGTCATGGAGCCGGATGAGATAGGTGCTGTTGAACCAGGGCACTATCTCGCGGATCTTGTTGATGTTGACGCAGTAGGAGCGATGGCAGCGGAAGAAGCCCTCGGCCGGCAACCTACTGACGAACTCGCTGAGGGTCATGGTCATCACGTAGCGATCATCGCGGGTGTAGACATAGGTGAGCTTCTCGTCGGCTTCCGCGTAGTAGATCTGCTCGCAGGGGGTGACGATGATGCGCTCCCCCTTCACCAGATTGATGGTGCGATTGTGCGGCGTGCCCGGCTCGCTCCCCTGCCCCGTCTGCGACTTGCCCGCCTGCTCCAGCTTTTGCAGCAGACTGATGAGGCGCGGTTCGTTGTAGGGTTTGAGGATGTAGTCGAACGCCTCCAGCTCGAACGCCTCCACCGCAAACTCCTTGTAGGCGGTAACGAACACGATGTGGGGCGGATGGCTCGACTTGTGCAGATTCTTGGCCAGCAGCAGGCCGTCGATGGAGGGGATCTGGATATCCAGAAACACCACGTCCACCTCGTGATCCTGCAAGTATTTGAACGCGGCCAGCCCATCCTCGAAGCTCGCCACTATCTCGATGGTGCTGTGCTGCCCCACCAGGTAGGCCAGCTCTTCGCGAGCCAGATATTCGTCTTCCACTATGATGGCCTTCAGCATGGCAACGCCTCGCGAGTCAGACACTTAACTTCCTCAATGATGGCCTTCAGCATGGCATCGACTCCTGATCCGGCAGATAGAAACTCACTTCGGTACCCGGCTCCAGCCGCTTGAGGTGCAAGCCATCGCCATAGAGCAGCTTGACCCGTTGATGCACGTTCATCAGGCCGATGCTGCGGCTCTCCACCCGACCGGCGGCGACCCCGTCGATCACCTCCTGACTGATGCCGTAACCCGTATCGCGCACCGCCACCCGGATGCCGCCCGCCAGCTGCTTCACCTCGATGGTGACCCGACCCGGCGCGCTGCGGGGCTGGATGCCGTGCAGAATGGCGTTTTCCACCAGCGGCTGCAACAACAGGCTCGGCACCTGGATGTGTACGTCGTCCACCTCGAATACCACCTCCAGCTTGTCACCGAAGCGGGCCTGCTCGATGGCCACGTAGTCGCGCACCTGCTGCAGCTCCTCCTGGATATCGATGAGGGTGTCCCCCTTGTTGAGGTTGTAGCGCAGGTAGTCCGCCAGATTGGCAATCAGCTGACGTGCCTGCTGGGGCCGAATGCGGATCAGCGACGAGATGGCATTGAGGGCGTTGAACAGGAAGTGCGGGTTGATCTTGCTCTGCAGCGCGGTGAACTCCGCCTTGCGGGTCATCTCCTTGAGCTGCTCGATACGCGACACCTCCATCTGGGTGGAGATGAGTTGGGAGAGGCCCACCGCCATTTCCCGCAGCGAACTGGTGATGCTGTGGGTGCGGCGGTAGTAGATCTTGAGAGTGCCGCTCACCGAGCCGTTTTCCCGCAGCGGAATAATGATGACCGAGTGGAAATCGGAGAGGTGATACTGGCGCAGATCGTTGTTGATGATGATCTGGTCCAGCAGCACCGCCCGCTGGGTCATGTCGCTGATGGCGTGGTGCTCGTCCAGCTCGTAGTAATCCTTGCCCACCCCCACATAGGCCAGCACGTCGCGGGTATCGGTGATGGCCACCGCATCGGCGCTGATCTCGCTGCGAATGATGGCGCAGACCTGGCTCAGGGAGTGGCGATCGATGTTCTGGAAGAAGGGCAGCGTCTTGTTGGCGATGTCCAGCGCCAGCTTGGCCTGCTTGGCGGCGATCAGCTCCTTCTCGTCATCCAGATCCTGCACCAGCTTGATGATGAGGCCGATGCAGAGCGCCCCGGCGATCATCGGGTAGGCGATGTGGCTGACGATCTCGACGCCCACCGCATGGGGCTCGGTCAGCAGCCAGATGAGCAGCATGGTGAGCCCTTCACACAACATCCCCGCCAGAATGCCGTACAGCCAGAGCCGCGACTTGCGACAGCGCAGGTGCAGCCAGGTGGCGAGCAGGCCGGCGATGATACTGGCGATGAGGCACGGGATCGAGGTGTGGCCATCCATGTCAATGAGATAGCGGTGCAGACCGGATATGACCCCGGCCGGAATGCCGACCCAGGGGCCAAACAGGATGCCGCCCGAGATGATGGCGATGATCCGCACGTTGATGAGGGCCCCCTCCACCGGAATGCCGGTATAGGTGCTGAACACCGCAAACAGGCAGAAGATGGCCGCCACCAGCACCAGCTCGGCCGGGGTGTGATCCCGCTTCTGGAACAGCCGCTGGAACGGCCGGGTACGGGTCAGGAAGAACAGGGTCATCAACATCAGCGCCGCCCGTTCGAACACCGCCAACAACATCATCTGATTTTCGAGCAAAGCAGGGATTCCATATCTATGACTAAAGGGAGGACAAGGCGCGGGATCATACCCCGTATCCCGTGTCAGCTCATTCCGAATAGTGGGTTCCAGATTAAGCTTTGCCGCTGACGGGTCGATAGATGAGTGACCCCCGGCAGCGGGGTAACCTCGATATCCAGGAGATAATCATATGTCTCAGAAAGGAGTTCTGGTGGCACTACTGGCTGGTTGCTACGCAATGGCGGCTCAGGCCGGCACGCAAACCTATCAGCTCAATTGGCCTGCCACCGCCAGCAAGAGCACCGGGATGGAAATCTCGCTCACCCACCCAGGCCAGCAACCGGTCAATTCCGTTTCCACATCCAGCCCGGTCCAGACCGAGGCCATCAACGTCAGCAATCCGGATTTCAACACCACCTACCAATTGCAGGCTCGCACCCTGTATGCCAGTTTGCCCGAACAGGCCGGCACCGACTTCAAGCTGGCGCTCAACGGCCAGCCACTGCCGCGACACCATGCCCTGCCCCTGACCCAGGCTACCCGCTACTTCCTCAGCTATCTGGCTCCGGCCGCCAGACCGGACCAGACTGGCGAAGCAGCCTATGAGCTGCTGGTCTACTGGCACGGTTGACCATCCATGAAGGCATGCCCGGCATGCCTTCATTTTCATTCCGGCTCGGCCTGCATTTGCACCATGGCCTGCCTGACGATCCCGTAGGCATGCTGCAACTGCCGCAATGCCATCGGCAATCCCTGCGGCGCGATCCCGCCTGATTCTATCTCACCGCACACCGCAACCAGCGTCATCGCCCCCATGATCCTGGCCCCGCCCTTCAGACGGTGTACATAGTCGAGAAAACGGGCCAGTTCACCACCCTCTGCGGCTTGCTGCAGGCCCAGCAGGTCATCGTCGCTGGCCCGCACAAACTCACTCAGCAAGGGTTGCATCAGCGCAGGCTGATTGCCGGTCAATGGTCCGAGACACTGTTTTATCTCATGCATATAGCTGGCGATTCTGAGCTGCTCTTCCCGCAGCATATGCCGGCACAGACAACGTTCAAGCTCCTCCAGGCCCACCGGTTTGAACAGGCAATCATCCATGCCGGCTGCCAGCCCCTCGCTCACCTGCTCCTGACGGGCGTCGGCCGTCAGGCCGAGGATCAGGCAGCGACGGGCTGCCATGTCCTGCTCCAGCGCCCGGCACTGCCGCGTCAATTCGAAGCCATTCATACCGGGCATGTTGAAGTCGGTGATCATCACGTCGAAAGGGAGCCTGGCAAACAGTGCCAACGCTTCGGCCCCTGACTCGGCGGCGGTGGCATCATGCCCCAGGTACGCCAGCTGCTGGCTGACCAGCAGCCGGTTGGTGGGGTGATCGTCCACAATCATGACCCGCAACCGCCGGCTGTACTCGGCCACGATGACGGCATCCACTACCGGCTCCTGCTCTGGTGCGGCTGCCAATGGCAATTTCATCTCGATGCTGACACACGTGCCGTGGCCAGGCTCACTCTCCAGCAGCAGCGAGCCTCCCATCGACTCGCACAGCGAGCGGGAGATCATCAGTCCGAGACCGGTACCGGAGCGCTGGATATGTTCGGGCTGGCTGGCCTGGCCAAAAGGCTGGAATAGTCTGGCCTGTTCCGCAGGCTCGATGCCAATGCCGGTATCTCTGACGACCAGTTGCAACGTACACCAACCATCGCTGGACCTGGACCGCAGCTCGACCTGCACCGATCCCTGTTCCGTATATTTGATGGCATTGCTGACCAAGTTGGAGAGGATCTGCTTGTAGCAAAGGCCATCTATCTGTACCCAGCGAGCGTCTTCGGCGATCAGCTCCAGTTGCAGGTGCTTCTGTCTGGCCAATGCACTGAAGACGGTGACGACAGAACCGGTCAGCACAGCAATGTCATGGGGTTCCGGCATCAGTTCAAGCCGGCCCGACTCTATCTTGGAAATATCGAGAATATCGCCAATCAGGCTAAGCAGGTCATTTGCCGAACCATGAGCGATGGTGAGCGAAGCCTTGTCCTCTTCGTGCAACCTGTCACGACGCAGAGTCAGTTCCAGCAAACCAATGATGGCGTTCATGGGTGTGCGGATCTCGTGGCTCATGGTTGCCAGAAAGGTCGACTTGGCTCGATTGGCCTCCTGAGCATCCTGGCTGGCCAGCGCCAGCTCATCCAGCAAGCGCTGGCGCTCACTCACATCGATCCAGCCGCCAATCCCCCCTGAACATTGCCATCCAGATCGTAGTAGGGCTGCACCCAATGGTAGACATCCACGGTGCCGGTTGGCATAGGCAGTCGATGATCGCCCTGATGAGTGCAGCGTACCGCACGAGCGGAGCTCAGATCCTCAAACAGAGGGGCGATAAAGGGCCAGCGCCGACAATCCTCCTCCATGCTGGCCCCCAGCAAGCGGGGCTTCTCTTCACCGAAGAAACCGGCATAACTGCTGTTGCAAAGAATGAGCCTGCCTTCCCTATCCCTGGCATAAATGGGATGGGGTGTGCCGTCCACCAGATCTTCGATGAACTTGAGCTGGGTGCTCAAAGCCATCTCGGCAGCCCGGCGCTGACGCACTTGCTTGTGTAAAGAGAGACCCCAAAGACTGATCCAGATGGTCAACAGCAGAATCAAGGCGATGAACACCCCGAACTCCTGCACCAGCTCCTGCCAGGTAATGGCCTCCTGCTGGGTACTGACTCGCCAGCGGTTGGAAAGTCCCTCCAGCTCATCCGGTGGAATGATGGTGATCACCTTGTCCAGAATGTCGCGCAAGATTTGATGATCTGGCGAAACGGCAAAGGCTGCACCGATAGGAATCGAATCAAACAACTCGCCCGTGATGAGCAAACTGTCAGGAAACTTGCTGTTGATGTAGTACTTGGCCACCCGCAGCGGCAGCACGGCCACATCACACAGCTCAGTCGCCACACAGCGCAGGGCATCCTCAATCCGGTCAAATTGCCTGGCGGTCAGCTTGCCATACCCCTCCGCGATGGCCTGCTCCGAGATGAAATCCCTGATCATGGCAACGGTGCCGGATCTCAGCAGCATCTCCGGCCGGCTCGCCTCATGTCGCACGCCAACCACATATGACAAAGGATCAAGCACAAAGGCGCGGCTGAACAGATAACGATGCCTGCGCTCCACAGACGGACTCAAAACTGCAACATCTACCAGACCCCCATCCAGCAGTTGCAGCATCTGCTTGGATGTCTTGACCGGTACGACTTCTATTTCGACCCCCAGCTTTGCCCGCAGCACCTGCAGCAAATCGGCTACCACCCCGTGCAAGGTGTCGTTGATGTCGAGAAAGCTCAGCGGTGGTACCCCGCTGTTGACAGCGATCCGGATTTTTTTCTGCTGACCCAACCAGGCCCACTGTTCACTGCTCAAGCCAACCTTGCTGGCACCGATAGAGAGGCCGCCGCCATTCCAGCGTTTGGCAATTTCCTCCCGCTTGCCTTCCAGAATTTCATCCAGGGCAATATTGATAATTTTTTTAAGCCGCTGATTTTTCTTTTCCAGCGAAAACGAAAAACCATGGGTATCTATATAAAGAGGTTTCAGTAATTGAATGCTGTCTTGATAAAACTTATTAACGATGAAGTTGCCGGAAATCATGTCTATCATGACGGCATCCACTTGACCGTATGCTACTGCAGATAATGCACTATAACGAGAGGGATATGTTTTTATTTGAACATCAGGCAGGTAGCGCATTATGTCTATGGCTGGCAGATAATACTCCGGGACGGCCACCGTTCTTATATCACGCTCCTTTACGTGCATATTTTTATATATAGCAGGATCATCCGACATATATTTATCGGTCAACAATAATTGCTGCTCTTCTTCATAGGCATTGGAGGTACTCAGCAAGTCGATCTCTTCCCTCTTGAGCGCATCTATGGCTGCCGCCCGAGAGGGATAGGTCTTTACGACGATCTCGACACGCAGCAGATGACTCAGCATACCCGCTATGTCGGCGGTAACCCCTTCGTAGGCATTGGCGCGCAGGGTGATGTCCATCGGGGGATTGTCCGGCCTGGGCACCCCAAGGATCAGTCGGCCACGATTTCTCAGCCACAGCCAATCTTCCGCATGCAACGGTAGACTCCGTTTCTCGAGATACTCGCTGTCATTGCGCGCATATATGTGCAGCAGCTGTGCCTCCAGCTCATGAGCAGAGGCACAGAGTGTGCAAAGAGCGACCAGTATGATGGTGAGGAGTTTCATCATGCTCACAGCAACTCTTGGCGCTTGGCCAGACTGATCAGGTCAACCATGTTGGTGACATTGAGCTTTTGCATCAGCCGGGTCTTGTAGGTGCTGACCGTCTTCTCACTGAGCAGCATGTTCTCGGCAATCTGCTTGTTGGTGTGTCCCTGACATATCAGCAACAGCACACTCATCTCTCTGTCGGAGAGTGCCGACAACAGATCCGTACGATCAACCTCGTGGGCATGCCTGGCTCCGGCAATAATATCTCGAGGAAAATAGAGCTGACCTTTTCCTATTTTATCAAGCGCACTTCTCAGTAAAGATAGGTCATCAAGCTTGGATATAAAGCCATCTGCACCCGCTTGTAAACAACGTACCATAATATGATGCGTAGCTTGTGCAGAAAGTATTACAACCTGGATAGAAGCATCCATATCCTTCAACTTTTTGATTACTTCTATACCGTCCAGCTTGGGTATTCCGATGTCCAGAACAACCATCTCAGGTTTATTTTTTCTAGCATATGAAATGGCATCAACACCATTATCAACCTCTGCCAAGATATGATGACCATCCTGTTTCAAGAGGATGTTTACTGCCATTCTTATCGCTGGGTGGTCGTCGACTATCAATATTTTTGCCATATACTTACCTATCCTTAACCCATTTGGTCATGCGTATACTAACTACAAAATCAGCACGTGTACCATATGGCGCTTAGATATTAATGATATGTTGCATATTTCAATGGCTTGCTAATTCCCTCAGTTGTTACCAATTTTAAGCTGACACTTTTACATATATTCATCAAATACTTACAAGCACATATATTCCTTTGAATCTCAGTTTTGATTTGGGCTATTTATACCGTTTCAATCGCACCAGTCCCTATCTATCACAATGCCAGAGGCTCTGGATAAGAGAAGCATCAATATGCTTAAAAATCAAAGTCATAAAACAAACAAACACCCATATTCACCATGGGAATATGGCCAACTTTAAGTTGCAGACCACAACCATCTTTTAAGACTTTTCCTACACAGCATTAGATCGATCCAAACAGGTCGGGCCGCTATCTTGATTGACGAAAAGATGAGCTGGTTGATGAAGCTTTATGCTTCGGCAACTGGCAAGGCCGTCTGGACAAGCAAGTCCGGCAGATGGAAAACGAACGCCCCCCGGGTGCGTGAAATCAAAAGGGTGGCAAAACGCCCCCTATCAGGAAATGTGTAGGAAATATCAAGATGAAAAAGACTCTGATTGCACTGACTGTGACTGGTCTGGGCTTGGCCGCCACCGCTCAGGCTGCCGTTGAAGCATCCGCGGTTGCCACCTGGCAGGCAACCGCCAAAAAAGACACCACCTCCGAACTGGTTGTCACTCCGCTCTCCAGCCTCTCCTTCCAGTACGCCGAGGGGATCAAGGGTTTCAATACCGTCAACGGCCTGTTCGACGTCGCTATCAAAGGGGATGCCAGCGCGACCTCCTTCACCCTGAAAGCCAAGAAGCTGAATGGCACCCTGAACCATCTGGGCGGCAACTCCACCGTCGACGTCGGCGTGTTGTGGGGCGGCGCACCGGTCAGCACCACCGCCTACACCACCCTGATCGATACGGCGGCAGGTATTAGCGGCGGCAACCTCTCCCCCATAGCCCAAGGTTTCAAGGAAGACACCCAGCGCACCACGGCACAGGGCTCCTTCAGCTTCAACATTGAGAGTGCCACTGCCAACGGTAGCACTGCCACCTTTGAAGCCCTGCCTGACGGCCTGTGGAGCGGCGAAGTCAACGTCGAGTTCGTGGCCAACTGGGCCTGATTGCCTCAACGCATATCACTCGGGGCCCTGCGGGGCCCTTTGTATTCACAGGAGATTACATGAACCTGAAGATGCTGATGGCATGGATGCTGTTTATTCCCGGAATAAGCCAGGCGATCAACGTCGGCTCGGTGACCACCTTTATTGACGCGGGCAGTCAGGATGTCGCCAAAGAGATCGAGAACGCCAGCGATCAGGCCAGGCTGGTCACCATCACGGTGACACGCATCTCATCACCTGAAGAGGGTGGCCAGGAGATGCCGATGGAAGTGGACGGTGAACTCATGCTGTCGCCAAGCCGGCTGATGCTGCCCGCCAACGCCAAAAACAACGTGCGTTTCTTTTACAAAGGCCCACAGGATGGCAAAGAGCGTTATTACCGCATCCGCTGGCTGGATACCGCACTGTCGATGGACGACCAGCGCAACGAGCGTCGCCAGGCCGTCGCCACCACCTCGGCCCAGATAGGCACCATCCTGGTGGTCACGCCACGCCAGCAAAAGTTTGATTACCTTCTGCAAGGTGACGTCCTGATCAACAAAGGAAACGCCTCATACCGCACAGTGGCTTACGGCACATGTTTGAAGCAGAGCCGGGAGCAGTGCAAGGAAACCTATTACGACCTGCCGGGTAAACAACGTCAATTCCGCCAGGTCGATCTCCGGGATCCGAAGAGCCATGTCGGCCTCTGGCTGGGCCAGGAATTCGTCGTCATCAAATAACCCTATGTGCTGGTACTGCCTCCACCACCCGGTCGAGTGGCGGTGTTGTTTTGCCGAAATTTGAAACCATGGTGCGTGATATGTTGAAAAAAGCCTGCCTGTTGCCAGCCTCACTACTGATCGCGATGTCAGCGTCGGCCAACGCCTCAGCGCCACTCAAAATCGCCAATATCATCATTCCTGCCAGCTTTGCCAGTGCACTGGCAGAGGGCATTGCCGTACCGGTCAGGCTGCAGTATCAGGATCAGGCGCTGGCACTCGACACCATCACCGAAGAGTCCGTTGGCAACGCCACGCTGATCCTGCGGGACGGCACGCTGCATCTGCTCAACCTGGACTTCAACCAGGGCCAGAGCGATGTGGCCCTGCGCCAGGAGCTGGTGGATCTGCTGCAACAGAACCAGCTGCGTACCTTCTCCAGCGACGGTCGGCTGGTCATCAACGACAGCGCCACCCTGCAGCTGGATCTGATCGCCATGCTGCTGACCATACAGGTCACCAAGGCCGCCTTTGGCGAGAAACGCGTCAGCACGACCAAGACCAGCCTGATGCCCTCTGTTGCAGCGTTGACCAGCGTCAATCGCTACAACCTGGGCTACTCCTTTGCCAACAGCCGTCAGGCGGGCAGCTCCAGCACCAACTTCGCCCAGTTGAACAGCCTGGTGGGGTACAGTGAACACCACCTGGATCTTGATGGTTCTCTCTACAATCTGGGGGAAACGAACCAGAGCGGCTCCCTCTATCGCGCCATGTATGAGCGGGATATCGAAGATCGCCGTTTTGCGACCGGCATGGTGTCGACCTGGGATCTCCAGACCCTGGGGGGCGTATCCGCCCTGAATGCTGGCCGGATCTACGGGATCTCTTACGGCAACCAGGCCCGCTCACGCACCGTCAACGAAAGCGAGTCCACCACCCCGATCCAGGTCTTCATGCCCTCGGCGGGCGAGGTCCGGGTCTATCGGGATGGCAAGCTGATCGGCCTGCAGAATTTCTCGATCGGCAACCACCGCATCGATACCAGCCGCTTCCCCCACGGTTCCTACAACGTCACGGTCGAGATCCACATCGACGGTCGCCTGACGGAGTCCAGCAATCAGCGCGTCACCAAACTCAACAACAGCCTGGGCTTCGATCAGGAGTGGGGCTGGCAATCCTGGGGCGGTCTGATGGAGGCCAGTCAGGATGGTGCCCGCTCTCCCCTGCTGGGGCTGTCGCTGGCTCGCACCTTCGAGACCACCAACCTGACCCTGACCGGCTATGGCTTCAAGGATGCCTTGGTCAGCGAGAGCCAGGCAAACTGGCAACTGACCGACAGAATCAGCACCCAGTTGCAGGGCATGCTGGCCTCGGACACCTCCTGGCGGCTATCGTCCGGCGTGACGGCACAAGTACACGACAACATCTCGCTCTGGCTCAGTCAGGAGAAGCTCGACACGGGCAGCAAGCTGACCACGGCCCCCCTGGATCTCTATACCGCCGGCATCAGCATCAACCTGGGCGGCTGGCATGACAGGCTGGGCAGCCTCTCGTTCAACACCACGCACGACCGTGAGCAGGGGAGCGATCGCAGCTATATCGACTATTACCAGAGCCTCTATTCCGGTCGCTATGGCCAGTTGTCGCTGCGTACCAGCCTGCAGAGCAGCAGCGCAACCCTGAGCGGTTTCAACAACAAGAGCCTGACCCTGGACTACTCGATCCCGTTCGACAACCTGTTCAGTCTGGGCATGAGCAGCAACGAAGAGGGCCACACCACGGCCAACCTCAGCTATCAGCGACGGATGGAAGGCTTCATCAATACGGCAACACTCAACGGAGCCAAAGTCATCAATGGTGCAGAGCACAATGACCTGGCCCTCTCGGGGACCCTGGGTTTTGAAAACAGCATGACGGGCGGCACCCTGACCCTGGGTCGCAGTCAGGGTGGCGATGTGAACGGCAACCTGATTGCACGTGGTGCTGTCATCACCACAGGGGATGAGATCCTGGCCTCCAGCCAGAACCGATCCGGTTCCGGCTTGCTGATCGATACCGGCATTGGCAAGGAAGGCAAGATGCTCGCCAAGATCAATGGCCAGGAGTACTCGCTCGAAGGCAGCAAGACCTTTGTCGCCCTCTCCCCCTTTCAGGAGTACGAAGTGGAACTGCTCAACAGCAAGACGACCAAAGACAGCTATGACATCAATACCGGCAAGCAGCGCTATACCCTGTTTCCCGGCAACGTGGCTACGCTGGATGCAACCCGTTCGGTCAAGGAGATGGTCACCGTCTTTGGCATCATACGCGCCGAGGATGGCAGCGTGATCGCCAACGCCAGGATCGACAACCATATCGGCACCACTGTGACCAATGAGACCGGTGAGTTTTCCCTGGATGTGGACAAGGCCAATCCGGTATTGAGCTTCAAGCATGGCAACGAATTCTGTGAGGCAGAGCTTGATCTGGCCCAGCAGAGCGGCGCCGCCTGGGTAGGTGATGTGATCTGTCGCGGCCTGCCCACTTACGCCATGGTGAGAGGTTGATGGCATGAAAATGACGAAAATAGTTATCTCGGCCTGCTTTATCGGCGGCATGCTCGCCAGTGCCGGCACCCAGGCCGCCGTCTCCAAGACCGTCTGGGGCGATGCGCCGCTACGCAATTTTCTGTTTATCGAAAACCAGGAAGACAGCAACCTGTTTGTCGCCCCGACCGATGCCCTCGATCCCCGCCTCAGCGGAGCCAACGCCTGGACCTCCCTCAAGGGCACCCGCCAGGTCAGCCTGGCCTATGTCGACAACGGCTATAACACCGACATCAACAACTGGAACGTCGACATGTGGGAAGAGGGGCCCATCAACCAGCCCTACATCAACCAGCGCTGCATCATGAGCTACACCCGCTGCGATCCCAACACGGCCGAGGCTGTCAACAAACCTGCCGTCGTCGATGGCAAGGGCTTCTACGGCCTGCTGGGCGCGGCAGCGGGTTGGGGCCATGCCAAGCTGAGTGCCAGTTTCTTCGACTACCTGAGAAGCATGCCGGTCGGCAGCAAACTGCTGCGTGAAATGAACCTGTGCGCCACCTTGGTCAGCTTCAACGCAGCTACAGGGGCGCGCTGCAAGGATCAGGCAAGTGGCTACTGGTATGTTCGCAAGATTGAACACAAGAAGGCGGGTCATATCAAGTTCACCCAGACCAACGCCATCAGCGAAGTGACCGTCGACAGCAACGGCAATCCCTATGTATTGCCGGGCTCCCGCGGCTGCGAGAACTATGTGCTGAATAACGTCAGCGGGGTGTTGTGCCGCTTCCTCGATTACTCCTTCATCGAAGATGGCAGCCAGACCTTCGACCCCATCTATCTGTTTACCAATATCAAGGATGCAGGCCTCAAGTCAGCCATCTCGGCCACCGATGTGCAAGTCACCGCCAACATGACCAACTGGGCCTGGAATGGCTATGACTACACGGCTCGCTACCTAAAGAACCAGCAATCCGTCTCCCTGTTTCTTTCGGGCAACTTCTTCAAGCAGGTCGTACGGCTGGGTTTGCAGGATCGGCTGACCCGGGATCTGATCAACTTCAATATGCGCAATGCTCACGCCCCCGAGAGTGGCTATTACGAGTTCAGCGGCACCACGGAAATCATCATCAAGCCACGCCACTTCAGCGTTTCCATCCTCTCGTCCGAAGGGATCACCAATCCCTATCGTGAGGGACAAATCGGCAAGGATGTGCTGTCGTTCCAATACAATATCTCGGACAGCGGCCCCGTCTCGGCCGACGTGCTGGAGATGAGCCTGGCCCAGGACAAGGGAACTCCTTATCAGGGGTACTGCACCTTCTACCCGGCCGATAGCCAGGAACCTGAGAGTGCCGTGCCCATCCCCGCCAGGCTGGTGTTCGACTCCACCCGCTATGGTGCCAACTACCGCCATCCGATCGGCTGTGACCGGGTGCCGGTCAATATCAGGACACTCGCCATCAAAGACAGTCAACCGGCTCACAATTGGATAGATCCCAACGGGAACCCGGGTATTACCCGCTTCTATCTGCTCAAGCTGGACTTTGATCTGACCGATCCAAGGGCGGCACAAACCACGGAGGGCAGCATGTGGGAAGGAGAACGGCACCAGAGCGGCACCCTGACCATCAAGGGCAGCTGGCGTTAGCAATCAACATGGATCTCAGGACAATGATGAAAAACCTGGCGCGCAGTTTGACTCTGCTGACGGCTCTGCTGCTTGCCGGCCCCCAGGCATGGGCCATCGACATAGGCCCCATGACAGCCATCATGGAGCACGATGAAGAGTTCATCTCCCGCACCGTCACCAACAACGCCAGCACACCCAAGCTCTACGAGCTGGCGGCGTATCGCATCACCAGTCCGACAGCGGACGAGGCCATTCTACCCATGGCCCCTGGCGAACTGCTGTTCGCCCCCAAGCGGTTTGTGTTGCATCCGGACCAGCGGAAACACGTCAAACTCTATTACAAGGGGCCAGGCGATAGGCAGGAGCGCTACTACCGGGTCGTTTTCACCGAGGTGCCGGTGGCACAGGCCGGCATACCCGATAACGCAGGCAAACGCAGTGCGGTCGAAATGACCATAGCGCTGCAATCCATTCTGGTGGTGAGGCCCCGCCAGGAACGGTTCGAATATCGTCTCGATCAGGTGGCGGGCAGCATCACCAATACCGGCAACAGCTTCTTTGAGTTCATGGTGAAACAGGGGTGTGACCAGCCGGACAGCATGGCAGACAACAAATATCTGCTGCCCGGCGAGACCTATCGCAATCCCAAGATCAGCCAGTCTGGCAATCAGAAGCTGATCGTGCATCAATCCCGTTTTGTACGGGTTGGCAAGGATTGCTGGCCAGACTAGACGCCCGGCACCGGGCGTCCATGGCTTGGCAGGCCCGCAGGCCGGTCAGGACGACAGGGTCGCCAGACGGGCGGCGAAGCCCATAAAGAAGAGACCGATCAGGCCATTGCCGAGTTTGGCGAGGCGTACCTTGCGCGCGAAGAAGCGGGCCATCAGGGTGCCGCCGAAGATCAACAGGGTCAGATAGACGAAGCTCATAGCCTCCAGCATGCTCGCCAGCACCAGGTAGGAGACCCAGGTGTGGGCGTAGTTGAAGTCGACAAACTGCACGAAGAAGGAGACGTAGAACAGGATCGCCTTGGGGTTGGTGAGGCTCAAGGTGAGCGCCTTGGAGAAGTAGCGCTCGCCGTGCTCGACCACGGACGCCTGCCCTTCCCGCCTGGCGATGAAGTTGGCGTGCAGGATCTTCACCCCGAGATAGAGCAGATAGAGGGCCCCCAGGTAGCGCACCAGGGTAAACAGCAAGGGGGTGGTACGAATGAGGGAGGCGATGCCCAGATAAGCGCAGAAGATCAGGATGGCGTCGCCGACGAAGACCCCGAGGGCCGCCTGGTAGCCGGGGCCGACGCCGCGGCTCGCCCCGGTGCGCAGCACATAAATCGAGTTGGGCCCCGGCGCTATGATGATGAAGAAGAGCCCGACCAGATAAGTCCAGACATTGATAACCCCCAGACTCTCAAACATGGCGCGCCCCTCTGGACCTGGAAAACAGCCCGCTCAAACAGGTCCAGACATTGATGACTCCCAGGCTTTCGAACATGTTCCCTCCATGGCGGGTGGTAACCCGGATAACACAGCGACGGCTTTCTATACTAATCCGCCGCCCGCCGAGCACAAGTGCCGATCCGTGATCGCTCGCCCCATTCTCTCACGGCACTCTTCCCGCCCCACTTTGTGGTGTCCAGACGCGTCGGGATCAGGCATGTTAAGCCATACCCAGACTCACAGAACCCGCCCTCATGGAAAAGAGCCTCAGTACCGATCAGCCACTCGCCGCCGCTACCGCGCACGACGCCTTGAATCGCACCACCTATCCGGTGATCGCCGCCATCAGCTTCTCGCACCTGTTGAACGACATGATGCAGTCTGTGCTGCTGGCCATCTATCCGCTGCTCAAGCTCGGCCTCAACCTGTCGTTCGCCCAGATCGGCCTCATCACCCTCACCTACCAGTTCACGGGTTCCTTGTTGCAGCCGCTGATCGGCCTCTACACCGACCGCCGGCCCATGCCCTATTCATTGCCGTTCGGCATGGGCTTTACGATGATCGGCTTGCTGTCGTTGTCGCAGGCGGCCAGCTTCGGCGCCGTGCTGCTGTCGGCCATGCTGATCGGCATCGGCTCATCGGTGTTCCACCCGGAATCTTCCCGGGTCGCCCGCATGGCGGCCGGCAGTCAGCCTGGACTGGCCCAATCGCTGTTCCAGATCGGCGGCAATCTGGGATCGGCCATAGGCCCGCTGCTCGCCGCGCTGATCATAGTGCCGCAGGGCCAGGACAGCGCGGCCTGGTTCTCGCTGTTCGCCCTGGTCGGCGTCATCGTGCTCAGCCTGGTCGGGCGCTGGTCCAGCCATCACGCCGCCAACTTCCATAAACGGATGAAGGCGCACCTCGGTCACGGCCTGAGCCGCCGCCAGATCGGCTGGTCGCTGGCCATCCTCGGCCTGCTGATGTTCTCCAAATTCTTCTACATGGCCAGCCTGAGCAGCTATTACACCTTCTACCTGATGGACAAGTTCAGCCTGTCGCTGGACAGCGCCCAGCTCTATCTGTTCGCCTTCCTGTTTGCCGTCGCGGCGGGTACCGTCCTCGGCGGGCCAATTGGCGATCGCATCGGCCGCAAGCGGGTGATCTGGATCTCCATCCTCGGCGTCGCCCCCTTCACCCTGCTGCTGCCCCACGTCGACCTGTTCTGGACCTCGGTGCTCTCGGTCATCATCGGCCTGATCCTGGCCTCGGCCTTCTCCGCCATCCTGGTCTACGCCCAGGAGCTGGTCCCCGGCAAGGTCGGCACCATCTCAGGCCTGTTCTTCGGTTTCGCCTTCGGCATGGGGGGTATAGGGGCGGCCCTGCTGGGCCAGCTGGCCGATGCCACCAGCATCGAAACCGTGTACCAGATCTGCGCCTACCTGCCGCTCATCGGCTTGCTGACCGCGTTCTTGCCGACTCTTAGAAAGGGGGAACGGGCCACCCCGTGAGGGATACCACCCATAAAAAACGCGGCCTGAGCGGCCGCGTCTGAAGTGGATGAGTGCGATGGTTGGTCAGCAGTACTGGCCAGCCACCCAGCCCGATGACCAGGCCCACTGGAAGTTGCCCCCCAAAGGCCGCTATCGCGCTCATCGACGATATAGAAGCAGCCTCTATCAGCAGTACTGGCCGGCTACCCAACCGGAGGACCAGGCCCACTGGAAGTTGTAGCCACCGAGCCAGCCAGTCACGTCCACCACCTCGCCGATGAAGTAGAGACCGGCCACCTTGCGCGCCTCCATGGTCTTGGAGGAGAGATCGTTGGTATCCACCCCCCCCAGGGTCACTTCGGCGGTGCGATAACCCTCGGTGCCGTTGGGCAGGATCTGCCAATCCCCCAGCAGGGTAGCCACGGCCTCCAGCTCCCGCTCGTTGTACTGGCGCATCGGCTTGCTGACCAACTGGCCCAGCTCCACCAGCTTGTCGACGAAGCGCTTGGGCAGCTCGCGCCCCAGCACGGTTTTCAGCTCCTGGGCGGGATGGGCCTGGGCCCACTCCCGGAGGGTGGCGGCGATGTCGAGCTCCGGCAGCAGGTTGATGTGGATCTTCTCCCCCGCCAGCCAGAAGGAGGAGATCTGCAGGATGGCCGGGCCCGAGAGACCGCGATGGGTGAACAGCATGGCCTCCTTGAAACAGGTGCCATCCTCGGCGGTCACCGCCACCGGCAGGCTGACCCCGGCCAGATCGGCGAAGGCCTCTTTCTCGGCCTGATGCAGGGTAAAGGGCACCAGGCCGGCGCGAGTAGGCAGCACCTTGAGGCCGAACTGCTCCGCCAGCTTGAAGCCGTAGGGAGTGGCACCGAGTTTCGGCATGGAGAGGCCGCCGGTGGCCACCACCAGCGAGTGGCAGCTGATCTCCCCCTGACTGGTGGTCAGCACGAAACCGTCATCGGTCTTGCTGACGGTGAGGATCTCGGTCTGGAACTGTAGTGTGACGCCGGCCCAGTCGCACTCGGTCAGCAGGATGTCGACGATCTCCTTGGCGCTCTCGTCACAGAACAGCTGGCCCAGGGTCTTCTCGTGATAGCTCAGGCCGTGCCGGTCCACCAGATCGATGAAATCCTGCTGGGTGTAGCGCGCCAGCGCCGACTTGCAGAAGTGGGGGTTGGCCGAGAGAAAGGCGTGGGGACTGGCCTGATGGTTGGTGAAGTTGCAACGGCCGCCACCGCTGATGAGGATCTTGCGGCCCGGCTTCTTGGCGTTGTCGAGCACCAGCACGGAGCGGCCCCGATAACCGGCCTGGGCCGCACACATCAATCCGGCCGCCCCGGCGCCGATCACCACCACATCAAACTGCTTCATCATCACTCACTCATCAAAAGAAAAACGGCCCTTTTATACGAAGACCGTCATTGTATCCGGCAGCAACCAGCACTGCGGTTTCATGGCTGCCGCAATAGAAAACGGCCCCTCGTTAAGAGGGGCCGTCATTGTACTGGCTGAACACTAAGTGTCCACGACTATCAGGCATTGCCATCCATGATGCTGGCAGGGGCGCCCTTGGCCAGCTCGGCCAGCTCCTTGTCGATGAAGTAGAGACCCTTGCCATCTTCACCCACCAGCGACAGGCGGTCGACGATGCTCTTGAACAGCTTCTCCTCTTCATGCTGCTCGGCCACGTACCACTGCAGGAAGTTGAAGGTGGAGTAGTCCTGGGTGGTGAACGCCACGTGGGCCAGGCCGTTGATGCACTTGGTGATGTGGTATTCGTGCTCGAGGGTGGTGCGGAAGATGTCGCCCAGCGACTTGAACTCGTGGGGAGGGGCATCGATGGCGCCCAGCAGCGGCATGGCACCGGTCTCGCTCACGTAGGTGAACAGGCGCTCCATGTGCTGACGCTCCTCGACGGCGTGCTGGCGCAGGAAGTTGGCCGCCCCCTCGAAGCCCTTGTCCTCGCACCAGGCGCTCATCTGCAGGTAGAGGTTGGAGGAATAGAATTCAAGATTAATCTGCTCGTTCAACTTCTCGATCATGGCTTTGGCCAACATGATGATTCTCCACTGTGATTTGGTCACGATTGTCGCCACAGTTTCGTTATGAAGCAACCAGATACCGCTGCCCAAGCTCTCAGTTGTGACAGCTTTTCGCCTCATCCTATCCCCCATACGGTTATAGAGAAGCAAAGAAACATGGTGTAGGTGGATTCAGCCATTATGATGGCGCCAGTGGTCGGGGAAAGGATTCAATGAGATTCATAATGGCACTGGCGCTGCTCTGGATGACCCAGCTGCAGGCCACTCCCTCCTTGCTGAAAGAGGCTGAACTGCAGGCGGCGCGCGATCCCGTCGGCTATCTGCAACGCCTCGACGCCAACCCGCAGCAGGACATGGAGCAGTTTTACGCCAGAGCCCTGGCCCAGGCCGCGCTGGGGCGCTATCCGCAAGCCCTGCTCGACAACGCCCGTGCCCGCGGGCTGGCCAGTGCCCAGCAGGAGACCCTGCGCCTGCTCGACTTCCGCTTGCAGCAGATCGCCCTCACCCTGGATACCGAAGCGCCGGATCAGGCGCTCACCCTGCTGGAGCAGCTCAAACCCGCCGTCGCCGGCCATCCGCAGCAGACCTCCGAGTGGCACGCCCTGAACGGGCTCGCGCTCTATCGCACCCAGCAGCTCAGTGCGGCGATCGCCGAGCTCAAGACCGCCTTTCGCCTCAAGCAGACGATACCAAACTCCACCATCGCCAGCCTGCAGTGCGCCCGCCTGCTGATGACCCTCGGCAACCTCTATGCCGACCTCAATCTGGCACGGGAGGCCGAAAGCTATTACCTGGAGGCGCTGCAGCGCATGGTGCAGCTGGACGAACCCAACAGCCAGACCATCATCCGGGCCAACATGGCACGGCTCTATATCGATACCGATCGCCCCGCCCAGGCCAGACGGCTGCTGGACAATCTGCTGGCCAACCCAACGCTGGCACCGGACTACCGTGCCATCATCCTCGGCTATCAGGCCATGGCGCTCAATGCCGAGCGCGACTGGGCCGGCGCCCTGCGCGCCCTGGACGAGGCGCAGGCGCTCTATCAGCAACTGGGCTACCCGGAAGCCGGGGTGCGCCTGCTGGAGACCCGGGCCAGGGCACTGCAGGGCAGCGGCGAGAAGCAGCTGGCGCTGCAACTGCTGACCAGCCAGGGGCCTGCCGGTGCCGGCAGCAAGGCCTTGCAGGCCAGCCTGCTGGCGGATCAGGGGCGCTACCCCGAGGCCTACCAGGCGCTCAATGAATACGTGAACGACTACAAGCAGCACTTCAACCAGACCCTGAGCCAGCATGCCGCCGCCTTCCAGGCCGAGATGGATCTGGCCCGCAGCGAGGCCAGCAACCGGGTGCTGCAGCAGGAGAACGAGAACAAGCGCCAACAGCTGCTGCATCAGCAGAGCGCCCGCCACTACCAGCTGGCGCTGGTCGGCCTGCTGGCCAGTGCCCTGCTGCTGCTGGGCGTCACCACCCACCGGCTGCACCGCAGCTCGCGCCACCTCTACAAGCTGGCCACTTTCGATCAGCTGACCGAGCTGCCCAATCGCCGCGCGCTGCTGGAACGGCTGGCTACCCAGTGGCAGCAAGAGGGCCCGCTCACCCTGCTGATCATCGACATAGATCACTTCAAGCAGATCAACGACCGTCATGGCCATCAGGCGGGAGACAGGGCCATTCAGCGGCTGGCGCGGGAGCTGAGATCCTGGGCACCCGACCTGCAACTGGTCGGGCGCTGGGGCGGCGAGGAGTTTCTGGTGGCGGTGCCGCTGCCGGCGGCGGATTGCTGGTATCTGGCAGAGCAGCTACGCCAGCGCATCGGCCAGATCGACAAACCCCGCATGACCATCAGCATCGGGGTAGCCGGCCGTTCGACCGCCGATGACGGGCTGGGCCAGCTTATCCACCGGGCCGACATGGCCATGTATCAGGCCAAGCGCCAGGGCCGCAACCAGACCATCCTGGCCGCTGAGCCGATCAATCAGGAGGAGCCGGAGGCCCTGGCCAGCAGCGTGGCCTGACCCTCAGCCCCCCTGGCTCAGGGCAGCAGCTCGCTGAGCGAGGCCAGATCCACCGGCGCGCCGTAGTCGACGCCCGGCAGCTCGAAGCCGTTGAGCTGCATGAAATCCTGGCGCAGCCCGGCAAAATCCCCCAGCGCGTGGAAGTTGTCCGGCGTCACCTTGGACCAGAGCGCCGAGACGGCGGCCTGAATGGCCGGGTCCAGTTCGTGGTCATCCATCCGGATCAGCCGGTTACCGTCGGCCACCACCCCTTGCGGGCCGTACATCTTGGTGGCAAACAGCCGCTGCATCTGCTCGATGCAGCCCTCGTGCACGCCGCGCTCCTTCATCACCCCCATCAGCAGGCCCAGATAGACCGGCAGCACCGGAATGTAGGCGCTCGCCTTGGTCACCAGCGCCTTGCAGACCGACACCCAGGCGTGGCCGCCAATCTCCGCCAGCTGCAGATTGATGGTCTCGGCGGTGGCGTGCAGGTGCTCCTTGGCATAGCCGATGGTGCCGTCCCGATAGAGGGGGTAGGTGGATTCGGGGCCGATATAGGAGTAGGCCACGGTTTGCGCGCCGGGCGCGAGGCAATCCGCCTGCTGCAGCGCCTGCAACCAGAGCTGCCAGTCCTCGCCGCCCATCACGCTGACGGTGTCGCGGATCTCCTCCGGGGTGGCCGGATCCAGCGACTGCTGCACCAGGGTGTCGTGTTCCAGATCCAGTCCCCAGCCGCTGAATGGCTGGCCGGTGGTCTTGAGCACGGAGCGCACTTGCGTGCCGTCAGGCAACACCCGGATGCCGCTCGCCAGCGAGTAGATCACCAGATCCACCTGCCCCAGCTGCTGGCGGATGGTGTCGATGGCCTGCTGGCGCATCCCGGTGGAGAAGGCATCCCCGATCAGATTGATGGCGATGCGGCCGGCCTGCTCCGCCTCCTTGCGAAACCAGATGTTGTTGTACCAGCCGGCGCTGCCCGGCCCCTTGTCGGAGGGGCCCCGCTCGAACGACACGCCAACGGTGTCGGCCCCGGCCCCGAAGGTCAGAGCGATGCGCGACGCCAGCCCGAAGCCGGACGAGGCACCCAGCACCAACACCCGTTTCGGCCCGTCGAACGGGCCCGCCGCCCGGATCCGCTCGATCTGCTGCAGCACGGCGGCACGGCAGCCGATGGGATGACAGTTGCGGGCGACGCAGCCCTGGATCTGTGGGTGAATGATCATCAAGGAGTCTCCAAGGAATCAATACGATACGCGAAATGACGGTCGCAGACCGGCCCGTATCCAACCGGGATCCGGTGTTCAATGGCCGGCGACGGTCTGCCAAAGGAACTGGCTACAGCATAACCAAGCGAGGCGGGATTACCTTGATGTCGGGCGGAATATCGGCGAGAAGGCGGCAGAAAAACAAAAGGGAGCGCGAGGCTCCCCAAAGCGGTATTCAGATGCTTTTTGTTGTTTTGTGTTCATTGCGAAGCACGGGCACATCCTATGCCTGTCACCGGCCGCGGGCAAGCCGGCGGGTGTGACCTGCTTCAAACTCCTGTTCGATTTATAGCCAGTTTATTGCCTGCCGTCGGCGACAAGCTCCATAAGAAACTCGTTTAAATCCCAAAACTGTGCCGGGGACACCATTTTAGTTTCAGCAGACATTGGTATAGTGGACTCAGGATCAGTGAGGAGAACTCCCATGAATGGAACCTATTACAAACACATACTGGCCGCGATCGACCTGTCGGAAGACAACCGCAAGGTGATCGAGAAGGCGGTCGACCGGGCCCGCTCCAACGGCGCCAAGCTGTCGGTGATCCATGTCGATGTGGACCTCAAGGATCTCTACACCGAGATGATCGATATCGACATCGACAACGTGCAGGATCAGGTGATCGCCGAAGCGAAAAAGAAGCTGGAAGCCTTCCTGGCCTCGGTGGACTACCCCATCGAGAAGAAGCTGGTGATCTGCGGTGATTTGAGCGAGCGAGTCAACCAGGCGGTCAGGGACTATCAGATCGATCTGCTGGTGTGCGGCCACCGCCAGAGCTTCTGGAGCCTGCTCACTTCGAGTGCGCGCCAGCTGATGAATACCGTGCCCTGCGATCTGCTGGTCGTCCCCTTGCAGAAGTGATCAAACAGGCGTAGTTTGATTTGCCATGAATATGACCTCATTCAATCACAACTACTGGTGGTGCTGCTCTTAAACAGGCGGCACTGCTTTTCTATGTAAAATTTTCCAAAGAAAACACCGTGACCGCCGAGAGGCGGTCATTGTTTTCATCCCTTTGTCGCCTCCCGGCTCACCCAACTGGAGAGAGTGACATGTACAACCCCGTTATCCTGACCGGCGACCGTCCCACCGGCAAACTGCACATCGGCCACTACGTAGGCTCGCTGCGCCAGCGCGTCGAAGCCCAGCACCATTACCGCCAGTTCGTGATGATCGCCGATCTGCAGGCGCTGACCGACAATGGCCACAACCCGGCCAAGGTGACCGACCACGTGCTGGAGGTGATGGCCGACTACCTGGCCGCCGGCCTCGACCCGGCCAAGACCACCTTCTGTCTGCAGAGCGCCCTGCCCGCCCTCGCCGAGCTGACGACCTATTACCTCAACCTGGTCAGCGTCGCCCGGCTGGAGCGCAACCCCACCGTCAAGGCGGAGATCCAGCAGAAAGGGTTCGAGCGCAGCCTGCCGGCCGGCTTCCTGATCTACCCGGTCAGCCAGGCCGCCGACATCACCGCCTTTCGTGCCACCCATGTGCCGGTGGGCGAGGATCAGCTGCCGATGCTGGAGCAGACCAACGAGATAGTGCGCCGCTTCAACACTCTTGTTGGCAAAGAGGTGTTGACCGAGTGCCAGCCCATTCTGAGCGACACCGGCCGCCTGCCCGGCATCGACGGCAAGGCCAAGATGTCCAAGTCCCTCGGCAACACCATAGAGCTCGGCATGTCGGCGGAGGAGATCAAGCAGGCAGTGTTCGCCATGTACACCGACCCCAATCACCTCAAGGTGAGCGATCCGGGTCAGGTGGAGGGCAATACGGTGTTCGCCTATCTCGATGCCTTCCACCCCGACAAGGCACTGGTGGCCGAGATGAAGGCCCACTACCAGCGCGGCGGGCTGGGGGACATGCGCTGCAAGCAGGTGCTGAACGACTGCCTGCAGACCCTGCTCGCCCCGATGCGGGCACGGCGCGAGGCGGCCATCGCCGACAAGCGCCAGCTGCTGCGCCTGTTGCAGCAGGGTACCGAGCAGGCGCGCGCCCTGACCGACGAGGTGCTGGCCGAGGTGAAGGGGGCGATGGGGCTCGACTACTTCGCCGGATTGAACTGATCCGCCCCGCGCTGCGCCGGGCTGCCGAGCGCATCCGCGCCGTAGCGCTCGAACGCCAGCCGGTGCAACAACCCCTTGAACCAGCCGATCGCCTCGTCATGGGCGGTGAGCGGGTGGCCCGCCATCAGATAGACGATGGGGATGTCGGGGTCCAGCTGGTGCAGACGCAGCGGATAGTAGCGGCAGAAGTGGCGCCCGATCATCTCGGGCACCACCACCAGATAGCGACCGGTGGCCATCAGCGGCGGCACCGCCATAAAGCTCGGTAATCGGACACCCAGTTCACGCTCCACCCCGAAGCGGGCCAGCCAGAGGTCCACCATGGCCTGGCTATGACCCCAGCTGGAGGTATGGATGTGGGGCCGGCTGACCAGATCGTCCGGCCCCAGCACGTCAGGCAGCTCGCTGCCAAGGGGCGACAGACAGACCAGCGGGTTGTTGAACCAGGGTTCGCGCCACAGCCGGGGCGAGAGGTGGTTGGCATCGGCGAAGCCGATCACCAGATCCAGCTCCCCCTTCTCCAGCTCCCGCTCGTAGTCGCTGTCGGCCAGCTCGCATACCTCCAGCCGGCAGTGCGGGGCATGCCGATGCAGCCGCTCCACCAGCGCCGGCACCAGGCCGTGTTCCACCGAGCCCGGAGTGGCGATGCGAAAGATCCGCCGCGCACTGGCGGGGTCGAACCCCTTGGCCTGCCGCAACCCCTGCTCCAGCATGGCCAGCGCCTGGCGCACCGGGCCGGCCAGCGCCTTGGCGCGTTCGGTCGGCATCATCTCGCGCCGGCTCATCACGAACAGGGGGTCGTCCAGCGCCGTTCGCAGCCGCCCCAGCGCATGGCTGACGGTGGACTGGGAAAGGTGCAGCCGCTCGGCGGCACGGGTGACGTTGCGCTCCTGCATCAGCATGTCGAACACGGTGAGCAGGTTGAGATCGAGGCGGGAAAGGGGCAGTTCCATCGATATTGGCCATGGTTGAATGACGACAATTCATTTTTGGCATAGTAGCAGATTGCATAGAATGCGCAGGCGAATTACATCGGAGATTAAAATGCGTAGCTATCTGTTGTTGCTGGCGATTGGCCTGTTGTGGGGCTCCCAGTTCATTTTCATGCATCAGGCCGTGACCGAATTGCCCCCCATCATGGTGGCAGCGGGTCGCGCCTTGTGTGGCAGCCTGACCCTGGGTCTGCTCTGCCTGTTCATGCGTCTCAAGAGCGAACACACTCCGTGGCGTACCTATATGCTGATCGCCCTGCTCGATGCCACCCTGCCTTTCATCATGGTGGCCTGGGGTCAACAGTATGTGGATAGCGCCATCGCGGCCGTGGTAATGGGTTGTATCCCGTTTGTCACCATCCTGATGGCACCCTTGTTGGTTTCCGGTGAAAAAATCACCAAGGGCGGTCTCGTCTCCGTGGTCATCGGCTTCGTCGGCGTACTGGTGCTGTTCTGGCCGAAACTGGCCAGCGGCATGAATGCCGGCCTGCTCGGCGCCATGGCCATCCTGTTCGGGGCCAGCTGCTTCGCCATCGGGCTGCTGATGATCAAGCGCTTCGCCAAGGACCACCCGGTGGTCGTGGCACGCAACATCCTGATCTCTTCGGCCATCCAGCTGCTGCTGGCCGCGCCGTTCGTCACCGATCTGAGCGCGCTCACCATGCCGAGCCAGCATGCCATCGGCGCCGTCGCGGTGCTCGGGGTGTTCTGTACCGGTCTGGTCTACTTCCTCTACATGGCGCTGATCCAGAAGGCGGGCCCGACCTTCGCCTCCTTCAGCAACTACCTGGTGCCGCTGTTCGGCGTCATGCTGGGTGCCCTGTTCCTCGGCGAGCAGATCCAGTCCACCACCGGCGTGGCACTGGCCCTGATCCTGGGCTCGGTCGCCCTCAACCAGTGGGCTCAGCAGCGCCGCGTCCAGCGGGAGGCTGCCCTATGTCAGGCATCCTGACCACGCTCTGCGGCGGTCTGGTGGTGATCGCCGGCTGGCAGTATCGCCAGCGGCTGATGGGTCTGCTCGGGCTGCTGATGGTGCTGCTGCCCTGGTTCTTCGACAGCAAGCTGCAAGCCATGCTGAGCTATGCGCTGAGTGCCTGACATCCATTTCTGAATGTGTGACGAGAGTGTATCTCTCCTGTTTTTGGGACCGTTTTTCAAAAAAACCTCCGATTTGTCCCTTCTACCGGCGCTCTGCGCCGGTTTTTTTATGCCTGCCGCCCGTCACACCCGATAGCGATAACTCAGCCGCTCGTTCTTGCGCGGACCGGTGATCTGCCAGCCGAGCAGAAAGCCGTCCCCGGTCGGCGTCAGCTCGGCGCTGTAGTGATCCTGACCGCACAGGTGGGGCTCGGCGGTGAGCCAGCGACCATCCGCCTGAGGCAGCAGCTCGAACAGCACCACCGGCTGCTCGTAGCGCAGGTGGGAGAGCAGGATCCCCTGCTCGCTGCGCTGCCACCAGAAGCGGTTGTGCATGGTCAGCACCCGGCCATGGGGCGTGGTGTAGCGACCCAGCTCGGCAAACAGCCAACCCCCATGATGATCGGTCACTGTCACCTCCCCCTCACCACTGCCACACCAGTCGGTGGCGGAGCCTGCCCCGTTGCTCGCGGTAAAGGAAAATGCTCCGATCTGTGGCAACTGGCGCCATAAACGCTGGATCAAGGCTTCCATCTCGGCCATCATAGCCCCCTTAAAAATTGACAACTGACGATAAATCAACCACATGAACTACTTGATAGGGGTTACCCTGCTCTGGTCATTCTCCTTCAGCCTGATCGGGGTCTACCTCGCCGGTCAGGTGGATGCCTACTTCTCGGTACTGACCCGCATCGTGCTCGCCAGCCTGGTGTTTCTGCCTTTTCTCAGACGGCGCTGGCTGCGGCCCGACCTGGTGGCCAAGCTGATGGCCCTCGGCGCTACCCAGCTCGGCATCATGTATCTGTTCTATTACCACTCCTTCCTGCTGCTGACGGTGCCGGAAGTGCTGGTGTTCACCATCTTCACCCCCATCTACGTCACCCTGATCCATGACCTGCTGGAGCGGCGCTTCAAGCCCACCTATCTGTGGGGAGCCTTGCTGGCGGTGCTGGGGGCGGCCGTCATCCGCTTCGACGGGCTGACCGAAAGCTACGTGCTGGGCTTCCTGGTGGTGCAAGGTGCCAACATTTGCTTCGCCATCGGCCAGGTCGGCTACAAGGTATTGCTGGCGCGGGAGAAGGAACAGCCCCCCCAGCTCGCCGTGTTCGGCTGCTTCTATCTGGGCGCCCTGGTCGTGGCCCTGCCCGCCTGGTGGCTGCTGGGCACGCCGCAATACCCCACCAGTACCCTGCAGTGGAGCATTCTGTTGTGGCTGGGGATTGGCGCTTCCGGGCTTGGTTACTTCCTGTGGAACAAGGGGGCGACCCAGGTCAGCAGCGGTGTGCTGGCCATCATGAACAACGCCCTGATCCCGGCGGGTCTGCTGGTCAATCTGCTGCTGTGGGGCAAGGATACCGACCTGCTCAGGCTCACCCTGGGCGGCCTGCTGATGCTGGCCTCCCTCTGGGTATGCCAGCGTCATGAGGTAAGTGAGCGCTGACTAAAAATCAGCCGACGACGGTATTGTGCTCCCGTCTGGCCTGACCGTGGCAGGTGGCCAGCCGGGCCAGCAGGTGATCGATCTGCTCGCTGACCTGGCTCTGCACCAGGCCGATGCTGACGGTCACCGGTCGCTGCGGCAGCAGGCTGGCATCGGCGATCTCGAGGCGCAGCCGCTCGGCAATCTCGAGGCCGCTCAACCGATCGGTCTGGGAGAGCATCAGGATGAAGCCGTCTTCGTCCCAGCGGGCGAAGGGGTCTTCCCGCCGCAGTTCGTGACGCACGATACGGGCCAGCTTGGCCAGCATGGCATCGCAGGCCACCTCGCCGAACAGCTGCTGGATCTTGGCCCTGTGGTCGACGCTGAATTGCAGCAGGCTGAAGCTGCCGCTCTCGCTGGCCAGCCGCTCATCGAGCAACAGCTCGAAGTGGCTACGGCTCTCCAGCCCGGTGAGGGGATCGGTACCGTGCCGCTCCTCCACCAGCAGTGTCTGTGAGTCGAGCAGACGCACCACCCCCAGCACCTGGCCGTGAACATCGCGCCGGGCCCGCTCCTCCAACCGAACATAGTGGCCGTCGTGATGCAGGATGCGGTATTCGAGCCGGATCTGGGCCACCCGCCCGCTCTGGCAGGCGGTCAGCGCCTCCTGCAGGCTTCCCACGTCATCGGGGTGCACCCGCTCCAGCCAGCCGAGATCGTCCAGACCGGCTTCGTTCAATCCCAGCAGCCGCAGACAGGAGAGATCCCGCTGCACGCCCTGCTGCGGGCTCCAGCTCCAGAGCCCTGCCTCCAGCAAGGCGATGGCATCCGCCATCAGCGCCAGATCAAACCGGGTAATTGCCTCCCTGTGGGGAGCCTTGAGCATGTCCATCGAGCGCCTCGACACCGAATCTGAAGACCTTCTCAATAAGTAACATTGGCTCTCGCGCCGAGCAACAGGGTCAGCTCGCTTTTCCTTGATAGCCGTTCATCAGGGCCTGCCAGTTCTCCGGTACGAAATGGAAACTGGTATGCAACTGGGACTCCTTGTTGAAGGAGCGCAGCAACCGTTCCAGGTTAGCCTGCTGCCAGTTGCCGGGAGAGCGGATGGCCCCCTTGTCGAAGTCGATCACCCACACCTTGCCCTCCTTGTCGAGCAGCAGGTTGTGGCTGTTGAGATCGGCGTGATAGACACCTGCGTCGTGCAACCGGCGCACCGTCTGACCCACCTTGTGCCACACCTCGCCGGCGATCGGCCCCTGCTTGAGCAGGGCCACCAGATCCTTGGCGCCACGGATGCGCTCGATCAGGATGTCGGCCCGATAGAAGGGGCCCTGCTTGGCCATCCGGGCGGCAAACGGGCGCGGCACCGGCAATCCCTGGGCGCTCAACTTGGCCAGCAGCGTGTATTCGGCCATGGCACGGCTCGATTCAACCCCTTCGAACCAGAAGCGATCCCGCACCACCTTGCCCACCATGCCACCGCGATAGTAGTGACGCAGCACCAGATGGCGGGATTCATCCTTGACGAACCAGGTCACTCCGCGGCCGATGGAAGACCCTACCACCTGGCGATGTGTCTGCCACCAGGCCGGATCAAACAGCTCGGGAGAAGGGTCGCGAAACGCCCCTTCGGCGTACCAGCAGATCTGGTTGTGTTCGGTCTGAATTTGCATTTTTGGCGATTCCGGTCGGTCAGTCATGGCTACACAAGGCAAGGGCAGGCAACGGCAACACGGGCTTTGTCAGGGGCACCGGCTGCCGGTCGTGCGCAATTTTACAATCCACGGGGGAGTTTGCATAATGCCATCCATCCATTTTGCCACCATTGCGCCACATCATGCCGCTGTTCCAAACGCCGCCCTCCTCCATCTGCATCCTGCGGCTCTCCGCCATCGGCGACTGCTGCCACGCGCTGGCGCTGGTGCGCGTCATCCAGCGGGCCTGGCCGACGACCCGTATCACCTGGATCACCGGCAAGATTGAAGCGACGCTTTTTGCCGATCTGCCCGGGGTCGAAGTCATCGCCTTCGACAAGAGCAAGGGCTGGCGCGGCTATCGCGAGCTCTGGCAGACCCTCAGGGGACGCCAATTCGATGCCCTGCTGCACCTGCAGGCGGCCATGCGGGCCAGCATCGCCACCCTCGGCATCAAGGCCAAGGTCAAGCTCGGGTTTGATCGGGAGCGGGCCAGCGATGGCCAGTGGCTGTTCACCAACCACAAGGTGCCATCCCCCGCCTCGCCCCACGTGCTGGACGGCTTTCTCGCCTTCGCCAAAGAGCTCGGCATCCAGAATCTGACCCCGGACTGGCAACTGCTCATCAGCGCCGAGCACCAGGCCTGGGCGAAAGAGAAGATTGACGGCAAGCCGACCCTGCTCATCTGCGCCGCCGCCAGCAAGGCATTCAAGAACTGGACTGCCGCCGGCTATGCCGCGCTGGCGGATCACGCCGCAGACAAGGGCTTTCAAGTCTATCTGTGCGGCGGGCCGGCCAAACTGGAGCGGGATCTGGCCGCCGATATTCAACGGCTGAGCCACAGCAAGCCGGTGGATCTGGTGGGGCAGACCAACCTCAAGCAGTTGCTGGCGCTGATCAAGGAGGCCAGCCTGGTGCTGGCCCCCGATACCGGCCCCACCCACATGGCTACCCTGGTGGGTACGCCGGTGCTCGGCCTCTATGCCCACCACAACCCGGAGCGGACCGGCCCCTATCTGTGCCGCGACTACGCGGTCAGCGTCTATCAGGAGCTGGTCGAGCAGGAGACCGGCAAGCCGCTGGCCGAGCTCGGCTGGCGCACCCGCCTCAAGGATCCGGACGCCATGAGCAAGATAACCCGCGAGCGGGTCATCGCCGCCTTCGACCGGCTCTGCGCCGATCGCCAGCTGCTCACCGGACAGCAACTCGGAATTT
This sequence comes from Aeromonas sp. 2692-1, assembly GCF_013085505.1. NCBI lineage: Bacteria > Pseudomonadati > Pseudomonadota > Gammaproteobacteria > Aeromonadales > Aeromonadaceae > Aeromonas > Aeromonas sp. 2692-1. The sequence continues at coordinate 828,640 of NZ_CP038513.1, forward strand.
CCGAGCAGTGAAGCAGGGATAATCTGCTGGCCCACCCACACGGCGGTAGGCAGAATGGCGGCTGATGTGGGTGACGCTCCCGCAGCAAGCTACGAATACTTTGATCGGCTGGAATATGATTCCGGCCGTTTTTTTATCCGCCACCTTCTGTTAAAATTCGCCGCCTTTACATCCCTCTTAATTCAAGAATTTTCCGCGTTTCGGATTTGGCTGTCTCCCTTTCGGGCACAAGACGGCGGCCTCTGCTACAACCAAAACACGGTCTCGCTTAAAGGTACAGACATGGCGCAACAAGGCACTCTCTATATCATCTCCTCCCCGAGCGGAGCGGGTAAATCCAGCCTGCTCAATGCCTTGCTGACTAACCACAATCAAGCTGGCAAGATGCAGCTGTCGGTTTCCCACACCACCCGCGCCACCCGTCCCGGTGAAGAGCACGGGGTGCACTACCACTTCGTCAAGGTGGAAGAGTTCAAGGCGCTGATCGAGCGCGGCGACTTTCTGGAGTGGGCCGAGGTGTTCGGCAACTACTACGGCACCTCCCGCGCCGCCATCGAAGCCTGCCTGGCGCAGGGGATCGACGTGTTCCTCGATATCGACTGGCAGGGCGCCCGCCAGATCCGTGAACAGATGCCGACCAAGTCCATCTTCATCCTGCCGCCCAGCCGCGAAGAGCTGGAGCGTCGCCTGATCGGCCGCGGCCAGGACAGTGCCGAGGTGATCAAGGGCCGGATGGAGAAAGCCATTGCCGAAATGGTGCACTATGACGAGTATGACTATGTCATCATCAACGAAGACTTTGAGCAGGCACTGTTCCAGCTGAGGGCCGTCATCGAGTGCCAACGGCTGGAATTGCGCCAGCAGCAGCAGGCCCAACAAAACTTGCTGCAACAGCTACTGGCAGAATAGGCCAAAAACAAGTAAACTTTTGCGTCATTTTTAAACACCGCTTTTTTAAACCGAGAAAGCCCAAACACTGGAGTCCTGCATGGCACGCGTTACTGTAGAAGATGCTGTAAAACAGGTAGGTAACCGTTTTGACCTGGTGCTGGTCGCCGCCCGCCGCGCCCGCCAAATCGCGGTTCAAGGCAAAGATCCCCTGGTTGACGAAGAGAACGACAAGCCGACCGTGATCGCCCTGCGCGAGATCGAACTGGGTCTGGTGAACAACCAGGTGATGGACACCCAGGACCGTTACGAGCAGCAAGAGCAGGAAGCCGCCGAGCTGGCTGCCGTTGCTGCCATCGCCGAAGGCCGCGGTTAAGTCAGTTATTTCTTATAGTCGGCGCCCGCCCGGGTGCCGACTGTTCTCCCCCATTTACAACCGCTCGAAAACCTCGCAAACTCAGGACTATACCCTCTATATCCACGGATTGCCGTTTCACCGCTGCGGGGACTGTCTTGTATTTATTTGAAAATCTTAAAGAAATAGCCAGTTCCTACCTGCCACCCGAGCAGGTGGAGAAGCTCAGGCAAGCCTATGTGGTGGCCCGTGATGCTCACCAGGGACAGATGCGTTCCAGCGGCGAGCCCTATATCACCCACCCGGTTGCCGTTGCCCGCATTCTTGGCGACATGCGCCTCGATCATGAAACCCTGATGGCCGCCGTGCTGCACGACGTCATCGAAGATACCCCTGTCACCAAGGCCGATCTGGCCGAACTGTTTGGCGATGCCGTCGCCGAGCTGGTAGCGGGCGTCTCCAAGCTCGACAAGCTGAAGTTTCGCGATCGCAAGGAGGCCCAGGCCGAGAACTTCCGCAAGATGGTGATGGCCATGACCCAGGATATCCGGGTCATTCTGATCAAGCTGGCCGACCGCACCCACAACATGCGCACCCTGGGCTCCCTGCGACCGGACAAACGCCGCCGCATCGCCCGGGAAACCCTCGAAATCTTCGCCCCCATCGCCAACCGCCTCGGTATTCACACCATGAAGAACGAGCTGGAAGAGCTGGGCTTCGAGGCGCTCTACCCCATGCGCTCGCGCGTGCTGCGCGAATCGGTGCGCCGCGCCCGCGGCAATCGCCGCGAAATCATCGACTCCATCCAGAGCGAGATTGAAGGCCGGCTGCGCGAGGCTGGCATCGAATCCCAGGTCAGCGGCCGCGAGAAGAACCTGTTCTCCATCTACAACAAGATGGAGAAAAAAGAGCTGCAATTTCATGAGGTAATGGATATCTACGCCTTTCGTGTGAGGGTGAAGGACATAGATACCTGTTACCGGGTGCTGGGCCAGATGCACAGTCTCTACAAGCCCCGCCCCGGCCGCTTCAAGGATTACATCGCCATCCCCAAGACCAACGGCTACCAGTCGCTGCACACCTCCCTGGTGGGGCCGCACGGGGTGCCGGTGGAGGTGCAGATCCGCACCGAATTCATGGATCAGATGGCCGACAAGGGCGTCGCCGCCCACTGGGCCTACAAGCAGGATGGCGACAGCTCGGGTACTACCGCCCAGATCCGCGCCCAGCGCTGGATGCAGAGCCTGCTCGAGCTGCAGCAAAGTGCCGGCAGCTCCTTTGAATTCATCGAGGGGGTCAAGACCGACCTCTTCCCCGACGAGATCTACGTGTTCACCCCCGAAGGCCGCATCATGGAGCTGCCCGCCGGGGCTACCCCGGTGGACTTCGCCTACACGGTACACACCGACATCGGCCACGCCTGCGTCGGCTCGCGGGTCGATCGCCACCCCTATCCGCTGAGCAGCCCGCTGCACTCCGGCCAGACGGTGGAGATCATCACGGCGCCGGGGGCTCGCCCCAACGCGGCCTGGCTCAACTTCGTGGTGACCACCAAGGCCCGCTCCAAGATCCGCCAGTTCCTCAAGAACCTGCGCACCGAAGAGTCGGTGGTGCTGGGTCGCCGCCTGCTCAACCATGCGCTCGGCGCCAAGAACATCGAAGACATCCCGGAGCCGCGCATCAAGCAGGTGCTGGCCGACACCAAGCACGAAAACCTGCAGGGCCTGCTGGCCGACGTGGGCCTTGGCAACGCCATGAGCGTGATGGTGGCGCGCCGCATGCTGGGGGATGAACTGCCGCCGGAAGAGCAGCCCAAGTCCAGCAGCAAGAAGATGCCGATCAAGGGGGCCGACGGCATGCTGGTCACCTTCGCCAACTGCTGCCGCCCGATCCCGGGGGACGCCATCATCGCCCACATCAGCCCGGGCAAGGGCCTGGTTATCCACCAGGAAGCCTGCCGCAACATCAAGGGCTATAGCAAGGAACCGGACAAGTACCTGCCGGTGCAGTGGGAAGTGGACAAGGAGCAGGAACAGGAGTTCCGCACCGGTATCAGCATCGAGATCGTCAACCACCAGGGCGCCCTGGCGGAGCTGGCCAACGTGATTGCCGCCACCGGCGCCAACATTCACGCCATCAGCACCGAGGAGAAGGATGGCCGGGTCTATCTGGTCACCCTGCTCATCACCACCAAGAGCCGGATCCACCTTGCCAACATCATGCGCAAGATCCGGGTGATGCCGAACGTGCTCAAGGTGAGCCGACAGAAAAACTGACCACAGGCGGCGCAAGCCGCCTGCTGCTTTTCAAGAGACAAGCTTGACCCAGCGCCGGCATAACCGCGGAACGCGTCGAACGAATTTACGACAGGCTGGCCCGGTGCCAGCCCGATTTGATCCTGTGCATGCAAGCGATGCGTGCACACACCTCACGACATAGAAACCGATATGACTCCTGAACGCTTCAAGCGCATCACCGACATGCTGGCCCAGCGCCAGCTCGATCTGACCGTCTGCATGGAAGAGGTCCACAAGCCGCACAACCTGGCCGCCATCGTGCGTACCGCCGATGCCATCGGCATCCACAGGGTGCATGCGGTCTGGCCCAAGAGCTGGATCCACAAGCGCAAGGGCACGGCCCGCGGCAGCCAGAACTGGGTGGATGTGAAGCTGCACCCGGACATCGGCAGTGCAGTGGCCGAGCTGAAAGCCTCCGGCATGCAGATCCTGGCGACCCACCTCTCCGACAGCTCGGTGGATTTTCGCGCCATCGACTACACCAAACCCACCGCCATCCTGGTGGGTCAGGAGAAGCACGGCATCGGCGAAGAGGCGCTGGCCCTGGCCGATCACCATATCGTCATCCCCATGGTGGGCATGGTGCAGTCTCTCAACGTCTCGGTAGCCGCCGCCGCCATCCTCTATGAGGCCCAACGCCAGCGCGAACTGGCCGGCTGCTACCAGCGCGGCTGCCCGCTCGACCAGGAGGAGCAGAACAGCATACTGTTTGAGGGGGGCTACCCCATCTATGCCCAGCTCTGCAAAGAGAAAGAGATGCCCTACCCCCAGCTCGGCCCGGCCGGCGAAATCCTGGCGGACGAGCAGTGGTGGCAGCAGATGCAGCTGACCCGCAAGGGCTGGGCCGCCCAGCAATCGGATGACCCCTCGGAAGAGTACGCTGATGAAGCTTAACCACCTGCCCCTGCTGGCCCTGACCCTGTTTTCTGCCGGAGCCCTCGCCGTGAACAATCCCTATCAGCTGACGCCGGAAGCCGACGTCGCTACCCTTCATCAGCAGACCCTGCCCGACTTCTGGCGCCAGCACGCCGTCGAGAGCGCCTTCAAGGGCAAGGACGGGGTCACCATCCGCTATGCCGCCCTGCGCCAGGCCAAGGTCGATCGCGCCATCCTCATCGTCAACGGCCGGGTCGAAAGCTACCTCAAGTATCAGGAGCTGGCCTGGGATCTGTGGCGTCAGGGCTACAGCCTCTACCTCATCGACCACCGCGGGCAGGGTTTGTCCGATCGGCTGCTGGCCGACCAGGAGAAGGGCTATGTCGACCAGTTCGACGATTATGTGCTCGATCTCAAGCAGTTTCATGACGAGGTGATCGCCCAGGACCAGCCCGCCAAGCTGTTCCTGCTGGCCCACTCCATGGGCGGCGCCATCTCGGCCCGCTATCTGGAGCGCTGGCCCGATGATATCGAGGCGGCCGTGCTCTCCTCCCCCATGATGGGCATCAATCTCGGCGGCCTGCCCAAGTGGCTGGCCAAGGGGCTGGCAGCCACCATCGGCACGGTCGGCGGCTGGCTGGGTGAGCCTCCCTACGGCCCGGGTCAGGGCCCGTACGAGAGCCACGACTTTGCCGACAACGGTCTGAGCCACAGCGAAGCCCGCTATCAGGCCTTCCGCGAGCTCTATGAGCAGCGCCCGCAGATCAAGTTGGGGGGCGCCACCGCCCACTGGATCTATCAGGGGCTGACGGGGGCGGACGCCGCCGTGGCCGAGGCCGGCGCCATCAAGACGCCGCTGCTGCTGCTGCAGGCCGGCGACGACGGCGTGGTGGACAACGCCGCGCAGGATGCCTTCTGCGCACTCGCTCGCTGCGAGGGAGGCAAACCGCTGCGCATAGAAGGGGCCTGGCACGAGCTGTTCATGGAGGCCGATCCCCAGCGCCAGGCCGCGCTCAACGCGACTCTGGCCTTCTTCGCACGCTACTAGCGGCTGGTTATTTTTTGTATCCCTAAATAAATGGGGTCGCGGGAGCGGTTGCTGTACACTGCTCCCGCTTTCATTCGTAACCCCGAGGTGATGATGTATAAGGTCGTTGTATCCGATCTCGATGGCACCCTGCTCAACGGGCAGCACCAGATCTCCCCCCGCACCCGCGATACCCTGCACCGTCTGGTGGATCAGGGGATCAAGTTCGTGGTGGCCACCGGCCGTCACCATGTGGATGTACGCAGCATCCGCGACACGCTCGGGCTCGACATCTATCTCATCACCTCCAATGGCGCCGTGGTGCACGACAAGCAGGATCAGCTGATCTTCAACCAGGCCCTGCCGGACAGCGTGGCGGCCGAGCTGATCGCGCTGGAGCGCGACCCCTCCATCCACATCAACCTCTACTACGGCGACGAGTGGCTGGTGGAAGAAGAGATGCCCTGGCTGCTGCAGTTCCATCATGAATCCGGCTTCAGCTATCGCCTGACCGATCTCGCCAGCCACCCGCTGGACAAGGTCAACAAGGTGTTTTACATCGGCGAGCACGAGAAGCTGCTGCAGATCGAGGCAGAGCTGAACCAGCGTTATGGTGATCGGCTCAACGTCACCTTCTCCCTGCCGGACTGCCTCGAGGTGATGCACGCCGGGGTGCACAAGGGCAATGCCGTGCGCGCCGTGCTGGAGCAGCACGGGCTAGAGATGTCCCAGGCGGTGGCCTTCGGCGACGGCATGAACGACTTCGAGATGCTGAGCATGGTCGGCCGCGGCGTGGTGATGGGCAATGCCCACGACCGGCTCAAGCTGGCGCTGGCCAATCACGAACAGACCCTGAGCTCCGACGAGGATGGCGTTGCCGTCTATCTGGAGCAGCTGTTCGCCCTGCAGGGCGTCAACGTCGCCTGAGACAAGGCGCCATGAGCAGTTCTGCGGCTCATGGCGCACGACCCCATTCAGCGGCTGAAGCGATGCCCGCAGACCCCGCAGCAATACTGGCGGGACAGGCGTCGATCCAGGGTACGCCCCAGCCACCAGCCCAGCCCTCCCCCTATCAATCCTCCCAGCACGGCACCACCCAACGCTCCCGCCAGGGCACCGACGACAGTACCGACACCACCCAGCACCGAGCCCGTTGCAGCCCCCATCCTGGCGAGCGTGGCGGCGCAGGCATAGCCGCCCGCAGCCCCCAAGCCCAGGCCGCAGGCTCGCTTCACCCGTTCATCCTCGATCCGTACTACCCCTTCACTCATGCAGTGCGGGCATCTCATGGTGTGCTCCTGTGCGGATAACCGTCCGAACGACTCGACCGGCAGCCGGGCTCAGGTGGCCGGCTTGAACCGATCCTTGTCGAGCTGGTGCTTCTTCATGCGCAGATAGAGCTTCTTGCGCGGAATGCCGAGGTACTGGGCGGCATCGGACACCCGGCCGGAAAAGAGGAACAGGGTATCCTCGATCACCCGCCGCTCGAACTCCTCCACCAGGTCGTCCAGCGGCTCCTTGCCGCTGGCCAGGGGGATAACCTGCTCCGCGCCGGCCAGCTTGACGATGCCCACCGCATAGAGCTCGGCCACGTTGCGCAGCTCGCGCAGGTTGCCGGGCCACTGATGCCGCTTGAGCGTCTCCAGATAGGCGCGGTCCACCGCCGGCACCGGCCGGCCGATGCGTTTGCAGCCCTGTCGCAGAAAGGCCCGGAACAGGGGGATGATGTCACAGCTGCGCTCCACCAGCCGGGGCAGCTTGAGCCGCACCTGGGAGAGGAAATAGTAGAGCTCCGGCATCAGTTGCTGGCGCTCCACCAGCGCCTCCGGCGACTCGTCAAACAACCCTATGGTACGCAGCGACTTGCTCCCCTTGCGCTCCTGATCCAGCAGGTGGTTGCCGAGCCAGCGCTGGCAGTCGGCACTCAGGCGGGCCGGGGATTGCAGCACCAGGGTACCCTGCCCCGCCTGTGCCAGGCTGGCCTGCACTTCCGCCAGGCTGGGGGCCGAGACACAGTCATGCAGCTGGAAGGCTTGCTCCCGGCGAGCGCTTATCCGGTGCAGCAGCCGGGCCAGGGTGTGACGGCCCGAGCCGGCAGGCCCTTCCAGCAGCAAGTCCTTGTCGGTCTGTGCCAGCTGGTTGAGCTGGCTGCGAAGCGCCACTATCTGTGGACTGGTGCCGATCAGCTCGTCATCCACCGTCGCCTGGATCTCGCTGCGGCGCGCCAGCACGGCGCTGCGCTGTCGGCAGGCCCGCTCCAGCAGGCCCAACAGATCCTGCGGATTGAGCGGTTTCTCCAGAAAGTCGAACGCCCCCTGCTTGACCGCCCGCACCGCCAGCGGGATGTCCCCGTGGCCGGTGATCATGATGACCGGGATCTCGGCGTCCAGCGCCTGCACGCTGGCCAGCAGGTCCATGCCGTTCATGGCCGGCATGTAGATGTCAGAGACCAGCACCCCTGGCCACTGATCGGCCAGCAGCGCCAGCGCCTCGTGGGGCGAAGTCGTCGCCCTGGGGTGGTAGCCGGAGAGCCGCAGCAGGTGGCAATAGGATTCCAGCACGTCCTCGTCATCGTCCACCAGCAGCACGTTGGCAGGACGGTTAGCGGGCAACAACATCGATGGCGTTCTCCTCGTTCTGATGGGCGACCGACCCGGCAGGGTCGGCCAACGCAAATTCCATGATCACCATGGCGCCGCCGGTCAGCGCCGATCCCAACATGATTTCGCCGCCACAACGGGCCAGCAGGGAGCGACAGATGGTCAGCCCCAACCCCAGTCCAACCTCCTTGGAGGTGGTGAAGGGGGTGAACAACCTCGGCAGGATGGCCTCGCTGAAGCCGGCGCCGCTGTCGACCACCGCCAGCCGCAGCCGGGCCTCGCTTCGTTCCAGCAACTGCAGCCGGATCTCGCGCCGCGCCAGCCCGGCCACCGCATCCAGACCGTTCACCAGCAAGTTCACCAGCACCTGCTCCAGCAGCACGGGGTCGGTCTCGAGCCAGAGTCCGTCCGGCAATTCGTTGCAGAGGATGCAACCATCGCGCTTTGCCCGCGTCTCCAGCAGCAGCATGGCCTGCTCAGCCAGCGACCCCAGCGCGAGCCGGACCCGCACCTCCTCGGCCGGCGACTTGCGGGCAAAGTGGCGCAGGGCGTTGATGATCCGACTCATGCGCCGCCCCAACTTGTCGAGCTTGCCCAGATCCTGGTCCAGCGCCTGCAGCTGACCGGCGGCGAGCGCCGTCCGGCTGGTGTAGAGGTAGGTCATCATCGCCGACAGCGGCTGGTTCAGCTCGTGGGCCAGGCTGGTCATCGCCTGCCCCACCACCGCCATCTTGGCCGCCTGGATCAGCTCATCCTGGGTCTGCAGCAGGGTGCGCTCCGCCTGCTGGCGCTGCACCACCTCCTCCGCCAGCAGCCGGTTGTTCTCGGTCAGCTCGCGGGTCCGCTCCGCCACCCGCAGGCTGAGCTCCCTGGCCGTCAGCTCCTGGCGGGTGACATCCGTGATGGTGATGATGAACCTGTACCCGCGCCCCTGCTCGAAGCGGCGCAGATTGAGGTGCAAAAAGCGGGGCGTCTCACCCAGCCCACAGGCCAGGGTGCACTCGCTGTGGCCGAACCGGTGCAGCGGCTGGCCTGCCCTGAACTGATCGGCCAGCACCGCCCCCGCCTCTGGCGGAAAGGCCTGCCACAACGGCTGACCCGGTTCGACACCGGTCTGCTGGAACAGGGTGAGCGCGCTCGGGTTGACCGACTCTATGGTGCCATCTGGATGGCAGGTGATGAGACAGGCCTGGGTGTTGTTGATGAGATTGAGGGCATTGGCCCGCTCCATCTGCTGCAACTGCAGGCTGAAGTGGCGCAGGCTGTCGCCCAGCCGGCCGATCTCGTCCCGGCCGCAGGTGCTGACCGGCACGTCCAGCCGGCCTGCCGCCACCCTGTCCAGCTCCTGTCCCAACAGGTCGAGCCGCTTGATCAGCCGGCGGCCGATCAACACCACCAGCACGAAGATGCTGAGCAACAGGGTGAGTGCCAGCACCACCAGGATCACCAGCTTGCCGGTCGCCACCAGCTGGCTGCTGTCTTCCCCCAGCGCACTGAGGGAGCGGTTGGCGTCACTCACCATCAGGCTGACCCGCTGGTGATAACGCGATACGGAATCGTCCAGCCGCGGCCGCAGAGCCGTCAGCTGTTGGTGGGTCAGCACATCCGCCAGCAGCAGCCGGTGCAGCGGGCCATCCGGCTTCACCAGGGTGATGATGTCCTGCAGGATCTGGCGATAGCTCACAGTCGAGGGGTACTCCGCCAGCCGCGAGGTCAGCGCATCTATCTCGTCAATCTTGTAGCCGATGAACAGGAAGGCGCTCTCCAGATCCTGCTGATAGCGCTGGGCGATCACCTCGCCCACCAGCGACTGCAGCTCATTCTCCTTGAAGGTGAGATCCTGCAGGGCGGAGAACTCCTTGATGACGTTGCCAAATTCGCTCATGTCGTCCGGGCTGGCCACCATGCTGGTCAGATGCCACTCAACCTCCTGCAGCAGAGGGGCGGCATCGTCCACCAGATCCTGGTGCAGCCAGTTGCTGCGCTTCTGCAACTGCTGCAGGGTTTCGGCGTGCTCGATCTGCTGCTTGAGGTAACGCCCGTGATCCGCCACCAGCGCGCTCAACTCCTCGAACGCCTGGCGCTGCGAGGGGGTCTGATCCCCCGGGGTGCCCAGCAGGTAGGCGCGCTGGATATCCCGCAGGGTGGTCGACACCGCGTTGGAGAGGCGCTGGTACTGCACCGGATCCCGGGTATCGCGCAGCTGGGCCAGCAACAACAACAGGCGGGAACTGGCCCGCTCCAGCTGGTAGGCGCCGTCGATGGCGGGCAGGCTCTCCTCCACGATGAGGTGGATCTGCCGGCCCAACCGATCCCACATCACATAGGCGGCCATGCCCATGGCACCGGTCAGGGCCGTGATGGTCACGAAGGCGAGGATGAGCCGCCGTCCCAGAGTGCGCGGCATGGCCAGCATGCGCCCCAGCCGGCTCATGGTCTGGCTGCCTGTTCGACCAGGCGCTGCGCCTCGTGCAGGCGCGCCTCGGTCGCCTGGCGCCACTGATGCATCACCCGCTCCGCCTGCGGATTGCCCTGCTCCCGGTCATAGAGGCCGTCAAACAGCGCCAGCAACGCCGGATCCTGCGCCTCCTGCTCGCTCAGCGGCGGTGTGCTCGCCTTGGCGACGGCCTGCTCCAGCAGCGCGACCCGCCAGGACTCGCCATGGGTATTCAGACCATTGATCCCCTGCCAGGTCATCTTCAGCCTGGGCAACTGCTGGGTGATGGTCTGCTCGAACAGGGCCTTGAGCAGACCGGCCCGCCGATAGAGCAGCGCCTTGTCGGTGACGTAGCGGGTCTGCCGGGCCAGCCGGGGTTGGCTCAAGGTGGCCTTGGCCATGCCGGGGGTCGCGATGATGGCTTGGCCGCGCTCGGAGAGCAGGTACTGGATGAACAGAGCCGCGCTGGCCGGCTGGGTACTGTGGCGTGCCACCCCCAGGTAGGTCGGCAGGATCACCGAGTCGGGCATGATGTTGAAGCCGACGTGATCGAAACGGGCCTGGCTGTTGAGGGCGTAGCTGTCGATCACCAGGCCGGCCCCCGCCAGACCCCGGCTGATGCCGTCGCTCACCCCGAAGCTGCGCGCCGTGATGGCCGACAGGTTGCCGCCCAGCCGCATCAGCAGGGCCCAACCCTGCTGCCAGCCATATTGCTGCAGCACGCTCTCTACCATCATGTGGGTGGTGCCGGACTGGGAGGGCGAGCTCATCATCACGTGCCCCATGAAGAGCGGGGACGCCAGTTGCTGCCAGGTGGTGGGCAGCGGCAGCTGATATTTGGCCAGATAATGGCGGTTATACATGATGCCGCTGCTGGAATAACCGACCACGGCCACTTTATTGCCCAGCCCAAGCGTATGAGGAGCGAGCCATTTGGGCGGCATAGTTTCATTTGGCAAAGCTGCCAGCAAACCGGCTTTGTCCAGCGTGTTAAAAAAAGTCGGCGATGACGACATGATAATATCGACTTTCGGTGCACCGGCTTCCGTTAATAAGCGCAGGGAGGGAATCGTGCGCCGATAAATAACCTCGATCCGGATCCCGGGATATTGTTCGGCAAAGCCCTCGATCACTGCCTTGACCGGCGCCTCAGAAAAGGAGGTAAGCACCGTCAGCGAGGCGGCCTGAAGGGTGCTGAATGGCAACAAAACACAGCCCATGAACAGGGCCAGCCGGCGGAAAACGAGGTGCATGACTATCGGTCGACTCGCGCTTTAATTCAGGATTATGTGCAGTACATCTAATATTTGGCACATGCCGTTATTTTTATTTCCACGAGGATGAGCCAGTTCTGACTCATTATGCCTCGGCATGCCGCTATTGTTATTCATCGAATATCAATAGGACAGTTCAAATATGTCATTTTTGACTCATGGTTTTCCCATGATTGAGTCAGAGTTGACCCATATCCGGCTTTTTGCCGGCTGAATTTCTCCCTTCATATGATGGCAGCCGCTATCAGAGCTCCCTCTGAAACCAAGCTGCCAAATATAAACGGAGAACCCCATGTTCAACTTTTTCAAGACGCGAGCCGACCTGCCGGTCATGGAAGCCTCGCCCGATAAAATCCGCTCCATTTACCGCAAGTACCAGTGGCAGGTCTTCCTGGGTCTGGTACTCGGTTACGCCATGTTCTATGTCGTGCGCATGAGCCTCAACGTGGTCAAGAAGCCCATGCTGGACTCCGGCGTGGTGACCCTGGAAGAGCTGGGGGTCATCGGTTCCGCCTTCCTGTTCACCTACGCCGTCGGCAAGTTCTCCAACGGTTTCCTCTCCGACTACGCCAACATAGGCCGCTTCATGTCGGTCTCGCTGGGGCTCTCGTCCATCTGCACCATCCTGATGGGCATGAACACCGCCACCTTCTTTCTGGTGCTGATGTGGGGCCTGAACGGCTGGTTCCAGTCCGTCGGGTCCGCCCCCTCCTGCGTCTCCATCTTCCAGTGGTTCTCCCCCAAGCAACGGGGCTCGGTCTACTCCATCTGGGGCGGCTCGCGCAACATAGGGGAAGGCATCTCCTGGATCCTGACCGCCACCATCGTCAGCTACTTCGGCTGGAAGGCCGGTTTCATCGGCGCTGGCATCGCCTCCCTGATCGCCGCCCTGTGCATGTATCTGGTGCTGAAAGATCGCCCGCAAACCTACGCCCTGCCGGAGCCAGCAGTCGCCTTTGGTGAATCACCCGAGATTGCCAAGAAGGTGGACCCGGCCGAAATCCGCCGCGCCCAGCTGTTCGTGCTCAAGCAGCCCGCCGTCTGGCTCATCGCTGCCGCCTGCGCCTGCATGTACATGTCCCGCTACGCCATGAGCTCCTGGGCCGTGCTCTACCTGCAGGAGCAGAAGGGCTACAGCCTGATCGACGCCGGCTTCGCCATGTCGGCCTATCCCATCGCCGGTTTCCTCGGCGCCATTCTGGCCGGGATCATCTCCGACAAGCTGTTCAACGCCAACCGCCACATCCCGACCCTGCTCTACGGCTTGGCCAACGTGGCCGGCATGTGCCTGATGTTCTGGGGCCCGCAGAGCCGCATGATGGATGCCGTCGCCCTCGCCCTGATCGGTTATGCCATCGGCGGGCTGGTGGTCTTCCTGGCCGGTCTCACCGCCTGCGACCTGATGCCCAAGACCGCAGTAGGCGCCGTGAAGGGCTTCATCGGCCTCTGCTCCTACATCGCCGCCTCCATCCAGGAGCTGGTCTCCGCCGCCCTGATCAAGACCAGCGAGATCGACGGCGTCACCCACTACGACTTCAGCAGCGCCCAGTACTTCTGGCTCGGAGCCTCCGTGGTCTCCATGCTGCTTGCCATGACGGTGTGGAACGCCAAGAAAGTCGTCAACCACTGATCCCCGTTCCGCACAAGGGTGGCCCGGCGGCCACCCTTGTGCATTTTCCTCGCAACAGGAGCATCCCATGCGCAAGACCAAAATCATCGCCACCCTGGGCCCGGCCAGCTCATCCGCCGCCATGGTGGAGCAGCTGATCCAGGCGGGAGCCAATGTATTCAGGCTGAACTTCTCCCACGGCAGTCCGGAGCAACACCTGGCCCTGGCGGCCAAGATCCGCACCTGCGCCGCCCGCCTCGACCGCGAGATAGGCATCCTCGCCGACCTGCAGGGCCCCAAGATCCGCATCGCCAGCTTTGCCGACGGCTGCATCCGGCTGCAACCGGGCGACCCCTTCACCATCGATGCCGGCCTGGACAGCCACCAGGGCGATCAATCTCGGGTCGGTACCGACTATCCGGCGCTGGCCGGCGAACTGCAGACGGGCAACGTCGTGCTGCTGGATGACGGCCGCATCCAGCTCTGTGTGGAACAGGTGATCGACGAGCGCATCGAAACCCGGGTGCTGGTCGGCGGCACCTTGTCCAGCCGCAAGGGCATCAATGTGCTGGGTGGCGGTCTGAGCGCTCCGGCCCTGACCGACAAGGACAAGGCCGACATCCTGACGGCCCGCCTGCTCGAGGCCGACTATATCGCCGTCTCGTTTCCGCGCAGCGCCGCCGATCTCGAAGAGGCCAGAACCCTCATTCGTGCCAGCGGCAGCCGGGCAGCCATCGTGGCCAAGGTGGAACGGGCGGAGGTGGTGGCGTCAGTGGCCGCCATGGATGAGCTGATTCACGCCGCCGACCTCATCATGGTGGCGCGTGGGGATCTGGGGGTCGAGATTGGCGATGCCAGACTGCCCGGCGTGCAGAAGAGGTTGATCCGGCGCTGCCGGGCGCTCGGCCGCCCGGTCATCACCGCTACCCAGATGATGGAATCCATGATTGCCAGCCCCATGCCCACCCGGGCCGAGGTCATGGATGTGGCCAACGCCGTCATGGATGGCAGCGATGCGGTGATGCTGTCGGCCGAGTCGGCAACCGGCCGCTATCCGGTGGAAGCGGTCGCCGCCATGGCCCGCATCGCGCTGGCCGCCGAACAGGAGATGGAACCGGCAGGGCATGGCCTCGCGGCCAGCCACGGGGAGCTGGCCAGATTGGCCTGACGCCCTACCAGATGAGGCTTTTCAGGTTCAGCTTGTCGAACATGCTGCTCTTGTTCTGCCATGCGAAGCTCTGGTTGGCCCCGCCGAAACAGTCGGCCAGCCGCAGCGGGGTGCCCGGCTTGTGACGACGGCCGGCCACATCCAGACAGCGGTCAGCCTTGCTGTTGAACAGCCGATCTTCCTGCCACTGCCATTGCCGGCTCTCATCCTGGCACTCGGCCATGGTCAGCTCGCTCACCCCTTTGGCCACCAGGCAACGCTGGTCAAGCTGCAAGGCACCGGCATCCCAGCTGAACTGCTGGCGAACAGTCTGGTCGCAAGGCTGGGTGATCAGCTGATTGTGGTCATTGAGGGCCACACAGAATCCGGCATCGGTTACCAGCGCAGAGGTGGCAATACTCTGCATGGGGGCAGCCCCCATCAGGATCTCGTCGGGTTTGGGTTTGTATGAGCAGCCGCTGAGGGCCACGACAACCAGCGCCAGTGTGCTGACGCGAAAAGAATTTGGGTGCATATGACATGTTGGCCTGAATTGTGTTCAATAACGCCCACTTGCCGTGGGTCTGCGTCCCAGCATACCCGAAGCGACAGCGAGAAAGTGCCAACAGAAATGTAAACAGACGTGACAGAAACCTGCGGCAGCAGGCTGGCAGACGACAGAAAGCAAAAAACCCCGCCTGAGCGGGGTTTTTCAGAATGTGGTCGGTGATAAAGGATTCGAACCTTTGACCCTCTGGTCCCAAACCAGATGCGCTACCGGGCTGCGCTAATCACCGAGGCTTTAAAAAAAGCTTTCTTTTCAAAACACAAAGACGACCATGAACGGTCATCCTCGTCATACAGCAAGTATGGTGCGAAGAGAGGGACTCGAACCCTCACACCCGGGGGGCACTAACACCTGAAGCTAGCGCGTCTACCAATTCCGCCACCTTCGCATACCTGACAAGCTGTAAAATGGGGTGGCTGATGGGGCTCGAACCCACGACAACCGGAATCACAATCCGGGACTCTACCAACTGAGCTACAGCCACCACAGCTGTTTTCGTTCTTCAACTCGCCCGCTTAACCGGCGCACTTTTGATGGTGCGCCCGACAGGATTCGAACCTGTGACCTCTGCCTCCGGAGGGCAGCGCTCTATCCAGCTGAGCTACGGGCGCTACGCTGTCGAACGGGGCGCAATATTAATGATGGGGACCCACCTTGTCTACTATTTTTTTATCTCGCAGAATCAACCGCTTGTTTTTCCATCGTTTATGGCTTTTTTTAAGCGTTTTTGTTTCATTCAGGCTGGATCCAGCCCGGTTCCGCTACTTTTGGCTCCCCCCACATAGCAATCCGATGATGGGCAAAACTTGACTTGCCTCAAAGCCCCCCTAGAATGAATGAACGTTCATTCAGCCGTTGTGATCATCCCGTCATGAACAAGAAAGAACGCATTTTCGATGCGGCTCATGAAGTACTCGGCGAACAGGGTTTCCACGGTCTCTCCATTGCCGTGGTGGCCAAGAAAGCCAGAGTGGCGGCAGGCACCATCTATCGCTATTTCAGCGACAAGGATGACCTGATCCGCCAACTCTATCGGCACACCATCCTCCAGTGTCATCCCCTGGTCATGGAAGGCGTGCAGACAGAGGAGGTATCGTTCGAACAATTTCGGCGTTTGTGGCTCAACATCCACGCCATCTTTGTCGACGAACCGAACGCGCTCAAATGCAAATTGCAGTATGAAACGTCCCCGCTGGGAGCAGAGCTGGAGCAGGACCCGGTCATCAAGGCTGCCTGGGCCCCGCTGGATCGCTTCTTCGAACGGGGCCTGGAACAGGGTCTGTTTATCGACCTGCCCGTCCGGGTACTGCAGGTGCTGAGCCTGGATTGCGTGGCAAATATGGCGCTGCAAAGCCAGGTGCACCAATTCGAACTGACGCAAGACCAGCTGGAAGCCGTGATCCGGGCCTGCTGGCGAGCTATTTTGACCCCTTAAACATTGCACTCATATCTCAGGAGCGAGAGTTCATGAAAAAGTGGATGAGCATCATGTTGCTCATCGCGCTGGCCCTGTTCGGCAGCGTGATTGGCTTCAACCTGTTCAAGCAAAAGATGATAGCCAACTACATGGCCAACATGCCGGAGCCCGAGTTTCCGGTCACCACCCACAAGGTGGAGACCCGCGACTGGGTGCCGACCATCGAGGCCATCGGTTTCATCGAACCCAACCAGGGGGTAACCCTGTCGACCGAGCAATCTGGCACCATCGACAGCATCTCCTTCGAGTCGGGTGATACCGTCAAGCCGGATCAGCTGCTGCTGAGCCTGGATGCCAGCGTCGAGAAGGCCAACCTGCGCGCCTCCATGGCCAAGCTGCCGGCGGCCAAGGCCAAGTTCGATCGCTATCAGAACCTGTTCACCAAGGGATCCATCTCCCGCGACCAGCTGGACGACACCGAGGCGACCTATCGTTCCCTCGAGGCCGATATCGAGAGTCTGAAATCGACCATCGCCCGCCGCGAAGTGCGCGCACCGTTTGCCGGCGTAGTCGGCCTGCGCAACGTCTTCCTCGGCCAGTACCTGCAACCGGGTACCGACATCGTCCGGCTGGAAGACACCAGCGTGATGCGCCTGCGCTTCACCGTGCCGCAGACCGACATCTCCCGCATCCGCCTGAATCAGGACATCCTGATCAACGTGGATTCCTACCCGCATCGCCAGTTCAAGGGCCACATCAGCGCCATCGAACCGGCCGTCAACTACCAGAGCGGCCTGATCCAGGTGCAGGCGGACATCCCCAACAACGACGGCCAGCTGCGCTCCGGCATGTTTGCCCGCGCCAGCATTCTGCTGCCGGCCCAGAAGGACCAGATCGTGCTGCCGCAGACCGCCATCACCTTCACCCTGTATGGCGAGAACGTCTACCTGGTCAAGGAGAAGGATGGCGTGAAGCGCGTCGAGCAGGTGGTGGTCAAGGTCAGCGAGCGCAAGGGCAACGATGCGCACGTGGTCTCCGGCATCAAGGCGGGTGACGAAGTGGTCATGTCCGGCCAGGTACGCCTGAGCAACGGCGCCAAAGTGAAAATCGTGCAGGACCAGGGCCTGAAGGTTCCGGACCAGGTTCCCATGCTGTAAAACGCGGAGAGACAGATGCGCTTTACCGATATATTCATCAAGCGGCCCATCCTGGCCATCTCGATCAGCTTTCTGATCGCGTTGCTGGGTGTCCAGGCCGTGTTCAAGATGCAGGTGCGGGAATACCCCGAGATGACCAACACGGTCGTCACGGTCAGCACCAGCTACTATGGCGCGAGTGCCGACCTGATCCAGGGCTTCATCACCCAGCCGCTGGAACAGGCCATCGCCCAGGCGGACAACATCGACTTCATGACGTCGTCCACCCAGCTCGGCAGCTCGACCATCACCGCCTACATGAAGCTCAACACCAACCCGAATGCGGCCCTGTCCGACATTCTGGCCAAGGTCAACTCGGTACGTTCCCAGTTGCCGAAGGAGTCGGAAGATCCCTCGGTGACCATGTCGACCGGCTCGACTACGGCGGTGCTCTACATCGGCTTCACCAGCCCCGAGCTCAACGCCAGCCAGATCACCGACTACCTGGAGCGGGTCATCAAGCCCCAGCTCTTCACCGTCGGCGGCGTCTCCAAGGTCGACATGTACGGTGGTACCAAGTACGCCCTGCGGGTGTGGCTGGATCCGGCCAAGATGGCGGCGTTCAACCTGACCGCCGCGGACGTGATGAGCGTGCTCAACAGCAACAACTATCAGTCCGCCACCGGTCAGGCCACCGGCTACTTCACCCTCTACAACGGCAATGCCGAGACCCAGGTCAACACCACCGAGGAGCTCGAGCGCCTGGTGGTGGCCACCCGTGACAGCAAGGTGATCCGTCTGGCCGACATCGCCAAGGTCAGCCTGGAGAAGAGCCACGACACCTATCGCGCCACCGCCAACGGCCGCGAGGCCGTGGTACTGGCCATCAACGCGGCGCCGACCGCCAACCCGATCAACATCGCCCACGACGTGCTGGAGATGCTGCCGAGCCTGAAGAGCAACATGCCGAGCACCATGGAGGCCAACGTCCTCTATGACTCGACCGTAGCCATCAACGAGTCGATCAGCGAGGTTATCAAGACCATCGCCGAGGCAGCCGCCATCGTGCTGGTGGTGATCACCCTGTTCCTTGGTTCGTTCCGGGCGGTCATCATCCCGATTATCACCATTCCCCTCAGCCTGATCGGGGTGGTGATGGTGATGCAGATGTTCGGCTTCTCCATCAACCTGATGACCCTGCTGGCCATGGTGCTGGCCATCGGTCTGGTGGTGGATGACGCCATCGTGGTACTGGAGAACGTGGATCGCCACGTCAAGGAGGGGGAAGAACCGTTCCGGGCCGCCATCATAGGTACCCGTGAAATCGCCGTGCCGGTCATCGCCATGACGGTCACCCTGGCCGCCGTGTATGCACCGATCGCCCTGATGGGGGGCATCACCGGCTCCCTGTTCAAAGAGTTTGCCCTCACCCTGGCCGGCGCCGTGTTCGTGTCGGGCATCATAGCGCTGACCCTGTCGCCCATGATGTGCGCCAAGATGCTCAAGGCCAACGAGGAGCCTGGCAAGTTCGAGAGCAAGGTGCATCACCTGCTCGACCGCATGACGGTCCGCTACGATGCCATGCTGCACGCAGTGATGCAGAAGCGCATCGTGGTGGTGCTGTTCGCCGTCATCGTCTTCGCCAGCCTGCCAATGCTGTTCAAGTTCATTCCGAGCGAACTGGCACCGAACGAAGACAAGGGCGTCATGGCCGTGCTGGGTACCGCCCCCTCCAACGTCAACCTGGACTACATCCAGGGCACCATGGAGCAGGTGAACAAGGTGCTGGACGAACAGCCGGAAGTGGCCTTCTCCCAGGTCTTCTCCGGGGTGTTCAACGCCAACCAGGCGTTCGGTATCGCCTCCATGGTACCGTGGAGCCAGCGTGAAGCGAGCCAGAAAGAGGTGCTGGAGCGGGTTGGCAAGCTGGTCGAGAACGTGCCCGGCATGTCCATCACCACCTTCCAGTTCCCGGAATTGCCGGGTGCCTCGAGCGGCCTGCCGATCCAGTTCGTCATCACCACGCCGAACAACTTCGAGAGCCTCTATCAGGTGGCGAGCGAGATCCTGACCGCAGCCCAGGGGAGCGGACGCTTCGTCTACTCCGAGCTGGACCTGCAGTACGACTCCGCCACCATGAAGATCAAGATCGACAAGGACAAGGCGGGTGCCTACGGCATCACCATGCAAGACATCGGCATCACCCTGGGCACCATGATGTCGGACGGTTACGTCAACCGGATCGACCTGGATGGCCGCTCCTACGAGGTGATCCCGCAGGTCGAGCGCAAATACCGCCTCAACCCCGAGTCGATCAAGGGCTACTACGTGCGGGCAGCCGATGGCCAGTCCATCCCGCTCGGCAGCCTGATCAGCATCGAGGTAGTCGGCGAGCCACGCGCCCTGCCCCACTTCAACCAGCTCAACTCGGCCACCATAGGTGCCGTGCTGATGCCGGGCACCACCATGGGCAACGCCATCGCCTGGCTGGATGCCACCGCCAGCGAGAAGCTGCCGCAGGGTTACCGTTACGACTATATGGGTGAAGCCCGCCAGTTCGTGACCGAAGGCAGCGCCCTGTACGCCACCTTCGCCCTGGCGCTGGCCATCATCTTCCTGGTGCTGGCGATCCAGTTCGAGTCGGCCCGTGACCCGCTGGTGATCATGGTCTCCGTACCGCTGGCCATCAGTGGCGCACTGATCGCGCTGGCCTGGGGTGCCGCCACCATGAACATCTACTCCCAGGTGGGTCTGATCACCCTGGTCGGCCTGATTACCAAGCACGGTATCCTGATCTGCGAGGTGGCCAAGGAGGAGCAGCTGCTGCACGGTCGCAACCGGATGGAAGCCGTGATGGCCGCCGCCAAGGTGCGTCTGCGCCCCATCCTGATGACCACCGCCGCCATGATCGCCGGTCTCATCCCGCTGCTCTATGCAACGGGCGCCGGGGCAGCCCAGCGCTTCAGCATCGGCATCGTGATCGTGGCCGGTCTCGCCATCGGCACCCTGTTCACCCTGTTCGTGCTGCCGGTGATCTACACCTACCTGGCCTCCGAACACAAACCGCTGCCGGTGTTTGACGAATCCATTCCGCCCAAGGCGAAAGGGAGTCATTAAAAACCGTTTCTAATCAACAAGGCCCCGTTTCGGGGCCTTGTTTTTATCACGCTAACGAAACACGACATAAGTGCATGAAGCAGTTAAACTAAATGGCAATATATCCAGACCGCAAGGACGCCATGTCAGGACTCTTCTCCAAGACCGCTAAGGCCGTCGGCCGTAACGGACTCTCATACCGCCTGCTCTCCTACATTCTGGTGTGCAGTACCGTATTGGCGATGATCATTACGGTGTTGCAGCTTGCCTGGGATTACCGCAAGGACGTGGCCGTGATCGAGGACAGCATCGGCCAGATCGAGGCGTCCTTCCTCCAGCCCATCGCCGCCAGCCTGTGGAACCTGGACGAAGAGCAGGTCAAGGTACAGATCGAAGGCATCATGAACCTGCCCAACATGCAGTTCGTGATGGTGAAGGAGATGCTCGGCAACTCGGAAGTGCCGCTGCTGACCCAGGGGGTGGAGCGGGAAAGCTACGACATCTCCCGCGAGTTCAACCTCACCTATCAGGGCGAGGTGGTAGGCAAGCTGTTCGTCGCCGCCTCCCTTGAGCAGATCTACCAGCGCCTCATCGAGAAATCGGTGCTGATCATGGTCAGCCAGACCATCAAGACCCTGGTGGTCTCGTTCTGCATCCTGATCATCATCTACTACCTGGTGGTGCGGCACCTCAACCGCATCGCCAACTATGCCCAGAAGTTCAATCTGGACCGGCTGGCCATCGAGCTGACCCTGGAGGGGCGCCCCCTGCCCCGCAAGAAACCCGACGAACTCGACACCCTGGTTGCCACCCTCAACCAGATGCGTACCCGCCTGAACGACGAATTTGCGGCGCGCCATCAGGCCGCCGAGCAGCTGCAACAGGAGCGTGACTTCTCCGCCACCCTGATCAACTCGGCCAACATGGTCATCTGCTGCATGGAGCCGGACCTCAACATCGCCAGCATCAACCCGGCAGCCATTCTGCTGACCGGCTACCACCAGCAGGAGATACTGCAGCACAACTGGCTGGATCTGTTCGTCAGCAAGGCCCAGCGCGACGAGCTGGCGGCCACCCTGGCCGATCACGGCTCCATCGAGGACAAAGAGGTCATCATGCATGACCAGCAGGGCCACGAGCTGGTGTTGCAGTGGACCTTCGCCCCCTTCTACGAGGGGCCCAACCTCAAGTATCTGATCGGCTTCGGCTACGACATCACCCGCCTCAAGAAGGTGGAGCGGGAGATCATCCAGCTCAACGAACAGCTGGAGGGCAAGGTGGTGGAGCGTACCCGCAGCCTGAGCGATGCCAACGACCAGCTGGGCAAGGCCTACGATGACCTGAAACAGGCTCAGCAGACCCTAGTGGAGTCGGAGAAGATGGCCTCCCTCGGTTCGCTGGTGGCCGGCGTGGCCCACGAGATCAACACCCCCATCGGCATCAGCGTGACTGCCTCTTCCTACCTGCAGGAGCGGGTGGCCGACTTCAAGCAGCACATCGACTCCAAGCAGCTGTCGCGCTCCTATCTCACCGAATTTACCGTCAACCTCGACGAATCCATGCAACTGCTGCAGGGCAACCTGCGCCGCGCTTCGGAGCTCATCGCCAGCTTCAAGCAGGTGGCGGTGGATCAGTCGTCCGAGGCACGCTACAACTTCAGCCTCGCCGACAACCTGCACCAGGTGGTGGTCTCCCTCGGCCACAAGCTGAAGAAGGCCCAGTGCGAGGTGGATATCCAGTGCGATCCCAAGCTGTCGATCTTCTCCTTCCCCGGCAGCTTCACCCAGATCTATTCGAACCTGATCCTCAACTCCATCAACCACGGCTTCGACAACTGGGACAAACCCAAGAAGATCACCATCAAGGTGGAACAGCAGGGTGAAGAGCTGCTGATCGACTACAGCGACAATGGCCGCGGCATCCCGCCCGAGATCTTGCCGCGCATCTTCGACCCCTTCGTCACCTCCAAGCGTGGCCAGGGCGGCAGCGGGCTCGGTACCCACATCATCTACAACCTGGTGGTGCAGCTGCTGCGCGGTCGCATCAACTGCGTCAGCGAGCCGGACAACGGCGCCCAGTTCCATATTCGCCTGCCGATCCAACATAACTGAACGCTGGCTCTTGTGAGCCAGCCGCTTTATCCCCATCATGCTGTGATTGCATTCTTAATGAGCGGAGAACCTCGCAATGGCACAGCATTTTGACTATATCGCCATCGGCGGCGGCAGCGGCGGCATCGCCTCGGCCAACCGGGCTGCCATGTACGGTAAGAAAGTTGCCCTGATTGAAGCCAAAGAGTTGGGTGGAACCTGCGTCAACGTCGGCTGCGTGCCGAAGAAGGCCATGTGGTATGCCGGCCAGATCGCCGATGCCCTGAAATATGGCGCCGACTACGGCTTCGACACCACCCTCAACCACTTCAACTGGGCCAAGCTGGTCGAGTCCCGCCAGGCCTACATCGGCCGCATTCATCAGTCCTATCAGAACGTGCTGGGCAAGAACCAGATCACCGTCATCAAGGGCTTCGCCCGCTTCGTCAGCAGCAACACCATCGAAGTGAATGGCGAGCAGTACAGCGCCGATCACATCCTGATCGCCACCGGCGGCCGTCCTGAAGTGCCGGCCATCCCGGGTGCCGAGCTGGGCATCGACTCCGACGGCTTCTTCGAGCTGCAGAGCCAGCCCAAGCGGGTCGCCGTGGTAGGGGCCGGCTACATCGCGGTGGAGATCGCCGGGGTAATGCAGGCGCTCGGCTCCGAGACCCATCTGGTGGTGCGCAAACACGCGCCGCTGCGCAACTTCGACCCCATGATCCACGAGACTCTGGTCGAAATCATGGCGCAGGAAGGGCCCAAGCTGCACACCCACGCCATTCCAAAAGCCGTGGTCAAGAACGCCGATGAGAGCCTGACTCTGCAGCTGGAAGATGGTCGCCACCTCACCGTCGACTGCCTGATCTGGGCCATCGGCCGCGTCCCGGCCACCGACAACCTCAATCTGGCTGCCGCCGGCATCGAGTTGGACGAGAAGGGCTTTATCCCGACCGACAAGTTCCAGAACACCGCCGTCGCCAACGTCTATGCCGTCGGTGACAACACCGGCCGCATCCAGCTCACCCCGGTGGCTGTCGCGGCGGGCCGCCGCCTCTCGGAGCGGCTGTTCAACAACAAACCCAACGAGCACCTCAACTACGATCTGGTGCCGACCGTGGTGTTCAGCCACCCGCCCATCGGCACCATAGGCCTGACCGAACCGGAAGCCGTCGCCGAATACGGTGAAGATCAGGTGAAGGTCTACCGCAGCCAGTTCACCGCCATGTATTCGGCGCTGACCCAGCATCGCCAGCCCACCCGGATGAAACTGGTCTGCGTCGGGCCGGAAGAGAAGGTGGTCGGCCTGCACGGCATCGGCTTCGCCATGGACGAGATCCTGCAAGGCTTCGGCGTCGCCATGAAGATGGGCGCCACCAAGGTGGACTTCGACAACTGCGTTGCCATCCATCCGACCAGTGCGGAAGAGTTTGTGACCATGCGATAAGCATGTTTGAAACTGGCCTGTCACTCTCAGACCAGTCTCAGTCAATTGCTACCAAACCCGGCTCAGGCCGGGTTTTTTGATCGCGACCCACCCATCCCTCTGCCAATCCCCTCCTTTTTACGCCGATTTTACGCCAGCCAAATCGGGCTTTATGGCGCCTTTACGCCCGTTTTACATACCCTTTCAGCGTCAATGAGACCTATGGGATCGACACGGATATGCATCGATCCCTGACGCTAATTACCTCAACGGAGTCGTTATGAATTGGCTATATCTGCTGCTGGTCCTCGCCCTCGCGGGTTATCTGCTGCGCGCCCTCGCGCGCACCCATGAGTGAGGAACCGGATATGTGGCAAGAGATCATCTATCCCGTCGCGTTCGTGCTGCTGGTGCTGCTGCCGGCGCCTCTGCTTGGCAACTACCTATATCGGGTGTTTGAAGGCAAGAGTCGCTGGCTGGCCCCGCTTGAGCGCGCCACCCTGGCCTGCTGCGGCACGGACGGGCGCGAGCAGGACTGGAAGTCCTACGCCCTCAGCCTGCTGGCCTTCAACGGCGCCGGCTTCGGCCTGCTATTCCTGATCCTGCTGGCACAAGGGCTGCTGCCCCTCAACCCGCAGCAGCTGCCCGGGCTGAACTGGCAACTCGCCTTCAACACCGCGGTCAGCTTCATGACCAACACCAACTGGCAGGCCTACTCCGGTGAAGCCAGCCTCTCCTACTTCAGCCAGATGGTGGGGCTCACCACCCAGAACTTCGTCTCCGCCGCCACCGGCGCTGCCGTCGCCATCGCCCTGTTTCGCGGCATCTCCCGCCAGCAGACCACCCACCTGGGCAACTTCTGGCAGGATCTGGTGCGTTTCTGTCTCTACGTGCTGCTGCCGATGGCGCTGATCCTGGCGCTGCTGCTGGTCTGGCAGGGTGTGCCCCAGAGCCTGTCTGCCTACCTGCCGTTCCACGGGCTGGAAGGCCAGGAGCAGCTGCTGCCGCTCGGCCCGGCCGCCTCCCAGATCGCCATCAAGCAGCTCGGCTCCAACGGTGGTGGCTTCTTCGGCATCAACTCGGCTCATCCGTTTGAAAACCCGACCGCCCTCTCCAACTGGCTGGAGATGGTCGCCCTGCTGACGCTGGCCGCCGCCATGGTTTGCACCCTGGGGCGCTACGTGAAGGATCTGGCCCACAGCCGCGCCATCCTCATCGCCATGACCATCATGCTGGTGCTGGGGCTCTGCCTCGCCATCAGCCAGGAGCTGAAACCGGATCCCGCCCTCGCCCACCTCACCAGCGAAGCCGGTAACTGGGAAGGCAAGGAGAGCCGCTTCGGCCCCGTGCTCTCCAGCATCTGGGAAGTGGCCACCACCGCCGCCTCCAACGGCTCGGTCAACGCCATGCACGACAGCTTCGCCCCGCTCGCCGGCATGGTCGCCATGATCAACATGCTGCTGGGTGAAGTGGTGTTCGGCGGCGTCGGTGCCGGTATCTACGGCATGATGCTGTTCGTGCTGCTGACCGTGTTCCTGTGCGGCCTGATGGTGGGGCGTACCCCCACCTATCTGGGCAAACGGCTCGGCATCACCGAGATGAAGTGGGTGGTCGCCAGCATGCTGGTGATGCCGGTCGGGGTATTGGTGATCGGCGGCATTACCCTGCTGATGCCGAACTCCGCCACCGTCATCGGTCACGACGGCCCCCACGGCCTGTCCCGGCTGATCTATGCCTACGCCTCGGCCGCCGGCAACAACGGCTCCGCCTTCGCCGGCTTTGCCGCCGCCGACAGCTGGCAGTGCATCGCCATCGGGCTGGCCATGCTGCTCGGCCGCTTCGGCTACATCATCCCGGTGCTGGCCATCGCCGGCCAGCTGGCCCGCGCCCCGCGCCAGGAGCGAAGCGAGGGGGACTTCCCCGTCAGCGGCCCGCTCTTCATCACCCTGCTGATCGTCACCGTGCTGCTGATGGGGGGTCTCTCCTTCCTGCCGGTGCTGGCGCTGGGCCCGGTGGCGGAACACCTGAGCCTGCTGGGAGGTGCCTTCTGATGCTGCACCTCCGACTGATCTGCGTGACCAACTATTCGATGCAGGGAGCTTTCCAATGAGCAAGTCCGCTTCAATGAGCACCGACACCGTTCAGGTGAAGGGCAAGAAACAGAAATCACAGATCCTGCAGGCCATGGTGGAAGCCCTCTATCGCTTCAACCCCAGGGCGCTGTTTGGCAGCCCCATCCTGTTCACCCTCTGGCTGGCGGCCGTGATGGCGACCCTGGAGTCGCTGCTGGGGCAGCCGCTCTCCGGCGTCGCCCCTTCGCTGGCCTGGCAGCTGACCGCCTGGCTCTGGCTCACCCTCTGGTTTGCCAACTTCGCCGAGACCCTGGCCGAGGGGCGCGGCAAAGCGCGGGCCGACAGCCTGAAGGCCGGCATGAGCCAGCTCAAGGCTCGTCGGGTCACCAGCCCGCAGGATGACAAAGGCGAGTGGGTACCGGCCACCAGCCTGCTCAAGGGCGATCTGGTGCTGGTGCGCAGCGGCGAGATGATCCCGGCCGACGGCGAAGTGGTCGCCGGCATCGCCTCGGTCAACGAGGCGGCCATCACCGGTGAGTCCGCCCCCGTCATCCGCGAGTCTGGCACCGACCGCAGCGGCGTGACCGGCAACACCACCGTCGTCTCCGACCAGATCTGGGTGCACATCAGCAACAACCCGGGCGAAAGCACGCTGGATCGGATGATTGCCCTGGTGGAAGGGGCCAAGCGGCAGAAGACCCCCAACGAGATGGCGCTGGACGCCCTGCTGGTGGGGCTGACCCTGATCTTCCTGCTGGTGGTGGCTACCCTGCCCTGGTTCCTCGACTACAACGGCACCCAGGTGCCCCGGCTCTATCTGCTGGCGCTGTTCATCACCCTGATCCCGACCACCATCGGCGGTCTGCTCTCCGCCATCGGCATCGCCGGCATGGACCGGCTGGTGAAGCTCAACGTGATCGCCAAGTCGGGCCGGGCGGTGGAGGCCGCCGGCGACGTGCGTACCCTGCTGCTGGACAAGACCGGCACCATCACCTTCGGCAACCGGATGGCGGACGAGCTGATCCCGGCCCCCGGCGTGGACCCCTCCCTGCTGGCCCAGGCCGCCATGCTGGCCTCGCTCGGCGACAATACGCCGGAGGGCAAATCCATCCTGACCCTGGCGGGCAAGAGCCACACCAAACCGAGCCAGCTGGAGAGCGACATCATCATCCCCTTCAGCGCCGAGACCCGGCTGAGCGGGCTGGATCGCAACGGCCATCACTATCGCAAGGGGGCGGTGGACGCGGTGCTGCGCTACCTCTCGCTCGATCGCAAGGCGGTGCCCGAGCTCATCCTCAAATCGGTGGACAACATCGCCCGCCAGGGCGGCACCCCGCTGCTGGTCTGTACCCACGAGAAGCTGCTGGGAGTGGTGTTCCTCAAGGACATCATCAAACCGGGCATCAAGGCACGCTTCCAGATCCTGCGCCACATGGGGATCCGCACCGTGATGATCACCGGTGACAACCCGCTGACCGCCGCCGCCATCGCCGCCGAGGCCGGGGTGGACGACTTCATCGCCGAGGCGACGCCGGAGAAGAAGCTGGCCTACATCCGTCAGGAGCAGGCCGACGGCCGGCTGGTGGCCATGTGCGGGGACGGCGCTAACGACGCACCGGCGCTGGCCCAGGCCGACGTGGGCCTGGCCATGAACGAGGGGACCCAGGCCGCCAAGGAGGCGGGCAACCTGGTGGATCTCGACTCCAACCCCACCAAGCTGCTGGACGTAGTGCTGGTGGGCAAGCAGCTGCTGGTGACCCGTGGCGCCCTGACCACCTTCTCCATCGCCAACGACGTGGCCAAGTACTTCGCCATCCTGCCGGCCCTGTTCATCGCCGCCTATCCACAGCTGGGGGTGCTGAACCTGATGCAGCTGGGCAGCCCCGAGAGTGCCATCCTGTCGGCCATCATCTTCAACGCCCTGATCATCGTCGCGCTGGTGCCGCTGGCCCTGCGCGGGGTCAGCCTGCAGGGCTCGGCCGCCAGCCTGCTGCGCCGCAACCTGCTGATCTACGGCGTCGGCGGCCTGATAGTGCCGTTCATAGGCATCAAGTTGATCGACCTGGTCATCACCGGCCTGGGGCTGGTGTAACGGCATTACCGGATGCGGGGCAGACCCGCATCCAACCAACGTATTTGGAGCAAGAAAATCATGATAGCAATCAGAACCCTGCTGACCCTGACCCTGCTGCTGGGGGTGGCGTATCCGCTGGCCGTCACCGGGCTGGCCCAGTTGCTCTTCCCCTGGCAGGCCAACGGCAGCCTGCTCACCAACGCCAAACAGCAGGTGGTCGGCAGCGCCCTCCTGGCACAGAAGTTCGAGCGGGCCGACTACTTCCACTCCCGCCCCTCCGCCAGCGACTTCGCCACCATAGGCGGAGGCGCCAGCAACCTGGGGATGAGCTCGCCGCTGCGGGCCGAGTTTGCCGCCGCCGCGGTCAGGGCTCAGCCAGAAGCCAGGGTCCCCGCCCTGCTGACCCGCTCCGCCTCCGGCCTCGATCCCCATCTGCCGCTCGCTGCAGCGCTGGCCCAGGTAGAGCGGGTCGCCGGGCAACGCGGGCTGGATCCCGTTCAATTGACGGAGCAGGTCAAGTCGGCGGCACAAGCTGGTATCCTTGGCCCGCAGGTGGTCAACATTCTCCAGTTGAACCTGCAACTCGATCATCAAAAGGGCGCCTGAGGGCGCTCCTTGCCGTTCGGGACAGGCTCCCTTTCGACACGGGGACAAGCATGAGCAATGAGGTCACGGCCGCGGTTCGGCCGATGCAACGGGAGCACGGGGATGCGTGATGAGGTGAGGGCGGACGCCCTGCTGGCGAGCCTGGAACAGGAGCACAGGGGCAAGCTGAAGGTGTTTCTCGGTGCCGCCCCCGGCGTCGGCAAGACCTACGCCATGCTGCAGGCGGTGCGGGAGCAGGCTAGGGAGGGAGTCGACATCCTGATCGGGGTGGTGGAGACCCACGGCCGCCAGGAGACCCTGGCCCTGCTCGACAAGCTCGCCATCCAGCCGCGCAAGCTGCACCTGCACCGCCAGCAGCGACTGGAGGAGATGGATCTGGACGGCCTGCTGGCCCGCAAGCCCGCCATCGCCGTGGTGGACGAGCTGGCCCACAGCAACGCCCCCGGCAGCCGCCACGAGAAGCGCTGGCAGGATGTGGAGGAGCTGCTCGGCGCCGGCATCGATGTCTACACCACCCTCAACGTGCAACACCTGGAGAGCCTCAACGATCTGGTGTGGCAGCTGACCGGGGTCAGGGTCAAGGAGACCCTGCCGGATCAGGTGCTGCTGGAGGCCGACAGCCTGGTGTTGATAGACCTCCCCCCCAAGGAGCTGCTCGGCCGCCTCAAGGAGGGCAAGGTCTATGTGCCCCATCAGGCAAAAGCAGCCCTGCAGTCCTTCTTCTCCCTCAACAACCTGACCGCCCTGCGCGAGCTGGCGATGCAGACCGCCGCCAGCCACGTGGAGGGGGATCTGCAACTGCAGTGGCAGGCGGCCGGCAAGACCACACTGCCGCTACGGGGCAAGCTGATGGTCTGCCTCGGCGATCAGCACGGCGCCGCCCTGGTGCGCTACGGCCACCGCTTCGCCCAGCGCCGCCAGCTGCCCTGGCTGGTAGTGCACATCGACAGCAAGGGGCAGCGCTCGGTCGAGCTGGAACAGGCGCTGGCGCTCGCTTCCCAGCTGGGGGCCAAGGTGCTGACCCTCTCCAGTCCGGCGGTGGCCGACACCCTGCTGGAGACCGCCGAGCAGCAGCAGGTGTCGCAACTGCTGCTGGGCAAACCCCACAAGGCCCCCTGGCGTCGCTCGCTGGTGCAACACCTGCTCAAGCAGGCGCAGGGGCTCGAGATCACGCTGGTGGATACCGAGAAGCGCAAGCCCAGCCTGGGCTTGCAGCCGCTCCACCCCAAGGACATTCGCCAGAGCCTGCTGGCAGTGGCCATCATGGGGACCACCTCGGCCGCCGTCTGGGGCCTCTCTCACTGGCTGCCGCCCGCCTCCCTGCCCATGCTGTTCGTGCTGGGGGTGCTGGCCACCGCGCTCACCACCAGCCTGATGCCCGCCATCCTGGCCGCCGTGCTGGGCTTCGTCGGCCACAATCTGCTGTTCACCGCCCCCTACTTCTCTTTGAGCGTGGCCAGCCACAGCGATCTGCTCACCCTGTTCGTGCTGCTGATCGTCGGCATCACGGCCGGGCGGCTCGCCTCCCGTCAACGCCAACAGCTGATCGGCCTGCGCGAGACCCAGCAGCTGGGCAACGCCCTGCTGTCGCTGAGCCAGGGGCTGGCCACCGCCAGCAGCCCGGAAGAGGTGCTCAGACAGGGATCCCAGGCCATCTCGCTGGCGCTGGGCCAGCCGGTGTTCGCCCTCGATCAGCACTACCAGCACAGGGCCGGCTCGACCCAGCACAAGCCGGGGCAGACCGACAAGGCGGCCATCGACTGGTGTCTGGCCCAGAAGCAGAGCGCCGGCGCCCACACCGCCACCCTCAACGCGGCGGAAGCTCAGTACCACCACCTCAGCGATGAACTGGTGCTGGGGATAGTGCTGGCCAATCCGCTCGCCTCCTCGGCCGAGCATCAGCTGCAGGCCCTGCTCACCGATATCCGCGCCGCGCTGGCCCGGATCGATCTCAACGAACGGCTGGCCGACAGCCAGCTGCAGGCAGAGACCGACCGGATGCGCGCCGCCCTGCTCTCCTCGGTTTCGCACGATCTGAAGACGCCGCTGGCCACCATCATGGGGGCCGGCAGCACCCTGCTGGAATATGGTGACCGGATCAGCAGTGAAGATCGCAGCGAGCTGCTGCACTCGGTGCAGGACGAGGCGCGCCGCCTGCACAGTTATGTGCAGAACCTGCTGGACATGACCCGCATCGGCTCGCCGGATTTCCAGCTGAAACGGGACTGGGTCGACCTGGCGGATCTGGTGGAGAACGCCCGCCGTCGGCTCGACTCCTCCTGGCGCCAGCACAAGCTGCTGGTGCACTTCGATCAGCAGATCCCCCGCCTCTATGTGCACGGCGCCCTGATCGAGCAGGTGCTGGTCAACATTCTCGACAACGCCTCCCGCTACTCGCCGGCCGGCACCCCCATCGAGTTCAAGGTAATGCTGGCAGACCCCGATCTCATCCTCGACATCATCGACATCGGGGTCGGCATCGCCGAGTCGGATCGGGACAAGATCTTCAATCTGTTCTACACCCAGCCGGTCGGCGACTGCGGCAGCCGCGGCACCGGGCTTGGCCTCGCCATTTCCCGCGCTATGATAGAGGCCCACGGCGGCCGCATCTGGGCATTTTCAGGCCCCAACGGCAACGGCACCTGCATGCGCATCTCCCTGCCGCTGGCGCTCAATGCAGCCGCGGCCTGAACCTTTTTACTCTATCCAGCTGGAGGCTGAATGGCTCACATACTGGTCATCGACGACGAGGCGGCCATCCGCCGTTTTTTGCGGATCAGCCTGATCGCCGAGGGGCATCAGGTGAGCGAGGCGGTCGGCGTCAACGAGGGGCTGGCGCAGTATCGCCACCTCAATCCCGATCTGGTGATCCTGGATCTGGGCCTGCCGGACGGAGACGGCATCCAGGTGTTGCAGGCCATTCGCGAGCACCATCAGCACCCGGTACTGGTGCTGTCGGCACGGGACTCTGAACAGGAGAAGGTGCGCTTGCTGGATGCCGGGGCCAACGACTACATGAGCAAGCCGTTCGGCATCGGCGAGATGATGGCCCGCATTCGGGCGCTGCTGCGCCAGCGGGCCGGGGTCAGTAGCGGCGAGCTGCGCCACTTCCCCCAGTGCGGGCTGACCCTGGACAGCAGCAGCCACAGGGTCACTCTGGGCGAGGAAGAGGTGCCCCTCTCCCGCAAGGAGTTCGCCCTGCTGCAGGCACTGGTGTGCCACCCCGGCAAGCTGGTGCTGCAGACCCAGCTGCTCAACGACATCTGGGGACCGAGCCACAAGGAAGACACCCACTACCTGCGCATCGTCATCGCCAGCCTGCGCAAGAAGCTGGGAGATAACCCCCAGCAACCCACGCTGATCGAGACCGAATCCGGCATCGGCTACCGTTTTATCGGCAGCTGATGTTGCAGCAAGAAGCTGGGCGGCAACATTCCCAGCAACCCACGCTGATCGAAACTGAGTCCGGTATCGGCTACCGCTTTATTGGCAGCTGATGTTTCACGTGGAACGACGCCAACCACAGCAGAGTGCCAACAGACCGCAACTACCGAGCAGCAGACCGAGATCCTGCAAGCTGGCTGCAACCGCCAGCCCCAGGCTGAGCAACAGGTAGTAGGCCAGCCCGAACAGGGCACCGGCACTGCCTGCCACCTCCCGATAGGCCAGCAGCGCCTGGCTCAGCACATTGGGGATCGCCAGCCCGAACGCCACCACCACCCCCATCATGGGCAACAGGAACCAGAGCGAAGCCTGACTGACCCACACCAGCCAACCGGCACCCAGCGCCAACGCGGCGGCGAGCCGGATCAGCGAGGCAGGCGACCAGCCACGCCCCAGCAGGCGCTTGTTGAGCAGGCTGCCCCCCAGGGTCGCCAGCGCTAGCAAGATGCCGGAGTAACCAAACTCACCCGCGCTCAACCCCAGCCCGGCAAACAGGAAGGGCGCCAGGCTGTAGTAGCCAAACAGCATGGTGTTGAACAGCGCCACCAGTGCGGCGCTGCGCCACAAGGCCGCATCACGCACCATCCGTTGTGCCAGCGGCCAGAGTGCCACCCGCTGGGTGATGGCCGGCCGGGTTTCCGGCAGTTGCCAGCAAGTGACCAGCAGCAATCCGACTGCCAACGCCAGCAGGGCGCTGAATACCCCCAGATAGCCGAACCCGCTCGCCAGCTGGCCGCCGCTCACCAGCCCCAGCACCGGACTGAGGGAGAGCGCGATGCCCATCACCGAAAAGACCCGTGCCAGATCGCTGCCCTGATAGCTGTCGCGCAGCATGGTCTGGGTCACCACTGAGCCCACGGCGGCGCCGAAGGCCGCGATGACCCTGGCCAGCAACAGGATTTCAAATTGAGTGGCCAGTAAAGCCAGCAGAGTGCCGGCGCCATAGGTCATCAGCCCCGCAAGCATGGCGGGACGCCGCCCGACCAGATCGCACAGTCTGCCCCAGCAGACCACGCCCGCCGCAAACGCCAGAAAATAGACCGACAGGGTCTGAGATGCCTGCCCCTCGCTCACCCGAAATTGGCTGGCGATATGGGTCAGCACCGGGCTGTAGATGGTCTCCACTATCTGCGGAAACATCATCAATCCGACCACCAGCCAGAGCGGTGGCAACTTGTTGTTCATGACAAACCTCCTTCACAAGAGGCCGTCATTCTAGAGTGATGCCGATTGTCCGATTACAATAAGCAGGACTATAAACATCAATAATCGGACACATGGCCTTTATTCTTCCCGATCACCCTTTTGACCCGGATCAGCACGACGGCAGCGCCATCGGGATCGCCTCCGCCCTCGGCTGGCACGACTCAGGCCGTCATCAACACAGGCGCCATCAGCTACTGTTCGCCCAGGCCGGCTGCATGACCATAGAGCTGGACGATCAGGTCTGCCTGCTGCCGCCGACGCGGGCGGCCTGGTTGCCGGCAGGCCTGCCCCATCGGGTGCTGATGCGCGGGGTGGTGGCGTATCGCTCCCTCTACTTTCAGCCGGAGCCCGGCTTGCCGACCGAGATGGCGGTGCTGGAGGTCAACCCGCTGCTGCGGGAGATCATAGAGCGGATGGCGATCTGGCCGTGGGACAAGCCGGCAGCGGAGCAGCATTGCACGCAGGCGTTGTTGCAGGAGGAGCTGGCGCAAGCGCCGCGGGAATCCTGGGAGTTGCCGCTGCCGTCAGACTCGCGTCTGGCCGGCTGGCTGCAGGAAGTGAAGCGGGGCGACACCCTGCCCGATCGGCTCAACCGGCTGGCCGAACGGGTGGGTGCCAGTGACAAGACCATAGGTCGTATCTTCATGCGAGAGACCGGCATGAGCTACCAGGCCTGGCGCCAGCAGTGGCGACTGTTGCGGGCGCTGGAACTGCTGGCCGAAGCCGAACCCATCAGCCGGGTAGCGGCCACGCTGGAGTTCGCCAGCGACAGCGCCTTCATCAGCTTCTTCAGACAGCACACGGGGCAGACCCCGCTGCGCTATCTCAGCTCTCGGGGTGAGTCGCATCGGCCGAGCTTGCCTCCACCACCAGGGTCTCCAGCGCCAGCGGCTTGAGGTTGTGGATCGCCTCATCCACCATAGCATGGGAGGCCTGCTGCTGCTGGGCCGCTATCTCCTGCGCCAGCTTGGCGCTGTCCAGTTCGGGTCTGGGGTACTCGTCGGCCATGACGTTCAGGCTCAGGCTGCTGGCAATCAAGGTTGCGATCAGGATTTTCATCTGGTGTGCTCCGGTGTGGTTGAGATGACCAGATAGCTATTCCAATTGTTGTGCCACATCTATAACGACATGATTTTGTTTAAATTAATATTTTTTAGATGGAAACTGGCGTCAGTTGGAAAACATCCTATAGTCAGGATTGAACCAACAAGTGGTCATTTTCACCACGCTTAATTTTTGTCTGCTGTTCCACGTGGAACGTCCCATTTTTTTGATCGACACCCGCTTTTAAACTGAGCTATGGTGCTAGCTCCCCCGTAACTGACTCTGGATCTGTCACCGAATGGAATTTTCCTTGTTCGGCGAGAAGTTCACTCGCCATGCCGGTATTACCCAACTCATGGATGACCTTAATCAGGGGCTGACCAATCCGGACGCCATCATGCTGGGTGGCGGCAACCCGGCCCCCATCCCCGCCATGCTGGAACGCTTTCAGGCCGAGGCCAAGAGCCTGCTCGACAACGGCGAGTTGGTGAAGGCGATGGCCAACTACGATGGCCCCCAGGGCAAGGACAGGTTCACCAAGGCGCTGGCGGCCCTGCTCAGCAAAGAGCTGGGCTGGGAGATCTCCGCCCGCAACATCGCCCTGACCAACGGCAGCCAGAATGCCTTCTTCTATCTGTTCAACCTGCTGGCGGGCGAATTTGCCGATGGCCGCAAGAAGAAGGTGCTGTTCCCGCTCGCCCCCGAGTACATCGGCTATGCCGACTCGGCACTGGCGGACGACTACTTCGTGGCCTACAAGCCCACCATAGAGAAGCTGGCCGACGGCCAGTTCAAGTACCACGTGGACTTCGAGAGCCTGCAGGTGGGTGATGACATCGGGGTGATCTGCGTCTCCCGCCCCACCAACCCCACCGGCAACGTGCTGACCGACGAAGAGATCGAGCACCTTGATCAGATTGCCCGCGATAAAGGCATTCCGCTGCTGATCAACAACGCCTACGGCGTACCCTTCCCGGGCATCATCTTCAGCGAAGCCAAGCCGTTCTGGAACGCCAATACCATCCTCTGCATGAGCCTCTCCAAGCTCGGCCTGCCGGGCACTCGCTGCGGCATCGTCATCGCCGACGAGAAGATCATTCAGGCCATCACCAACCTGAGCGGCATCATCAATCTGGCACCGGGCAGTCTGGGCCCTGCCATCACCATTCCGATGATCGAGAGCGGCGAGATCATCGCCCTCAGCGAACAGGTGGTGAAACCCTTCTATCGGCAGAAGGCGGAGCTGGCGGTGCAACTGCTGCGCGAGGCGATCCCGGATCCCCGCTTCCACATCCACAAGCCGGAAGGCGCCCTCTTCCTCTGGCTCTGGTTCGAGGGCCTGCCGATCCACTGTCAGGAGCTGTACGAGCGATTGAAGGCGAAGAACCTGCTGATCGTGCCGGGCCACTACTTCTTCCCCGGCATCGACGACCCGGAGTGGCGTCACAGCCAGGAGTGCATCCGCCTCAACTACTCCCAGAGCGAGGAGCTGGTACGGCGCGGCATAGCCATCCTGGCCGACGAGATCAACGCCCTCTACGCCGGCTAAGCCAGTTCGGCAATACAAAAACAGAGAGGCCTGCACATGCAGGCCTCTCTTGTTTATCGCGCGCCGGTTGGCTTAACCGGGCAGTGCCAGCTGCTCTGGCTTGCCGATCGGGATGGCACGGGGCTTGAGCGCCTCTGGCAGCTCACGCGCCAGATCGATGGTCAGCAACCCATGCTCCAGCTTGGCGCCCTGCACTTCCACATGCTGGCTCAGCTTGAAGGCGAGCTCGAAGTCGCGCTCGGCGATCCCCTGATGGAGGAACTGGCGTTCATCGGCGGCGGCCTTGCGCCCCTTCACCTTGAGGGTGCCGTTTTCGGTCTCCAGCTCCAGCTCTTCGCGCTCGAAGCCAGCCACCGCAACCGTGATGCGATAGCCATCGTGATCGCGCTTTTCGATATTGTACGGGGGGTAAGCGGCGGTCTTCTGCTCGAACAGGCCTTCCAGCTCACGGGCCATCCGCTCGAAGCCGACGGCGTTGGAATAGAGATGAGAAAAATCGAGGTTACGCATAATCCTATCCTTCTATAAGCAACAGGTTTTACTTCTCCACGGGCCCGTCATCGGCACCCGGGAAACGTCAACAATTCAATGTGGTCAGGCTATCAGCCGTTGATCTCGATCTTGCGGGGCTTCATCGCCTCGGGCACTTCGCGCACCAGGTCGATGTGCAGCAGACCGTTTTTCAGATCGGCACCCTTCACCCGCACATAGTCAGCCAGCTGGAAGCGACGCTCGAAACCGCGTTCGGCTATGCCTTGGTAGAGGTAGTTGCGCTCGGTATCGGCCTGCTTGTTGCCCTTCACCGTCAGCAGATTTTCCTGGAAGCTCAGCTCCAGCTCCTCCTGGGTAAAGCCCGCCACCGCCATGCTGATGCGGTAGTCGCTGTCACCCAGCTGCTCGATGTTGTAGGGGGGATAACCGGCATTGCCATTGCTGGCCGCAGATTCGATGAGATTGGCCAGACGATCGAAACCGATGGCAGAACGATAGAGCGGAGAAAAGTCGATAGAACGCATAGTATTATCCTCTTTTGAGCGATAACTGATTGTTTGCCCTCCTGATGGACGGGCGCCTGGTCGAAACCTCTGTCGAGCGTTCCGGCCTTGTTATCTATATAGGGGCCCGCTTTCGGCTTTCAAGGGCCCTGATCGAAAAATCTTCTCGCCGCCCGTTGCAGGCCTTTTCCACATTCAACTTTCTCCCCCAGTCACAACATGGCACCCTGAGCAGAGATCTTGAGGAGCCACATCATGTCCCGTTCCGAACGCCTGCTAGCCCTGCTGCAACTGCTGCGCGGCCACCGCTACGCCATCACCGGCAGCGAGCTGGCCAGCCAGCTTGGCATCAGCCTACGCACCCTCTATCGGGATATTGCTACCCTGCAGGCACAGGGCGCCCACATCGAGGGGGAAGCGGGCATCGGCTATGTGCTGCGCCCCGGCTTCATGCTGCCGCCGCTGATGTTCAGCGAAGAGGAGCTGGATGCGCTGGTGCTGGGCTCACGCTGGGTCGCGGCCCATGCCGACCATGCCCTCAGTACCGCCGCCAGCAGCGCGCTGGCCAAGATAGAGGCCGTGCTACCCGCTGACTATCGCCAACAGCTGCATGCCAATGCCCTGCTGATCGGCACCTCTCGCGGTGACAGCCCCGTCGATGAGGCTCCGCTGCGCAGCGCCATCCGCCAGCAGCGCAAGGTGAGCCTGAGCTATCGGGATCTCAAGGAGGATAGTTCGGAGCGCACCGTCTGGCCCTGTGCCCTCGGCTACTTCGACCAGGTGCGGGTACTGGTGGCCTGGTGCGAGCTGCGCCAGGACTTTCGCCACTTTCGGGTAGACAGGATCAGCGCGATGCGGCTGGAGGCGGAATCTTATCCGGGCAATCGGGAGCGGCTGCTCAAGGAGTGGCGTGACAGCCAGCAGATCCCGCAGCCCAGATTCATTGCTGACAGAAACTGACAGCAGGCAGCGCCATGCTGACGGGGTCGGCGCCGATGCGCCATCTCATCAGCAAGGAGCATCACCATGTTAGTCCCCCAGTTCACCATCCTCTATGTTGCCAACCCGGCTCGCAGCGCGCTCTTCTATTGCGAGCTGTTCGGACGCCCACCGGTGGAGGAGTCCCCCACCTTTGCCATGTTCGTGTTCGAATCGGGCGCCAGACTGGCGCTCTGGTCCAGCGCCACGGTCGAGCCCGCCGTGACCCAAACGGCCGGGGCCATGGAGCTGGCCTTCGCCCTCCCCGATGATGCCGCGGTCGATAGACAGTCTGCCGAGTGGCAGGCACGCGGGCTCACCCTGATCCAGGCACCGACCCGGATGGAGTTTGGCTACACCTGCATGGCGCTCGATCCGGATGGCCATCGTCTACGCCTCTACTGCCCGGCCCCCGAACTGGGCTGAGCCGGCACCATCAAGATGGAGCCATGTTTCACGTGGAACGTGCCACCTTCTTCACCAGGAAAACAAAAAGCCGCTCACAGGGAGCGGCTTTTTTATATCGAGCTGACAGCGCCGAATTAGACGTCGAGGTTGGCCACGCGCAGGGCGTTGGTCTCGATGAAATCACGACGCGGCTCAACCGCATCACCCATCAGGGTGGAGAAGAGCTGGTCAGCACCGACGGCGTCGTCGATGGTGACGCGCAGCATGCGACGGGCTTCCGGATCCATGGTGGTTTCCCACAGCTGGTCCGGGTTCATCTCGCCCAAGCCTTTATAGCGCTGGATGTAGATGCCGCGTTTGCCTTCGCCCATCAGCCACTCGACCGCTTCGACGAAGCTAGAGACCGGCTTCACCTTCTCGCCACGCTTGATGTAACCACCTTCCTCGATCAGGTTGGCGATCTCCTTGCCCAGCGAGACCAGCTGACGGTACTCGGAGGATTGCAGGAAATCGTAGCTGATCGGGTATTCGCGGTCGACACCGTGCTGTCGTACCACGGCATGCGGCACGAACAGGCGGCGCTCTTCATCGCGGCGAACCTGCATCTGGTACTGGATGCCCTGGTTGCTCTCGTTGAGCACGGCTTCCATACCCTGACACCAGGCCAGCAGATCGCTCTCGCTGTTCAGCAGCGCTTCGTTCAGCTCCGGCTGATAGATCAGCTGGGTCAGTACAGCTTCCGGCGCACGACGAGACATGCGGGTGATCAGGTGAGTCACCGAGCGATGCTGGTTGACCAGACGCTCCAGCGCCTCGCCACCGATGGCCGGGGCAGACTCGTTGACGTGCAGGGTCGCACCATCCAGCGCCATGGCGGTCTGGTACTGCAGCAGCGCATCTTCGTCTTTCAGATACTGCTCCTGCTTGCCCTTCTTCACCTTGTAGAGCGGCGGCTGGGCGATGTAGACGTAGCCACGCTCGATGATTTCCGGCATCTGACGATAGAAGAAGGTCAGCAGCAGGGTACGGATGTGCGCACCATCGACGTCCGCATCGGTCATGATGATGATGTTGTGATAACGCAGTTTGTCCGGGTTGTACTCGTCACGACCGATGCCGCAGCCCAGTGCGGTGATCAGGGTGCCCACCTCCTGGGAGGAGATCATCTTGTCGAAACGGGCCTTCTCCACGTTCAGGATCTTGCCCTTGAGCGGCAGGATGGCCTGGTTCTTCCGGTTGCGACCCTGCTTGGCGGAACCGCCAGCAGAGTCCCCTTCCACTATGTAGAGTTCGGAGAGAGCCGGGTCTTTTTCCTGACAGTCGGCCAGCTTGCCGGGCAGACCGGCGATATCCAGCGCGCCTTTGCGGCGAGTCAGTTCGCGGGCCTTGCGGGCCGCCTCACGGGCACGGGCCGCATCGATGATCTTGTTGACCACGATCTTGGCATCGCCCGGGTTTTCCAGCAGGAAGTCGGCCAGCTTCTCACCCATCGCCTGTTCGACGGCGGTCTTCACTTCGGAAGAGACTAGCTTGTCCTTGGTCTGGGAGGAGAACTTGGGATCCGGCACCTTGACGGAGATAACGGCAATCAGACCTTCACGCACGTCGTCGCCACTGGCGGCAGACTTGGCCTTCTTGCTGTAGTCCTCTTTGTCCATGTAGGAGTTCAGAGTACGGGTCAGCGCGGTACGGAAGCCCACCAGGTGGGTACCACCATCACGTTGCGGAATGTTGTTGGTGAAGCAGTAGACCCCTTCCTGGTAGGCGTCGTTCCACTGCATCGCCACTTCGACACCGATGCCATCCTGCTCGGTGGTGAAGTGGAACACCTTCGGGTGGATCGGGGTTTTGTTCTGGTTCAGGTATTCGACGAACGCCTTGATACCGCCTTCGTAGCAGAAGTGCGCCTCACGACCGTCACGCTCATCCAGCAGGCGGATGGAGACGCCGGAGTTGAGGAAGGAGAGCTCGCGCAGGCGCTTGGCCAGGATCTCGTAGTGGAACAGGGTATCGCTGAAGATGGTCGGGCTCGGCCAGAAGCGGACTTCGGTCCCGGTGCCGGTGCTGTCGCCAATCTGCTTGAGCGGTGCCTGCGGCTCACCCAGGTGATAGGTCTGCTCGTAGACATGGCCGTTGCGACGGATGGTCAGCAGCAGCTTGTCAGAGAGGGCGTTTACCACGGAGACGCCGACGCCGTGCAGACCACCGGAGACCTTGTAGGAGTTGTCGTCAAACTTGCCGCCAGCGTGCAGCACGGTCATGATGACTTCGGCAGCGGAGCGACCCTCTTCCGGGTGGATGTCGACAGGAATACCACGACCGTTGTCACGGACGGAGACGGAACCGTCGGAATGGATCTTGACCTGAATATCGGAGCAGTAGCCGGCCAGAGCCTCGTCAATGGAGTTGTCGACGACCTCGAACACCATGTGGTGCAGACCCGAGCCATCATCCGTATCGCCGATATACATCCCCGGGCGCTTGCGGACCGCATCCAGGCCCTTCAGTACCTTGATATTCGAGGAGTCGTAAGTATTTTCACTCATAGCTTACTCTCTGCCTTCTCTAACGTTTCGGAGATCTTGCCTTGTTCCACGTGGAACAACTTGCAGTCATTCGCATCCATCATGTCTGCGAGCTGACCGGTGTCGATGGCGGTAATGAATACCTGGGACGCACACTGCTTCAGCCTTGCGGCCAGCAACCGGCGCTTGTCGACATCCAGTTCAGAGGCAAAATCATCAATTAAAAAAATACAGCCACGGCTGCTATGTTGATTCAAATAGAGCCCTTGGGCCAGTCGCATGGCACAGACCAGCAACTTCAACTGACCCCTGGACAAAATATCCTGAGCGGGGACGCCGTTCGCTTTGAGTCGCACATCGGCCTTCTGTGGGCCTACTCCTGTGTAACCCAACGCCCGATCCCGCTCAAACCCCGCCTCCAGCAATTCATTGAGCGGGGTATCTTTTTCCCAGCCTCGATAGAATCCAAGGCTGATATCGAATTCCGGCAAAAAATCCGCCGTCATCTCCTTGATCAGGGGCGTAATGGCCTGACAATAACTGGCGCGAAACTCGGCCAATTCACCACCCAGCCGTACCAATTCCTGATCCCAGTACGCCAGCTGGCGATACTGGCTGCTCTGACGCAGCAGCGCATTGCGCTGTTTCAGCAGCCGCCGCACTCGCCCCCACAGGGAGAAGAAGGTCGGCTCCTGATGAAAAACACCCCAGTCGAGCCAGGCCCGACGAGCCTGTGGCCCGCCGGTGAGCAGATTGAAGCCATCTGGATGGATCAACTGCACCGGCAACAATTCGGCCAGCTCGGCCAGACGCTGGGCCTGGGCACCGGCGATCTTGAGCTGGGTCTCGCCACTCTTGTCCTTGGCGAGGCCGATGGGCACCTGGCGCCCTTCCAGTTCGCACTGGGCGAACAGGGTAAACGCCCTCTCCCCCTGGCGGATGACCCGCCCGGTCAGGTGAGTACGAAAGGAGCGACCGAGACCGAGGTAGTGAATGGCTTCCAGCACGCTGGTCTTGCCGCTGCCGTTGCACCCGACCAGGATATTGAGGCCGGGCGACAGCGCGAGACTGGCCTGCTGGATATTGCGAAAGTCGCTGAGCTGGAGTTTGACCAGGGACACGACTAGATCCGCATCGGCATTACCACGTACTGAGCATCCTGACTGTCAAAATCCTCAATAATGGCGCTGCTGATGGAATCGCTCAGGCTGATCCGGATTTGGTCACATTTTAACGTATTCAGCACGTCCAGCACATAAGAGACGTTGAAACCAATCTCCATCTCGCCGGCTTCGTATTGTACGTCAAGCAGCTCTTCGGCTTCTTCCTGTTCCGGGTTGTTGGCGGTGATGCGCAGCAGGTTTTCCTGCAGATTGAGACGCACCCCACGGAATTTCTCGTTGGAGAGAATGGCGGCACGGGCAAAGGCCTGGCGCAGATCCTCACGACCGGCGATCAGGGCCTTGTCGCTGTTGCGCGGAATGACGCGGCGCCAG
Source organism: Aeromonas sp. 2692-1 (assembly GCF_013085505.1). NCBI lineage: Bacteria > Pseudomonadati > Pseudomonadota > Gammaproteobacteria > Aeromonadales > Aeromonadaceae > Aeromonas > Aeromonas sp. 2692-1. The sequence continues at coordinate 871,280 of NZ_CP038513.1, forward strand.
TCCGGGAAGCGGCCATCTACCAGCTTGGAGGTAAAGATAAAGCCATCCAGCGCGGCACGCAGGTTGCTGCGACCGATCTGCAGCCGCACCGGCTTGTCTTCCGCTTCCAGCAGGCGCACCAGTTCCAGCACGCCCTTGCGCGGCAGGATGACCTGATGATCGGGCAGCGATTCCGTTACCACCTCGCGGCGGCAGGTCGCCAGCCGGTGGCCGTCGGTCGCCACGGTACGCAGCCCGTGGCCCTCGCTCTCGAACAGCATGCCGTTCAGGTAGTAACGCACGTCCTGGCTGGCCATGGAGAACTGGGTGGCATCGATGAGCTTTTTCAGCTCCAGCTGGCCGATGTCGAACTCGAGCACGGATTCCCAATCCTCGATGTTCGGGTATTCGGTGGCCGGCAGGGTCGACAGGTTGAAACGGGAACGGCCGGAACGGATGATCAGGCGCTCGCCTTCGGTATTGAGGCGAATGTCCGCCCCCTCCGGCAGACCGCGGCAGATGTCCAGCAGCTTGCGCGCCGGCACCGTGGTTCTGCCATCCTGACTGTCGCTGTTGAGATAGACCTGACCGATCATCTCCACTTCGAGGTCGGTCCCGGTCAGTGACAGCAGACCGTTGCTGACATCCAGCAGCACGTTGCCGAGGATTGGCAGGGTCGGCCGGCCACCGAGGGCACCGGACACCAGTTGCAGAGGACGTAACAGGGCCTCACGGCTAATTTCGAGCTGCATCTGTGCTCTCCGTTGTGATTAGGAGGAAAGGGTTCGGATCAGGTTGGAATATTCGAACTGCATCTGTCCACTCCGTTCCGTTGTCAGGAAGAAAGGGTTCGGATCAGGTTGGAATAGTCTTCCTTGATGTCGTGACTCTCTTCCTTCAGCTGCTCGATCTTGCGGCAGGCATGAAGCACGGTAGTGTGGTCACGACCACCAAAGGCATCACCTATCTCCGGCAAGCTATGGTTGGTCAGCTCCTTGGCCAGCGCCATCGCCAGCTGGCGTGGGCGGGCAACGGAGCGGGAACGTCGCTTGGAGAGCAGATCCGCCAGCTTGATCTTGTAGTACTCCGCCACCGTCTTCTGGATGTTGTCGATGGTGACCAGCTTCTCCTGCAGCGCCAGCAGGTCGCGCAGCGCTTCGCGCACGAAGTCGATATTGATCGCCCGACCGGTAAAGTTGGCGTTGGCAATCACCCGGTTGAGGGCACCTTCCAGCTCGCGCACGTTGGAGCGCAGCCGTTTGGCGATGAAGAAGGCCACTTCGTCCGGCAGGTGAATCTGGTTCTCGTCCGCCTTGCGCATCAGGATCGCCACCCGGGTTTCCAGCTCCGGCGGTTCGATCGCCACCGTCAGGCCCCAGCCGAAGCGGGACTTGAGACGATCTTCCACCCCGTTGATCTCCTTCGGATAACGATCCGAGGTCAGGATGATCTGCTGGTTGCCTTCGAGCAGGGCGTTGAAGGTGTGGAAGAACTCCTCCTGGGAGCGCTCCTTGTTGGCAAAGAACTGGATGTCATCGATGAGCAGGGCATCGACGCTACGGTAATAACGCTTGAACTCTTCAATGGCGTTATTCTGCAGCGCCTTCACCATGTCCTGCACAAACCGTTCGGAGTGCATGTAGATGACCTTGGCGTCCTGCTTGCGCTCCTTGATGGCGTTGCCGACGGCATGCAGCAGGTGGGTCTTGCCCAGACCGGTGCCGCCATAGAGGAACAGCGGGTTGTAGGCCCCGCCCGGATTGTCGGCAACCTGACGGGCAGCCGCACGGGCCAACTGGTTGGACTTACCTTCGACGAAATTCTCGAAGGTATAGTTCACGTTGGTGTTGCTCTTGTGGTTCGGCTCGGGTTTGGCCTCGGCCTTGCTTTCCCAGCTCTTCTGCGAGTTATTCACAGGATCCGCACCCCGCGCCGGCGCTCTGGCGACCGCGACGGGATGGGGACGATTACCGATGTCAAAACGCAGAGTGGGGCCGTCGACCCCGCAGAGTTCATTGATGATGCCGTTCACCCGGATGAGATACTTGTCTCGAACCCAGTCCAGAACAAAGCGATTCGGTGCATACAGGGTCAGAGTATTGTCACTCAACTCCGCTTGAAGCGGCCGGATCCACATGCTGAATTCTGCCGAGGGCAACTCATCTTGCAGCCGGTTAAGGCACTGCTGCCATAGCGAAGCAGTCACTCTAAACTCCCGTCGATTGATTAACTAAAGACCGGCTATTCTACGTTTTTAGCGGCTGGATCTCTAGCCGCGACCTCGCGGATCCAGCAAATAAGATCCTTGACTTTCAAGGATCCAGCAGCGCCGAATCCGATTTCATCCCCAAAGTTACCCACAGCCAGATCCATCGACAGGGGCACCAAAGATCCAGACCTGAAGCGGTTATTTTATATAACCAAATATCATTTATTCTTTAGCTTTTATTCCAATAACATCAGCGCAAATCCAGTGTTTACAACTAAAAATACAGAACAACAGAGAGAGAGGAATCCCCATGACGTCATCCATCAAGCTGGTCTCCGGCGCCGCCATTCTGCTGGCCGCCCTGTCCGGTCAAGCCATCGCCCAGGAAACCATCAAGGTCGGCATGTCCGGCAAGTACTTCCCGTTCACCTTCGTCAAGCAGGACAAGCTGCAGGGCTTCGAGGTGGATATGTGGAACCAGATCGGTGAGCGCACCGGCTACAAGGTCGAATTCGTGACCGCCAGCTTCTCCGGCCTGTTCGGCATGCTGGAAACCGGCCGCGTCGATACCATCTCCAACCAGATCACCATCACCGACGAGCGCAAGGCCAAGTACGCCTTCTCCCAGCCCTACGTCTATGACGGCGCCCAGATCGTGGTCCGCAAGGGCAACAGCACCATTCACGGCATCAAGGATCTGGAAGGCAAGAAGGTGGCGGTGAACCTGGGCTCCAACTTCGAAGAGCTGCTGCGCAAGAACGACCCGAACAAGAAGATCGACATCCGTACCTATGACTCCGCCTTCGAGCAGGATGTTGCCCTGGGCCGGATCGATGCCTTCGTGATGGACCGCGTCTCCACCGCCCAGCTGATCAAAGAGTCCAAGCTGCCGCTGCAGCAGGCCGGCGCACCGTTCGAAACCATCGAAAATGCCCTGCCCTTCCTGAAGACTCCTGAAAAGCAGGCGCTGCTGAAGAAGGTCGACGATGCCCTTACCGCCATGCGCAAGGATGGTTCCCTGCGTCAGATCTCTGAAAAATGGTTCGCTTCCGACATCACCGACAAATAAATGATGGAATTTGACCTCGAATACACGCTGGGGCTGTTTCCCATCCTGCTCAAATATCTGGGCACCACGATGGAGATGGCCCTGTGGGGATTCGTCCTGGCACTCGTACTGTCGCTGGCCCTGGCGATAGTACGGGTGTTTCGCGTTCCCGTGATCCACTGGCTGGCGATGCTCTATATCTCGTTTTTTCGGGGTACACCGCTACTCGTCCAGCTGTTCCTGCTCTATTACGGGCTGCCGCAGCTGTTCCCCATCTTCGTGGGGATGGATGCCTTTACCGCCGCCATCGTCGGCCTGACCCTGCACTTCGCCGCCTACATGGCCGAATCGATCCGCGCCTCCATCATCGGCATCCACAAGAGCCAGATGGAAGCAGCCCTCAGTATCGGCATGAGCCGCTACCAGGCGATGCAGCGGATCATATTGCCGCAGGCGGCCCGCATTGCGACCCCGTCGCTGATGAACTACTTCATCGACATGATCAAGAGCACCTCGCTGGCCTTTACCCTGGGGGTGGCCGAGATCATGGGCAAGGCGCAGATGGAAGCTTCCTCCTCCTTCAAGTTCTTCGAGAGCTTCATGGCGGTGGCGCTGGTCTACTGGGTGGTGGTGATCTTCTTTACCCGCTTGCAGCATCTGCTGGAAGTCCGGCTCAACCGTGCCTATTAAAGGAGGGCCATCATGATCAAGTTAACCGGCCTGTCCAAGGCATATGACGGCAATCAGGTGCTGAACAGCATCGATCTAGAGGTGAAAAAGGGGGAGATAGTGGTCATCATCGGCCCCTCCGGCACCGGCAAGTCGACCCTGCTGCGCTGCCTCAACCTGCTGGAGACCCCGGATGCCGGCAACCTCGCCATCGACGATCTGCAGCTCAACCTGGCCAAGGCCAGCGAGCAGCAGGCGATAGAGCTGCGCAAGCGGGCCTCTTTCGTATTCCAGAACTACGCCCTGTTCGCCAACAAGACGGCGCTGGACAACATCGCCGAAGGGCTGATCACCGTCTGGAAACAGCCGAAGGCAGAGGCCCGTGCCACCGCCCTCGGCATCCTCAAGGACATCGGCCTCGCCGACAAGCAGGACGCCTATCCGGCTTCCCTGTCCGGTGGTCAGCAGCAACGGGTCGGCATCGGCCGGGCCATGGCCGCGCACTCCAAGGTGATCCTGTTCGATGAGCCCACGTCGGCGCTCGACCCCGAGTGGGTCGACGAGGTACTGGGCCTGATGAAGGAGCTGGCCCGCCAGCACCAGACCATGGTGGTGGTAACCCATGAGATTGAATTTGCTCGAGATGTTGCCGATCGGGTGATCTTCATGGAAGGGGGCCGGATCGTGGAACAGGGCCCGCCGGATCAGATATTGGTCGATCCGCAGGATCCCCGTACCCGGGAGTTCCTGCGCAAAGTGCTTAAATAGCTCTCTCTTTGGCGGCATTGCCGCCTTTTTTATTGGAGGATCCTTGTTAAACCCCGGGTTGCCAGTATAATCCGGAGCCCTCGATCCTCTGGATCCTCACTGCCGGTTCGGGCCTTTGCAAGGTCAGGGCAGGAAGAGAGGGAACGGCGGATTGACTAAAAGCCGAACTCTGTTTAGAATTCGGCCTCTTTTGCTAGTCGTCACACGCTATAGCTGGCGCGTCGGCTAAGTGTGACAATCAAAACTGTACAGAAATACGGAATCGAATCATGAAACGTACTTTTCAACCGTCCAACCTGAAGCGCAAGCGCTCTCACGGTTTCCGCGCCCGCATGGCAACTGCCAACGGTCGTAAAGTTCTGGCCGCTCGTCGTGCCAAGGGTCGTGCCCGCCTGGTAGTCTAATGCCTACCCAGCACGCCTTTTCTCGGGAGTTACGTCTGTTAACTCCCGAACACTTCAAACGCGTTTTCGCCGAGCCTGTCCGGGCCGCTTCTCCGCAAATTACGCTTCTCGCCTGTCCCAATACCCTCGAACATCCTCGCCTTGGTCTCGCTGTGCCCAAAAAAGCACTCAAGCGTGCCGTCTGGCGCAACCGTGTAAAACGGGTGGTTCGGGAAAGTTTCCGCCTCAATCAGGCCAATCTGCCCGCTATCGACATCGTCGTGATCGCCAAGGCCGGTGTGAAAGAGATGGATAACGAGGAACTGTTCAAGTTACTGGAAAAGCTATGGCGCACTCTGTCACGCCGTTGCAATGGGTAGCTGTCAAACTGATACGCCTGTATCAGCTAATCATTAGCCCGCTGCTCGGGCCGCGCTGCCGTTTCACTCCGACTTGTTCCCAATTTGCGATAGAAGCAATCCGACTTCACGGTTTCATAAAAGGCGTTTGGTTAGCCAGCAAACGTCTATTAAAATGCCATCCCTTATCCGAGGGTGGTTATGACCCGGTTCCGCAACCAAAGCGAAGAAACTGAAGACTATGGAATCACAACGCAATCTCATCCTGATCGGTTTGCTGTTCGTGAGCTTTTTGCTCTGGCAACAGTGGGAGTCCGACAAGGCTCCGAAGCCGGCCCCGACTACCGTGGCCCAAACCGAACATTTCGTACCTGAAGCCGGTCAGACCGGTGATATTCCTCAGGTTTCCGAGCAAGCCAATGCGAACACCGCACGCAAGCTGATCACCGTCTCCTCCGACGTGCTCAAGCTGACCCTGGATACCCAGGGTGGCGACATCGTCTCTGCCGATCTGCTGGCCCACAAGCTGGAAGAAGGCAAGGATCAACCGTTCGTACTGCTGACCAGCCAACCTGAGCACCTCTATGTTGCCCAGAGCGGTCTGGTTGGTCGCAATGGTCCTGACAGCCAGGCCCAGGGTCGTCCCACCTACGAAGCCGCCCAGACCAGCTACCAGCTGGCCGATGGTCAGGATCAAGTCGTCGTACCGATGACCTGGACCGACAGCAAGGGCGTAGTCTTCACCAAGGAGTTCGTCCTCAAGCGTGGTGACTACGCCGTTGGCGTCGATTACAAGATCGACAACAAGTCCGCCGAGCCGGTCCAGGTGCAGTTCTACGGTCAGCTGAAGCAGACCGTGACTACCCCGAAAGACCAGCAGGGTCATGCCATGGTGGCCAGTGCCTACCGTGGTGGTGCCTTCTCCAGCGAAGATACCCGCTACAAGAAGTACACCTTCGACGAGATGAAGGATGCCGACCTGAACAAGACCACCAAGGGTGGTTGGGTCGCCATGCTGCAACACTACTTCGTCTCTGCCTGGGCACCGAACGCCGACGATACCAACAGCTTCTACAGCCGCGTGATCCCTGGCAAAGACCAGGCCATCATCGGCTACAAGGCGCCGCTGGTTGACGTGGCTGCCGGCCAGCAAGCCGAAGTGACCAGCAAGCTGTGGGTCGGTCCCAAGCTGCAAGACCAGATGGCCAAGGTGGCAAACCACCTCGACCTGACCGTCGACTACGGCTGGCTCTGGTTCATCGCCCAGCCGCTGCACTGGCTGCTGACCGTGTTCCACGGTTTCGTCCAGAACTGGGGTGTGGCCATCATCATGCTGACCCTGCTGGTACGCGGCATCATGTTCCCGCTGACCAAGGCCCAGTACACCTCCATGGCCAAGATGCGCATGCTGCAGCCCAAGCTGGCCGCACTGCGTGAGCGCTTCGGCGACGACCGCCAGAAGATGTCTCAGGGCATGATGGAGCTGTACAAGAAGGAGAAGGTCAACCCGCTGGGTGGCTGTCTGCCGATCCTGGTACAGATGCCGATCTTCATCGCCCTCTACTGGGCACTGATGGAATCCGTTGAGCTGCGCCACGCGCCGTTCGCCCTGTGGATCACCGACCTGTCGGTGAAGGACCCCTTCTTCGTGCTGCCGATCCTCATGGGTGCGTCCATGTGGTACCTGCAGAAGATGAGCCCGACCACCATCACCGACCCGATGCAGCAGAAAGTGATGCAGTTCATGCCGATCATCTTCACTTTCATGTTCCTCTGGTTCCCGGCAGGTCTGACCCTGTACTGGCTGGTGAGCAACGTCATCTCCATTACCCAGCAGACCATCATCTACCGTCAACTGGAGAAGAAAGGCCTGCATACCCGCAGCTAATCGATCCCGATGGCAAGATGGATGACAAAAGAGGCGGCCTTCGGGCCGCCTTTTTTATTACAATGACCCCACTGCTGTGAACCATCAGCGAACAAATGAGCCAAGCAAGATGACTACAGATACCATCGTGGCCCAGGCCACCGCCCCCGGCCGGGGTGGCGTCGGCATAGTCCGCGTCTCCGGTCCCGCCGCCGAACAGGTCGCCGAGATAGTGCTCGGCAAGCTCCCCCGGGTGCGTTATGCCGAATATCTGCCGTTCAGGGATGAGCAAGGCCAGCCGCTGGATCAGGGCATCGCCCTGCTGTTCAAGGCTCCCAACAGCTTCACCGGCGAAGATGTGCTGGAACTGCAGGGCCATGGCGGCCCGGTGATCATGGACATGCTGGTGCGCCGCATCCTGCAGATAAAAGGGCTGCGCCCTGCCCGCCCCGGCGAGTTCAGCGAACGCGCCTTCATGAACGACAAGCTGGATCTGGCCCAGGCCGAGGCCATCGCCGACCTTATCGAGGCGTCCAGCGAGCAGGCTGCCCGCAGTGCCATGCACTCCCTGCAGGGGCAGTTCTCCGGCAAGATCCAGCAGCTGGTGGAGAGTCTCACCCGGCTGCGTATCTATGTGGAGGCCGCCATCGACTTCCCGGACGAGGAGATCGATTTTCTCTCCGACGGCAAGGTGGCGGGCGACCTCTACGCCATCATGGCGGAGCTCGACGACGTACGCGGCGAAGCCAAGCAGGGTGCCCTGCTGCGTGAAGGGATGAAGGTGGTGATCGCCGGTCGTCCCAACGCCGGCAAATCGAGCCTGCTCAACGCCCTGGCCGGCCGCGAGTCCGCCATCGTCACCGAGATAGCCGGCACCACCCGCGACGTGCTGCGCGAGCACATCCATCTGGATGGCATGCCGCTGCACATCATCGACACCGCCGGCCTGCGCGATACCCAGGACAAGGTGGAGCAGATCGGCATCGAGCGTGCCTGGGCCGAGATTGAGCAGGCCGATCGGGTGCTGTTCATGGTGGATGGCACCACCACGGCTGCGGTCGACCCGCGGGAGATCTGGCCGGAATTTGTTGATCGGTTGCCAAAAAAGATTGGCCTCACCGTGGTGCGCAACAAGGCCGACCTGACCGGCGAAGATCTGGCTCCGAGTCAGGAGCAGGGCCACGCAGTCTACCGCATCTCCGCCAAGACCGAGCTGGGGCTGCCCGCCCTGCGCGAGCACCTGAAGGCTTGCATGGGCTTCCAGGGCAACACAGAGGGGGGCTTCATGGCCCGCCGCCGTCACCTGGATGCGCTGGAACGCGCCGCCGAGCGGCTGCTGGTGGCCAAGGAGCAGCTGGAGGTGTTCGTGGCCGGCGAGCTGGTGGCCGAAGAGCTGCGCCTAGCGCAGGAGTCCCTCTCCGAGATCACCGGCGAGTTCAGCTCCGACGATCTGCTGGGCCGCATCTTCTCCAGCTTCTGCATCGGCAAGTAAGTCGGTTCGGCAAACAATAAAAAGCCCGGGTTCATCCCGGGCTTTTTTTGTGCGTTTTTCATCCACCAACCTAGAGGCGGCGCAGACACCACATGAAGTAAGCGCCCCCTAACAAGGTGGAGACCAGCCCCACAGGCACCTCCTGCGGGAACAGGATCTGCTGGCCGATCCAGTCTGCCGACACCATCAGCAGGGCGCCGGAGACGGCGGCACCGAGCAGATGCCAGCGTGCCCGCACCAACCCCATCAGCTTGGCCATGTGCGGTGCCAGCAGGCCGACGAAGGAGAGCGGCCCCACCACCAGGGTCGCGCTGGCGGTGAGCACGGCCACCAGCAGCAGGATGGCGAGCTGAGCTCGGTTGAGCCGAATGCCGAGCGCGGCGGCCACCGCCGGCCCCATCGGCAGCAGATCGAGCCAGCGGCTGAGCAGCAGGCAGGCCGCCAGCAGCGTCAGCGCCAGCACGACCAACCCGCCGGCGATCGGCAGGGTGACGTAATAGGTAGAGCCAGACATCCAGGAAAGCAGTTGCTGCACCCGCAGGTCACCGTTGGCCAGCGCGATGGCCTGCAGCGGTTCGAACAGCGCCGTGATGGCGATGCCGGAGAGCAGCAGCCGCTCCGGCTGGAAACCGTGGCTGCGATTGACCAGCAGCAACAGCAGCAGACAACCGAAGGCACCGATCAGGCCGCCGACCAGCATCATGGGCAGCGGCAGGGCGGGCAGCAGCAGCGCCGTGGCAATCACCCCCATGAAGGTGCCGCCACTCACCCCCAGCAGCTCGGGGCTCGCCATGGGGTTGCTGCTGACCCGTTGCAGCAGGGTGCCCGCCAGCGCCAGCAGCACGCCCGCCGCACCGGCCGCCAAGGTGCGCGGCAGCCGCCACTCCAGCTGGGCCTGCCAGCGCAGCCAGCTCGGCCAGTGCCAGCCGTCCATCCCCTGCCCAAACAGCAGGGAGGCGATCACCGCCAATACCAGCCCCATCAACATCAGACCGACAAGGCGGCCCGACGCCGGGTGGCGGGCCACCAGCAGGGCGGTATTCGCCTTCGGCGTGCCCGACTTGATGCCCAGGCGCGGGATCAGCCACAGCAGCAGTGGCGCTCCCAGCAGGGCCGTCATGGCACCGGTCGGAATGAGTACAGAGCCGCTGCGGCTCAGGGATTGCAGCAGCAGATCGGTGGCCGCCAGCAGCAGAGCGCCCAGTAGCGGGGCCCACAGCAGCCGCAGGGCCAGTTTTCTTACCCCCAGCAAGCGCACCAGGGCGGGCGCCGCCAACCCGATGAAGCCGATCAGCCCCACCACGCTCACCACGCAGGCGGTGACGAACACCGCCAGCCCCAGTCCGGCGAAACGCAGGCGTTGAAGGGAGACCCCCAGACTGCGGGCGCTGGCATCGTCCAGCTCCAGCACCGCCAGCGGGCGCACCAGCACCGCGGCCAGCACGCCAGCCAACAGCAGACGGGGCAGCAGGTAGCTCACCCCGCTCCAGCTGTTCTGCACCAGCGAGCCACTGCCCCACACCAGCAAGCCTTTCAGCTCCTCCTGAAAGAACAGCAGGAGCCCCATGCTGATGGCCGCCAGATAGAGGTTGATCACCAGCCCGGCAAAGACGATGACTACCGGATTGAGCTGGCGACGCCAGGCCAGGGCAAACACCAACCCCATGGCGAGGCTGCCGCCGGCCATGGCGATCCACTCCCGCCCCAGCAGCAGCCAGGAGGGAGCAAACAGGGTCACCATCATCAGCGCCAGCTGGGCGCCGGAGGCCACCCCCAGGGTGGTGGGTGAGGCCAGCGGGTTGCGCAGCACCTGCTGCATCAGGGTGCCGGCCAGCCCGAGGGCGGCACCGGCCAGCAGGCAGATGGCAAGGCGCGGTAGCCAGCTGAAGTGGACCACTGCCTGGCTGGCATCGGTCAGATCCGGCGACAACAGGGTCGCCAGCCAACGCGCCACCGGCAACTGACCGGCCAGCTCCCAACCGGCGAGCGCCAGCGTCAACCCCAGCAGCAGGCTGACAGGCAGTCGCAGCGGCAATGGAAAAATCCGGTTCATTGCAACCCCTCCCCGCTTTGCCCATCCTGCTGCAGCGCAGTACTGAGCTGCACGGCGAAGCGACGCGCCGCCAGCACGCCACCAAAACTCCACACCGCGGGCAGATGCAGCACGGCCGCCGCCCTCACCTGTGGCAGCTGTTGCCACAGACCGGGCTCCTGCAGCCGCTCGCTCACCCCGACCGGGATCGGATCGACCACTACCAGTCGCGCTTGCGGCAGCGCCATCAACTGCTCCAGGCTGGCCACGGCAAAGCCCCAGGCATTGGTTTCCCCCTGCCAGCCATTGCGCAGGCCGAGCCGCTGCATCACCGCCTCGAACAGGCTGTGGCGGCCAAATACCCGCACATGGCGCTCATCGATGAACTGCACCACCAGCAGGGGCGGCAGATCTTCGGGTAATGTGGCCCGCATCTGCGCCAGATCCTGGTCCAGCCCGGCCAGCAGTTGCTCGGCCTCGGTGGTCTTGTCCACCAGCGCGGCTATGGTCAGGGTCGCCTCATGCAGCCGCTGCCACAGATTGGCATCCGGCTCGTAGAGCGCGATGGATTGTACCGGCGCGATGCGGGAGAGAGTCGGCGCCAGCGGGGCCGCCAGCGGCGAGATAAGGATGCGGTCGGGTTTCAGCTCGGCCAGCAGTTCGCGGTTGGGCTGGGCGCGCTGGCCGATATCTACCACGGCGGCCGGCAGCAGCGGTTCGCCGACCCAGGCGCGGTAGGAGCCGACATCCCCCACCGCCAGCGGTGTCACCCCGAGCGCCAGCAGGGTTTCGGCTATGGTCCAGTCGACGGTGGCAATGCGGGGTACCGACTTCACAGCATCGGCTTGAGGGAGGTCTGTTGCGGCAGGCATCGCTGGCTCGGCCTGCAACATAAGCGGAGCCAAGAGGCAGCAGAACCAGCCAACTTTCTTGAATAAGAGCATCGAGATAACAAGCCTTATCTAAACGATGGCGATGGCATGGTCATGGGCCGGGTGGCGAATGACCTCCATCGGGATGCCATAGATGGCGTGCAGGGTCTCGCCGGTCATGATCTGCTCGGGTTCGCCGTGGGTCAGCAGGCGGCCGGAGTGCAGCGCCACCAGCCGATCGCAGAAGCGGGAGGCCATGTTGATGTCGTGAATGACGATGATGACCCCGAGCTTGAGCTGACGGCTCAACTGCTTGACCAGCGTGAGCACCTCCACCTGATGAGCCACGTCCAGCGCGGCCAGCGGCTCGTCCAGCAGGATGAAACGGCTCTCCTGAGCCAGCAGCATGGCCAGCCACACCCGCCCCCGCTCGCCGCCGGACAGCGTATCCACCAGCCGGTCGGCAAAGCGTTCGGTATGGGTCAGCGCGATGGCCCGTTCGACCTGGCGGTGATCCTCCACCCCCATCCGGCCCAGCAGGCCGCGCCAGGGGTAGCGGCCCATCTCCACCAGCTCCCGCCCGAGCAGGTTTTCGGCGCTCGGCAGATGCTGGGGCAGATAGGCCACCTGACGGGCGAAGTCGCGCGCCCCCCACGCCGGCAGCGGCTTGTCATCGAACCGGATCTCGCCGTCACTGAGCGGCTGCTGACGTGCCAGCAGCTTGAGCAGGGTGGATTTGCCCGAACCATTGTGGCCGATGAGGCCATAGACCTTGCCCTGCTCAAAACAGAGATCGGTGGGGTGCAGCAGCGTGCGGTCATTGACCGCGAAGCTGGCTGATTTCATCTCAAACATAAGCGGTTCCTGTTGGCCGGGTTCAAACCGGCACCTCTGCATTCAAGTCACAATCGAGATGGGCGACCGCATCGCGGCTCACCTGCTCGCGCCGCTCGCCGGTCAGCTCGCTGAGCCGGCCCTGGCGCATCTCCAGCAGCCGGTCGGCCTGGGAGAAGTAGAGATCATCGTGGCTGATGGCGATCACCGTCTTGCCCATCTCCTTCAGGCGCGGCAGCAGCAGCTGATAGAAGATGCGGCGGAACTGGGGATCCTGATCCGCGGCCCACTCGTCGAACAACATCACCTCGCGCTGCTCGGCCAGCGCCAGCAGCAGGGCGACCCGCTTGCGCTGCCCCTGGGAGAGGTCGATATCGGCGATGAAGCCATCTTCGATGGTGAGCTTGCTGCCCATCTGCAGCCGCTCCAGCCACTCGGCCACCAGCTCATCCTTGGGTTCCGGCCCCAGCAGGTGCTGGAACAGGTGATAGTCGGTGAAGATGGCGGAGAAGAGCGCCAGATAGGCGTTGCGATCGGTGATCGGCTCCCCATCCAGCAGGATCCGGCCCGATACCGGCTGATAGAGGCCGGTCAGCAGCATGGCCAGGGTCGACTTGCCGGAGCCGTTGCCACCGATGATGAAGAGTTGCTCTCCCTTCTCGATGGTGAGGTTGATCGGGCCGACGGCGAAACCGCCCTCCCCCTGATAGTGAAAGCTCACCAGCTCCAGCTCGATGCGCTGCCAGGCGCGGGGCGCGGACGGCAGCGGGAAGTTGGCATCCGGTGCGGCCAGATTGAGCGCCGCTATCTTGTCGAACGCCACCTGGGCGGAGAGCAGGGTCGGCAATGCGCCAATGCCCTGCAGCAAGGGGGTGCGCAAGAACAGCAGGGTCAGCGCGAAGGTGGCGGCCACCTGGGTGTCGGCCCAGCCCAGCCCGTTGGCTAGGAAGAAGACCAGACCGATGGCCCCCAGCATCATGATATTCGACCAGTTCACCGCGCTCAGGTGATAGGTGTCGGCACGGATGATCTGCTCCCGATAGTCCTGCGCATTCTGCTGATAAAGCTGGTGGTAGACGAAGTGGGCCCGCTCGCGGTTGAGCGCCAGCTCCTTGCTGCCGGCGATGATGGCCTGATAGTTCTGATAGAGCCGATCCTCGGCCTGACGCATGTGGGAGAGATGGCGATAGACCCGGTTCACCAGCAGCCAGCCCACCACCATGGTGAAGGTGACCCAGAGGGTGGTGACGCCGAGCAGGGCCGGCGACAGCCAACCGAGGTAGAGGGCCGACCCCAGGGTGAGCACCAGCCCCTGCACCAGCTCCGGCAGGCGCACGAAGGCGATGGTGATCTGGCCGATGTCGCTGGAAAGGGAGGCCAGCAGCGGCCCCTGGCCAATCTGGCGCAGGCGGGCGACATCGGTATCCAGCAACTGCTTGAGCAGGCGGCCGCGCAGCCGGTAGACAAAATGATGGCCGAGGGTGGTCAGCGCCAGCTGAGAGCCGAGCGTGATCACCAGCAGCAATAAGATGAGGCCGATCAGCTGACCGAGCACCGGCAGCGGATCGCCGACTGATTCGACGAGAGACTGATTGATAAAGGCAATGACACCAATCCCGCTGACGGCACTGAACAGGCTGAGCAGGGTAATGGCGATGAAGGGCCAACGATATTGGCGATAAACCAGAGACAAGAGTTCCATAACGGACCGGTATTCCAGAGAGATCAGAACAACAGCAGGTGAAAAGAAGGGCGGGAACCCGGTTCCCGCCCCACTTCGATTACCAGCGGTAGTTGATGCTGCCCACTACGCTGCGCGGCTCGCCGTAGTAGCAGTAGTAGTCGCAGCTGGCCACGTAGGTATCACCCAGCAGGTTGTTGACGTTGAGCTGAGCCCGCCAGTTCTTGGCAAAGTCATACCCGATCATCGCATCCCACACGGTATGGGCCGGCACCTCGGCCGAGCCGTAGATGGGGGTGTAGTCCGCATTTACGGCACCGATGCCGACGCTGGAGCCGACGTAGCGCACGCCGCTACCCAGCTCCAGACCGGAGACCGGACCCTGCTGCACCTTGTAGTTGCCCCAGAAAGAGGCCTGGTGGCGCGGGATCAGACTGGCGCGGCGATCGCCTTTGCCGGTGTCGTTGGTCTTGGCGTCGGTATAGGTGTAGGCGGCGGTCAGGCGCAGCGCCTCGGTGGCCTGCACGCTCCCTTCCAGCTCGACGCCCTGGGAGGTCACTTCACCAGCCTGGGTCTGCTGGCCGGAACCGGTGGAGACCAGCGAGTTGGTCTGTTCCAGATCGAACAGGGCCAGGTTGATGTAGCCATCGAGGAAGCTAGGCGCGTACTTGACGCCGGTCTCGTACAGGGTGCCCTTGAGCGGCTTGTAGGATTGGCTGGTGTTGGGGTCGATCCCCGGTAGCACCTCGAACGACTCGGCATAGGCAATATAAGGAGAGAGACCGTTGTCGGCCAGGTACATCAGGCTGCCGGAGAGGGAGAGCTCGTGATCATACTGCTTCTCGTTCTTGCCCTTGGCTTCGCTGATGTTGTGGGTCTCCACGTAGTCGAAGCGACCGCCGCCGGTCAGCAACCAGCGATCGTCCCAGCGGATCTGGTGCTGGGCGTAGAGGCCGCTCTGGCCCTTGGTGCTCTTCTGATGGGTGGCGGTGGATTCATCAAAACCGGGGAAGCCGCTGTA
This sequence comes from Aeromonas sp. 2692-1, assembly GCF_013085505.1. Lineage (NCBI taxonomy): Bacteria > Pseudomonadati > Pseudomonadota > Gammaproteobacteria > Aeromonadales > Aeromonadaceae > Aeromonas > Aeromonas sp. 2692-1. Next base: position 886,494 of record NZ_CP038513.1, read on the forward strand.
ATCCGGGTTCATGGTATTGATGGAGCCCATGCCGTAGTTGTCGGCTTCCTGACCTTCATTGACATGGCGCTGCAGATCCACCCCCAGCAGTAGGGTCTGCTCGGTGCTGTCGGTGTTCCAGTAACCCACCATCTGGTTGTCCATGGTGGCACTCTTGGTATTGCCATCACGGTAAACCAGGCCACGGAAGGCGGTAGTGCCTTCATAGGTCGGGAAGATATAGGTCTGGCGCAGCAGCAGATCGTTGTAGTTGAAGCGGACGTTCTGCTTGAACTCCCAGGTCTGGTTGAGCTGGTGGGCCAGCTCGTAACCGGTGGAGATCTGGGTGTTGCGGTTGCGATCGTAATCCGGCTGGCTCAGGTTGGTGCTGGGATCGATCTGGCCACCGCTGGTATTGAGGGTGCCGTAAACCGGGAAGAAACCGTTGGTCGGCACCCCTTCGTCGTGCAGGAAGCTGGCCAGCAGAGTCAGGCTGGTACGATCCGAGAGATCGAAGGTCATGCTCGGTGCCAGATAGACGCGATCGTTGTAGGTGCCGTCCAGCACGCCGTCACGCTCTTTATAGAGAGCAACCATGCGGTAGCGGCTGTTGTCGGTCAGCGCATCGGAGACATCCACCCCGATCTGGCGGTGATCCCGGCTGCCGAGCTGCAGATCCAGCAGCCCCTGCGGGGTGGCGGTCGGCCGCTTGCTGATGGCATTGATCACGCCACCGGGAGGCGCCTCGCCGTAGAGGATCGAGGCAGGCCCTTTCAGCACTTCCACGCTCTCCAGGCCGAACGGCTCCGGCGTCCAGACATAGTAACCGGTGCCGAACAGGCGGTTGCCGTCCAGATAGGAGGCGGCATCGAAGCCACGCACTTTGAACCAGTCGGTATTGTTGTCGGAGCCATAGAGGCCGCTGAGCACGCCGGAGCGGTAGCGCAGGGACTCGTCAAGCTGCTGCACGGCGTGCTGATCCAGGTCCTCGCGGTTGACCACGGAGACGGCGCGAGGCGTCTCGGCCATCGGCACTTCCACCTTCATGGCGGTGCCGGTGACCACCATGGTCTCGCTGGCTTTGGGCAGTTCTTTCGGTTGTTCGGCCGCCAGCACGGGCAGGCTGGCCAACAGGCAGGAGAGCGGCAACAGTTGCTGTGCGCCTCTCTTTCGCATTACTGCGATGGGGGTGTCTTTTTGCGCAATCATAGTAAGTGTCTCAAATATCAATGAGTTGTTTCTGATTTCTTATTATTGGTGCCCGGTCATGCCGGTAGCCCGGTTCCTCAGGCGAATAAAGCAACGACATGCTACTACAGGAGCCATGATCGAATCGATTCAATAATTGCTAATCATTTGCATCTGCATTGTTACTTAACGTATCAAGGCGTCGATTGAGCAGCATATGAAGAGGGGGAGCAGATCTTTTTCTGCCTGTCGGCAAGAAGGCGTCAACGGAGCGTCGGGGATCCCCATTGATGGGCAAAAAGCACCGAGGATCCATTATCCCCAAGCTTTATCCATATTTATCCACACCCTTTGGCGGTAGAATCCGGCTTTCCCTCGCTTCGTCTGAAATCAGGATCCATTCCATGGCCAAACTCAATCTCGTCGTCGGTTCCATGCTGGGAGCCGCCGAATATGTCGCAGATCACGTCGCCAGCTTGCTGGAACAGGCAGGCCATCAGGCCGAGATCCACAATCCGGCCAGCCTGGCCCAGGTGCTCGCCGAGCCCGAAGCCATATTGCTGGTGGTCACCTCGACCCACGGCGCCGGCGATGTGCCGGACAACCTGCAGCCCTTCGCCAAGGATCTTGCCGAGCAGCATCCGGATCTTAAAACATTGAAATATGGCGTGATCGCGCTGGGTGACAGCAGTTATGACACCTTTTGCCAGGGCGGCAAGACGCTGGATCGACTGCTAGCCGAGTGCGGCGCCAGCCGGATTGGAGATCGTCTGGACATCGACGTGACCCAGCACGAGATCCCGGAAGATGCCGCTGAAGGCTGGATCCGGGACTGGTTGGCATTGATCGCCTGAACGGGAGCGGGAGATCCGGCAAAAAAGGCCTTGATCTCCCCGCTTATCCCCAGATCGCTATCCACCAGGTTATTAACAGATGGATCCGGATAAGTTGTTCTACGCCGTCACCCACAACGCCGCCGGAAAATGTGTATAACTATGGTGTAAAACTCTGTAAAACCTATAGTTATCCATGTATGAGATCCAGAGCGGCAAGCCTCTGTGTATAAAACCACTTGTTATCCCCCAGTTCACCGGGCCAGGATCCAAGCTTTTCCACAACCTGGGATCGTCTTTAACACGATGATCTTTATGATCAAAAAGTGCTTATCAACAGAAGTGGCGGATCCTAATAAAAGATCCAATAAAAGATCGATCTAAAGATCCTTAAGATCTATTTAGTGGATCCTCCCTCCATACTGAACGCTAAGTAGACGTTCCCCTCAGGGCGTGAAACAGATAGAATGTTCCGCCCTTCAGCCCAGGCAAATAAAGATCTTCAGGCGTGCAGATCAAGGTGATCCCCAATGCAATACCATGAACAATTTGATGTGATCGTCGTTGGCGGCGGTCATGCAGGAACCGAAGCAGCAACAGCGGCAGCCCGGATGGGGCTGAATACCCTGTTGCTGACCCACAATATCGATACGCTGGGACACATGTCCTGTAATCCGGCGATCGGCGGGATCGGCAAGGGACACCTGGTCAAGGAAGTAGATGCCCTCGGCGGGATCATGGCACGCGCCATTGATCTTGGCGGGATCCAGTTCCGCACCCTCAATTCCTCCAAAGGACCGGCAGTGCGCGCCACCCGTGCCCAGGCGGATCGCCTGCTGTACAAGGCCGTCGTACGCCAGATGCTGGAGAACTACCCCAACCTGAAGATCTTCCAGCAGGCCTGTGATGATCTGATCATGGATGGGGATCGGGTTGCCGGCGTGGTCACCCAGAGCGGGATCCGCATCAGTGGCAAGACGGTAGTACTGACCGTCGGCACCTTCCTGAACGGCCTGATCCACATCGGGATGGAGAACTACAAGGGCGGCCGCGCCGGGGATCCTCCCTCGATCGCCCTCGCCCAGCGCCTGCGTGAACTGCCGCTGCGCATCGATCGTCTCAAGACCGGCACTCCGCCGCGCATCGATGCCCGTAGCGTCGATTTATCTGTGATGCAGGCCCAATACGGTGACGATCCGCGTCCGGTTTTCTCCTTCATCGGCGACGCCAGCCAGCACCCGCGTCAGGTGCCCTGCTACGTGACCCATACCAACGAGCGCACCCACGAGGTGATCCGCAACAACCTGGATCGCAGCCCCATGTACGCCGGGGTGATCGAGGGGATTGGGCCGCGTTACTGCCCGTCGATCGAGGACAAGATCACCCGTTTTGCCGACAAGACGGCGCACCAGATCTTCGTCGAGCCGGAAGGTCTGACCACCCACGAACTCTACCCGAACGGGATCTCTACCAGCCTGCCGTTCGACGTACAGGTGCAGATCGTCCGTTCCGTGCGCGGCTTCGAGAATGCCCACATCACCCGTCCCGGCTACGCCATCGAATATGACTTCTTCGATCCGCGGGATCTCAAGGCCAACATGGAAAGCAAGTGCATTCCAAACCTGTTCTTCGCCGGCCAGATCAACGGCACCACTGGCTATGAAGAGGCGGCCGCCCAGGGTCTGCTGGCCGGTCTGAACGCCGGTCTGCGGGCGCAGGAGAAAGATGCCTGGCATCCGCGCCGGGATCAGGCTTACATCGGCGTGATGATGGACGATCTCTCCACCCTGGGGACTCGCGAGCCTTACCGCATGTTCACCAGCCGCGCCGAATATCGCCTGTTGCTGCGGGAAGACAACGCCGACCTGCGTCTGACCGGCATCGGTCGCGAACTGGGTCTGGTGGATGACGAACGCTGGGGCAAGTTCAACGCCAAGATGGAGCAGGTGGAGCAGGAGCGTCAGCGCATGCGCTCGACCTGGATCCACCCGCAGCACCCGTCGCTGGAAGCCGTCAATGCCCTGGTCAACACCCCGTTGACCCGCGAGCAGAGCCTGGAAGAGCTGCTGCGTCGCCCCGAGGTGACCTATGAGGCCCTGATGGCCATCGAGGGGGTCGGTCCGGCCCTGCCCGATACGGCCGCCGCCGATCAGGTGGAGATCCAGATCAAGTACGCCGGCTACATCGAACGCCAGCACGACGAAGTGGAGAAGCAGCTGCGCAACGAGAACACCCTGTTGCCGCTGGACATGAACTACCGCGACGTCAACGGCCTCTCCAACGAGGTGATCGCCAAGCTCAACGATGCCAAGCCGCAGACCATAGGTCAGGCGTCCCGCATCTCCGGCATCACCCCGGCGGCCATCTCCATCCTGCTGGTTCATCTGAAAAAACACGGCCTGCTGCGTAAAACCGCCTGAGGATCCTACCGTTGCAAAACATGCTGGAAAGATTGAACGGCCTGCTCATGCAGGCCGGAATTGTTATCACCGATACCCAAAAGACCCAGTTGGTTCAGCTTGTCGAGTTGCTGCACAAGTGGAACAAGGCTTACAATCTCACCTCGGTACGAGATCCGGACGCCATGCTGGTCAAGCATATCCTCGACAGCCTGGTGGTGAGCCAGCACCTGCACGGTGAGCGCTTCATCGATGTGGGCACCGGCCCGGGCCTGCCCGGCCTGCCGCTGGCGATCATCAACCCGGACAAGCAATTCGTGCTGCTGGACAGCCTGGGCAAGCGGATCAACTTCATCCGCCAGGTGATCCTGGAGCTGGGTTTGACCAACGTGACGCCGGTCAAATCCAGGGTCGAGGAGTATCAGCCCGAGGTCGGATTTGACGGCGTGCTGAGCCGGGCATTTGCCTCGCTGGAAGACATGCTGAACTGGTGTCACCATCTGCCGTCGGCCCAGGGCAGCTTCCTGGCGCTCAAGGGACAATTCCCCGAGCAGGAGCTGGCCCAGTTGCCCGCCAACATCCATCTGGTCGCCTCCCATCAACTGGTGGTACCGGAGCTGGAAGGCGAACGTCATCTGCTGGAATTCAAACATATCCAGCCCGAATAGGGTCGCAGTTTCATTTAGGGGACAGTGTGGGAAAAGTCATCGCCATAGCCAACCAGAAGGGTGGAGTGGGTAAAACCACCACCTGTGTGAACTTGGCCGCCTCCATGGCCGCTACCCGCCGCAAGGTGCTGGTGATCGATCTGGATCCGCAGGGCAATGCCACCATGGGCAGCGGTGTCGACAAGTACGACGTCGAGCGCACCGCCTATGAGCTGCTGATCGAGGACGCCCCCATCGGCGAGGTGATCATCCCCGAAACCTCCGGGGGCTATCACCTGATCGCCGCCAACGCCGACGTGACCGCAGCCGAAATCCGGCTGATGGAATTCTTCGCCCGCGAGATCCGCCTGCGCAATGCGCTGGCCTCGGTACGGGACAAATACGACTACGTCTTCATCGACTGCCCGCCTTCTCTCAACATGCTGACCGTCAACGCCATGGCCGCCGCCGACTCCGTGCTGGTGCCCATGCAGTGCGAATACTATGCGCTGGAAGGGCTCACCGCCCTGGTCGACACCATCAGCAAGCTGGCAGCCGTGGTCAACCCTGAGCTGAAGATCGAGGGGGTGCTGCGCACCATGTTCGATCACCGCAACCGGCTGGCCAATGATGTGTCCGATCAGCTTAAACAGCACTTCGGGGACAAGGTCTATCGCACCATCATTCCCCGCAACGTAAGACTGGCTGAGGCGCCGAGCTTCGGTGCGCCGGCCATGCACTATGACAAATCATCGGTGGGCGCCAAGGCCTATCTGGCTCTGGCTGGCGAGATCCTGCGCCGTCAGGAGCAGGAACGTCAGGTGACCATCGCAGACCGAGAGAGCATATGACGCCGAAAAAACGTGGGCTGGGCAAGGGGCTGGACGCTCTGCTCAGCACCAGCACGGCCGCGCGCCAGAAACAGGTGATGAGCGACCAGCGCACCGAGCAGGCCATGGCCCCGACCAACCAGGGCGAGCTGCGCAAGCTGCCAGTGGAGTGGCTGCAATCCGGCAAGTACCAGCCGCGCAAGGATATGTCGCAGGATGCGCTGGAAGACCTGGCCAACTCCATCCGTGCCCAGGGGGTGATCCAGCCCATCGTGGTGCGTCCGCTCGGCGAGCACTCCTTCGAAATCATCGCCGGTGAGCGGCGCTGGCGCGCCTCCCAGCTGGCCCGCCTAGAGGTGGTGCCCTGCCTGGTCAAGGACGTGCCTGACGAGGCGGCCGTCGCCATCGCGCTGATTGAGAACATCCAGCGCGAGGATCTCAATGCCATCGAAGAGGCGGTCGCCCTGCAGCGGCTGCTGACCGAATTCGAACTGACCCACCAGCAGGTGGCCGAGGCGGTGGGCAAGTCCCGCACCACGGTCACCAACCTGCTGCGCCTCAATCAGCTCAACGACGACGTGAAGCGCTTCGTCGAGCACGGCGACCTCGACATGGGTCATGCCCGTGCCCTGCTGGCGCTGAGCGGCCAGGCCCAGTCCGAACTGGCGAAACTGGTGGCCCAGAAGGGGCTGACAGTGCGAGATACCGAGAAGCTGGTGCAAAAAGCGCTGGAACCGGCAAAAGCCAAGGTCGAGCCCGTCCGTGATCCCCAGTTTGGTTATCTCGAGCGCCAGATTTCAGAAAAAATTGGCAATCAGGTACAACTTCAGCCGGGAAAACAGGATAGCGGTAAGTTAGTAATAAGTTACGAGAACTTGGCGGATTTGGACCGGGTATTGGGCTATTTTGGCCTGTCAGAAACGTGATTTTTACGCTTTTTGTAGTAATAAAACATCCATTCCTTTTGATATGAACATAACCTTAATTCTGTGCGGAAAGCCGCAAAAATTAAGGATTTTTGCCATGTTGCAATAGCTGTCTTCAAGGGTATAATTTGACCGGCTTTTTGGGCTGTAAACGCGGGGTCTTCGGATCCCGATTTTTTACAGTTCTGTAATGTTCAGGGGTAGGTTGGTGAAGCAGAAAATAGCCTTGGAAGGTTTAACGCTGGCCTTGGCTATGCTCGTTTGTCAGCTCGTCCTGATCCTGGCGATCAGTACCGTCTGGTTTTACCAGACCGGTGCGTTTGCCGGACGCTCCTCCCTCTTCGGGGGGGGCATGTACTGGGTTCCTCAAGCCCTGTTCACGCTCTGGGTTCTGCGCCGCAAGGTGACGAAGGAGAGTGTGGGCCTGGTTCTGCGGGACTTTTATGGTGGGGCAGGGATTAAGCTCATTACTACAACAGGACTTTTCGCCCTGATGTTTGGCGCCGGGATCGAGGTCGATACCGTCTCGTTCTTCGCCACTTATATCCTCGCCCTCGTTGTACAGTGGATAGTCTCATTCACGCTTAACAACCACTATTAGGAAAACTCATGTCTGCAACCGGAGAAGTCCTGACTCCTCAGGGATATATCTCCCACCATCTGACCCATCTGCAAGTCGGGTCTGGGTTCTGGACGGTGAATATCGATTCCATGATATTTTCCGTCTTGCTAGGCGCTCTGTTTATCTGGTCGTTCCGCCGTGTCGCCGTCAAGGCTACCAGTGGTGTGCCCGGCAAACTGCAGTGCTTTGTGGAGATGCTGGTCGAGTTTGTGAGTGGTAACGTCAAGGACATCTTTCACGGTCGTAACAAGGTCATCGCACCTTTGGGCCTGACAGTGTTCGTGTGGATCTTCCTGATGAACCTGATGGATCTGATCCCCGTTGACTTTATCCCCCACGCTGCACAGTTGATGGGTGTTCCCTATCTGCGTGTGGTTCCCTCTGCTGACGTTAACATCACCATGTCCATGGCTTTGGGCGTGTTCTTCTTGATCCTGTACTACAGCATCAAGGTCAAGGGTATCGGCGGGTTCGTGAAGGAGCTGACGCTTCAGCCTTTCAACCACCCGGCGGCCATCCCGGTTAACCTCATCCTGGAAACTGTTACGCTGATTTCCAAACCTGTTTCTCTGGGTCTTCGACTGTTCGGCAACATGTATGCTGGCGAACTGATCTTTATCCTGATTGCGGGTTTGCTACCCTGGTGGTCACAGTGGATCCTGTCCGTGCCTTGGGCAATTTTCCACATCCTGATCATCACTTTGCAGGCGTTTATCTTCATGGTGCTGACCATCGTATATCTGTCGATGGCACAAGAAGACCATGGTTGATGCAACTCAAATAATCCTTTTTATACAATCAATTACATCTAAATAAATGGAGATCCTCATGGAAAACTTGAACATGGACCTGCTGTACATCGCTGCTGCAATGATGATGGGTCTGGCGGCTATCGGCGCGTCCATCGGTATCGGTATCCTGGGTGGCAAGTTCCTGGAAGGCGCTGCTCGTCAACCTGACCTGATCCCTGTTCTGCGTACCCAGTTCTTCATCGTGATGGGTCTGGTGGATGCGATCCCGATGATCGCCGTTGGTCTGGGTCTGTACGTGATGTTTGCGGTTGCTGGCTAAGTCTCAACGACTCCCGGACATAACCCATTAACTAACTAAGAGGACATAGGCTGTGAATATCAACGCCACCCTCCTCGGCCAAGCAATTGCTTTTTTCATCTTCGTAGTGTTTTGCATGAAGTACGTATGGCCGCCGCTGATGGCAGCCATCGAAGCCCGTCAGAAAGCCATTGCTGACGGTCTCTCTTCCGCGGAGCGTGCCAAGAAAGATCTGGATTTGGCCAAGGCCAACGCCACCGATCAGCTGAAAGAAGCCAAGCTCCAGGCTGCAGAAATCATTGAACAGGCTAACAAACGTAAAGCCCAGATCATTGATGAGGCTGCTGCCGGTGCCCACTCTGAGCGGGAAAAAATCCTGGCTCAGGGCCGTGCCGAGATCGAAGCTGAACGTCATCGTGCCAAAGAAGAACTGCGTAAGCAGGTTGCTGCTCTTGCCATTGCTGGTGCAGAGAAGATCCTGGCGCGTCAAATCGACCAGGCTGCCAACAGCGACATCGTCGACAAACTGGTAGCAGAACTGTAACGGGAACGGGGCTATGTCTGAACTGACTACAATCGCTCGCCCCTACGCCAAGGCTGCTTTCGAGTTTGCCGTTGAGCACAAGGCGGTTGACCAGTGGCTGGGGATGCTCGGCTTCGCTGCACAAGTAGCGGAGAACGAGACTATCCACAACCTGGTAAACGGCTCTGTGGCTGCTGAAGAACTGGCAAGTATCTTTGTCGGTATCTGCGGTGAGCAACTCGACGAGCATGGTCAGAACCTGATCCGGGTGATGGCTGAGAATGGTCGCTTGGGTGTGCTGCCGGCGGTCGTTGCTGAATTCGTCGCGTTCAAGGCTGAACTGGATAAAGAAGTTCAGGCTGACGTGATTTCGGCGATCGAACTGACCGACCAGCAGAAAGCCAATATTCAGGCTTCTCTGGAACAACGTCTCGCGCGCAAAGTGAAGCTGAATTGCAGCATGGATGCGTCCTTGATGGCCGGGGTGCTCATCAAGGCCGGTGATCTGGTTATCGACGGTACAGTCCGCGGTAAGCTGGATCGCATGGCTGACGCGCTGCAATCTTGATTGGGGTATTAGAGCATGCAACTGAATTCCACTGAAATCGCCGAGCTGATCAAGCAGCGCATTGCGCAGTTTGATATCAAGAGCGAAGCGCGTAACGAAGGTACCATCGTCTCTGTGAGCGACGGTATCATTCGTATTCACGGCCTGGCCGATGCCATGCAAGGTGAGATGATCGAGCTGCCGGGCAACCGCTACGCTCTGGCATTGAACCTGGAGCGTGACTCCGTCGGTGCGGTGATCATGGGTTCCTATGACGGTCTGTCAGAAGGAATGAAAGTAAAAGGGACTGGCCGCATTCTGGAAGTGCCGGTCGGTCGTGGTCTGTTGGGCCGGGTGTTGAACACCCTGGGTCAGCCGATCGACGGTAAAGGTCCAATCGACAACGACGGCTTCTCGCCGATCGAAGTGATTGCACCGGGCGTTATCGAGCGTAAGTCTGTTGACCAGCCGGTCCAGACCGGTCTGAAAGCCATCGATGCCATGATCCCTATCGGTCGTGGCCAGCGTGAGCTGATCATCGGTGACCGTCAGGTTGGTAAGACCGCCATCGCGATCGACACCATCATCAACCAGAAAGATTCCGGCATTAAGTGTGTTTACGTTGCGATCGGCCAGAAGGCCTCCACCATCGCCAACGTGGTGCGCAAGCTGGAAGAGCACGGCGCCCTGGCCAACACCATCGTGGTGGTTGCCTCTGCTTCCGAAGCTGCCGCTCTGCAGTACCTGGCTCCGTATGCCGGCTGCTCCATGGGCGAGTACTTCCGTGACCGCGGTGAAGACGCGCTGATCATCTATGATGACCTGTCCAAGCAGGCCGTAGCTTATCGCCAGATCTCCCTGCTGCTGCGCCGTCCGCCAGGACGTGAAGCTTACCCGGGTGACGTTTTCTATCTGCACTCCCGTCTGCTGGAGCGTGCTGCTCGCGTCAACGCCGAGTACGTAGAGAAGTTCACCAATGGTGCCGTGAAAGGCCAGACCGGTTCCCTGACCGCGCTGCCGATCATCGAAACCCAGGCGGGTGACGTATCTGCATTCGTACCGACCAACGTGATCTCCATCACCGATGGTCAGATCTTCCTGACCTCACAGCTGTTCAACTCCGGTATTCGTCCGGCGGTTGACCCGGGTATCTCGGTATCCCGTGTGGGCGGTGCTGCTCAGACCAAGATCGTCAAGAAGCTGTCCGGTGGTATCCGTACCGCGCTGGCCCAGTATCGCGAACTGGCGGCATTCGCCCAGTTCTCCTCCGATCTGGACGACGCAACCCGCAAGCAGCTGGACCACGGTCAGAAAGTGACCGAGCTGATGAAGCAGAAACAGTACTCTCCGCTGAGCGTGGCTCACCAGTCTCTGGTGCTGTTCGCCGCGGAAAAAGGCTATCTCTCCGATGTCGAGCTGAACAAGATCGTCGACTTCGAAGCCGCTCTGCTCTCTTACGCCAATACCCAGCATGCTGAGCTGATGGCTGAAATCAATGCCAAGGCCGACTACAACGACGCGATCGTTGGCAAGCTGACTGCGTTGCTGGATGACTTCAAGGCAACCCAGACCTGGTAAGCGTGTGTGGCAGCGCGAGCTGCCACCTGATGGAGAGTAAGAGATGGCCGGCGCAAAAGAGATACGTAACAAGATCGGGAGTGTGAAAAACACTCAGAAGATCACCGGCGCTATGGAAATGGTGGCAGCAAGCAAGATGCGCCGTGCGCAAGATCGCATGTCTGCCAGCCGTCCGTACGCTGAAACCATGCGCAAGGTGATCGGCCATATCGCTCAGGGGAACTTGGAATACAAGCACCCCTACCTCATCGAACGTGAGGTCAAGCGAGTGGGTTACATCGTCGTCTCCACCGACCGTGGCCTGTGTGGCGGTTTGAACATCAACCTGTTCAAGGCTGCCCTCAATGATATGAAGCAATGGAGCGCGAAAGGAGCCAAGGTTGACCTGGCTCTGATCGGCAACAAGGCCTCCAACTTCTTTGAACGGCACGGCGCCAAGGTGAAAGCTCATGTCGCAGGACTGGGCGATAACCCGAGCGTCAATGACCTGATTGGTTCAGTCAAGGTCATGCTGAAGGCTTACGACAACGGTGAGATTGACAGGCTGTACCTGGTGTACAACAAGTTCGTCAACACCATGGTTCAGCAACCACGAGTCGATCAACTGCTGCCTTTGCCCGTAACTGAAGACAGCAAGCTCGCCAAGAAACACCACTGGGATTACCTCTATGAGCCGGATCCCAAGCAACTGCTGGATACCCTGCTGATTCGCTACGTCGAATCCCAGGTCTACCAGGGGGTAGTGGAAAACTTGGCAAGTGAACAGGCAGCCCGAATGGTTGCCATGCAAGCCGCGACTGACAACGCCGGTAACCTGATTAACGATCTGCAACTGGTATACAACAAGGCCCGTCAGGCCAGTATTACCCAGGAACTGACAGAGATCGTATCCGGTGCTGCTGCGGTGTAAGGCAAGGGTTATCAAAGGTTTAGAGGATTTGACATGAGTAACGGTTTCATCGTCCAAATCATCGGCGCTGTGGTGGACATCGAGTTCCCGCAAGATGCCGTGCCCCAGGTGTACGATGCACTGAAGGTTGTCAGCGAAGGTCAAGGCCAGGGTCTGGTGCTGGAAGTTCAGCAACAGATCGGTGGCGGCGTCGTTCGTTGCATCACCATGGGCTCCTCCGACGGTCTGCGTCGTGGGTTGGAAGTAGTGAATAGCGGTAAATCCATCCAGGTGCCGGTCGGTGTATCGACTCTGGGTCGGATCATGAACGTACTGGGCGATCCGATCGACGAAAAAGGTCCGATCGGTGAAGAAGAGCGTTGGTCCATCCACCGCGCGGCTCCCAGCTACGAAGATCAGTCCAACAGCAACGACCTGCTGGAGACCGGCATCAAGGTTATCGACCTGGTATGCCCGTTCGCCAAGGGTGGTAAGGTTGGTCTGTTCGGTGGTGCCGGTGTAGGCAAGACCGTCAACATGATGGAGCTGATCCGTAACATCGCGATCGAACACAGCGGTTACTCCGTGTTCGCCGGTGTAGGTGAGCGTACCCGTGAGGGTAACGACTTCTACCACGAGATGATGGAGTCCAACGTACTGGACAAAGTATCTCTGGTTTACGGTCAGATGAACGAGCCGCCCGGAAACCGTCTGCGCGTGGCGCTGACCGGTCTGACCATGGCCGAGAAGTTCCGTGACGAAGGTCGTGACGTGCTGTTCTTCGTGGACAACATCTACCGTTACACGCTCGCGGGCACCGAGGTATCCGCACTGCTGGGCCGTATGCCTTCCGCAGTAGGTTACCAGCCGACCCTGGCCGAGGAGATGGGTGTTCTGCAAGAACGTATCACCTCCACCAAGACCGGTTCCATCACCTCCGTACAGGCCGTTTACGTGCCAGCGGATGACTTGACCGACCCGTCTCCGGCGACCACCTTCGCCCACCTGGATGCGACCGTCGTACTGTCCCGTCAGATCGCGGCACTGGGTATCTACCCGGCCGTTGACCCGCTGGACTCCACCTCCCGTCAGCTGGATCCGCTGGTGGTTGGCAAGGAGCACTACGAGACTGCTCGTGGCGTTCAGACCGTGCTGCAGCGCTACAAAGAGCTGAAGGACATCATCGCCATCCTGGGTATGGATGAACTGTCAGAAGAAGACAAACTGACCGTAGCCCGTGCCCGTAAGATCGAGCGTTTCCTGTCCCAGCCGTTCTTCGTGGCAGAAGTGTTTACCGGTTCTCCGGGCAAATACGTGCCGCTGAAAGAGACCATCCGTGGTTTCCAGGGCATCCTGAAAGGCGAGTACGACGATCTGCCGGAGCAGGCGTTTTACATGGTTGGCAGCATCGACGAAGTTGTCGAGAAAGCCAAGAAACTGTAAGCCTCGATAGGAGGGCCCATGGCAGAGATGATCTCCTTTCACCTGGACGTGGTGAGCGCTGAAGGAAAACTGTTTTCCGGTCGCGTGCAGTCCGCTCAGGTATCAGGCTCCGAAGGTGAGCTGGGTCTCCGCCACGGTCATGCTCCGTTGCTGACTGCCATCAAGCCGGGCCTGGTCCGCTTGGTGAAGCAGAATGGAACTGAAGAGGTGCTGTACATCTCCGGCGGCATGCTGGAAGTACAACCCGAAGCCGTGACCGTGCTGGCGGACACCGCGATTCGTGCCGACGATTTGGATGAGGCGAAAGCCCAGGAAGCCAAACGCGCGGCGGAAGAGCGGATCCACAGCTCCCATGGTGATATCGACTACGCCCAGGCCGCCACCGAGCTGGCCAAGGCGATGGCTCAATTGCGGGTCATCGATATCGTCAAAAAGAATTACCGTTAATAACGGTGAGGTAAAAAGCGACCTGCGGGTCGCTTTTTTTTTACTCGTTGGATAGACTCCGCCGAGTATTTATTCATGTTCCAAAGGTCGAATTATGTCTCTCAACGTCGTGATCCTGGCTGCGGGTAAAGGTACCCGCATGCGCTCCTCCCTGCCCAAGGTGCTGCACCCGGTCGCCAACAAACCGATGGTTTCCCATGTGATCGAGACTGCCCGCAAGGTCGGTGCCGAGCAGCTGCATCTGGTGTATGGCCACGGTGCCGAACTGCTGAAGGAGCGGATCCAGGCATCCGACCTGAACTGGGTACTGCAGGCCCAGCAACTGGGTACCGGCCACGCAGTCGCCCAGGCCATCCCGTTCTGGCAGGACGAAGACGACGTGCTGGTGCTGTACGGCGATACCCCGCTGATCCAGCCGGAAACCCTGCAGCGGCTGCTGGCCGCCAAGGCCGCCGATGGCATGGCGCTGCTGACCGTGGTGCTGGACAACCCGACCGGCTATGGCCGCATCGTGCGCAGTAACGGCCAGGTGGTCGGCATCGTCGAGCAGAAGGATGCCAATGCCGAGCAGCTGGCCATCCGCGAAGTGAACACCGGCGTGCTGGTGGCCAATGGTGGCCAGCTGCGCAGCTGGCTGTCGCGTCTGGACAACAAGAATGCCCAGGGCGAGTTCTATCTGACTGACGTGATCGCCATGGCCCATGCCGACAACTGCCCCATCGCTGCAGTCCACCCGGACGACGCCATGGAAGTGGAAGGCGCCAACAACCGGGTTCAACTGGCCCAGCTCGAGCGCAGTTACCAGAAGATGCAGGCCGAGCGGCTGATGATCGCCGGCGCCACCCTGATCGACCCGGCCCGCTTCGATCTGCGCGGCACCCTGGAAATCGGGGAAGAGGTGGTGATCGACGTCAACGTCATCATCGAAGGCAAGGTGGTGCTGGGCAACCACGTCCGCATCGGGGCCGGCAGCGTGCTGAAGGATTGCATGATCGGCGACCACACCGAGGTGAAACCCTACTCCGTCATCGAAGGGGCACAGATCGCCGATCAGTGCTCGGTCGGTCCCTTTACCCGACTGCGCCCGGGCGCCGTGCTGGAGCAGGATGCTCACGTCGGCAACTTCGTCGAGATGAAGAAGGCCCGGCTGGGGGTTGGTTCCAAGTGCGGTCACCTGACCTACCTGGGGGATGCCGAGGTGGGTGCCAAGGTGAACATCGGGGCCGGCACCATCACCTGCAACTACGACGGGGTCAACAAGTTCCAGACCATCATCGAGGACGACGTCTTCGTCGGCTCCGATACCCAGCTGGTGGCGCCGGTGCGCATCGGCAAGGGAGCGACCCTGGGGGCCGGCTCCACCATCACCAAGGACGTGGCCGAGAACGAGCTGGTGATCACCCGGGTACCCCAGCGTCACATCAAAAACTGGGCTCGCCCGGTCAAGAAGAAGTGATGCCCGATCAATGAAATGCAAACCGGCGCCTGATGGCGCCGGTTTTGTTTTCAGTTCTCCTGCCCGCTGGCGGGAGGCGTCGGGACATTCCCCATCACCCGATACCAGTCCAGTTTGCGGGTCAGCACCATGACCAGCGCCAGGATGGCGAACAGCAGCAGGGCGCCGAGCAGCAGGGCTATCTCCTCGGCCTGCAGCAAGCCGAACAGGATGGCGTAGACCAGCCCGAGCAGGGCCGCGAAGCCGAGCCCCTGTTTGGGGCCGCCCAGCACATGGCTGAGGTAGAAGCCGTTGAGGGCCACGCTGGCCAGGGCGGCAATCAGATAGGCCCAGGCAAAGCCGAGGTGTTCGGTCAGGGCCAGCAGCACCAGATAGAAGATGGCCAGCCCCATGCCCACCAGCGCGTACTGGATCGGGTGCACCCGCAGCCCCTTGAGCAGCTCGAACATGAAGAAGCTGAGGAAGGTGAGGCCGATGAACAGCAGCGCATACTTGGCGGCCCGCTCGTTCTGCTGGTAGTGATCCACCGGCTGCACCAGGCTGACGCTGAAGGCCGGCAAATCGCCGCTGGCACCCTTCATCATCCGGTTGAAACGGCTCTCCATGTCGGTGGCGAACCAGCTGCTCTGCCAACTGGCCTCGAAACCTCTGTTGGTAAGGGTGCGGCTGCCCGGCAGAAAGTCACCGATGAAGTTGGGGTGGGGCCAGTTGCTGGCGAGGTTGAGCCTGCTGTCCTGGCCGATCGGCACCACTTCCAGCTGGTTCATCCCCTGCAGATCCAGCTCGATGTGAAAGGCGCCGTCTGCTCCCGGCAGGGTGGCAAGCGGTGCATGGATGCCGGCCAGCCCGTCACCCAGCAGGGCGCCGGGAGCAAACGGGATGCGTTGTTCCCCCAGTTGCAGCTCAGGCACCCGGTTGATGCCGCGGGCATCGGACAGCACCAGGCTCAGATAGGGTTTGCCTGCCACCAGGGCGGGATCGGCGCCATCGACGGTCAGATCCGGCTCGCCGCTGATCAGGGTTTTACCGTTCAGTTCGGCAGGCAGTCGCCCGGAGAGGGAGAGCCGGGTGTGATAGACCTGGGCCTGGTAGATACCGAGCTTGCGCGGGGTTACTTCCATGCTGGCCTGCACGTCCAGCTGTTCCGGCAGCAGGTAGCGGTAGAGCTGCAGCTTGCGCTCGAAGCGCTTGCCATCCTGCTCCACCGTGACGGTGCGGGTATAAGGCTGCACCACGACCGGCCCCAGCAGTCGCTGCGGGCCGCTGCTGCTGGCCATGATGCTGTGGATGGCCTGGCTGCGATAGGCCTGGCGCTCCCGGTTCAGCTCCATGATGGATTGCACCGGCACCATCAGCAGCAGGCTGAGCAACAGCAGCAGAAAGATCTTGTGGCTGAATATCTGTTTGACCATGACACGTCTCCTTGTTGATGGAACCGAGTGTGACGGTCGTGGGTGAAGCGGAGATGGGGCTGTGTGAAGCTGGGGTGAAGGGGGATAAAAAAACCGGCGCCAGGCGCCGGTCTGGGTATCACAGGGTTTTCAGTTTGGCCGGCAGGGCGGCCAGCACCTCTTCCTTGGCCTTGAGCGAGGCAAACTGTTTGCCGGGTTTCTGCACCACGGTATGGACGAAGATGAGCTGCTTGCCCGGCTTGCTGGCCCAGCCGACGAACCAGCCGATCTGCTGCTCCCGGTTGAGGCTGCCATCCAGCTTCTTCGGGTAGCCCATGCCTGTCTTGCCGTGGATCTGCCAGCCGTCGATCTCGCTCACCTTGAGGATGTTGGTGGTGTACTGCAGGGTCTGCGCCGACACCGGCAGCTTGCCGCTCACCATCTTGCCGAGGAAGCGGGCCTGCTCTTGTGGACTGATGGCGAGACTGGCACTGAGCCAGGCCTGGGTCAGGCCGTCGTGCTTGCCAGGATTGCCGGAGAGATCCCGGTTGCCGTAGTCAAAACGGTCGACGTACTGCTGGAAGCGCTCCATCCCCAGCCATTCGGTGATCTGCTGGGAGAACCAGACCACCGAGTAGGTTTCCCAGCGGCGCGGGGTGGTGGTCTCCCGCCAGGCGGGCAGCCAGTCGTCGTAACCCGGTTTGAAGGGCAGTGCCGGGTGCTCTTCATCCACCAGAAAGCCGCTGTCGTAGCCCATCAGCGCCAGCGGGATCTTGAAGGTGGACGCGGGTGGCAGCTGGCTTGAACAATCCCCTTCGCTGGAGAGGGTCTGGCCGTTGCCGTCGGCATAGAGAAAGCAGCCGGTGGCGGCGCTGGCCGGCAGCGAGAACAGCAGGCCTGCGCCGAGCAGGCCGGATAACAGAAGGCGGGACATGGGGTCTCCTTGAGCACATTGAGTTCGCTGGGAAAACATCAGCATAGCGCCGCTTTATGTGGCCAGTGTGAAGTGTCAGCCCGCCGGCAACCAGAGCTCGGCCAGTACTCCGCCGTCAGGCTGGTTGGCGAGGGTCAACCGGCCACCGTGCTGGCGCGCCACCTCGGTGGCGAAGCTGAGCCCGAGGCCGCTGCTCTTGCCCTTGTCGGGTCTGGGCAGCGAATAGAAGCGCTCGAAGATGCGCGGCAGGGCGTAGTCTGGAATGCCGGGCCCCTGATCCCGCACCCGGAAGCAGTAACCCCCCTCCTCCATGGTCCCGCTCAGCGCCAGGGTGCTGCCGATGGGGGAGAAGTCGAGGGCGTTGTCCAGCAGGTTGCCGAGCGCCTGCTCCACCAGCAGCGAGTCCCACTTCTGTTTCTGGGCCTCGCCGAGTTCGGCCACCAGCGTCACCTGACGGCGCTGGGCCAGGATCTGGCGGGCATCGAGCACCCGTCTGCCCAGCCTGGCCGGCTCGACGGCCTGCCTGTCCAGCCCCTGCCCCGACTCCAGTTTGGCCAGCTGCAGCATCCGCTCGATCAGCTGCTGCATGCGGGCCGTTTCCAGATTGATGTTGCCGATAAAGCGCTTTGCCACGTCCAGCGGCGGGGCCTCGGTCAGTATTTCCCCTGCCCCGCGAATGGCGGCCAGCGGGCTCTTGAGCTCGTGGGTCAGGCTGTGTACATAGGCTTCGATGTAGGCCTTGCCGTCCAGCTGGCGGCGCATGGTTTCCAGGGAGCGGCCGAGCCGATCCAGTTCCGGGCTGTAGAGGCGCGGCAGGCTGGCGGGCTGACCCTGGCTGACCGCATCGGCGTAGTGCACCAGCTTGCCGATGGCGCGGTTGAGCCACCACACCAGCAGGGCGCCGATCAGCAGCGAGATGAACAGCAGCAGGGCCGCCCCCTGCAGCAGCTGGTGTTCGCTGCGCTCTATCATGGGCAGCAGGGTACGGTTGGGCTTGGCGACGGTGAGGGAGCCGAGGATGTCGTCCCCCTCCCGCAGCGGTGCGGCCACGTGCATCACCGAACTGGCGGGATCGTCGGGGTCGCTGCGGGTGCTGCGGGCTCCGTATTCGCCGCGCAGGGTGCGATAGACATCGTTCCAGCGTGAATAGTCCTTGCCCAGATCCACCCCGTCCGAGTCGTACACCACCTTGCCCCAGCGATCGACCACATAGATGCGGTACTCCGCCTGCTGTTTGAGGTGGCCGTCGATCAGGGCGTTGATGGGGCTCTGGTTGAGGCGGGCGAAGGCGCTGGCCAGTCGGCCATCCGCCATCTTGCCTTCCTGCAGGTCATCCAGCGCTAGCGGTGCCAGCATCTGGGCCATGTCCACCAGGGTATCTTCGGTGGCGCTGCGCACCCCGGGTTTGATCTCCTCGACGAAGATCTCCAGCACGAACCAGGCAGCCAGCGCGAAGATCAGCACCAGCCCGCACAGCAGTTGCAATCCGATCCTCATGGTGTCCTCCGGCCGGTGTCAGGCCATCCTCTGTTCATGCCAGCTCCAGGCTGTAGCCCAGTCCACGATGGGTCAGGATCAGGTTGGCGTGGGGATCCCGTTCCCGCAACTTGGCGCGGATGGTCTTGATGTGGGTATCCACGGTGCGATCCAGGCTCTCCTCCGCCCCGCTCCACACCAGATCCATCAGCTGCTGGCGGGAGTAGACCCGGCCCGGCGCCTGCATCAGGGTCTTGAGCAGCAGGTATTCGTAACGGGTGAGCGCCAGCGGCTGGCCGTGAAAGCTGATGCGGGCCCGCTCCTCGTCCAGCGCCAGCAACTGGCTCGGCGGGGGCGTGGCCGGCTGGCTGCGGCGCAGGATGACCCGCACCCGGGCGCACACCTCCCGTGGCGAGAAGGGCTTGGCCACATAGTCGTCGGCGCCGATCTCCAGTCCTATCAGCCGGTCTATCTCCTCGCTGCGGGCGGTGAGAAACATCAGCGGGGTATCGCACAGTGCCCGAACCTGCTTGCACAACTCAAAACCGCTGATGTCCGGCAGCCCCACATCCAGGATCAGAAAGTCGGGGCGCGTCTGTTCCAGTCGTGTCAGCAGCGGCTGGCCGAGGGAAAACCACTCCACCTCGAAACCGTCGGTCTGCAGCGCATAGATCAGGGTGTCGGCGATGCTGGCTTCATCTTCCACCAGCCAGATGGTTCGTTTTTGCATGGCATCCTCGTCGCAAATCAGCTGCCCCATTCTGGCATCGAACCAAATCGGATCCTATTTGCCGTTTGATTTTTTCAAAAAAGGTATTAATATTTCGCCATTCTTTCGAATCGAAACTTAAAGATGACCAAACGTAATACTCAGCAGCGCCGTCACACCATAGTGAGCCTGGTGCAGGAGCAGGGTGAAGTGAGCGTCGATGCCCTGGCCAAACACTTTGCCACCTCCGAAGTGACCATCCGCAAAGATCTGGCGGTGCTGGAGACCGGTGGCCTGCTGCTGCGCCGTTACGGCGGTGCCGTCCCCCTGCCCTCCGAGATGGTGGTGGAGAGCAATCCCGAGCAAGTTTCGAAACGAAAGCTGGCCATCGCCCGTGCCGCCGCCGAACGGATCCGCGATCACAATCGCGTCATCATCGACAGCGGCAGCACCACCAGCGCCATGATCCCCATGCTGGGCAACAAGCGCGGCCTCATCGTGATGACCAACTCCCTCAACGTGGCTGGCGCCCTGCGCGAACTGGAGAACGAACCCACCCTGCTGATGACCGGCGGTACCTGGGATCCCCACTCCGAATCCTTTCAGGGGCAGGTGGCGGAGCAGGTGCTGCGCTCCTATGACTTCGACCAGCTGTTCATCGGTGCCGACGGCATCGACCCGGAACGCGGTACCACCACCTTCAACGAGCTGGTGGGCCTCTCCCGGGTCATGGCCGAAGTGTCGCGGGAGGTCATCGTCATGGTGGAGTCGGAGAAGATCGGCCGCAAGATCCCCAATCTCGAACTGCCCTGGTCCGGTATCCATACCCTGGTGACCGACGAGGGGCTGGCCAGTGCGGCCAGAGAACAGATCCAGGCCAGGGGGATCCAGCTGATTTGCGCCCCCGTGGCCGTTTGACCTGAACAAACCATCATCCAACCGAATTAACGTCTTACGTCTCAAGGAGAAGTGTATGTGTGGCATCGTCGGGGCCGTCGCCCAACGTGATGTGGCTGAAATCCTGGTAGAGGGCCTGCGCCGTCTGGAATACCGTGGCTACGATTCGGCCGGTGTCGCCGTGTTCAGCGCCAACCAGCCGCTGCAGCGGGTGCGTCGTCTGGGCAAGGTGGCCGAGCTGGCCAAGGCGCTGGAGGAGCAGTCCGTCCACGGTGGTACCGGCATTGCCCATACCCGCTGGGCTACTCATGGCGAGCCGTCCGAGCGCAACGCTCACCCCCATGTCTCCGAGCATATCGTGGTGGTGCACAACGGCATCATCGAGAACCACGAAGAGCTGCGTGAAGAGCTCAAGGCGCTGGGCTATGTATTCAGCTCCGACACCGACACCGAGGTGATCGCCCACCTGGTGCACCACGAGCTGAAATCCGCCCCCAGCCTGCTGGCGGCCATGCAGGTCGCGGTGAAGCAGCTGCGCGGTGCCTACGGCACCGTGGTGATGGACAGCCGTGACGACAGCCGCGTGGTGGTGGCCCGCTCCGGTTCCCCGCTGGTGATCGGTCGCGGTATCGGCGAGAACTTCATCGCTTCCGACCAGATGGCACTGCTGCCGGTGACCCGCCGCTTCATCTTCCTGGAAGAGGGTGACGTGGCCGAAGTGACCCGCCGCGACGTGCACATTTTCGATACCCACGGCGAGGCCGTGGTGCGCGAAGAGCTGGAATCCGAGCTCTCCCACGATGCCGGTGACAAGGGTGAATACCGTCACTACATGCTCAAGGAGATCTACGAGCAGCCCAAGGCCATCACCAATACCCTGGAAGGTCGGCTGGGTTCGGATCACGTGGTGGTCGAGTCGTTCGGCAACGGCGCCCGCGCCATCTTCGACAAGGTCGAGCACGTCCAGATCGTCGCCTGCGGCACCTCCTACAACTCCGGCATGGTGGCGCGCTACTGGTTTGAAGAGATCGCCGGTGTCTCCTGCGACGTGGAGATCGCCTCCGAGTTCCGCTATCGCAAGTCGGTGGTGCGCCCCAACAGCCTGCTGGTGACCCTGTCCCAGAGCGGCGAGACTGCCGACACCCTGGCCGCCCTGCGGCTGGCCAAGGAGTCCGGCTACATGAGCTCGCTGGCCATCTGCAACGTGCCGGGTTCTTCCCTGGTGCGCGAATCGGATCTGGCCTTTATGACCCGGGCCGGTGCCGAGATCGGGGTGGCCTCCACCAAGGCGTTCACCACCCAGCTGGCCGGTCTGCTGATGTTGGTGGCCTCGGTCGGTCACTGCCGTGGCAACCTGAGCGCCGCCGCCGAGGCCGAACTGGTCAAGGCGCTGCAAGCCTTGCCGCTGCGCATCAAGGAGAGCCTGGCGCTGGCCAAGGATATCGAAGCCCTGGCCGAAGAGTTTGCCGACAAGCACCACAGCCTGTTCCTCGGCCGTGGCAGCCAGTACCCCATCGCCATGGAAGGGGCACTGAAGCTCAAAGAGATCTCCTACATCCACGCCGAGGCCTATGCCGCCGGTGAGCTCAAGCACGGCCCGCTGGCGCTGATCGATGCCGAGATGCCCATCATCGTCGTGGCGCCGAACAACGATCTGCTGGAGAAGCTCAAGTCCAACGTGGAAGAGGTGCGCGCCCGTGGCGGTATCCTCTATGTGTTCGCCGATGCCGATGCCGGCTTCAAGAGCGACGAGACCATGCGGGTGATGAGCCTGAACCACGTTGAAGAGATGATCGCGCCGATCGTCTATACCGTGCCGCTGCAGCTGCTCTCCTACCACGTTGCCCTCATCAAGGGCACCGACGTGGATCAGCCACGCAACCTGGCAAAATCCGTGACGGTGGAATAAGCCGTCGCCGGAAATGAAAAAGAGCCGCATTGCGGCTCTTTTTGTTTGTCTGGCTCGGTGGCTGTTATGACAGCCGCAGGTTGGTGATGGTCACGTCGTCCAGCGAGGGCACAATGATGCCGCTGGAGATGCTCTTGGCGATCGCCTGGTTGCGGTTCTTCGAGTCGGTCTTGTTGGTGACCTGATTGAGGTGGAAGTTCACGGTCCGCTCGCTGATGCCGAGGATGGTGGCGATCTCCCAGGAGGTCTTGCCCTCGCTGGCCCAGAACAGGCACTCCTTCTCCCGATCCGACAGCTCGGTCAGGTACTTCATCAGATCCGGCCTGCTCTTTATCAGCTGCAGCGCCGAGTTGAAGATGTAGCTGGCGCAAAACGACAGCAAGGGAACGTTTTCAAACATCAGATCGGAATTGGACTTCTCCTTGCTGATGAAGGAGAGGATGCCGTGTTCTCCCTGCGGCGTGTGCAGCGGGAAGGAGACGCCGTTTCTCACCCCGAAGTCGGCGGCCAGGTTCATCACCTCCCGGCTGGCGCTGGGCAGCCAGGGAGAGTCGCAGTCGAGCTTGTTCCAGAAGATGGGCTGGGTCTGCTTCAATCCCAAGAAGACGACCGGATCCTGGGTCAGGTAGTGCCGCTCTGAATAGGCATCGAACCAGCTGGTGGGGCAGTTGTTGAACAACGCCACATGGGATTTCTGCATGCTGATGGGGAAAATAATCAGCAAACGGAAGTAATCAAAGCCCATCTGATGACTGAAGCGCTCCAGCTGCTGCTGGATGTCGCTGGTCTTCTTGGCCTTGGTGAACCGATCGATGTGTTCCCAGATCGCATCGTTGAACATGAACTTCTCCTTTTTCGATCTCTATCACATTGATCGAAAAGATATTTTTTATTTATTAATTTGGTGTGGTGAGAACCAACGCCAGTGACTCCCGTGCTTGCTTAAAAATTATCCTGTTTTTTCGGCCGAAGGCCAACAAAATCATCTGATTGCCACTGCCCCCACTCTTTGAGACAATGAGAATAGTTATCATTGTTAAGATTTATATCATGAATAAGTTTTGGGGTTTGGCCTTGTTGCCACTGTCAGTCCACTTCGCTGCTGGCGCCGACGAGCTGGTCGCACCGGCACTGAAAAACAGCATCGCCGCCGGGAAAGCCTCCCAGCAGCGCGTGGAAAAAGCCGCCGATGCGGCCGTTGCCGCCCGGCTGGAGCTGCAAAATGCTCAGCTGCAACTGCGTGATCTGGAAGCCTACAACCGCTACATGCAGTCTCTGGTGGCCGATCAGCAAAATGAGCTGGGCAAACTGAGCCAGCAGCTGGAGGCGGTACAGGAGACCCGGCAGGGCCTGATCCCGCTGATGCTGCAGATGCAGGCCGATCTGGAGCAGCTGGTGCAAAACGACATGCCGCTGCGCAAGGAAGACCGCCTGGCGCGGGTTGAACAGTTGAAAGCGACCCTGGCCCGCGCCGACGTGAGCGAGGCGGAGAAGTTCCGCCAGCTGCTGCAGGCCTACCAGATTGAAGCCGAATACGGCAGCCGGTTGGATAGCTACTCTACCGAGCTGGCGCTGGATGGCACACCGCGCCGGGTCGACGTGCTGGCGGTGGGCCGGGTCTCCCTGCTGGCGATGACCGCCGATCGCTCCCAGGCGTGGCGCTGGTCTGCGCAGAGCAAGCAGTGGCAGGCCCTCGACAGCCAGTGGCTCTCTCCCATCGCCGAGGCGCTGGAGATGGCTGCCGACAAGAAGGTTCCCCAGTTGTTGAATGTCCCCCTTTCCGTCAGCCGTGGTCAGGAGGCCCAGTCATGAGCATCACCATGAAGTGGTTCCCCCTCGCCATCGCCCTCTCTCTGGGCACTACTGCCGCCGTTGCCGAGGAAGCCTGGCAGCAGCAGGAGCAGGCTCGTGAGCAGCAGGCCCAGCAGGATCTGGCGTCCGTCTCCAAGGAGCTGAACAGTGCCCGTGCCAAGCTGGCTGCGGCCCAGAGCCTCAGCAAGCAGCTGGCGGCCGAGTTTGCCGGCAACGAGAAGCAGCTGGTGGAGCTCAACGCCCAGTGGGAGCAGGCCTCCGGCGACATGAACGAGATCTTCGCGGTGACCCGTCAGGGGGCCAGCGATGCGGTCAAGCTGCTGAGCGAATCCGCGGTCGAGGGCCAGTATCCCGAGCGCCTCGCCCCGCTCAAGGCCATGGCGCAGGAGAAGCAGGTACCGGATCGCGCCGCCCTCGCCCTGCTGCCCGCCACCCTGCTGCAAGAGATCCGTGAATCGGGCCGGGTTGCCCAGTTCACCGGCAAGGTGCTCGATGCCCAGGGGGCTGCCAGCGAGCAGTCGCTGACCCGGGTCGGCAGCTTCGCCCTGCTGGGTAATCAAGGCTTCCTGCAACCCACTGCCGAAGGCCTGAGCCCGGTGCTGGGTCTGCCCGGCAGCGTGCTCTCCGCGGCGGCCGCCTATCAGGGCCAGGAGGGGGAAGCGCTGCCGCTGGATCCCTCCCACGGCACCCTGCTGGAGATGCTGGCGCAGGCCCCTACCTTCTGGCAGCAAGTCCAGCAGGGCGGTCAGGTCGGCGCCATTATCGTGCTGTTGGCCGCCATCGGCCTGGGGATCGCCGGGGTACGGTTGTGGAGCCTCTCCCGCGAGCTGGGTCGGGTTCGTCGCCAGCTCAAGAGCGGTGAATATCACGCCGACAATGCCCTCGGTCGGGTGCTGACGGTAGCTGACAAGCATCCCGAGCTGAGCATGGAGACCCTCGAGCTGCGTCTCGATGAGGCGATCCTGCAGGAGACCCCTCGCATGGAGCGCGGCATCGGCATGGTCAAGGTGATCGCGGCCATCGCCCCCATGCTGGGCCTGCTCGGCACAGTGACCGGGATGATCGGCACCTTTCAGGCCATCACCCAGTTCGGCACCGGCGATCCCAAGATCATGGCCGGCGGCATCTCCATGGCGCTGGTCACCACGGTACAGGGTCTGGTGGCAGCCATTCCGCTGATCCTGGCCCACAGCCTGCTGCAATCCCGCTTCACCGAACTCTCCAACGTGCTGGAGCAGCAGGTGGCCGGTATTCTGGCCGAGCGGGCCGAGAGCAACCGTGACGGGATGGAGCGGGCGGCATGATGCTCGACATCTGGCAACAGCTGCAGAGCTTTATGGGCCGTGGCGGCCCGGTGCTCTGGGTCATTCTGGCCCTGCTGGTGCTGATGTGGATTCTGATGATCGAGCGGCTGCTCTACCTCAACCTGGGGTTTGCCCCGCTGCAGCGCCAGCTGCTCGGCCGCTGGCAGGCCCGCAGCGAGCGCCACAGCTGGCACGCTCGGGCGATCCGCGGGCGCTGGCTGGCCGAGGCCGAGCTTGAGCTCAACCGTCATCTGATCTTCATCCGCACCCTGGTGGTGCTCTGCCCCATGCTGGGGTTGCTGGGTACCGTGACCGGCATGATAGGCGTATTCGATGCGTTGGCCGCGGCCAACCGCTTTAACCCGGAGAGCATGGCGGGCGGGATCTCCCGTGCCACCATCCCCACCATGGCTGGCATGGTGGTCGCGCTCTCCGGCGTGTTGTTACTCAGCCGGCTCGAGAGCCAGGCCAAGCGTGCGCTGGCCAAGACCCGGGACGGCCTGCGAGAAGAGAAGGTAATGCAATGAGACGGCAATCCAAACGCCAGCGTGACGAAGTGCAGATCGACATGACCCCCATGCTGGATATCGTGTTCATCATGCTGATCTTCTTTATTGTCACCACCTCCTTCGTGCGCGAAGCCGGGCTCGAGGTGCACAGGCCCCAGGCCAGTCAGGCCAAGGCGCAGAAGTCCTCCAGCATCATGCTGGCGATCGGCGCCCAGGGGCAGATC
This sequence comes from Aeromonas sp. 2692-1, assembly GCF_013085505.1. Lineage (NCBI taxonomy): Bacteria > Pseudomonadati > Pseudomonadota > Gammaproteobacteria > Aeromonadales > Aeromonadaceae > Aeromonas > Aeromonas sp. 2692-1. The sequence goes on from NZ_CP038513.1 coordinate 913,016, forward strand.
TTCCTCGACCGCAAGCAGATCGACGTGGAGCGGGTACAGGCCAGCGTCGCCCGCCTGCTGGCGGAACAGCCCGATGCCAGCCTGGTGATCCAGGCTGACGAGCGGGTACCCCACGGCAAGGTGGTGCGGGTGATGGATGAAGCCAAGGCAGCAGGCATCGCCAACATCGCCGTGGCGGTGGCACCGAAATGAAATACAAGCTGATGAGCCTGGGACTGGGGATTGCCCTCAGTCTGGGGATCCTGCTGTTCATGGCCACCCTGGTGGAGCCGCCCAGAGGGGAGAAGGCGAGCGCCGAGCAGAAATCCATCGTTATCAACATGCAGAACGAGGTGACCGAAGTACAGGTGCGCGAGCGCCCGGTACCCCAGGAGCCGGAACCCTTGCCGGAGCCGCCTGCCGCGCTGGCCTCGACGCCGCTGCCTATGCCTGCGGCGGCCCCGCTGCCCTCGGTGCAGCCGAGCCTGGATCTGGTCTCCAGCCTCAGTGCGGTGCAGGTCTATGCCCCTGGCGTTGCGACCAGCCCTACCCCGGTTGCGAGCGGCAACTTCCATGGCCAGCAACAGGGGGCCGGGATTGGCGCCGGTGACATGTTGATGCCGTTGCAGCGGATCGAGCCTGTCTATCCCTATCGGGCCCAGCAGGCCGGTATCGAAGGGTCGGTGACCTTGCGCTTCAGCGTCGATGCCGACGGCCGGGTACAGGATGTGGAAGTGGTCGAGGCCAAGCCGAAGCGTCAGTTCGAGCGGGCGGCCATTCAGGCGATCAACAAGTGGCGCTACCAGCCGAGACCGGGCGCCACCGACAAGCTGGTGCAAGTCATCACGCTCAAATTCAAACTGGAGTCATAACTATGTTGCGGATCTGGATCTGTGTGCTGGCCCTGGTCAGCCAAGCCTGTCTGGCGATGGAGGTGAGCCCTCATTTCTCCCGCCAGCTGGAGCCCGTGATGAAACTCTATCAATCCGGCCAGTGGCAACAGGCCCAGAGCAAGGCATCCGGCCTCAAACCAAATAGCGATGCTGAGCGCGCCTGGCTGGCTCAGTTGCAGGCGTCCCTGGCTGCCAATCTGCAGCAGACCGCCCAAGCAAGCCGCTACGTGGAACAGGCGCTGGCCTATAAAGAGTGGCCCGAACAGCAACAGCTGCAACTGTTGCGGCTGCGCGGTGACATCCAGGCCCAGCAATCCAACTGGGCCGGCGCCATCGCCAGTTACAAGGCCGCATTGGCCATCAAGGCTGACGATGCCTTGCGTCTGCGCCTGGCCGGCCTCTATTACCACAATAAGCAGTACGGTGAGGCGGCCAGCCAGAGTGAACAGCTGTTGAAGAAGAGCTGGCAGAAGCAGGCTGCGATCATCCGCCTCTCGGCCCTCACCGCGCTGCAGCGCTACGGCGTGGCGGCCGATCAGGCCGCAGAGCTGATCCGCCACGAGCCGACAGAGAGCAAGTGGTGGCAGCAGGCGGTGTCGCTCAACCTCTCCGCCAAGCGCGGTGATCAGGCGCTGGCACTGCTGCAAACCGCCATCGACAGGAAGCTGATGGATGATGCCGCCACCCGCAACCAGCTGATCCGTCTTTATGCCTGGCAGGGACTGCCCTATCGCGGTGCCCGTCTGCTGGAAACGGCCATGGCGAAGGGACAGATGAAGCAGAGCGCCGACAATCAGCAACTGCTGGCTCAATTGTGGGAAGGGGCACGTGAGTGGCCGAAGGCCGTCGACAGCTGGCAACTGCTTGCCCGCGAGCATGCCCATCCCAAGGCGGCCATGCGCGCCGCCGAGCTGTTGTTGCAACAAGGCAGAACGGATGCGGCCATGACCCAGCTCGCCGCCATCAAGTCGGTGAAAGGCGAGCAAGGCAATCGCGCCAAGGCGCTGCTGGTGCAGGCACACCTCAATAAAGAGCAGTATGCCCAGGCGCTGGAGCTGGCCCGTGAACTGCAGCAGCAGGATAACTGGCAGCAGCGGGCGACCAGCTGGGTCA
>NZ_CP038513.1:917500-995000 GCF_013085505.1 Aeromonas sp. 2692-1
GATGCCTTGGCAGTCAGAGGCGATGAAGGACGTACTAACCTGCGATAAGCCGTGAGCAGTCGGTAAGAGACATTACGACTCACGGATTTCCGAATGGGGAAACCCACTTAGCATAAGCTAGGTATCGCTGCGTGAATACATAGCGTAGCGAGGCGAACCGGGAGAACTGAAACATCTAAGTACCCCGAGGAAAAGAAATCAACCGAGATTCCCTCAGTAGCGGCGAGCGAACGGGGATTAGCCCTTAAGCATCTTGGAAGTTAGTGGAACGGTCCTGGAAAGGCCGGCGATACAGGGTGATAGCCCCGTACACGAAAACAACCTTGATGTGAAATCGAGTAGGGCGGGACACGTGACATCCTGTCTGAATATGGGGGGACCATCCTCCAAGGCTAAATACTCCTGACTGACCGATAGTGAACCAGTACCGTGAGGGAAAGGCGAAAAGAACCCCTGTGAGGGGAGTGAAATAGAACCTGAAACCGTGTACGTACAAGCAGTGGGAGCCCTTCGGGGTGACTGCGTACCTTTTGTATAATGGGTCAGCGACTTACATTTTGTAGCGAGGTTAACCGTATAGGGGAGCCGTAGGGAAACCGAGTCTTAACTGGGCGTCTAGTTGCAAGGTGTAGACCCGAAACCGGGTGATCTAGCCATGGGCAGGTTGAAGGTTGAGTAACATCAACTGGAGGACCGAACCCACTAACGTTGCAAAGTTAGGGGATGACCTGTGGCTGGGGGTGAAAGGCCAATCAAACTCGGAGATAGCTGGTTCTCCCCGAAAGCTATTTAGGTAGCGCCTCGGACGAATACTACTGGGGGTAGAGCACTGTTTGGGCTAGGGGGTCATCCCGACTTACCAACCCCATGCAAACTCCGAATACCAGTAAGTAATATCCGGGAGACACACGGCGGGTGCTAACGTCCGTCGTGAAGAGGGAAACAACCCAGACCGCCGGCTAAGGTCCCAAAGTTCTGGTTAAGTGGGAAACGATGTGGGAAGGCTCAGACAGCTAGGATGTTGGCTTAGAAGCAGCCATCATTTAAAGAAAGCGTAATAGCTCACTAGTCGAGTCGGCCTGCGCGGAAGATGTAACGGGGCTCAAACCAGGCACCGAAGCCGCGGATTCACGCTAAGCGTGAGTGGTAGGGGAGCGTTCTGTAAGTCTGCGAAGGTGTATCGAGAGGTATGCTGGAGATATCAGAAGTGCGAATGCTGACGTAAGTAACGATAAAGGGGGTGAAAAGCCTCCTCGCCGGAAGACCAAGGGTTCCTGTCCAACGTTAATCGGGGCAGGGTGAGTCGACCCCTAAGGCGAGGCCGAAAGGCGTAGTCGATGGGAAGCAGGTTAATATTCCTGCACGACTTGTAATTGCGATGGGGGGACGGAGAAGGCTAGGTGGGCCAGGCGACGGTTGTCCTGGTGAAAGTGCGTAGGTGGTGTTTCTAGGCAAATCCGGAGACACAACACTGAGACACGAGACGAACGCACTACGGTGCGGAAGCCATTGATGCCCTGCTTCCAGGAAAAGCCTCTAAGCTTCAGATTACAAGTCATCGTACCCCAAACCGACACAGGTGGTCGGGTAGAGAATACCAAGGCGCTTGAGAGAACTCGGGTGAAGGAACTAGGCAAAATAGAACCGTAACTTCGGGAGAAGGTTCGCTCTTGACAGTGAAGTCCCTTGCGGATGGAGCAGTTGGGAGTCGCAGTGACCAGATGGCTGGGACTGTTTATCAAAAACACAGCACTCTGCAAACACGAAAGTGGACGTATAGGGTGTGACACCTGCCCGGTGCCGGAAGGTTAATTGATGGGGTTAGCGCAAGCGAAGCTCTTGATCGAAGCCCCGGTAAACGGCGGCCGTAACTATAACGGTCCTAAGGTAGCGAAATTCCTTGTCGGGTAAGTTCCGACCTGCACGAATGGTGTAACCATGGCCATGCTGTCTCCACCCGAGACTCAGTGAAATCGAATTCGCCGTGAAGATGCGGTGTACCCGCGGCTAGACGGAAAGACCCCGTGAACCTTTACTACAGCTTGGCACTGAACATTGAACCTACATGTGTAGGATAGGTGGGAGGCTTTGAAGGCGTGACGCCAGTTGCGCTGGAGCCGTCCTTGAAATACCACCCTTGTATGTTTGATGTTCTAACGCAGGCCCATGAATCTGGGTCGCGGACAGTGCCTGGTGGGTAGTTTGACTGGGGCGGTCTCCTCCCAAAGAGTAACGGAGGAGCACGAAGGTTGGCTAATCCTGGTCGGACATCAGGAGGTTAGTGCAATGGCATAAGCCAGCTTAACTGCGAGACGGACAGGTCGAGCAGGTACGAAAGTAGGTCATAGTGATCCGGTGGTTCTGAATGGAAGGGCCATCGCTCAACGGATAAAAGGTACTCCGGGGATAACAGGCTGATACCGCCCAAGAGTTCATATCGACGGCGGTGTTTGGCACCTCGATGTCGGCTCATCACATCCTGGGGCTGAAGTCGGTCCCAAGGGTATGGCTGTTCGCCATTTAAAGTGGTACGCGAGCTGGGTTCAGAACGTCGTGAGACAGTTCGGTCCCTATCTGCCGTGGGCGTTGGATGATTGAAGGGAGTTGCTCCTAGTACGAGAGGACCGGAGTGAACGAACCTCTGGTGTTCGGGTTGTCACGCCAGTGGCACTGCCCGGTAGCTAAGTTCGGAATCGATAACCGCTGAAAGCATCTAAGCGGGAAGCGAGCCCTGAGATGAGTCATCCCTGACCCCTTGAGGGTCCTAAAGGGCCGTTGGAGACCACAACGTTGATAGGTGGGGTGTGTAAGCGCGGCGACGTGTTGAGCTAACCCATACTAATTACCCGTGAGGCTTAACCATACAACACCCAAGAAGTGTTTCTGGCCTTGTGACAAATACGAAACTACTTACGTCAGCTTTCACAGATTGAAGAATTTGCCTGGCGGCCATAGCGCCGTGGAACCACCTGAACCCATGCCGAACTCAGAAGTGAAACGCGGTAGCGCCGATGGTAGTGTGGCATTCGCCATGCGAGAGTAGGACACTGCCAGGCATCAATTAAGCAATCACAGCGATGTGGTTGGTCGCGATACAGCGTCAGGTTGTGTTGGACAGAAGATTTAGATAGCGCACATAGTGTGGTCTTTACCGGTTAGTGTGCTGATATGGCTCAGTTGGTAGAGCGCATCCTTGGTAAGGATGAGGTCCCCAGTTCGACTCTGGGTATCAGCACCATTAAATATTAAAGCCTCCCAATCGGGAGGCTTTTTTGTATCCGCTTTTCTCAGTTTACCGAAATCTGCCTGGCATCGAGATAGAACCGAGCCTGTCCGGAGGCTTCTATCTGAATGGCTGCCACCAGTCGTTCATTGCGGGTGTATTCCCACTGCTTGTCGATCGACGTCAACGGTGGCTTGTTGATACCCAGTGTCTGCAGATACTCGTGAAACAAGCCTGCGCTGCCGATCTCGGTCAATCCTGCTTTCATCCCAATCAACTCCCTTTTATTGTTGCTGTTTATCAATAGTAACAGTCTCATATGTATTCAATATGAACGCTTTTCTATCAAATTGATCCAAGCTAAGTTGTGGATTGAAAAAGCTGTTGGTGTTTGAAAAAAGGAAGCAAAAACATGCTGATAAAGAACCTGCGTCTGGTCGGCAGGGAGGGGATGTGGCAGATCCTCTGCCAGGATGGCCTGATCCGTGCCATCGAACCCATGAGCACCCATCTGCTCGCAGCCCATGAGCTTGATGGTGAGGAGGGGCTCGCCATCGCCCCCTTTGTCGAGCCTCATATCCATCTTGATACTACCCAGACGGCCGGTGAGCCGAGCTGGAACCTCTCAGGAACCCTGTTCGAGGGGATAGAACGCTGGGCCGAGCGCAAGGCACTGCTGACCCACGAGGATGTGAAGCAGCGGGCCATCCAGACGCTGAAGTGGCAGATTGCCAATGGCATCCAGTTCGTCCGCACCCACGTGGATGTCTCCGACCCCAATCTGGTCGCCCTGAAGGCGATGCTGGAGGTGCGGGAGGAGATTAAGGAGTGGGTGGAGCTGCAGATAGTGGCCTTCCCGCAGGAGGGGATCCTCTCCTACCCCAACGGCAAGGCGCTGTTGGAGGAGGCTCTCAAGCTGGGGGCCGATGTGATTGGTGCGATTCCCCACTTCGAGTTTACCCGGGAATATGGGGTCGAAAGTCTGCACTACGTGTTCGATCTTGCCGAGAAGTATCAGGTTCTGGTGGATGTGCACTGCGACGAGATCGATGACGAGCAGTCCCGCTTCATCGAGACGCTGGCGACCCTGGCCTATGAGCGCGGCATGGGCCATAGAGTCACCGCCAGCCACACCACCGCCATGCACTCCTATAACGGCGCCTATGCATCGCGCCTGTTCCGGCTGCTGAAGATGGCGGACATCAACTTCGTCGCCAACCCGCTGGTGAACATCCACCTGCAGGGGCGCTTCGACAGCTATCCCAAGCGTCGCGGCATCACCCGGGTGAAGGAGATGCTGGAGGCCAACATCAACGTCTGCTTCGGCCACGACGACGTGTTCGATCCCTGGTATCCCATGGGCACCGCCAACCTGCTGCAGGTACTGCACATGGGGCTGCATGTCTGCCAGATCATGGGCTACGAGCAGATCAACGACAGCCTCAAGCTGATCAGCTGCCACAGCGCGCGCACCCTGAATGTGCAGGATCGCTACGGCATCGAGGTGGGCAAACCGGCCAACCTGCTGATCCTGCCCGCCGAGAACGGCTTTGATGCGGTGCGCCGCCAGGTGGCGGTGCGTTACTCCATTCGCCGCGGCCGGGTGATTGCGCAAACCACTCCATCCCGCACCTCGATTCATCTCGCTCAGGTCGAGCCGGTCGACTTTCGCCGCTGATGCGGGTGATGTCGATTAATTGCCCTGCTGTCCCCCGGGCCTGACATTTTGCATAATGTCGGCCCGATACTATGGAGACATGCTCCCATGCAAACCTGGTTATATGTTGCCGCCGGTGGGGCCATCGGCGCCTGTCTGCGCTTTGGTATCGCCGAACTGATGGCGCTGCTGTTGGGACGCCACTTCCCCTATGGCACCCTGATGGTCAACGTGGTCGGCTCCTTCATCATGGGCATTGCCTTTGCGCTGATCAGTCATGGTCATGTGGTGGAGCACCCGCTGAAACCGCTGCTGATGGTGGGTATCCTCGGTGCCCTGACTACCTTCTCCTCCTTCGCGCTGGATACAGTGGTACTGGCCCAACAGGGGGCCTATCTGAAAGCCGCCCTCAATATCGGCCTCAACCTGTTTCTCTGTCTGGCCATGGTAGTGCTGGGGATGCAGTTGGTCGCCAGCCGGGTTTAAGGTGTCCGCACGCCATTGGCTCTGGTAAACTGGCGGCCATTCTTTGCTCTATGGGTGTTTAAGGGATGTCAGAACAGACTACGACAACGCATTTTGGCTTTAAAACCGTGACCTCGACCGAGAAGGAAACCCTGGTCGCCGGCGTCTTCCATTCGGTGGCAGCCAAGTATGATCTGATGAACGATCTGATGTCGTTCGGCATCCACCGCCTGTGGAAGCGCTTCACCATCGACTGCTCCGGCGTGCGCAAAGGTCAGAAGGTGCTGGATCTGGCCGGTGGTACCGGCGATCTGACCGCCAAGTTCTCCCGCATCGTCGGTGAGACCGGCCAGGTGGTGCTGGCGGATATCAACGACTCCATGCTCAAGGTGGGCCGCGACAAGCTGCGCAATCTGGGGGTGGCCAACAACGTCTCCTACGTGCAGGCCAATGCCGAGGCGCTCCCGTTCCCTGACAACCATTTCGACGTCATCACCATCGGCTTCGGCCTGCGCAACGTCACCGACAAGGACAAGGCGCTTGCCTCCATGTTCCGGGTGCTCAAGCCGGGTGGCCGCCTGCTGGTGCTGGAGTTCTCCAAGCCGGTCAGCGAAGTGATCGCCAAGCTGTACGATCTCTACTCCTTCAAACTGCTGCCGAAAATGGGCGAAATCGTCGCGAACGACAGCGAAAGCTACAAATACCTGGCGGAATCGATCCGCATGCACCCGGATCAGCAGACCCTGGCAGGCATGATGGAGAATGTCGGTTTCGAGCAGGTCGAGTTCTACAACCTGACCCAGGGCGTGGTCGCCCTGCACCGCGGTTACAAGTTTTAAGGTCGCCTATGCCGATGGATGCCATGGTCACCGCGGTGATCGAAACCAGCCTCAACCAGCTGCTGCGACTCGACAAGCAGAGTCCGGAGCGGCTGCGCAAATTGACGGGCAAGGTACTCAAGCTGGAGCTGCGCGAGCTCAAGCCACTCTGGTTTGTCTTCTCCGAGCGCCGGCTGGATGTGCTGGCCAAATTCGAAGGGGAGGCCGATGCGGTGCTGAGCCTCTCCCTGACCGCGCTCGGCCTGCTCAAGGACCCCTCCGCCCTGACCCGCTACATCCGCGAGGAGAAGCTGGATCTGAGCGGCGACCCTCAGCTGGTGCAGGCGTTCAGCGTGTTGCTGGGCGAGCTGGATATCGACTGGGAAGAGGAGCTATCCCGTTATACCGGCGATGTGCTGGCCCACACCCTGCTGCGCGGTGCCAGTCAGGCACGTCGGCTGCTGGGGCGTGAATTGTGCCGCAGCCAGCGCCAGCTGGCCGAATACCTGACCGAAGAGATCCGGCTTGCGCCGGGTCCGCTGGAAGTGGCCAGCTTCAACGACGATGTCGAGTTGCTGGCCCAGCAGATGAAAGCGGTCGAGCTGCGGCTGGCCCGCTTCGAGCAGCAGGTAGCCTGATGACCCCGAAGGAGTTCAAGCGCCTCTATCGCATCATCAGCATCCTGCTGGAGCAGGGCATCGACGAGCTGGTGCCAGCCCGTTACCAGCCCTGGCCCGGCCGGCTGGCCCGTCGCAGCCTGTTCTGGCTCAAGAACAAACGCCAGGGGCTGAACCGCGGTGCCCGCATCCGGCTCGCCTTCGAGGCGCTCGGCCCCATCTTCATCAAGTTCGGCCAGATGCTCTCCACCCGGCGCGATCTGCTGCCGCCGGACATCGCCGAGGAGCTGGCACTGCTGCAGGACAGGGTGCCCCCCTTCTGTGGTCAGGCGGCCCGCCGCCAGATCGAGGCGAGCCTGGGTTGCACCATCGAGACCCTGTTTGACGACTTCGAAGAGACGCCGCTGGCGTCGGCCTCCATCGCCCAGGTGCACACCGCCCGGCTGAAGGAGAACGGCCGCGAGATCGTCATCAAGGTGATCCGTCCCGACATCGAGCCGGTCATCGAGGCCGACCTGCGACTGATGCAGGCGTTGGCCCGTCTGGTGGCCCGTTTCGTGCCCCAGAGCGGACGACTGCGCCCCATCGAGGTGGTGGAAGAGTATCGCAAGACCATCCTCGACGAGCTCAATCTGATGCGGGAGGCGGCCAACGCCATCCAGCTGCGCCGCAACTTCACCGGCTCCGAGGCGCTCTACGTGCCCGAGGTGTTCACCGAGCACTGCCGTGAGCAGGTGCTGGTGATGGAGCGGATCTACGGCATTCCGGTCTCCGACATTGCCGCGCTGGAGGCCAACGGCACCAACATGAAGCTGCTGGCCGAGCGCGGGGTGGAGGTGTTCTTCACCCAGGTGTTCCGCGACAGCTTCTTCCACGCCGACATGCACCCGGGCAACATCTTCGTCTCCTACGAACATCCGGAGAATCCGCTCTGGATCGGCATCGACTGCGGTATCGTCGGCACCCTCAACCGGGAAGACAAGCGCTACCTGGCCGAGAACTTCCTCGCCTTCTTCAACCGTGACTACCGTCGGGTGGCCGAGCTGCACGTGGAGTCCGGCTGGGTGCCGCCCGATACCAAGGTGGACGAGTTCGAGTTCGCCATCCGCACCGTGCTGGAGCCCATCTTCGAGAAGCCGCTGTCCGAGATCTCGTTTGGCCACGTGCTGCTCAACCTGTTCAACACCGCGCGCCGCTTCAACATGCAGGTGCAGCCGCAGCTGGTGCTGCTGCAGAAGACCCTGCTCTATGTGGAGGGGCTGGGTCGCCAGCTCTACCCGCAGCTCGATTTGTGGCAGACCGCCAAGCCCTATCTGGAAAACTGGATGCATCAGCAGGTAGGACCCAAGGCGGTGTGGAATGCCATCAAGGAGAAGGCGCCATTCTGGGCGGAAAAGCTGCCGGAACTGCCGGAGCTGGTCTACGAGACCCTGCGCCAGACCCGTCATCAGCAGCGCCACTTCGACCAGATGTTTGCCGATTTTCGCCGGCACAGTCGCCGCCAGGGTCAGGCTCGCTACCTCTTAGGGGTTGGAGCCAGCCTGCTATTGGCCGGTGTATTCTTGCTGACCCAAAAACAACACATTGAGTGGGGACAAATCAGCCTCGCCGGCGCCGGGTTATGCTGGCTGCTGGGTTGGTTGCGAACCCGTTCTCATTAAATAAACTGCGCCAGCAGGCGCCTGTTCTGGAGAGAAAGTCATGGGTGGTATCAGTATTTGGCAATTGTTGATCATCGCAGTCATCGTCGTGCTGCTGTTCGGTACCAAGAAACTGCGCGGCATCGGCGGTGATCTGGGCGCTGCGGTCAAGGGCTTCAAGAAGGCGCTGTCCGACGAGCCGGAGACCAAGTCCGAGCAGAAGGATGCCGAGTTTCCGCCGAAACAGCTGAACGAAGCAGCCGGTCAGCCTAGCGATGCTGCCAAGCAGAAAGATAAAGATCAGGCCTAAGCCATGTTCGATATCGGTTTCTGGGAGCTGGTTGTCATTGGTGTCGTCGCCCTGGTGGTGCTCGGCCCCGAGCGGCTGCCCGTGGCGATCCGTACCGCCAGCCACTGGATCAGACTGATCCGCAGCACCGCCAACTCGGTCAAGGCCGAGCTGGAGCAGGAGCTCAAGTTGCAGGATCTGCACAATGACCTGAAGAAGGCCGAACAGTTGCAGATGAACAACCTGAGCCCCGAGCTGCAGGAGTCTATCGAGCAGCTGAAAACGGCCGCACAATCGGTGACCCGTCCATACGAACAACAAAATACCATCCAGCCAGCGCCGGCCGCTGCCGAGGTGAAGGAGGAGCCGGCAGCCCCCGTCAGTGTGGCGACACCTGATGAGGAGCCTACCGTGATCCCCGCCGCAAGTGCCCAGCCGAGCGCCGAACAAGGGGAGGTGAAGCCATGAGTCAGGCTGAGCAACCACTGATCAGCCATCTGGTGGAGCTGAGAACCCGCCTGTTGCGGTCGGTGACGGCCATCCTGCTGGTCTTTCTGGCGCTGATCTACTTCTCCAACAACATCTACGACTTCGTGGCGCAGCCGCTGCTGAGCCAGCTGCCGGCAGGCACCAGCATGATAGCGACGGATGTGGCGACCCCCTTCCTGACGCCGATCAAGCTGACGCTGGTGGTCTCCTTCTTCGTGGCGATCCCCTATCTGCTCTATCAGGCCTGGGCCTTTATCGCCCCCGGTCTGTACCAGCATGAACGCCGGCTCATCATGCCGCTGGTGGTCTCCAGTGCCCTGTTGTTCTACGCGGGGATGGCGTTTGCCTACTACGTGGTGTTCCCGCTGGTATTCGGCTTCTTCACCAGTACCGCCCCCGCCGGGGTGACGGTGGCGACCGACATCGCCAGCTATCTGGACTTCGTACTGACCCTGTTCTTCGCGTTCGGGGTGGCGTTCGAAATTCCGGTTGCCACCATACTGCTGTGCTGGACCGGGGTGACCAGTCCCAAGAGCCTGCGGGAAAAGCGTCCCTACGTCATCGTCGGGGTGTTCGTGGTCGGCATGCTGTTGACGCCGCCCGATGTCTTTTCCCAGACTCTGCTCGCGATCCCCATGTGGGGTTTGTGGGAGATAGGTCTGTTCTTCGCCCGTTTCTACGTGAAAGAAGAGAGCGAAGAGAAGTAGGAGCAGACTGAAGAGGGGAGCTAAGGCTCCCTTCCTCTTTTCATGCCCCCGTTCGAGGCGTATGGTAAGGCCCCATTGAGTAGATGGTTTTCAAATACCTGATATGTCTTCCTTTTGTTCGGACCCGCTGACCCCATGATCGACATAGGTGTAAACCTGACCAGCAGCCAGTTTGCCGATGAACAGGCCGATCTGGTGGCCCGCGCCCGCGCCGCCGGGGTGGAGGCGCTGATCCTGACCGGCACCGATCTGGTCGGCAGCCGCGAGAGCGCCACTCTTGCCGCCCGCTGGCCGGGTTACTGTTTCTCCACCGCCGGAGTCCACCCCCACGACGCCAAAAGCGTCGATGAGGCGACCCTGCCCGCCCTGCGCGAGCTGGCAGCCTTGCCACAGGTGGTGGCCATCGGCGAGTGCGGGCTCGACTACAATCGCGACTTCTCCCCTCGTCCGGTGCAGGATGCGGTATTCGATGCCCAGCTGGCGCTGGCTGCCGAGCTCGGGATGCCGGTGTTTCTCCACTGCCGCGATGCCCACACCCGTTTCATCGAGATCCTGCGCCCCTGGCTGCCCAAACTGCCGGGGGCCGTGCTGCACTGCTTCACCGGTTCCGACGAGGAGCTGGATCAGTGTCTGGCGCTGGGGTTGCATATCGGGGTGACCGGCTGGCTGTGCGACGAGCGTCGTGGCCAGTTGCTGCGCGAGCAGGTGGCCCGCATTCCGGCCGGCCGGCTGATGATCGAGACCGATGCTCCCTATCTGGTGCCACGGGATCTGAAGCCCAGACCAAAACGCAACGAACCCGCTTTTTTGCCGCACATCGCCCAGGTGGTGGCGGCTTGCCGTGGTGAAGCGCCCGAGGCCTTGCTGGCCCACACCCGGGCCACCTCCGCCGCGTTCTTCCAACTTCCTCTTCAGGAGTGATTCATGGCTACAACTCTTCCAGGTGCCTTTCCGGGTCGCCGCCTGCGCCGGGTGCGCAAACATGATTTCAGCCGTCGTCTGGTGCGCGAGAACGTACTGACCGCCAACGATCTCATCTATCCCGTGTTCGTGCTGGAGGGGGAGAACCGTCGTGAGGCCGTCACCTCCATGCCGGGGGTGGACAGGCTCTCCATCGATCTGCTGCTGAAAGAGGCTGCCGAGCTGGTTGCGCTGGGCGTGCCGGCCATCGCCCTGTTCCCGGTCACCCCGCTGGAGCAGAAGAGTCTGCTGGCGGAAGAGGCCTACAACCCGGACGGGCTGGCCCAGCGGGCGACGCGCGCCCTCAAGGCGAGCTTCCCGGAGCTGGGGGTCATCACCGACGTGGCGCTCGATCCCTTCACCACTCACGGTCAGGACGGCATCATTGATGACGAAGGCTATGTGCTGAACGACATCACCACCGAGATCCTGGTGAAACAGGCGCTCTCCCACGCCGCTGCCGGGGTCGACATCGTGGCGCCGTCCGACATGATGGATGGCCGCATCGGTGCCATCCGCGCTGCGCTGGAAGAGAACGGCTTCATCAACACCCAGATCATGGCCTACTCCGCCAAGTACGCCTCCTGCTACTACGGCCCGTTCCGCGACGCGGTGGGCTCTGCCGGCAACCTCGGCAAGAGCAACAAGGCCACCTACCAGATGGATCCGGCCAACAGCAACGAAGCCCTGCACGAGGTGGCGCTGGATATCCAGGAAGGGGCCGACAGCGTGATGGTCAAGCCGGGCATGCCCTATCTGGACGTGATCCGTCAGGTGAAGGATCAGTTCGGGGTGCCGACCTTCGCCTATCAGGTGAGCGGCGAGTACGCCATGCACATGGCGGCCATCCAGAACGGCTGGCTGAAGGAGAAAGAGAGCATCATGGAGTCCCTGCTCTGCTTCAAGCGGGCCGGTGCCGACGGCATCCTCACCTACTTCGCCAAGCGGGCTGCCCAGTGGCTGCAGGAAGACGCCAGACGCTGATGCATCTTGCCTGATGTCACCCACAATGCCGGCCCCTGGGCCGGCATTGTCGTCTTTGGCATCCGGATCGCCGTTTTAATGAGCAGATCTCGGCGAAAAGTGGACAACAGGCCGCGCTCTGGCAGGCAAAGGCTTGATTAATGAGGTTTCTGCCTACATCTTAGGTAGTCCAAGCAAGCTTCTGGACGGCAGGGGCTGTAGAGAATTTAGAGGTATCGCAGGATGAACAACCCTTTGCTGACAATGGACTCGCTGCCCCCTTTCAGCCAGATCCAGCCCGATCAGGTCCAGCCTGCCGTGACGCAGGCCATCGCCGATTGCAAACAGAAGATCAGCGATGTGCTGGCCCAGCGCGACCCCCACACCTGGGACAGCCTGATCGCCCCGCTGGAAGAGGTCAACGACCGCCTGGCGCGGATCTGGTCGCCGGTCAGTCACCTCAACTCCGTACTCAACAGCGAAGCGCTGCGCGCGGCCCACGACGCCTGCCTGCCGCTGCTGTCTGAATTCCAGACCTATGTCGGCCAGCACGAGGGGCTCTATCAGGCCTATCGCGAACTGGCCGAGAGCGACGACTTCCCGCTGCTGAGCGGCGCCCAGCGCAAGGAGATCCAGAACACCCTGCGCGATTTTCGCTTGTCCGGCATCGGTCTGCCCGCCGAGGCGCAGCAGCGCTACGGCGAGATCCAGGCCCGCCTCTCCGAGCTGGCTTCCCGTTTCAGCAACAACGTGCTGGACGCGACCCAGGGCTGGCAGAAGCTGGTGACCGACGAGGCCGAGCTGGCCGGTTTGCCGCAGAGCGCACAGGCCGCCGCCCGCCAGCTGGCCGAGCTGAAGGGCAAGGAAGGCTGGCTGTTCACTCTGGACATCCCCTCCTACCTGCCGGTGATGATGTATGCCGACAGCCGTGCGCTGCGTGCCGAGCTGTATGAGGCCTTCACCACCCGCGCCTCGGATCAGGGCCCCAACGCTGGCAAGTGGGACAACTCTGCCATCATGACCGAGCTGCTTGCCCTGCGCCGCGAGCTGGCCCAGCTGCTCGGCTTTGCCAACTACGCCGAGCTCTCCCTGGCCACCAAGATGGCGGACAAGCCGGAGCAGGTGGTGAACTTCCTCACCGATCTGGCGGCCAAGTCCCTGCCGCAGGGCAAGGCCGAGCTGGAAGAGATCCGCGCCTTCGCCGCCGAGCAACACGGTCAGGGCGAGCTGGCCGCCTGGGATCTCGCCTACTACGCCGAGAAGCTCAAACAGCACAAGTTCTCCATCTCCGACGAGCAGCTGCGCCCCTACTTCCCCGCCAGCAAGGTGGTGAAGGGGCTGTTCGAGGTGGTCAAGCGGGTGTTCGGCATGAAGGTGCGCGAGCGCCTCGGCATCGACACCTGGCACCCTGACGTTCGCTTCTACGACATCTTCGACGCCGAGGACGAGCTGCGTGGCAGCTTCTACCTCGACCTCTATGCCCGTGAGCACAAGCAGGGCGGTGCCTGGATGGACGTCTGCCTGGGTCGTCGCTACCGTCAGGATGGATCCTTGCAAAAGCCGGTGGCCTACCTGACCTGCAACTTCAACGGTCCGGTGGACGGCAAACCCGCCCTGTTCACCCACAACGAAGTGGTCACCCTGTTCCATGAGTTCGGCCACGGCATTCACCACATGCTGACCCGCATCGACGTGGCCGGCGTGGCTGGCATCAACGGCGTGGCCTGGGACGCGGTGGAGCTGCCGAGCCAGTTCCTCGAGAACTGGTGCTGGGAGTCCGAGGCGCTGGCCTTTATCTCCGGCCATCACGAAACCGGCGAGCCGCTGCCTGCTGACCTGCTGGAGAAGATGCTGACCGCCCGCAACTTCCAGGCGGCGATGCAGATGCTGCGCCAGCTGGAGTTCGCCCTGTTCGACTTCCGTCTTCATCAGGAGTTTGACCCGGCCAGAGCGGATCAGATCCCGGCATTGCTGGATGAGGTGCGCAGCCAGGTGGCGGTGATGACGCCGCCGGTGTTCAACCGCTTCCAGCACAGCTTCTCCCATATCTTCGCCGGCGGTTATGCGGCGGGCTACTACAGCTACAAGTGGGCCGAGGTGCTCTCTGCGGATGCCTTCTCCCGCTTCGAGGAGGAGGGGATCTTCAACCCGGCCACCGGCCAGTCCTTCCTGAAGAACATCCTGGAAAAGGGTGGCTCCAAGGAGCCGATGGAGCTGTTCCGAGCCTTCCGTGGCCGCGAGCCTCAGGTGGATGCGCTGCTCCGCCACAGCGGGATTGCCGCGTGAGTTTGCGGGCCCCGGCTGGCGTGAGCTTCAAGCAGGTACAGTTTTGCCACATAGTGGGATCACAGCGTGATTTTTGAGATAAAAAGGGACCTTTTGGTCCCTTTTCTCAAGGCTTTTTAATATCTTGCGGATAGCATGTTTGCACTGTCCCCGGCTCTTCAGTAGAGTCGGGTCCTACCTTCCAAGGAGAGAAAGAACCTTGCCATGAGGCGAGCACTCGAGTCTGTCTATCAAATCATCTCAAGTCTGTCTCATTCGAGTGGTCAGGGATATTTCGATACCTTTGTGAGTGAAATCGCAGCAGCGGTCGGGGCCGACTTCGTCCTGATTTCAGGCAGGGATCAAGCGGGGCTCTCTTTCAAGGTGCACGCCGCCCACCCCGCCTCTCTCGACACCACCAATTTCAGCTTTCCGGTCAGCGCCACCCTGGGGGAGATCACCCTGCAGGAGGGAGAGACCTGGTTCAGCGATCGGGTACAGCAGCTGTTTCCCCATGCTGCCGTGTTGCAGGCCTGGCACATCCAGGCCTATGCCGGCATTGCCCTCAAGAGTGCCCAGGGGGAGACGGTCGGCATCTGCAGCGTGCTGTTCAAGCGGCCGCTCACCAACATGGACAAGGTGATGGGCCTGTTGCGGCTGCTGGCTCCGCTGGCCGGGCGCGAACTGGCGCTGATGCTGCAACAGCCGGCACCGCCCCAGCCCGAGTACCACGACTTTCTGCACACCATGATGTCCCACGCGCCGGTGGGGATCGGCAAGCTCGATCTGAACGGCAAGATCCTCTGGACCAACCCGGCCATCGAAAAGATGCTGGGCTACAGCCAGAGCGAGCTGCTGCACCGCACCGCCGCCGAGCTCAATCACCCGGAAGACTGGCTGCGCAGTGCCGCCTGCTATGAAGAGCTCAAGCTCGGCGAGCGCACCGCCTTCACCCAGGAGAAGCGCTACCTGCACCGGGACGGTCAGGTGCTGTGGGGGCGGGTCACCGTCACCCTGGTGCGGGACGATCAGCTGCAGCCCGACTACCTGATGGTGGTGCTGGAGAACATCGATCCCCTCAAGCGCCATGCCGAACAGCTCAAGCTCTCCCACCGGGTCTACGACAACCTCTCGGAGGCGATCCTGGTGTGCGATGCCGACAGCCGCATCATCTCGGTCAACCCGGCGTTCGAGCAGATCACCGGTTACAGCGAGGAGGAGGTGTGCGGCCAGCGCCCCAGCATGCTCAAGTCCGGGCTGCACGATCAGGCCTTCTACGCCGACATGTACCACGCGCTGGAGCGGGTGGGGGTGTGGCGCGGCGAGGTGTGGAACAAGCGCAAGAACGGCAAGCTCTACCCCCAGCAGCTGATGATCAGCACCCTGCGGGAAGGGGGGCGGATCAGCCAGTACATCGCCATCTTCAGCGATCTCTCCCAGACCAAGCTGGCGGAGCAGAAGATCGCCGCCCAGGCCAATTACGACAACCTCACCGGGCTGCCCAACCGCTGGCTGTTCGGCCGTTGCCTCAGCCGCTTCTGCGAGCGGGGCGAGCGCTTCGCGCTGATGGTGCTCGACCTCAACAACTTCAAGGCGGTCAATAACAGCATGGATCACCACGCCGGTGACGCCCTGCTGCGGGAGGTGTCGGATCGGCTGGTGAGCCGGGTGCGCACCGAGGACCTGGTGGCCCGCATCGGCGGCGACGAGTTCGCCTTCCTGGTGCCCGGCATCGTCAACCGTCGTCAGGCCGAGGTGTTTGCCAAGCAGGTGATCGGCGGCTTCGCCCGTCCCTTCATGCTGGCCAACCAGCACCTCTACGTGACGGCCACCATCGGCATCACCCTCTGCCCGGGCGATGGTCTGGAGAGCGACGAGCTGCTGCGCAACGCCGAGCAGGCGCTGTTTGCCGCCAAGCGGCAGGGACGGCTGCTCGGCAGCTATTGCGCCTCCATGCGCGAAGAGGTGCGCCAGCGCCACCAGATGCAGCAGGACTTGGCGGAGGCGATCAAGCTCGAGCAGCTGACCATGGCCTACCAGCCGATCTGGGACAACCGCAGCGGCCGGGTCGCCAAGCTGGAGGCGCTGGTGCGCTGGTATCACCCGCACTGGGGCCAGGTGTCCCCGGCGGACTTCATTCCGCTGGCGGAGGAGGCCGGGCTCATCCAGGGGCTGGGGGCGCTGGTGCTGTGGCAGTCGTGCCGGGATCTGGCGCGGCTGCAGCAATCCGGCTTCCCGGACCTGCAGATGTCGATCAACCGCTCCACCCTGGAGTTCCAGACCATAGATCCGGAGGCGAGCGAGTGGCTCAAGGTGATCCACCACTTCGGGCTGGACCCGGCGGACATCGTCATCGAGATCACCGAGTCCCTGCTGATGGAGACCAGCGATCAGCACAGGGTGCGGATCGATGCCCTGCGCGAGGCCGGCTGCAAGCTGGCCATCGACGACTTCGGCACCGGCTACTCGGCGCTCAACTATCTGCGCAACTTCCCGGTGGACCTGGTCAAGATCGACCGGGCCTTCGTGCGCCACATCCCGTTCAATGAACAGGACCGGCTGCTGCTGGACGGCATCATCAACATAGTGCACAACCTCGGCATGCAGGTGGTGATCGAGGGGGTGGAGACCCGCGAGCAGCTCAACTTCCTCTGCCAGAAGGGGTGTGCTTTCACGCAGGGCTATCTGCTGAGCCGGCCGCTGGCCTACGACGACCTCACCGAGTACCTGCAGCTCAACGACAAGAGCATGTTCCTGCAGACCAGCTAGCCCCTCCGCCCCTCTCCTTCGGCCGGAGCCCCTACAGCGACCTTCGGGGGCTGTGGTACACTCCGCCCACAGATACCGCCACACAGTCTATACCATGCAGATCCTCCTCGAAGACCCCGCCAAGGCGCCTCAGGCCGAAGCCCTGGCCAGCCAGCTCGGCCAGACCGACCTTGCCCAGTTTGCCCTGGTGTTCACCGCGGCGCGGCTGGAGCTGCGCAAACTGGACGAACCCAAGCTGGGCGCGGTCTACGTGGACTTCGTCGAAGGAGCGGTCGCCCATCGCCGCAAGTTCGGCGGCGGCCGTGGCCAATCCATCGCCAAGGCGGTGGGGCTCAAGGCGGGTGCCATGCCGCGCGTGGTGGATGCCACCGCCGGGCTGGGGCGCGATGCCTTCGTGCTCGCCTCCCTCGGCTGCAAGGTGACCATGATCGAGCGCAGCCCCGTGGTGGCCGCCCTGTTGCAGGACGGGCTGGCGCGGGCGGCGCAGGACCCCGAGATCGGCCCCTGGGTGCGCGAGCGGATGCAGTTGCTGCACGGCCCGGCGGTGGAGACCTTGCTGGGGCTGAGCGAGCGGCCCGACGTCATCTACCTCGATCCCATGTTTCCCCACAAGCAGAAGTCGGCGCTGGTGAAAAAAGAGATGCGGGTGTTCCAGTCGCTGGTGGGGCCGGATCTTGACGCCGATGCCCTGCTGCCGGCGGCGCTCGCCATGGCGGACAAGCGGGTGGTGGTGAAACGGCCGGACTACGCCGGCTGGCTCAACGAGCACAAGCCGAGCATGGCCATCGAGACCAAGAGCAACCGCTTCGACGTCTACGTGATGGCGGCGCTGGCGGGATAACGCCGCACGCGAGAGGTAAAAGAAGAGGGCCAACCCGGCGGGGTTGGCCCTCTTGCCATCTATTGGCTGTCGGCTGGGGCTGGCGGGGCAAAGCGGATCAGTTTCTCCTCCCCCTGCCAGCTGAGCGCCATGGTGGCCAGCTCCGCCAGGCTCAGTCGCTCGCCACCTTGCAGCAGCAGGTACTCGACCCCTGCTCTGGCCTCGATGGTGCGGATCTTGTCCGCCCACTGGCGGCCGTCCCGGCCGGTGAGGGTGACCGGCAGCTGCCAGCTGGCGGCGATCTCCAGCCAGTCGTAGAGATCGCAACTGATGGGTTGGTAGGTGCTCATGTGCGGGTTGCCCTCTGGTCGCCGGTTACTGGAAGTTGATGCTGGTGGCGGGCGCCACCACCGCCTGGGCTTTCTGCACCTGTTCCAGTTGCAGCGGGTCGCCGGCCAGCGCCGGATCGTCCTCGTTGCCATTGCAGACCAGCGCCAGATCGTAGCTGCCGAGATTAACAAATCCCAGTTCGTAACCAAAGCCGCCACCGCTTTGCGGCAGCACGGGTGCGCTGGCATAGAAGCCGTTGTCGCTGTCCGCCATGTCGGGGTAGTTGTCATCGCTTCTGGGCTGGTAGAAGTAGACGAAGGCCTTGTCGGTCAGCTGGCCGCCGCACAGCCCGGCCGCGACCGTGCCTTTGACGGTGGTGACCTGGGTGTTGTTCACCAGCCGCACCCCTCTGGGCTTGAGCTTGTAGTACTGCTCGTGGCCCGGCAGCACCATGGCCTGGCGCAGATCGAACTCGGTGGTGAAGGCGCTGAGGCCGTTGGCGGCGATAGTAAAGGCATCCAGCTTGAGTTCGCTGCTGGGCACCTCCAGCGGCTTGATCACCCCATCATCCCGTTTGACGTAGGAGTAGGGGGTGCCATCCAGAAACTGGTTGGCAACCTCTCGTCCGTCCAGCACCCGCAGCCGCATCTGGCTGTAGTCGCCGGGCACCACGCTCTGGCTGGCCAGCAGCGGGCGGCTGACGGAACCCTGGTAGTGCAGCAGGTCGATGTAGGTGAACAGCGACCGGCCCGCACTGTCGAGCGGGATGGTCTCGCCGCTCGGGGTGCAGCCATCGTCCTGGGCCGAGGTGAGGAAACTGGCGGTAGTCCAGCTCTGCTCGGTGCCGGCGACGGGGTGGATGCTGATGTTGGCGACGGCGATGCAGACCTTGCTGACTGCATCCACCGGGGCGTCGGAGAAGGCCAGCGACAGCTGGGCCTGTTGCGGGCTGTTGTTGTCGCCGCCGCCTCCGCCGCCACAGGCGGTGAGCAGGGCGGTCAGGCCGATCAGGATCAAGGGTTTCATGGCGTCCATTCCGGTTGTGAAGACAACCCTACTCTAGTCGAGCGGTGCTAATGGCGCAGGTGACAGCCAGCGAGAAAAGGACGAGCTCGGTGCGCCAGCCCAATGAAATCAAGGGTCAGCTTTGAACGGCGCCAGTCATGGCTGCGAAAGAGATTGTCGGAACGGCGGGGCTGGTGGTTTGGTGCACTGATTGGGCGAGGCCCAATCAGGCTTCCAACAGCCGGGTGGGCCAGCCCATCTTCTGCTGGCGTTCCACTTCGAAGCGCAGTTCGCTGGCGCGCAGGTAGTGCTCGTCCAGCCAGCCGCTCGGCAGGGTCAGGGTCAGTGCATCTTCATCGGCTTCGAGGGTGAAGCGGGGCACTGTGCCCTGGGTGCGGCGCATGCAGAGGATCAGCGCGATGCGCAGGATACGGGCCAGCCGGATCGCCTGGCGACCGGTGACGGCTCCCTGCTTCTCCAGCGGTTCCAGCTTGAATTCGTCCCGCTGGTTGAACAGCAGGGCCGACAACAGCTTCTTCTGGGCCGGGGTAAAGCCAGGCATGTCGATGTTGTCGATGATGTAGGCGGCGTGTTGCGGCGCCTTCTTGTACTCGATGCATAGACCGATCTCGTGCAGCAGGGCCGCGTAGCGCAGGATCGGCCGCCCATAGCGTTTTGAAAGTCGCCAGGCCGGCTGCAGCTGGTTGAACGCCTCGACGGCGGTGTCACGCACCCGTTCGGCGTGCTCCTTGTCCAGCTGGTAGCGATTGATCAGGCTGTCGGCGGTGCGATCGCGGGCATCACAGTCGTGATTGTTGCCGAGCAGGCCGTAGATCAGCCCTTCGCGCAGGGCGCCACCCGCCAGGGTCATGCTCTCGATGTTCAGGGTTTCGAAGATGGCGATCAGGATGGCGAGACCGGAGGGGAACACGGTCAGCCGTTCGGCCGCCAGTCCTTCCAGCTGCAGCTGGTCGAGCTTGCCGCAGGCGATGGCCTGACCCATCAGCTCTTGCAGCTTGGGCAGCGTGACCCGCTCGCTCTTCCCCTGTGCCAGCATGATCTCTTGCAATGCCTGTACCGTGCCGGAGGCGCCGACACAGGTACGCCAGCCGAGTGCACGATAATCTTCCGCCACCTTCTCCAGCACCGCCTTGGCGGCGGCGATGGCCTGCTTGAAGCGGGCCTCGGAGAGCTCGCCGTCACCGAAGTGGTTGTTGAGCCAGGTGACGCAGCCCATGTGCAGGCTGTTGAGCAGTTTCGCTTCGCTGTGCTCGCCGATCACCAGCTCGGTGCTGGCGCCGCCGATGTCGATCACCAGCCGGTTGCCTTCGCCGGCCGAGGTCCAGGAGACTCCCTCATAGATGGTCTTGGCCTCTTCCTCGCCCGAGATGATCTCGATGCTGTGGTTGAGCACCCGTTCCGCTTCGCTGAGGAACTCGTCGACGTTGGTGGCAAGGCGCAGGGTGGCGGTGCCCACTACCCGGATGTTGTCGGCCGGAATGTCCTGCAACTGTTCGGAGAACAGGCGCAGGCAGTCCCAGCCCCGCTCCATGGCGGCACGGCTGAGACGAAACTCCGGATCGAGCCCGGCGGCGAGGCGAACCTTGCGCTTGACCTTGGTGACGGTGCGCAGGGCACCGGCGACCTCGCGCACCACCAGCATGTGAAAGCTGTTGGAGCCGAGGTCGATGGCGGCATAGAGCGGCGAGTTGTGCAACAGGGCCAGTCCTTTCAGCTCTTGCGGGGCGGACGACGGCGGTTGTTGCTGTTGCCACCGCCCTGGCGATCGCGCATGTTGCGATTCACCGGCTGACGGTTGCGGAACACCCGCTTCGGTGCGGTCACGTCATCCAGCAGCGCCTCGCGGTCATACTTGCTGACTGGGATCGGGTGGTGGATGTACTCCTCGATGGCCGGCAGGTTGAAGGCATAGTCTTCACAGGCCAGGCTGATGGAGTGACCGCTCTTGCCGGCACGACCGGTACGACCGATGCGGTGTACGTAGTCCTCGGCGTCGTCGGGCAGGTCGTAGTTGAAGACGTGGGTCACGTCGGGGATGTGCAGACCACGGGCGGCCACGTCGGTGGCAACCAGAATGTCTACCGCACCCTTGGTGAAGTCCTCCAGGATCTTCATCCGCTTCTTCTGTGGCACGTCGCCGGTCAGCAGACCGACCCGGTGGCCGTCATTCTCCAGCCAGGCGTGAACGTCTTCACAGACGTGCTTGGTGTTGGCGAAGACGATGGCTTTCTCCGGCCACTCCTCTTCCATCAGGGAGAGCAGCAGCAACATCTTGTCTTCGTTGGAAGGGTAGAAGAGCTCTTCTTTGATTCGTACGCCGGTCATCTGCTCCGGCTCGACCTGCACATGTTCCGGGTGGTTCATGTGTTCGTAGGCCAGCTCCTGCACCCGAAGGGAGAGGGTGGCGGAGAACAGCATGCTCAGACGCTCGGTAGCGGGCGGCATGCGGCGGAACAGGAAACGGATGTCCTTGATGAAGCCGAGATCGAACATGCGATCCGCTTCGTCCAGCACCACGACCTGGATGTTGCTCAGATCGATGACCTTGGACTTGAAGTAGTCGATGATGCGGCCTGTGGTGCCGATCAGGATGTCGACACCCTGCTCCAGCACGGCCAGCTGCTTGTCGTACCCTTCACCGCCGTAGGCGAGGCCGAGCTTGAGGCCGGTCGAGGCGGCCATGCTGTCGGCATCGTTGTAAATCTGTACTGCCAGCTCCCGGGTCGGGGCCATGATGATGGCGCGCGGCTGATTGATGAGGCGCGGCTTGGTCAGCGGGTGGGTCAGCAGATAGTTGAAGGTGGCAGCCAGGAAGGCGATAGTTTTGCCGGTACCCGTCTGGGCTTGGCCGGCGAGGTCATGGCCTTCTACCAGCAGCGGCAGAGAGAGTGCCTGGATGGGGGTGCAATAGTGAAATCCCTTTGATTCCAGACCAGCCAGAACTTCGGGTTCGAGGCCCATTTGGGCGAATTTGTCGGTCGTTAAGTGTGTTTTGCTCATGGCGGTAGGTTATCAGGTTAGGCTTGCAATAATAAACAGGATCATTTCAAATAGGGCAACTATTGCCTTTGTTGATACGTCAATAAAGCCTTAATTACTGACTGGAGTTGGAGATGAGTGACAAGATTGTTCAGCTGAGCGATGCCAGCTTCGAGGCAGATGTAATCAAAGCCGATGGCGCCGTTCTGGTCGACTTCTGGGCCGAATGGTGTGGTCCGTGCAAGATGATTGCCCCGATCCTGAACGAAGTCGCCCAAGAGTATGCCGGTCGCGTGACCGTGGCGAAATTGAACATCGACCATAACGCCGACACTCCGCCCAAGTATGGCATTCGTGGTATTCCGACCCTCTTGCTGTTCAAGAATGGCGAAGTGGCAGCGACCAAGGTCGGTGCCCTGTCCAAGACTCAGCTGAAAGAGTTCCTGGACGGTAACCTGTAATAATCAAAGAGGAGCGCATTGCAATAATGCGCTCCTTCTGTTTTATCACCTAGACGCTCACCCCGATTGGTGCTAATTTATCGCTCGTTTGCTAACCTTTTTGCCTGATTCTTTGCTCACACATCAGCCTGGCAAATCAAATCCGATCAGCATCAATCCAGCAGACTGTCTCCTCATTTCAATCCTTGCTTACAGACTTTCACCACTATGAATCTGACTGAATTAAAGAACACTCCTGTGTCCGAGCTGGTACAGCTTGGCGAATCCATGGGGTTGGAAAATCTGGCTCGGGCGCACAAGAAAGACATTATTTTCGCGATCCTCAAGGCGCACGCCAAGGGTGGCGAGGATATCTTTGGCGACGGTGTGCTGGAAATCCTGACCGATGGTTTCGGCTTCCTGCGTAGTGCAGACGGCTCCTACCTGGCCGGCCCGGACGACATCTATGTCTCCCCGAGCCAGATCCGCCGTTTCAACCTGCGTACCGGCGATACCATCTCCGGCAAGATCCGGCCGCCGAAAGAGGGCGAACGCTACTTCGCGCTGCTCAAGGTCAACGAGGTCAACTACGACCGTCCGGAAAACTCCCGCAACAAGATCCTGTTTGAAAACCTCACTCCGCTGCACGCCAACGAGCGTCTGCGCATGGAGCGTGGCAACGGTTCCACCGAAGACATCACCGCCCGCGTACTGGATCTGGCTTCACCGATCGGTAAAGGCCAGCGCGGCCTCATCGTCGCACCGCCCAAGGCCGGTAAGACCATGCTGCTGCAGAACATCGCCCAGAGCATCGCCTACAACCACCCTGACTGCGAACTGATCGTCCTGCTGATCGACGAGCGTCCGGAAGAAGTGACCGAGATGCAGCGCATGGTGAAGGGTGAAGTGATCGCCTC
Organism: Aeromonas sp. 2692-1; assembly: GCF_013085505.1. Lineage (NCBI taxonomy): Bacteria > Pseudomonadati > Pseudomonadota > Gammaproteobacteria > Aeromonadales > Aeromonadaceae > Aeromonas > Aeromonas sp. 2692-1. The sequence continues at coordinate 940,875 of NZ_CP038513.1, forward strand.
CACCTTCGACGAGCCGGCTTCCCGTCACGTCCAGGTCGCCGAGATGGTGATCGAGAAGGCCAAGCGCCTGGTCGAGCACAAGAAGGACGTGGTGATCCTGCTGGATTCCATCACCCGTCTGGCCCGTGCCTACAACACCGTCATCCCGTCATCCGGCAAGGTACTGACCGGTGGTGTGGACGCCAACGCCCTGCACCGTCCGAAGCGTTTCTTCGGTGCCGCGCGCAATGTTGAAGAGGGCGGCAGCCTGACCATCATCGCCACCGCGCTGATCGATACCGGCTCCAAGATGGATGAAGTCATCTACGAAGAGTTCAAGGGTACCGGCAACATGGAACTGCACCTCTCGCGCAAGATTGCCGAGAAGCGTGTCTACCCGGCCATCGACATCACTCGCTCCGGCACCCGCAAGGAAGAGCTGCTGACCACCGGCGACGAGCTGCAGAAGATGTGGATCCTGCGCAAGATTGTGCACCCGATGGGCGAGATCGACGGCATCGAGTTCCTGATCGACAAGTTGGCCATGACCAAGACCAACGACGAGTTCTTCGACGCCATGCGGCGCCAGCAGAAGTAACCGACTCGAAAATCATCAAACCGCGGCCCAGGTCGCGGTTTTTGTTTATCTATTTTATTTACGGTCGCCTGAGTAGTATGAAACCTCGATGTCACAAGGATAGGGACGTCATGAAGCATGTACTCCTGATATTGCTGAGCTGGCTGCTGGTGCTGCCGGTCGGGGCTGCCGAGACGCAGCCGCCCCGGACGGCACTGGTGGCCGACGAGGGGCTGCAGGGTCACCTCGACTATCTGACCGGCCGGCTGCAGCTGGGGCAGTTTGCCGCCATCGACACCCTGCTGGACTCCCTGGCGGTGGGGCAGCGGGAGTATCTGTTGTGCCAGCTGCTGGCCACCCTCAATAGCCAGCCCAGAGCCACCAGCCCACAACTGCTGGCCTGGGTGCGCGCCCAGTCGTTCAAGGCCCCCAGCTGGCTGGTGGAAAAAGAGGTGGACGGCTTTCTGGTACAGCAACCCGCCTACGACTTTGCCGCCGCTGCGCGGCAGGTGTTGAGCCGCTGGCAGCAGCAGGCCTGGCAGGACAACTATCGCCAGCAGCTGGAAGAGGGCACGTTCGAGTTCAAGCAGATCTACAACAGCCGCAATCCCGATCTGGCCCAGCAGCAGCAGGCGCTGCTGACCGTACTCGATCGGCAGCCGCTTCCGCTCCTGCAACGGGAGGCGCACACGCTGGCCGCCATGAGCATCTTCCTGCCCGACAACCGGCTGCTGCGGCTGCTGGCCGAGCGTACCGGTGACAGCGCCCTCTATCAGAAGCTGTGGCATCAACCGGTGGATCACGACAGCGTGGCCGCGCTCGCCAGCGTGGGCCGCTTTCATCAGGGCCAGGCGGCCAGCGATCTGCTGATTGCCGCGAGTCGCAATGCCCGTCTCAAGCTGCCTGCTTTGCAGCAACTCAGTCAACTTTCGCCGCTGCCGGACACGGCCCAGCAGTTCCTGCTGGCGGAGCTGGGCAATCGCCAATACAGCGGTCAGGTGGCCAGCCTGCTGCTGCAGATGGACGAACCCAGGCTGCTGGCCCAGCTTGCCGATCGGCTGACCCGGCAGGAAAAGCGCCATGCAAGTCCGGTGATGCTGCCCGATTCGGGTACACCCGCCGCCCGCCCAGGGTTATAATGCGGCATCGCCTGAACACAGGGTACCTGCATGAAATACAAGGATTTGCGTGATTTCATCGCGCAGCTGGAACAAAGCGGACAACTCAAGCGCATCAGTCGCGAGATAGACCCCTATCTGGAGATGACCGAGATCAGCGACCGCACCCTGCGGGCGGGCGGCCCTGCCCTGCTGTTTGAAAATCCCAAGGGTTACACCATGCCGGTGCTGACCAATCTGTTTGGCACCCCGGACCGGGTCGCCATGGGCATGGGCCAGCCCAACGTGGCCGCCCTGCGCCAGGTGGGGATCTGGCTCTCCTACCTGAAGGAGCCGGAGCCGCCCCGCGGCTTCAAGGAGCTGATGGAGAAGCTGCCGATCTTCAAGCAGGTGCTCAACATGCCGACCAAGCGGCTCTCCTCTGCCTCCTGTCAGCAGCGGGTGCTGGAGGGAGAGGCGGTCGATCTGGACCAGATCCCGATCCAGCACTGCTGGCCCGGCGACGTGGCCCCGCTGGTGACCTGGGGGCTGACCATCACCCGCGGTCCCTACAAGAAGCGGCAGAACCTCGGCATTTATCGCCAGCAGAAGATCGGCAAGAACAAGCTGATCATGCGCTGGCTGGATCACCGCGGCGGAGCCATCGATTTTCGCGAGTGGCAGGAGGCCCACCCAGGTGAGCGCTTCCCGGTGGTGGTGGCGCTCGGTGCCGATCCGGCGACCATCCTCGGCGCGGTGACACCGGTGCCGGATACCCTCTCCGAATACGCTTTTGCCGGTCTGCTGCGGGGCAGCCGCACCGAGGTGGTGAAGGCCGTCAGCTGCGATCTGGAGGTGCCCGCCAGCGCCGAGATCGTGCTGGAAGGCTATCTGGAGCCGGGTGAGATGGCCCCTGAAGGGCCTTATGGCGATCACACCGGCTACTACAACGAGGTGGACGAGTTCCCGGTATTCACCATCACCCACATGACGATGCGCAAGGATGCCATCTACCACAGCACCTACACCGGCCGTCCGCCCGATGAGCCGGCGGTGCTCGGGGTGGCGCTCAACGAGGTGTTCGTGCCGCTGTTGCAGAAGCAGTTCCCCGAGATCGTGGACTTCTACCTGCCGCCGGAAGGGTGCTCCTACCGGATGGCGGTGGTGACCATCAAGAAGCGCTACCCTGGCCACGCCAAGAGGGTGATGCTGGGGGTCTGGTCCTTCCTGCGCCAGTTCATGTACACCAAGTTCGTGATCGTCTGCGACGACGACATCAACGCCCGCGACTGGAAGGACGTGATCTGGGCCATCACCACCCGGATGGACCCGGCCCGTGACACCACCCTGATCGAGCACACCCCGATCGACTACCTGGACTTCGCCTCGCCGGTCTCCGGGCTCGGCTCCAAGATGGGGCTGGACGCCACCAACAAGTGGCCGGGGGAGACCAATCGCGAGTGGGGCCAGCCCATCGTCCAGGACGAGGCGGTGAAGCAGAAGATCGATGCTCTCTGGGACGAGCTGAACATTCTCGGCTGAAGACCGGCGGCAGGCCCGACGGGCCATGCCGCCTGGCCGGGATGCAAAAGATTGATGCCATTTGAGCTGAATTGGGTATGCTCGACTGACCTGACCACTTTGCTGGTCGCCAGTCCACAGTGAATCAAGAGCGAAAGCGGGCCGAGCGAGCCCGTCACAAGGATAAGAATGCAACGTATCAAGTGCCGCGTAGAGGAACTGCGCGAATATGTCGACACCATCTGGCACGTGGCCCTGACGCCGCTGCAAGAGGTCAGCTTCAAGCCGGGCCAGTATCTGCTGGTGGTGATGAGCGATTCGGACAAGCGTCCCTTCTCCATCGCCAACTCGCCGACCAGTCCGGGCATGCTGGAGCTGCAGATCGGCGCCACCCCGGAAAACGCCTATGCCGGCCAGGTGCTGGCCCGCATGCGCGAGCAGGGGGAGATCGAGATTGAACTGGCGGCGGGCAAGGCCTTCCTGCGGGAAGAGTCGCCCCGACCGCTGATCCTGATGGCCGGTGGCACCGGTTTTTCCTATGCCCGCTCCATTTTGGAATACCTGATCGATACCGGCAGCAAGCGCCCGGTGTTCTTCTACTGGGGCGTGCGCCAGGCGCACTGGCTCTACGAGCAGGAGCAGATGCAGCAGTGGGAGCGCGACTACGCCCCGCTCACCTTCATCCCGGTGGTGCAGGAGCCGGAAGCGGACTGGACCGGCAAGACCGGGCTGGTGCACAAGGCCATCATGGATGATTTCGTCAGCCTGCACGACTACGACATCTATGTCGCCGGTCGCTTCGAGATGGCAGGCGCGGCGCGGGAGGAGTTCAAGATCCTGGGCGCCGAGCCAGAGCGCATCTTCGGCGACGCCTACGAATTCATCTGAGTTCGGCATGAGGTCGGCCACATAGCGTGACCGAGGCGGCCTCGCTGAATCAGCCTGCTGCTTGCCCTGCGGCAGGCCAGAAACAACAAACCCCAGCCTGGCTGGGGTTTGCTTTATGGGCGACCTGCGTTATTCGCCCTTGGCGCCGAGCTGCTGCTCGAGCTGGGCCAGCTTGGCCTCGAGCGCAGTCAGCTTCTCGCGGGTGCGCAGCAGCACCTTGGTCTGCACGTCAAACTCTTCGCGACTGACCAGGTCCAGCTTGCCCAGCTGGGACTGCAGCACCTGACGGATCTTCTTCTCCACCTCTTCACCCATGCTGCGAATGCCGGGCGGCAGGGAGTTGTGCACCTGTTTGGCGATCTCTTCCAGTTTCTTCGGGTCGATCATGTGGTTCTCCTTAAGCAATGCGCCATTCTACCGGCAATTGATCCGCTTTGCCGAGATCGAGGGTCGCTTTTTGCCAGCTGCCATAGGGGCCGTCGCTGGTCGGGTCTGGTATTCGGGATGAAGCTGTTAACCTATCGAGTCCCGTTTCTATTCCAATTCCTTGATGCTGTACACAAAAAAAGCAGATCAGATGACCGACCAGAGGCTTAATAATTGTTGCGTTGCTGTTAAGATGTACCGGTCGGGTTCTCACCCAACTCAGTCAGCATTTCATGGATAACAACTAAAAAGAGATAAGGATATGAAAAAGAAGCTAATTTATGCCGCGGTTGTCAGTGCTATGCTGGCTGGCTGTGGTGGCAGTGACGATAACAAAGGCGACACCTCCAGCTATCTCGACTATCTGTTGACCGGTTCCAACGCCGTGCGCCCCAGTGCTCTGGCAGCCCGGGCCAGCGATGGCACCCTGAAATTCTCCACCGAAACGGCAGATCTCTCCAACCCGGTCTCGGCCATGTCGACCCTGGATGGCTGGTCCACGACCCAGGCTATCCAGATCGTGCCCGTGACGTCATCCGGCATCCAGGTGCAGGCCCCGGCCGCGGCGGAGTTTGCCGCCTCGGTCGCGCCGCTCTACCTGCTGGAACTGAGCTTTGACAGCGCCGCCCTGCGCCCGAACGGCGTGAAGAAGGTGCTGACCTACGGGGTGGACTTCGTGGTGGCCGCTGCGGCTGGCAAACTGAACCTGGTGCCGCTCAAGCCGCTGAATCCCTCCTCCTACTACATGATCGTGGCCACCGACTCCCTCAAGGACAGCAGCGGCAACGCGGTCAAGGCCGGCAACGACTACGGCAACTACAAGAACAACGTCGGCAGCAATGCCCAGGAGCAGACCATCAACGGTCTGATCGCCCTGCAGGAAGGGCTGTTCAAGGCTGCCACCGGCGTCTCCACCGATCACGTCATCTTCTCCGACTGGTTCGGTACCCAGTCCGGTGCCGATGTGCTGGTGGCGGTGAAAGGCGCTGCAGCGTCCGTGCTGAAGAGCCCGACCCTGGATGCGGCTGCCCTGTGGAAACAGGATGCCAAGGGCAACACCAGCCTGCCGGGCACCTATACCCTGGCCGTGACCGGCAGCAACCCCTTCCTGACCCAGCTGGACGACGAACAGTTCCTGCCGCAGGAGCAGAAAGATGCGCTGGCCACCGCCTTCGGCCCTGGCGCCCCGCTCAACCCGATTGCTCAAGCGACCAAGGTCTATACCGGTACCGTCAAACTGCCTTACTTCCTCTCCTCGCCGGCTACCGCCGGTTCCTGGGACAAGGCCAAGACCCAGTCCTGGCACGGCGCCATCTCCAGCCTGTACGCCATCGCCAATGCCCTGAAAGCGGGCGACAGCGAAGTGATCGCCGGGCTGGTGGGGGCGGGCGTGGATCCGGCTCTGCTGGCGACGCTGATTGCCGATCCGACCCGTCAGGCCGAACTGCTGGCCGAGGCGAGCAAGCTGATCGGGGTGACCCTCACCTCCGGCGGCAAGCCGCTGGATGCCGAGCAGAACATTGGCCGCTTCAACCCGCTGCCCAAGCTGGAAGAGGTGCAGTCGGTGCCGATGCGGGTCTTCGCCAAGGATGCCCTCAATACCATCACCGACGTGATCATCTATCAGCACGGTGTCACCTCGGTGAAAGAGAACGCCTATGCACTGGCGCTGGGTCAGATCTATGCCGGCATGCAGGCAGGCAAGAAGGTCGCGCTGGTGGTGATCGATCACCCGCTGCATGGCGAGCGCGGCTTCGCCCTGAGCGGCAGCATGGCGACCGTGACCACCTCCGAAAATCCGACCCCGTATCTGAACCTGAGCTACCTGACCGTGGCCCGCGACAACCTGAAACAGAGCGTGGCGGATCTGCTGGGCCTGCGTCTGGCGGTCGGTCTGGCCAATGCCAAGGGTGCTCTGGGCGTGGCTGGCATCAAGGTGCACTTCCTGGGCCACTCCCTGGGTGCCATCTCCGGTACCAACCTGCTGGCGGTTGCCAACCAGCCCATCGGCAATGCGCAGGCGGATGCCCTGTTCAAGTTCGACACCGGCGGCCTGGCCATGCCGGGTGGCGGCATCGCGCCGCTGCTGCTGAACTCGCCGACCTTCGGCCCGACCATCAAGATGGGCGTGCTGACCAGTGGCAGTGCCGAGCTGAAAGCCGGCTTCACCGCCTACGCGCCCAACTGCAAGACTGCGGTGCCGACCTGCTTCGTCAACGAGTTCCTGCCAAGCCTGAGCACCACCCAGCAGGCGGCGGCGGCCAGCACGTTGCAGAGCTACAGCTTCGCGGCCCAGTCGGTGCTGGATTCGGCTGACCCGATCAACCTCGGCCGCAGCATCCAGAGCAGCTTCCCGCTGTTCGCCACCGAGATCGTCGGCGATGGCGCGCTGAGCCTCTCTGACCAGGTGATCCCGAACAGCATCGCCTCCGCCCCGCTGGGTGGTACCGAGCCGCTGTTCAAGGTGCTGGCACTGCAGCCGCTGACCGCCACCGGTGCGGCCAGCCACAACGCGGCCCGCTTCGTGGCCGGTGGCCACAGCTCGCTGCTGGCGCCGGACGAGAACTTCGACCCGAGCGGCGATGTGACCACCGAGATGCAGTCCCAGTTCGCCAGCTTCTTCATGAGTGGCGGCACTGCGGTCAAGGTGACCAACGGCAGCCTGCTCAAGCAGTAAGCCAGTCGGCCAATAAAAACGCCGCCCCTCGGGGCGGCGTTTTGTTTTCCAGCATCGCGCTTGTTGCTGGTTCAGATTGGCCTAGTTGGTGGCCGCTCAGGCTGCCGAGCAGCTTGCTGCACCTTGATGACCACTAGCACTCAGGCGGGCTGGTGGTGTCTGTCGAGCCAGCCCTGCAGCAGCCCGACCAGCAGACCGGCCAGGTGGGCCATATTGGCGGTGCGGGTGCCGAGCAGATCGAAGAAGCCGAGTGCCAGCCAGAACAGCATGAAGCCCATCAGCGCCGGTGGCAGGGTGAGGCCGCAGGCTGGCTGCAACTTGCTGCGCAGCCAGCAGTAGCCGAGCAGGGCATAGACTACCCCGGAGAGGCCGCCAAACAGCGGGCCGCTGGCGAAGAACTCGGCCAGGTTGGGCAGGGCGGCGCCTACCAGCAGCAGGATCAGCAGCTTGCCGCTGCCGAGCCGTTGTTCGATCTGGCCCCCCAGATACCACCACCACAGCAGGTTGAACACCAGGTGCAGCACCGAGAAGTGGATGAAGGCCGGAGTGAAGTAGCGCCACGCCTGCCAGTCGGTGAACTGGGCCAGGGTCGGGTGGAAGGCCAGCTCATCGAAGATCGGCAGGCCGATGGCATCGAGCCCGTAGATGGCCAGACAGGCGATGATCACCACCAGGGTCAGCGGTCCGGCCTGATGCAGGAAGTCGGTGACCGGGTCGGTCATCCCCTTGCTGTAGTCGATACGGGCATCGGCCCGGCCGGATTGCCAGGAGGCTTCCATGTAGCGGGGGTGGGTCGGCTCGGCCAGGAAGCGTTTCACCTCCAGCTGGGCCTGGGCGAGGCGCTGTTCGTCCGCCAGCCAGACCGAGACGCCAAGCTCGGACTGGGTCAGCTCGCACGAGATGCCGAGGGTGGAGAGATAGTCCACCAGCGCCTGGGCCATGCGGGCATTGTCGAGCACCAGCAGCTGGATCATGCGTCGCCCGCCTGGATCGGGAACTCCCTGCGCCATGCCTCGAAGCCGCCATCCAGGCTGTAGACCTCATCGTACCCCTGTTGCAGCAGATACTGGGCGGCGCCCTGGCTGCTGTTGCCGTGATAGCACATCACGATCACCGGGGTATCGAAGTCCACCTCGTTCATGAAACGCACCAGGGTGCCGTTGGTGAGGTGGAAGGCGCCGACCGCGTGGGCCGTCTCGAACGACTGGGGGTCGCGAATATCCACGAGGCGGGCTGCACCGGCGGCAAGCTTCTGGTGGGCATCATGGGCACTGATATGGGCAAACTGGTCCATTAACATGTCCTGCGAATAGGTGATTGAGGGTCAGTTTACCGCAAGCGGGGGCCGGCGCTAAGCCCGCAATGTATCCGGTTATTGCCGTGACCGATCGCAATTTCCTTCAATACCGGGGGCGGGGTGCCGGCTAGGCTGGGGGCTCCTTTTGCCGATACGAGCGTTATTCATGGAGACGAGTCTGCTGTTATCCATGGCCGGGTTTGCCCTGGCCATGTCCATCACCCCGGGGCCGGTCAATCTGGTCGCCCTCGGCAGCGGCGCCAGGCACGGCTTTGCGGCCAGCCTGCGCCACGTGGTCGGGGCCACCCTGGGGTTCATTCTGTTGCTGCTGTTGATGGGACTGGGGCTGGGCGCCGCCCTGCTGCAATGGCCGCTGGCGGCGGAGCTGCTGCGCTGGGCCGGAGTGATCTTTCTCGGCTGGATGGCCTGGCAACTGCTGGTGGACAGCGGCCGGGTGGAGGGGGTCGACGGGGTGGCACCCTCCTTCTGGTACGGGGCACTGATGCAGTGGCTCAACCCCAAGGCCTGGCTCGCCGCCAGCATGGGGATGGGCGCCTATGGCAGTGCGGGCGGGGTGGGGCAGGTGGCCCTGTTCAGCGGCCTCTACCTGGTCATCTGTCTGTGCTCCATCGCCTGCTGGGCCTATGCCGGCAGCCGATTGCAGGGGTTGCTGCTCGCGCCGCAGCGGCTGCGCTGGTTCAACCGGGCGATGGCGCTGTTGCTGCTGCTCTGCGCCACCTATCTGGTGCACTAGCTCTGCCGGATCAGCTGAGTGCGGTAGTGACCCGGGGTGGCAGCGACCCGCCGCTTGAACTGGCGCTGGAAGTGGGCCTGATCGGCAAAACCGCTGGCCAGCGCCACCTCTGCCAGCGGCTCTCCCCGCCTGAGCAGGGTGCGGGCATGGCGGATGCGCTGATCGAGCAGGTAGGCGTGGGGCGTCATGCCGTAATGGCGGCTGAAGCTGCGCACGAAGTGAGAGGGGGTGAGCCCTGCCACTGTACTCAATTGCGCGAGGGTGAGGGGGCTGCTGCAGTCGTCCTGCATCAGTTCGGCGGCTCGCTGCAGGTGCTGCGGCGGCCGATCGTCCCAGCTGGCCGGGGTGAGCCTGGCCAGCAACTGGCGACTGAACTGGTGGCAGGCCACCTCGCGCGCGAGCGGCTCCGGCTCTTGCCACAGCTGCCGATGGAGCCAGCACAGCCCCTGGTAGAGCTGGGGATCCCGGCTTGCGGTCATGTCGAAGGGACGAAACGCGTTGCCCAGACCCGCCTCTTCCTGCTGGCGCTGCAGCCAGCCGGTATCGAGGTAGAACATCAGATAGGACCAGGGCTCATCCGCAACGGGGTTGCAGGCGTGCACCTCTTCCGGGTTCATCAGCACCAGGTGGCCGCGGCCGACCTCCTGCCGGCTGCGCTGATTGAGGTAGTGGCTGTGGCCGCCGGTGATGGCGCCGATGGAGAAGTGGGGGTGGCTGTGTTTGTCGTAGCAGACGCGGCGGCCATCCTGCACCGCCCGTGCCTCAATGAAAGGCAGGGCCGGATCGTGCCAGAAACTGTGGTGATCCGGCGCCGTGTCGGCCCTGCTCATGGGTCAGCCGCCGAGATAGGCCTGGCGGACGGCCGGGTTGGCCAACAGGGCCGCCCCCGTGTCCTGCAGTACCACGTGGCCGTTTTCCAGCACATAGCCGCGATCGGCCAGCTTGAGCGCCTGGTTGGCGTTCTGCTCCACCAGGAAGATGGTCATGCCGTCGCGGCGCAGCTGCTCTATGGTGTCGAAGATCTGCTGGATGACGATGGGGGCCAGCCCCAGCGAAGGTTCATCCAGCAGCAACAGGCGCGGCTTGCTCATCAGGGCGCGGCCGATGGCCAGCATCTGCTGCTCGCCGCCGGACATGGTGCCGGCGCGCTGCTCCAATCGCTCGTGCAGGCGGGGGAACAGGGTGAAAATCTGATCCAGCAGCCCGCGCTGCTCGGCCTTGTCGACGAAGAAGGCCCCCATCAGCAGGTTCTCCTCCACCGTCAGGCGAGCGAAGATGCGGCGCCCCTCCGGCACCACGGCGATGTCTTTACGCATGATGCGGGCGGTGGAGAGCGAGTCTATCTGTTCTCCCTCAAACCAGATGGAGCCGCTGCTGGGCTTGGGCTCGCCGCACAGGGTCATCAGCAAGGTGGTCTTGCCGGCGCCGTTGGCGCCGATCAGGGTGACGATTTCCCCCTCTTTTACCTGGACGCTGACGTCGTGCAGCGCCTGAATTTTGCCGTAATGGGTCGATACGTTGCGAAGTTCTAACATCTTTTTGTCCTTACGACTCGCCCAGATAGGCCTTGATCACTGCCGGATTGCTGCGGATTTCGTCCGGCTTGCCGTGGGCCAGCGGGGTGCCCTGGTTGACCACGAAGATGCGGTTGGAGATCTCCATCACCAGCTTCATGTCGTGTTCGATCAGCAGTACCGAGACCCCGAACTCGTCCCGCAGGTTGGAGATGAGCTCGTTCAGCTCGTCGGTCTCGTGCGGGTTGAGGCCGGCGGCCGGCTCGTCCAGCATCAGCAGCTCGGGCCGGGTCGCCATGCAGCGGGCAATCTCGAGCCGGCGCTGCTGGCCATAAGCCAGGTTGCCGGCGGCGCGGTTGGCGAGATCCTTGAGCCCCACCTTCTCCAGCCAGAAGGCGGACTGCTCCAGCCCCTCCCGTTCGGCGCGGCGAAAGGCCGGGGTCTTGAACAGTCCGGCCAGAAAGCCGGTGTTGAGGTGCCTGTGCTGGGCTACCAGCAGGTTTTCCACCGCCGTCATGTCCTTGAACAGTCGCACGTGCTGAAAGGTGCGCACTATCCCCTTGCGGGCGATGAGGTGGCCGGGCAGCCCCTGGATCTCCTCACCCTTGTAGCGGATGATGCCGCCGCTCGGGCGGTAGAAGCCGGTCAGGCAGTTGAAGACGGTGGTCTTGCCCGCCCCGTTGGGACCTATGATGGAGATCACCTCCCCCTTGTCCACGTCCAGCTTGACGCCGTTGACGGCCAGCAACCCTCCGAAGCGCATCGACAGATCAGAGACTTCCATTAACTTCTGCTTCTGATGAGTACTCATTTTCTCAGCTCCCATTTCAAGGTGGAGCCAGTCACCGCGAGCAATCCGGCCAAATAGCACATCGACAGATCAGAGACTTCCAACAACTTCTGATTTGCACTCATTTTTTCAACTCCAGATGCGGACGGGTCATCGGCAGCAATCCCTGTGGCCGCCAGATCATCATGAACACCATCAAGAGACCGAACATCAGCATGCGGTACTCGTTGAACTCGCGCGCCAGCTCAGGCAGCACCGTCATCACGATGGCGGCCAGCACCACCCCGATCTGGGAGCCCATGCCGCCCAGCACCACGATGGCGAGCACGATGGCCGACTCGATGAAGACGAAGGACTCCGGACTGATGAAGCCCTGGCGCGAGGCGAAGAAGCTGCCGGCGAAGCCTGCAAAACAGGCGCCAATGGTGAAGGCGGTCAGCTTGATGATGGTGGGGTTGAGCCCCAGCGACTTGCAGGCGATCTCGTCTTCCCGCAATGCCTCCCAGGCGCGGCCGAGCGGCATGCGCAGCAGGCGGTTGATGACGAACAGGGTGGCGATCACCAGCACCAGCGCCATCAGGTAGAGGAAGATCACCTTGTGGTTGGCGTTATAGGTGATGCCGAAGAACTCGTGGAAGGTCTCGAAGCCGCCATCCTTGACGGTGCGGTTGAACTCCAGGCCGCCCAGGGTCGGTTTGGGAATGCCGGAGATGCCGTTCGGGCCGCCGGTCAGGCTGGTCATGTTGTTGAGCAGGATGCGGATGATCTCGCCAAAGCCCAGAGTGACGATGGCCAGATAATCCCCTCGCAGCCGCAGCACCGGGAAGCCGAGCAAAAAGCCGAAGGTGGCCGCCGTCAGCCCGGCGATGGGCAGGCACTCCCAGAAGCTGAGCCCGAAGTAGGTGTTGAGCAGGGCATAGCTGTAGGCGCCGACCGCGTAGAAGCCGACGTAGCCGAGATCCAGCAGGCCGGCGAGGCCGACCACCACGTTCAGGCCGAGGCCCAGCATGATGTAGATGAGGGCCAGGGTGGCCAGATCGATGGCACCGCGCGAGGCCATGAAGGGCCAGCTTACCGCAAACAGCAGCACCAGCACGGCGGTCAGGTTATAGAGTTTGGGCGCCTCTTCTGGGCTCGGCAGCACCAGCTTGGTGAAGCCGACCGAGAAGCCGCTGATGGAGGCCTGGAACAGCCTGGATATCTGGCCGCGCAGCATCTGGAACCAGAACACCAGAGTGGCACCGCCCAGCAGCCAGGCCAGCGACACGTCAAGCCGGCTGGTCACCAGCAGGCGAGTACCGTCGGTTTCGAGCTTGAAGCCGAGCAGCCAGAAGGAGAGCACCAGCAGCACCAGGCTGGCGATGCAGGCATGAATGAATTGTTTTTTCATACCTTTTCGACCTCCGGGCGACCCAGAATGCCGGTCGGCATGAACAGCAGCACGCCGATCAGCAGGGCAAAGGCCATCACATCCTTGTACTCGGTACTGAGGTAGCCGGCGGTGAGCGCCTCGACCACGCCGAGCAGCAGGCCGCCCAGCACGGCGCCGGGAATGCTGCCGATACCGCCGAGAACTGCCGCGGTGAAGGCTTTCAGCCCGGCCATGAAGCCGAGATAGGGGTTGATGACGCCGTAATACATGCCGAGCAGCACGCCGGCGACGGCGGCCAGGGTGGCCCCCAGCACGAAGGTGATGGAGATGACCACGTGGGTGTCTATCCCCAGCAGGTTGGCCATCTTGATGTCTTCCGAACAGGCGCGGCAGGCGCGGCCCATGCGGGAGCGACCGATGAACTGGGTCAGTGCCAGCATGGTGATGAAGGTGACCACGAAGATGATGAGCTGCATCCAGGAGAGGCTGGCCTGGAAGCCGTCGGCTTCACCCAGGGTCCAGCCGCCGGAGATCAGGGTGGGCATGGCGATGTCGCGCGAGCCCTGGGCCATCCGCATCATGTTCTGCAGGAAGATCGACATGCCGATGGCGGAAATGAGGGGGATCAGCCGGTTGCCGCCCCGCAGCGGGCGGTAGGCGACCCGCTCTATGGTCCAGCCATAGGTGCCGGTGATGACGATGCTGACCAGGAAGGCGCCCCCCAGCAGCAGGAAGGTGCTGTCGATGCCCATCATCATGAGCCCCGCCATCACCATGAAAGCGACATAGGAGCCGATCATGTAGACCTCGCCGTGGGCGAAGTTGATCATGCCGATGATGCCATAGACCATGGTGTAGCCGATGGCGATCAACGCATAGGTGCTGCCTATGGTTAACCCGTTCAGCAACTGCTGAACCAGGTAAAGGAAGTGTTCGGACATACTGCGTTCCCTGTACTTGCCCGCAAAGAAAGGAGGGGTGACTCATGTCACCCCGACCGGCAGATTATTTGACTTGAGTGGAGGTACCGTCGGCGTGCCACTGGAACACACCGAATTCAAAGCCTTTAAGGTCGCCACTCGGAGCCCAGCTCAGGGTGCCCATGACGGTATCGATCGGTGCGGCCTTGATGGCGGCGGCAACGGCAGCCGGGTCATCCTCACCCGCCTTGGCGATACCGGCGGCCAGGGTTTGCACTGCGGCATAGGTGGTCCACACGAACGGACCGGAGGAGTCCTGGCCCTTGGCCTTGAATGCAGCTACCAGCGGGGCGTTGGCCGGCACCAGGTCATATTTGTTCGGCAGGGTCACCAGCAGGCCTTCGGAGGCCGGACCGCCGATGGCGGAAATGTCCTTGTTGCCGACCCCTTCCGGACCCATGAACTTGGCCTTGAGGCCCTTCTCGCCAGCCTGACGCAGGATCAGACCCAGCTCCGGGTGATAGCCACCGTAGTAGACGAAGTCGACGTTCTCTTTCTGCAGCTTGGCAATCAGGGCGGAGAAGTCCTTGTCGCCGGCGGTGATGCCTTCAAACGCCACCACCTTGACGCCGGCCTTGTCCAGCGCCGCTTTCACGCTGGAGGCGATGCCTTCGCCGTACTGTTTCTTGTCGTGGATGACGGCCACGCGCTTGGGCTTGACCTGCTCGATGATGTACTTGGCGGCAGTCGGACCCTGGTCGCTGTCCAGGCCGATGGTACGCAGCACCAGCTGATAGCCGCGCTCGGTGATCTTGGGGTTGGTGGAGGCCGGGGTGACCATCAGCACGCCTTCATCTTCATAGATGTCGGAAGCGGGCAGGGTGTTGTCGGAGCAAAGGTGGCCGACCACGAACTTGACGCCGTCGTTGATCACCTTGTTGGCGACCGCCACGGCCTGCTTGGGATCGCAGGCGTCGTCATAGATGACGGCTTCGATCTGCTTGCCCTTGATGCCACCGGCCTTGTTGATCTGCTCGACTGCCATCTTGCCGCCGGTGAACTGCATGTCGCCGTACTGGGCGACCGGGCCGGTGACCGGACCGGCGATGCCGATCTTGATAGTGTCCGCCGCGTGGACCAGTGATACCGATCCGAACAGGGCCATAGAAACCGCTGTCCTGACTGCCATTTTGCTCAACTTATTCATCGATTCGTCCCTTAATCAGTGGATTGTTTCATTTTCCGTGTGCCATTCCGAACCGTGATCCCGCCAGTCCGGCAATAGGTATGGTTCTATCATTCCTCGCTGGGCAATAACAAGCTGTTAAAGATACTAACCAGAGAGGGTGGAATAGTGCTTTTTTGAAACAAATAACCAATATTGAAATCTGATTTAGATATTGATGCTGAAGGTGTTGATTAACATCTTCTCAACAAGGTGTGCTTTCGATAAATGATAGATGAAAAAACTGACGATATTTTACCCTGACACTGCTCCCATTTTGACCAAAATCCGTTTGCGCAAATAGAAAGGAGCGCCTAGATTAGCCAGCATTGACAATTCATTGGCAGTGCTCGTTAAAACCAAGCCTTTATTCGGGAAATCTGCTAATGTTCCGCCTTTGATCTTCAGGAGACAGAGATGGCCACTATCAAGGATGTCGCCTCCCGCGCAGGCGTATCCATCTCCACCGTCTCACATGTACTCAATCACACCCGTCGGGTCAGCGAAGACGCAACCCAAAAAGTGCTTGAGGCGGTGGCAGAACTCAACTACGCGCCCAACTCGGTAGCGCGCAGCCTCAAGATAAACTCGACCAAGACCATCGGCATGCTGGTGACCACCAGTGCCAACCCCTTCTTTGCGGAAGTGGTGCAAGGGGTGGAGGCGTATTGCTTCGAGCAGGGCTACAGCCTGATCCTCTGCAATACCGAGAACCAGCCGCCCCGTCAGCAGCACTACCTGCGCATGCTGATGGAGAAGCGGGTCGACGGTCTGCTGGTGTTGGGAACCGACATCGATACCCCGCTGCGCGACATGCTGCGCATCCACAAGAACGTGCCGCAAGTGGTGCTGGATTGGGGTACCGAGTGTGACTTTGCCAACGTCATCAACGACAACGCCCGCATCGGTGCGCGCCTGGCCGTGCGCCACCTGCTGGAGCAGGGTCACCGCGACATCGTCTGCATCACCGGTCAATTGGCCAAGCCGACCACCCAGCAGCGGCTGGACGGGGTGCGCGATGCCCTGGGCGAGCAGGGACTGACCCTGAAAGATGAGCAGATCTTCGAAGGGGATTACGAGAGCCAGAGCGGATTCGATGCCATGCAGCGGATCCTGGCCCTCAAGCCGCGGCCGACCGCGGTGTTCGCCTTCGACGACCCCATGGCGATCGGCGCCATCTGCGCCGCCTGGGAAGCCGGGGTCAAGGTGCCGGACGATATCTCCATGATCGGTTATGACGACGTGGAGATGGCGCGCTTCTCCAGCCCGCCGCTCACCACCATCCGCCACCCCAAGGCCGAGCTCGGTCTGCTGGCGGTGCAGCAGCTGGTGAGCCGGATCCGCAACAAGGAGCTGGAGGTCGAGTCGATGACGGTCCAACCGGAGCTGATCGTCCGCCGCTCGGTCAAGTCCCTGCGCTGATCGCGCCACGGCAGAGCCATCAACAAGAAAACCCCCTCGCCAGCGAGGGGGTTTTTTGTTTGGCCCGCGTTTATTGCAGCGGCGGCCAGTACTCCTTGTTGGCGGCGATCAGGTCGTCCAGGATGGCTTTGGCCACCGAGGCGCTCGGCACCGTCTTGGAGAGGGTGATCGCCTGCCACAGCTTCTGATAGGAGCGCTCGATCCAGGCCTCCACCACCAGCTTCTCGACTGCCACCTGCTGGCCCATCATGCCCTGCTGGAACAGCGGGATGTTGCCCACCTGCAGTGGCTCGGGGCCGCTGCTGCCCACCAGGCAGGGGATCTCGACCATGGCCTCCGGGTCGAAGTTGGGGATGGCGCCCCGGTTTGGCACGATCAGCAGCATCCGCTCCTGGGTGTTGAAGGCGATGGCGGTGGCCAGATCCACTATGTAGGAGGCGTGCTCGTCGATCTCCAGCTCGCCGGCTGCGGCGTTGCCGGCCGCCACGATGGCGCGGCAGGCGCTGAACACGTGCTTCTCGCGGTGCTCCATCACCTCGTTGGCGCGGGTGTGCTCCGGATTGGAGTGGGCCACCACATAGTCCGGGTAGAGGTAGTACTTCAGATAGGTGTTGGGCAGGGTTTCCGGATCAAGGGCCCACACGTCCCTGGCCTTGGCGAAGGTGTCGTTCCAGCTGGCCTCGGCGTGGCCGGCCTGCCTGGGCACATAGCCGTGCTTGGCCACGTGGGCCTTGATGGCCGGCATCAGGTCGTTGCCCGCCAGATCCTCGATGCGGGTCCACCAGCCGAAGTGGTTGAGGCCGTAGTAGCGCACCCGCATCTCCTTGCGTGACGGCAGGCCGGCGATCTGGGCCATCCGTCCCTCGATGCCGATGGGCATGTCGCAGATGTTGAGGATCCTGGCGTGGGGACGCAGGCGACGGGTCGCCTCGGCCACGATGGCGGCCGGGTTGGAGTAGTTCAGCATCCAGGCATCCGGCGAGTACTGCTCCATGTAGTCGACCAGCTCCAGCACGCCGCCGATGGAGCGCATGCCGTAGGCGATGCCGCCCGGGCCGCAAGTCTCCTGGCCGACCACGCCATGACGCAGCGGGATCTTCTCGTCCAGCTCGCGCATGGGGTACTTGCCGACCCGGATATGGGCCATCACGAAGTCCACCCCGCTGAAGGCCGCCTTGGGGTCGGTGCCATAGCTGAAGGCGATGTCAGGGGCCTGCTCCCGCAGCAGGACGCGGCAGGCTTCGGCGATCACCTCCTGGCGGGCGCCATCGTTGTCGTAGAACTTGATCTCCCGCAGCGGGAAGCGGTGCTGGTTCTCCAGCAGCATGAGAACGATGCCCGGGGTAAAGGTGCTGCCACCGCCGGCAATGACGACAGAGAATTTTTTCATGATCATGACTCCGTTACGAAAGAAGAGGAGGAGGGGTTGTTCATCAGGCTCTCCATGTTTTCCCTTAGCTGGGGCACATGCAGACCGATAATGATCTGGATGCTGTCACCGTGGCGGACCACGCCGTGGGCACCCAATTGTTTGAAAGCATCATCCGGTGCCGCCAGCCCCGCATCACGCAGCGATATGCGCAGCCGGGTGGCGCAGTTGTTCAGGCTGTTGATATTTTCCGCGCCACCGAGCGCCGCCAGAATATGGCCGGCAATATCATGGCCACGCTGTTTTTTGGCGGCCTGATAATCAGCCTTGGAATAAAGTTTTATTTCGCTTTCATCACGCCCAGGGGTTTTCAAATTGAATTTCAGAATGAGCGTGCGGAATATCAGGAACCAGATCCCGGTAAAGGTCAGCCCGATGGCAATCTGGGTAAACATCATGCCGGCGTGATTGTGGAACATGGGGATCCAGTTCTGTGGCAGGAACTGGTCGAGCAGACCACCGCCCATGTTGCCGACGACCCCGAACAGGTACATCACGGTCGCCATGGTGGCAGCCAGCAGGGCATGGATGGCGAACAGCAGGGGCGAGATGAAGAGGAAGGTGAACTCGAGCGGCTCGGTGATCCCCACCAGCATGGCGGTCAGGGTGGCCGGGATCAGCAGGCCGGCCACCTTGGCCTTGTTCTCCCTGGCGGCGGTGGCGTAGATGGCGAGCGCAATCCCCATGGCCCCGAAGATCTTGGAGTTGCCGTGCAGGGCGAAGCCGCCCTGGGGGAACAGCTCGATCAGCGGCCGGGTGCTCTGGCTGAACTCCAGCATGTGTTGGGCCCAGTAGAGCTGGATACCGCCTTCCACCGCGGCCGGGCCGAAGATGAAGGGGCCGTAGATGAAGTGGTGCAGGCCGGTCGGGATTAGAATCCGCTCGAGGAAGGTGTAGACCCAGACGCCGAGCGGGCCGGAGACCAGCATGAACTCCTGCAGGGAGGCGATGCCCATCTGTACCTTGGGCCAGCCCAGCAGGGTCAGCCAGGCGCAGGGGATCATCACGAAGAAGGCGACGATGGTGACGAACGAGCTGCCCTGGAAGATGCCGAGAAAGACCGGCAGCTGTCGGTCGAACAACCGGTTGTGCAGGGCGGTGACGATGCCGGAGATGGCGATGGCACCTATGATGCTGGTGTCCAGGGTCTTGATGCCGGCCACCATGGCCAGCCCGCTCTCGCCACCCACCGCCTGGTTGAAGTCGACCCCGAAATAGTCGCCCCAGGTCATCCCCATGGCATTGATGAAGTAGTTCCAGGTCATGAAGCTGACCAGCACGGAGAGGCAGGCGCGGGCCTGGGCCTTGTTTGCCAGACCGATCGGCAGGCCGATGGCAAATATCAGCGGCATATTTCGAAATACCGTCCAGCCACCCTCTTCAATAATATGAACTATTTGAAAAAACAGTCCCTGAGGATTGGCCAGCGTCTCTCCCACGAACATGGGATTTTTCAGCATGATTGCAATGCCTACCACCATACCTGCGAATGGAAACAGTAATACAGGTGTAAACATTGCCCCGCCAAAACGTTGAATTTGACTGAGCATATAGCGTCCCTTTTTATTAGAGAATTGTCTGACTGCTGTTGTCGTATTGCTGAATTGAACCTAACAACAAGCGATCAGGCCCTCATGAAATATGTGGTGGTTATGTGATCCGGCGCATGCACTGATTTAGTCAAAGAGATCTAAATTTTGCGATATTGTTGTACGTCTTGTTTTTGTGACGTTTTTATCGGGTTATTTGAATTTAAAATTGTTTATTTTCAGCTGGTTGAAATAAAGGCGAGCAAATTGGTCGCCACCCCGGCGGGGCGAGGAGAGGTCTAGCAGTGATCTACAAATCGGTGGCGGATCGGTTGCGTATCCGGGTCAACGGGGCAGATTGCCGGGTGGGGGATGTCCTGCCGAGCGAGAAAACCCTGGCGAGTCAGTTCGGGGTATCGCGGATGACGGTGCGCAAGGCGGTGGATATGCTGATCGAGTGGGGGCTGGTGGAGCGGCGCCACGGCAGCGGCACCTACGTGACCAAGAAGGACGTGCAGCACGAGACCAAGGGGCTGAGCGGTTTCACCGAGCTGATGCGTGAACAGGGCCGCAGCCTGACCAGCGAGGTGCTGGAGTTTCGCACCATGCCGGCCCCACCCGCCATCGCCAGCCAGCTCAGGATCAAGGTGAACGAGCCAGTCTACTTCTCCAACCGGGTGCGCTCGGTGGACGGCCGGGCCCTGCTGGTGGAGGAGAGCTACATGCCGGTGCGGCTGTTTCGCACCCTCTCGGTGGCCCATCTGGAGGGATCCAAGTTCGCCTACATCGAGAACGAGTGCCAGCTCCCCATCGCCGGCAACTACGAGAGTTTCAGCGCCGTGCTGGCCGACCGGCGCATGGCCGAACTGCTGCACATCGAGCAGGGGGCGCCCATCCTGCGGCTCACCTCGCTCTCCTACGGCGAGAACGGCGAGTTTCTCAACTACTCCATCATGTTCCGCAATGCCAACGACTATCACGTCGACTACCACCTGCGCCGCGCCCGCGGCTAGCTTGCCCCCATCTTGTTGCGTATGCCAACCCCCTCGCCAGCGAGGGGGTTTTTGTTTGATGGGCCCTGGATGGACGCCTCAGGCCTTGAGGCCGAGCCGTTTGGCGAGCCGGTGCAGGTTGCCGCCGTCGAGCTCCAGCGCGCGGGCGGTGGCGGCCCAGTTACCGTCGTGGGCGGCCAGGGTCTGCTCGATCAGCGCGAGCTGGAAGGCGTCGGTGGCGGCCCGCAGGCCGAGGCCGCCGGGCAAGGGGGTCATTGGCGCCGTGGCGGGGCTGGTGGAGGGGGGCTGGGGGCCGGCTGCCAGGTTGAAGTGATGGCTGGCGAGGGTCGGGGCCTGGCTGCCCTGTTCGGCCCGCGCCAGCACGGCGGCACGGTGGATGGCGTGCTCCAGCTCGCGCACGTTGCCGGGCCAGTCGTGGCGCTCGAGCCGTTGCAGCGCTTGTGGCTGGATGCGCAGCCGCTCCAGCCCCAGGCTGAGCCGGCAGCGCTCACAAAAGTAACCGGCCAGCAGGGGGATGTCGCCGGGGCGCTCGCGCAGCGCCGGGGCGTGGATCGGGAACACGCTGAGCCGGTGGTAGAGGTCGGCCCGGAACTGCCCCTCGACCACCGCCTGCTTCAGATCCCGGTTGGTGGCCGCCAGGATGCGCACGTTCACCTTGAGCGGGGTGTCGTCGCCGATGCGCTGCAGATCGCCGTATTGCAGCACCCGCAGCAGCTTGGCCTGCAGCGGCAGGGAGAGCTCGCCGATCTCATCGAGGAACAGGGTGCCCTGATCCGCCAGCTCGAACTTGCCCGCCCGGTTGTGGATGGCGCCGGTGAAGGCCCCCTTCACGTGGCCGAACAGCTCGCTTTCGGCCACCGACTCCGGCAGGGCGGCGCAGTTGAGGTAGACCAGCGGTGCCTTGGCGCGCTGGGAGCCGCGATGCACCGCCTTGGCGATCAGCTCCTTGCCGACCCCGGTCTCCCCCAGGATCAGCACGTTCAGCTCCGAGTTCGCCACCACCTCGATCTCGTGGCGCAGCCGTGCCATGGCGGGGGACTGGCCGATCATCTCCGGCTGCTCAGGGCCGGGCCGGGTGCCGGGGACGAGCGGCTCGCTGCTCTGGCGGGCGAGCCGCTCCAGCAGCATGGCGTTGCTCAGGGCGGCGGCGGCCAGGGCGCCCACCAGCCGCAGCTCCTCGTCGCTGATGGTGTCGAACTGGGTGGGGTTCATGCCGTCTATGGTCAGCGCGCCGATCAGCGCCTGATCCGAGAACAGCGGCAAGCCGACGCAGGCGTGCACCTTGAAGTCGTCGTGATCCGGCAGCAGGCCGTCATAGGGGTCGGGCAGGCTGCTGTCGGCAGGGAAGCGCACCACGTCGCCGGCACGGGCGATGGCCTCCATGCGCGGGTGATCCTTGAGGGCGAAGCGGCGCCCCAGCACGTCCTGCATCAGGCCGTCGATGGCCAGCGGGATGAACTGGCCCCCCTCGTAACGCAGCAGGGCCGAGGCATCCGAGTTCAGCAGGCTGCGCACGCTCTGGATCAGGCGGTGGAAGCGGTCCTGATGGGAGATGCCGAGTTGCAGGTCGAGGGCGATGCGCGCCAGGCTGTCGGTCGAGATCACGATGATTGTCCAAATGACAGTGTGTTTGTATTTTTGACTATAAGTAGCGATTGTCTAAATGACAACTGTTGATTTTTGTTACCAATAAAAACAACAAGTTATATGTTGGCACGTCCGCTGCAATAGCTGGTTCAGTCGAACATACACTATTGCATTCGAGGAACCGCCTGATGAGCATTCACGTCAAGAACAACATCCACTGGGTCGGCCAACGGGACTGGGAGGTACGCGACTTCCACGGTACCGAGTACAAGACCCACAAGGGCACCAGCTACAACAGTTATCTCATCCGTGAAGGGAAGAACGTGCTGATCGACACCATCGATCACAAGTTCAGCCGTGAGTTCGTGCAGAACCTGGCGGCCGAGATCGATCTCGCCGCCATCGACTATGTGGTGATCAATCACGCCGAGGAGGATCACGCCGGCGCCCTGACCGAGCTGATGGCCCGCATCCCCGGCACCCCCATCTACTGCACCCACAACGCCATCGACTCCATCACCGGCCATCATCACCACCCGGAGTGGAACTTCCACCCGGTCAAGACCGGTGACAGCCTGGACATCGGCAACGGCAAGCAGCTGGTATTTATCGAGACCCCCATGCTGCACTGGCCCGACAGCATGATGACCTACATGACCGAGGATGCGGTGCTGTTCTCCAACGACGCCTTCGGCCAGCACTACTGCGACGAGCACCTGTTCAACGACGAGGTGGATCAGACCGAGCTGATGGAGCAGTGCCAGCGCTACTACGCCAACATCCTCACCCCCTTCAGCCCGCTGGTGACCGCCAAGATCAAGGAAGTGCTCGGCTTCAACCTGCCGGTAAGCATGGTGGCCACCTCCCACGGCATCGTCTGGCGCGAGGACCCCACCCAGATCATCCTGAAATATCTGGAGTGGGCCGACCATTATCAGGAAGACCGCATCACCCTCTTCTACGACTCCATGTCCAACAACACCCGCATGATGGCCGACGCTATCGCCCAGGGCATCCACGAGGTGGACCCCGGTGTGGCGGTGAAGATCTACAACGTGGCCCGCCACGACAAGAACGAGATCCTGACCCAGGTGTTCCGCTCCAAGGGGATACTGGTGGGCTCCTCCACCATGAACAACGTCATGATGCCCAAGGTGGCGGGCATGCTCGAAGAGATCACCGGCCTGCGCTTCCGTAACAAGCGCGCCTCGGCCTTCGGCAGCTATGGCTGGACCGGCGGCGCGGTGGACCGGATCCAGACCCGATTGATGGACGCGGGCTTTGACATCAGCATCTCCCTCAAGGCCAAGTGGCGGCCGGATGGTTCGGCGCTGGCGGAATGCCGCGAACACGGTCGCCAACTCGCTCGCCAATGGGCGCTGCATCCGCTGGACGCACCCCGCCCGATCACCACAACCCAGGCAACCGTGACGCCAGTATCCGTGCCAGCCAAGGCCCCGCAAGCCACTCCGGCTGCCGCCGAATGGGATGACGACCAGGCCATGCTCTGCACCGTCTGCCAGTGGGTCTACGACCCAGCCCAGGGCGAGCCGGATCAGCTGGTGGCGCCGGGCATCCCCTGGGCCCAGGTACCTGACAGCTTCCTCTGCCCGGGCTGCGGCATCGGCAAGGAGGTATTCGAACCCTGTGGGGTGGAGGCCTGTGTATGAGCGCAACAATGCAGAGTGACGCCGGCATCAGCCGGGAGATAGTGGTGATCGGCAGCGGCTTCGCCGCCCAGCAACTGGTCAAGAGCCTGCGCAAGCTGGACGCCGAGCAGCCCATCCGCCTCATCACCGCCGACAGCGGCGACGAGTACAACAAGCCGGACTTGAGCCACGTGGTGAGCCGGGGCTGCGCCGCCGCGGCCATGACCCGTCAGAGCGGCAGCGACTTTGCCGAGCAGCAGCGCATTGCGCTGCTGCCCCACAGCCCGGTGCTCGGCATCGACCCAGCCCGGCGGTTGGTGCTGACCGAGCAGGGGGAATTCCCCTATGGCCAGCTGGTGCTGGCCACCGGCGCCAGTGCGGTACGCCCCGAGCTGCCGGGCAGCGAACATCTGGTCACCCTCAACAGCCAGCAGGAGTATGCCGCCGCCGAGGGGGCAATCCAGCAGGCCCGCCGCATCCTGGTGCTGGGGGCCGGCCTCATCGGCTGTGAGCTGGCGATGGACATGGCGAGCGATGGCCGCGAGGTCACCCTGCTGGATCTGGCCGACAGCCCGCTCAGCGCCCTGCTACCCGCCACCCTGGCCCAGCCGCTGCAACAGGCGCTGCGCAGCCAGGGGGTCAGCCTGCAGTGCGGGACAGGTCTCGCCAGGATAGACGGCCAGCCGGGCGATGGCTGGCGGGTGACTCTGACCGATGGCCGCACCAGCGAGCAGGATCTGGTGATCGCCGCGATCGGCCTGCGGTCGAATCTGGCCCTTGCCCGGGGGCCGGGCTGGCAGTGGAGCGCGGCATCCTGGTTGACGATCGGCTGCAGACCAGCGACCCCCATATCTTCGCGCTGGGGGACTGCGTGCAGTGGCAGGGTCAGCTGCTCCCCTTCCTGCAACCCATAGTGCTGGGAGCCAATGCGCTGGCGCGCACCCTGCTCGGCACGCCGACCCCGCTGGCCCTGCCGCCCATGCTGGTGAAGGTGAAGACGCCGCGTTATCCCTTGCAGTTGGCCGGCCGCACCAAGGGCGAGGATCTCGCCTGGCAGTGCCGCTGGAACAGCCACGGCATGGTGGCCGAGGCGCGCGATCAAGCCGGCGAGCTGTGCGGCTTCGTGGTGGGGGGCGACCAGATGAGCGCCGCCTTCCCGCTGCTGCGTCAGCTGCCCCGTTGAACCATTAATAGCCGAAGGCCGGGCTGACCCGGCCACTCGAGGAGAACTGATATGGCCATGCAACTGATTCCGCCTCACTGGGTAGTGCGCCGCTCTACCCCCTTCTTCACCCGCCAGAACGTACCCCAGGCCCTGCTGACCCACCACAACACGGCGGCCGGGGTGTTCGGCCAGCTCTGCGTGATGGAGGGCACCGTCACCTATCACGGCTTTGCCGACGAACAGGCCGAGGAACCCGAGCTGAGCCTGGTGATCCGGGCCGGGGAGTTTGCCACCAGCCCGCCCCAGTACTGGCACAGGGTCGAGCTGTCGGAGGATGCCCGCTTCAACATCCACTTCTGGGCCGAGCAGGCCGAATCCGACCAGCCGCTGTTCAACAGCCGCAAGGCATAAGGTTCAACCATGGGGAGGGGCATTGGGCGCAAATGTCCCCCTCTGCCCATGCAGATCAAAATAATCAATTCAGATGTCCGTTATCCTTGCCGCCAGTGGTGGATGAGGCAGTGAGGGAAACATGAGCGTGATCGAAGCCGTGACCATGGCCGCCGGCCTGGCCTATCTGGTGCTGCTGGCGTGGCAGGCGCGATCGGGTTGGCAGTGGCGTTTTGCCCTCGGCCTGCTGCTCATGCTCTGGTTGCTGGCGGCGGACAGCCTGCTCTGGCTCGGCGTGGGGCTGGTGGCCGGCGCACTTGCCCTCTGGCACCAGCGGCGGCCGCTGCCCGCCCTAGAAGTGCTCGATAGCCAGTGGCTGCGGGTGCGCACGCGCCAGCTGCTGCTGCTCTGCTGGGGGCTGGTGACGCTGCAGTACGGCCTGCATGTCTGGCAGCTGGGGCAGGGGATGAGCCCCTGGCTGGTGCGCCCGGACGTGGTGGACGGCTTCCTGCCCATCGCCGGCGGACTCGGTCTGCGGGCCTGGCTCGGACAGGGGCTGGTGGATCCGCACCATCCGGCGGCCACCGTGACTGTGCTGGTGCTCTCGCTGTCGGCCCTGCTGCTGGGGCGGGCGTTCTGTGCCTGGTTCTGCCCGCTCGGGCTGGTGGGCGAGTGGCTGCACGGTTTGCGCAGCCGATGGCTGGCGGGGGAGTGGACGCCGCCGCGCTGGCTCGATGTCGTGTTGCGCGGCCAGAAGTTTCTGGTGCTCGCCTTTCTGCTGTTTATCGTGCTGATCGCGGTGCCAAGCGCCACCCTGCCCGGCTACTTCACCAGCCCCTACCATCAGGCGGCGGACATGAAGATGGGGGCCTTCTTCTTCAACCTGACCCTGATCTCGGGTCTGTGCCTTGGCTGGGTGCTGCTGCTCACCGCCACCTTCCGGCAAGGGTTCTGCCGCTACCTTTGTCCCTATGGCGCCTGGCTGGCCCTGCTCGGCCTGCTGACCCCGCTGCGCATTCGCCGTGACCCGGCCCGTTGCCTGCGCAGTGCGGGCCACGACTGCGACAAGTGCAGCCGGGCCTGCCCTTCCCGCATTCAGGTACACCAGCTCATCACGGTGCGCAGTCTCGAGTGCACCAGCTGCCTGAGCTGCGTGGCCGCCTGCCCCAAGCGGGCCGATGCGCTGCACTTGGGCACGCAGGGGTACCGGCTCGCGCCCCGCCAGTTGCTGGGACTGCTCTGCCTGTTGCTGCTGGTGTTGCCGCTGCTCGCTTACGGCTTGCTGGGGATCTGGGTCAGCCAGACGCCGCTGGCAGATCGCGCCCACCTGCTGCAACTGCTGCCGCAACTCACTCATTGAGTCGCAAGGAGCCAGTTACAAGCTGTCAGCGAAGGGCCCGTTGGGCAGCCTGAACATGCACCCGCATTTGATACCTGAGGGGTAGCAGGGTAAAGTCCCTTCCCCGATATGGTGGCCCTGCTGCCGTGTCGGGCCGGCAGCCCGCCTTGAGCACACCTTGCTTCCCTTGCGAAGCAGCCAGCGCCGGGCGCCGGCACCTAGATGAGCGCGATCTACCATGACAACCGGCGTAGCACATGCAACGGTCCGCGGTCGCGATCAGATCCACAATCGTCTTTGGAGAAGTAAATGGGACAGAAACCATCGTTGGTGGGCGGGGCATGCATCATTGCCGGCGTCTGTGTAGGGGCCGGCATGCTGGGCTTGCCGAGTGCGGGGGCGGGCGCCTGGACCATCTGGTCGGTGCTGGCCATCACCCTGACCATGATCGTGATGACGCTCTCCGGCTGGATGCTGCTGGAGTCCTATCAGGGCTATCCGCTGCGCGTGTCGTTCGATACCGTTACCCGCGAACTGCTGGGGGAGAAGCTCAACGCCCTCAACAACCTCACCGTCTATTTCGTCGGCGGCATCCTGCTCTACGCCTACATCACCTCGGCCGGCCTCATCATCGACGGCATGACCGGCATCGGCAGCCAGTGGGGCTCAATCCTGTTTACCCTGGGCTTCTCCGGCCTGGTGTGGCACTCCACCCGGGCGGTGGATCGCATCTCAGTGGTGCTGGTCATCGCCATGGGGCTGAGCTTCGTGTTCGGCATCTCGGGGCTGTCGCTCAACATCAAGCCGACCCTGCTGTTCGATACCCTGAGCGAGCACGCCAGCTATGCCCCCTATGCGCTGGCCATGCTGCCGGTGGCGCTCACCTCGTTCGGTTATCACCACTCGGTGTCGTCCATGCGCGCCTACTACGGTGAGGAGCGCCGCGCCCGTTACGCCATCCTCGGCGGCACCGCCATCGCGCTGCTGTTCTACCTCATCTGGCTGGTGAGCGTGTTCGGCAACCTGCCGCGCAGCGAGTTCGGCCCCGTAGTAGCCCAGGGCGGCAACGTCGACGTGCTGCTCAAGGCGCTGGCCTCGGTGATCGAATCCGAGGCGGTGGCCAGCGCCCTCAACCTCTTCTCCATGGCGGCCATCCTCTCCTCCTTCATCGGGGTGGGGCTGGGGGTGTTCGACTATCTGGCGGATCTGTTCAAGTTCGACAACGGCCGTGGCGGCCGCGCCAAGTCGTGGGCGGCCACCTTCCTGCCGCCGCTGCTGCTCTCCCTGCTGTTCCCGTTCGGCTTCCTGATGGCCATCGGCTACGCGGGCGCCGTGGCTACCCTGTGGACCTGCATCATCCCGGCCCTGCTAGCCTGGAAGGTGCGCGCCGGCAAGGGCAAGCAAGGTGACAAACAGGAGGGCTTCCGGGCGCCGGGTGGCATGCCGATGATCGCCGGCGTCTTCCTGTTCGGGGTGCTGACCGCAGCGTTCCACCTGCTCAACATGGCGGGACTGCTGCCCGTCTACACCGGCTGACACCCCGGCAGACTGCGACAAAAAACGGCGCCTGATGGCGCCGTTTTGCGTTCCAAATTGTGACGCAGACAGGCAGTCAGGTGCCATTCGGACTCGCCAGTGGGATGGTGTGCACTATAGTTTGGTTCTCTTTGGAGCCAAAATAGGAGCTGGCTATGGCATGGACTATCGATGATTCGCAACCCCGCATCCTCTACAACAAGGACAAGCACGTGGCCGTGACGGCGTCGGCCATGAGCAAGTACCACGAGTGGCGCCGGGAGATAGTGCGCGGTACCGATCCCAAGAATGCTGCCGACAAGGTGGGCGACATGCACTACGAGCAGTTGAGCGGCAAGAATAAAGGGATCTACACGATCCGCCTCAGCCAGGAGCACAGGGTCGCTTTTACCATCAACAGCACCCTGCAGCAGGTTAAGGTGATCAGCATAGGTGGCCACTTCCCACCGAGCTGAGTGGTTTGGTTGAGTACAAAAAGGCGCCTGATGGCGCCTCTTTTATTGGCTGACAACTGCAGCCCGATCGGGCTGCGGGTGGCGTGGTCAGCAGTCGGTCATACGGCCCTGCTGCGGGCGAGTAAGATCGCGCCAATCTCGCTGGCGGCGTGTACCAGCTGCTCCAGTTGATGATGGATCTGGCCGCGATCTAGCTGTTGCAGTGGCTGACGGCTCCAGAGTACTGGGGTCAGGCTATCCGGATCGAATGCCAGAACCGGTTTGCAGGGGTCCTGGCTGAACAGGTTCTGCGCTGCGGCTTGTGCGCTGGTGGCGGCTTCCAGGCGGGTAAACATCAGCAGGTAGTTGGCCGGGTGTTCGGTCAGGTGGTAGGTTTGCTCGCCGATCTGCAGGCTGGTGACGCTCTCTTCCTGTGCTGGCATGGGGAGAGAGAGGGAAAGAAACAGCTGGTGGAGGGCGGCGTGATAGAGAGAGTTCATCGAGGGCTCCAAATTGGTGATGGTGCAATTAGAGCAGCTCACCGCTGACGACACTGTTAATGGTGGCTCTGTTTTTTTAGCTTTCCGGCCAGTTGGATGGCCTGTCGCACTCAGTGCAAAAATCCCGACCAATCGCGATAGTCCGCCCCCATTGCCTCTCCTAGACTGAGCGCGAAACATCACGAGAAGATAAACATCATGCAGATTCAAACACATACTGGCGGCCTGCAGGCCGTCGCCCAGCACAGTGATGCTGCGGCCGGGATTGGCAAGTTCGGCCAGCTGGATGCTCGTCAGGTTGCCACCAGTCAGGATGCCCTTCAGCTGGGCAGCCGCAGCGAACCGCAAAAAGGAGAGGGGCTGCTGTCCCGTTTAGGAGCCCAGTTGGCCCGTCCGTTTGTGGCACTGAAAGAGTGGATCGGCAATCTGCTGGGGGCTCGCCCCGCAGCGCCCGCCCGCTCTGCTCCGCCGGTAGATAATCTCTCCCTGGCCGATCAAAAGCGCCTGCTGTTGCAAAAGGCGCTCCCTTTTACCCTGGGTGGCCTCGATAAGGCGAGCGAGCTCAATAACATAGATGCACAGCAGCTGGGGCAGGAACATGCCCGGCTGGCGACCGGCAATGGCGCCCTGCGCTCGCTGGCAACCTCACTGAACGGGATCAAGGATGGCTCCATGCGGCAGGAGAACCAAACCTTGGCGGCCGGGTTGCTTGAACGTCCCATCGCTGGTATCCCGCTCCAGCAGTGGGGCACGGTGGGTGGCAAGGTAACGGAGTTGATCGCCAGTGCCACCCCGGAGCAGTTACAAGAGGCGATGAACCAACTGCATGCCGTGATGGCGGAAGTGGCCGACTTGCAGTGCGCAGTCAAGGCCGAGGTCGCCGGCGAACCTCTGCCGGCCACCACTAATGCCGAGGTTGTGGCGGCTCCACATGGGGAGGCCAAGCCTGCCGCCCGTGACACCGTTGCCATGGCACGCCAGACCGAGATCACCGGTTACAAGCAGGCGCTGGAGCTCATCAGCTACCAGGCCAGCTACCTGCTGCGGGATCAGGCTTCGACCGAGGTTACCCTGAGCAGTGATGACCTCAATGCCTTGCACCAGCACATTGCCGATGGCTCCATCAATGGCTCCCATATGGCCAAGCTGCAGACCCGGGGTGATCTGCAGATCCTGCGTACATTGGCGCTCTCTCTTGCGGGCGGCAGCGATGCCAATGGTGCTTCTCTGGGCAATGCACTCGACAGTCTTGCCTCGGCGCGTCCCAACCAGCGGTTGGTGCTGGGCGGCCTGATGCAGTTTGCCGGTCAGACCGATCAGGCATGGGCAGACCAGACCGCTGGCAAGCCGGAGGATCGACTCGATGCGGGGGCAAGACTGCGCTTTGATACCGGCCATATGAAGACGGAACTGGCTCGTCTTGACGACAGTGCGGCGCGGCAGGTGCTGCTACAACTGGAGGGGGATTTTGGTGATCGAGCCAAGGCCGTCTGCGACTTCGCGGTGGCGCAGGTCTCTACCTTTGCCGACAGCGAGAGCAGCCCGGAAGCCGTCTTGGTCTCCCGCCTGACCCGCATGGGCAACCTGGTGGGCAGCCTGACCGACGAGCTGAAGGTGCGCCTCCAGCTGCCCGAATCAGCGCGCGGTGAGCCGACCATGATCGACTCCGTCAGCCAGCTGACCCCGCTGGAGCTGGCGGCCCTGGCCCATATCGGCGTCGAGGCCGGTTATCTCGAGTAATTGGCTCCCTACAAGGAAACTGCATGCAATAACGGACACCTCTGGGTGTCCGTTATTGCATGGTGAGTAGCCCGGTTGTGGAGTTACTGCCGGTAGCGGGCGGCGGTGATGAACTGGCCGAAGGTCTCGCACCAGATGATCACGCTGTCATAGTCGGCCGGGTTTACATCGGCAGGGAGGGGGACGATGAAGTTGTCGAAGGTCTTCACCGGCCCGATTTTCATCATCTTCTCCTTCAGGCGGGCAAAGTCGGCCTCGGTCTCGACGAAGGTAGGTGACAGGTAGAGCTGGTAGTCGGGGCCCGGCGCCAGCTTGCCTATCAGGCTGATGGCATCGGATCCGATGCTGACCTGCCCCTCACCCCAGTGTAGCCGGTCGCTGTCTTGCAGATCCCGGCGAAAGGTGCCGTGAAAGCTGGCCTGAGCCTGCCGGGCGGCAACCTGCTCGTTGGCGGGGGCGGGTGGGGCTATCAGGATCGGCAGGGCATAGATGCCGGCCGCAAAGCCGGCGGCGCCCACCAGCAGATGGCTGGCCAGCAGCAGGGCCAGGGTTTTGCGTTGCATGGCTGTCTCGGTCGTTGATTAATTGATGGCACCACCCTACCAGCAGGCCGCCGTCATGCCCAGCCCGGGATGGGGCATGACGGTGGTTGCACGGGCATCGCGTGGGCGGGTTTACTGGATGCTGACTGCCAGGGTGTGGGGCACCTGCTCGCCGCGACGGGCGGAGGCACGCATCTGATAGACCTGGATCAGGTACTTGCCGGAGGCGGGCAGGGCGCCTTGCCACTGACCATCGCCATCGTTGCGACCGATCGCCTCGGCCTGACCGGGCTGGGCGCCGGGGGCGAAGACATTGAAGTTGGCGTTGCTGCTGCCGCCGATCTTGACCGTCATGGTCTGGCCCGCCTTGGCCACTAGCGTGTAATGGATGGTGTCATAGCCGGTGAAGCTGCCCTTGAGCTGGGCGCTGTGGGCCCCCTTGGTAAACTGCACCGGAACCGTGGTGATCTTGTCGGCGGCCTGCGCACCGGCGGCCATGGTGGCGGCCAGCAGGGCGGCCTGGATTGCTCGTTTCATCGTTGCACCTCGTGAAGGGGCCCTGTCACCCTGGCAGAGCCGCCTCGACAAGATATGCCCAAATCGGCGGGTTGCCTATCCGGCCCAGAGATATCGTCCCGGCCGAGTTGGCATGAACAGGTGAGATACGTGGCGGCGCTGCTTCGCATGTTACAGCGCAAGGCAAGCGACGGTCGCGCGGGTTGTTAAAGCCGGGCGCAGCTGACTGGCCCGGCTTGGTGTTCACTCCCTTTATCGCTCGAATCAGTGCGCGGGCAGGATTAGGGGTTGACGCTGCGGGTAATCTTCAACTGATGAATCCCACCGGAGCATTGGGAGTCATTGCCCCAGGCACTGACCGGCAGGCCGCGATCCAGCGCCAGCAGGGCCATCTCGAACATGCCCCTGCCGGGGTAATCATTCAGGTTCTTGAAGACATGGAAGCTCGTGCTGCCCTGCTCATAATTCTTTTCCCATGAGATCACCACTGCATTGCCGGCGTCGGGGCCGCCACTGGCCGATTTGATATAGCCGGCATGCACATCGGTCAACATGACCCGATCAAGACACTGCACGTCGACCCGGTAAGTGGCCAAGGCACTGGTAGATAACATCAGGGTGGACAAGGCGGCCAACATAACGAACTTCTGTTTCATTATCATTCTACACATCTCCATTTGTGTGTTTTGGGTGAATGGCGAAAATTAAAATGGGGAGGTGGAAAAGGCCATGTCTATTTAATTCTGATAAGTCTGATATTGATTTTATATATTGCTTTGCAAGTGCATTGTTTGGGTGCCCTATTTTTACTTGAAAATAAGGTGTTGATTTTCAAGGGTTTGTTTTTGAATGTGGATGTCATAATTTTTCATCATCACGGTGATATGAAAGATGGTTGGATATATAAAACAACGCCATTTTAATGCTGCGTTGTTTATTTTTAGGTATGTCTTGGCATAAATAACAGCTTCATTGATGAGGCACAACAAGAAGAGATAGAGCGTAAAAAATATCTTTTGTTGTTATTTCTATCCATCAGCAGCAGCCAGCCTGCATATAAATTTGGATGATCGGTAGAGAGGCAGGCTTATATTCGCGCATATTCGATGACGGCTGTCGAGCAAGAGAAGCCGCTGGCGGGCATATCCTGTGCAGCCCTGAACAAGACGCTGTGGGTGCGATGACAATCCGGTACCCTATGGCTCGGGTTCTTCTTTTATCAAGGGAATGGAACATGCTGATCATCTTCAGTGGTTTGCCGGGCAGCGGAAAAAGCACCATAGCACGGGCTCTGGCCCGGCGGTTGAGGGCCGTTTACCTGCGCATCGATACCATAGAGCAGGCCATTCGTGATGTTGACCGGACGGCTGAAGAGATGGGGCCGGCCGGTTATTTCGTCGCCTATGGGCTGGCCAGAGAGAACCTGGTACTTGGCTCGATCGTCATCACGGATTCCGTTAACCCCATCCAGCTCACCCGGGATGCTTACCACGACATCGCCCGCTCGGTCGGGGTGCCCTGTCTCGATGTCGAGGTGGTCTGCTCCAATTCGAAGCTGCACCGCGAGCGTGTCGAGAACAGGACGGTGGATATCGAGGGGCTGGTATTGCCGGATTGGCAGGCGGTGATCGATCGCGACTATCGACCCTGGGACAGTGAGCGTCTGGTACTGGATAGCGCCACCCTGTCGGTCACCCAGAGCGTGGAAAAGATTGTCGCCGCGTTGGCAAAGCCGTTGTAGGTTCGATTAGCGCAGCGTAATCGGACGAACGAGAGGCTTTGGTTGCGGTTGTAGCCGTGGGTCAGGCTTGGCCAGCCGGAGGGGGAAATTCGGCTGGTCGTTATGGCGAGAGAATCAGTTTACGCGAACGTCCGATTACGCCCGACGGCTAATCGAACCTACCGGCTACATATTATTAGAGAATGAAAAAATTATAACCAGCCGCCCTTTTTCTTCGCTAATTGAAACTCAAGCACTGAGCGTGCAATTCCATCTATTCCTGGAAACAATGCTGCCGAAGAAATATGAAACTTCTCACATAGTTTAAACAGTGTTGGTGCAAGATTATTTGGTGATGTTATTTTAAAGGTTTTTATATTTAGTTCATCCAATGTATTGTTTGTTAAGTTTTCATATGTTTCCTTTAGAAACTTATCGTTTCGTGTTACACCATGTTCTTTGCGGCAAATCATAAAGCAACCTTTTTGGGCTGCTAAATTCTTGCTTGTACCTCCAGGAACACTGATGATTTCTATTCTTTTACTGCTATTAGCAAGAATGTCTTCTTTATCTATTATCCATACAGCTAAAGGATTCTCACTATTCTGCATGTTGAGAGTTTGTGATGCAGCAAAATATGATGCGACGATGGGGTTATATGTCCAGTCTAGAAGACGAGTCGGAATCCCGTGATGCTGTGCGAGAGCTAAAATAGAATAATATTTATCAGATGGCCAATCAGATGCATTTCTATGATGTTCATCCGCGAAAGTGGAGAAGTCGATAGACCTTCTAAAATAGTCAGACTCTGCTGGTATATCATAACCAACCTGATCGCACATATTTACAAAGCCTGCAATCATTGAATACTCGAAAAATATAATAAAATCTGTTTCTGAATGATGTGCTATATGACGAGAGTCTAGATACTTATCTATTAAATCTGAACGTAATACGGACGGAGTGAGAGACCAAGATGCATCACCTTGGCCTCTATATATTGGCCTCCTAAGTTCTGACGCGAATTTACCTATTGGTGAGATATATTCCCAAAACTCTTCAACCGAACTTGTGTGTATTGTCTCGATCGTCATTTTTAATCCTCATTACAGATTATGTCGGTATTCTAAACAAAAAACGGCGCCTTAACGGCGCCGTTTTTTATATCACTGACTCAACCAAGATCACTGCAGCAGGGAGATATCCGCGACTTGCAGGAACAGGTTGCGCAGGTTGTTCAGCAGTGCCAAACGGTTGGCCTTGAGGGCCTCGTCGTCTGCCATCACCATGACTTCGTTGAAGAAGGTGTCGACCGGCTCGCGCAGGGCGGCCAGACGGGTGAGGGCAGTCTGATAGTCACCGGCGGCGAACAGCGGGGCCAGTTCGGATTGCAGTTCAGCAACCTGGGTGGCCAGCGCCTTCTCGGCGGCATCGACCAGCAGTTCCGGTTTGACGGCAGTCGGCAGTTCGCCTTCGACCTTGGCCAGAATGTTGCTCACGCGCTTGTTGGCGGCAGCCAGTGCCAGTGCGGCATCCAGAGTGCGGAAGTGGCTGACGGCCTTGACGCGACGATCGAAGTCGAGCGGACGGGTCGGGCGGCGGGCCAGTACGGCCAGCACCACGTCGGCACCGATGCCTTCGTCCTGATAGGCGGCGCGGAAGCGGCCCAGCATAAAGTCGACCACGTCGGTGACGACGGTCTTGTTGGTCAGCTTGTCGCCGTAGACGCGTACCGCTTCTTCAACCAGTTCAACCAGATCCAGATCCAGCTGCTTCTCGGTCATGATGCGCAGGGCACCGATGGCAGCGCGACGCAGGGCGAACGGGTCTTTGTCACCCTTCGGCAGCATGCCGATGCCGAAGATACCGGCCAGGGTGTCGAACTTGTCGGCCAGCGCAACGGCGCAGGCAACCAGACCGGACGGCAGGGCATCGCCGGCAAAGCGCGGCATGTACTGCTCGTTGAGGGCCACGGCAACCGCTTCGTCTTCGCCATCGTGACGGGCGTAGTGCATCCCCATGACACCCTGGGTGTCGGTGAACTCGCCGACCATGTTGGTCATGAGATCACACTTGGAGAGCAGACCGGCACGCTTGGCCTGAGCCACGTCGGCGCCGATACGCTCGGCGATAAAGCCTGCGACGGTCTCGATGCGTTCGACCTTGGCCTTGACGGTGCCCAGCTGTTGCTGGAACAGCACGGTTTCAAGGCGCGGCAGGCGGGAGGCCAGAGTCTGCTTGAGGTCGGTCTTGAAGAAGAACTCGGCATCAGAGAGACGGGGGCGAACCACCTTCTCGTTGCCGCTGATGATCTGGCTCGGGTCTTTGGACTCGATGTTGGTGACGAAGATGAACTTCGGCAGCAGCTTGCCGTTCTTGTCGTAGACCGGGAAGTACTTCTGGTCACCCTTCATGGTGTGCACCAGCGCTTCAGCCGGCACGGCCAGGAACTTCTCTTCGAAGTTGGCGGTCAGCACCACCGGCCACTCGACCAGTGCGGTGACCTCTTCCAGCAGGGCGTCGTCCAGATCGGCCACGCCACCGAAGGCGGCAGCGGCCGCTTCGACGTCAGCCTTGATCTTGGCCTTGCGGGCCATGAAGTCGGCAATCACCATGCCGCGCTCCTGCAGGATCTGCGGGTACTGGCTGGCATTGTCGAGGGTGAACTCGCTCTCGCCCATAAAGCGGTGGCCGCGAAGGATGCGGGCAGAGTCGATACCCAGAATGTGGGCGGGCACCAGCTCGCCATCCAGCAGCAGGGTCACGGTGAAGACCGGACGCACGAACTGGATGGTCTTGTCGCCCCAGCGCATCATCTTCGGGATGGGCAGCTTGGCCAGTGCGGAGGCGACCAGTTCGCCCAGCAATTCTTTGGCCGGACGGCCTTCGACCTTGGCGGTGTGAACCAGCCACTCGCCCTTGTCGGTGACCAGACGCTCGGCCTGCTCAACGGTGATGCCGTTGCCACGGGCCCAGCCTTCGGCAGCCTTGGTCGGCTTGCCTTCGGCATCGAACGCCTGAGATACGGCCGGGCCGCGCTTCTCGACGCTCTTGCTCGGCTGTTCGCCGGCCAGCGCGTGCACCTTCAGCGCCAGACGGCGCGGTGAGGCAAACCACTCGACGTCGCCGAAGGCCAGATCGGCCTTGGTCAGTTCGGCTTTGAAGTTGTCGGCAAAGGCTTCGGCCAGGGAGCGCAGGGCTTTGGGCGGCAGCTCAGCAGTACCGATCTCTACCAGAAATGTATGTTGTGCCATGTCCGTTCCTTAACCTTGCTTGTTCTCACTGCGCTGACACATAGGGAAGCCCAGCGCTTCGCGGGAGGCGTAGTATGCCTCTGCCACGGCCTTGGTCAGGGTGCGAATGCGCAGGATGTAGCGCTGACGCTCAGTGACCGAGATGGCCTTGCGGGCATCCAGCAGGTTGAAGGAGTGAGCGGCCTTGAGGATGCGCTCGTAGGCAGGCAGCGGCAGCGGTTTTTCCAGTGCCAGCAGATTCTGGGCTTCCTTCTCGTACTGCTCGAAGCAGTGGAACAGGAACTCCACATCGGCGTGTTCGAAGTTGTAGGTGGATTGCTCCACTTCGTTCTGGTGGAACACGTCGCCATAGGTGGTCTTGCCCAGCGGGCCGTCAGACCAGACCAGATCGTAGACGCTGTCGACGCCCTGGATGTACATGGCCAGACGCTCGAGACCATAGGTGATCTCGCCGGTGACCGGCTTGCACTCGAGGCCGCCAACCTGCTGGAAGTAGGTGAACTGGGTCACTTCCATGCCGTTCAGCCACACTTCCCAGCCCAGGCCCCATGCCCCTAAGGTCGGGTTTTCCCAGTTGTCTTCCACGAAGCGGATGTCGTGGATCTCGGGATCCATACCCAGCTCTTTCAGGGAGCCCAGATAGAGTTCCTGAATGTTGTCGGGGGAAGGCTTGATGATCACCTGGAACTGGTAGTAGTGCTGCAGGCGGTTCGGGTTTTCACCGTAGCGGCCGTCAGTCGGACGGCGGGACGGTTGCACGTAGGCGCAGGCGATGGGCTCCGGGCCCAGGGCACGCAGACAGGTCATGGGGTGAGAAGTACCGGCACCCACTTCCATATCCAGCGGCTGAATGATGGTACAGCCCTGGCGGGACCAATAGTCCTGCAGCTGCAGGATCAGGCCCTGAAAGGTTTTGACATCGAATTTTTGCATAATTTTTTTCGCGCGAAATGAAATCAGAGCAAGATTTGCTGAATGTGAACCGAAGGAGTATACCGTCTGGCATGGTCGGATAATAGGCGAAATTACAGCGGATTAATGTGATGGCGCTGCGCCGGGCCTGGGCGGGAGGGGTTGTCGGCACTCCCAGACCCGGGTTGGCATCGACCCCGGGGATTGGATGAAATGACAGGAGAGAGGGAATGGAGTTGCGTTGCGCCTGGGTGACCAAGGACCCGGAATACATCGAATACCATGACAAACAGTGGGGAAGGCCGGTCCATGATTCGCGCGAGCTGTTTGCCAAGCTCTGCCTCGACGGCCAGCAGGCGGGGCTGTCGTGGATCACCATACTGAAACGCACCGAGAGCTACCATCGCGCCTATGCGGATTTTGATCCGGTGCGCATCGCGCAGTTCGACGAGCAGGATGTGGAGCGGCTGATGCAAGACACCGGCATTATCCGCAACCGGCTCAAGGTGCAGTCGATCATCAAAAATGCCCGCGCCTATCTGGCGCTGGAGGCCGAAGGCATCGACTTTGTCGATTATCTGTGGGGCTTCGTGGGCGGCGCCCCCATCGTCAACCAGCGCCAGGGCAACGGCGACATTCCGGCGACCTCCGCGGAGTCGGATGCCATGTCCAGGGCGCTCAAGAAACGCGGCTTCACCTTCGTCGGCAGCACCATCTGCTACGCCTTCATGCAGGCAGTGGGGATGGTGAACGATCATCTGGTGACCTGCCCCTGCCACGCCGAGTGCCAGCAGGAGCCTGCGCGCCAATAAACCGGGCGCAAGGCAAAAGAGAAGGGAGGCTGATGCCTCCCTCTTGCATCTTGAGCCCAGCATTATCCGGGCTGAAGGGTGTGAGTCAGCACCTCGCACACCTCGTCGCTGCTCATCAGCTGGACGAAGGGGCCGGCCAGGGTGGCGTTGTGGTGAGCGATGATCTGGGTTGCGGCAAGTGTCTGGGTATCCATGCAGGTGTGGGCATCGCTGACCAGAACCACGGAGTAACCGAGATCCGCTGCCGCCCGGCAGGTGGTATCTATGCAGTACTGGGTCTTCATGCCGGTGACGAGCAGGGTCTGTACCCCGCGCTGCTTCAGCCAACTATCGAGGGCTGTGCCGTGAAAGGCACTTGGTCGCTGTTTGTCGAACACGAGGTCGGCAGCGGTCACGGCCAGCTCGGGCACCAGTTGCCAGAGGGGGCTGCCCGCAGCGATGGGGCTACCGGTCGGGCCTGTGTGGCGTACCGCCAGTACGGGGATGCCGGCACTATGGGCGGCATCGGCAAGCCGGTTGATGTTGGCCAGTAGCTGTGGGCCGGCATGGGGCGCCTCCGGGCCATGCAGCAGGCCGACCTGCATGTCGATGATGAGCAGGGCGGAATGGGCGAGTGAAGACATGGGCTGGCTCCGTTGTGGGGGAGCCCCACTCTGGCGGTAATGTCACCGGGTCGGCAACCCGCATCTGGGGGGCGTGGGCCTATGTGTTGTTCGCGCTGACCGTGAAACGTCAGCGAGGTTCGGGGCGCATTCCTCTGCTCGAGCGGCAGCCATGCGTGGCAGATGGGGGATCTGCATCGACAGCGTCACACCTTGGCACAGCTCTGGGGTAGAATGCGCCCTCT
Source organism: Aeromonas sp. 2692-1 (assembly GCF_013085505.1). Classification (NCBI taxonomy): domain Bacteria; kingdom Pseudomonadati; phylum Pseudomonadota; class Gammaproteobacteria; order Aeromonadales; family Aeromonadaceae; genus Aeromonas; species Aeromonas sp. 2692-1. Next base: position 980,248 of record NZ_CP038513.1, read on the forward strand.
TTGGATTTGAGTCGGTTTTTTTAGAGGTTTTTCATGCATTTCAAGACACTTGTTCCCGCCGTTGCCCTGCTCGTAGCCCTGACCGGCTGTACCACCAACCCCTACACTGGGGAATCCCAGACCTCCAAGGGCGCCTGGGGCGCGCTGGCTGGCGCGGCCACTGGCGCCGCCGTGGGCGCGCTCTCCTCCAGCAAGGGTGACCGCAAGAAAGGGATCCTGACCGGCGTGGCCGCCGGCGCCGCGCTGGGCGGCGGTATCGGCTACTACATGGACGTGCAGGAAGCCAAGCTGCGCGAGAAGCTGCAAGGCACCGGCGTCAGCGTGACCCGCAACGGTGACCAGCTGATCCTCAACATGCCGAACAACGTCACTTTCGACAGCTCCAGCGCCCAGCTGAAAGCGGCCGGTGCCAACACTCTGTCCGGCGTGGCCATGGTGGTCGGTGAGTTCGACAAGACCCGCCTGAACGTGGTCGGTCACACTGACAGCACTGGTTCTCGCGAGCTCAACATGAAGCTCTCCGCCCAGCGCGCCGATGCCGTCGCCGCCCAGTTGATCGGCCAGGGTGTGACCGGCAGCCGTATCTCCACCAGCGGCGTTGGCCCGGATCAGCCGGTAGCCACCAACAGCACCGCCGAAGGCAAGGCCCAGAACCGTCGGGTGACCATCACCCTGACCCCGATCGCCTAAGCGGTCCGGTTCGCAGCCATGAAAAAGGCCCCGCCAGCGATGGCGGGGCCTTTTGCTATCCGGCGTTGCGGGGTTTAGACGGCGGCAGTCAGCTGCACTTCGACCTTGTAGCCTTCGTGGGCCAGGCGGGCCTGTACGCAGGCGCGGACCGGTGCTGTGCCCGCCGGGATCCAGGCATCCCACTGCTCGTTGAAGGCCGCGATGTCAGCTATGTCCTTGAGATAGATGTTGGCCATCAGGATCTTGTCGACGCCGGAGCCGTTGGCTTCCAGCAGGCGCTGCAGGCTTTCCAGCACTTCACGGGTCTGCTGGTGAATATCGGCGGTGTCGGTGGCGGGCACTTCCACCACGTAGAGGGTGCCGTTGTGAATGACCACGTCAGACCAACGCTGGGTGGTGCCGATTCGGGTAATGGCTGGCATGGATTGCTCCGGTGTTGGGGCTTACTGACCCTTGCGGATCAGATAGCGGTAAGGGGCCTGCTCTGTCTCGCTGGCGACCAGGGTGTGATCCATGAAGCGGCAGAAACTGGGGATGTCGCGGGTGGTTGAGGGGTCGTCGGCACTGACCAGCAGGGTCTCCCCGTCAGCCATCAACCGCACTTTTTTACGAACCATCATCACTGGCTCGGGGCAACGAAGCCCGATTGCGTCCAACTCGTGAGTCGCGTCGCAGAATAAAGCACTCATCAATAATCAACCTTCAACCAAATCAGCTGCCAATGATACTCACGGCGAAAAAATAATCAAACCACTCCGGCAACTGGCAGCATATGTAACCAAAGTGTTATCTGGGCCTACCCACTCCCCGCCGTATGAGTAATATAAAAATTGAACCATATTCAACAAGGAGGTGTGAATATGCAGGTCTCCTACGGCAGATTACAAGCCTACGCAGGCATGGGGTTCTTGTCTTTCGCCATGATAGTGATGGGCAGCCCGATCGGTAACACCGGCACCTGGTTCGGTTCCATGGTGATGATCGGACTGGGGCTCTGGATCGAGCTCAGCGATTACTACGACGAGGATGAGGACGAAAACGATCAATCCTGACCCCAATACTTTCACAACGACAAAGGCGGATATTTCATCCGCCTTTGTCGTTTCTGGCCGCCGCGAAAAGCGTCAGCGGGTCGAGCGCATGGCCCGCTCCAGATGCAGCGCAGTCTGCTGCGGGTTGGCTCTGGGGTCGTTGAAGAAGTTGCTCAGCACATCCATGATCGCCTGGCGCATGTTGGTCGGCGTCGCCATCCCCTCAGCCATGCTGGGCAGCAGGTTGCCCTCCCGCTCCGCCAGCAGAAAATCCTGATAGGAGCGGATGGCGCAGCGGTCGAACTTGCTCATGTCCGGCTTGGTCAGCGCCGGGATCGAGCCCTTCACCCGGTTGAACTCCTGCTGGAAGCGCGGCGTCATCAGCAACTGGGCCAGCTCGCCCTGGGCCTGCAACTGGGCGGGATCCCGCTGCTTGAACATGGCGATGGAGTCGAGGTTGTAGCTGAACAGGTTGGCACTGCCAGGGCTTGGCAGGCACTCGATATCCTCACCGGGCCGGTAGTTGCCGGCGCTCAGTTCGCCCTTCACCCAGTCCCCCATGATCTGCATGGCGGCGCCGCCGCTCTCCAGCAGGTTGGTGGCCTGGTGCCACTTCAGGCCGGCGTATTTCTCCGGCACATAGCCGCGCAGTTGCTGAAAGCGGGTCAGCACCCGCACCATGTCGGGGCCGGTCAGGGTGGCGCTGTCCTGCTCCACGAAGGCTTTGCGGTAGAACGCCTTGCCCCCTTCGCCGAGTGCCACCGTTTCGAACAGCACCGCCAGCTGCCAGGGCTCGTTGCCGATGGCGAGCGGGGTGATCCCTTGCTGCTTGAGCCGATCGGCCACGGTCACGAACTGGGCCCAGCTGGTGGGCGGAGTCAGCTTGTTGCGCTCGAAGATCTTGCGGTTGAGCCACAGCCAGTTGACTCGGTGGATGCCGGTCGGCACCGCCATCAGGGCACCGTTCTGGCTGAGGGTCTCCCGCACCATGGGCGGCAGCTGGGGATACCAGCCGAGGTGTTCGGCCATGGGGGTGAGGTCGCGCAGGAAGCCGAGTCCGGCCCACTCCCGCAACTCGAACCCCTTGAGGTGGGCCGCCTCCGGCGGATTGGCCGCCAGTGCCCGGCTTTTCAGCACCGTCATGGCGCTCTTGCCGCCGCCCCCCTGCACCGCGAAGTCGTTCCACTGATTGCCTTGCTCGGTCCACTCGGACTTGAGCACTTCCACCGCCCTGGCTTCGCCGCCGGAGGTCCACCAGTGCAGTACCTCCACCTGGGAGGCGTCTACAGGCAGGGAGAGCAGGGCGATGACAGAAAAAGACAACCACTTCATAAGGTTACTGCCTTGGTAGGGAGAGGGTGGCCTGCAGGCCGCCCTGCGGACGATTTTCCAGCACCAGATCGCCGCCGTGGGCGTGGGCTATATTGCGGGCAATGCCCAGACCCAGACCGGTGCCGGCCAGATCCGTGCTGAGCCGGTAATAGGGCTCGAAGATGCGTTCGAACTGATCCTCCGGCAGGCCGGGGCCCTCGTCCATGATGAACAGGATCAGCATCTCCTCGTCGTCCATGATGATGATGCGCACCCGTTGGCCGTATTTGATGCCGTTGTCCACCAGGTTGCCGATGCAGCGCTTGAGGGCCAGCGGTTTGCCGCGGTAGGGCTGCTTGCAGTGGCCTTCGATGGTCAGTCGCTCGTCGTGCAGGTTCATGGCTTCCGCCATCTGCTCCAGCATGGCGTCGATGTCGAGCTGCTCGATGTTCTCGTGGATGTCGGTGTCTTTCACCGTCTGCAGCGCCCCCTTCACCATCAGCTCCAGCTCGTCCAGGTCCTTGTTGAACTTGGCGATTTGCTGTTCGTCGTCGAGCAGCTCGACCCGCAGCCGCAGCCGGGTGATGGGGGTCTTGAGGTCGTGGGAAATCGAGCTGAACAGCCGCTCTCTATCGTCGATATAGCGGCGAATGCGGTGCTGCATGATGTTGAAGGCGCGGGTGGCCGCCACGATCTCGGAGGCCCCTCCTCTTTCAGCGAGGGTTGGTCGATGTCCTTGCCGAGGTTGACCGCCGCCTTGGCCAGCCGGCGCAGCGGCCGGGTCTGCCAGCGCACCAGCAGGAAGGTGAAGAAGCAGAGGAACACCGTCATCAGGGCGATGAAGCGTACCTGGTTGCTCGGCATCACGGTGTCGTCGAGCGTCATGTAGGGGGCCGGCAGCAGGGCCGCCAGATAGAGCCACTCGCCCGGCTCTATCTCGATCTGGGTCACCAGCACAGGGGGATTGATCGGCTCCAGCGACAGGGTGTAGCGGGCCCAGGAGGAGGGCAGATCCGCCAGCAGGGTGTCGTTGTTGAAGACGTGCAGCTCTTCGGGGCGCGAGAAATCCACCTTGATCGCCATGGCGTCGGAGAGCTTGCGGGTCAGCACCCCCTGCACTTCTTTGAGCACCAGCGTCTTGCGCTCGCTGTCGGGGATGGCGCTGATGTGGATCTCCTCTTCGTTCAGCGACACGAAGAAGCGGCTGCCGCCCATGTTGCGCAGCTGGTCCAGCGCGATGTGGCGGTACTGCAGCGGCAGAGATTTGAAGAAGTTGACGGTGGAGGCGGCTGACAGCGCCAGGTTGCGGGTAGTGCTGAGCATGCCTTCCAGCTCCCGCTTCTGGATCTGCTGCATCCAGATGCCGGTGAGGATGGTCTGGGAGAGCAGGATCGCCAGCAGCAACAGCAGCAGCATCCGCGACAGCAGGGAACGGGGCACCAGCGCCCGCCAGAACCACCTGGTATTCATGGGATCTCTCGCCTTGTGTCGATCAGCATGCCGTCGCTACCTTGCTGGCTCTCATGGGATCTCGTGCACCTCGGCGATCAGCATGTAGCCACTGCCGCGAATGGTCTTGATGATGCGCGGGCTCTTGCCGTTGTCACCCAGCTTCTGGCGCAAGCGGCTGATCTGCACGTCGATACCGCGCTCCATCGGCAGGCTCTCGCGACCGCGGGTGGCATCCGAGATGGTATCCCGGTCCAGCACCACGCCGGGCTGTTGCAGGAACATGCCGAGCAGCAGCGCATCGCTGCCGGAGAGATCCAGCAGGCTGCCGTCCTCGTGGGTCAGCTGGTGGCTCAGGGTATCCAGAGTCCACTCGGCGAAGCGCAGCCGGCGGCTCGGCTCTTTCTCTTTCTCCGGCTGGCGGAATTCGGCGCGGCGCAGTAGCGCCTTGATGCGGGCCTGCAGTTCGCGCGGGCTGAACGGCTTGGCGATGTAGTCATCGGCTCCGAGTTCGAGGCCGATCACCCGGTCCGCTTCGTCGGAGGCGGCGGTCAGCATGATGATGGGCACCTGGGAGTCGCGACGGATCTGCTGGCAGAGGGTAAAGCCGTCGTCACCCGGCATCATGATATCGAGAATGATGAGGTCCGGGTTGTGCTGGGCGAGCTGCTTGCGCATCTCGTTGCCCTCCGCTGCGGTCAATACCTCGAAGCCGGCCCTGGTCAGGTATTCGTTGAGCAGCTCGCGGATCTCTTGGTCGTCGTCGACGATCAGCAGTTGTTTGCTCGTTGACATATGTATGTGCATCCACCCATTTTTTTGTGCAGATTGAACCTGTCAGGGGCGCAAAAAGCAAGCAAGCCCCCCATCTAATGTGAGGTTATGGGCAATATCCTCCCATATCCTGCCGTGCAAATAAAAAAGGCCGACCCAAACGGGCCGGCCAATACGCAGATTCCGACGGCAGAAGTGCACCCCGTGTGGCGCACTCCACAGACTCGATGACGGGCCGGGCAGACCGACCCCAAAACCGGTGACAGGAGCCCGCTTCGCCGGGAAGCAGGAGCGGGCTCCTCTCTGTCATACAGCCCCCGACCGGCGAACCGGCCAGGGCGCTACTTACACTCGTTCGAACACGGTGGCGATGCCCTGACCCAGGCCGATGCACATGGTGGCAACCCCCAGGGTGGCATCCTTCTCTTCCATCAGGTTGAGCAGGGTGGTGGAGATGCGGGCGCCGGAGCAGCCGAGCGGGTGACCTAGGGCGATGGCGCCGCCGTTCAGGTTCACCTTCTCATCCACCACGTCTTGCAGACCCAGATCCTTCACGCAGGGCAGGGACTGGGCGGCAAACGCCTCGTTCAGCTCGAACAGGTCGATGTCGCCGATGGTCAGGCCGGCCCGCTTGAGCGCCTTCTGGGTGGCCGGTACCGGGCCGTAACCCATGATGGCGGCATCGCAGCCGGCGACGGCCATGGCACGTACCTTGGCACGCGGGGTGAGGCCGAGCGCCTTGGCGCGGTCCGCACTCATTACCAGCATGGCGGCGGCGCCATCGGACAGGGCCGACGAGGTGCCGGCGGTGACGGTACCGTTGACCGGGTCGAACACCGGGCGCAGCTGGCTCAGGGTTTCAACCGTGGTCTCGGGGCGGATCACCTCGTCATAGTCGTAGAAGAAGCGGGCGCCGCTGGCGTCATGGCCTTCCAGCCCGACTATCTCCTTGGCGAAACGCCCTTCCACGGTGGCGGCGTGAGCGCGGCGGTGGGAGCGGGCGGCAAACTCGTCCTGCTGCTGACGACTGATGCCGTGCAGCTTGCCGAGCATCTCGGCGGTCAGCCCCATCATGCCGGAGGCTTTCGCCACCGACTTGGCCATGCCGGGGTGGAAGTCCACCCCGTGGCTCATCGGTACGTGGCCCATGTGCTCGACCCCGCCGATGATGAAGATATCCCCATCACCCACCTGGATGGCGCGAGAGGCATCGTGCAGCGCCTGCATGCTGGAGCCGCACAGGCGGTTGACGGTGACCGCCCCCACCTGCTTGGGAATGCCGGCCAGCAGTGCGGCGTTGCGGGCGATGTTGAAGCCCTGCTCCAGGGTCTGCTGTACGCAGCCCCAGTAGATATCCTCGATCTCGTTCGGATCGAGGTTGGGGTTGCGCAGCAGGATGGATTTCATCAGGTGTGCGGACAAGTCTTCTGCACGCACGTTGCGGAAGGCGCCGCCCTTGGACCGGCCCATCGGGGTCCGGATACAGTCGACAATGACTACGTCTTTCATGAATGGATCTCCTTTCCGCAATCAGTAGAAGGTTTTGCCCTGGGCGGCCATCTCACGCAGCTTGTCGCTGACGCGGTAGAGCGGGCCCAAGTCGGCATACTGGTCGGCCATGGCCACGTAGCGATCCAGACCGATAGTGTCCAGATAGCGGAACACGCCGCCGCGGAAGGGAGGGAAGCCCAGACCGTAGACCAGCGCGATGTCGGCTTCGGCTGGCGTGGCGACTATGCCCTCTTCCAGACAGAGCACCACCTCGTTGATCATCGGGATCATCATGCGAGCGATGATGGCGTCCTTGTCGAAATCCTGTTTCGGCTTGGCGATGGGGGCCAGCAGCTCGTAGCTGGCGGCGTCGGCCACCTTCTTCGGCTTGCCCTTCTTGTCCTGCTCGTAGGCGTAGAAACCCTTGCCGTTCTTCTGACCGAAGCGGCTCACTTCGTACATCACGTCGATGGCGGTGCGACCTTCCTTGCTCATGCGTGCCGGGAAGCCCTGCGCCATCACGTCACCGGCGTGGTGGCCGGTGTCGATGCCGACCACGTCCAGCAGGTAGGCGGGGCCCATCGGCCAGCCAAACTCCTTCTCCATCACCTTGTCGACGGCGGCGAAGTCGGCGCCATCGGCGACCAGCTTGTTGAAGCCGAAGAAGTAGGGGAACAGCACGCGGTTGACGAAGAAGCCAGGGCAGTCGTTGACCACCACCGGGGACTTGCCCATGGCGGCGGCGTAGGCTACCACGCGGTTGATGGTTTCATCGGAGGTCTGCTCGCCGCGGATGATCTCTACCAGCGGCATGCGGTGCACCGGGTTGAAGAAGTGCATGCCGCAGAAGTTTTGCGGGCGCTTCAGCCCCTTGGCCAGCAGGGAGATGGGAATGGTGGAGGTGTTGCTGGCGAGCACGGCGTCTTCGCCGATGATCCCTTCCACTTCGCCCAGCACGGCGGCCTTCACTTTCGGGTTTTCGACCACGGCTTCGACCACCACATCCACATGCTTGACATTGTCATAGCTGAGGGTCGGGGTGATGGCGGAGAGCACCTGGCCCATCTTGATACCGTCGATGCGGCCCTTTTCGAGCTGGCCGTTGAGCAGCTTGGTGGCCTCATTCATGCCAAGTGCCAGCGCCTTCTCGTTGATGTCCTTCATCACTGCCGGGATGCCCTTGCTGGCAGACTGGTAGGCGATGCCGCCCCCCATGATGCCGGCACCCAGTACGGCGGCGTGGCTAGTGGCCTTAGCTGCCTGCTTGGCCGCTTTCTTGGCCAGCGCCTTGATATGTTGATCGTTGAGGAAGATACCGACCAGCGCCTTGGCGACATCGGTCTTGGCCAGCTTGATGAAGCCTTGCGCCTCGACGGCCAGCGCCTCGTCACGGCTCATACCGGCAGCGGCTTCGACGGTTTTTACTGCCGTCATCGGCGCCGGGTAATGTTTGCCCGCCACGGCGGCAACCATGCCGGCGGCGGTGGTGAAGCTCATCATGGCTTCCAGTTTGGAGAGGCGCAGCGGGGCCTTCTTGGCGGCGCGGCGGCCCTGCCAGTCCAGCTTGCCTTTGATCGCGTCCTTGATCATCTGCACCGCAGCGCTCTGCAGCGCCTCTGGCGCGACCACGGCGTCGATGGCACCCACCTTGAGGGCGTCATCGGCACGGTAATCCTTGCCGGTGGTGATCCACTCCAGCGCGTTGTCGGCGCCGATCACCCGCGGCAGACGGACGGTGCCGCCAAAGCCCGGCATGATGCCGAGCTTGGTCTCGGGCAGGCCAATCTTGGCGCTGGTGTCAGCCAGCCGGAAGTCGGTGGAGAGAATGGTCTCACAGCCGCCGCCCAGGGCGTGGCCCTTGATGGCACAGAGGGTGGGCACCGGCAGATCTTCGATGGCGCTGAAGATGTCGTTGGCTTTTTTCAGCCAGCCGAGCAGATCAGCCTGCGGCAGATCGAACAGTTCCAGGAATTCGGTAATGTCGGCGCCGACGATGAAGGCGTCTTTGCCGGAGGTGAGGATCAGACCTTTTAGTTCACGTTCTTGTTGTAATGCGGCGATCGCTTCGCTCAGGGAGAGCAGGGTAGCGCGATCCAGCTTGTTGACTGAACCCGGAGCATCGAACCTCAGCTCGGCAATGCCGTCTTCGAGGTAGCTGACCGTCAGGGTTTCGCCTTGGTAGATCATGAGAGTGTCTCCTTGTTCCCACATGGTGGGGGGTGGTGCTCCTTTATCCCCAGCAGGGGGCGAGGCTCACTATTGATCCAAAAGAAGACAATTTCAACACCTATTTAAAACATTCGTTTAACAGATCTCGAGTAAAAGCTCGCCTCAGATTAACAACCAAAATAAAGGCGTCTGATGACGCCTTTATTAACCTTGTGTGGCCTCAGCTGGCCAACTCGGGCCGGTTGCGATACTGGCTCAGCACCTCGGGATCGGCGAGCGCGTGGGTGTTGTTGACAGGCCGGTTGTGCACCACTTCCCGCACCGCCAGCTCCACGATTTTGCCGGACTTGGTGCGCGGAATGGCGTCCACCTGCAGAATGCGGGCCGGCACGTGACGGGCAGTGCAGTGCAGGCGCACCTGCTGGCGGATGCGCTCGCGCAGCGCTTCGTCCAGCATGAGGCCTGGCTTGAGCTTGACGAACAGCACCACCCGCTCGTCCTGTTGCCACTGCTGGCCGATGACGATGCTCTCTTCTACTTCCTCCAGCTGTTCGACATAGCGGTAAATCTCGCTGGTGCCGATGCGCACGCCGCCCGGGTTGAGGGTGGCATCGGAGCGACCGTAGAACAGGATGCCGCCGGTCGGGGTCAGCTCGATCCAGTCGCCGTGACACCAGACGTTGTCGAACCGTTCGAAATAGGCGGCGTGGTACTTGTCGCCGCTGTCGTCCCCCCAAAAGCCAATGGGTTGGGCGGGGAAGGGTTTGGTACAGACCAGTTCGCCCTTTTCCCCCTGCACTGGCTGACCCGCTTCGTTGAATACCTGTACCGCGAGGCCGAGGCCGCGTCCCTGGCTCTCGCCGCGGTAGACGGGGCTGATGGGATTGCCGATGACGAAGCAGGAGCAGATGTCGGTGCCACCTGAGATGGAGCACAGTTGTACATCTGTTTTGATCTGCTGATAGACGTAGTCGAACCCCTCCGGCGACAGCACGGAGCCGGTGCTGCAGATCAGCCGCAACTGTGGCAGCTGGTGGGTCTTGATGGGGGCATAGCCCTGCTTGTGCAGCGCATCTAGGTATTTGGCCGAGGTGCCGAACAGAGCGACCTCTTCGTCGCGGGCGAGATCCCACAACACATTGCCGTCCGGGTAGAAGGGGGAGCCATCGTAGAGCACCAGAGTCGCGCCGGAGGCGAGCGCGCTCACCAGCCAGTTCCACATCATCCAGCCGCAGGTGGTGAAGTAGAAGATGCGCTCCCCCGGCTTGATGTCGCAGTGCAGCTGATGTTCTTTCAGATGTTGCAGCAGGGTGCCGCCGATGCCGTGGACGATGCACTTGGGCTTGCCGGTGGTGCCGGACGAATAGAGGATGTAGAGCGGGTCATTGAAGGCCATGGGCTCGAACTGCAGGCCGGCGTCCGGCTGGCCGGCCAGGATCTGGCACCAGTCGTGGCCCAGCTGCAGGGGATGGCCGAGCAAGGGGATCATGACTGTCTGCTCTATGCTGTCGATCTGGCCGACGACCCCCGCCACTTTGTCCTGAATGTCGATGGCCTTGCCGTTGTAGCGATAGCCATCCACCGCAAACAGCACCCGCGGCCGGGTCTGGCCGAAGCGCTCCACCACGCTGGCTTCGCCAAAATCGGGGCTGGTGGAGGTCCAGATCGCCCCCAGACTGGTGGTCGCCAGCATGGCCACCACGGTTTGCGGGATATTGGGCAGGTAGGCCGCCACTACGTCGCCCCGGCCGATGCCCTGGCCACGTAGCCACTGGGCCAGCCTGGCGACCTGATCCGCCAGTTCGCGCCAGCTCAAGGTCTGACTGGGGCCCCCTTCGATACGGGAGATGATGGCCGGTGTGTCATCCTGGCGGCGCAGCAGGTTTTCGGCGAAGTTGAGCCGGCTGTCGGGGAACCAGCGGGTGCGCTGCATCTCCTGGCGGTTCTCCGCCACTATGTTGCCGAGCTCGCCCTTGACGCCGCAGTGCTGCCACACCAGCGGCCAGAAACGGGTTGTCTTCTCCACCGACCACTGGTAGAGCTGGGCGTAGCTGTGCAGCTGCAGGCCGTGGAAGCGGTTGACCTCGGCCATGAAGTGCTGGAGGTTGGATTGCTGAATCCGCTCCTGATCCGGTTGCCACAGGCAAAGGTTGTGCATGAGTAGTCCCTGACTGCATGTATCTACCGGCAGTGTATTGAATTGTTTTTTATTTGTTAATGGTTGGTTTTTGTTTCATAACAAAAGCCTTGTAACGTATGCGTTACCTCACGAAGCGATTGCTTGACGGTTCGAGCCTTGATTCGCTTGATGTTATGCTGAAACCACATTTCTCCCGGAGCAGGACGCCATGAGCAGCTACAGCCAACTTTTTGCCCAGCACCTCGACACCTTGCAGCAGCGCACCCGCGACATACTGCAACAGCAGGGACTGAGCGGTCTGGCCATCCACTCCGGCCAGACCCACCGCATCTTCCTCGATGATCAGGATTACCCCTTCAAGGTGAACCCCCAGTTCAAGGCCTGGTTGCCGGTGCTGGACAATCCCCACTGCTGGTTGCTGGTGGACGGTGTGAACAAGCCGGTGCTGCTGTTCTACCGGCCGGTGGATTTCTGGCACAAGGTGGCGGAGCTGCCTAACGCCTTCTGGGTCGACTTCTTCGATATACGCTTCCTGACCCGCCCGGAGCAGGTTGCCGATCACCTGCCGGCCAACAAGCAGGAGTGGGCCTATCTGGGCGGCCACCTGGAGGTGGCCGAGCTGCTGGGGCTGGGCCAGCCCAATCCGGAGGCGGTGCTCAACTATCTGCATTATCATCGCGCCTACAAGACGGCCTACGAGCTGGAATGCCTGCGCGATGCCAACCGCATCGGGGTGCGCGGCCACATTGCGGCCAAGGACTCCTTCATGGCGGGGGCGAGCGAGTTCGAGATCAACCTGGCCTACATGAAGGCGGTCGGGCAGGGGGCCAATGAGGCGCCCTACGGCAATATCGTCGCCATCAACCGCAATGCGGCCATCCTGCACTACACCCATCTCTCCGCTCAGCGGGTGCCCGATGCGGAGCGGTACTCCTTCCTCATCGATGCCGGCGTGGATGTGCACGGCTATGCCTCCGATATCACCCGGACCTGGGCCTGGCGCCGCGGTGAGTTTGCCGATCTGATTGCGGCGCTGGATGCCCAGCAGCAGGAGATCATCGAGGAGATCAAGCCGGGTCGCCGTTACAGCGAGCTGCATCTGCAGATGCACCACAGGCTGGCGCGCTTGCTGCAAGCCACCGAGCTGGTAGACATGTCAGTGGACGAGATGATCCATACCGGGGTGACCAACGTCTTCTTCCCCCACGGTCTCGGCCACTTCCTCGGCCTGCAGGTACACGATGCCGGCGGCTTCATGCAGGATGAGCGCGGTACCCACCTGTCGGCCCCCGAACAGTTCCCCTACCTGCGCTGCACCCGGGTAATGGAAGTGGGCCAGGTGTTCACCATCGAGCCGGGTCTCTACTTCATTGACAGCCTGCTGGAGCCGCTGCGCCTCGGTGAACAGGGCAAGCGGGTCAACTGGAACAAGGTCGAGGCGCTGCGCCCCTATGGCGGCATCCGCATCGAAGACAACGTGGTGCTGCACGCCAACGGGGTGGAAAACCTGACCAGACAAGCAGGGCTCTGATGGCGGCAGACTATTCCATACCGGCCGCACCGCTGGAGGTGAGTGAGGAGATCAAGAAGAGCCGCTTCATCACTTATATTGCCCACACGCCGACCGTAGAGGCTGCCAAAGCCTGGATCGGCGAGATAAAACAGCAACATCCCGGGGCCCGGCATCACTGCTGGGCCTTTGTTGCCGGTGCCCCGCAGGACAGTCAGGTGTACGGTTTCAGCGATGACGGCGAGCCCTCGGGCACCGCCGGCAAGCCCATGTTGACCCAGTTGATGGGGGCCGGTTTCGGGGAGATTGCCGCCGTGGTGGTGCGCTATTACGGCGGGGTACTGTTGGGCACCGGGGGCCTGGTCAAGGCCTATGGCGGTGGCGTGGGCGCCGCCCTCAAGCTGCTCGAAACCCGTATCAAGCGCCAGCAGGCGGCCTCCCTCATCCAGTGCGACTATACCGACATGGGAGCGGTGGAAGCGCTGATCCAGGCGCATCAGGGTCAGTTGCTGGCGGCCGATTACGGCGCCAGCGTCACCCTGCAGGTGGCGTGGGAAGCCGCTGTTTGGAGCAGAATCGCACAGGAATTGACCGACCGAACCCAGGGTCGGGTATCCCTTCGTCCCTTAGATGGCTAGAATCCATCGCTCTTTTAGTCTGAAGAGGGAGCCGGAATGCAGATTCTGAGCATCATTCGTATCGTTGGCCTGCTGGTCGCGCTGTTCAGTTCGACCATGTTGCTGCCCGCGCTGGTCGCCTTTGGCTATCGTGATGGCGGCGGTGCCGAGTTCGTCAACTCCTTCTTCATCGCCCTGCTGCTCGGCGCTGCGCTCTGGTTTCCTAACCGCCATCAGAAGAAAGATCTCAGATCCAAGGAAGGCTTTCTCATCGTCGTGCTGTTCTGGGTGGTGCTGGGCAGTGTGGGGGCCTTGCCGTTCCTGCTGGGAGAGGTGCCCGGCATGACGGTATCGGAGGCCTTCTTTGAGTCGTTTTCCGGCCTGACCACCACGGGAGCGACCGTGCTCACCGGGCTGGACAACCTGCCTAAGGCGTTTCTGTTCTATCGCCAGCTGCTGCAGTGGCTGGGGGGCATGGGGATCATCGTGCTGGCGGTGGCCATACTGCCGCTGCTCGGCATCGGGGGCATGCAGCTCTATCGCGCCGAAATTCCGGGGCCGGTCAAGGACAACAAGGTCACCCCGCGCATCGCCGAGACGGCCAAGGCGCTCTGGTTCATCTATCTGCTGCTCACCTCCCTCTGCGCCCTGGCCTACTGGATGGCGGGCATGACCCTGTTCGATGCCATCTGCCACTCCTTCTCCACCCTGTCGGTGGGCGGCTTCTCGACCCACGACGCCAGCATCGGCTTTTTCAACAGCCCGGCCATCAACCTGATTACTGTGGTGTTTCTGCTGCTGGCGAGTGTCAACTTTGCCCTGCACTTCATGGTGTTCGCCCACAAGCCGGTGCGGCTGAGCAACTATCTGCGCGACTCCGAGCTGAAGGTGTTTCTGAGTATCCAGTGCGTGCTGGTGCTGATCTGCTTCGTTTCCCTCTTGTTTCACGGCCATTACGCCACCTGGCAGGAGGCGCTCAACCACGGTCTGTTCCAGGCTGTGTCGCTGGGCACGACCACCGGCTACAGCACGACCAGCTATGCGGAGTGGCCCTCCTTTCTGCCCATGCTGCTGATGTTCTCCGCCTTCATCGGCTGCTGCGCTGGCAGTACCGGGGGCGGCATCAAGGTGATGCGCTTCATGATCCTGTTCCTGCAGGGGATGCGCGAACTGAAGCGGCTGGTGCACCCGCGCGCCATCTATACCCTCAAACTGGGTCGTCGTGCCGTGCCTGAACGGATCGTGGAAGCGGTGTGGGGCTACTTTGCCACCTACATCATCCTGTTCTTCATCTTTATGCTGTTGCTGCTGATGACCGGCTTGAACGAGGTGACTGCTTTCTCCGCCGTGGCGGCGGCGTTCACCAACGTGGGGCCTGGGCTGGGCGAGGTGTCGGCCAACTTCGGCAAGATCTCGGCAACGGCGCAATGGATACTGGTGGTCGCCATGCTGTTTGGCCGATTGGAAATCTTCACTCTTCTGGTACTGTTTACCCCTGCATTCTGGCGTAGTTGAGGTTGGTATGGACAAGATTCTGGTGCTTTATTCTTCCCGTGACGGGCAAACACGAA
>NZ_CP038513.1:1000000-1045000 GCF_013085505.1 Aeromonas sp. 2692-1
AATCGAATTCGCCGTGAAGATGCGGTGTACCCGCGGCTAGACGGAAAGACCCCGTGAACCTTTACTACAGCTTGGCACTGAACATTGAACCTACATGTGTAGGATAGGTGGGAGGCTTTGAAGGCGTGACGCCAGTTGCGCTGGAGCCGTCCTTGAAATACCACCCTTGTATGTTTGATGTTCTAACGCAGGCCCCTGAATCGGGGTCGCGGACAGTGCCTGGTGGGTAGTTTGACTGGGGCGGTCTCCTCCCAAAGAGTAACGGAGGAGCACGAAGGTTGGCTAATCCTGGTCGGACATCAGGAGGTTAGTGCAATGGCATAAGCCAGCTTAACTGCGAGACGGACAGGTCGAGCAGGTACGAAAGTAGGTCATAGTGATCCGGTGGTTCTGAATGGAAGGGCCATCGCTCAACGGATAAAAGGTACTCCGGGGATAACAGGCTGATACCGCCCAAGAGTTCATATCGACGGCGGTGTTTGGCACCTCGATGTCGGCTCATCACATCCTGGGGCTGAAGTCGGTCCCAAGGGTATGGCTGTTCGCCATTTAAAGTGGTACGCGAGCTGGGTTCAGAACGTCGTGAGACAGTTCGGTCCCTATCTGCCGTGGGCGTTGGATGATTGAAGGGAGTTGCTCCTAGTACGAGAGGACCGGAGTGAACGAACCTCTGGTGTTCGGGTTGTCACGCCAGTGGCACTGCCCGGTAGCTAAGTTCGGAATCGATAACCGCTGAAAGCATCTAAGCGGGAAGCGAGCCCTGAGATGAGTCATCCCTGACCCCTTGAGGGTCCTAAAGGGCCGTTGGAGACCACAACGTTGATAGGTGGGGTGTGTAAGCGCGGCGACGTGTTGAGCTAACCCATACTAATTACCCGTGAGGCTTAACCATACAACACCCAAGAAGTGTTCTAAGGCTTGTAGCAGATACCGAGAACGAACAACAAAATCAGCTTTCTTAGATTGAAGTTATTTGCCTGGCGGCCATAGCGCCGTGGAACCACCTGAACCCATGCCGAACTCAGAAGTGAAACGCGGTAGCGCCGATGGTAGTGTGGCATTCGCCATGCGAGAGTAGGACACTGCCAGGCACCCAACACGAGAAACCCCGCTCATCTGAGCGGGGTTTTTTATCATCTAAAATCAGCGATTTATGGCCATAAATCGCTGATTTCTCTGCTTTATGCCTGCCCTTGACTGGCGCAGGGCAGCTCCATGTTGACCACCCCATCTTCCAGCTGGATATCGATCTTGAAGCCAAGCCGTTTGGCCAGGTTGATCATGCCGCGGTTGCTGGGCATGGTCATGCCCGACAGCTGGCCAATGCCGCGCTCTCTGGCATAGCGCACTATCTTCTCCATCATCAGCTTGCCAAGCCCCAGCCCTTTCAGGTCGGAGCGCACCAGGATGGCAAACTCTGCATCAGACAGGTCCGGGTTGGAAATGGCTCGTACTACCCCCAGGATCTGCTGGTCGAACGGACCATCCTGCCCCACGGCGACAAACGCCATCTCCCGGTCGTAATCGATCTGGGTCATGCGGGCCAGCTCTTCATGTCCCAGCTCCCCCACGTCGGCGAAGAAGCGCTTGTACCTGTCTTCGTCCGATACCTTGAGTACAAACTGCTTGTGAGCCGGTTCATCCTCCGGCCGGATCGGGCGCAATAGCACATGGCTCTGATCCTTGAGCCAGACCCCCTCTTCCAGCTCGGTGGGATAGGGGCGGATAGCCAGTCTACAGCGGCCTTCTTCAGCAGGTTGCAGAGTCAGGCTGGCATCCAGTACCACCATTTCGGCACCGCAGGCCTGCAGTGGGTGCAGATCCAGCTGCTGGATCTCGGGGAAGGCGAGCAGCAACTCCGACAATTGGCACAACACCTGGCCGAGGGCATCGATATCGAGTCGCTCCGGACTGGCCTGCTCGCGGATCTTGCGGCTCTTGAGCGCTCCAATGATCTGGTAGCGTGCCAGCGCCTGGTTCAGCGGCGGCAGGGCCGCCATCATCTCCTGCGGTTCGGCGCCTGATTCACCGAGCAGGATGACGGGGCCGAATACGGGGTCTTGTTGCAGCCGGATCCGCAGCTCCAGCCCCCCACTGCGCCGCGCCATGCGCTGCACCAGCAGGCCTTCGATACGGGCGCCGGGATCGTGCTGCCTGACCCGATCCAGAATGGCATCCGCAGCCTGGGCGACTTCGGCCGAGGTGCGCAGGTTGAGCATGACCCCGTGTACCGCCGATTTGTGGAGGATGTCCGGTGAGCGCAGCTTGACCGCAACGGGATAGCCGATCTGCTCCGCGGTCAGGGTTGCCTCGATGGCATCGGAGACGATCCAGGTCGGCAGGGTGGAGAGCCCAGCGGCCTGCAGAATGGGGTGTGCCAGATGGGTGTCGAGGGTGAGCTGCTTGCGTTCCAGCGCCTGTCGGATCAACTGCTGGCACAGCTCGAGGTTGAGCCTGTCACCCTGCAGGGAGGCGGGGGTCTCCATCAGCTGCTTCTGGTTGCGCCGGTATTCCACCATGTGCATAAAGGCGGCGACCGCGCTCTCCGGGGTGCGATAGGTGGGGAAGCCTGCCTCACTGAACAGACGACGCCCCTCCTGGGCCGAATATTCTCCCGCCCAGTTGGTCAGGATATTGAAGCGTCTGGCCCTGGGGTGCTGTTTGACGTAGTCGATCAGGCTGCGCGCCAGGGCGGCGCCACGGGCGGTGAGTGAAGGGGCATGGATGAGCAGGATGGCGTCAGCCTCATCCCCTTGCAGCAGGTCGTCGAGAGCCTGCTGATAGTCATGGATGTCGGCATCGCTGCCGATGTCGCGAGGCGGCATCGCCAGTTTGCCGCCCCGCTCCAGCAACTTGTCGATCGCCATGTTGGCCAAGCCACGGCCATTGGAGATGATGGCGAGCCGCTCCCCCTTGAGGGTCAGGGAGTGACTCAGGGTTTCGACGGCGGCAAACAGTTCGTGGGTATCCCGTACCCGCAGCATGCCGGCCCGACGGATAGCGGCGTCATAGACGTTGTCGAGCCCGTTGTCCAGCTCATGGCGGCCGCTCTTGAGCACCAGGATGGGTTTGTTGCGGGCGGCGGCACGGGCGGCCGAGAGAAAATGGCGGGCGTCCTGCAGCTTGTCCATGTAGAGCAGGATGGCGCGGGTCACGCTGTCGCGGGAGAGCTGATCCAGCAGCTGGCCGAAGTTGATGTCGCAGTGATCGCCAAGGGAGATGAAGGCCGAGAAGCCGAGTTCATGCTGTTTGGCCCAATCCAGAATGGTGGTGCTGACGGCGGCCGACTGGGAGAGAAAGGCAACCTGACCGGGCTTGGCGGCAATTGGCGAGAAACTGGCATTGATGCCCTGACCCGGCAGCAGCATCCCCATGCTGTTGGGGCCGAGCAGGCGAATGCCGTATTGCCGGCTGAGCTGTTGCAGTTGCTCCCGCTCCGGCGCAGTGAAGTCTGCCGCCAGTATGATGGCGGCGCCCGTTCCCCGTTTGCCAAGTGCTTCGATGAGGGTTAGCACTCGTTCCCGCCGGGTACAGACGATGGCGAGATCCGGGGCCAGCGGCAGGCTGTCGATATCGGCATAGGCCAGCACGCCGGCAATGGCCTTGCTGTGCGGGCTGACTGGCAGGATGGGGCCCTTGAACTGGCCGGCGAGCAGGTGTCTTATCACCACGTGACCCGCCTTCTGCGGGTCGGTCGAGGCACCGATGACGGCGATTGACTGGGGTTTGAAGAGCCGATCCAGGCCGCTTGGTTTCATGGGCACTCCCGTGGGTGGCGGATGGTGCCAGTGTAATACGCTTTCAGGGCCGGTTCTGTGACCGGTTGCGGATCACTGCCTGGTCAGGGCACTGGCTCGCAGGTAAAACTTCAGCTCACCCTGGATCTGGCGTACCGCTGCCAGGTGGCGCTCCTGCAGATAGATATCCTGCTCCTGATCAAGCTGTGTTTGCGGTACGCCCAGGCTCTGCAGGTACTCATCGAACAGCAGCGAGCTGTTGATTTCGATCAGATGAGGCATCATGGCGCGGCTCCTTGTTCCATTCAGGCTGAACATCCAGTCTAGTCGGTGAATCGATCCTCAGACTGACCAGTGTCAGATTTGACACGAGGTGGCTCACACATCTGCGGCGCAATGAGTCAAGAGGGCCAGGCCTGAGGTTATAGTGAATGGATGGCGGGGGAGGTGCGCGATGATCAGGATCTGGTTGTGTTGCGTCATGTTGTTTGCCGGCAGCGTGCCGGCAGCGTGCCGGCGGCAGAGGTGCCCATCAGGGCCTGGAACCTGCTGCTGGACCATCCCAATCCCGCCGTGGCTGGTCTGCTGCGACTCTCGCTCGATCTGACCGTGCCGGAATACGGTCCCTATCGGCTGATTGCCAGCCCGCCGATGGAGCAGGGACGGGCGGTCAAGGAGTTGCAAAGCGGTGAGCTGGTGCAGATCGGGGTGTTTGCTCCCGATGATGAGCGCGAGCGTACCCTGCTGGCCATCCATGTTCCATTGGCAAAAGGGTTGCTGGGCTGGCGGGTATGCCTCATTCGGCAGGGGGACGAGGGGCGGTTCGCCAACATACGCTCGCTGACCGACTGGCATCAGGCCGGGCTTCGCATCGGCCAGCACAGATCCTGGCCTGATACCCGTCTGCTCAAGGAGAACGGCCTCAACGTGGTGGTGGGCAGCCTCTACGATGCTCTGTTCAACATGCTGCGCAAGCAGCGCTTCGACTGCTTCCTGCGCTCGGTCATCGAGATCGAGGAGGAGCTCAAGCAGCACCCTGAGCTGGCCATCGAGCCGCACCTGGTGTTTCGCTATCCGCTGGCGCTGCTGTTTTTCGTCTCCCCCAAGTACCCGGAACTGGCCAAGCGCATCGAGCTGGGTCTGCAGCGAGCCCGTCAGTCCGGTGACTATGAGCGGGTTTTCGAGGCGGGCTTTGGCAGCACCATCCGGCGGCTGCAGCTTGATCGGCGGGTGATGCTGGAGCTGAGCAATCCCGATCTGCCGGCCGGCAGCCGCGCCATGATGCAGGATCCCTCGCTCATTTATGCTCCGGCGCTGCCCGCCGTGTCAGCGCAGTGAGCCCTGGCCTCGTGCGGTATCCCAGAAGGCGCGGATCAGCGGCTCTTCCAACCGCTTCTTGAGCACTGCGATGCCGACATCGAACGGTTTGAGTGCCGGCTTGGGTTCGACGATGCGCACCTTTTCCCCCATGGGGCTGTGGTCGATCACCGCCGCCGGTACCAACCCCACTCCGAAGCCGAGCGCCACCATGGCGACAATCCCCTCGTTGCCCGCCACCTCCGCATAGATGTTGGGGGCGATCCCCTTGTTGCGCAGCCACTGATCGCAGCGTTTGCGGGCCAGCCCCTGCTCCGAGAGGATCAACGGCAGCCGCTCCCAGTCTGGCTCTCCCTGGGAAAACCACTGGCTCTGCTGCGGTGCGGTGCGAGGGGCGATGAACACCAGCGGCACCTGCTGCAGGCTGGCAAACTCCAGCTTGGCGGAGAGGGCATCGGGGCGGGCGGCGATGGCCAGATCGGCCTCGTCGGCCAGGATCTTGTCTACCGCCAGCGCCGGGTCGCCGGTCTCCAGCTTGATCTCCAGCTGGGGATAGCGGCGGCGAAAGCGCTCCAGTACCTCGGGCAGCAGGAAGTAGCTGGCGGTGACCGAGCAGAACACCCGCAGCCGTCCCTGCAGCGGCTCATCGCTGCGTTTGAGCTCCTGCTTGAGCTGGCGCCACTCCTGCAGCAGGGCGCCACCAAATTCACGCAGCTTCTCGCCCGCCGGGGTAAGCCGCACCGAGCGGTTGTCCCGCTCGAACAGCACGCAGCCGGTCTCCTGCTCCAGCCGCTGGATGGCGCGGCTCAGCGTGGAAGGGCTGACCGCCATGGCATCGGCGCTCTTGCCGAAGTGGAGGGAGTCGGCGAGGTGGAGAAACAGCTCGAGATTGCGAAGGTCCATCTTTTCAACTCCTGGTGCGGCATCTCTGGCCGAGATCCTGGGCGGCTGGCATCCGCCATCTGGCGCTAGATCCTGACGGCGATGATGAAGGGTTAACGTTTCAATTATTGCAACGTACTGTTTCGAATATATCAGTTCAGGCAATAAGTGTCCCGCGCTATAGTGGTTTCGACAACGCCGCCATCCGGCATGGAATCAATCGAACGGAGCAATCACCATGGCTAACTATTTCAACACCTTGAACCTGCGTCAGCAGTTGGCCCAGCTGGGCAAGTGTCGTTTCATGCAGCGCGAAGAGTTCGCGGACGGCTGCAACGTGCTGAAGGGCAAGAAGGTGGTGATTGTGGGCTGTGGTGCCCAGGGTCTGAACCAGGGCCTGAACATGCGCGACTCCGGGCTGGATATCTCCTACGCCCTGCGCAAGGCCGCCATCACCGAGAAGCGCGCCTCCTGGCAGAAGGCCACCGACAACGGCTTCGCGGTCGGCACCTATGAAGAGCTGATCCCGACCGCCGATCTGGTGCTGAACCTGACCCCGGACAAGCAGCACTCCGACGTCGTCAAAACCGTGATGCCGCTGATGAAGCAGGGCGCCGCGCTGGGCTACTCCCACGGTTTCAACGTGGTGGAAGAGGGTCAGCAGATCCGCTCCGACATCACGGTCGTGATGGTGGCGCCCAAGTGCCCGGGCACCGAGGTGCGCGAAGAGTACAAGCGCGGTTTCGGCGTACCGACCCTGATCGCCGTTCACCCGGAGAACGATCCCAAGGGTGAAGGCATGGCCATCGCCAAGGCGTGGGCCTCCGCCACCGGCGGCGATCGTGCCGGGGTACTGGAGTCCTCCTTCGTGGCGGAAGTGAAATCTGACCTGATGGGCGAGCAGACCATCCTCTGCGGCATGCTGCAGGCCGGTTCCCTGCTCTGCTACGACAAGCTGGTTGCCGAAGGGACCGACAAGGCCTATGCCGGCAAGCTGATCCAGTTTGGTTGGGAGACCATCACCGAGGCCCTGAAGCAGGGTGGTATCAGCCTGATGATGGACCGCCTCTCCAACCCGGCCAAGCTGCGCGCCTTCGAGCTCTCCGAGCAGCTCAAGACCCTGATGCGCCCGCTGTTCGAGAAGCACATGGATGACATCATCGCCGGTGAATTCTCCCGCGGCATGATGGCCGACTGGGCCGAAGACGATGCCAAGCTGTTCGGCTGGCGCGAAGAGACCGGCAAGTCCGCCTTCGAAAACGCGCCGGCGTTTGCAGGCAAGATTGCCGAGCAGGAGTACTTCGACAATGGCGTGGTGATGGTGGCCATGGTCAAGGCGGGTGTCGAGCTGGCGTTCGAAACCATGGTGGCCTCCGGCATCTATGAAGAGTCTGCCTACTACGAATCCCTGCACGAGCTGCCGCTGATCGCCAACACTGTTGCCCGCAAGCGTCTGTACGAGATGAACGTGGTCATCTCCGACACCGCCGAGTACGGCAACTACCTGTTCGCCAACGCCGCCGTGCCGTTGCTGCGCGAGCACTTCATGCCGACCCTGAAAGCGGGCGACCTTGGCGCCAGCAAGGCGGATGAGCAGAGCGTCGATAACCTGGCGCTGCTGGCAGCCAACGAGGCGACCCGCAACCACCCCATCGAAGCGATCGGTCAGGTACTGCGTGGTTACATGAAGGACATGAAACGCATCGCCGTCGGCGGTTAAGCCGGCATCGGGCAGGATGATGAAGGGGCGGGGATGACGATCCTCGTCGCCGGTCGGGCTGGACACCCGATCGGCTAGCCAGAAAAATCAGCCTTACAGTCATAAAAAAGCCCCGCTCATCGAGCGGGGCTTTTGCATTCAGAAAGGCCGGCTAAATCAGGCTTTCCACGCTTTCCAGGTGTTGATCAGACCGTTGGTGGAGCAGTCGTGGCTGGTGACGGCCGCATCGGTGTTGAGCTCCGGCAGGATCTTGTTGGCCAGCTGTTTGCCCAGCTCCACGCCCCACTGGTCGAAGCTGAAGATGTTCCAGATTGCGCCCTGTACGAAGATCTTGTGCTCGTAAATGGCAATCAAAGAGCCAAGCGTTTTCGGGGTCAGGCTCTTGAACAGGATGGAGTTGGTCGGGCGGTTGCCTTCGAACACCTTGAACGGCACCAGATCCTTGACTTGCTCCAGGGTTTTGCCAGCCGCCAGGAACTCGGCTTCGACCTGTTCCTTGCTCTTGCCGAAGGCCAGCGCCTCGGTCTGGGCGAAGAAGTTGGCCAGCAGTTTCGGGTGGTGGTCGCCGATCGGGTTGTGGCTGATGGCCGGTGCCAGGAAGTCACAGGGGATCAGCTTGGTGCCCTGGTGGATCAGCTGGTAGAAGGCGTGCTGGCCGTTGGTACCCGGCTCACCCCAGATGATGGGGCCGGTCTGGTAGTCAACCGGCTTGCCGTTGCGATCCACGTACTTGCCGTTGGACTCCATGTTGCCCTGCTGGAAGTAGGCAGGGAAGCGGTGCATGTACTGATCGTACGGCAGGATGGCTTCGGACTCGGCACCGTAGAAGTTGTTGTACCACAGGCCGATCAGCGCCAGCAGCACCGGCACGTTCTGCTCATAGGAGGCAGTGGCGAAGTGCATGTCCATCTCGAAGGCGCCTTGCAGCAGGGCTTCGAAGTGCTCGAAACCGACGGAGAGGGCGATGGGCATGCCGATGGCAGACCAGGAGGAGTAGCGGCCGCCAACCCAGTCCCAGAACTCGAACATGTTGTTGGTGTCGATGCCGAACTCGGCCACGGCCTTGCCGTTGGTGGAGAGCGCAGCGAAGTGCTTGGCAACGTGGGCCTTGTCACCGGCGATCTTGATGAACCAGTCGCGGGCGGTCAGGGCGTTGGTCATGGTCTCCTGAGTGGTGAAGGTCTTGGAGGCCACCAGGAACAGGGTGGTTTCCGGATCGATCTTCTTCAGGGTCTCGGCGATGTGGGTGCCATCGACGTTGGAGACGAAGTGCATCTGCAGGTGGTTTTTGTAAGGACGCAGCGCCTCGGTGATCATTACCGGGCCGAGATCGGAGCCACCGATACCGATGTTGACCACGTGCTGGATCGCCTTGCCGGTGTAGCCTTTCCACTCGCCTGAGATGATCTTCTCGCAGAAGCCTTTCATCTTGGCCAGCACGGCGTTCACTTCCGGCATCACATCCTTGCCGTCGCTCTCGATGGGGCGGTCGGAGCGGTTGCGCAGGGCCACGTGCAGCACCGAGCGGCCTTCGGTCATGTTGATCTTGTCGCCGTTGAACATAGCGTCGATCGCGCTGCGAAGATCGGTCTCTTTGGCCAGATCAACCAGCAACTTGAGGGTTTCTTCGGTGATCAGGTTCTTCGAGTAATCGACCAGGATGTCGCCGCCGAAGGTGAGGGAGTATTTGTCGAAACGCTGGGGATCCTGGGCAAACAGATCCTTGAGCCGGGTCTCTTTGTTCGCTGCAAAGTGGGCTTCCAGTGCCTGCCAGGCCTGGGTCTGGGTTGGATTGATGTTTTTCATAGGATTATCAGTCTTCCAAGTTGTGTATGAACCTTGCAGGCAAGGCTCCCGCCAAACCTTATTATTCGAGCATTATACCGGGCCAGCTGCGCCGCCCGTGTAACAGAGCTTTACCAATTGTCTGCCATCGACCGAGTTTACAACCAAAACGCTGCGATTATGAGTCACTGATGGCAGCCGGATCTTGCGTTTGCGCATACTTGGTCGGGCTTGCCGCCGCTGAAAGGGCTTTCAGGGCGAGGGCCTGCTGTGAGTGGGGTGGCAGTTTGGCCTGGCCGCCAAAAGAGTATTCGACAGACGCCTTTTCGCTCATTTCATGCGCAGGCGCAAGTTGTTGGTAGTGGAAGCTGGCTAGCATATGAGCGAATGGACGAGATCTCCCAGGGATGGCCACTGTCTGGAATGAGGAGATCGCTATGAAAGCTGTGTTGTCCCTGTTTGCTCTGAGCCTGATCGCCACCGGCCTCATCGGCCTGCTGACCATGGTACTGACCAGTGCGGCGCCGACCTTGCCGTTACGGGTGCTGGCGGTGATCGGTGCCGTGCTGGGAGGCTATGTGCTGGTGCAACCGCTGCTCAACCGGGTGGCTCGTCGGCTGGTGTAAGTCGACGCCCCCGGCATGCTGAAAACAAAGTCCGGCCCAGGGTGGCCGGATTTTTTATGCCCGTCAGTGGGCCGGAAACGACAATGCCAGCCCGGAGGCTGGCATTGTGTCATTCAGGAAAAGGCTCAGGCCTGCGGCTTTTGCATGTGCATGACCATCTGCGGGAAGGGGATCTCGATGCCTTCGGCATCGAAGGTGAGCTTCACCTTCTCGTGGAAGTCGAACCAGACTCCCCAGTAGTCGCCGGTCTTGACCCAGGGGCGCACCACGATATTGACCGAGGAGTCGGCCAGTGCAGCGACGGCGATGGTGGCGGCCGGTTCCTTGAGGATGCGCGGCTCTTCGCTGACCAGCCGCTCCAGGATCTGCTTGGCCTTGCGCAGGTCCGAGCCATAGCCGATGCCGAAGGTCATGTCGACCCGGCGTGTATCCATGCGCGAGTAGTTGACGATGGTGCCGTTGAGGATGGCGGAGTTGGGCACCACCACCATCTTGTTGTCACCGGAGGTGAGGGTGGTGGTGAACAGCTGAACGGATTGCACCACGCCATTGGTGCCAGCCACCTCGATGAACTCACCTGCCTTGATGGGGCGGAAGATGATGAGCAGGAAGCCGGCGGCGAAGTTGGAGAGCGAGCCCTGCAGCGCCAGACCGATGGCCAGACCGGCGGCACCGATAATGGCGACGAAGGAGGCGGTCTGCACCCCGACCCGGCCCAGCGCGGCGATCACCACGAACACCAGGATGGCGTACTTGAGGATGCTGCCGACGAAGTGGGTGACAGTGGTGTCCAGCTTGCGGGCCTGCATCACCTTGACCACGGCGCTGCTGATGAGGTTGGCGGCGATATAGCCGACCAGCAGGGTGATCAGGGCGGCCGCGATGTTGACGGCATACTCGATCAGCAGGCCTTGGTTGTTGACCAGCCAGGTCTGCGCTTCGGTGATGATTTCGGGTTCCATAGGGTGTCCTGTCAGGCGATAAAAGGTTTATGACGCATGAATCTAACACTGGAATGCGACAATCCGGGTCGCATCTGGTGCTCATCGCCTCTTTTGTGCCACAAAAAACAAGGGAGGCCAAGGCCTCCCTCTTTACTGCAACCCGTCTGGAGCGGCGTTGCCGCTACTGATTGCAAATTGAGCTTGTCAGCTCTGCAGCAGCTGGCTGCGGATAAACTGCCACTGATCTTCAAAGCCGGCAGTGGGCTTGATTTTGAACTCGGAGCGGACAAACTGACTGATGCGTCCCTCGGTATAGGCCAGCAGCAGGTTGGCCAGCATGGTCTCGTCGAGCTGGAAGCCCTGGCCTTCACGCAGCCGCTTTTCCCGCAGCACCTGCTTGATCTGGGTCTCCAGCTTGTCGAACAGGACGCTGATGCGATCTCGCAGCCGGTCGTGCTCGCCCAAGAGGGCATCGCCATTGAGGATGCGGGTGATGCCGGGATTGCGCTCGGCGAACACCAGCAGCAGCTGCAGTATGTGGTGGCAGCGGGCCATGGTGTCCTTCTCTTCGGCCATGATCAGGTTGACCCGTGACAGCAGGGAATCCTCGATAAAGTCGATCAGCCCCTCGAACATTCGCGCCTTGCTGGGAAAATGTCGATAGAGCGCGGCCTCGGATACCCCCACCTCGGCCGCCAGACGGGCCGTGGTGATGCGCTGGCCAGGGCTGGTCTCCAGCATGTGGGCGAGCGCCTGCAGGATCTGATCGCGCCGACTCTGTTTCTGATTACTGCTTGCCATGGATTCCCCTAAAAAAACAATGGCCTGATTCTGTTATTAGGCACCGCCGCGCGGGCTGGTGTGGTCTGTTATTGGCGACCAGAAGAACCAAAACCGCCTTCACCCCGTTCGCTCTGATTGAACTCATCGACCAGTTGGAAGCTGGCCTGAACTACCGGCATGATCACCAGCTGGGCGATGCGCTCGCCGGGCTGCATGGTGAAGCTGTCATTGCCACGGTTCCACACCGAGACCATCAGCTGGCCCTGGTAGTCGGAATCGATGAGGCCGACCAGGTTGCCCAGCACGATGCCGTGCTTATGGCCGAGGCCGGAGCGGGGCAGGATGGTGGCACACAGGCCCGGATCCTGAATGTGGATGGCCAGCCCGGTCGGCACTAGCGTGGTATCACCCGGGGCCAGGGTCAGCGGGGCATCCAGCAGGGCGCGCAGATCCATGCCGGCGGAACCCGGTGTGGCGTAGGCGGGCAGCGGGTACTCGGTGCCGATGCGGGCATCCAGAATCTTCAGTTCAATTTGTGTTGTCATAAATCGTTTTTAATGGAGTGGAGGTGGTCGATTGACTGGCTCAGTGCCGGTAGTGGTCTGCAATCAGGGCGATGAGATGACGAGCCAGCGTCAGCTTATCGGCCAGGGGCAGGGGTGCTTGACCCCCTTGCCAGAACACGGTCAGGGCGTTGTCATCGGCGTTGAAGCCCTGGCCCGCACGAGATACGTCGTTGGCGGCGATCATGTCCAGCCGCTTACGCTGCAGTTTGTCGAGGGCGTATTGTTCCACATCCACGGTTTCTGCGGCAAATCCGACGGTGAAGGGCTTGTCTGACAAGGCCCCCACGGCGGCGATGATGTCGGGGTTCTTGACCAGGGTCA
Organism: Aeromonas sp. 2692-1; assembly: GCF_013085505.1. Taxonomy (NCBI): domain Bacteria; kingdom Pseudomonadati; phylum Pseudomonadota; class Gammaproteobacteria; order Aeromonadales; family Aeromonadaceae; genus Aeromonas; species Aeromonas sp. 2692-1. The sequence continues at coordinate 1,012,682 of NZ_CP038513.1, forward strand.
GCTGCATCTGGTCGTTGTCACCGGTCTTCTTGATCTTCTGGTTGGCTACCTGCGCGGGGCGGTAGTCGGCGACGGCGGCGCAGCCGATGAAGAGGTCGCACTCGCCGACCCGGCTCATCACCGCCTGATGCATCTGCTCGGCGCTCTCCACGTCGATACGGGTGACGCCCGTCGGGGTGGCCAGTGCTACCGGGCCGCTCACCAGAGTGACCTCGGCACCCGCCTCACGGGCGGCGCGGGCGATGGCGTAGCCCATCTTGCCGGAGCTGTGGTTGCTGATATAGCGCACCGGATCCAGCGCCTCGCGGGTCGGCCCGGCGGTGAGCAGCAGCCTGACCCCGGCCAGCAGTGGCTCGGCGGCGAGCTGCTGGCAGCAGCGCTCAACCAGTTCGAGGGGATCCAGCATCCGGCCCGGGCCTACGTCACCGCACGCCTGGCTGCCGGAATCCGGCCCCCACAGCAGGATGCCGCGGCTGGCCAGGGTCTTGAGGTTGGCCTGGGTAGCGGCGTTGAGGTACATCTGCTGGTTCATGGCGGGCGCCAGCGCCACCGGTGCCGGTGTCGCCAGGCAGAGGGTGGTGAGCAGCTCGTCGGCCATGCCGGCGGCCATACGGGCCATCAGGTTGGCGCTGGCCGGGGCGATCAGCACCAGATTGGCCCACTTGGCCAGCTCGATATGGCCCATGCCCGCCTCGGCGGCGGGATCCAGCAGACTGTCGGCCACCGGGTGGCCGGAGACGGCCTGCAGCGTCAGCGGGGTGATGAACTCCTTGGCGGAACGGGTCATCACCACCCGTACCTCGGCCCCCTGATCTTTCAGGCGGCGTACCAGTTCGGCACTCTTGTAGGCGGCGATCCCGCCGCTGACACCCAACAGGATGCGTTTATCGGCCAATCTCATCTGCTGCTTCTCTTCCGGCTCACTCTGACTGGTCGGCTAAGATACCACAGGCAGCGGACGACGACAGAGGCTGACATGGGGGACTTGTGGTCGGGCTCCCGCGATTTTTTGCTATGTTTTCTCTCAATAGGCATGAGGGAGAGACAAATGAGCATCAAGGAGTGGCCGGAAGATGAACGCCCGCGCGAGAAGCTGTTGCGTCAGGGGCCTGGCGGCTTGTCCGACGCCGAGCTGCTGGCGATCTTCCTGCGCACCGGGGTCAGTGGCCTGAGTGCGGTCGATCTCTCCCGCCATCTGTTGCAGCAATTTGGTTCGCTGCGGGCGCTGCTTGGCGCCGAACAGCGGGCCTTTTGCGCAGCGCACGGTCTTGGACCGGCCAAATATGCCCAGCTGCAGGCCGTGCTGGAGATGGGCAAGCGCCATCTGGCCGAGCAGTTGCAAAGGGGCGATCCGCTCACTTCGCCCCAGTTGACCCGGGACTATCTGCAGGCTCAGCTGCGGGATCGACCGCGGGAGGTGTTTGCCCTGCTGCTGCTCGACAACCAGCACCGAGTGATTCAATTCGTTGAACTTTTTTATGGCACCCTCGACTCGGCGAGCGTCTGGCCCAGAGAAATCGTGCAGATCGCACTCAAACATAATGCAGCCGCCGTGATTCTGGCGCATAATCACCCGTCCGGCGTCGCCGAGCCCAGTCGGGCCGACCGCCAGATCACGGATCGGATCACGGCCGCCTTGGCCCTGATCGATATCAGAGTGCTGGATCACTTGGTGATCGGTGACGGCATCACGGTTTCTTTCGCCGAGCGCGGTTGGTTATGACTGTGCTCTGGCGCCGTATTAGTTGATCTTTGATCACGGATGCTGTATAAAATGCCGCCTTCTGTTTGCCCCGCAATCGAAGGCCAGCGGGGCAGATATTTGCTCGAGCAATGAAGTAAGATTTGGAGAGACTGACATGTCTAGAGTATGCCAAGTAACCGGCAAGCGCCCGGCAGTTGGTAACAACCGTTCGCACGCTAACAACGCTACCAAGCGTCGTTTCCTGCCGAACCTGCACACTCACCGTTTTTGGGTTGAGAGTGAAAAACGCTTCGTAAGCCTGCGCGTATCTGCAAAAGGCATGCGTATCATCGACAAGCGTGGCGTTGAAGTGGTTCTGGCTGAACTGCGCGCCAGCGGTGTTAAGGTATAAGGAATTAGATCATGGCTAAAGGTATTCGCGAGAAAATTCGCCTGAACTCCAGCGCCGGTACTGGTCACTTCTATACCACTACCAAGAACAAGCGCACCATGCCCGAAAAAATGGAGATCAAAAAGTTTGATCCCGTTGTTCGTCAGCATGTGATCTACAAGGAAGGCAAAATCAAGTAATTGCTTGATGCTGCATTCCCAAAAACCCGGCCTAGTGCCGGGTTTTTTTATGGCTGAAATTCAGTACACTGCCGGTTCTAAGGGAGGCTTGCCATGTTCAAACTGAGCCGCAAAGGCTGGAACAACGTGATCATCGTGGTGGTGCTGATCGTGATCACCCTGTTGCACCGGCTGGAGCTGGCCCAGCAGGAGAACAGCGCCAAGCGAGCGCGTCCGCTGCTGCCTGACAGCGCCGTGGTGCTCACCTGGCAGGGGCCTAGCTGGCAGATCGAACGGATCGGGCAGGGCTGGCGCAGCGGGCCGGATCTGGGGCTCAGCAGTGCCCAGCTGGCGGCGCACATCGAGGCCTGGCAGGGCTGGTTGCTGCCGCCCGGCGAATCCGTGCGCGGCACCCCGGTTACCCTCAAGATCTGGGTCGCCGGCCAGAGCGATCCCATCGAGGTGGGCCTCTATCAGGACAGCGGCAAGTTTGCCGCCCTGCTGCCCCCATCGACCTGGCTCAGCCTGAGCCAGGAGCAGTACCGCAGCCTGCTGCGTCCCGCACCCTAACCCCTTTTTCAGCGTCAGCACGAGGATCCCATGCCTGAATTACCGGAAGTCGAAGTCAGCCGCCAGGGTATCTCGCCCTGGCTTACCGGCATCAAGGTCACCCGAGTGGTGGTGCGGGACGGCCGTCTGCGCTGGCCGGTGCCGGGGGAAATCCAGGAACTGGTGGATCTCACCATCCACCGGGTCAGCCGCCGCGCCAAGTACCTGTTGCTGGAGACCGACTTCGGCACCGCCATCCTCCATCTGGGCATGTCGGGCAGCCTGCGGGTGCTGGACATCGGCACCCCGGCCGAGAAGCACGATCACGTGGATATCGAGCTGGCCAACGGCAAACTGCTGCGGCTCAACGATCCGCGCCGCTTCGGCGCCCTGCTGTGGACCCGCGAGCCGGCGGAGGCGCACGCGCTGCTGGCCAAGCTGGGGCCGGAGCCGCTCACCGATGCGTTCAATGCCGATTACCTGCGTGAGCGCGCCAAGGGGCGCAGCACCGCCATCAAGACCTTCCTGATGGACAACCAGGTGGTGGTCGGGGTGGGCAACATCTACGCCAACGAGGCGCTCTACGCCGCCGGCATTCACCCCAAGCGGGCGGCGGGCAACATCAGCGCCGAGCGACTGGGCACCCTGGTGGCCGAGATCAAGCGAGTGCTGGCCGAAGCGATTCGGCAGGGCGGCACCACCCTCAAGGATTTCACCAGTGCAGACGGCAAGCCGGGCTATTTCGTGCAGCAGCTGCAGGTGTACGGGCGGGGCGGCCAGCCCTGTTTTCACTGCCACACCCTGCTCAGTGAAATCCGGCTGGGACAGCGTACCACCGTGTTCTGTTCCCACTGCCAGCGCTGAATCGCGGTTTTTTTGGCCTGAAATGGCCAAGTTGTAAGAGAGTATTTCCAGTCTGTTGAAGATTTGCTCGCCTGTCACTACTATCTCGACCGTTCAGGCGGTTTGAGAAAATAAAATGACAGCTAAATCAATAGACTGGGACCATTTGTCCCGGCAGGGGCACTATTGTGCCCAAAAAATGGCGCGCTTCCTCTATCCCGATGACAGCGCCCGCAAAACCTTCAATCGCGCCAAGTTCGTGCTGCGCAGCCTGCTCTATCGGCAGCAGCTGAGCCGCGTGTTCGAGCTGTTTCAGGCCGAACCGCTCAAGGCCCTGCCTGCCCACTATCCCGAGCTGCTCGACAAGCCGATGCGGCCCTATCGCTTTGCCGGCTCCACCGCGACCGAGCGGGCCGAGATGCTGGAAAACCACTACCGGCTGATGCTGGCTCGCTACCCGGATCTGATCGACCCGCTCTATCTGGGGGATGGCATCGAGCTCGGTCGTTATCCCGAGAGCGGCTGTCGCATCGTGCTGCGCCACGACGGCACCTTCCGCCGCGAGGCGGAGCTGGCCCTCTCCATCGTCGACCCGCAGGGCAAGCGGCTCTACAGCTGCGCCTTCTCGTTGGCCGGCACTCCCAACCGGCTGGCAGTGGTGATCGGTTCGGTACAGGGCCCGGAACCCTGCATCGAACAGGCGCAGGACAAGGTGCGTGCGCTGACCAAGGAGGGCCACGGTCTGCGGCCCAAGTCGCTGGTGGTGATGCTGGTGATGCAGCTGGCCGAGGCGATGCAGGCCGAGCATATCTCGGCGGTGCGGATGAAGGCCCACATCTATCAGGCCCGCCGTTACAGCAAGAAGAAGAAAGCCTGTCTGCAGGCGGACTATGACGAGCTGTGGCAGGAGTTTGGCGCCATCGATCTGGATGACAACTTCGTACGGCTGCAGTCCGCCCAGCGCAAGCCGCTGGAGGAGATCGCCTCCAAGAAGCGGGCCATGTACCGGCGCCGTTACGAGTGGCTCGATCAGCTGACTCTGGCGAGTCAGCAACTGCTGGGCCCGCGTCTGGCGGGCTGAGCCGCACAGGCCCCCAGCAGCAAACAGGCTACCCTCGGGTAGCCTGTTTCGTTGTTACTTGGTCTGTTTGGCCTTGATGGCGGCGGCCACGGCGGGGTCGACGAACTGGCGGATGTCGCCGCCGTGCAGGGCAACCTCCTTCACCAGGGTGGAGGAGATGAAGGAGTTCTCCTCGGCCGGGGTGAGGAACACGCTCTCCAGCTCCGGCATCAGGCGGCGGTTCATGTTGGCCAGCTGGAATTCGTACTCGAAGTCGGAAACGGCGCGCAGACCGCGGATCAGCACGTTGGCCTGCTGCTCCCTGGCGAAATCCACCAGCAGGCCGGAGAAGCCGACCACCTTGACGTTGGGCAGGTGGGCGGTCACCTGGCGGGCCAGCTGCACCCGCTCGTCCAGATCGAACAGCGGCCGCTTGCTCGGGCTGTTGGCCACCCCGACCACCACTTCATCAAACAGTTTGGCGGCCCGGCCGATGAGGTCGGTATGGCCGTTGGTGACGGGATCGAAGGTGCCGGGATAGATTACCTTGTTGGTCATGCTGCTGATTCCTGCAACCGGGAAATTTGGTCGCATTATAGGGTCTGTTGGGGGATTGGCGCGACCGCCTTGGGGCGAGTTTTGGCGCCCCAAGGCCGGCTTTGCCGATCCAAATCGGGGTCACCGGGTCTCTTCGCTTGAGAATAGCGATACATCAGGCAAGAATACCCGCACCGCGCATCAAGCCTCCTTGCATTGGTGACAGGGAGCAAAGGGATTTTTTATGAAACGTATTCTGGTAGTCCGCAATGACAAGATTGGTGACTTCATGCTGGCCTGGCCGAGCTTTGCCATGCTCAAGCGCTCCATGGAGTGTCATGTGACTGCCCTGGTTCCTGCCTACACGGCGCCGTTGGCCCGCCTCTGCCCCTGGATTGACGAGATCATCCTGGATCCGGGCTCACGGGCCGACAAGGAACAGCAACGCGCCTTGCAGGCGCGCATCAAGGCCGCCGCCTTCGATGCCTCCATCTGCCTCTTCTCCAACTCCCGCAACGCCATGCTGGTGTGGAAGGCGCACATTCCCTACCGGTTGGCACCGGCCACCAAGCTGGCTCAGGTGCTCTACAACCAGCGCCTGATCCAGCGCCGCTCCCGTTCCCAGAAGCCGGAGTACGAATACAACCTGGATCTGGTGCGCCGTTTCCTTGCCGACCAGCAGGTGAGCGCGGTGGAGCCGCAGGGCCCCTACCTCAGCTTCGATGCCGAGAGCCTGCAACAGGTGCGCGAGCAGGTCGCCGCCCGCCTGCGGCTCGATGCCGGCCGCCCCTGGCTGATGGTGCATGCCGGCAGCGGCGGCTCGGCCAACAACCTCTCCATCGAGCAGTACGCCCGCCTCATCATCAAGCTCAACCAGGCCTGTCCCGAGTTGCAGTGCATCCTGACCGCGGGGCCGGGGGAGGAGAAGATCGCCGAACAGCTGGCGGCCGAGCTGCTGGCCCACGGCGGCAACGGCTGGATCTACCACTCCGACGAGGGGCTGCCCAAGTTCTGCCAGGTGATGGCCAACGCTGCCCTGTTCGTGGCGGGCAGCACCGGGCCGCTGCACATCGCCGCGGCGCTGGATGTGCCCACCATCGGCTTCTTCCCGGCCCACCGTTCGGCGACGCCGCTGCGCTGGCGTCCGCTCAACAGCGAAGGACGCCACCTGGCGTTCAGCCCGCCGGAAGACAGCGATCACCCGGAAGACATGAGCCAGCTCGATCCCAAGACCATGGCGGCGGCGATCGCCCGCTGGGCGCCGCCGTTCTGGCGCACTGAACACTGATACCGGATGATGTAAATGCAGACAGGGCCCTTGAAGGGCCCTGTCTCGTATGAGGGGGAGTGCAGGCGGCTTACTGGTCGGCCTGATCCGGTGTCTGCGGCTGCTGGCGGATCCAGAGATCGGCGTATTTGACGAAAGTGGAGTGGGCCGACAGGATGGCCAGCAAGAGCCCCTGCTTGCCGTCGAGGAAGCCAGCCTTGAGCAGGTACATCTTGAGGAAGCAGCCCAGCGCGTGCACCAGCCCCTGGCCGAGGGAGCCCTTCTTGCCGCGGGCGGTGCGCTGATCGGCCCAGGCGCGGGCATAGCCGGCGGATTTGACCAGGTAGTGCTCCAGATCCCGATAGGTGAAGTGGAGCAGGTCGCCGTGCAGGTTGACGATCTTCATGTTGGCGCGCACTTCCACCTTCTCGTGCACCAGCACCTCGTTGTAGCTGGTGAGCGCCTTGGGATAGAGGCGCAGCACCCGGTCCGGATACCAGCCGCTGTGGCGGATGAAGCGGCCGAATACCCAGGAGAGGCGCGGGATCGAGTAGATGGTGTCGCTGGCCGGATTGGCCATGACGGCGGCGATGGCGGCTTTCAGCTCGGGGGTGAGCCGCTCGTCCGCATCCAGCCACAGCACCCAGTCGGATTGCACGTGGGACTGGGCGAGGCGGCGCTGGCGGCCGAAGCCCGGCCACACCGGGTTGACGAAGAAGCGGGCGCCGAATTCGGCGGCGATGGCCGGGGTCTCGTCCTGGCTGCCGGAGTCCATGATGACGATCTCGTCGACCAGCCCGTCGAGGGAGGCGAGGCAGGGGCGCAGGTTTTCGGCTTCATTCTTGACGATAAGGACAGCCGCCAGAGTCGGTTTGTTCACGGATTAAAGGCTCTTGTTGGCGCCCGGCTGGCGGGCCATGCTCAAATTGGCGCCCATTCTAGCCTAAAACGGCAGGCGGGGCATGGTTCCGGCTGCCGGGGCTGAGTCAGTTTCAAATGGGATGCTTTTTGGCATGAGAGCGGGTGGTGCGGGGATCTTCTGTTATTTCTCGGGCCATTCTTGGGGCATAATCTCGGCCAGCAACGATTAACCGCAGGGCTTGGCCCAAGAGACGCGCGAGATGAAGATATTGGTGATCGGCCCCTCCTGGGTCGGCGACATGGTGATGTCCCAGAGCCTCTACAAGGCGATCAAGGCCAATCACCCCGACAGCGAGCTGCACGTGATGGCGCCCGCCTGGTGTGGTGCTCTGCTGGAGCGGATGCCGGAGGTGGACAAAGCCATCCCGATGCCGCTTGGCCACGGCGACTTCAAGCTGGGGGCCCGCCGCCGGCTCGGCAAGCAGCTGGCGGCCGAGAAGTACGATCAGGCCATCATTCAGCCCAACTCCATGAAGTCGGCGCTGATCCCCTGGTTTGCCCGCATCCCGGTGCGTACCGGCTGGAAGGGGGAGCACCGCTTCGGTCTGCTCAACGACATGCGCAGCAACAAGTCTGCCTTTCCGCTGATGGTGGAGGCCTACCTGGCGCTGGCCTATCCCAAGGCGCAGATGAAGAGCCGGGCCGACATCCCGACCATTCCCCAGCCGGCCCTCAACGTCGATCTCATCAATCAGGAGAAGGCGCTGGAGCGGCTTGGGCTGGATCGCGCCCGCCCGGTGCTGGTGCTCTGCCCCGGGGCCGAGTTCGGCCCAGCCAAGCGCTGGCCGGAGGGCCACTACGCCGTGGTGGCGCAAAAACACCTCGATGAGGGCTGGCAGGTGTGGATCTTCGGTTCCGCCAAGGACGCGGCGGTGGCCAACACCATCCGCGACCGGGTCAACCCGCTGTCGCGCCCCAACTGCCACGTGCTGGCGGGCAAGACCAATCTGTACGAGGCGATCGACCTGATGGCGCTGGCCGGGCGGGTGATCGCCAACGACTCCGGCCTGATGCACGTCGCTGCCGCCCTCAACCGGCCGCTGATCGGGGTCTATGGCTCCACTTCGCCGCTCTACACCCCGCCGCTGGCGGACCGGGTCGAGATCGTCCACACCGACATCGAGTGCCGCCCCTGCTTCAAGCGCACCTGCAAGTTCGGCCACCTCAAGTGCCTGATCGAGCTGATGCCGGAGCAGGTCATCGAGGCTGGACGCCGGCTGGAGTGCAGCGAGACGCCGGCCCCGCCGCTGGCGCTGCCGCCCGGCGAACCGCCCCGTTTCGTCGCCGAGCCGGGCAAGCGCGGGGAGCCGCACTAGCATGGGCTATCGGCTGCTCTACAACCTGCTGATCCACCTGGGCTTGCCGCTGGCATTGCTGGCGCTCTACAAGCCGAAGAAGGGCAAGCCCGGCTTTGGCAAGCGCTGGGCCGAGCACCTGGGGCGGACGCCCGCCACCGGGCAGGAGGAGCCGCTCTGGATCCATGCGGTGAGCGTGGGGGAGACGCTGGCTATCAGTCCCTTCATCCGCGCCCTCAAGGCCGAGCGGCCCGATCTGCCGATCCTGCTCACCACCACCACCCGCACCGGTGCCGAGCAGGCTGCCAGGCTGGGGGATCTGGTGGAGCACCGCTACGCGCCGCTCGACTACCCCTGGGCGGTGGCGGCGTTCCTCAATGCCGTCAAACCGCGCGCGCTCTGGGTGATGGAAACCGAACTGTGGCCGAACTGGCTGGCCGCCTGCGAGGCGCGTCACCTGCCGGTAACCATCATCAATGCGCGCCTCTCGGAGCGATCCTGCCAGCGTTATGGCCGCTTTCAGGGGGCGTTCGATGCCCTCAGCCGGCCGCTGACCCACCTGCTCTGCCAGCACCAGGACGACGCGGATCGCTTCCATCGGCTGGGGCTGGGGCGCGAGCGGCTGGCGGTGACAGGCTCCATCAAGTTCGACATCCAGCTCGATGAGCAGGTGCAGGCCAGGGGCCGTGCCCTGCGCCAACTGCTGGGGGCGGAGCGGCCGGTCTGGATCGCCGCCAGCACCCATCAGGGGGAGGACGAGCAGGTGCTGGCCGCCTTCGATCGGGTGCTCGCGGTGCAGCCGTCGGCCCTGCTGGTCCTGGTACCGCGTCACCCCGAGCGGTTCGAGCGGGTGGCGGCGTTGTGTGCCCCCTACGGCTGCGCACGGCGCACGGCGGGCGGTGCGGTCGGCGAGCGCGACAAGGTTTACCTCGGCGATACCATGGGCGAGCTGCCGCTGATGCTGGCGGCGGCCGACGTGGCCTTCGTCGGCGGTAGCCTGGTCAAGGTGGGCGGCCACAACCTGCTGGAGCCGGCAGCGCTGGGCAAACCCTGCCTGAGCGGCCCCGCCTACTTCAACTTCAGCGACATCACCCGCCAGCTGGTGGCCCAGGGTGGCGCCGCCGTGGTGGCTGATGCCGCCGAGCTGGGGGAGCAGGTGAGTGTGCTGCTGGCCGACGAGAGCCGACGCCGGGAGATGGGCGAGCAGGCCCGCGCCGTGGTGCTGCGCAACCAGGGGGCGCTGGCGCGTACCCTTTCCCACTGCCTCGCCAGCCTGGAGAACGACTGAAGCCAGGTAGACGGATAAAAAAACGGAGCGCATGGCGCTCCGTTTTTGTTTGTCGTGCGGGCTGAGGGTTAGCGCACGATCAGGCCGAGCAGGATCCCCACCACGCCGAAGTCGGCATCGCTGAAGGTGGTGTTGGCAAAGCCGAGATCCCCCAGCACCGGCAGCAGGAACACCGGCAGGAAGGTGATCAGCAGGCCGTTGGCGAAGGCCCCCAGCAGGGCACCGCGACGGCCGCCGGTGGCGTTGCCGAACACCCCGGCTGCCGCGCCGACGAAGAAGTGCGGCACCACCCCCGGAATGATGACGGTGAGCCCCAGCAGGTAGAGCAGCACCATGCCCACCAGACCGGCGGCAAAGCTCGACAGGAAGCCGATCAGCACCGCATTGGGGGCGTAGGGGAAGACGATGGGGCAGTCCAGCGCCGGCTTGGCGTTGGGCACCAGCTTGTCGGAGATCCCCTTGAAGGCCGGCACGATTTCGGCGATGACCATCCGTACCCCCTGCAGGATCACGTAGACCCCGGCGGCGAAGGTGATGGACTGCATCAGGGAGAACATGAACCAGTGCTTGCCCTTGGCGACGCTGGCGACGAACTCGGGGCCGGCGAAGGCGGAGGTGATGAGGAAGATGATGCCCATGGTGAAGGAGATGGCCACCGGGGTATCGCGCAGGAACAGCAGGCTCTTGGGCACCTGCACCTCTTCGCTGCTGTGGGCCTTGTTGCCGAACTTGGCGCCGATCCAGCCGGCCAGCACGTAGGAGCAGGTGGAGAAGTGGCCGAGTGCCACGTCATCAGAGCCGGTGATCTGCTTCATGTAGGGGTGGGCGAGGGCCGGGAACAGCACCATGGTCACGCCGACCACCAGGCTGCCCACCGCGATCAGCGGGATGCCGCTCATGCCGCCGGCGGAGAGGATGGCTGCCACCATCATCGACATGAACAGGGTGTGGTGACCGGTCAGGAAGATGAACTTCCACGGGGTGAGCCGGGCGATCAGGATGTTCACCAGCATGGCGAAGAACATGATCATCGCCATCTCCTTGCCGAACGACTGTTGGGCGATGGAGACGATGGCCTCGTTGTTGGGCACTACCCCCTTGATGCCGAAGGCGTGCTGGAAGATGGTGGCGAAGTCGCCCAGGGAGTTCACCACCAGGGTGGCGCCGGCCCCCAGGATGACGAAGCCCATGATGGTCTTGACCGTGCCCTTGATGCACTCGGTCACCGGTTTCTTCTGGGCGATCAGGCCGATGAGGGCGATCAGGCCGACCAGCACGGCCGGCTCCGACAGCACGTCAAACATCAGAAAATTGAAAAATTCCATGGTCAGCTCCAAGCAGGTGGAAGCGGCGGCTCATCGGCCGCCCAGACAGTCGCAAAGGGGTTAGAGTGCGCCCAGCTCGCGCAGGGCGATGGCGAGTTTTTCTTTCATGGCGGCCTTGTCGACCATGTTGTCCAGCGATACCAGCCGGCCGTCGACCCCCATGCTGACCAGCTGTTCGGCGATGTCGCGGGTGGCGACAAAGATCTCGGCGCTTTCGCTGCCGGCGGAGGCGAGATCCCGGTGATCCACCTCGGCCGTCACGGCCAGTTCCTTGAGAATGCTCTTGATGCTCATCTCCATCATCAGGCTGGTGCCCAGGCCGTGTCCGCATACAACCAGAATCTTCATGTGCTCTTCCTCTGTCGGGCGCAGGGCGCCACTCAATAACGCGCCAGGATGTGCAAGATGTCGTCTTTGCTGGTGGCCGCCATGATGGCCGCCACGTCTTCTTCATTCATGAACAGCTCGGCCAGCTGGGCGATGGTCTCCACGTGGGTGTTGCTGTCGCTGGCGGCCAGGGTGACCAGCAGCCGGACCGGGTCGTTGCCCTCGGAGCCGAAGTTGACCCCCTCCTTCAGCACGGTCAGCGCCAGTCCCAGCCGGTTGACGCCGTCTTCCGGGCGGGCGTGGGGCATGGCCAGGCCCGGACCCAGCACGTAGTAGGGGCCGAGCTCTTCGTGGGAGCGATAGAGCGCCGCCACATAGGAGGGCTCTATGGTGCCATTGGCCAGCAGGGGGGCGGTGGCCAGCTCGATGGCGTGACGCCAGTCGCGGGCGCCCGCTTCGATGGAAATGACCTCCTCGGTCAGCAATTGGGTCAGCATGGCAATGTCCGGGCTGGATAAGATGGCGCCAATCTAGCGATCTTGCCGGCTGATAACTGTGAGCCTGATCGCGAAAGTTAGCGCTACCAGATAGCGCTAACATCGATCTGTGATAGCGCTATCATTTCTCTCATGGAAGGGATTCATCTTGCCCCTTCTCTGGCTCAAAGGAGGTAAAATCCGGTTTGAGCAAATAGTCAGTGCCGCGCTTTTGCCTTAAAGTGAGCACCCGTATGCCGAGGAAGGGAAAGGATGTCAGAAGCGAAGAAACGCCGTAGCACGGGTCGGGTGACCCTCAACGATGTGGCCCAGCTGGCCGGCGTGGGGGCCATGACGGTGTCGCGCGCCCTGCGCACCCCCGAGCTGGTGTCCGACAAGATGCGCGAACGCATCGAGGCGGCGGTGGACGAACTCGGCTATATCCCCAATCGGGCGGCGGGGGCGCTGGCGTCCGCCACCTCCCAGACCATAGTGGTGATCGTGCCCAGCCTGACCGAGTGCGGCTGCGGCGAGGTGATCGCCGGGCTGCAGCAGACGCTGCGGGGCGAGGGCTACCAGATCATGCTGGGGGATGCCCAGCACCTCAAACCGCAGGAGGAGAGCCTGCTGACCAGCTTTCTGCAGCACAATCCGGCGGCCGTGGTGCTGTTTGGCAGCGATCCCGGCGAGACCATCCGCCAGCGGCTGCAGGCGGCCCGCCTGCCGGTGGTGGAGGTGGGGGCCATGGCCCGCAGTCCCATCGACATGAACGTCGGGGTCTCCAACTTCGATGCTGGCTACCAGCTGACCCGCCACCTCATCGAGCGCGGCTACCGCAATATCGGTTTTCTCTGTGCCCGCCAGGAGCAGTGGATGCTGCAGCAGCGCATGCAGGGCTGGCAGAAGGCGCTGCTGGACAACTACCTCTCCCCCGACGCCATCATCAACACCTCGGAGCGACCCAGCTTCAGCACGGGGGCGGCCATGCTGGGGGAGTTCCTGCTGCGCTGGCCCGAACTGGATGCGCTGGTCTGTGTCAATGACGAGCTGGCGGCCGGGGTGCTGTTCGAATGCCAGCGCCGCCACCTGAACGTGCCGGGCAAGCTCGCCATCGCCGGTTTCGACGATCTGGACGTGGCCCGCGCCTGCTATCCGGCCCTCACCTCGGTCCGCATCCCCTATCAGCGGATGGGACAGGAGGCGGCCGATCTCATCCTGCGTCAGCTGGCCGGTGAACCCGTCATGGGCTCGGCGCTGACCCTCGATTTCCAGCTGCAGAAGCGGCAAAGCAGCTGACCCCTTTCACACTCATCAAAGAGGCAACCATGTTCAAGGCTCTGTTACTGGAAAACCAAGACGGCAAGACGGTGCCGACCCTGACCCGGCTGGACGAGAGTCAGCTGCCGGCCGGCGAGGTGCGGGTGGCGGTGAGCTACAGCTCCCTCAACTACAAGGACGGGCTGGCCATCACCGGCAAGGGCAAGATAGTGCGCCAGTGGCCGCTGGTGCCGGGCATCGACTTCGCCGGCACCGTGCTCGAATCTGCCGACAGCCGCTATCAACCGGGCGACAAGGTGGTGCTGACCGGCTGGGGCGTGGGGGAAGGGCACTGGGGCGGCATGGCCGAACAGGCGCGGGTCAAGGCCGACTGGCTGGTACCGCTGCCGGCCGGGCTGGATGAGCGGCAGGCCATGTGCATCGGCACCGCCGGTCTGACCGCCATGCTCTGCGTGCTGGCGCTGGAAGAGGCGGGAGTGACCCCGCAGAGCGGCGAGATCCTGGTGACCGGCGCCGCCGGCGGGGTGGGCTCCACCGCCGTCGCCTTGCTGGCCGCGCTGGGTTATCAGGTGGCGGCCCTGACCGGCCGTCCCGAGGAGCAGGGCGAGCTGCTGACGGCGCTCGGCGCCAGTCGAATCGTGCCGCGCAGCGAGCTGCTGGAGCCCGCCAAGCCGCTGGAGAAGCAGCTGTGGGCCGGGGCGGTCGATACCGTCGGCAGTCAGGTGCTGGCCAAGCTGCTGGCCCAGATGAACTACGGCGGCGCCGTGGCGGCCTGCGGGCTGGCGGGTGGCTTCGATCTGCCCACCAGCGTGATGCCCTTCATCCTGCGCAACGTGCGGTTGCAGGGGGTCGATTCGGTGATGTGCCCGCTGGCGCGCCGCCAATTGGCGTGGCAGCGATTGGCGCGAGATCTGCCTGCCAGCTTCTTTGCGCAGGCGGTCACCGAGATCGGGCTGGAGCAGGTGGCGGAGGCCGCCGAAGCCATCACCCAAGGGCAAATCGCGGGGCGCACCCTGGTCAAACTTTGATTCAGCCCTGACTGGCGAGCCCCATTTTTCTGGATAGACTTTGAGTGCGGGTGCACTATCCAAGGAGAATGAGCATGGGTGGACACAAGCCGGATTACGACCTCGATGACGATTGGGAGCCGGAATCCTGGGAAGAAGAGCTGGATGAATGGGAAGACGAGAGCTGGCAGGATGATGACCCTCTCGACGACCAGTAATCCGCGCATTGAATACACAGGCGGGCCTCGGGCCCGCCTGTTTTTTTGGGCGGCTCACAGGAATGGGGAGAGGTGCTTGGAGGGGGCTGCGGCTCTGGCTAGAATGAACTGCCCAAACGACACTCAAGGATGATTATGCGACTCTCGGTGATAGTGTTTGCCGTTCTGCTCGGGGGCTGCGCCTCCCATTCGGACGATCCGTGCGAGAAGGTGTGGAGCGAGGTGGGGGAGGCCGATGGCAAGCTGGGCTTTACCGCCGAGCGGGTCGAGTTTCATCAGGCCCAGTGCGGCGAGAAGGTGGATGCCGAGCTGTGGAAACAGGGGCATCAGAAGGGACTGGCCTGGTATTGCCGGCCGGAGCACCTCTATCTGGCGGGCCGTTCCGGTGGCGAGTATCGCGGGGTCTGCCCCAATGACGTCCAGGCGCGCCGGCTGTTCGAGCAGGGCCGCCAGGGCTGGACCGATCAATAGCCGGGCTGGCGGCTCAGGCTTCTTTCTCTTTCAACCGCAGTGGCTGACACAGATAGCTCTTGTCGTTGGCGCTGCGGGCACACTTGCCGCAGACGAACTTGGGTTTGCGCACGATTTTGCGCAGGGTCTTGAGATCGGCCGGGATCTCGCTGCGACGCCATTCACACAGGGTCTTGTTGCCCATCTCGACTACCTCGACAACTCGGTGGGCCCTAGTGTAATCAATTTTCATTTCTAAAACAGCGAGCGGGCCCGGATGATCTCGCGGCCCGCTCGTGGTGACGGGAGATTACTGATAGAGGAACTTGGTAAAGATCAGCTCGCGCACCGCCTTCTTGCCGGTTTCCTTCACCAGCAGCTCATTGGCCCTAGTCTGGCACTCCTTGCGCAGGTCTTCGCGGCTGACCAGAGACTTGATCTGGTCGGCACTCTTGCTGCCCATCAGCCGGATGATGGCGTCACGGATGAGGGGGTCATGCTGCTCCAGCAGCTTGAGGTCGGCCTCGTTCTCGGCCATCAGCTCCACCGTCACCCGGACGTAGCCGAGGGTTTTGCCATCGCTCAGGTAGTTGGTGATGATGTCAGGATCCAGCAGGTGATAGAAGAAGCCCGGCTTGGCGGCGGCAGCTTCCCCTTCTGCGGGGGCTTCCCCCCTTCGGAGGCATAGGCCTGAAGTGCACCGCAGCTTAGCAACAACACCAGCAGAAATTTGAATAGCTTCATAGGGATGGCTCATCAGCAAGAGATACCCCATTTTTGATGCTGCCATCGGGGCCGTCAAGCACGGATGTTCTTACAATTCTCGATTGATTTACGGATAATAAACCGGATTTTAACCTGATAACGGAAATCTCCGGATGGTGAAGCTGTGAAGTCCGAGTTGACTGTTCCCCTTGCCCGGCTCGTGCCCTGGCAGACGCCCGCGCAGTGCGAGCCGCCCGAGGCCTTGCTGCCCTGGTTGCTGGAGGCCGATTCCATGACCCGGCGCCTGCGCCGCCACAATCGCCATTTCTCGGTACAACTGTTCGGCAATCGCAGTGTCGCCCTCGACGCCGACGAGCAGCAGCTGGTGGTCGCCGAGCACCCCATGGGGCTGTGCCGCGAGGTGATCCTGCACGGCGATCATGGGCCGGCCGTGCTGGGCTGGACCCTGTTTGCCGAAGCCGCCCTGCAAGAGAGCGGTCTGCGCGAGCTGGGTGAGCAACCGCTGGGTGAACGTATCTTTGGTGACGAACCTGCCCGGCGCGATCACCTGCAACTGGCCTGTTTCGAGATTGCGAGCAATCCCTGGTGTCCGGCCGGCACCGTCTGGGGACGTCGTTCCCGTCTGTTTCTGGGGCAATGGCCACTGCTGGTCCATGAACTCTTCTTGCCCTCTCTGTCATGCAACAAGGAGCTGGAGTGAATCTGTTAACCAAGGAGCGGGGACTGGCCTACGTGCAGTTGGCCCGCATCGACAAACCCATCGGCACCCTGCTGCTGCTGTGGCCGACCCTGTGGGCACTGTGGCTGGCGGCTGACGGCCTGCCGGATCTCTGGACCCTGCTGGTGTTCGTGGTGGGGGTGTTTCTGATGCGCTCCGCCGGTTGCGTCATCAACGACTATGCGGATCGCAACTTCGACGGTCACGTGAAGCGCACCGCCGGCCGGCCGCTGCCCATGGGCAAGGTCAAGCCGCGGGAAGTACTGGCGCTGTTTGCGGTGCTGGCGCTCATCTCGTTCGCCCTGGTGCTGACCATGAACCCGCTCACCATCGGCCTGTCGTTCGCGGCCCTGCTGCTGGCGGTCTGCTACCCCTTCATGAAGCGCTACATCCCGATCCCCCAGCTGGTGCTCGGCATGGCCTTCTCCTGGTCGATTCCCATGGCCTATGCGGCCCAGGCCAACGCCTTGCCGGCGGTGGCCTGGCTGGTGTTTCTCGCCAACCTGCTGTGGACCATCGCCTACGACACCCAGTACGCCATGGTGGACCGGGACGACGACCTCAAGCTCGGCCTCAAGTCGAGCGCCATCCTGTTCGGCCGCCACGACAAGCGGATCATCGGCGCGCTGCAGCTGCTGACCCTGCTGATCCTGCTGCTGGTGGGGCAGCTGAGCGAGCTGGGTTCCAGCTACTACTGGTCGCTGCTGGCGGCGGCGGCGCTGTTCGTCTATCAGCAGCGGCTGATCCGCGAGCGGAAGCGGGAGGCCTGCTTCCAGGCGTTTCTCAACAACAACTACGTGGGGGCGCTGATCTTTGCCGGGGTAGTGATCAACTACCTGTGAGTCAGCCCCATCATGAAAAAAGGCCGCATGTTGCGGCCTTTTTTATGGTGTCGTGCGAGCGGGTCAGAGCCGGTTGCCGGCCTGGATGGTGCGGCGGATCTTGGTGCTCAGCAGCGGCACTATGTTGTCGGCCAGCGCCTGGAAACGGCCCAGATCCGGCTTGCAGCCCGGGTCGAGGTAGCCTTCGCTGCGCAGGGTGTGGATCAGGGTGCTGAACAGCTTCTGGTCGAAGAACTCGGGGGCATTGATGCCGTGCAGGGTGCCGAGGCGCTCCGCCATCATCAGGCCATCCGCCTCCAGCTGCTCGGCCTCGATGCGGGGCTGGGCCAGCACCCGGGTCAGCACGATGGCGTAGCGCTGCAGGGTCTCCTGAATGCTCTCGGCCAAGAGCAGCAGGCGGGTCTGGTTGACCGGATTGACCCAGAAGCCGCCATCGCGGGCCTCGATCAACTGCTGGCGCTGCAGTTCGGCCAGCAGGGCATCGACCAGCTCCGGCAGCTCGTCCTCTTCATAGCGCAGGAACAGCTCGGTCTTGAGCAGCGGGTAGATGTCGATGCAGCGGGCAACGATCTCGCTGCGGGAGATCCCCTCGCAGCGCTCGATCAGGGCCGCCACCAGGGAGGGCATGGCGAACAGATGGAGGATGTTGTTGCGGTAGTAGGTCAGCAGGATCGCCTGATAGCGGTCCAGGCTGACGATCTGGCCCAGCTTGTCCTCGCTCACCTCGAACTTGTTGAGCTCCATGGCCTGATCCAGCAGGGTCTTGGCATCTTCGTCCGGGATAGTGCTGTGCGGGCTGTAGGGCACCTGCTTGAGCAGATCCAGATAGGTGTTGAGCTGGGCTTGCAGTTCGTCGCGGGTCAGGGCGTGGCGCTCGGCGGCCAGCAGTGCCAGCGCGCTCAGGGTCAGGCCGTTGACGGCGGCGGCCCCGTTGATGCGGGTCATCAGCAGCTCGGCCAGCTGGTTGACGGTGGGCGCCATCCACTCGGGACGCTCCTCCTCGCCGATGTGCTCCTTCCAGCTGGGCACCTGCTCGTTGAGGTAATTGTTGAGGGTCAGCGGCTCACCGAAGTTGACGAAGCCGCGGCCGTAGTTGCGCAGCTTGCGCAGGATGCCGAGCACCTGCAGGAAGCTCTCCTTCTCCTTGCGGCTGCCCTTGAGCTCGTTGTGGTAGGTGTTCACCTCCATCACGTGCTCGTAGCCCAGATAGACGGGCACCAGGGTAACCGGTCTGTCCAGCCCGCGCATCATGGCCTGCAGGGTCATCGCCAGCATGCCGGTCTTGGGCGGCAGCAGGCGGCCGGTACGCGAACGCCCGCCCTCGGTGAAGAACTCCACCGAATAACCCTTGGCAAACAGCAGATTGAGGTATTCCCGGAATACCGTGCTGTAGAGCGGATTGCCCTTGAAGGTGCGGCGGATGAAGAAGGCGCCGCCGTGGCGGAAGATCGGGCCCGCCGGCCAGAAGTTGAGGTTGATGCCCGCCGCGATGTGGGGTGGCACCATGCCCTGGTGGTAGATGACGTAGGAGAGCAGCAGATAGTCCATGTGGCTGCGATGGCAGGGGACATAGACGATCTCGTGCCCTTCCTGGGCCAGCTGGCGCACCTTCTCGGCGCCGTTGACCGAGAGCCCGCGGTAGAGCTTGTTCCACAGCCAGCCGAGGAAGCTCTCACCGAGCCGGATCAACCGGTAGGAGAAGTCGGAGGCGATCTCGTCCATGTAGCCGTGGGCCCGTTTCTGGGCTTTCTCCAGGCTGATCCCCTCGCGCTGGGCCTCTTCCTCGATGGCCTGCTGAATGACGTTCGAATCGAGCAGCTGTTTGAACAGCAGGTTGCGGTTGGGCAGCTTGGGGCCGGTAGCGGCCAGCTGCTGGCGGCTGAAGTGGGTACGGGCGACCCGCGCCAGCTTGTGGGCGATGGCTTCGTCGGTGCCGTGCTTGTCCGCCATGTGACGCAGGGAGAGCGGCGGGGAGAAGCGCACCAGGTTCTCGCGCCCCTTGAGGATCACGATCAACGCCTTCTTGAGGCGGTTTGGCGCCAGGCTGCTGATGATGTTCCAGCCGGAGGCCTCCTCGCCTTCCCGGCCGGGGGCGCGGCCCCAGAACAGGGTGACGGGCACCACCTGGATATCCAGCGCCGGATCCTGCTTGTGCAGATCCAGCAGCTGGTGGAATTCCTGCAGGAAGGGCAGCGGCTTGCTGCGCTTGCCGAACAGGGGAGGCGGACGGTCCAGACAGACATAACGGGGCAGCAACTGGCCGTTCAGCTCCAGCGGGGTGAAGGGGCCGGGCAGGCCGAGATCCTCGCAGCACTGTTGCAGGGTCATCAGGTCGGTGATCGAGCTGGTCTTCAGGGCGTAGACGATGGGTCTGGCCGGATCCAGCTTGAGCTCGGTGATGGGATTTTCCGGCAGGCTCTTGTGATTGACCAAGCCGCTGACCGGCCATTGCAAGATGGCTCTGGAAATGTTCTGTCCAAGGGACATGTGCGTCTGCTCTCCAAAAAAATGCGGCGTGAGCATAGCAAATCACCGACTGGTTGTCGCCGAGAGGTACGATGAGTCGGCTGCGCGGGATCAAATCTGCAGCAAATGAGTGCCGGGCCGCGACAAATGTCAGCTGCGCCTTGCCTTGGCCACTGCACTGTATATACTGCCAGTGTGCTGTATAAAAAGACAGGTGCCCATGCTATGAAACCCCTTACTCCCCGCCAGGCCGAAGTGCTGGAGTTGATCAAGGCGAACATGAACGAAACCGGCATGCCGCCGACTCGCGCCGAGATAGCCCAGAAGCTTGGTTTCAAGTCGGCCAATGCGGCCGAGGAACATCTGAAAGCCCTGGCCAAAAAGGGGGTCATCGAGATCATGCCGGGCACGTCCCGCGGCATCCGCCTGTTGATCGAAGAGGAAGAGCCGCTGGAAGAGAGCGGCCTGCCGCTGATCGGCAAGGTGGCCGCCGGCGAGCCCATCCTGGCGCAGGAGCATATCGAGAGCCACTACCAGGTGGATCCGGCCCTGTTCCACCCGCGGGCCGACTTCCTGCTGCGGGTGCAGGGCATGAGCATGAAGAACATCGGCATTCTGGATGGCGACCTGCTGGCGGTGCACAAGACCCAGGAGGTGCGCAACGGCCAGGTGGTGGTGGCACGGCTCGACGAGGATGTCACCGTCAAGCGCTTCCAGCGCAAGGGCAGCCAGGTGTGGCTGCTGCCGGAGAACGAAGAGCTCTCCCCCATCGAGGTGGATCTCTCCTGTCAGCAGCTCACCATCGAGGGGCTGGCGGTTGGCGTCATTCGCAACGCCGACTGGATGTAATCCCTGCCATGAAACGGCCTCCTGCGGGAGGCCGTTTCGTTTCTGTACTCCTTTCCCCATGATTTCAATCAGATCCTGATACCCGCCATTTTTGTCTGCGGGCGGTGACCGCAGGCGATTCATTTCAGATATATCATTTGGTAAGGCGGACTCGTTGGCTCGAGCCGCTCCCGCTGCTCGCCATGACGCGCGTTATCCAGATCGCTGGTAGCAGGAACCCGGAGGGCAGCAGGGAAAAACAACAGCCTCGTGCGGTGTGCAGGTCACACCCGGCAAAGAGGCGCTTGCGGGATAGAAGGGAGAGTGGCCAGCAGGGCGCCGGCAGTCGGCACCGCAGCGGCACACTCGCGCAGTCGACACGCGGCAGTCATCGGCTCATTCACCCCGGCGGTGATGGGCGGTGCCGGTTGGCGTGACCTGTTGATCGAGGAGGACAGGTATGGCTTCAAGCTCGCCATGGGATCCGGGTCTGGCATCGCCCGTTTCTTCCATCACCCGTTTCATCAAGGGTAACCGGATGACCCGTTTCTATGCCCTCTGGGTACACCACAAGGGCGCTTGCTGGACCATCTGGCTGGGATGCCCCAAGGACAAGATTGTCCGGCTGGTGCGCCTGTTTCACAGCCATCATGACGGCGGCCTGGCCGACGCCCTCTGGACCGCCCCCGTCATCCCGCTGCGGGCACAATCCAGACGCCCGCATGAGCGGCGCCGACAGCAGCCCTGAGCGCCACCTCTTCTTGTACAGCCCCACCCCATGGTGGGGCTGCTGTTTTGGGCGGGTTCGGGCCGGCATCACCGGCCCTTGCGTCATCTTCTGACGGAAGTTGGCCAGTGAACGGGCATCCGGTACAAGGGGGTGACCGGTGTGGCGCCGGCTGGGTTACAATGGCTCTTCCATTCGGGCCCGGTTGGCGGGTATGTCGAAGTGAAAGGGTCTGTTCTCTTATGGTTAAACCGCGTTACCCCTTGCTATTTCTGCTGCTGGTCGGGGGCATGATGGCCGGATTTTACTGGAACCAGCCCTCCCTGCCCGAGCATGCCGACTACTACCCGGCGGGGCGGGACATCAATCCGTTCGCCTTCACCGATCAGGATGGCCAACCCTTCGTCCCCGCCAGCCTGACCGGCCACTGGACCTTCCTATTCGTCGGCTACACCTTCTGCCCCGACATCTGCCCGACCACCCTGGCGGATCTGCGTTCCGTCTATCCCGAGCTGAAAAAGATCGCCCCGAGCAGCCAGGTGGTGTTCATTTCGGCGGATCCGCAGCGGGATGACGTGGCCCGTCTCAAGACCTATACCGCCTTCTTCAACCCGGAGTTCAAGGCGGCGACCGGCCCCCACGACAAGTTGTTCCCCTTCGTGCGCAATCTGGGGCTCATCTACTCCATCGCCGACCAGGGGGAGAAGGACTACCTGATCGACCACTCCGCCTCCATCGTGCTGATCAATCCGGCCGGCAAGCTGGAGGCCGTGTTTCGCCCCCGTGTGAGCGAGGGCAGTGTACCCAGGGTCGTCATGGCGAGCATGGTGTCGGACTTTGCCAAGATAGTGCGGCTGGACGACGCATGATGAGCAACGGATTCCCTGCGACATGCTGACCCCCGTTTGGTGGCGGGACGGGCGGCGCCACCGCGCCGTGTTTGCCCTGGCCCTGCCCATGGTGTTTTCCAATGTCACCACTCCGCTGCTGGGGCTGGTGGATGCCTGGGTGATCGGTCATCTCGGCCAGGCCTGGTTCCTCGGCGGCGTGTCGGTCGGTGCCACCCTCATCAACCTGCTGTTCTGGCTGCTCGGCTTTCTGCGGATGTCCACCACGGGGCTGACCGCCCAGGCTCATGGCGCCAGCAGCCCGGCCGGCCAGCTCGACACCCTGACCCGTGCGCTGGGGCTCGCCGTCGGGCTGGGAGTGACGTTGTTGCTGCTGTTGCTGCCGCTGATCCCCACTCTCATCGCGCTCAGCGGTGGCTCCGCCGAGGTGCAGCACTATGCCGCCGAGTATGTCTCGGTGCGGGTCTGGAGCGCCCCGGCGGCGCTCTGCAACCTGGTGATCATGGGCTGGCTGCTGGGCATGCAGGATGCGCGCAGCCCCATGCTGCTGCTGATCTTCACCAACCTGGTCAACATGGGGCTCGATGCCTGGTTCGTGCTGGGGCTGGGTTGGCAGGTAAAAGGGGTCGCCGCCGCCTCGCTGCTGGCGGACTACAGCGCACTCGGATTGGGGCTCTGGCTGGTGAGCCGTCACCTGCGCCGGCTGGCCGCGTCGGCGTGGCAGGGGGCCTGGCAGCGCTGGCGTCAGTGGCCTGCGTTGCTGCGACTGCTGGCCCTGAACCGAGACATCTTCATCCGCTCCCTCTGCCTGCAACTCTGTTTCGCCTTCATGACCCTGCAGGGGGCTAGGCTGGGGGATGTGGCGGTGGCGGCCAATGCGGTGCTGCTCAACTTCCTGATGCTGATCTCCTACGGGCTGGATGGCTTTGCCTACGCGGTGGAGGCCATGGTGGGCCGCGCCATCGGGCAGCGGGATCGGCAGGGGTTGCGGGAGGCCATCGTACTCAATCTCGGTTGGGCGCTGCTGATCGCCCTGACGTTCAGCCTGCTGTTTGCGGTGGGCGGCAGCCGGCTGATCGCGCACATCACCGATCTGCCGGCGGTGATCGCCGCCGCCAACGCGCAGCTGCCCTGGCTCATCGCCATGCCGCTGCTGGCGGTCTGGTGCTTCCTGCTGGACGGGGTCTTCATCGGGGCGACCCGGGCCAGGGAGATGCGCAACAGCATGCTGGTGGCGGCACTGTGCGGCTTCTTCCCGGTCTGGTGGCTCTGTCAGGGTTGGGGCGTGGCGGCCTTGTGGGCCGCGATGGCGGCCCTGATGGCGGGGCGGGGGCTGACGCTGGGCTGGCTCTGCTGGCTGTTGGAGCGCGATGGCCGGCTGCTGCACTCAGCCCACGGGGTGGGAGCGGCGCAGCAGACCTCTTCCTGACGTCAGCGCCTGCCTGGATCTGTCGGGTTCACTCCTGCAGCGAGCCGGCGTAGCCCAGCTGGCGCCAGCTTTCGTAGACAAACACCGCCACCGCATTGGCGAGGTTCATGCTGCGACTCTGGGGCAGCATGGGGATGCGCAGCCGCTGCTCGAACGGCAGGCTCTCGATGATCTCGATGGGCAGGCCGCGGCTCTCGGGCCCGAACAGCAGGGCATCGCCCGCGGCAAACTGCACCGCCGAATGGGCGGTGCGCCCCTTGGTGGTACAGGCGAATACCCGCGTCGGTGCCACCGCCTCCAGAAAAGCCTCGAAGTTCGGCCAGCGCTTCACCTCGGCAAACTCGTGGTAGTCGAGCCCCGCCCGCTTCACTCGCTTGTCATCCCACTCGAATCCCAGCGGCTCTATCAGGTGCAGTCGATAGCCGGTGTTGGCGCAGAGGCGGATGATGTTGCCGGTGTTGGGCGGAATTTCCGGTTGGTAGAGCACGATGTCGAGCATGACGGCGTCCTGATGGGGCGAAAAGGGCGCCAGCATACCCAGCGCCCGTACGGATGAAAAGAGTCTGCTCAGCTGATGGGCAGGCGGATGGTGATGGTCAGCCCGGCTGGTTGGTTGCTGCTGGCACGGATGGTACCGCCGTGGCGCGCAATGGCCTCCGCGGCGATGGCCAGCCCCAGCCCGGTGCCGCCGGTCTTGGCGTTGCGGGCATCGTCCACCCGGAAGAAGGGCAGGAACAGCTGGGCCTGCTGCGCCACCGGCACGCCGGGACCGTCGTCGCGGATGGTCATCACCCACTCCAGTCCCTCCCGATACCAGTCCACCTTGATGAACTCGCGGGCGTATTTGAGCGCGTTGCGCAGTGGATTCTCCAGTGCCCGGGCCAGCAGATCGGGCCACATCCGCAGCGACTCAGCCGGCAGTGGCGGCAGCCGGAGCTGCTTGCCGCTCTGGTTGGCCTCGAACATGGCATCGTCCAGGATGGGCTCCAGCAGTTCGGCCAGCGGCATCACCACCGGCGCTTCCACATGCTGCTGTACCCGCGACAGATCGAGCAGGTCACCGATCAGCTTGTCGAGCCGGCCGATCTCCGATTCGATCCGTGCCAGCTCGTTGCTGTCACCCTGTTTGCGGCGGATCAGCGCCTGCGCCAGCTGGATGCGGGTGAGCGGGCTGCGCAGCTCGTGGGAGATATCGGAGAGCAGCTGTTTCTGCTTCTGGATCATGTTCTTGAGGGTATCGACCATGTGGCTGACGTGATCCGCCAGCTGGCCGATCTCGTCCCGCCGTCCCAGGTTGGGGATCTGCGCCTCCAGATTGCCCTCCGCCAGCTGGGAGACCGACTGTTGCAGCTGCAGGATAGGGCGGGTCAGCCGCCAGGCCAGCAGCAGACAGAGTGGGGTGCTGACCAGCATGGCGATGCCGAGGATCTGGATCGGGTGATCCAGGATCTGGATGAACAGGAACAGATAGGAGTTCTCGACGTTGAGGCCGAAGTAGATGTGGTAGATCTGGCCGTGATGCGTCATCTGGAAGGGGCCGGCGATGGCCCGCTTATGTTCGCTGCCCAGCATGGGCTTGGCCGGGTTGTCCGAGTCGAGCATGAAACGGATGACGAACTTGCTCAGGCGGGTACTGGACTGCATCTGCCCCTTGGCATCGCGCAAATAGATGTTGTCGACCGGCAGCAGGCCGGCGGCATCGATGGCCTGGGCCAGATCGAAATCCTGATTGGGGTCTGCCCCCTTCTGCAGTGCCTTCAGGTTGTTGTTGAGGCGGGTGATCTCGTGGGCCGGCAGCGGAATGATGTTGCGGGGATCCAGGGTCGGCAGGATCACCACGGCGGCCACCACCAGCAACAGCATGAACCAGAACCAGAGGAAGATCTGGGTGGAGAGACCGTTGAAGGTGCGGGCGGTTCTCATGCCTGTTCCAGCCACAGATAGCCTCTGCCGCGCACCGTCTTGAAGCGGGGTTGGCCATCGGTACGCTCCGGCAGCTTCTTGCGTAGGTTGCTCAGGTGCATGTCGATGGCGCGATCGAAGGGCTCGAGTTTCTTGCCGAGCACCAGCTCGGAGAGCTGGCTCTTGCTGACGATCTGACCCGGGTTGCGCAGCAGGCACTCCAGCAGGCCGAATTCGGTGGCGGTCAGCTCCAGCAGTTCGCCGTGGCAGCTGGCCTGCTGCAGGCCGGGTTGCAGCACCAGATCCATGAAGCGCACCTCTTCCGAACTGCCGCCGCGCTGGGGCTGGGTGCCCTGGGTTCGGCGCAGGATGGCGCGCACCCGGGCCAGCAGCTCCCGATCGTCGAACGGCTTGGCGAGATAGTCGTCAGCCCCCGCTTCCAGCCCGTTGACCCGATCCTGGCTGTCGCCACGGGCGGTCAGCATCAGCACCGGAGTGTCGTGGGTCTTGCGCAGTCGGGCCAGCATGGCGAAGCCGTTGAGCTTGGGCATCATCACGTCCAGCAGCACCAGGTTGAAGTGCTGTTCGGCCAGCCGTTGCAAGCCCTCTTCGCCATCCTCGGCGACGGTCACCTGGAAGCCTTCCAGGGTCAGAATTTCGGTGAGCAACTGGGTCAGCTCGAGATCGTCGTCGACCAGGAGTATTTTGTGCATCTGAAGTCATTCCGCTGATTTTTCGCGCCAATCCGGCGTCGGGGTCAGGGTATAATAGATTTTTAACCGCAAGAGGAAAGCCGGTTTTGAGCCATCAACAATATTCCCGCTGGGTGACGCTGGCCAGCATGGCCGCCGTCACGACCGCCACCCTGCTGATCACCGGCAAGCTGATCGCCTGGCTGATGACCGACTCCTCGAGCCTGCTGGCCTCCCTCACCGACTCCTTCATGGACGTGAGCGCCTCCATCATCAACCTGCTGGCGATCCGCTACGCCCTGTCACCGGCCGACGACGAACACCGCTTCGGCCACGGCAAGGCGGAGTCGCTGGCCGGGCTGATCCAGGCGGCCTTCATCTCCGGTTCCGCCCTGCTGCTGGTGATGCACGGCATCTCCTCCCTGCTCAAGCAGGCGCCGCTGGAGCGGCTTGAGGCGGGTCTGTGGGTCAGCGGTGGCTCCATCGTGCTGACCCTGCTGCTGGTCAGCTTCCAGAGCCTGGTGATCCGCAAGACCAACAGCGTGGCCATCAAGGCCGACATGCTGCACTACCGCTCCGACCTGCTGCTCAACGGCGGCGTGCTGCTGGCACTGGTGCTGGCGGGACAGGGCTGGTACTGGGCCGACGGCCTGTTTGCCATCCTGATCGGGCTGTTCCTGCTGTGGGGGGCGCTGCACATCGGCTATGAATCGGTGCAGGCGCTGCTCGATCGTCAGTTGCCAGCCGAGGAACAAGCGAGAATAATGGCCCTCTGCTGTGACGTCGAAGGTGTACACGGGGTGCATGATCTGCGCACCCGCCAATCCGGTCCGACCCGTTTCGTGCAGTTGCATCTGGAACTGGACGATCAGCTCCCTCTGGTCAAGGCCCATCAGATTGCCGATGAAGCCGAACTGGCGGTTCGTCAGGCGTTTGAGCGCATGGATGTCATCATTCATATGGACCCCATCTCCGTGGTGCACAAGGAACAGCAAGGCACTCCCTCAGAACAACAGTAGGCTGCAACATGGATGATCTGGTTGCCAGAACCTGGCAAAAAATTCAGCAAGAAGCGGCGAGCATGGCGACCGAAGAGCCCATGCTGGCCAGCTTCTTCCACTCCACCATTCTCAATCACAAGAACCTGCGTTCGGCCCTCAGCTTCCAGCTGGCCAACAAGCTCGACAGCGCCACCATGCCCGCCATCGCCCTGCGCGAGGTGATCGAGCTGGCACTGCGCAGCGAGCCCGAGCTGCTGGCGGTCGTGGCGGCCGACATCTGTGCGGTGCAGGAGCGCGACCCGGCGGTCGATCTCTTCTCCACCCCGCTGCTCTACCTCAAGGGATTCCATGCCCTGCAGGGCTACCGGGTCGCCAACTGGCTGTGGCGCCAGGGGCGTCGCTCGCTGGCGCTCTACCTGCAGAACCAGATTTCCGTGGTGTTCGGGGTGGACGTGCACCCGGCCGCCCGCATCGGCAAGGGCATCATGTTTGACCATGCCACCGGTATCGTGGTCGGTGAGACGGCGGTGATCGAGGACGATGTCTCCATCCTGCAGAGCGTCACCCTGGGTGGTACCGGCAAGGAGAGCGGCGATCGCCACCCCAAGATCCGGGAAGGGGTGATGATAGGGGCGGGTGCCAAGGTGCTCGGCAACATCGAGGTGGGCATGGGCGCCAAGATCGGTGCCGGCAGCGTGGTGATCAACCCGGTGCCGCCGCACACCACGGTGGCGGGCGTGCCCGCCAAGATCGTGGGTCGTCCGGAGTGCGACAAGCCTTCGCTGGACATGGATCAGTGTCTCTGATCCCCTGACCGAGGTGCATTGATGGCCAAGCGCTGGTCGGGTTATCTGATCCTGGGGATGTGGCTGCTCAATCTGCTGCACCTCTATCTGGGATTTTCCCCCTGGCCGGCAGCCATCGCGGCCTGGGGGGCCTCGCTGCTCACCTGGCCCTGGCTGGTGGGGGCGGCGCGGCGCCAGGCGCTGGCCCTGTACGGGGCGGCGCTGGCACTGCTGATCTTCTCCTGCTGGCGGGGGGCGAGCCTCACCGCCGGTGACTGGCTGCTGCCCAACATCAACATGCTCACCATGTTTGCAGCTGTGAGCACCCTCAATCTCGCCACCTCGGGTCTCTTGACCGGCACCACCTCATGGCAAGGCCGCAAGGGGCTGTGGAGCACCATGGCCAGCCTCAACCTGCTGGGGGCCGTCATCAACCTCTCGGTGCTGTTCATCATCGGCGATCGGCTGGAACGTAACGGCACCCTTGAGCGGCGTCAGGTGCTGGTGCTGAGCCGGATCTTCTGCGCGGCGGCCTTCTGGTCCCCCTTCTTCGTCGCCATGGCGGTGGCGCTCACCTATGCGCCCGGCCTGCAGCTGTCGCGCATCCTGCCGTTCGGGGTGGTAGCGACCCTGCTGGCAATGGGGCTGACCGCCTGGCAGGTGGAGCGGCTGGGGGTGGCAGACTTTGCCGGCTATCCGCTGCGGCTGCAGACTCTGGGGTTGCCGGTGGCCCTGGCCCTGCTGGTGCTGCTGATCAAGCAGATCTGGCCGGATCTCGGCATTTTGGCGGTGATCGCCCTAGTGGCGCCGCTGCTGGCCTTTGCCTTCATGCCGAGTGCGGGGCGCGGCCCGGCCCTCAAGCGGCAGGTGGTGGAACGTTTCCCCGCCATCGGCGGCCAACTGGTGCTGTTTCTGGGGGCTGGTCTGCTGGCCGCCGGCATCAACAGTGCGCTGTCGGTGTTCGAGCTGGGCGGCGGCCACGGCTTGCCCTTCTTCCAGCACTTCGGCTGGCTGGAGTCTTCGCTCACCCTGTTGCTGATCCTGCTGGTGGCCATCGTTGGGGTACACCCGCTCATCAGCATCTCAGGATTGGCGCCGCTGCTGTGGCCGCTCTCGCCGGATCCCAGCCTGCTCGGCATGTGCTTCCTGCTGGGTTGGGGGCTGGCCACCGGTACCAGTCCGCTCTCCGGCTCCAACCTGGCGCTGGCCTCCCGCTACAACCTGAGTGCCGGAGCGATTTTGCGCGGCAACCTGCTCTACGGCCTGTTGATGTACGGGGTCGCCTGTCTGCTGCTGGGGGCCTATATCGCCCTGCACGCCTGATGATGCGGGCTTGCGGCAAGGGCGTGCAGGGCGGTTGTGCAGGGGTGGGGTGGCGACTTGTGCGGGGCCGGCCGTGGCCCGGGCGCAGGATGCGAGAAAAATAGACGCATATTTAGGCAATACATCCATGGAAGGCGCATTTTACAGCGCACCGGCTTGTTTGTGCCGATAGGCTCGGGGTATGCTGGCTTCACGCGCTTGAATCGCCCTCTGTGGGGCATCGCAATTGAACATACAGGTATGCATATGTCACTAGAAGTCCTTGAGCAACTCGAATCCAAAGTACAATCCGCCGTCGACAACATCTCCCTGCTGAAGATGGAGCTGGACGAGCTGAAAGAGCAGAACAACAAGCTGCAAGACGAGAACCATCAGCTGCGCAACGAGCACGTCGCCTGGCAAGAGCGTCTGCGTGCCCTGCTGGGCAAGATGGACCAGATGGGCGAAAGCATCTGAGTCGTCGCCATCCGCGAGAATTGAAAACGGGCCGCTCCATGAGCGGCCCGTTTGTTTGGGTCAGTCTGGCAATCAGAGTGCCAGCAGCTGTTTGACGGTCTTCTCGATGCCGTCTGCCGCTTCCACTATGTTGTTGGCCAGCATGTAGGCGGGGGTGGAGATCACCTTGCGCTCCTGATCCACCACGAACTCGTTGACCGGGCAGTTGAGGTGGCTGCCGCCCATCGCCTCGATGGCGTTGGCGGTGCCCTCGTCGTGGCCTATGGTGGCCAGGGTGCCGGCGCCATAGATGAGCGGGATCATGGCCGGTGCGATGCAGATGTAGGCGGCCGGCTTGCCGGCCTTGGCGAAGCTCTGGCACGCCTTCAGTACATCCGGCTGGATTTGGCACTCGGCCCCCTTGATGGCGAAGTCGCACAGGTTCTTGGCGGCGCCAAAGCCACCTGGCACCAGCAGGGCATCGTAGTCGGCCGCATCCAGCTCGGCCACGTCCCTTATCTGGCCGCGGCAGAGGCGGGCCGCTTCGACTAGCACGTTGCGGCGCTCGCCTTCACTCACTTCCCCGGTCAGGTGGTTGATGACATGGAGCTGTGGAACATTGGGAGCGAAGCACTGGACTGCTGCGTCCTGCCTGGCCAGCGCCAGCAGACTGATGACGGCCTCGTGGATTTCGGCCCCGTCAAAGACGCCACAGCCACTCAAAATCACGGCCACTTTTTTCATGACAGACTCCTCGTTGTTGAAAATGTGAGCCAGAATGGATTGTTGTACTTTTGTATGGTTATCGTTCGTCCTCAGCTGGTCAAGTCATCTTGCTGTGCTAGGATTGTTTCGTTTTGGATCCTGCCGTACTTACTCCCTTAAATTTTTTTCCACATTGATCGAGATCATTCAAGTCGTCTCGCGATCGATTTTTACATGTGCAACCAATTGTTATTTATTGGTTTTTATATTTTTGTGCACAGTTTCATCACTGTGGTTCATACTGCCCCCCATTTTTGAGCACAGAGTTATCCACAGATTGATGGCCTGTGAGGATCCGCCGGCAGGGTCTTTGCCCCCCTTGGTGTGAGGGGGGCCCTGTGGCATCCTAGCGGCTGTTTATCTCTGGCAGGACGATTTCATGGCCCCTAGCAACCCCCTTATTCTGGTCGACGGCTCTTCATACCTTTACCGCGCCTTCTTTGCCTCCCAGCAGGCCGATCTGCGCACCTCGACCGGTTTGCCGAGCGGCGCCGTCCGTGTCATGGCCAACATGATGCGCAGCCTGCGCAAGCAGTACCCCGACTGCCACGTGGCCGTGGTGTTCGATGCCAAGGGCAAGACCTTCCGCGACGACATCTATCCCGAATACAAGGCGAACCGGGCCAGCATGCCGGACGATCTGCGCAGCCAGGTCGCCCCCATCCACCAGATGATCAAGGCGATGGGTTTCCCCTTCCTGATGGTGGAAGGGGTGGAGGCTGACGATGTGATCGGCACTCTGGCCCGCCAGGCGACCGAGAAGCAGCTGCCGGTGCTGATCAGCACCGGCGACAAGGACATGGCGCAGCTGGTCTCCGACCATGTCACCCTGATCGACACCATGAAGGACGTGAAGACCGATCGGGAAGGGGTGATCGAGAAGTTCGGCGTACCGCCCGAGCTCATCATCGACTACCTGGCCCTGATGGGGGACAAGGTGGACAACATCCCCGGCATGACCGGCGTCGGCGAGAAGACCGCACTGGCCCTGCTGCAGGGGATTGGCAGTATCGACGAGATCGCCGCCAATCTCGACAAGGTGGCTGCGCTCGGTTTCCGTGGCTCCAAGGCGTTCGCCGACAAGTTCCGCGAGCAGGAAGAGCAGGTGCGCCTCTCCTACGTGCTGGCTACCATCAAGACCGACGTGGCGCTGGAACAGAGCCTGGAAGAACTGCAGCTTGGCCCTATCGACAAGGAGGCTCTGCTGGCGGTCTACCGTGAGTACGAGCTGCGCAACCTGATCAAAGAGTTGGAGTCCGGCGGCGCTGAGGAGAGTGACGCCGAGGGTGATGATGAAGTCGCCGCCCCGGTAGCCGTCATCGAGACCGACTATCGCTGCATCCTGGATGAGGCTGAATTCGATGAGTGGCTGGCCCGTCTGCAGGCGGCGCCGCTGTTTGCCTTCGATACCGAGACCACCAGTCTCGACTATATGGAGGCGCGCGTCGTGGGCGTCTCCTTTGCCATCGAGCCGGGCAAGGCGGCCTACGTGCCCTTCGGCCACGATTATCTGGGGGCGCCGGTACAGCTGACCGAAGCCGTGGTGCTCGGCAAGCTCAAACCGCTGCTGGAAGATCCGGCCCGTCTCAAGGTGGGACAGAACCTCAAGTACGATCGCAACGTGCTACTCAATCACGGCATCGAGCTGCAGGGCATCGCCTACGACACCATGCTCGAGTCCTATGTGCTCAACTCCACCGCCAGCCGCCACGACATGGATTCGCTGGCTCGAAGATA
>NZ_CP038513.1:1050000-1182500 GCF_013085505.1 Aeromonas sp. 2692-1
AAGAACCCCTGTGAGGGGAGTGAAATAGAACCTGAAACCGTGTACGTACAAGCAGTGGGAGCCCTTCGGGGTGACTGCGTACCTTTTGTATAATGGGTCAGCGACTTACATTTTGTAGCGAGGTTAACCGTATAGGGGAGCCGTAGGGAAACCGAGTCTTAACTGGGCGTCTAGTTGCAAGGTGTAGACCCGAAACCGGGTGATCTAGCCATGGGCAGGTTGAAGGTTGAGTAACATCAACTGGAGGACCGAACCCACTAACGTTGCAAAGTTAGGGGATGACCTGTGGCTGGGGGTGAAAGGCCAATCAAACTCGGAGATAGCTGGTTCTCCCCGAAAGCTATTTAGGTAGCGCCTCGGACGAATACTACTGGGGGTAGAGCACTGTTTGGGCTAGGGGGTCATCCCGACTTACCAACCCCATGCAAACTCCGAATACCAGTAAGTAATATCCGGGAGACACACGGCGGGTGCTAACGTCCGTCGTGAAGAGGGAAACAACCCAGACCGCCGGCTAAGGTCCCAAAGTTCTGGTTAAGTGGGAAACGATGTGGGAAGGCTCAGACAGCTAGGATGTTGGCTTAGAAGCAGCCATCATTTAAAGAAAGCGTAATAGCTCACTAGTCGAGTCGGCCTGCGCGGAAGATGTAACGGGGCTCAAACCAGGCACCGAAGCCGCGGATTCACGCTAAGCGTGAGTGGTAGGGGAGCGTTCTGTAAGTCTGCGAAGGTGTATCGAGAGGTATGCTGGAGATATCAGAAGTGCGAATGCTGACGTAAGTAACGATAAAGGGGGTGAAAAGCCTCCTCGCCGGAAGACCAAGGGTTCCTGTCCAACGTTAATCGGGGCAGGGTGAGTCGACCCCTAAGGCGAGGCCGAAAGGCGTAGTCGATGGGAAGCAGGTTAATATTCCTGCACGACTTGTAATTGCGATGGGGGGACGGAGAAGGCTAGGTGGGCCAGGCGACGGTTGTCCTGGTGAAAGTGCGTAGGTGGTGTTTCTAGGCAAATCCGGAGACACAACACTGAGACACGAGACGAACACACTACGGTGTGGAAGCCATTGATGCCCTGCTTCCAGGAAAAGCCTCTAAGCTTCAGATTACAAGTCATCGTACCCCAAACCGACACAGGTGGTCGGGTAGAGAATACCAAGGCGCTTGAGAGAACTCGGGTGAAGGAACTAGGCAAAATAGAACCGTAACTTCGGGAGAAGGTTCGCTCTTGACAGTGAAGTCCCTTGCGGATGGAGCAGTTGGGAGTCGCAGTGACCAGATGGCTGGGACTGTTTATCAAAAACACAGCACTCTGCAAACACGAAAGTGGACGTATAGGGTGTGACACCTGCCCGGTGCCGGAAGGTTAATTGATGGGGTTAGCGCAAGCGAAGCTCTTGATCGAAGCCCCGGTAAACGGCGGCCGTAACTATAACGGTCCTAAGGTAGCGAAATTCCTTGTCGGGTAAGTTCCGACCTGCACGAATGGTGTAACCATGGCCATGCTGTCTCCACCCGAGACTCAGTGAAATCGAATTCGCCGTGAAGATGCGGTGTACCCGCGGCTAGACGGAAAGACCCCGTGAACCTTTACTACAGCTTGGCACTGAACATTGAACCTACATGTGTAGGATAGGTGGGAGGCTTTGAAGGCGTGACGCCAGTTGCGCTGGAGCCGTCCTTGAAATACCACCCTTGTATGTTTGATGTTCTAACGCAGGCCCGTGAATCCGGGTCGCGGACAGTGCCTGGTGGGTAGTTTGACTGGGGCGGTCTCCTCCCAAAGAGTAACGGAGGAGCACGAAGGTTGGCTAATCCTGGTCGGACATCAGGAGGTTAGTGCAATGGCATAAGCCAGCTTAACTGCGAGACGGACAGGTCGAGCAGGTACGAAAGTAGGTCATAGTGATCC
The DNA here is from genome assembly GCF_013085505.1 of Aeromonas sp. 2692-1. NCBI lineage: Bacteria > Pseudomonadati > Pseudomonadota > Gammaproteobacteria > Aeromonadales > Aeromonadaceae > Aeromonas > Aeromonas sp. 2692-1. Next base: position 1,051,910 of record NZ_CP038513.1, read on the forward strand.
GGTGGTTCTGAATGGAAGGGCCATCGCTCAACGGATAAAAGGTACTCCGGGGATAACAGGCTGATACCGCCCAAGAGTTCATATCGACGGCGGTGTTTGGCACCTCGATGTCGGCTCATCACATCCTGGGGCTGAAGTCGGTCCCAAGGGTATGGCTGTTCGCCATTTAAAGTGGTACGCGAGCTGGGTTCAGAACGTCGTGAGACAGTTCGGTCCCTATCTGCCGTGGGCGTTGGATGATTGAAGGGAGTTGCTCCTAGTACGAGAGGACCGGAGTGAACGAACCTCTGGTGTTCGGGTTGTCACGCCAGTGGCACTGCCCGGTAGCTAAGTTCGGAATCGATAACCGCTGAAAGCATCTAAGCGGGAAGCGAGCCCTGAGATGAGTCATCCCTGACCCCTTGAGGGTCCTAAAGGGCCGTTGGAGACCACAACGTTGATAGGTGGGGTGTGTAAGCGCGGCGACGTGTTGAGCTAACCCATACTAATTACCCGTGAGGCTTAACCATACAACACCCAAGAAGTGTTTCTGGCCTTGTGACAAATACGAAACTACTTACGTCAGCTTTCACAGATTGAAGAATTTGCCTGGCGGCCATAGCGCCGTGGAACCACCTGAACCCATGCCGAACTCAGAAGTGAAACGCGGTAGCGCCGATGGTAGTGTGGCATTCGCCATGCGAGAGTAGGACACTGCCAGGCACCCAATTAAGCAATCACAGCGATGTGGTTGGTCGCGATACAACGTCAGGTTGTGTTGGACAGAAGATTTAGATAGCGCACACAGTGCGGTCTTTACCGGTTAGTGTGCTGATATGGCTCAGTTGGTAGAGCGCATCCTTGGTAAGGATGAGGTCCCCAGTTCGACTCTGGGTATCAGCACCATTATTGAAGTAGTAAAGCTTTTGCCTGACGGCAATAGCGCCGTGGAACCACCTGATCCCATGCCGAACTCAGAAGTGAAACGCGGTAGCGCCGATGGTAGTGTGGCATTCGCCATGCGAGAGTAGGACACTGTCAGGCACCTATTTAGAAGAGGCCTCCCATTCGGGAGGCCTTTTTGCATTGGAATTTTGCCGGCCTGATGGGTTTCTTTTAGTAAAAATGCTGGGATGTCAGCACGTTGCCCGTTACTCTTGGTCTGGTATTGTCGGGAGTCATTGCCAGAGGAGTATGCATGGCCACGTTGAAGGAAATTGCACTGGAGGCGGGGGTTTCCCAGGCTACCGTGTCGCGGGTGCTCAATGAAGATCCGACGCTGAGCGTCAAGGAAGAGACCAAGCAGAAGATCTTCGAGATCGCCGAGCGGCTGGAGTACAAGACCAGCGGTGCCCGCAAGGGGGTTCACAAGAGCAAACTGCACTTCCTGGCGGTCTATGCCTACCCGCAGAGCACCGAGGTCAACGACCCCTATTATCTGGCCATCCGCTATGGCATCGAGACCCAGTGCGCCCGTCTCAACATCGAGCTGACCCACTTCTACAACGGTGCCGAGGGGCGCGATCTCTCCGCCGTGGACGGTATCCTGGTCATCGGCCATCTGCCTGCAGAGCGTCTCGCCGCGCTCCACTCTCTCTCTGCCCAGCTGGTGTTCGTGGATTGCCGTTCTCAGGGGGACTTTGATTCGATTGACGTGGATCTGGCGCTGATCAGCCAGCAGGTAGTGGACTTCTTCATCGCCCAGGGACACCAGCGCATCGGCTATATCGGCGGCCAGGATGATGGCCCGGATCTGCGCGAGCTGGCTTTCCTCGACTATGGTCAGCGCCTTGGTGTGGTGCAGGAGAGCGACCTCTATCGCGGGGATTTCTCCAGCGCCTCCGGCTACAAGCTGGCCAAAGAGATGCTGGCGGGAGATTGGCCCAGGGCGCTGTTCGTTGCCTCCGACTCCATCGCCATTGGTGTGCTGCGTGCCATTCACGAGAAGGGACTGGCAATTCCCCAGCAGATCGAGCTGATCAGCGTCAACGATATCCCGACCGCCAAGTTCACCTTCCCGCCTCTCTCCACGGTGCGGATCCACTCCGAGTTGATGGGCTCCCAGGGGGTCAATCTGCTGGTTGAACGGCTTCGCGACGAGCGGGATATCCCGCTGCGGGTGCTGGTACCGAGCAAGTTGACCCTGCGTGGCACTACGCGCTGATTTTAGTAAAATTATCTGATTTTTAGTCGCATCATCTTGCGGTGGTGCGACACTTCTCCCAAGCAAACCTCTTTCCCATATCATTCCATTGCGTCATATCATATTGTTTTATAGTTGATTTTATTCCAGTTCAGCCAACTATCATCAACATCCATGCCACTCCTCCATACCTTTCCCTCCTTTATCTCCCGCTTCTGATCTCGCTCACAAAACCATCTGTGCATTGTGATCAGGTTAAAACTTTACCGATCAAAAGCTGATATTTAGTAAATATTTATCTAAAGTTTACCCAGTTAACGTTGCCTTGTTCCGGGAGGACATGTGAATAACTGGGAAAACGTCCAATTCGTTGGTGAAAACAGGCTGGCTCCACGTGCCTACTTCTTCTCTTATGCCGACCACGCGCTGGCGGCCACCATGCAGCGCGAGCTGAGCCGCCGTTTTCTGAGCCTTAGTGGCCAGTGGCAGTTCCACTACTTCGAGCACCCCCTGCAGGTGCCGGAGGCCTTCTATCACAGCCCCATGAGCGAGTGGGGCCAGATCACCGTGCCCAACATGTGGCAGATGGAAGGGCATGGCCAGCTGCAGTACACCGACGAAGGTTTTCCCTTTCCCATCGACGTGCCCTTCGTGCCGACCAACAACCCCACCGGCGCCTATCAGCGCAGCTTTACGCTGAGCCCGGCCTGGGATGGCGAGCAGGTGATCATCAAGTTTGACGGGGTGGAGACCTACTTCGAGGTCTATGTGAACGGCCACTACGTCGGCTTCAGCAAGGGCAGCCGCCTCACCGCCGAGTTCGATATCAGTGCCTACGCCAAGGTTGGCGAGAACCTGCTGTCGGTGCGGGTGATGCAGTGGGCTGACTCCACCTATATCGAAGATCAGGACATGTGGTGGATGGCGGGGATTTTCCGTGACGTCTATCTGGTGGGCAAACCGGCCGCCCATGTGCAGGACTTCTTCATTCGCACCGCGCTGGCCGATGACAATCAAAGCGCCACCCTGAGCTGCGATATCCAGCTGGAAAATCTGGGGGCTGCTGCCCGTGATCACCGTCTGGTCTGGTCGCTGCTGGATCAGGGCAGCGAGATCGCCAGCGGCTCGCTCGATCATCTCGCCATCGACGGCAAGTGTGATTGCCGCTTCACGCTGGATCTGGCCAACCCCCATCTGTGGAGCGCTGAAGACCCTTACCTCTACCAGCTGCAACTCTCCCTCTACAACGGTCAGGGCGAGCTGCTGGAAGTGATCCCGCAGCGGGTCGGGGTGCGTGAAATCAAGGTCAAAGATGGCCTCTTCTACGTCAACGGCCACTACCTCAAGCTGCACGGGGTGAACCGCCACGACAACGACCACCTCAAGAGCCGCGCGGTCGGCATGGACCGTGTTGAACGCGACATCGTGCTGATGAAGCAGCACAACCTCAACTCGGTGCGCACCGCCCACTACCCGAACGACCCGCGCTTCTATGAGCTGTGCGACCAGTACGGCCTGTTCGTGATGGCGGAGACCGACGTGGAGACCCACGGTTTTGCCAACGTCGGCGATCTCAGCCGCATCACCGACGACCCCTTCTGGGAGCCGGTGTTCGTGGATCGCATCGAGCGCCACGTGCACGCCCAGAAGAACCACCCCTCCATCATCATCTGGTCGCTGGGCAACGAGTCCGGCTACGGCTGCAACATCAGGGCCATGTACCGGCGCTGCAAGGCGATCGACCCGACCCGGCTGGTGCACTACGAAGAAGACCGCGATGCCGAGGTGGTGGATGTGGTGAGCACCATGTATTCGCGCGTCTCCCAGATGAACTGCTTCGGCGAGTTCCCGATGGAGAAGCCGCGCATCCTCTGCGAATACGCCCACGCCATGGGCAACGGTCCGGGTGGCCTCAGCGAATACCAGCAGGTGTTCGACCGCCATCCCCACATTCAGGGTCACTACATCTGGGAGTGGTGCGATCACGGCATTCTGGATCAGGACGAGCAGGGGCGTGCCGTTTACAAATACGGCGGCGACTACGGCGACTACCCCAACAACTACAACTTCTGCATGGATGGCCTCATCTATCCGGATCAGACCCCGGGGCCGGGCCTGCGTGAATACAAGCAGGTGATCTGCCCGGTCAAGGTGCGGGCGCTGGATCTGGCGAGCGGCCGGCTTGAGTTGGAAAACCGTTACTGGTTCTCCAATCTCGACGATATCCGCCTGCTGGTCGAAGTGAAGGCCGAGGGCGAGCTGCTGGCCAGCCAGCAAGTCCGGCTGGAAGGGGTGGCTCCCGGAGCTATTACCGAGTTGCAGCTTGAGCTGCCATCCCTCGATGGGCGGGAAACCTTCGTCCAGATCCGGGTCATCAAGGCCAGCGCCACCCGCTACAGCGCGGCTGAGCATGAGCTGGGCCAGTACCAGTTCCAGCTGAAAGAGTCGACTCGCCAGCTGCTGCCCTTTGCCAACCCCAACGCTACCTCATTGCAGATCGCCGACGAGCGACTCGCGCTGACCCTGACTGGTTGCGGCTTTGCCCTGCGCTTCTCGCGCCTCGACGGCAAGCTGGTGAGCTGGCAGCAGGATGGCAATGAGCTTATCGAGCGGGCGCCGCGTCTCACCTTCTTCAAGCCGATGATCGACAACCACAAGCAGGAGTACGAGAGCCTGTGGCATCCGAACCACCTGCAGATCATGCAGGAGCACTTCCGCACCTTAAGCTGGCGTCAGCTGGGTGAGGCGGTCGAGGTAACGGTCGAGAGCCTGATCGCGCCGCCGGTGTTCGACTTCGGCATGCGCTGCCGCTACGTCTACACCCTGAGCCCGAACGGTCAGCTGCACGTGGCGCTGTCCGGTCAGCCCTACGGCGGATATGACGACATCATCCCCAAGATCGGCTTCGAGCTGGGTATTCGTCAGGATCTCGACCGGGTGCACTACTACGGCATGGGGCCGGGCGAGAACTATCAGGACAGCCGCCAGAGCAACTGGATCGACAGCTTCCAGAGCACAGTCGGCGAGATGTGGGAGCACTACCCTTTCCCGCAGGACAACGGCAACCGCCAGCAGGTGCGCTGGGCGACCCTGACCAACCGCCACGGCGCCGGTCTCTACGTGCGGCCCGATGCCCCCATCAACCTGAGCGTCTGGCCCTACAGCTGGGAGCACATCCACGCGGCGCAGCACATCAACGAGCTGGAGCCGAGTGGTTATCTCACCCTCAATCTGGATCACAAGGTACTGGGGCTGGGCTCCAACTCCTGGGGCTCCGAGGTGCTGGACTCCTGGCGGGTGCGCTTCGAGCCGTTCAGCTTCGGCCTGACCCTGCTGCCCATCGCTCGCGGCAACCTCAATCCGGCTACGCTGGCCGGGCTCGATCTCACCATCAACGGCGGGAGGAACCTCGCATGATCACCCTGGACAACCTGACCCTGTTCAAAAGCATCTACCGGGAGGGGAAGAAGTGGGGCCGCTGCGTGGAGGCTATCAACAACCTGCCAAACCTCAAGCCCGGCATCTGCCACTCCATCGGCGACTCCCTCACCTATCGCTTGCAGGAGGGGGCCAGCCCGGCCACCTCACTGTTCGAGGGGCAGCGCCGCTACTTCGACGTCCACTACTACCTGGAAGGGGCAGAGACGGTGGAGTGGGCTCCCAAATCGGAGCTGGGGGTCGAGCAGGCCTATGACGACACCACCGACCGCGAGTGGCTGGCAGGCGAGGTGCGTGAGCGCCAGCAGGTCGGCAACGGTCAGGTGGTGATCTTCGAGAACGATGAGGCTTACCGCTTCGTCGGCGACGGGCCGGTGCGCAAGCTGATCATCAAGGTCACCGTCGAAGGCGGCTACTTCAAAAACAAATAACAAGCCGCTGGTTCTGCACTGACAAAGGCCGGAAGGGCGGGGCTCACCCTACAACTAATGCCCCGCTCTTTCGCCGAGATAACTACAGGTCTGGAGATGCACCATGTCTGATTCCAAACGCAATACGATAGGCAAGTTTGGTCTGCTGTCGCTCACCTTCGCGGCGGTATTCAGCTTCAACAACGTCATCAACAACAACATCGAGATCGGTCTGGCCTCGGCCCCGATGTTCTTTCTGGCCACCATTTTCTACTTCATTCCGTTCTGCCTGATCATTGCGGAGTTCGTGTCACTGAACAAAAACTCCGAAGCGGGGGTGTATGCCTGGGTGAAGAGCTCCCTCGGCGGTCGCTGGGCCTTTATCTCCGCCTACACCTATTGGTTCGTTAACCTCTTTTTCTTCACCTCCTTGCTGCCGCGGGTCATCGCCTACGCCTCCTATGCCTTTCTCGGCTACGAGTACATTCTCACTCCGGTGGCGACCACGGCATTGAGCATGGTGCTGTTCGCCTTTGCCACCTACGTCTCCACCAACGGCGCCAAGATGCTGGGCCCCATCACCTCTGTGACCTCGTCCCTGATGCTGCTGCTGACCCTCTCCTACATTCTGCTGGCGGGTGCGGCACTGGTGGGCGGCGTACAGCCAGCCGACCCCATCACGGTAGAGGCCATGGTCCCCGATTTCAGCTGGGCCTTCCTCGGCATCACTACCTGGATCTTTATGGCAGCCGGTGGCGCCGAGTCGGTGGCGGTCTACGTCAATGACGTGAAAGGCGGCTCCAAGTCTTTCGTCAAGGTGATCATCATCGCCGGGATCTTTATCGGGGTGCTCTACTCCATCGCGTCGCTGTTGATCAACGTGTTCGTCCACAGCGACACCCTGAAATATACCGGCGGCTCAGTGCAGGTGTTTGAAGGGCTGGCAGCCTACTTCGGCTTGCCGGAGATCCTGATGAACCGCTTCGTCGGGCTGGTCTCCTTCACCGCCATGTTCGGCTCCCTGCTGATGTGGACCGCGACCCCGGTGAAGATCTTCTTCTCCGAGATCCCGGCCGGCATCTTCGGCAAGAAGACGGTCGAGCTGAACGAGAACGGCGTGCCCGCCCGTGCAGCCTGGATCCAGTACCTCATCGTGCTGCCGCTGATGGTGATCCCGACTCTGGGCTCCAACACCGCGCAGGATCTGATGAACACCGTCATCAACATGACCGCCGCCGCTTCCATGCTGCCGCCGCTGTTCATCATGCTGGCCTACCTCAATCTGCGTCTGAAGCTCGATCACCTGCCGCGGGATTTCAGGATGGGTTCGCGCACCACCGGCATCGCCGTGGTTTCGGTGCTGATCGCCATCTTCTCGGTGGGCTTCCTCGCCTCCACCTTCCCGACCGGCGCCGACATCATGACCATCATCTTCTACAACGTCGGCGGGATCCTGATTTTCCTCGGCTTCGCCTGGTGGAAATACAACAGATACGAGGCCTCCCTCAGCGCCGAAGCGCGCGCGAAAGAGGCCCAGCCGACGGCGCAGGTTGCCATGCAGACGCCATAGGCACTGCGTTGACTCCCAATCAAACCGGGTGGCCGTTGGCCACCCGCAAACCGTTGAACCAGAAAAGGAAAAGAGCATGAGCGAGACGATCGAGTTTGCCGAATTCAAACGGGTCGAGATGAAGGTGGGCAAGGTGTTGGAGGTGGTGCGTCACCCCGGTGCCGACAAACTCTACATCGTCCAGATCGACGTGGGTGGCGAGCGGCCGCTGCAGACCGTCACCAGTCTGGTGCCTTACTACAGCGAAGAGGAGCTGATGGGCAGCGAGGTGGTGGTACTGACCAACCTCAAGCCCACCAGGATGCGCGGTGAGCGTTCCGAGTGCATGTTGCTCTGCGCCGAGGCCCCGGACGAGAGCCAGAGCGTGCTGCTGCAGCCGCGGGTGCCGATGGCGCCGGGCACCCCGATCGTCTGACTGAGATTGCGAGCCGGTGCGGTGAGATTGCACCTGTTCAGCAACGAGGCCACCAAGTGGCCCGATCATAACAAGAGAGTAATGCGCGGGGCCGACAGACCCTTGCCAAACACATCACAGAGTCACAGCGTTACCCGCAGGGAGCGCGAGTCCACTGGAGGACACCATGTCTGAATCCGTACGCGGCACCATAGGCAAGTTTGCCCTGTTGTCGATGACCTTTGCCGCCGTGTTCAACGTGCGCAACATCGTCAACAACAACATCGAGCTGGGGCTTAGCTCCGCCCCCATCTTCCTGCTGGCGACCATCGTCTACTTCATCCCGTTTGTTTTCATCATTGCCGAGTTCGTCTCGGCCAATAAAAACTCCGAGTCGGGGATGTACGACTGGCTGAAAAAGCCGCTCGGCACCCGGATGGCCTATCTGGGCTCGTTTCTCTACTGGTTCGTGAACCTGTTCTGGTTCGTCTCCCTGCTGCCCAACGTCATCGCCTACGCCTCCTACGCCATGCTGGGCTATGAGTACAGCTTCTCCCCCATGGTCACCTCGGTCATCTCTATCGTGCTGTTCGCGGCGGCGACCCACATCTCCACCAAGGGGGCGAGCTGGCTCGGCAAGATTGCCGAGATTGTTGCCTACGGGGTGTTTGCTCTGTTCGCCATCTATGTGCTGGGCGCCCTGATGGCCCTGAGTGGCGACCATGTGCCGGCCCAGCCCATCACCCTGGAGGCGATGACTCCCACCATCAACTGGGCGACGCTGGGCATCATGTGCTGGATCTTCCAGGCGGCGGGCGGTGCCGAGACGGCGGCGGCCTACCTTAATGACGTGAAGGGGGGCCAGAAATCCTTCATCAAGGTGATCATCAGCGCCGGCATCGTCATCGGTGCCATGTATGCGGTCGGTTCCCTGCTGGTGAACGTGTTCGTGCCGCGCGAGAGCCTCACCTATGCCGGCGGCATGGTGGAGATCTTCACCGGCATGGCCCAGTACTTCCAGCTGTCGGAGGCGCTGGTGGGCCGTTTCGTCGGCGTGGTGCTGTTCATCGCCATGTTCGGCTCCATGATGATGTGGACCTCGGCGCCGGTGAAGATCCACTTCTCCGAGATCCCGCAGGGTGTCTACGGCGAGAAGACCACCCAGCTCAACGAGCACGGGGTGCCGGTACGCGCCGCCTGGTGGCAGTTTGTCTTCGTGTTCGCGATGCTGGTGGTCAACGGCTTCGGCTCGGAATCTGTGCAGCAGATGATGAACACCGCCATCAACCTCACCGCCGGCACCGCCATGTTGCCGCCGATCTTCATCATGGTGGCCTACTTCGTGTTCCGCTGGAAACATGACGACACCCCGCGCGAGTTTCGCATGGGATCGCGCAAGTTCGGGATGGGGGTGGTGTCGGTACTGATCGCCATCTTCGTGGTGAGCATGAGCGCCTCCGCCTTCCCGAGCGGGGTGGATCTGGTGCGCGCCTTCTTCATCAACGTCTTCATGACGGCGGTCTTCTCGGCGCTGGCCTACTGGTGGATCTCCCGCTTCGAGAAGCGCCAAGCCCGCAAGCAGGCCACCGGCACAGCCGGCGACAAGCTGGCCAAGCAGAGTTGAAGCACAAGGCTGGCCGGATCCGGTGGCCAGCCGGGCTTGCTTAATTTCCGGCAGACAAAGAGGGGTCGCTCAACTTTGCGCCTCCCGCTTATCGGGGTAAGCTGGGGATTCGTTTCAACAGGAGCTGTGCCACAGCTCCTGTTGTGTTTCCTGTCGTCCCGATCACCGGCCCCGCGCGGGGACGGGATCTGCTTTCACCGGAGACCGCTCGTGCGTCTGGATCCCTTTACCTCTGTACTGATTGTGGTGGTCGCGCTGGCCTCCTTCTTCCCCTGCGAGGGGCAGGTGGCCGTCTGGTTCGGTCTGCTGACCAAGCTGGCAGTGGCGCTCTTGTTCTTCATGCATGGCGCCAAGCTGTCGCGCCAGAACCTGCTGGCGGGCCTCGGCCACTGGCGGCTGCACCTGGTGGTGATGGCCAGCACCTTCGTGCTGTTTCCGCTGCTGGGGCTGCTGCTCACGCCGCTGGTGCCCCACTGGCTGAGCCCGGCCATCTACCTCGGTTTCCTCTACCTCTGTGCCCTGCCGGCCACCGTGCAGTCGGCCATCGCCTTCACCTCCATGGCCGGCGGCAATGTGTCGGCGGCGGTGTGCAGCGCCTCGGCCTCCAGCATCCTCGGCATCTTCCTCTCGCCGGTGCTGGTGGGGCTGATGATCAATGTGCAGGGGGAGGGGGTCGATACCTGGCACTCCATTCAGGCCATCATGGTGCAGCTGATGCTGCCGTTCGTGGTGGGCCATCTGTCGCGCCCGCTCATCGGCCGCTGGGTCGACAGCCACCGGCCGCTCATTGGCAAGCTGGACCAGAGCTCCATCCTGCTGGTGGTCTATGTGGCCTTCAGCGAGGCGGTGGTGCAGGGGATCTGGCATCAGGTGGGCTGGTACGATCTGGTCAGCATCGTGCTGCTCAGCTGCGTGCTGCTGGCACTGGTGCTCTGCTGGAACGTCTGGATCAGCCGTCGCCTCGGCTTCGACAGGGCGGACGAGATCACCATCGTCTTCTGCGGATCCAAGAAGAGCCTGGCCAATGGGGTGCCGATGGCCAACGTCATGTTCCCGGCCGCCAGCGTCGGGGTCATGGTGCTGCCGCTGATGATCTTCCACCAGATCCAGCTGATGGTGTGCGCCGTGCTGGCTCGTCGCTACCGCGAGCAGGAGGCGGTACCCCAGGTTCAGCAGGGGTAAGCCGTCCGGATAAAGAAGAGGGAGGCCATGGGCCTCCCTCTTTCGTTTGCCGCCTCGTCAGCGTTTGCGCCAAACGGTGAGCTGGGCCACCGTGTGCTGGTACTTGCGGGCGGTCTCGCGGATGACGAAGGGGACGTCCCTCGGGGGCATGTGCTCCTCGAATTCCGCCGCCAGCAGCCGCTGCAGCGCCTGATAGGTGCCGAGGGCCTCGCCGTTCTCGCGCACACCGCCGAGCCAGTTGGCCTTGGGGGTGTAGTCGGTCAGCCAGGTATAGGGGCTGGTGAGCACCAGCAGGCCGCCGCTGCGCAGTCTGGGTGCAATGTCCCGCAGGAAGCGGGCGGGCTCTCGCAGCCGGTCGATCAGGTTGGAGGCGAGCACCAGGTCATAGTCGCCGTATTTGGGCTTGAGGTTGCAGGCATCCCCCTGGCTGAAGTGGACCCGCTCGCTCTGCTGGCGGCCGAGCTCATGGCGGGAGAGCCGCGCCTCGCAATACTCCACCAGCTCCCCTTCCACCGGCACCGCGTAGCGGAAGCTGTCCTGGCTGGCGAGCGCCAGCGCCACGTCGATGAAGCGGGCCGAGTAGTCGACCCCGTCCACGTGGGCGAAGTGGCGCGCCAGTTCGAAGCTGGCACGGCCGGTGGCGCAGCCGATGTCGAGCGCCCGCTCATGGCGGCTGCACAGCTCGCTGGCAAGGCTGGCCAGGGTCTGGGCGTAGTTGGCGACCCCGAAGTGGGTCGGCCCGTACTGGAAGTCGAGATACTGAGCGACGAGCGTGTCGGTCTCGTAGGGATTGACGACGACCGGCTCCTGATAGCGGGAGACCAGATAGCGAAAGCCTGCATGCTGGAAGAAGTGGCGGCGGAAGGCGTAGCGGGAGGACTTGAGCGTCTCGTTGCCGGTACTGATCCAGCTGCCTCCCTTGATGAGGGTGTGCTTGCCGTCGAAGGTGGGGGTGGAGAAGTCGTCGTAGAGGGGATGCACCTTGAACCCCTCGAAGCCGTCGATGGCGGTGCTGGTCCACTGCCAGACGTTGCCCACCAGATCGAAGAAGCTGCCCTGCGGGCAGGCATCCACCGGACAGGACGACGCGAAGCGGGCCAGGTTGATGTTGCCGGGTGCCTCGATCCAGTCCGGCTGATCGCCGGCCAGCTGTTCGCGCAGCAGCATCCACTCCGCCTCGCTCGGCAACTGGATGGGCAGGCCGGTCTGGGCCGCCTGCCAGCGACAGAAGGCGGCGGCCTCCAGCTGGTTCACCTCCACCGGCCAGTCCCAGGGCATAGGGACCTGCTCGGTCATCAGCCGTAGTTGCAGTTGCTCGGGTTCGAGGGGGTCGCCGACCCAGAAGGTGGGCATGCGGGCCCTGGCATACTGGCGCCAGCCCCAGCCTTCGTCATCCCACCAGGCGCGGGCCTCGTAGCCGCCCGCCTGCACGAAGTCGAAAAATTCTGCGTTGCTCACCAGCATGCGGCTGGCCTGGAAGGGGGCCAGTTCGATATGGCGCTCACCATATTCGTTGTCCCAGCCGTAGGTGGCGTCCTGTTTGCCGAGCCGCACCCGGCCACCGGCCACCGGCAGCAGGGTGTTGGCGGGCACCTCGTCACGGTGATGGCGTGCCTCGGGGCAGACCGGCCACTGGGGCTGGCTGCGCACCCAGGCCAGCGGCAGCTGGCGGATCAGCACGCTGGAGGTCTCGAGGTGGATGCGCTCGTGCTCTATCCCCATCAATATGACCCAGGCCGGGCTCTGCCAGTCGATGGGCAGGGTCAGCGGCATCCGCTCGATGAAATCACACACCAGGGCGCGCACCCGGCCGCGATAGTCACGCAGCTCGCTGACGGAGGGCCAGTCGTAGTGGGTTTCATCGAGATCGTCCCAGCTCATCTCGTCAACCCCGATGGCGACCATGGCCTCGATGCGGGCGTCGAGCCGACCCTCGATGAGGCGGGCGGCCAGCAGCTTGTTGATGAAGAAGGCGGCAGTGTGGCCGTAGTAGAAGATGAGGGGGTGGCGCAGGGGGATCGCCTTGTCAAACCAGGCCCGCTCGTCTGCCAGGCAGTCAAACAGCAAGTCGTAGAGATCGAAGGTCTGGCAGAAGTAGGCGAGCAGCTCGCGGCGCTTGTGTTCGGGATCGCTGCCGGTCAGCAGCGGGGTACGGGTCGGTTCCGGCAGGCCGGTGGCGGTGGAATAGAGAAGAGTGGCTTGGGTCACGCTCTGACTCCTTGTTGGCAGTGAAGACTGACAAGACAGTGGTAATGGCATTACCGCAATGGAGAGCTTTGTACGCACAAGGTACCACTATTGGCTCAACAGACCGGCGCGGCAACCAAAAACTTCCACGGCTTGTCAGCATAGCGACCCCGCGAACGGCTCGCCAATCGCTCCTCCACCTGCTCGTTTGGGGATGGTCAGATTCGCCAGATTATGGTCTGAATGACTCTCCATTTGCTGTGATCATGTAGCGTAAAAATGAATATCTTCTTGTAAATCACGCGGTTGATTAACTGGCACAGGCTTTGCGATGGATGCTGACCAAGGGGCCACGACTGGCCAATACACAATGAGGAGAGTGGCGATGAAATGGATGATGGGCGTGGTGCTGGCGGTCGGACTCAGCGGGTGCAGCTGGCTAGATGATACCCGGGTGAGCGGGGCGGGGGCCGTGATCGAGCAGCAGCACGGGGTGGGCCGGCAGGTGACCCGGGTGCTGGCCGGGGTGCCTGCCAGCGTTCATCTGGTGGCCGGCGAGCCGCGCGTGCTGCGCATCCGTGGGCAGGAGAACCTGCTGCCCTACCTGGTGCTGAGCGAGCGGGGCGACAAGCTGGAGATCGAGGTGAAGGACGGCTACCGGCTCGATCCGACCGAGCCGCTGGAGATCACCATCACCCTGCCCGCGCTCCATGAGCTGGCGCTGGCAGGGGTCGCCAACGGCGAGCTGCGCGGCTTCAAGGGGGAGGCGCTGGTGCTGTCGGTGGCCGGGGTCGGTGACATCGTCGCCGACGGGCTCGAACTGGATCGGCTGGAGGGCAACATCGCGGGAGCCGGCAGCCTGGATCTGGGGAACAGCACGGCCAGGGCGGTCGAGCTCAACATCGCCGGCTCGGGGGATGTGCTGGGGGCCGAGCTGAAGGGGCGCGAGGTGGAGGTCAATATCGCCGGCAGCGGCGACGTAGAGGTCAGGGCCCTGGAGCGACTCAAGGTCGGCATCGCCGGCTCGGGCTCGGTCAGCTACTGGGGCGATCCCGTGCTGCAGAGCGAGATAGCCGGCTCCGGCGAGGTGAGCCGGCAGGGCAGCTGAATTTTTGTCCACCGAGCAGAAAAAAACAGGCCCGTTACGGGCCTGTTTCGATCAGAGGTGGCGGGCGTGAAAGCGCAGGTGCGCCTCGATGAAGCTCGCCACGAAGTAGTAGCTGTGATCGTACCCGGCGTGGCGGTTGAGCTCCAGCGGCCACTCCTTGCCGGCGGCCGCATCGGCGAGGGCATCGATGTGCAGCTGTTCGGCCAGGAAGGGATCGTCCAGCCCCACATCCACCAGAGTCGGCAGCGGCGTCACCGGGTGGTGGCGCAGCAGCTGGCAGGCGTCCCACTCCTGCCACAGCAAGGGGTTGTTGCCGAGGTAGGCGCCGAGTGCCTTCTGGCCCCAGGGGCAGCGGCTCGGGTGGCTGATGGGGCTGAAGGCCGACACCGAACGGTAGCGACCGGGCTCGCGCAGGGCGGCGATGAGCGCCCCGTGGCCACCCATGGAGTGGCCGCTGATGGCGCGCTTCGTCGAGACCGGGAAGTGGGTCTCGATGAGCTCGGGCAGCTCGCGGGTGACGTAGTCATACATCTGGTAGTGATCGCGCCAGGGGTGCTGGGTGGCGTTGACGTAGAAGCCGGCGCCCATGCCGAGATCGTAACCGGGGTCGTCCGCGACGTCTTCGCCGCGCGGGCTGGTGTCCGGCGCCACCAGGGCGATGCCGAGCTCGGCGGCGATGCGCTGGGCGCCCGCCTTCTGCATGAAGTTTTCATCGGTGCAGGTGAGGCCGGAGAGCCAGTAGAGCACGGGCACCTTCTGGCCGGTGAGGGCCTGGGGCGGCAGATAGATGGCGAAGCGCATCTCGCAACCCAGCACCTCGGAGGCGTGGCTGTAGCGCTTGTGCCAGCCGCCGAAGCTCTTGTTGCTGCTGATTATGTCCAGATTCATCGGGGGAACTCCTGCACCCCGCCCACGGTGGCGGGCGGGGTGATCATGCTCAGTAGTGGATGACGCTGCGGATGCTCTTGCCTTCGTGCATCAGATCGAACGCCTCGTTGATCTGCTCAAGCCCCATGGTGTGGGTGATGAAGTCGTCCAGCTTGAACTCACCCTGCATGTAGCGCTGCACGTAGCTCGGCAGCTCGCTGCGACCGCGAACGCCGCCGAAGGCGCTGCCGCGCCAGACCCGGCCGGTGACCAGCTGGAACGGACGGGTGCTGATCTCCTGGCCGGCACCGGCCACACCGATGATGACCGACTCGCCCCAACCCTTGTGGCAGCACTCCAGCGCCGCGCGCATCACCTTGACGTTGCCGATGCACTCGAACGAGAAGTCGACGCCGCCGTCGGTGAGCTCGACGATCACCTCCTGGATGGGCTTGTCGTAGTCGTTCGGGTTGATGCAGTCGGTGGCGCCCAGCTTGCGGGCCAGTTCGAACTTGCTCTCGTTGATGTCGATGGCGATGATGCGGCCGGCCTTGGCCAGACGAGCGCCGATCACCGCGGAGAGGCCGATGCCGCCCAGCCCGAAGATGGCGACGCTCTCACCCTCTTTCACCTTGGCGGTGTTCATCACGGCGCCGATGCCGGTGGTGACGCCGCAGCCGAGCAGACAGACCTCTTCCAGCGGGGCGGCCGGGTCCACCTTGGCGATGGAGATCTCGGGCAGTACCGTGTATTCGCTGAAGGTGGAGGTGCCCATGTAGTGATAGATGGGTTGGCCATCCTTGGAGAATCGGGTGGTGCCGTCCGGCATCAGCCCCTTGCCCTGGGTGGCGCGGATCTTCTGGCACAGGTTGGTCTTGCCGGATTTGCAGAACTTGCACTCGCCGCACTCGGGGGTGTAGAGCGGGATCACGTGATCGCCCACCTTGACGCTGGTGACGCCCTCGCCGACGGATTCGACGATGCCGCCCCCCTCGTGACCGAGGATGCAGGGGAAGACCCCTTCCGGATCTTCACCGGAGAGGGTGAAGGCATCGGTGTGGCAGACGCCGGTGGCGACGATGCGTACCCGCACTTCGCCCGCCTGGGGCGGCATGACCTCGACTTCTTCGATGGAGAGGGGCTGGCCCGGGCCCCAGGCGATGGCGGCCTTACACTTGATGCTTTGAACCTGTGCCATGACGGATGTCCTTATTGTTGAGCAGGGTGAGGAGAATGGGTTCGGACATCCAGTGTAGTTTCCCGCTTATTTGGTGATAATAAGGCGAAATCTGAAATCACTTTTACAGACAGGTAATAATGTTCGGCTGGGAAGGGATCTGTGAATTTGTCAGCGTGGCGGAGCAGGGGGGCTTTACCCCGGCGGCGCGCAAGCTGGGGGTGTCGGTGGCGCAAGTCAGCCGGCAGGTGGCGCAGCTGGAGGATCGGCTGCAGGCCAAGCTGCTGCTGCGCACCACCCGTCAGGTGCGGCTCACCGAGCTCGGCGAGATCTACTATCGCCACTGCCGCCAGCTGCTGGACAACCTCTACGAGGCGGAGCTGGCGGTGGGGCGTCATCAGGCGGTGCCGCAGGGCACCCTGCGCATCACGGCCCCGGTCTCCTACGGCGAGAGCCGCATCGCCCCGCTGGTGAACGACTTCATGGTGCGCTTTCCCCAGCTGGAGGTGACCCTCAACCTCACCAACCAGCTGCTGGATCTGGTGCACGAGGGCTACGATCTGGCGCTGCGGCTCGGCCACCTCAAGGACTCCAGCCTGGTGGCACGCAAGCTGGCGCAGCGGGTGCCCTATGTGTGCGCCTCTCCCGCCTACACCGCCCGCCACGGCATGCCCAACAGCCTCTCCGAGCTCACCCGCCACACCTGTCTGGTGGGCAACAGCGACGAGTGGCACTTCACCCTGGATGGCCGTCCCCACAGCGTGCGGGTGCACGGTCTGCTGCACTGCAACAGCGGCCACGCCCTGCTGGATGCGGCGCTCAAGGGGATCGGCATCATCCAGCTGCCGGACTACTACGTGAGCGACCACCTGGCCCAAGGCGAGCTTATCGAGCTGCTGCCGGAGCTGCGGGCGCCGGCGGAGGGGATCTGGGCCCTCTATCCCCACAACCGCCATCTCTCTCCCAAGGTGCGGCTGCTGGTGGACTATCTGGCGGAGCGGCTGAGCGATCCCCATCAGCCCGCGCTGGTGCGCCCCGTCGGTTGACTTCGCTCAATAAAAAAGGCCCGCATGTGCGGGCCTTTTGCATGGCATGAAGGGCGGGGCTATTCCCGTTCCTTGACGTAGGGGGTACCGAGCGCCTTGGGTGCCACCGCCTTGCCGATGAAGCCGGCCAGCAGGAACACGGTCAGGATGTAGGGCAGCGCCTCGATGGCCTGTACCGGGATCGGGAAACCGCCGATGCTGACCCCTTGCAGCCGGATGGCGACTGCATCGAGGAAGCCGAACAGCAGGCAGGCCGCCATGGCGTTCCAGGGGCGCCACTTGCCGAACACCAGCGCCGCCAGCGCCATGAAGCCCTTGCCCGCGCTCATGTTGGGGATGAACTGGGCAGTCTGGGCCACCGCCAGGTAGGTGCCGCCGATGCCGGCCAGCAGGCCGCCGATGATGAGCGCGGTGTAGCGCATGCGCACCACCGAGATACCGGCGGTGTCGACCGCTGCCGGGGCCTCGCCCACCGCCCGCAGGCGCAGGCCGAAGCGGGTACGGAACAGCACCCACCAGGCCAGCGGTACGGCGGCGAACGCCACGTACTCCAGCAGGGAGTGGCCGCTCAGCAGCTCGCTGTAGAGCTGGCCGATGACAGGCACGTCATACAGCTCCTTGGCATAGGGCAGGTCGATGGGGGCGAAGCGTGCCGCGCCGGACAGTGCCGGGGTCTGGCCGCCCTGATCGAACCAGTAACGGCCCAGGGTGACGGTCAGGCCGGCCGCCAGGATGTTGATGGCCATGCCGCTCACCACCTGATCACCGCGGTGGGTGATGGTGGCAAAGCCGTGCATCAGGGCGAACAGGATGGAGACACCCACCCCGGCACCCAGCCCAATCCAGGCAGAGCCGGAGACGGCTGCCGCCGCCGCGCTGGCGAACGCCGCCGCCAGCAGCTTGCCCTCCAGGGCGATGTTGACCACCCCGGAGCGCTCGCAGAACATGCCGGCCATGGCCGCCAGAATGAGTGGCGGCGCGGTGCGGATGGTGGCATCCAGCATCAGGATCAGAATTTCGAACATGATCAGGCCCCCTTGACTTGCGCAGAGCGGTTGGCAAACGCCAGATAGAGCTGCTCGATGCGCGGACGCATCATGTGCTCAAGGGCGCCACAGAACAGGATCACCAGACCCTGCAACACCACCACTATGTTGCGGTCCACCCCGAACTCGAAGCTCAGCTCGGCGCCACCCTGATAGAGGAAGCCGAACAGCAGGCTGGCGATGATGACGCCGACCGGGTGGTTGCGCCCCATCAGTGCCACCGCGATGCCGGTGAAGCCAAAGCCTTCCACGAAGTTGAGCTTGATCTGGTGCAGTTCACCCTGCAGCACGTTGAGGGCGAAGAAGCCCGACAGCATGCCGGAGATCACCATGGCCAGGATCACCACCTTGGGATAGGAGATGCCGGCATAGGCGGACGCACTCTGGCTGGCGCCGACCGAGCGGATCTCGTAGCCCCAGCGGGTATGCCAGATGAAGACCCACACCAGGGCTGCGCAGAGCAGTGCCCAGAAGAAGCTGATGTTGAGCGGGCTGTTCGACATCTCCATGCCGAATGCTCCCGCCAGTTCGCTCATCTTCGGCAGCCAGCTCGCCTCGGCAAACACCTTGCTCTCGGTGGCCATGGAGCCCGCCGGCTTGAACACCTCGACCAGCAGGTAGGCCATCAGGGAGGCGGCGATGAAGTTGAACATGATGGTGGTGATGACGATGTGGCTGCCGCGCTTGGCTTGCAGCCAGGCCGGGATGAAGGCCCAGGCCGCACCGAACAGGCCGCCGGCGATGATGGCCAGCGGCAGCAGCAGGGCGAACGGCAGGGAGTCACCCAGCAGCAGACAGACCAGACCGACGCCGAGGCCGCCAATATAGGCCTGCCCCTCGCCACCGATGTTGAACAGGCCGGCGTGGAAGGCCACCGCCACCGACAGACCGGTAAAGATGAAGCCGGTCGCGTAGTAGAGGGTGAAACCGACCCCTTCACCGGTGCCGAAGGCGCCGTACCACATGATCTCGGCGGCATCGACCGGGTTGATGTCGAGGTAGTAGAACAGGATGGCCGACACCAGGAAGGCCAGCAGGATGTTGACCGCGGGCAGTACGCCCACGGAGATCCAGGCAGGGATACGTGCTTGGCTCATGGGCGAGCCTCCTTGGCAGTCTGGTCGGAGACGGGGGGGTTGACCATCAGCAGGCCGAATCCGTTACAAGTGGCTGTGAGCTTCATGATGTGGCTCCTTGTGATTGGCTTGCCGCCACCTCGTCAGGAACTATGTTCGCCATCATCAGACCGATAGTGCGTTCATCCGCCTTGGCGGCATCCAGCTCACCGACGATGCGACCGTCGGCGATGACCAGGATGCGGTCAGAGAGGCTCATGATCTCGTCCAGCTCCACCGACACCAGCAACACGGCCTTGCCCTTGTCGCGCATGGCAATGATCTGCTGGTGGATGTACTCGATGGCGCCGATGTCGACCCCACGGGTCGGCTGGCCGATCAGCAGCACATCCGGGTCCTGCTCCACTTCCCGGGCGATCACCAGCTTCTGCTGGTTGCCGCCGGAGAAGTTGGCGGTCTTGTGCTCGGGATGGGGCGGGCGCACGTCCCACTTGTCCATCTTGGCCTGGCAATCCTGCAGGATCGCCTCTTTGTTTTGCAGCCAGCCCTTGTTGTACTGGGGGCGGCGGTGATAGCCGAGGATGAAGGCCTCTTTCGCCTCGAAGCGGTTGATCAGCCCCATCTTGTGTCTGTCTTCCGGCACGTGGCCGAGACCGAAGTTGCGTACCCGCTCCGGGTCGGCCGGGTGGCTCACGCTCACCTCGTGGGCCTGACCGCCGCCGGTGATGGTGAAGCTGCCCTTGCTGGGCTTGAGGATGCCGCCGAGCAGGCTGAGCAGCTCGGACTGGCCGTTGCCGGAGACGCCGGCGATGCCGACCACTTCACCGGCCCGCACCTCGAAGCTGACGGATTTGACCCGCTCCACCTTGGCGTCGTCCACATAGCTGAGGCCATCGACCTTGAGCTTGGCGTCGCCCGGCTGGGTCGGCCCCTTGTCGACCTTGAGGCGCACCTTGCGGCCCACCATCAGTTCGGCCAGCTGCTCCTTGTCGGTATCCTTGGTGGCGACGTGGGCCACCATTTCACCCCGGCGCATGATGGAGACCTGATCGGTGATGGCCAGGATCTCGCGCAGCTTGTGGGTGATGAGGATGATGGTGGCACCCTGATCGCGCAGTTTCTTGAGCACCTCGAACAGGTGATCCGCCTCTTGCGGGGTCAGTACCCCGGTCGGCTCGTCCAGGATCAGGATGCGGGCGCCGCGATAGAGCGCCTTGAGGATCTCGACCCGCTGTTGCAGGCCTACCGGCAGATCCTCGACCTTCTCGTGCAGCGGCACTTCGAGACCATAGTCCCGTGCCAGCTCGCCCAGCAGCTTTTCGGCCGCCGCCAGGCTCTTGCCCAGGTGCCAGCCGTTTTCCGCGCCGAGAATGACGTTTTCCAAAACCGTGAAGTTGTTCACCAGCATGAAGTGCTGGTGCACCATGCCCACGCCTGCGGCAATCGCATCTTGTGAGCCATGGGGTTTGAACGGGTTGCCGTCGATGAACATCTCGCCTTTGTCGGCGTGGTAGAAACCGTAGATGATGCTCATCAGGGTCGACTTGCCGGCGCCATTTTCGCCGACGATACCGTGAATGCTGCCTTTACGAACCTTAAGGTCGATCTGCTTGTTGGCGTACACTTCGCCAAACCGCTTATCGATACCCCTTAATTCGATGGCATAGCGATCTGTCTGGTCCATGATGCAGTCCTTGCGGGTCATGAAAAGAGACTAAAAACCGGCCCGTGCGGGCCGGTCGTTGGGTTGAGAGTAGTAGCGGTTACTCAGTATTTGCAGGTGCTGTCGCTCATGTAGTCGTGCACCTTGACCTTGCCGGAGATGATTTCGGCCTTGATGGCGTCCACCTTGGCTTTCATCTCGGGGGTGATCAGCTTCTCGTTGTCTTTGTCGAGTGCCCAATCCACACCACCCTCGGCCAGGCCCAGGTTCTTGATACCCGGTTTCCAGGTGCCCTTGGCGGCGTCATCCCAGGTCTGGTAGGCGGCCAGGCCAACCGACTTGACCATGGAGGTCAGCATGGTGCCCGGTTGCAGGTGGTTCTGGTTGGAATCCACGCCGATGGCCAGCTTGCCTTCGTCCTTGGCGGCCTGGTAAACACCGATGCCGGTACCGCCGGCGGCGGCATAGACCACGTCGGCGCCCTTGGCGAACTGGGACTTGGCCAGTTCAGCACCCTTGGCCGGGTCAGCAAACGCCGCCGGGGTGGAGCCAGTCATGTTCTGGAACACTTCGATCTTCGGATTGACGTACTTGGCACCCTGCTCGTAGCCGCACTCGAACTTGCGGATCAGCGGGATGTCCATGCCGCCCACGAAGCCGACCTTGCCGGTCTTGGAGGCGATGGCAGCCAGGGCGCCCACCAGGAAGGAACCTTCATGCTCCTTGAAGATGACGGACTGGACGTTCGGCTTGTCGACCACCATGTCGATGATGGTGAACTGGGTTTTCGGGAACTCGGTCGCTACTTTCTCGACCGCGGAACCCATGTTGAAGCCGACAGCAACGATCGGGCCATTGCCACGGCTGGCCAGACGACGCAGACCCTGCTCACGCTGGGCTTCGTTCTGGGGTTCGAACTCCTTGACCTTGACGCCTTTGTCCTTGTTGTAGACTTCGACGCCATTGCGGAACACGGCTTCGTTGAACGATTTGTCGAATTTGCCTGCGGTGTCGTAGATGACGGCGGGCTGGGAGGCTGCCTGGGCAGAAAGGGCAGCGAGAGTGAGGGCGGCAACGGTGGCCAGCTTGAGCACTTTAGTCACGATCGTATCCTTGATTGTTATGTGAGGGTCCACAACCTGCCGGGGCAGGCCATAAAGCACGCTGGCTAACTGTAAGTGAGCCACGGTGTGGGTCAAGGAGATCATAAAGGAAAAACGTTTGCGTTAACGGTTTGAAATATAAGCAAATCGCTTTATAAGTGGTTGTTTTGATGCCTGTTTTCAGATTTAAATTCTGTGAATAATTAGCTCCAAATGACATTTCTGTTTATATTCATAAGGTTATAGGCAAGCGTTTTCTTCAAATTGTACAAAAAGTGGCTTCCAATGGTGCCAGCTGATGGATTTTTCTCGGTTGGAACGCGTCATCCTCGGTGGCAATAAACCGGCTTGCAGCGATCACCGACAAGCCGATTTGGTCTGTGGCGCCGCAGGTCGTATAATCCCCGCCTGTATAAATAAACAGGAGTGGTGATGGACGTTTCAACCCTGCTCGACGGGCTCAATGACAAGCAAAGAGATGCCGTTGCGGCCCCCCGTTGCAACCTGCTGGTGCTGGCCGGTGCCGGTTCGGGCAAGACCCGGGTGCTGGTGCACCGTATCGCCTGGCTGATGCAGGTGGAACGTTGTTCACCCTTCTCCATCATCGCGGTGACCTTTACCAACAAGGCGGCGGCCGAGATGCGTGGCCGGGTTGAGAAAGTGATCGGTGACGGCGTGCGCGGCATGTGGATCGGCACCTTCCACGGCATCGCCCACCGCCTGCTGCGGGCCCACCATCTGGATGCGGGCTTGCCGCAGGATTTCCAGATCCTCGACTCCGACGACCAGTACCGCCTCATTCGCCGGGTGCTCAAGGCGCTCAACCTCGACGAGAAGCACTGGGCCCCGCGCGCCGTGATGGGCTACATCAACGGCAAGAAGGATGAAGGGCTGCGCCCCGGCGACATCGACCTCTACGGCGACCCCGTCACCCGCACCTATCAGCAGATCTACAAGACCTATCAGGAGACCTGCGATCGCTCCGGGCTGGTGGATTTTGCCGAGCTGCTGCTGCGCGCCCACGAGCTGTGGCTCAACAAGCCGCACATCCTCGAGCACTACCGCGACCGCTTCCAGAACATCCTGGTGGACGAGTTCCAGGATACCAACGGCATCCAGTACGCCTGGCTGAGGATGCTGGCAGGGGATTCCGGCAAGGTGATGATCGTCGGCGACGATGACCAGTCCATCTACGGCTGGCGCGGCGCCAAGATCGAGAACATCCAGCGCTTTCTGACCGACTATCAGGGCGCCGAGACCATCCGCCTCGAGCAGAACTACCGCTCCACCGCCAACATCCTGAAAGCGGCCAACTGCGTCATCGCCAACAACGCCGAGCGCCTTGGCAAGGAGCTGTGGACCGAGGGGGCCGAGGGTGAGCCGATTTCGCTGTACGCCGCCTTCAACGAGGTGGACGAAGCCCGCTTCGTGGTCGGCCGTCTCAAGGACTGGAAAGAGAAAGGCGGCCTCTTGGCCGATTGCGCCATCCTCTATCGCTCCAACGCCCAGTCTCGGGTGCTGGAAGAGGCGCTGATGCAGGACGCCATGCCCTATCGCATCTACGGCGGCCTGCGCTTCTTCGAGCGCCAGGAAATCAAGGACGCCATGGCCTACCTGCGCCTTATCAACAACCGTGGCGACGACGCCAGCTTCGAGCGGGTGGTCAACACCCCGACCCGCGGCATCGGCGATCGCACCCTCGAGATACTGCGCAATAACGCCCGGGATCAGGGCCAGAACTTGTGGCAATCGGCCAAGGCGCTGCTCAACGACAAGGTGCTGACCGGCCGTGCCGGCAACGCGGTGCGCGGCTTTGTCGATCTCATCGACGCGCTGGAAGAACAGGTCTCCCTGCTGCCGCTGCACCAGCAGGCGGATATCGCCATCCAGCACTCCGGCCTCAAGGCGATGTATCTGGCGGAAAAAGGTGAGAAATCCCAGGCGCGGGTGGAGAACCTGGACGAACTGGTCACCGCCTGCCGCCAGTACCAGCGCCCGGACGAGCTGGAAGACATGAGCGATCTCTCCGCCTTCCTCGCCCACGCAGCGCTGGAATCCGGCGAGAATCAGGCGGACGAATACGCCGATGCGGTGCAGCTGATGACCTTGCACAGCGCCAAGGGGCTGGAGTTCCCCCTGGTGCTGCTGGTCGGTGTGGAAGAGGGCATGTTCCCCAGCCAGCAATCCACCGAGGAGTCGGGGCGGCTCGAGGAGGAGCGGCGCCTCTGTTACGTCGGCATGACCCGCGCCATGGAGAAGCTCTACATCTGTTATGCCGAGAGCCGCCGCATCTACGGCCGCGAGATGTTCCACAAACCGAGCCGCTTTATCCGCGAGATGCCCGCCGAGTGCCTGGAGGAGATCCGGCTGCGCACTCAGGTCAGCCGCCCCACCCAGTACGGCCGCTTTAGCCAGAACGAAGTGCAGCAGAGCTTCGACGCCAGCGGCATCAAGCTCGGCCAGCGGGTGCTCCATCCGAAATTCGGGGAAGGGATCGTGCTCAACTTCGAAGGAGTTGGCCAGCAGAGCCGGGTGCAGATCCAGTTCGACGACGTCGGCGCCAAGTGGCTGGTGACGGCGTATGCGAGACTGGAAGCGCTCTGATGCCGTCTATAAACAGACCCTGAATGCCCAGTTCAGGGTCTGTTTTTCAGAGAAATATTGAATGTATTTTGGGGAAGAACGTCTAAATGCATTATGTTTATGTGCTGAGTAATCCATCCTTCAAGAGTAATATTTTAAAGATCGGATTTACCTCTGACTCACCGAAGAAAAGGGCTGATTATTTAAGTCGTAATACAGGAATACCATTGGATTTTGAAGTGAAATTTTTCACTGCAGTACAGGATAAATTTAATGTTGAGATTCGCACACATCTACTTCTAGATAGATATAGGATTAATCAAAGTAAGGAGTTCTTCAAAATCCCATTGAAGGAAGCCATAAAATCTGTTGAACTGGCTGCGGATTACACCGACAACCATGATATAGAACCATGTGACAGTATTAATTTGGATAACAGACTGCATGCCAGAAATGAAAATCCAAAACTTAACTTAAGCGGAAATATAATATGGCGCCTAATGATGGCAAATACGCCTAGTAATACCATGTTAGATATTCTGCTGTCTGAGCATGATGTTGATACGTGTTTTATGAGTGCGAATCAATACTCTGACTATCGTCATATAAAGATTGGTACAGCAAGGCGACACTTGAAATCCTTTTGCCTTAAGTATAAAAACCTCTATATTAAGATCGATGGTGAAAAATATGACATTCAAGTTTTTGAGCATTTAGGGTATTTGAAGGGGCATTGCATGTGGTCATTTACACGTGCGTTTAGAAAGCTGTTTTTCAACAATAAAATAACGCATTTATTAGGATAAATAATCTACGCAGGATCACGCTCAAGGACCGTAGGTTCGATTAGCGAAGCGTAATCGGACGCTTACAACGGAACAACCCTGTTAGGGGTTTACTCCAATCTCCTCGATGCCCCATCCACCGACCCGCACCAATCCGGCGGATAGACGCCGCTCGCCACGTAACGATGGAAGGTGGAATACGGCCAATCGACCACCCTCGTGACATGACCATGCTTGAGCGGGTTGATATGGACGTAATCCATATGGCGGCGGTAATCCTGCTCATCCCGGATCAGGTGTTCCCAATAATGGCGTTGCCAGATACCCCGAACCTCTGACGTAGCCGATCTGGCTACGCCATTTTTTAACAAAAATAGGGAACACCTCATTTAGGCGAACTCGATTTTTATCTGCAGCTCTCTTGAGTAACCAGATGAGAATGCACCTTGGAAGATAGTTATTAAATTCAAATCAGCCCCAAAAGAAACATCTAAAAATGCAACTCCTTCGTAGCTTTGTCCTGAATTGTTGTTCGCAATGATGTGTTCAGCCAATGCTTTAAGCTCAGGGAATGCAGTGATTTTATATAATGATTCTGATGCCTTCTCTACATCAAATACCCCACGCAACTTCATATCAAAGCTAAAAACATCTCTTCTTCTTAAGTTTAAACCTAATTTAGGTGCTAATGAGATCACTTCTTTGCTAATTGAAAGAATAGTATCTGCAGAGACTTCTGTCTTATCTGATATATATATTCTATTTGCATTAAGGTTGAGAAATGTCTTTATTATTCCATCTTTGACATTTTCCCACATGCATTGAGAGTAATTAGAGAGCTTGATAAGGCGATTTGTATTGTCAATGGTGTATATACCTACATCAATACTATCCAAACCTAAAGAGGTTGCAACAGACTCTGCGTCACAAACGATTATCTCTGAATCATCAGAGTCCATATTTTTTATTATTTGTTCAAACTGCTCCTTCAATTTGAACATTCCTTTGAAAATCTCGTTATTATATTCTACCTCTCCGTCTACAATAGTTTTTTTGGGTACGATAACTGACTGAGAAAGCAAATCAACTCTTTGATGCTTTTTCCCAGAACTGATTTTTGGCACTTTCTTTATTTGTAAGTTTTTTTTGCTGGTGGCAGCTTGGTATAAAACATTTGCCGCGTAAACTATATTAGCCTTGGATGCGAAATTCTTTATATTCCAGAGGACAGTGTTCTCAGTATCTTCTGGCGGGGTAAACTCTTTATTTATGAAGTTAATGAAGTCAGTATTCTCACCATCAACTGTCACATAACCATTGCTCGAGTTTGGTGTGTTGGAAACTAATAATATATCCATGGCTATCCCTAAATTAATTCTGTTAAAGATGAGAGTGAAGAGTTTTTATCCATAAAAACTTACATCACTCAACACATATGTTTCATAAAGCTACTTAACCAGCTTGCTCTCCATCACCCCTTGCTTGCCCTCCTCTTCACTGACCTGACTCAGCTTGGAGCGGGCCATCAGCAGGCCCATCTTGACCTCCTGCCAGACGTAGTAGTTTTTACCCGCCTCGGTGCTGAGGGTCAGGGTGGCATCGTTCTCCGACTTGGAGGTGATGGTGTGGCTACCCGGCGTCACCTGCTTGAGGATATAGCTGTGGGCCACGGTATCGCCTACGGCAGAGCCATCCACCAGCAGCGGCATTTTCACCGCTGTGCCGAAGGTCTCATTGCGATAGATATAGAGGTTGGCTGCATCCTTGGGTGCCACAAACTGCTTGGCCTGCGCGTCTGCGGTGGCATCGGCCATGGGTACGGAAGCACAACCGGAAAGCAGCGCCGCCGACAGCAGTGCAGCACTCATCAATATTTGCCTGAACATAGTGGTTTGGTTTGAGTGGGTTAACGGGGTTTAAAGGTTCGCATGAGGCTTTGTTACCGGGCAACTACTCAAACCACCGACGGTGTGACGGGATTCAATATTCCGACAATTAACCGGCATGGGGCAGATCCACAGGTTATCGGCGTTTCGCACGGAGGCACAAACCCCAAGCTCCCGCCTGTCTGGCTCACCTCGGCTGAAACGCCTTGACGATAAACTCGATAAAGAGCCGCACGTTGCGGGACTGCTCCTTGTGGAAGGGGTAGACGGCGAACAGGGCGTGGGGGGCGGGTTGCCAGTTGGGGAGCAGTTTGACCAGGGAGCCGTCCGCCAGTTCGTCCGACACGAATTCATCCGGTACCAGGATCACTCCGAGCCCATGCACCGCCGCCTGTTTCAGGGCAATTCCGTTGTTGGCACAGAAGCTGGCGGGGGGCAGTTCCACTGCCACGCTCTCCGCGTCCCGGGTGAAGAACCACTTGTTGGGGGAGGAGGAGAGGCTGTAGCGCAGGCAGTTGTGGGCCTTGAGATCCGCCGGGTGGGCAGGCTGGCCCGCCTCCTTCAGGTAGTCGGGGGCGGCGCAGAGCACCCGCTGCACCTCGCACAGGGGTTTGGCGCGCAGGGTGGAGTCCTCCAGGGTGCCTGCCCCCCGGATCACCACATCCAGCCCCTGGTCTACCAGATCCATGTAGGTGTCGCTCAGGATCACCTCGATGCCGATTTCCGGGTAGCGGCGCTGGAATTCGCAGACAAGGGGGTTGAGGCGGATCAGCCCGAAGGACATGGGCATGCCGATCCTCAGCCTGCCCCTGGGGGTGAAGGAGGCGGCCATGATGGACTGGTCGGCGGCCTCCAGGCTGTCCAGCACGGCGCATATCTGGCCGTAATAGGCCATGCCGGCTTCGGTGACGCTCAGCCGCCGGGTGGTGCGGTTGATCAGCGCAATGCCGAGAAAGGCTTCCAGCCCGTTGATGTTCTTGCTGACCGCCGCCTGGGAGAGGCGCAGATCGTCCGCCGCCGCCCTGAAGGTGCCCATCTCCACCACCCGGCGAAAGACGTTCAGCGCCGTGATCTTGTTCATCCTGCCCCCGTTAATTCACTACTGGTAAATGATGGCGCCATCATTGCGCACTTTTATCACAATAGTGCGGTTCCCCGGGGTGTCCACCCCCATCCCCCGCCAGACAGAGAGTTGCCCGTGGCAGACCGGCCCGGATCATGGCCCTCCGGGGCGTGGCGGGCCCGGCAGAGACGCAGACGAAAGGGAGGCGATGGGCCCCGGGCACACCGGCCCGTGACGGCAGGCATAAAAGCAGGCGGCAGGGCCCGGGCCCCGCCGCCAGATGGCACGCACCGGCTTACTGCACCTTGCCAGGGGCGGGGGGCAGGGTGATGCCGACATCGGCCCAGGGGTTGGTGCCGAGCAGCTGGGCGTGGGGCACGTCGGCCTGGTAGCGCATGGTGAACGCTCTGGGTCCGTGGGCGAAGGCCACCAACAGCCCCTGTTTTGCATCCATCAACCCGGCGTGCATGCCGAGCCCGTGATAGCTGATCCGCACGGCCTTGTCCTCAAGGCCCACCTTGTCTATCTGGAAGCGGGCGATGCTGCCGTCTTTGAGGGTAAAGCCCCAGCGGAACGGCCCGCCGCTGACCACAGTCATCACCTCGTCGATGTCGGTGCCGTCTTCTGCGGAGTTGACGTGCATGCGGCCATATTTGCCGAGCACGGCGCTGCGGGTGCGCTCGTCCAGCGCCATCAGGTCATAGACCTTGGGGTAGGGGCCGACGCCGGTCTCTTCGGTGGCGACGCCGCCCCCTTGCACCGCAGGCGCGCGCCCTGCGAGCCTGGCCTGCTCCAGCAGTTCCCCCTGACTCAGGTTGAAGGCCGAGATCAGGGCGCCGTGCTCCGCTTTGGTCAGGGCGCGGCGGTGGGAGGCTTCAAGCAGGGGCCTGGCGGCCTCGGGAATGTCGACAGTGACCACGTTGACGCCGATGGGGTTGAGCGCGTTGTTGACCGCTTCGACCCCGGTCACGGCGGCGCGGCCATCGCTGAACTGCACCGAGACAAGGTCACCGGCGAAGGTGTTGAAAGAGAAGGCCGAGGCGAGGGTGCCGGCCAGCAACGGGATATGGGTGAGTTTCATACAAGACTCCTCGTTAAGGTTCGAGAAGCAGTCTAGGGCGGGGATGTGTTCACTGAAATGACACTCGGATGATATGAAAATTCACTGACAGTAATGAATCGTGGGGATCAGGGTCGTCGGCCCGCCCCGGGGGAGAACGCCCTCTGCCAGAGGGTGTGAGCCCGGTTGACGCAACGGGGCCCGGCTTGTGGTATGACTCGGGGCGTCACCAAACATAACCTGTCGGAGGAAGAGACAATGCTGGCGTTGATCACCACGGCGCACCACACCTGTTACCCCAATCCCATCGCCTTTCGGGCCGGTGAGCGGGTGCGCATCGGCCACGAGGACGACAAGTTCCCGGGCTGGGTACGCACCTTTACCGCAGACGGCAACGAGGGGTGGGCGCCCCTGTCCCTGCTGACCTCGATCGGCGCCGGGGAGGCGCAGGCGCGCCAGGACTATACCGCCCGCGAGCTGGACGTGGCGGCGGGGGAGCGGGTTCGAGTGGATCGGGAGTTGGCAGGCTGGCTCTGGGTACATAACGAAGCGGGGCAATCAGGCTGGATCCCGGCCAGGGCCATCGCGCCAGTCTCTTGAGGTCGTTGATGGTGGCGGGTGAGGTGTTGTGATCACCCGCCGTAACGATATGGCGCAGCAGGCTGGCGGATTCAGAGTGAATGTTGCGCCGCGCGCTCAATCAAGAGGGGGAGTTTTTCCCTGTCGCATCAGCTGATAAATCAGACGGCCATGTTCTTTGCGATAGATGTCACTGTGCGCGCCGCCACCACTTAGATAGGCGTTCTCACTGATGAGACTGCTCGCATCGATATAGGTGATGTTGCTGCGGGCTGAGCCGCTTACACCGAACAGGTTACCGTGATGATCGGCGAAGGCGCAGCGAATAAGGGTGTTGGTATTGGAGCAAATCTCTGCATAGCTCCTGGCATCGCCGGCATAGCCTCCCCCGGGCGCCTTGCTCATGGCTTGGTCATTGATCGATGCCGTCAGCGCTACCTGCTTCACCAGAGGGCAAAATACTGTCGCTGAGGTCGATGTGGCGTTATCGGTCAGCTGGGTCAGTTTAAAGGCTCCTTGCAGGTTGATCAGGTTATCAATGCCCGCAGTGGGGGGCTGGTAGTGATCCTGATAAATGGCCGGACCAAAGCAGGCAGCCACATTGGAGGCGCGGCTGCCAAAGCTATGGCCAATCAGCGATGTCGTGAGTTGCGCTTGCTGGGCTTGAGGCAATGCGGCTTTTACTTCCGGCAGTGTCTGCTGTATCAGCACTCCCAGCCAGCTCAGGCCAAGTTCGTCGGCGTCGCCGGCCTTGGTGGGGAAGCTGGTGAGTCGATAAATCGGTTCAATCCAACTGCTGCTCCATTGGCTAGGCCAGGTGACACCGATAACCAGGGGATTGAAATCGGCAGGGGCACTGCGTTTCACATTGAGCATGATGGAGTTGAAGTTGCGAATGGCTTCTTCTTGCACCGTATTCCAGCCCATGACAATGACCACAATGTCGCTGTAAGGCTTGCCTGTATTGGCCTGTGTCACTAGGCGCTGAATCATGCTCTGTTTTAACAGCTTCAGCGCATCCCAACTGTCGTCATAACCGCAGACCTCTTTATCCTGGCAACGCCGCTGCGTGACTGCCATCGGTAGCATATTCTGCTCGGCGCAGGGTTCAACCAGCTGGGATTGTGCGGGCTCCAGTCGTTGATAAAGGTTATACAAGGCACAGGTATGGTTTTCGGCGGATTGGGGCTGGGCCTGCTCTCGCAGAATATGTGAGATATACAACAACTTGGGCTGGTTTAATAATGCGTCTGTTGATGTCTTCAAGGTCTTCTCTGAGGGGGAGCTGACCTTCACGCTTTGCGGTGTAGAGACCAGGTCACGCGGGCTTTTTTCCACGCCAATCAGATAACCATCAAAACGCAAACTCAGTTCATCCGGATAATAAAGAACAGAGTGATACAGCATGGTGGTTTCACCATCCGTACTCAATTGCTTTTCTGCCGAGGCAAGCCGGCGTTGAGGAGCATTGGTACAACCCTGTAATAACAGACAGACGATCAGAAGGATTTTCCCGTACATGATTCACTCTCCTTGTTATGTGGCACCCCGATGAGGGTAGTCCGTACAGGTAAGTAGATGTAGTGGAAGGGGTTGAGCCACCCCCTGTTCATGGTGAGCCCCGTGCCGATAGCGTGCATGCTCCCATGACGCGGCGTGGGGACGGATGTAGAGGAAAAATCAGAAACCCGGCCACTGACGGGGCGCGGCGGCCGGGTGAATTGTAAAGAGTAGGGTGACAGAGAACGCGGGGTATCAGCCTAGTCTAATCAACTCGATGGGGGCGTACTGCTCCCGGGAGTTGGCCAGCAGCACGCACTTCTCATGCTCGGCCTGATAGGGGGTCAGGTTGTCGGTGTGGGCCTCTTTTAGAACGTCGACGGCGCCGGTGGCGGCGATCATCACGCGCTGACCCGCAGTGAGCGCATTGCGGTTTCGGTCATAGATTTTCATGGCACTCTCCTTTTGTGGGGCCCGGCGATATGCCCGGGCTGCGCGGATCAGCCTACGCCCCTGCCAAAGAGTGATGCATGTCACAGATCAAAAAAGAGCCAGAGAGGGACTCGGTGCGTCGGCAAGGGCAAGCGGGCTTGCCGCGCGGGGTCGTCCAATCCTGTCGCTGGGAAGGCAGGTGGATTCTGCTTTTTGCGGGGGCGGGCTCGAACAAACGGGGGGATACGCTATAGTGGATGCCGCTCGTATAACTGCCTTCAACCAACCGAGAGCGCATTATGAATCGTGATATCGTCGCCCAGTTTATCAAGATGCTGACCAACCTCGACCAGTGCCTGGCCAAGGCCGAGGCTCACGCCGCCGCCAAGAAATTCAATGTGGAGAACTTCTTCGGCGATCGGCTGATCGTCGACATGCTGCCATTCAGCAAGCAGGTGCTGATCTGCTGCGACAGCGCCCGTGCCGTGGTGGCCACCGCCAGCCTGAGCGAGCCGCCGGTGCTGGGGGATGACCCCAAGACCATGGCGGATCTGCGCGCCCACGTAGCCAAGACCCTCACCTATCTGCAGAGCAAGCTGGATGCCGATTTCAGCCAGTATGCGAGCGGCCACTACTACCCCTACTGGGCCGGTGGCAAGGGGATGGACGGCTACACCTGCGTGCATGAGTACGGCATCCCCAACTTCTACTTCCACCTCACCATGACCTATGCCCTGCTGCGCAAGGCCGGGGTCGAGCTTGGCAAGGGGGATTACCTGGGCGCCATCAACCTGCAATAAGCTCATCCCGTCATTCGGGCTTTGGCCCCGCATAAAAAGAGCCTGCCACAGTGGCAGGCTCTGTCGTTTTCGGGGTCACCGCGGGTGGGTTACTGCGCCGGGATCTCCGGTTCCACCAAGGCGGCCAGCTGGGCCAGCGACTCCTGCCAGCCGAGGTAGCACATCTCCACCGGGATGACCTCGGGGATCCCCTCCTGCACGATGGCGAGCTCGGTGCCGCACACCACCCCGGTCAGGATCACGGTCACGTGCATCACTCCCGGCAGGTTGGGATCGTCGAACCGGTCGGTGTAGCGGATGCGCTTGCCCGGTTCGAGCTCCAGGTATTCGCCGCCAAAGGCGTGGCTGTTGCCATTGCCAAAATGGGTAAACGCCATCTGGAAGTGGCCGCCGACCTGCGCCTCCAGTTGCTCCACCCGGCAGGTGAAGCCATAGGGTGGCAGCCACTTGGCCAGCGCATCGGCCTCGATAAAGGCCCGGTAGATCCGCATCGGCGGTGCCTTGAGCACCCGGTGCAGCCGCACTGTTCCTGTCCTCATCTCTCTGTTCCTCGTTGCCTTGGGTCCATCAAGGATAGTCGGTTGCGTCCGTTTGCCGACGACTGGCCGGCTGCGGGCCCTAGAAGGGGCCGTTGCGCTCGCGCAGCTGGTCGGGCAGGCCGTCGTGATCCCCCAGCTCGCGTTCGGGTACCGCATCCCAGTGGCGGGCACCGATGAAGCGGTTGCGCTCGTGGTGCACGGCGTAGTGGATGTGGTTGTCCGCCCGATCGGTGTCGCCCACGCAGAGCAGTCGCACCGGCTGATCGGTATTGTTGATGAAGGTGTGGGCCAGCCCGTCGCCCGCCTTGAAGCCGACCGAGTCACCGGGCTGCAGCCGATGGAGCACGCCATCGAGCCAGACGTCCGGGGTACCTTCCAGCACGTGGACGAACTCGTCCTCGGTCTCCTCGGCGTGGGGCCAGCTGGTGCGCCGGCCCGGCGGCAGCAGCTCGTGGTGAATGCCGAGGCGGGCAAAGCCGTAGTGCCTGCCGAGGGCGCTGCCCAGGGAGAGCGGCTCCTCGCTGCCGGAGTAGCGGCCGGGCTCGGGCTCCTGCAGCTCGCGCCAGTGCTTGATGCTGGGATGACGGTTCATGACGGCTCCTTGTCGAATGAAAGGGGAAACAGGCGGCCCCGTGCTGGGCGCACGGGGCCGGGAATGGGCGTCTTGCGCCCGGGAGGCGGCGAGCCGGACTAGCGGCCCAGGTTGTCGGCCAGCTGCTTGGCGCGGCCGGCGGCCCACTGGTCGATCATCTTCTCCATCTCGCTGGCGGTGATGGGGCTGTCCTTGTGGGTGGTGTCCGGGCTCTCGCGCGCATCCATCACCCGCACCAGCAGCTTGCCGTTCTGGGAGTCGAGCAACTGGGCCATGCTGCCCACCTTGAGCAGATAGGGCTCCTTGCCGATCACCTCGCGGGTGACGTTGATGGCGATCTTGGCGGGCAGCAGATCCCGCAGCTTGGGGTCGGGCCGGGTCAGGTCGAAGTTGGTGATGGCAGCCTGCACCCGCATCACGCCGGGGCCGGGGGCAGTGGCAATCTTGACGCCGTGGCTCATCAGCTCGCGCTGGAAGGTGGCGTGGTAGTAGCGGCCGATTTCGTTCTGTTCGTTGGCGGTCAGCAGGTACCACTGGCCGTTCTCCTGGCGGATGAACTGCAAGGGATCGAGCAGCACCTGATGGTACTGGCGCAGATCCACGCCGGGCTCCTTGTAGATGCGCTGGTTGGGGTTGCTTTCGCTCTGCTGGAAGGCGGTCAGCGGAATCGCCTGCAGGCTGTGGGAGACCTGGTTCTTCACCGCGCAGCCACCCAGCAGAATGGCCACCATGCCCGCGATTACGGCTCTTTTCATCTTTTGCTCCTGATTGCGGCGCTTGCCCGACCCTGGCATCCGGTGCGCAGGGCATTGCAAGAGAAATAACCGATTCAAAGAGCGCCCACAAGCGAAGAGTGCAGCGGCGTTCAGGCGGGATCCAGCCCGCAGGCGGCCGCCACCCACTGGCCGGGATATGACGCTAATACGATGATTTTGCTTCGGATCGGCAATCATTTGATCAAGGTTGCGGATATTGGCGCCGTTCGCTCATATAATCGCCGCCATGAAACTGATTCGGAAGGATTCGATGACCAGCCTGATGGCGGCCCTGTGCGGGCTGCTGCTCTCCTGCCTGGCCTGGGCGGCACCCACCCCCTTCGTCACCACGCCCCCTGACAGCACCACCACGGCACCCTCCGCCAGCATGGAGCCGCTGCTCTCCTGGTTTACCGGCGAGTTCTCCAGTCGCGAGCAGGCCAGCTACGACAACCGCTTCACCAGTGCCGAGCTGCGGCTGGTGGAGATCTGGCCCGGCTACAAGGGTTTTCGCTGGGTCTATGCCGAGCAGTTCCTGACCGAGCGGGCGGTACGCCCGTTCCGCCAGCGCATCTACCGCTTCTCGCTGGTACCCGACGGCCGCATCCTGATGGCCGAGCTGACCATGCCACGGGCCATCGACTTCGCCGGTGCCTGGCGCCAGCCCGAGCTGCTCGACTCCCTCACACCGCAGCAGCTCTCTTTGCGTCAGGGCTGCGAGATCTGGCTGACCCGCCAGCCGTCGGGGGAGTACGCCGGCCACAGCAAGGTGGGCAGCTGCTCCACCAATTTTGGCGGCGCCAGCACCCTGGTGCAGTACCTCTGGATCGGCCCCCACAGCGTGAGATTGCTGGATCGGGCCTACGACACCGAGGCCCATCAGCGCTGGGGCAGCCCGGGGGAGGGCTATGTCTATCTGCGCCGGGTGAAACAGCGCGGCGAGTAAGGCTGCACCCTACAACTGGTGGCGCTGCTCGCTCAGGTAGTCGATGAGCAGCCGCAGGCGCAGTGGCAGGGGCTCCCTGGCCGGGTAGAGCAGGTTGACCGGGCGCGGGGCGGGCAGGGCATCCGCCAGGATCTCCTGCAGGGTGCCGCGTTCTAGCTCCTCGCGCAGCAGGGCGCGCGGCTGCAGCAGGATGCCGGCGTGGTTGAGGGCGGCCACCTTGAGGGCGCTGCCGTGGTTGCTGATGAAGGGACTGTCCCACAGGTGCAGCTGTTCGAGTGGAAAGGCCTCGGCCAGGCTCGACTGGCCGAGCCAGGGGCTGAATCCCAGGCAGTGGTGGCGGGCCAGATCCGCCAGCGTGAGGGGAATGCCGTGGCGTTGCAGGTAGTGCGGGGATGCGCAGAACACCGAATCGGAGCTGGCCAGCGGCCGGGCGATGTAGCCGGCGTCCTTGGGCTGGCCGACCCGGAAGATGAGATCGAAGCCGTCGCCGATGACGTCCACCAAGCGATCCGACAGATCCAGCTCGATGCGGATCTGCGGGTAGCGCTCCATGAAGCGGCACAGCAGCGGCGTCAGCCGGTAGCTGCCGAAGGTGACGGGGGCATTGATGCGGATCCTGCCCGCCGCCTGGCCGGTATTGGCCAGGGTGTTCTGTTCCAGCTCCCGGTAGTGTTGCAACAGGTTCTGGCAGCCGGCGAGGTACTCCTGGCCCGCCTCGGTCAGGCTCTGGCAACGGGTGTTGCGATTGAGCAGGCGAGAGCCGACCCTGGCCTCCAGCCACTTGATGTACTTGCCGATCATGGCCGGTGTCATCGCGAAACGCTCCGCCACGGCGGCGAAACTGCCCGCGCGGGCAACCTCGACGAAGATCTCGATGGCCGTCAAGCGATCCACTCTAAACTCCTGGTTTATAAAGCCGAGCGCCACTATGTCTGGCTGGCGTCGCGGCTGTCAATATACTGGGCGGCAGCCAATCCATGCTGGAATCTTGCCCGATGACACTCGACTATTACGCCCTCTATCTGCTGCTCGCCATCGGCACCGTGCTGAGCCCGGGGCCCGCCGTGATCTACACCATAGGCAACACCCTGACCCGGGGCACCCGCCACGCCATCGCCGGCTTTTGCGGGGTGGCGGTGGGCATCCTGCTGGTGGCGAGCCTGGCCTCGCTGGCGGTGCTCTGGTTCACCCGCTGGCTGGCCGCGGGCCAGCAGATCCTCACCCTGGGCGGCGCACTCTACCTGCTCTATCTGGGGCTCAACTCCTGGCGCCAGCGAGCGGTGAGCCCGGTGCCGGGGGCCGGGCCGGATCGGGATTGCCGCCGCATCTTCATCAAGGGGGCGCTCATCAGCCTGCTCAACCCCAAGGCGATCATCTTCTTCACCAGCCTGTTTCCCCAGTTCATCGACTTTCGTCACGGGGCGCTGGGTCAGTGCATGCTGCTGGCGGTCACCTTCAGCGCCGTGGTGCTGGTGGTGCATGGCGGCTACTGCCTGGTGTTCCACTGGGTGGGGGCGCAAGGCTATGGCGAACGCTTCACCAGGGGGATCAACCGGCTGTCGGCGGTGATGTTCACCGGCTTCGCCTTGTTGCTGCTGTTCAAGGGGTTGAGGTAGGCAAGGACCCGGACTGGGTTCCTGTTGGCTGCAGTGTAGCGTGTATCCCGAATGGGGTGAGCAGGAAAAATAAGATTCCATTGGTGCTCTTTGTGCCGCATGCTCCCCGGTTCAGGGAGTGGGGCAAGGATAATCAGGACCCCAACTGACATGGTCGAGGCGATGCCCATGGCATGGCCTTTCAACAAGGTTGGCAACATGTCCTATTACGAGCACGAGGTGGTCGGTCATCCCGACGTGGAATTGGGGTTGTGTGGCGAGCGTCAGGTACGCTACCGGATCCATGGTGCCGAACGGGCTGGCAGCGGCCTGGTGGTCTATATCCCGGGATTTGGCGGTGATCTGGGTGCCTACAGCCAGATCTTTTGCGAGAAGGTGGCCGCGCAGCACGGCATGGCTGCACTTTGTGTCGACTATTTCTGCATGCGTTCGCGTCCGGCGGTGGGGGCCGCCATCTCCTTGCTGCCAGAGGAGCGTGAGCGTGCTCTCGCTCTGCTGGACTTGCCGGCCAAGACGTCCGATACCGCGCTGTTGCGTGCGCTGGATGGTGTGCAGCCAGCTGCACCGTTGCGCTTTCAGGGGGTGTTGGTGCCACCCGATGGGGCCTACCAGAACTTCGGGGTGATGGCTGCCCTCGATATCCTCAATGCCATCGAAGATGCGATGCTCCGTTACGGTGGCAATCGCGACAACCTGATACTGGTTGGCTCCTCCTACGGCGGTTACCTGGCGCAGCTGGTCAACAAGTTTCGCCCCGGCTATGTCCGCGCCCTGTTTGATAACTCCTCCTGGGCCGAGCCCAATCTGGCCTATGTGGTGGGACGGGACATCGGCGCGGTGGAGTACCAGTGCAGCCTGCAAGGTGGAGTGGAGCTGGCGCTGTGCGTGGACTCTCCCTGGCGGATGGTGGCCGGGCACCCGCACGAATTCGATGTGGATGCCTTCATCATCCGGGCGTTCAGTGCCTCCCAGCTCGATCAGATGGCCGCGCAGGGGGGGACGCAGACCTTCTGTTTGATGGTGCACGCCATCCATGACGCCATCGCCCCTGCCGATGCCAAACTGGCCATGGCACGCGCCATGCTGGCACGGGGCTTCAATGCCGAGCTGATCTTGTTCGACGAGTCGAGTGTCGATGGTGAGTTCATTCGCAACATGGAGCACGGCATGGGGCTTTCCATGCTGCAGTTCTTCGCGCAGGGGCTGGCGCTGCTGGCCGAACGCTCGCCTGCCTTTACGGCCACTCGCGCCGCCGAGGTGACTCTGCATGCCGGTCACTCGGTCTATCAGCTGAACTTTGCCAACCCTGAGGTGCGGCTGCAACGCCAGCGTATCGAGGCCTGACGGCCTCCGCCGAGAGCCTGGCGCAGGGTGCTTGCCAATAAACAACGGGGGCTTGGCCCCCGTTGTTGTTATCGATGGCTCGCGGCTCAGAGCTTGAACAGCGGGCGCAGGCGGATGCCGATCAGGCTGCCGGCGAGGGCCATCAGCATCCAGACCCAGCCGTGCAGGCTGCCGGAGGCGGTGCCGTCGAAGAAACCGCCGAGGTTGCAGG
The DNA here is from genome assembly GCF_013085505.1 of Aeromonas sp. 2692-1. NCBI lineage: Bacteria > Pseudomonadati > Pseudomonadota > Gammaproteobacteria > Aeromonadales > Aeromonadaceae > Aeromonas > Aeromonas sp. 2692-1. Next base: position 1,090,614 of record NZ_CP038513.1, read on the forward strand.
CGCTGTACATGGCGCCCATCCCCATCAGCAGGCCGCCGAGGATGGAGGCCAGGCTGTTGCCGAGCCGCATCGGGGCGAAGGTGCCGCCACCGCTAATGCAGCGCGCCAGCATGGCCCCCAGGATCCCCAGCCAGAACATGCCGACCATGGGGTTGATGAACAGCGGTTGGGCCAGCTTGGGGTTCCCCTCGAACAGGCCGAACAGGGAGGCACCGCGCAGCGCCATGTCATAGACGGCGCCGGTGATGGTCCAGGCCGAGCCGTGCAGGGCGACGACGCTGGAGTTGAGCAGAGCTATGATGATGCCGCCGGTCAGCACGGTGAAGCGGCCGTCGCGCCAGAACAGGTTGCCACCGCTGAAGAGGGGCTTGAGCTCGCCGGTACGCTTGAGCTCGCTCTTGCGAAACAGCAGGAACAGTGCGGCGACCAGCGCCAGGTTGAGCAGCATGCCGCTCCAGAGATTGCCGGTCAGGTCTTTTGCCAGTACCACATGGCTGGAGAAGGTGGCCTCCAGTTCGGGGCGGAGCTGGTTGCTGATCAGGGTGCCTATGCCGTAGCAGAGCAGCACCAGCCAGAAGCGGGGTTGCCCCTCGCCGCAGCAGTAAAGGGTGCCGGTGGCGCAGACGCCCGCCAGCTGCATGCCGATGCCGAACAGGAAGGCGCCGACGATGAAGGGAATGCCGATAGCCATCACGTTGCCCACCATGGCATCGCCAAACAGGGCGTGGCTAAAGGAGAGGAAGCAGGTGAACAGCAGAATTTCGATGGCGATGGTGAGCAGGTGAACCCGCACGTAGTAGCTGTTGCGCTTGGTCAGCATCTCGCGCCAACCGAACACGATGCCGAAGCGGCTGAAGGAGAGGGTGAAGCCGAAGCCGAATCCGATCAGGGCCATCAGAGCCCATTTCATACCAAAGGTGTTGCCGAGCCAGAGTAACGCTCCCCCCGCGATTGCCACGATGGGGAGCGACCATTTTCGATTCATGCCTGTTGATCCTTATAGCTGGATGAAGAATTGGGAGTGCGGATCCTATTCCCTCATTGAGTCCAAGGCTATCGATTTAACCCTGCGGGGCGCGAATGGGGGCAGGACAGACCCTGCCCCGGGGATCAGTGGCGGGATGGTGGCGCGAGGTGAAAGTGCTGGGTCTGGCGGGTCAGTGCCTGGGAGTTAGTCGCTACCGTATCGGCTTCGCTCGCCGCATGGCGGGCGCTGTCGTTGACCTTGGCCGCAAGGCGGGACATCTCGCCGACGTTGCTGTTGATGGCGTGGATCAGGCTCTTCTCCTGCTCCAGCAGGGCTCCGACCTGATCGATCCGTTGGCAGATCTCGCCGCAGCCCTGCTCAATGCTGGTGATGCTCTGCTTGGCGTCGGCCACGTGCTCCACCGTTTTGCCCACCCTGGCCAGCTCGGTGTCCATCTCGTTGACGGCCCGCTGGCTGGTATCCTGGATCCGGCCGATGATGCTGGTGATCTCCGTCGTGGCCTCGCCGGTGCGGCTGGCAAGGGAGCGCACCTCGTCGGCTACGACCGCAAAGCCGCGCCCCTGTTCACCGGCCCGGGCGGCTTCGATGGCGGCGTTGAGCGCCAGCAGGTTGGTCTGCTCGGCGATGCCGTGAATGGCCCCCGCCAGACCGGAGATCTGCTGGGACAGGCCGGCCAGGTCGCCGATGGTGCCGGAGACCCGCCTCACTCCGTCAGCCTGGGCACGGATCACCTGCTCCACCTCCTGAATGACCAGCCGGGTGGCATTGGCGTGGGCCTCGGAGCCCGAGGTCATGCCGGTGACCTGCTGCAGCTGGGCATCGCTTTGCTGGATCAGGGCCTGCAGTTGCTCGATCACCTCTTCCACCTGACGGGCTGCGTCCACCTGGGCCAGGCTGTCGTCCACATGCTGGCGGGAGAGGCTGCTCAAGCCGGTGGCCTGCTGATGCAGCGTTCCTGCACTCTGCTGCAGGGCGGCGACCAGGGTGGAGAGTTGATCCCGCATCCGGCCAATGCGCTGTATCAGATCGCCGATGGCATCGTCGCCGGGAGGCGGCATGGGGCTGTCGAGGGCCCCCTCCGCAATGGCTGCGGTCGCCTTGCCGGCGGCCAGCAACCGTTGCTGGGTCGGTCGGCCCAGCCAGAAGACCAGGGCGCAGCCGGTCAGCGCGGCGACGAGCAGAAGCCAGTAGCACATCCGGGCGGTGAGGCTGAGCTGCGCCAGCTGCTCGGCGGCATACTGGCTGCCACGGCTGACGGTGGCATCGACTCCAAGCCTGTGGGCCAGGTACAGGGTGCGCAGCTGGGCGGCGATGGCCGCTGCCTGCTCGAGCCGGCCGGCCTGCACGGCCGGAATGAACTGACTGTCGAGCAGTTGCCAGAAACGTTCGGCCTGGGTGCGCTGTTCCCCCAGCAGGCTCTGCTTGAGCTGGTCGTCGAGTGTGCTCTCCTGCCAGAAGCGATTGCGGTCGTTGAACTCCTGCTCCAGGCGGGCGAGCGATTGCAGCAACCCCTCCCGCTCGCTCGCCGCGGCATGCAGCAGGGTATAGACCTGCAGTTGCGCCTCGATGAGGTAGAGCGGGGGCGGCAGTATGTCCGCGACGACATCCTTGCCTTCGCCCATCTTGTCCGCTGCGCTCTTCACCGAGTAGAGGCCAAAGAAGCTGATGGATATCAGGATGATGAAGATCAATATACCCAGCGCCTGGCTGAACAGCAGCGAACGATCATGGATTGCCTTGAACATGTAACCCCCATATGAATCCGGCACATGGATAGCATAGTCCCATCCCGTATAAAGACCTGCCGCGCGGGCCATATCGCGGCGGGCGTTGCTGTCAGTGAGGGCTGACGGAGCGATCGACATCACGGCCGGTCGGTTGAGCCATTCTCAAATAGGCGTTGAGAAGCGTTCGCGAAAAAATAGGAGAATGGCAATTCATGGCTGGTGATTTATTAAAATATGAATTTATATTTTGCGCCGCCAAATATTTCTGGGTAGAATCTTGGCGTGTTATCAACAGATGGAAGGATATTATGGAAAGCGACAGTTGTAGCCGATTGCACAGCGCGATGTGGGCTAATCAGAACTGAGGTTGATATCCCTTCTTCTCCCTCACTCTGATCGCTCAGAGTGTGGCATCTAGCGAGTCATCTCGACTCTTGCAACCCAGTCCCGCCGGGATCTGCGTTGCTCCCCGGATTGTTCCACTCCCTCTGCGAGCCATGCCGCCTCGCGCCCCAGCAATTGCACGCCTTGCCACGTACGCCCTTTGTCATGGGCCCGGGGCTGCCCGTTGCGCCCGTTCACCGGATCTTTGGTGGGCAGGGACAAACAGGCCGGCGTGAAATAACAGGATGGACAGTTCGTATTGAAAACAATGTGGTTTTCGATAGGCTGCGTTGCGAATTTAAATAATGAAGGTCTCTTCTTTATATATTTTGAAATATGCGCTGGCTATTTCTCAATATATTCATGGGGTGCGGTTGATTTCTCATGTGACCGGACCATGAACCCTCCTCATTATTATTCGGCCATCATGCCGTTATTGTTGCCTGTGGTTATCCTGATCTCCTTTATCGGTCCTGGTCGCCCTGTTGCGGCCCTTGCCTCCTGCCGATAACGCCGCCGTGCGGATCTGCCCGCCGGTGACGACCTGCCGTGCCCTCGATATGCCGGGGCCGGCTTGCTGCCGCTCAACTCGGAGGAACCGTCATGACCGAAGAGCCCAAACCTAGACCCTCGGGGTCCACGCCTACCCACTCCTGATCCCCCTGCGGGGAACGGGATGCGGTGTCCTGACCCCTGATCCGACCCGAGCATGCCGGTGTGGTCGCGCAGACTGCTGTCTGCGGGCGCCCCGTGTGCGGCGGCTGCCTGTTCGCTGCCGGGTCCATTGCCTTTTCACATCAGTACTGACGCCAGGCCCGGCCCGCGACAGGGCCCGCTTGCGCGTAGAAATCAGGATAACGAGTCATGAAACAACAACATACCGCCAGCCGGCACAAGCAGCAGGGGTTCGTTGCCCCGGCCAGTGCCAAGGAGAAGCTCTCCTCCCGGGTGCTCGATGAGGCCGACAAGTCCCTCGAGTACACCCTCACCGCCGTGCGCGGCAACATCGACGGCCTCACCGCGACCGAGGCCGCCAACCGCCTGATCCAGTTTGGTCCCAACGAGGTGACCCACGACAAGCCGCCCCATGCGCTGATCCAGCTGCTGCAGGCGTTCAAGAACCCCTTCGTGATGGTGCTGATCGTGCTCGGGCTGGTCAGTTACGTGATGGACGTGCTGATGGCCGAGCCGGGTGACGAGGACTGGGTCAAGGTGATCATCCTCGGCGTCATGGTGGGCCTGAGCGGTCTGCTGCGGTTCTGGCAGGAGTACCGCTCCGCCAAGGCGGCCGAAGCGCTCAAGTCGCTGGTGCGCAACACTGCCACCGTGCAGCGCCGTCCTTCGCCCGGGGTCGCCCCCCAGCGCAAGGAGGTGGCGATGACCGAGCTGGTGGCCGGTGACATAGTGCACCTGCAGGCGGGGGACATGATCCCGGCCGACATCAAGCTGATCGAGTCCCGCGATCTCTTCATCAGCCAGGCGGTGCTGACCGGCGAAGCGCTGCCGGTGGAGAAGTACGACACCCTGGGCGCCGTGGCCGGCAAGTCGGCGGACGGCACCGGCGCAGGGGAGGCGGGACTGCTCGATCTGCCCAACATCTGCTTCATGGGCACCAACGTGGTGAGCGGTACCGCCCGTGCCGTGGTGGTGGCCACCGGCAGCGACACCTACTTTGGTTCGCTGGCCCGCAACGTGGTGAGCCACAAGCGCATCGAGACCAGCTTCGATCGCGGCGTGAACAGCGTCACCAAGCTGCTGATCCGCTTCATGCTGGTGATGGTGCCCATCGTCTTCATGCTGAGCGGGGTCAGCAGCGGTGACTGGATGTCGGCGCTCACCTTCGCGCTGGCGGTGGCGGTGGGGCTCACCCCCGAGATGCTGCCGATGATCGTCTCCGCCAACCTGGCGCGCGGCGCGGTGGCCATGGCCAAGCGCAAGGTGGTGGTGAAGCGGCTCAACTCGGTGCAGAACTTCGGCGCCATGGACGTGCTCTGCACCGACAAGACCGGCACCCTGACCCAGGACAAGATCATCCTCGAGCACCACTACGACGTGCGTGGCAAACGGGACGACCGGATCCTGCAGCTGGCCTGGCTCAACAGCTTTCACCAGAGCGGCATGAAGAACCTGATGGACATCGCGGTGGTCGAGCACGCCGATGCGCTGGGGGAGAGCTGCAAGCCGGCCAACTACCGCAAGGTGGACGAGCTGCCGTTCGACTTCGTGCGCCGGCGCCTGTCGGTGATTGTGCAGGACGATCTGGGCCAGCAGCTGATGGTTTCCAAGGGGGCGGTGGAAGAGATGCTGGCCGTCTCCAGCCAGATCGCCGATGGCCAGGAGGTTAGGGTGCTGACCGACGCGGATCGCCGCGCCCTGCTGCGCCAGAGCGAGGAGTTCAACGCCGAGGGCTATCGGGTGCTGATCGTGGCGACCCGCGAGATCCCGGCGGGCGAGTGCAAGCAGAGCTATCGCACCAGCGACGAGGTCAAGCTGGTGGTGCGCGGCTTCCTCACCTTCTTCGATCCGCCCAAAGACTCGGCCGCACCGGCCATCCGTGCCCTTAACGACTACGGGGTAGCGGTCAAGGTGCTGACCGGTGACAACCCCATCATCACCAGCAAGGTGTGCCGCGATGTGGGGCTGGAGCCCGGCGTGCCGCTGCTTGGCAAGGATATCGAGGTGATGGACGACGTGGCGCTGTGCACAGTGGTCAAGCACACCACCATCTTCGCCAAGCTCACCCCGCTGCAGAAATCGCGGGTAGTGAAGGCGCTGCAGGCCAACGGCAATACCGTGGGTTTCCTCGGCGACGGCATCAACGATGCGCCGGCGCTGCGGGATGCGGACGTGGGGATCTCGGTGGACAGCGGTGCCGACATCGCCAAGGAGACCGCCGACATCATCCTGCTGGAGAAGAGCCTGATGGTGCTGGAGGAGGGGGTGATCAAGGGGCGCGAGACCTTTGGCAACATCTTGAAGTACCTCAACATGACGGCCAGCTCCAACTTCGGCAATGTCTTCTCGGTGCTGGTGGCCTCCGCCTGGCTGCCCTGGGCGCCCATGCTGGCGATGCAGATGCTGATCCAGAACTTGGTGTACGACGTCTCCCAGATGCTGCTGCCGTGGGACAAGATGGACCCCGAGTTCCTCAAGCGCCCGCGCAAGTGGGAGGCGAGCAACATCAAGCGCTTCATGCTGTGGCTCGGCCCGACCTCGTCGGTGTTCGACATCAGCACCTACTGCCTGATGTGGTTCGTGTTCGGTGCCGGTGCTCTCTATGCCACCGCCAACGGCAGCATGGATCCGCTGGTCAACGGTCAGGCCATCATGAACTCCGGCTGGTTCATCGAGGGGCTGGTGTCGCAGACCCTGGTGGTGCACATGCTGCGTACCCGCAAGATCCCGTTCCTGCAGAGTACCGCCACCCTGCCGGTGCTGCTCTCCACCTCGATCGCCATCGCCATCGGCTGCTACCTGCCGTTCTCGCCGCTGGCCGAGCACTTCGGCTTCATCACCCTGGATGGGCCCAAGTACTTCATGTGGCTGGTGATCACCATGCTGGCCTACATGGGGCTGACCCAGACCGTCAAGAGCATCTACATCAAGCGCCACGGCCAGTGGTTCTGATGAAGGGCGAGTGAGAGGGCCGGTTACCCGGCCAGGAACAATGAATGCAAAGAGGGATGGCTTGTGCCATCCCTCTTTTTTATGGCTGGCACACGGGTGTCAGTGCAGGACCAGGGCATAGGCCTCGCCGGCCATGCCGGTCAGGATGGAGAGGCTGACGGCGCCAAACAGCAGGCCGGTGACCAGATTGAGCGGACGCTGCACGCGGCCAAGCAGGCGCTGGGCCCGCACGGTGGAGAGGCTCCAGGCCAGCACGCCGAACCAGATCAGAGAGAGCAGGAACAGCTCCAGCACCAGCAGGCCGCGAGTCAGGCCGTCTACCTGGGGCGTCACCATGGCGGCCAGCAGCCCCATGAAGAACAGCAATGCCTTGGGGTTGAGCAGGTTGGTGGCAATGCCGCGCTGCACCCCCTTGCGCCAGCCTTGCGCCTCGCCGCCGGCGTGCAGGGCGAGCTCGGCCGAGCTGTGCCAGGCCGCCTTGAGCGCTCCCCAGCCGAGCCAGCCCAGATAGAGGGCGCCGACCACCTTCACCGTCATGAACAGCCAGGGGTGTTCGGCAATCAGCAGGCTGATGCCGGTGAGGCTGAGGGTAGCGTGCACCAGGATGGCGAGTGCGATGCCGAGTGCTGCGCCCAGCGCGGTGGGCCTGTGCAGGCTGGTGCGCAGGATCAGCGCGAAGTCCGGGCCCGGGCTCGCCAGGGCGATGAGATGGATGAGACCTATGGTCAGAAACAGGCTGGTGAACATGGAAACCTCTGGGACAGTATCGAGTTCACAGCATGGCGGATTGCGGGGTCGCCGGATTGTAAAAGATTGCAGTGCGGAGTTAGTCGGCGTGCCCACTGGCGGCCAGCATCTGCTGGCGAAAATCGGCGGGGGTGAGGCCGAACGCCTGGCGAAAGCCGTGGTGGAAGTGGCTCTGATCGAAGAAGCCGACCGCCAGCGCCACCTCGCTCACCGGCAGGCCGCTGCCGAGCAGGCGCTTGCTCTGTTCGAGCCGTAGTCGCTTGAGCCAGGCGTAGGGGGTCATGCCGGTCTTCTTCTTGAACTGGCGCAGGAAGGCGAAGCGATCCAGTCCGAACAGGGCGGCCAGATCCTCCAGACTGTGGCGTTCATCCAGCCGGGCCAGCAGATGGTCGCGCAGATACCTGAGCTGGGGGTCGGCCAGGGCGTGGCGCTCCGGTGCCAGGTGCAGCAGCTCGCCGAGCAGGGCCAGCAGCTCGCTCTCCGCCAGCAGGCCGTCGGGGCTGGGGTTGTCCAGGTACATGTGCAGCCGGGCAAAGCCCTGATAGAGGTCGGGGCGGCGTTGCAGCCCCTGGTCGAAGAAGGGTTCCGGGCTGTCCGGCAGCCAGCGGGCCAGCTGCTCGGGGGCGATGGCGAACACCCGCACCTCGTACCCTTCCGGCAGCAGGCTGAGGCCGTCGTGCATCTCGTCCGGGTTGACGGTGGAGAGCTCGCCGCGCACCAGATGGTGGCTGCTGCCCTTGTGGATGAATTTCTGGCCGCCCTGCTGCACCAGACCTATGTGGTAGTCCAGGTGCACATGGCGGCCATAGCTGAACTCCCTGTGGTGGGAGTGGGAGAGTTCAACCCCCGGCAGCAGCCGGGATTGCCAGTAGTGGATGCGGGATTGGGGTGCGCTCATCGACTATTGATAACCTGAAACCCGAACGCGGGCTTGTAGATTATTGCAGTGCTGCGCGCCCTTGCCGTCAAGCCTGCTCCGCTGCCTGCCGGCGCTTGCCGCTGCGCAGTCCGTCCAGACTGAACAGCACCAGCGCGCTCCAGATGAAGGCGAAGGTGATCATCTTGTCCAGCGCCAGCGCCTCGCCATAGAGGGTGACCGCCAGGATGAACATCAGGCTCGGCCCTATGTACTGGAAGAAGCCCAGGGTGGAGAGCTTGAGCCGGGTGGCGGCGGCGGTGAAGCAGAGCAGGGGAGCCGTGGTGACGGCACCGGCGGCGATCAGCAGCAGGTTGAGGTGCCAGTCATTCTGGGTGAGATGGCTGGTGGGGCTGTCGGCAAAGCCCCACAGATAGATGGCGGCCGGCGGCAGCATGATCAGGGTCTCGATCAAGAGGCCGGTCAGCGCATCGAGGGCCAGCTTCTTGCGGATCAGGCCGTAGATGGCGAAGCTCGAGGCCAGCACCAGCGCGATCCAGGGCAGGGAGCCGAAGGCGATGATCTGGATGGCGACTCCGATCGCTGCCAGTCCGACCGCCCACCACTGCAGCCGGCGCAGCTTCTCGCTCAGGAACAGCATGCCGAGCAGCACGTTGAACAGCGGGTTGATGTAGTAGCCGAGGCTGGCATCCAGCATGTGGCCGTTGTTGATGGCCCAGATGAACAGCAGCCAGTTGCCGCCGACCGTGATGGAGGTAAAGGCCAGGGTGAGCAGCACTTTCGGCTGGCGCAGCACCGCCTGTACCTTGTGCCACTGGCGGCCGAGCAGGGTCAGCACCATCAGCAGGGCGCACGACCAGATCATGCGGTGGGTCAGGATTTCGGCGGCCGGCACGGCGGCAATGGTCTTGAAGTAGATGGGGGCCAACCCCCAAAGGGTATAGGCGCACAAGGCGTAGATGACGCCCTGGCGCTGAACGTGTTGCTGCATGCGGATAACCTTCACTGGAGAGTTGGATGCGGGAAAACATCGCAAAAAATCAGTGTAGCGATCCTTTTGCGGGGAAAGAAGTTAATAAATGATGATCAGCGGATTTTAACGGCGTAGTGCCCGGCTCAGCGGCCACCGCCACGGCGGATCTTGTCCACATCCAGCAGCAGCCACAGCATGAGCGCGATGGCGGAGATCCAGGGACCCCAGGTCACGTAGGCCTCACCGTGTCCCAGCATGTAGAACAGCAGCGGCAGTCCTATTACCAGAAACAGTACACTTCCCAGAAAAAATAACATTTTTATCTTTATATTTAAGGGCTTGTCTATTTGATGATTATATCGATTGAGGCCGGCGATGAAAGGGCAAAAATGAAAAAGGGGGATTTCTCCCCCCAATTCGCAGATAAGCGTCATTTCTGATGCTATTCGAGCTGGATCCAGGTGCTTTTCAGCTCGGTGTACTTCTCCAGCGCATGCAATGACTTGTCGCGACCGTTGCCGGACTGCTTGAAGCCGCCGAACGGCATGGTCATGTCGCCGCCATCCCAGTTGTTGACGAACACGGTGCCGGCACGCAGGGCGCGGGAGCCTTTCACCGCCTTGTTGAGATCCGCCGTCCAGATCGCGGCCGCCAGACCGTAGTCGGTGTCGTTGCCCAGCGCAATGGCCTCTTCCAGCGTGTCGAAGCCGGTCACCGCGAGCACGGGGCCGAAGATCTCCTCGCGGAAGATGCGCATCTCGGGGGTCACCTGGTCGAAGATGGTGGGCTCGATGTAGAAGCCGCCGCTCTCGGTATTGGTGCGCTTGCCTCCCAGCAGCAGCTTGGCGCCCTCCTGCTGGCCGATGGCGATGTAGTTGAGCACCTGCTCCATCTGGATGTGGTCCACCATGGCGCCGATGCGGGTGGCAGGGTCGAGCGGGTTGGCCGAGATCCATTCGCGGGCATGGGCCAGCAGCCGGTCCATGAACTGCGGTTTGATGCTGTTTTGCACCAGCAGCCGGGAGGCGGCGGTACACACCTCGCCCTGGTTGTAGAAGATGGCGCCGGCCGCGCTTTTGGCGGCAGCGTCCAGGTCAGGCGCATCCGCCAGTATGATGTTGGGGCTCTTGCCGCCGCACTCCATAAAGGCGCGCTTGAGGTTCGACTTGCCGGAGCACTGCACCAGATGCTTGCCGATCTTGGTGGAGCCGGTGAAGGTGATGCAGTCGACGTCCATGTGCATGGCCAGCGCCTCGCCGACCGTGTGGCCGAAGCCGGGCAGCACGTTGAACACGCCGTCGGGGATGCCTGCTTCCTTGGCCAGACCGGCGATGCGCAGGGCGGTGAGCGGGGATTTCTCGGAGGGTTTGAGAATGACCGAGTTGCCGGTGGCCAGTGCCGGCCCCAGCTTCCAGCAGGCCATCACCAGCGGGAAGTTCCACGGTACGATGGCGGCGACCACCCCGAGCGGTTCGCGGGTCACCAGCGCCAGGGCGGACTCCTCGACCGGCGCGACCTGATCGTAGATCTTGTCGATGGCCTCTGCGTTCCAAGCGATGCAGTTGGCGGCGGCGGGGGCGTCATAACCCATGGCGTCACCGATGGGCTTGCCCATGTCGAGCGATTCCAGCAGTGCCAGCTCCACCAGATTGAGCCGCATCAGTTCGGCGAAGCGCTGCAGGATCTGCTTGCGCTGCTTGGGCGACAGACCGCTCCAGCGTTTGTCGTCAAAGGCGGCGCGGGCGGCCTGCACCGCCAGTTCGGCATCGGCGGCGTCGCAGGCGGCGACCTTGGTCAGCAGCTTGCCGTTGGCCGGGTTGATGCAGTCGAAGGTGGCGCCGTTGATGGCGTCCCGGTAGCTGCCATCGATGAAGGCTTGCGAGGGCAGGGTCAGGTGGGAGGCCTTGTGTTGCCACTGGGCCAGGGTCAGGTCACTCATGTTCACTCCTTGAACCGGCAAAAAGTCAGTTTCCGCGTATCAATATGCTAAACATCCTGCCGCTTGTAAATCCATCTTGTAACAATTCGTTAAACACTTTGCCAGTTTGGCCTCATCCGGAATTCATCTCGGCGAGGGTTTTCGGTGGGGCAAACCGCACCGCAAGCGCGGCCGTCGGCGCCTGCCAAACCGACGCCCGGTACTAAGGGGCAGGTCGTGGTGCTGGGTCCGCCAAAGGGGAGGAGCTCCCCTCTCATGGCTTAGAAGCTGGCGGGGGTGTTGGCCGAGATCAGCACGCATTCGTGCTCATCCACATTGCGAAAACGGTGCGGGGTGCGGCTGTCGAAGTAGTAGCCGTCCCCCGGCGCCAGCAGATAGACCTGCTCGCCGACGGTGACTTCCACCTGACCCTGGATGACGATGCCGCACTCTTCGCCTTCGTGGCTCAGCATGTCGTCGCCGGTGTCGGCGCCCGGTGGCAGTATCTCCTGCATCATGCCGATGGCGCGGTTGGCGCGGCTGTGGCCCACCAGGCGGTAGCTGATGGGGTGGGTGCCGAGATCCGGCATGTCGGCGGCGCGGAAGATCACCTCGGAATCCATCTCCGTCTCATCGGTGAAGAAGGTGGCCAGGGACATGGGAATGCCTTCCAGCACCTTGCGCAGGGAAGCGACCGAGGGGCTCACCTGATTTTTCTCGATCTGGGAGATAAAGCCGTTGGTCACACCGGAGCGTTTGGCCAGCTCGCGCTGGGAGAGGGCGGCTTTGGTGCGAACCGCCTTGAGGCGGTGACCGATATCCATCGATAGACACTCCTTGACTGTTTACTATTATTAAATTTGTGTTAAATATCTTATACCACCCCGCTCAGAGCAGCTAGCCGGGTGACACCATATGGGGCAAGTTTGAGCCCTTTTTTAAGATTTTAGGTGTTTAATTTAATAGGCATTGGCCGACAGTTACTAAACACCTTAAGGATGAGGTGACCATGAAACCGATCAGCGACATCAATACGCCCTCCGACATGTCCGCCTTCTGGATGCCGTTCACCGCCAACCAGCAGTTCAAGGCGGCGCCGCGCATCCTGAAGTCGGCCGAGGGAATGTATTATCACTCAGAGGATGGCCGCAAGATACTGGATGGCACCGCCGGGCTCTGGTGTTGCAACGCGGGTCATGGTCGGCGCGAGATTGCCGAGGCGGTCTCCCAGCAGATTTCCCACCTCGATTTTGCCCCCACGTTCCAGATGGGGCACCCCCTGCCGTTCGAGCTGGCCAACCGGCTGGTGGAGATCGCCCCCAAGGGCTTCGGCCACGTCTTTTATACCAACTCCGGTTCGGAATCGGTGGATACCGCGCTCAAGATCGCGCTGGCCTGGCAGCGGGCGCGCGGCCAGGGCACCCGTACCCGGCTGATCGGCCGTGAGCGCGGTTACCACGGGGTCGGCTTCGGCGGCATCTCGGTGGGCGGCATTCCCGGCAACCGCAAGTGGTTCGGCTCCCTGCTGGGCGGGGTGGATCACCTGCCCCACACCCTCAACATCGCCAAGAATGCCTTCACCAAGGGGCTGCCCGAGGAGGATGTGGCACTGGCCGACGAGCTGGAGAAGATCGTCTTCCTGCACGATGCCAGCAACATAGCGGCAGTGATTGTCGAGCCCATCGCCGGCAGTACCGGCGTGCTGATGCCCCCCAAAGGCTACCTCAAGCGGCTGCGGGAGATCTGTACCAAACATGGCATCCTGCTGATCTTCGACGAGGTGATCACCGGTTTCGGCCGCCTCGGTGCTCCCTTCGCCGCCCAGGAGTTCGACGTCATCCCCGACATGATCACCTGTGCCAAGGGGCTGACCAATGGCGCCATCCCCATGGGAGCCGTGCTGGTGAGCAACGCCATCTATGACGACATGATGACGGCCGGCAAGGGGGCCATCGAGCTGTTCCACGGCTACACCTACTCGGGCCATCCGGTGGCCGCCGCCGCCGGCCTCGCGACCCTCGAAATCTATCGCAACGAGAACCTGCTGAACCGCGCCGCCGATCTGGCGGGCTACTGGGAGGAGGCGGCCCATTCGCTCAAGGGCTGCAAGCACGTGAAGGATGTGCGCAACTACGGGCTGGTAGCGGGCATCGAGCTCGAATCCATGCCGGATGCGCCGGGCAAACGCGCCTACGAGGTGTTCGTGCGCTGCTTCGAGAAGGGGGCGCTGATCCGGGTCACCGGCGACATCATCGCCCTGTCGCCGCCCCTCATCATCGAGCGCAGCCAGATCGACGATCTCTTCACCCTGCTGCAGGACGCCCTGCAGGCCCAGGACTGACTTTTAACCGGTTGATGGCGCCCGTCGCGGCGCCACTTGCCCGTGCCTGCTCTCCGGGGCGGCGCGGGCAGGCACGCATTACCCATCACGGAGGATTTATGACATACAGGGTCAGCAACTTCATCGACGGCGAGACGACCGAGAGCCGCAGCGAGCGCTTCGGGGCCATCTTCAATCCGGCCACCGGCCAGCAGCAGGGCCAGGTGGTGCTCAGCACCGCCGCCGAGTGCCAGGATGCCATCGCCAGCGCCGAGCGCGCCCTGGCCGACTGGGCGCAGACTCCGCCACTGGTGCGGGCCCGGGTGCTGTTTCGCTTCAAGGAGCTGATGGAGCAGCACAGAGACGATTTGGCGCGGCTGATCAGTCGCGAGCACGGCAAGGTGTTCTCCGACGCTCAGGGCGAGCTGACCCGTGGCCTCGAGGTGGTGGAGTTTGCCTGCGGCATTCCCCATCTGCTCAAGGGGGAGCACTCCCTCAACGTGGGCCGCGGGGTCGACAGCCACTCCATGATGCAGCCGGTGGGGGTCTGCGCCGGCATCACCCCGTTCAACTTCCCGGCCATGGTGCCGCTGTGGATGTTCCCGGTGGCCATCGCCTGCGGCAACACCTTCATCCTCAAGCCCTCCGAGAAGGATCCGTCCCTCTCCCTGCGCATGGCCGAGCTGCTCAAGCAGGCGGGTCTGCCGGACGGGGTGCTCAACGTGGTCAACGGCGACAAGGAGGTGGTGGACGTGCTGCTGACCGACCCGCGGGTCGGTGCCGTGTCGTTCGTCGGCTCAACTCCCATCGCCCAGTACATCTATGCCACCGCCTCGGCCCACGGCAAGCGAGTGCAGGCGCTGGGCGGTGCCAAGAACCACATGCTGGTGATGCCGGATGCGGATCTCGAGCTGGCGGTCTCCGCCCTGATGGGGGCGGCCTATGGTGCGGCCGGCGAGCGCTGCATGGCCATTTCGGTGGCCGTGGTGGTGGGGGACGAGACGGCCGATGCGCTGGTAGCCAGGCTGTCGCCGCTGGTGGCGGCGCTGCGGGTGGGCCCGGGTCTGGGCCAGAGCCCGGAGAACGAGATGGGGCCGCTCATCAGCCGCGAGCACCTGGCCAAGGTGCGCGGCTATGTGGATCAGGGGGTGGCCGAGGGGGCCGAGCTGGTGGTGGACGGCCGGGGCCTGAGCCACGGCGAGGGTTACTTCATCGGCGGCAGCCTGTTCGACCGGGTCGGCCCCGAGATGCGCATCTATCGGGAGGAGATCTTCGGCCCGGTGCTGGCCATCGTGCGGGCGCCGGACTACGAGACGGCGCTCAAGCTCATCAACGAGCACGAGTACGGCAACGGCACCGCCATCTTCACCTGTGACGGCGACACCGCGCGGGACTTCACCGCCCGCGTGCAGGTCGGTATGGTAGGGGTGAACGTTCCCATCCCGGTGCCCATGGCGTTTCACAGCTTTGGTGGCTGGAAGCGGTCCATCTTCGGGCCGCTCAACATGCACGGGCCGGATGGGGTGCGCTTCTATACCCGGATGAAGACGGTGACTGCCCGCTGGCCCCAGAGCCTGCGGGCGGGCGCGGAGTTCTCCATGCCGACCATGAAGTAATCAACCATGCAGCAGCTAGCCCGGACATGGCCCGGTGGCAGGAATCCACCTTCGTTCGCCGCTATCACTGTGAAGGAGTAACAGATGCGACTGGGAATTCTCGATTGTGACCGGCTGGACCCCGACTTGGTGGGGGATTTCGGCCCCGTTTACTCCGAGATGTTTATCAAGGGCTTCCGGGCACTGGCCCCCGGGCTGGAGTTTCGGGTCTGGTCGGCGCTCGATGGCGAGCTGCCGGCCGATCTGCACGAGTGCGATGCCTGGCTCATCACCGGCTCGCGCCACGATGCCTACAGCGACATCCCCTGGATCCGGGCGCTGCGCGACTGGATCCGGGGCGCCCACGATGCCGACGTCAAGCTGGCCGGGGTCTGCTTCGGCCACCAGGTGATCGCCCAGGCGCTGGGGGGCGAGGTGATGAAGTCCACCAAGGGCTGGGGGCTGGGGGTATCGGTCCATCCCATGCTGGCGCGGCAACCCTGGATGGAGCCGGGGCTCGAGACCATCCGGATCCTGGCCAGCCACCAGGATCAGGTGGAGCAGCTGCCGCCGGGGGCCACCCGGCTGGCGGGCAATGATTTTTGTCCCAATTTCATGTTTTTGCAGGGTGACCACATAGTGGCCATCCAGGGACATCCGGAATTCTCGGTGGAATACAACCGGGCGCTGATCGAGCGGCGGCGGGATCTGCTGCCGGACGATCGTTACCAGCGCAGCCTCTCCTCGCTGGAGGGAGAGGTGGATTCGGCCACCATGATGCAGTGGTTGTTGCAATTTTTGGGCATCCTGCCCGGCGCCGACACGGCTGCCGGCGGGATCACAGCAGGAGAGCGAGCATGATTATTGGCGTACCCAAGGAAATCAAAAACCATGAATACCGGGTCGGCATGACTCCCGCCGGAGTGCAGGAGCTGACGGCCCGGGGACACAAGGTGCTGGTGCAGCAGCAGGGAGGTGAGGCGATCGGGCTGTCCGACGCCGAGTACCAGGCAGCCGGTGCCGAACTGGTGGCCAGCGCGGCGGAGATTTTCGCCCGGGCCGAGATGATAGTGAAGGTGAAGGAGCCCCAGCCGGAGGAGTGCGAACTGCTCAGGCCGGGTCAGCTGCTGTTCACCTACCTGCACCTGGCGCCGGATCCGGTGCAGACCCAGCTGCTGGTGCACTCGGGGGCGGTGGCCATCGCCTACGAGACGGTGACCGACGAGCGCGGCGGCTTGCCGCTGCTGGCACCCATGTCCGAGGTGGCGGGGCGGATGGCGATCCAGGCCGGCGCCCACAGTCTGGAGAAGGCGCAGGGGGGCAACGGCACCCTGCTGGGCGGGGTGCCTGCGGTGGCGCCCGCCAAGGTGGTGGTGCTGGGTGGCGGGGTGGTCGGCGTCAACTCGGCGCGCATGGCGCTGGGACTGGGGGCCGACGTCACCATCCTGGATCGCTCCCTGCCACGACTGCGGGAGCTGGACAGCCTGTACGGCCCGGCCCTCAAGACCCTCTACTCCACCCGTACCAACATAGAGGCGTGCATCGCCCAGGCTGACCTGGTGATCGGCGCCGTGCTGATCCCGGGGGCGGCGGCACCCAAGCTGCTGACCCGCGAGATGCTCAAGCTGATGCGCAAGGGCTCGGTGCTGGTGGACGTGGCCATCGATCAGGGCGGCTGTTTCGAGACCTCCCACCCGACTACCCATGAGGAGCCCACTTACGTGGTGGACGGTATCATCCACTACTGCGTGGCCAACATGCCGGGCGGGGTGGCGCGCACCTCCACCTTCGCGCTGACCAATGCCACCCTGCCGTTCGTGCTGGCGCTGGCGGACAAGGGTTACGCCCGGGCGCTGCAGGACGATCGCCACCTGCGAGCCGGTCTGAACGTGTTCAAGGGCAAGATCACCCAGGCGGCGGTGGCACAGGCGCTCGGCTACGAGTACGTCAGCGCCGAGTCGGTACTGGGCTGACGCAGCCGTCGCGCGCTCGCTCGGCAAACGTCGAGCGGGCTCACAAACCCCGCGATTTCAGGGAGGGCCGTCACGGCCCTTTCTCATATACTGGGCTCCCCTGTCAGTGAGGTCTCTTCATGTCCCGCATTCTGCTGCTCGCCAATCTCAACTGTGATCACGTGCTCTCTCTCTCCGAACCCCTGGTGGCCGGTGCCCGCCTGCAATACCTGGATCAGGGCCGCCGGCTCGGCGGTGGCGCCGCCAACACCGGCATCGGGCTGGTGTGGGCCGGCCACGAGGTGACCATCGCCTCGCGCATCGGGCTGGACGAAACTGGCGACTGGCTGCTGGAGCAGGCGGCGGGCTACGGCCTGGATTGCAGCCATGTTGAGCGTTTCGGCGGCGAGACCGGCGAGCTGCTGATCCTGGTGGACTCCACCGGCGAGCGCACCATCCTCAGGCGGCCACGGCGCCCGGACCTGCCGGGTGATCTGCCGAGCGAGGGGGTGGACTGCCTCTACGTGAACTACCCGGGCACCGCCATCATCGGCTACATGCGCCAGATGCTCGGCAAGAGCTTCGTGGTGGCTCAGTATCCCAAGGGCGGCCAGGCGCGTCGCCCCTGCCACGTGCTGGTGGCTTCCCGCTCCGACCTCGGCGAAGTGGACGATCCCTGGCAGCATGCCCGCCAGATCGCCGGCGAGCAGCTGGCCTGGCTGGTGCTGACCGAAGGCAAGGCGGGGGCGGTGGCCATTCACGGCGAGGAGCAGATCCGGGTGGCGGCACGGCCGGTGTCGGTGGTGGACACCACGGGGGCGGGGGATGCCTTCGCCGGCGGCCTGATCCACGGGCTGGCGCGAGGCATGGCGATCCGGGATGCGCTGCAGTGCGCGGTGGACTGGGGCGCCTTCGCGGTCGCCTCCGAGAGTTCCATCCCCTCCAGCGCCCTGAAAAACTGGCTCAGGCAACCGCACTGAGCCGCCATGAACTGTTGCCGATGAGGTCGCCTTGTACGGGCCGAGGTGGAGGGGAAAACCGGCGAATTTAACCGCCATAACCCCCCAAAACCTTGGACTAACCCTGCAAGTTTGCGATCAATCAAAGAAAGTGTCGATTTATGTGCATCTTCATCGACACCCGCCTGAGCTGCTCTTAACCTTGTCATTCCACGACTCAGATTAAGATGCGGACCTTGCGCGGGCGCAAGCGCTTCCCCGCCTCTTAGCTTTAGGTTGTCGTCCTGATTTCTGACTTGTAGTAAGAGGCAAGTGCGACCATGCAACTGACACGATTTACCGACTATGCCCTGCGTACCCTGACTTTTCTGGCGGTCCAGCCGGGAGATCGCCTGTCGACCATCACCGAGGTGGCCGATACCTTTGCCATCTCCCGCAACCACGTGGTCAAGATAGTGCATCAGCTCGGTATCAAGGGGTACATAGAGACGGTGCGTGGCAAGCATGGCGGCATCCGCCTCGGCCGCTCCGCCGTCTCCATCAACCTGCGCGACGTGGTGATGGACATGGAGCACGTGCTCTGCCCGGTGGACTGCAAGCGCGAGAATTGCCGCCTCTCCGGTGGCTGCCGCATCCAGGGTATTCTGCGCCGCGCCATGAACGCCTTCCTCGAGGTGCTGGGGGAGTACACCCTGGCCGATGCGGTGCGCGATCCGACCCGGCTCTGCCACCTGCTCGGCATCGAACAGGATTCGATTCTGGCCATGGCATAAGCCAGGCAAGCATGACAAAGGGGCCCACGGGCCCCTTTGTCATATCCGGGGTTTGGGTTCAGAGCTGGGGGATCAGGGTGATGGCGCCGTGCAGGCAGGCGAGACCGCAGGCGCCGCAGCCGTCGCAGGCCGCCATGTTGATGCTGACGCCGTCGGCGGTGGCCTTGATCGCCTGCTGGGGGCAGGCATCTTCACACAGCAGGCAGTAGAAGCCCTGCCGGGCCTGGCAGCTGGCCTCGATCCGCACCCGGGTCTGCACCTGGCGGCCCAGCTGCAGGTCGAGGGCGCCGGTCGGACAGGCTCTGGCGCAGCTGCCGCAGTAGCTGCACTGGCCGCAGGCGAGATCCAGCACGGGCGTGCCGGCGATGGGGGTGTCGTCGTATTCGGGCTGGTTGGCCGGTTTGAGCAGGCCGTTGGGACAGGCCTTGAAGCATTCACCGCAGCGGGAGCAGAGAGAGAGGAACTGGGACTCTTCGATGGCCCAGGGGGGACGCGCTTCGTGACAAACCACCTCCGGTTTGCGAGAGCCCCCCAATGCTTGCGTCAGCCAGCGACAGAAAAAATGAGTCATGCTCACCCCTGATACCTATTAGGGGTTAATTTTATCCAAGTTTCCCTTCGCAAGCCAGAGAATAGCGCCGGCCAGGATCGCAAGCCGGGTTGCCCTTGTGTAAGCTAGGCGGGTCTTTTTGCAGGATTGAATGAACTCATGTGGTTATTTCTGTGGCGTGCTTCTCTGCTCTATGTCTTCCCCTTGCTGATGTGGGGCTACTGCCGCATCAAGGGGATCGAATTCGTCGAGCTCGACACCGGAGTTAACAGTCACAAGTGGGTGGTGCTGGCCGCCTATCTGCTCTACGTGCTGCTCTGGCTGCTGCTCAACCGCTATCTCGAACTCTTTCTGCGTCAACGGAGCCGCAAATGATCGAGCCCGGGCTCTGGAGCCTGCTGCTGGCTGGCGCCGTGCTGGCGGTCGGCCTCGGCTGGCTGGTGGGCCGGCGTGGTGCGGCCCGGCTGGCCCAGCAGGTGCTGCTGAGCGAGGAGCGCCAGCAGGCGCTGCAGGATCGCTGTGACGAGCTGCAGGATGAAAAGCTGCAGGGCCAGCAGAAGCTGGAGCAGCAGCAGACCCTGCTCATCAAGCTCACCGCCCGCCTCAAGGATGCCGAAGCCACCCTGCGTAGCGAGCGACTGGCCGCCGCCGAGAAGCTGCAATTGCAACAGGAGGCTGAACAGCGCCTCAGCCAGCAGTTCGAGAACCTCGCCAACCGCATCTTCGAGCAAAACTCGGGTAACTTCCGCGAACTGAACCAGAACAGCCTGGATCTGTTGCTGACGCCGCTGAAAGAGCAGCTCGAGGGCTTTCGCCGCCAGGTGGGGGAGACCCACGCCCAGGAGACGGCCCAGCGCCACAGCCTCAAGTTCGAGCTGGAGCGCCTGGCCGAGCTCAACGCCCGCATGACCGAGGAGGCGGCGGCGCTGACCCGCGCCCTCAAGGGTGACAGCAAGCAGCAGGGCAACTGGGGTGAGGTGGTGCTGGCGCGGATCCTCAGCGAATGCGGCCTGCGCGAAGGCCACGAGTACCATACCCAGGTCAACATCGAGGTGGACAAGGGCAAGCGCTACCAACCCGACGTCATCGTCCACCTGCCGCAGGACAAGGACATCATCATCGACGCCAAGGTGTCGCTGACCGCCTACGAGCGCTGGTACAACAGCGATGACGAGCTGGAGAAGGCGGTGGCTCTGAAAGAGCACGTCGCCTCGGTGCGCAACCACATCCGCGAGCTGGGCCGCAAGGATTACCAGCAGCTGCCCGGGGTGCGCACCCTTGATTACGTGCTGATGTTCGTGGCGGTGGAGCCCGCCTTCCTCACCGCGGTGGAGGCCGATCCCTCGCTGGTGCGATTCGGGCTCGACAACAACATCCTGCTGGTGAGCCCCACCAACCTGATGGTGGCGCTGCGCACCATAGAGAACCTGTGGCGCTACGAGCGGCAGAACCAGAATGCCCGCCAGATCGCCGAGCGGGCCGGCCGCCTCTACGAGAAGCTGCGGCTGTTCGTGGAGGAGATGCAGCAGCTGGGTGGCAGCCTGCACCGGGCGCAGGAGAGCTACGACAAGGCGATGGGGCGGCTGGTCAACGGGCGCGGCAACCTGATCGCCCAGGTGGAGCGCTTTCGCGAGCTGGGGGTGGAGGTGACCAAGACCCTGCCCGAGCCGCTGGTCAACCGGGCGCTGGAGCGGGAAGACCCGGCCGAGTGAGGCGGGGCCTCATGCTTCATGCAACAAGAAGGGCAGCCAGTGGCTGCCCTTCTGCATTTCTTCGTCTTGATACCCTTCGCCATTCGATGCTGCGCGCTCGCTGCTTACTGCTTCCAGAAGGAGGGGAAGAAGAGGACCGCCACGGTCAGGATCTCGAGCCGTCCCAGCAGCATGCCGAACGACAGGATCCACTTGGCCGAGTCGGGCAGGGTGGCGAAGTTGGTGCTGGGGCCGATGATCGGGCCCATGCCCGGACCCACGTTGGCCACGGCGGTGATGGAGCCCGAGATGGCGGTCAGGGGATCCAGCCCGATGGCGGCGAGCAGGGCGGCGATCAGCAGGATGACGGCGAAGTAGGCCAGCACGAACGAGATCATCGAGCGGATGATGGCGTCGTTGACCGGGCGGCCGTTGTACTTCTGCGGGAAGACGCCGGAGGGGTGCATCAGCTGGCGCATCTGCTTCTTGAACAGGGCGAACGCCACCTGTACCCGGAAGATCTTGAGGCCGCCGGCGGTGGAGCCGGAGCAGGCGCCGAGGGCCAGCAGGATGATGAAGATGATGCTGGTGAGCGGGCCCCAGGTGCCGAAGTCACCGAGCCCGAAGCCGGTGGTGGTGAGCACGGAGACGATGTTGAAGCAGCTGATGCGCAGGGCATCCATGAAGCCGTAGATGTCCCTTAGCCACAGGTAGAAGGTGACCACCACGGTGACCCAGACCACCAGCCAGAAGAAACCCTGCACCTGGGCATCCTTGAGCAGGCTGTTGTCGCGTCGGCTCAGGCTCTGCACATAGAGCAGGAAGGGCAGGCCGCCGAGGAACATGAAGACGGTACCAATCCAGTGCGCCGAGTTGGAGAAGTGGGACATGGATTGATCGGAGGTGGAGTAGCCACCGGTGCTGAGGGTGGTCATCGAGTGGTTGACCGCCTCGAACAGGGTCATGCCGCTCACCCAGTAGGCCAGGAAGCAGAGCATGGAGAGCACCAGATAGACCAGCACTATGTTGTTGGCCACCGTCTTGGCGCGCGGCGCACTCTTGTCGGACCAATCCGAGCTCTCGGTCTGGAACAGCTTCATGCCGCCCACGTTGAGGTAGGGTAGCACTGCTACCGCCATCACGATGAAGCCCACCCCGCCCAGCCACTGCAGGATGGAGCGCCACAGCAATATGCTGTGGGCCATGCCGTCGAGCCCCGACAGCACGGTGGAGCCGGTGGTGGTGACCCCCGACATGGTCTCGAAGTAGGCGTCGGTGAAGTCGATGTGGTTGATGAAGAAAAAGGGCAGGGCGCCGAAGATGCAGGCAACCACCCAGACCGAGGTGGTGAGCAGGAACATTTCCCGCACGCCGAGGTGGAACACCGCCTTGCGGCCGTAATGCAGGCAGAGCAGGGCCGCACCGTGGGTGATCAGTACCGACTTGAGAAACTCGACGAACCCCTCGGAGCCGGTCAGCAGGGCCAGCAGGGTGGGCAGCCACATGAACAGGGCCAGCTTGGAGAGCACCAGCCCGAGGGTGAAGATGATGGGACGCAGCTTGATCATGCAAGATAACCTGGTCGTTGATTGACAAAAGACCCGGACAATCCCTGGTAGAGGCTGTGCCGGGTCTGGGTTGTGCTGCCTGGGTGCATGGGCAGATTACAGGAAGAAGGGACTTGGCTGGAACAGGCGTTCCACTTCCGGAATGTACTTCTTGTCCACCAGGAACATCACCACGTGGTCATCCTGCTGGATCTGGGTCCGGTCGTGGGCGATCAGCACCTCGTCACCGCGCACGATGGCGCCGATGGTGGTGCCGGGCGGCAGCTTGAGCTCACCCACCGTCTTGCCGACCACCTTGGAGGTGTTCTCGTCCCCGTGGGCGATCGCCTCGATGGCCTCGGCCGCCCCGCGGCGCAGGCTGTAGACGTTGGCGATGTCGGCCCGGCGCACGTGGGTCAGCAGGGCCGAGATGGTGGCCTGCTGCGGCGAGATGGCGATGTCGATGGAGCCACCCTGCACCAGATCCACGTAGGCGCTGCGCTGGATCAGCACCATGGTCTTCTTGGCGCCCATCTTCTTGGCGAGCAGGGCCGACATGATGTTGGCCTCGTCCTCGTTGGTCACCGCGATGAAGACGTCGATCTGGTCGATATGCTCCTCCGCCAGCAGCTCCTGATCCGCTGCGTCGCCGCAGAAGACGATGGTGTTTTCCAGCACCTCGGAGAGCTGCTCCGCCCGTTTCTGGTTGCGCTCGATCAGCTTGACGCTGTAGCGCTTCTCCAGCTGGCGGGCGAGGCCGGCACCGATGTTGCCGCCGCCGACGATCATGATGCGCCGGTAGGGGCTCTCGAGCCGCTGCAGCTCCGACATCACGGCGCGGATATGGCCTGCCGCCGCCACGAAGAACACCTCGTCATCGGCCTCGATGATGGTGGTGCCCTGCGGGCGGATGGAGCGGCCCTGACGGAAGATCGCCGCCACCCGGGTCTCGATGTTGGGCATGTGATCGCGCAGGGTGGAAAGGGCGTTGCCCACCAGCGGGCCGCCATAGTAGGCCTTGACCGCCACCAGACCCACCTTGCCGCCGGCGAAGTCCACCACCTGCAGGGCGCCCGGGTACTCGATCAGCCGGCGCACGTAGTCGGTCACCAGCTGCTCGGGGGCGATCAGGTGATCCACCGGCACGGATTCGGGCAGGAACAGCCGATCCCGTTCCACCAGATAAGCCGGCGAGCGGATCCGCGCCACCTTGTTGGGGGTGTTGAACAGGGAGTAGGCCACCTGGCAGGCAACCATGTTGGTCTCGTCGCTGTTGGTGACCGCGACCAGCATGTCGGCATCCTGGGCACCCGCTTCACGCAGCACCTTGGGATGGGCACCGTGGCCGTTCACCACCCGCAGGTCGAACTTGTCCTGCAGCTCGCGCAGCCGGTCGCTGTCGGTGTCGACGATGGTTATGTCGTTGTTCTCGCCGGCCAGGTTCTCGGCCAGGGTGCCGCCGACCTGACCGGCGCCCAGAATGATGATCTTCATAGGACGGCCTCATGAGCGTCGCCGTTGCAGCGGCGGCCAGGGTGCGTGGGGACGGTCATCAACAGGATGAATCTCATAGGGAAAGCGCGCTCGATGTTGGGCAGTAATGGGTGCCGCAAGCGGCACCCGTCGTGATGATGGCCCTGCTTACCGCTTGATCAGCTTGGCATAGTAGAAGCCGTCCATCTCGGCCTCGCCGGGCAGGAACTGGCGACCCGGGCACTCCGGGGTGTCCTGCGCATGCAGCGGTACCAGAGTGGCGTCCGGGGTGGCCGCAAGGAAGGCGCGGATCTGGTCGCGGTTCTCTTCCGGCAGCACGGAGCAGGTGGCATACAGCAGAGTACCGCCGCTTTTCAGTTTCGACCAGAGGGCGCCAAGGATGCGGTGTTGCAGCTCGGCCAGCTCGCGGATGTCCTGATCCCGGCGCAGCCACTTGATGTCGGGGTGACGGCGGATGACGCCGGTGGCGGAGCAGGGGGCATCCAGCAGGATGCGGTCGAACTGACCCTCTGGCCACCACAGATCCGGGGTGCTGGCATCACCGTGGATCACCTTGGCGGTGAGGCCGATGCGATCCAGGTTCTCCTGCACCCGCTTGAGGCGGTTGTCGTCGGCATCGACCGCTACCACGCCGGCCAGCGCGGGCTGGCGCTCCAGCAGGTGGGCGGTCTTGCCACCTGGGGCGGCGCAGGCATCCAGCACCCACTCGCCCGGCTGCGGGTCGAGCAGCGCGGCGGCCTGTTGTGCTGCGCCATCCTGTACCGAGCAGTCGCCGACCTCGAAGCCGGGCAGCTTGGTCACGTCGCAGGGTCGTTCCAGCAGGATGCAATCCTCGCCCTCTTCACCGGCCATCGCATTGATGCCGGCCTCGGCCATGCGGGCCAGCATCTGCTCGCGGCTCTGGCGCTGGCTGTTGTTGCGGATCCACATGGGCGGGCGCTGGTTGTTGGCCTCCATGATGAATTCCCACTCATCCGGATAGGCCTGGCGCAGCCGCTTGGTGAGCCACTCCGGGTGGCCGAGACGAATGCTGGGGACCCGGTCGATGCGCAGCAGAATGACTTCGGCGCTGCGCTGGAAATTGCGCAGCACACCGTTGATGAGGCCGCGCAAGGAGGTGCCCTTGAGCAGCTTGACGGCGTTGACGGTCTCGGCCACCGCGGCGTGAGCCGGAATGCGGGTGTAGATGAGCTGATAGAGACCGACCAGGATCAGGTAGTGGAAGATGCGGCTCTTGTTCTTGAGCGGCTTGTCCATCATCTCGCCGACTGCCGCATCGAGGCGGGGCAGCCAGCGCAGGGTGCCGTAGCAGAGTTCTTGCAGGAGGGCGCGATCGCGGGGCGCAACCTTCTCCTGGGCAGCAGGCAGAACGGCGGAGAGGGACTGGCCCTGATCCAGCACCTGTTGAATGACGAGAGCAGCCTGTGCGCGTGTTTTCATAGTGTTACCTTAGATGCGCAAGTCGGGGCCTGGGCCCCGCCTTGTGTCAATTCAGTTCAATTCAATTGCGTGCCGGGTTCAAACCAGTCGCGGCGAGAGTTGAGCAGATCCGTCACGGACATGGCCTTCTTGCCAGGCGGCTGTAGGGTCAGCAGGCGCAGCACGCCCTTGCCGGTGGCAATGTCGATCCCTTGCTTGTCAGCCTTGAGCAGGGTACCGGCCGCTTGGCCGTGATCCTGTGCGACGACCTCGGCCTGCCATACCTTGACGGTCTGGCCGGCGACTTCAAACCAGCTGATGGGCCAGGGGTTGAAGGCGCGGATGCAGCGTTCGATGGCGACAGCCTCCATCGACCAGTCGATGCGGGCCTCTTCCTTGGAGAGCTTCTCGGCGTAGTTGGCCTGTGCATCGTCCTGCGCTTCGGCGGCGGTGTTGCCGGCAGCCATGGCATTGACGGTGTCGACCAGTGCCTGCGGGCCCAGCCCGGCCAGCTTGTCATAGAGGCTGGCAGAGGTTTCGTCGGCAGCGATGGGGCAGCTCACCTTGCGGATCATGGCGCCAGTATCCAGTCCTACATCCATCTGCATGATGGTGACGCCGGTTTCGGCATCCCCCGCCCAGATGGAGCGCTGGATCGGGGCGGCACCGCGCCAGCGCGGCAGCAGGGAGCCGTGCACGTTGATGCAACCCAGCCGTGGGGTATCGAGCACGGCCTTGGGCAGGATCAGGCCGTAGGCCACCACCACCATCAGGTCGGCGCCAAGGGCGGCCAGCTCGGCCTGGGCCTCTTCCTTGCGCAGGGAGGCGGGTTGATAGACCGGCAGATCGTGGGCCAGCGCCAACTCCTTGACCGGGCTGGCAGTGAGCTTCTGGCCGCGGCCGGCAGGCTTGTCCGGCTGGGTATAAACGGCGACGACCTCGTGGTCGGAAGACAACAACGCCGCCAGGTGACGGGCGGCGAAGTCGGGAGTACCGGCAAAAATCAGTTTCAGCTTATTCAATGGGGCAGATCCTCAGAGGACTTTGCGATCTTCACGGGCCATCTTTTCCAGCTTCTGGCGAATGCGCTGGCGCTTGAGCGGGGACAGGTAATCCACAAACAGCTTGCCGACCAGATGGTCCATCTCATGCTGGATGCAGATGGCGAGCAGATCGTCTGCTTCCAGCTCGAATGCATTGCCGTGGCGATCCAGGGCGCGCACCTTGACCCACTCGGCGCGGGGCACCAGGGCACGGCTGCCAGGCACGGAGAGGCACCCTTCCTCGATGCCGGTACTGCCGGCCTGCTCGATGATCTCGGGGTTGATCAATACCAGAGGATCTTCACGGTTTTCAGAGACATCGATCACTATGATGCGCTGATGAATGTCGACTTGAGTGGCGGCGAGGCCGATGCCTTCCTCCGCGTACATGGTTTCGAACATATCATCTACAATGTGTTGTAACTCGGGTGTAAAGGTCTCGACAGGGGCTGCGACGGTACGCAGACGCTCATCGGGGAAACGCAATACATCTAGAATGGCCATAGTTTTTTCTTTAGTTTCGTATAAATGCAGTCAATATTGGCGTAATTCTAGTCATTTACGCCGACAAAAAACAGCAACACTTTGCGCGCAGAAGTAACAGGGAGTGTTATGTATCTGAAGCAAACCATCCTTGCCTGTCTGTTGGCCACCCTGTGCCAGGGCGTGCTGGCCGACCAGCTGAAACTGAAAGCGGGTTATCCCGAGACCTATGTGGTGCAAAAAGGCGATACCCTTTGGGATATTTCCGGCCAGTATCTGGCGGAGCCCTGGCTATGGCCAAGGCTCTGGAACATCAACCCGCAGATCGCCAATCCGCACTGGATCTACCCGGGCGACGTGCTGCACCTGAGCTGGGTCAACGGCGAGCCGCGGCTTGGCAAGGCGATGCAGGGCGGCAAGCAGGTTGTTCACCTCTCTCCCAAGAGTCGTTACGAGAACAAGGCCAACCCCATTCCAACCCTGCCGCTCAGCGAGATCGGCCCTTTCCTGCAAACCGACCATATTCTGGCTGACAGCCAGCAGGCAAAGCAGCTGCCTTATGTGCTGGGCAATGATGAGGCGCACATCGGCATGCTGGAGGGGGATACTCTCTATGTTCAAGGCTCGCTGATCCCGGGTCAGGACTATGGCATCTATCATCCGGGGACCATCTACAAAGACAAGAAGAGTGGCGAACAGCTGGGGCAAGAGGCGGTCTTCGTCGGCACGGCCAGGGCGGAAGCCCTGCTGCCGGACGGCCGCACCCGGGTTACCCTCAGCCACAACCAGCGCGAGGTGTATCAGGGGGACAAGCTGATGCCGTTCCCGCCGCAGGAGAGCCTCTCCGCCGTGTTCACGCCCAAGGCTGCCCCCGTCATCTCGCCCGGCTATATCGTCGACTTGCCGAGCAAGGCTCGCGGCGGTGGCAAGTTCGACGTCGTACTCATCAACAAGGGCATGCGTGATCAGGTTGCTCCCGGCGATGTGCTGGAGATACTGCGGCCCGGTGCCCGGCTGGTGAGCAAGAATGGCAAGGTCGCCTATCGGGAGTACTCCTCCGTCTATGACAAGGCCTTCTATTCGGCCGGCAAGCCCTCCCTGCCGTCGGAGGCCGTGGCCCGGGTCATGTTGTTCAAGGTGTACGACAAGCTGAGTTATGGCCTGATCCTGCAGAGTCAGGACATGGTCAGCACCGGTTATCAGGTCAGCAACTTCTGACGTGCCTCTTCCATCCGGGCGACTCGCGCTATGGTTGACGCTGGATGCCGTCACCGGCATTGGTCCAGTCACCGCCGCTCGCCTGCTGGCCCATTTTGGCGGTGACATCGTCACCCTGTTCGACACCGACGACGGCACCCTGCGATCCCTTGGTCTGCAGAGCGTTCAAGTCCAGCAGATGAGGTGGCCCCAGCCGGTTGTCGAGCAGGCGCTGAGCTGGGCCGCCGAGCCCGGCAATCATCTCCTGTGTCCGGATGACCCCGTCTATCCCGCTTTGCTCAAAGAGATCCCCGCCGCCCCGCTGTTGCTCTACTGTCGTGGCAACCTGGCTGCCCTGTCTGCTCCTCAGCTGGCGATGGTCGGCACGCGCCATCCCACCTATGCCGGCAAGGACAATGCTGCCCGCCTCTGCAGTGAGCTGGTCGCTTGCGGGCTTGCCATTACCTCCGGACTGGCGCTTGGCATAGACGGGGTGTGTCATCAGCAGGCGCTGGCGGCAGGGGGGACCACCCTGGCCGTGCTGGGCTCAGGGCTCGACTGCCTCTACCCGAAGCGCCATCAGGGGTTGGCTATGGAAATCCTGGCGCGAGGCGGCTTGCTTATCTCCGAGCTGGCACCCGACAAGGGACCGCTGGCCGAGCACTTTCCACGGCGTAATCGCATCATCAGTGGCTTGTCGCTGGGTACTCTGGTGGTAGAGGCGGCCGAGCAGAGTGGTTCGCTCATCACGGCCCGTTATGCGTTGGAACAGGGGCGAGAGGTCTTTGCCGTACCTGGTGCCCCGCAAAACGTGCAGGCACTGGGTTGCAACAAATTAATCCAGCAGGGGGCCAAACTTGTATTGAGCGCGGCCGATATAGTGGAAGAGCTGCCCGGATTTGTCGGTCTGCTGCAGCAAGTGGCTGACTTGTCTGAGCATTCGAATAATAGCGAATTGCCTTATGCCGATTTGTTGGATAACGTAGATTATGAGACCACGAGCGTGGATACCGTTGCCGAACGGTCCCAGCTTCCTGTCGAAGTGGTATTGGGCAGGTTGGTAGAGCTGGAGCTGGCCGGTGCAGTGATGGCGGTAGCCGGTGGATACGTCAGAGCGAGGAGGGCGAATCATGTTTGATGTATTGATGTACCTTTTCGAGACCTACATCCACAGCGATGCAGATGTGATGGTCGAGCAGAATGAACTCACCGACGAACTGAGCCGGGCAGGTTTCGACAAAGACGAGATCGAGAAGGCGCTCAACTGGCTGGAGCGACTGGCCAACCTGCATGACAGCGAGCGGGAGGTCTACGTGGCCGCCAGCGCGCAAGGTTCCATGCGCATCTATGCTCCACAAGAACTGGCACGCCTCAGTACCGAGTGCCGCGGTTTTCTGCTGTTTCTGGAACAAGCCCAGGTACTCAATGCCGAAACCCGCGAAATCTGCATCGAGCGCCTGCTCGAGCTTGATAAACCGGATATCGAGCTGGACGATCTGAAGTGGGTCGTCATGATGGTGCTGTTCAACGTACCGGGCAGCGAAAATGCCTACCAGCAGATGGAAGAGCTGGTGTTTGACGAGTCGGACGGCGTCATCCACTGACAGCCCGGTGCCGCGCTGGTAGAATTCAGGTCATCTGGATTTCAAGGCGCGGCCCATGTCAAAAATCGATCATCACCTCTTTTCAGCCCACGAACATGCCTTCGAGCGCGAACCGTGCCCGCAGTGTGGTGCCGAGCTGGTGATCCGCCAGGGCAAGCATGGTCCCTTCCTCGGTTGTTCTGCCTATCCTGCCTGTGATTACATCCGCTCCCTGACCCCGTCTGGTCGTGACATCGAGAAGGTGCTTGAGGGCTCGGTCTGCCCGGATTGCGGCCAGCCGCTGGCCATCAAGAAGGGGCGTTATGGCCTGTTTGTCGGCTGCACCCAGTACCCGGCCTGCCAGCACATCGAATCCCTGCAGGAGAGCGACGATACCCAGATCCTCTGCCCGGAGTGTGGCAAGGGACACCTCATCAGCCGAACCTCTCGCTATGGCAAGCAGTTCTACTCTTGCGACGGTTACCCCCATTGCAAATATGTGGTGAATGACAAGCCGGTCCCCATGCCTTGTCCGCAATGTGGCTGGGGTATCATGGTCGAGAAAAAGGTGAGGGGAGCCCTGCGCTGGATCTGCCCGCAAAAGAAATGCGGCCACCAGAGCGAGCAGGTATAATCCGGCCGCCACAAGCGAATTGAAACGTTTTCGGCGAACTTCAACCCCCCACTTGGAGTAAGGAAATTCCCACCATGAATAAACCTTTTGTTGCCGTATTGATGGGCTCTGATTCTGATTTTCCGGTGATGCAGACCACCCTCGAGGTGCTCAAGTCATTCGATATCGCGGTAGAAGTGAAAGTGACCTCCGCACACCGTACACCGGCTGCGACTCATCAGTACGTGACCGACGCCGAAGCCCGTGGCTGCAAGGTCTTTATCTGTGCCGCCGGTCTCGCTGCTCACCTGGCTGGCGCCGTGGCAGGCATCACGACTCGTCCCGTGATCGGTGTGCCCATCGATGGCGGCCCGCTCAAGGGGCTGGATGCACTGCTTTCCACCGTGCAGATGCCGGGTGGGGTGCCGGTGGCGACCGTGGCGATCGGCAAGGCCGGCGCCAAGAATGCAGGCTATCTGGCAGCTCAGATGCTGGCAGTGGCGGATGATGAACTGGCGGCCAAGGTGCAGGCAGAACGCCAGAAAAATGCCGACGAGGTACTGGCGAAAGACGCTGCCTTACAGGCCCTGCTCAAGTAAGCTCCGAGACGGCAACCACCAGCCCGTTCGCCATCAGCTTCTCGCTTCTCGCTGGTCGATGAAGGGGGCCGTCAGGGTCGCCGTTTCGTAGGCTCAATGTTAATCAATGATGAGGCGACAGCCCGGCTGTCGCATTTTTTATGCCCAATGAATTTGAACTTGCAGTTGCCGCCCTCCAGCGCGATGGGGTGATTGCCTATGCGACCGAGGCGGTATTTGGCCTGGGTTGTGATCCTGACTCTGAGTCGGCGGTACACCGTCTGCTGGCGATCAAGCAACGCCCGGTGGAGAAGGGGTTGATCCTGATCGCTGCCGATCTGGCTCAGTTGCAGGATTATATCGATCTAGACCAGCTCACCAGCGAGCAGCTGGCCCGGGTGGAAGCGAGCTGGCCTGGCCCCTTCACCTGGATCATGCCGGCGCGCAGCAATACCCCGGCCTGGCTGACCGGTCAGTTCACTACCTTGGCTGTGCGTGTGACGGCCCATCCGCAGGTACAGGCCTTGTGCCGCGCGTTTGGCAAGCCGCTGGTCTCTACCAGTGCCAACCTGACGGGTGAAGAGCCGGCCCGCCGGGTGGCGGAGATCGGCGAATTGCTGGCGAGTCAGCTGGCCTATATCCTGCCCGGCGAAGTGGGGGGCAGGCCAATCCGTCCGAGATCAAGGATGCCAGAACCGGCGCCATCATTCGCCCCTCTTGAACCGCTCGGAGAGCGGCAATGCGGATCGGCTTAGCCCATCCGGCGACATCACAATAATAGGGTCAGGCGACGATCCTGGCTGACTGGAGACAAGATGAGCAAACCGGATGTGGCCCAGGTCAAGGCCTTCCTGCTGCAGTTGCAGGACGAGATCTGCCGTGGTCTGGAACTGGCCGACGGCGTTGGACACTTTGTGGAAGATGCCTGGCGCCGTGAAGGGGGTGGTGGTGGCCGCACTCGTGTGCTGCGTCACGGTGCCGTGATCGAGCAGGGAGGGGTCAACTTCTCCCACGTTCATGGCGACGCCATGCCGGCCTCGGCGACGGCCCATCGGCCGGAACTGGCGGGCCGCCGGTTTGAGGCCATGGGGGTGTCGCTGGTGATCCACCCACACAATCCGTATGTGCCGACCAGCCACGCCAATGTGCGCTTCTTCATCGCCGAGAAAGAGGGGGAGGAGCCGATCTGGTGGTTTGGTGGCGGCTTCGATCTCACCCCGTTTTATCCGTTCGAAGAGGACGTACGGCATTGGCATCAGGTCTCCTTCGATCTTTGTCAGCCGTTCGGCACCGATATTTATCCCGAGTTCAAATCCTGGTGTGATCGCTACTTCTTCCTCAAGCACCGGGACGAGACGCGCGGCGTCGGCGGCCTCTTCTTCGATGATCTGAATCGCTGGCCGTTTGCCGACTGTTTCGCCTTTATGCAGGCGGTTGGCAAGGGCTATCTCGATGCCTACCTGCCGATTGTCGAGCGTCGCAAGGCGCTGGCTTATGGCGAACGGGAGCGGGAATTCCAGCTCTATCGTCGTGGCCGCTATGTGGAGTTCAATCTGGTGTATGACCGTGGCACCCTGTTTGGCTTGCAGACTGGCGGGCGTACCGAGTCGATCCTGATGTCGATGCCGCCGCTGGCGCGCTGGGAATATGACTGGCAGCCGTCCGCGGGCAGCCCGGAGGCATTGCTCTACACTGACTACCTCAAACCACGCGAGTGGTTGTGACCTGAGGGGCCATTATGGCCCCTTCTTATTGGCCGATATTCGGCTTGTTCCTGAGTGCGAAAACCCGTTAAATCGGGAGATTGCCCTCTGAAGGAACTCTTTGATGGATCGTTATCTGGTTTTTGGCCACCCGGTGCGCCACAGCAAATCGCCCTTTATTCATACCCTGTTTGCCAGACAAACCCAGCAGGAGCTGGAATATGGTCTGGCCGAGCCTGCCGTCGAAGAGTTCGCCACCAGTCTGAGAGCCTTCTTTGTCCAAGGTGGCAAGGGATGCAATGTCACCGTCCCCTTCAAGGAGCAGGCATTCGCCCTGGTCGATCAACTGAGCCCTCGGGCCCGGCGGGCAGGGGCAGTCAACACCATCAAGCTGACCGATGATGGCGTACTGCTGGGTGACAACACTGATGGTGCCGGGTTGGTGGCCGATCTCAAGGCGCATGGTGTGGCACTTGCCGGCAGCAGGATCCTGCTGCTGGGGGCGGGCGGCGCGGCGCGTGGTGCACTGGCTCCGCTGCTGGCCGAGCAACCCGAGGCATTGGTTATCGCCAACCGTACTCACGCCAAGGCGGAGCAGCTGGCTGCCGAGTTTCGTGATCTGGGGGCGGTCAGTGCCCAGACCTATGAACAGCTGGGCGGCCATTTCGATCTGATCATCAACTCCACCTCCGCCAGTCTGCAGGGGGAGTTGCCGCCGCTCCCTCCGGCGCTGATCCATGCCGATATCGCCATCTACGACATGATGTATGGCGCGACCGATACCCCCTTTATCGCCTGGGCCAAGGGGCAAGGGGCTCGCCAGACCGTAGACGGCCTCGGCATGCTGGTGGAACAGGCGGCAGAAGCCTTTACCGTGTGGCGCGGAATCCGGCCAGGGACTAAACAGGTATTGAGAGAACTGAAACGAAATCTGGGGACCCTATGAACCAAGGCATCTTGTTTCCCGAGCTGGCCGACTGGCAAGCGCACGAACAGCGGATCCACTTTCCTGCCCAGCAGATGGGGGCGCTGGTAGATTGCTACATCAGTCGCCGGCGTCTGGAGAAAATGACCGGGCTCTCCCTCGCCAGAGAGGAAGACATCCTGCGAGCCTTCGAAAGCGTGCGTTTTGACATCGAGGAGATTGCTGAAAAACTCATTGAGGAACAAGAGTTTGCAGAAGATGGCGGCATCTACCTCTGATTTTTTTAAGTTTTTTTTCAAAGCAGCGGAACTTGCGCCAAGTTGTGCTGACTAACTAGATAGTTGAGGAAGTGCTAGCTAGTCACCTTTATAACTCCCCGGTATTCGTACTGGGGATTTTTTTATCTATATGAAAAGTAACATGATTTATGTAATTCATTTTTCGTGAAACTTAATTACATAAATTACTTTCACTTTCTGCTGCTTTGCTATACAGTTAGCAACGTAGGGTACAGAGGTAAGATGTTCTATCTTTCAGACCTTTTATTTCACGTAATTGAATGTGGCTGAATAGCGACCCCGGTGAGTCATCATCGGGGTGTTTTTTTATGGGTTGCGTTTAGAGTAAATGCTTTAATGTTGGCGAATGTTTGTTAGAATGAAGGGGCTTCTTGAGGAAAACCAGTCGTCTTTGTTCTCAAGATTTAGCTTCTTCCCAATTTTTGAACTGATTGTTTAAGGCCGGTACTGCGTTTGCAGAACCGGCCTCATTTTTATCCTTTCCATTGACTGTTTTGTAATAAAATTTCACTTTGGTACTTATTTGGTGAGGAAACGCCCCCGCCGGCATCTATTTTTGAAAACGTTGCCAATGGGATGAAAAGTTAATTGTTATATAGAATTAACTATTTATCCCATTGATAAAAATAGTGTTTCAAGAACTCATCGTAGGGAGTGGGCGATGTCACTGGCGAGAGGGGTTATGGCAAGCAGACTGAAAGCCTTTCAATCAGCGGAGGAGCTGCTCCGCCAATTGCAGGGTTTGGTTGTGGTGTATACAGGACGTAGCTTACTCCTCGAGCGGTGCTTGCTCACCGTCAGTCATGTCATCGGCGCCCGCCAGGTACCAGCCAGTCAGCGTCTGTGCCAGTTTTTCGACCCCGATCTGGGTCAGGGAAGAGAAGGCTTCCACCTGGATCTGCGGACCCAGCTCGGCTACGGCCTGACGTACCTTGATGACCTGATTGTTGCGCGGACCTGGGCTCAGCTTGTCGGCCTTGGTCAGCAGCAGCATGACCGGCAGTTTGCGGTGAGAGCTCCACTCCAGCATATTCATATCGGTATCTTTGAGCGGATGGCGGATGTCCATCAGGATCACCAGACCTTTCAATGACTCACGACGCTGCAGATATTCCGCCAGCGACTTTTGCCACTTGAGCTTCATTTCCAGCGGAACCTGCGCATAACCGTAGCCCGGCAGGTCGACCAGACGCTTGCCCGGTTCCAGCTCAAACAGGTTGATCAGCTGGGTACGTCCTGGCGTCTTACTGGTGCGAGCCAGGTTCTTGTGTTTGGTCAAGGTATTCAATGCAGATGACTTACCGGCGTTGGAACGGCCGGCAAACGCAATCTCGACACCCCCATCATTTGGCAGGTGACGGATGTCGGGTGCGCTGGTCACAAAATGCACCTTATTGAAATTCAGAGTTTGTGTATCCAACGTAAATTCCCCATAGAGATAGAGGGTTATAGAGTTACTTTTTTGTGAAATCGTGTAAAATGGCGTCGCTTAAACGCGTTTATTTTAACATGCCTTCAGCGGCATGGGATCTGGAAGCCTAATAACGAGAAGTTGGAACGCCATGAAGAACCTAGTCATTACTCTTGCTCTGATGGTTGGCGTAACGGGGATGGCACAAGCCAAGGGCGATGCCGCTGCGGGACAAACCAAGGCGGCCGTTTGCGCGGCTTGTCATGGACCGGACGGCAACAGCCTAGTCGATATGTACCCCAAGATTGCTGGTCAGCACGCATCATATATCAAAAAGCAGTTAGTTGAACTGAAGGCTGCAGCTTCTGGTCAAACTGGCCGGGTTGCACCCATCATGGGGCCGATGGCGCTTCCTCTGTCTGAACAGGACATGGAAGACCTGGCAGCCTACTTCTCCAGTCAGAAGGTGACGCCGCTCGCGGTACCCGATGACGCCGTCGCTGCAGGCAAGGCGCTGTACATGGGAGGGGACATGAGCCGTGGTCTGGCTGCCTGTACTGCCTGCCATGGTCCGCGTGGTTCGGGCGTCGAGCAGGCCAAGTATCCGAGCCTGTCCGGCCAGCATCCTGCCTACATCAAGGCCCAGCTCACGGCCTTTAGGGCCGCTGCCCGTGACAACGACCCGAACAGCATGATGCGGGACGTTGCCAAGAAGCTGACCGATCAGGATATCGAAGTACTGTCCAAATATGTGGCAGGTCTGCACTGATCAAGCCGGATGATATTATCTCATTGATATTGACGAGGAGCCGCCGGCTCCTCGTTTCTTTTTGGCCTTTAACACCATTTGGCCAATTTTTTCTCGCATTGTTGTAAGAGATCTCCCATTCATCAGCCTGGCCAGGGCTTAAACATTTTTAGAAAAATGCTTAGTAATTCATTAATTTCAATATGTTAAATGACAATAAGTCATTTATCTCCGTTTGAAAACGTTCCTGATGGATTGAGTCACTTTATTAAATTGATACAGTGGATGCATGGAATGACCAACGCGGCGGTTCACGACCGGGATGTCGTGAAGACAGGATGTCGATGAGGCTGGATGCCAAGGGCCACGCGAGTGGCAGGCAATGAATTGAAAGACCAGGATGGTGACCGTTCAGGAAGAGCGGGGCTGCGGGAAGCAACCACCCCAGAAGATGACCGGACGTCGTCTGCATGGGTCAGGCAAGCACACGCACATTCAGGATCGACCAATTAAGGTCAGGATGACCATACACAAGATATGATGCGCAGAAGTATCACCACGGACAGGGTGATTTGCAGCCAGGGATGGGACTCGCATAAACATATCAAGGCAGCTTCGGCTGCCTTTTTTCTTTTGGGTCATTAACCCGCTTGGTCATTCTGTGTCAAAATACCAGCAACATGCCCAGAGGATGCCGATCCTGCGGTATTCGAAGGCCATTTATGGCCGGATTGGTGCGGGATCCCGCTCTGTTTCTAATCCATCGTCCCCCGTGTCAGCATCCTCTTCCGGACCTTTTCGAACCGGAAACGGGTTTCAATCCAGTTATTTGTCGGAGTCATTCATTCATGTCGGCTAAACAACCCAATCGCAAACCTGCCGGTAAGCGCAAAGAATCAGATGCCAGTGCCCAGGAAGGCCGTGAGCGCAAACGCGCCGCCAAGCGCAAGGGCTTGAAGGCAGGATCCCGCCAGCAGGTCGAGCAGGCCGGCAAGAAGAGTGGCACCAAACAGGCCAAGGATCCGCGCATCGGTTCCCGCAAGCCGGTTGCCCTGATCGTGGAAGAGAAGAGCAGCAAGCCGGTCGCACCCAAGCAGGTCAAAGAGAAGAAGCTGGTGATGACGCCGGAGCAGGAGCTGGCCTCCATCGAGAATGATGATCGCCTGAATGACCTGCTGGATCGACTCGATGCCGGTGAGACCCTGGAAGCAACCGAGCAGGCCTGGGTCGATCAGCGGGTTGACCGCTATCAGGAGCTGATGGACGAGCTTGGCATCATCGACACCGATGATGACGAAGACGAAGCTGACTTTGATGAGGCCGACTTTGACGAGCCGAGCCACCCAGCCTCCGAAGAGGAGCTGTGGGATCGTTTCACCCAGATCGACTATCAGCCAGAGCCCAAGCCTGAGCCGAAGAAAAAGTGATGAGTGGATGGATGCTGGCCGCCTTGTTGGGCGGCCTGATTTTGTTGGGACTGGCCTGGTATGCCGGTACCCTGCTGGCGCGTCTCAAGCGCCAGCACGACAGCCAGCAGCAGGCTATCGCGGCCCGCAATGAACGGATCCTCGAGAGTGTCAGGGTGATTGCCCATGCGGTACGGGATGGTCAGTGCGACTACTCCGAGGGCGCCATCCGGTTGACCAATCTGCTGGATGCGTTGCAGATCAAGGGCGGTCGCGCCTTTGCCGGCGAATTTCCGGGTTTGTACGGTCTCTACGAGAAGGTGAAGGAGATGCCGACTCATGAGGCGAGACGGGCCCTCAAACGCAATGAAGTAATGAAGATGGATCTCGAACGCAGTGGCTATGAGGCCGAGCTGGAGGCGCAGATCCTCGAGGATGTGGCCAGACTGAAGGATTTTCAGTTAAGCCGGTGAGCCGATAACAAAAAAGAGGAAGCAAGCGTGCAAGCAGAACAGATTGTGTGGGATCAGGCCCTGATCGAGAAATATAACTACAGCGGTCCGCGTTACACCTCCTATCCCACTGCGCTGGAGTTCAACGAGGGTTTCGGTTATCCGGACTTCGTCCAGGCCGCGAGCCAGTATCCGGCGCGCAACCTGTCGCTCTACGTGCATATCCCTTTCTGTCACAAGCTCTGCTACTACTGCGGTTGCAACAAGGTGATCACCCGTCACCGCCACAAGGCCGATCAGTACCTCGATTTCCTCGAGCAGGAGATCAAGGCGCAGGCCCCGCTGTTCAAGCAGCGGCTGGTGACCCAGCTGCACTGGGGCGGCGGCACGCCCACCTATCTGGATGAACCCCAGACTCGCCGACTGATGGCCATGTTGCGGGAGCATTTTCACTTCGCCGAAGAGGGCGAAATCAGCATCGAAGTGGATCCGCGGGAGATCGAGCTCTCCATGCTGGACGTGCTGCGGGAAATCGGCTTCAACCGTATCAGCCTCGGCGTGCAGGACTTCAACAAGGAGGTCCAGGTCGCGGTCAACCGCGAGCAGGACAACGACTTCATCCGCGCCATGCTGGAGCGGGCCCGCGAACTGGGCTTTCGTTCCACCAACCTGGATCTCATCTACGGTCTGCCGCACCAGAACCGGGAGAGCTTCCATCACACTCTGGAAGAGGTGCTCAAGACCGATCCGGCCCGCCTCTCCATCTTCAACTATGCCCATCTGCCCAGTCGTTTTGCCGCTCAGCACAAGCTGAAAGAGGCGGACATGCCGGCGCCGCAGGAAAAACTGGCCATGCTGCAGGACACCATCGCCTTCCTGACCGGCCGTGGTTATCAGTTCATCGGCATGGATCACTTCGCCAAGCCGGACGACGAGCTGGCAGTGGCCCAGCGTGAGGGCAAGCTGCACCGCAACTTCCAGGGCTATACCACCCAGGGGGATTGCGATCTGCTGGGGTTGGGGGTCTCCTCGATCAGCATGATCGGCGATGCCTATTCCCAGAACCAGAAAGAGCTCAAGGCCTACTATGGTCAGGTGGAAACGCTGGGGCATGCCCAGTGGAAGGGGTGCTCTCTCAATCAGGATGACCTGATCCGCCGCGAGGTGATCAAGCGCCTCATCTGCGATTTTCGCCTGAACTTTGCCGCCGTCGAGCAGGCTCATGGCCTGGTGTTCAGAGAGTACTTCGCGGAGGATCTCAAGCTGCTGCAGACCTTCATCGATGACGGCCTGGTGCGGATGACCGAAGAGGGGCTGGAGGTGGTCTCCACCGGTCAGCTGCTGATCCGCAACATCTGCATGTGCTTCGATGTCTACCTGCGGAGCAAGGCGCGTCAGCAGCAGTTCTCCCGGGTGATCTAAACCGGTCGATGTCGTTGGGAAATAAAAAAACCGCCTCTCGGCGGTTTTTTTATTGGGTTTGGCTGTATCAACGCTGGGCTGCGCGGGTACTCAGCTCGGCCTTCTCGGCCTCGCTCAGGAAGGCCAGGGTCAGGCCGTTCTGCTGGGCGGTGCGGATCTCGCTCACCGTCATGCCGGCAGCCGGGGCCGCCACCTCGTATTCGTGGGGCAGGTCGATGCCTTCCACCGCCGGGTCGTCGGTGTTGAGGCAAGCCAGCACGCCGGCGGCCAGGAACTGGCGGATCGGGTGTTCGGTCAGGCTTGCCACCGTGGTGGTCTGAACGTTGGAGGTGAGGCAGGACTCGATGCCGATGCGGTGCTCGGCCAGATAGGCCATCAGGGCCGGATCCTGAATGGCTTTGACGCCGTGGCCGATACGTTCGGCACCCAGCTCGCGAATGGCCTGCCACATGCTCTCGGGGCCAGCGGCTTCACCGGCGTGCACGGTGACGCGCATGCCCGCATCACGCACCCGGCGGAAGTGGTCGGTGAATAGCTCGCCCGGGAAGCCCAGTTCGTCGCCGGCCAGATCGATGGCAACCAGCCGATCGCGATGGGTCAGACAGGCATCCAGCTCTTGCTTGCACTGCTCGGTGCCGAAGGTGCGGCTCATGATGCCGATCAGGTTGGTCTTGATGCCGAAGTCGCGGCTGCCAGCCGCCACGCCGTCGATGATGGCTTCGACCACGCCCTGCGGGTGCAGTTTGTGGGCCATTGCCATATAGGCCGGGCTGAAACGCAGTTCGGCATAGTCGATGCCGGCGCGCAGCAGATCTTCCACGTTTTCGTAGGCGACCCGGCGGCAGGCGTCGTAGTCGGCCAGCACGGCCACGCCCCAGTCCAGCTTCTTGAGGAAAGCGACCAGGCTCGGTTCATTCTCGACGATCTGCACATGGGGGCGCAGCGCCTCCAGCTCGAAGGCGGGCAGTTGAATGTTGTGCTGACGGCCCAGCTCGAGGATGGTCTGCGGGCGGATGTTGCCGTCCAGATGGCGGTGCAGGTCGGTCAGGGGAAGAGATCTGTCAATCATGATGGCGCCTTCTTCGAGTCGGGTGTGAAAGCCTGCCATTCTAGGCAGGGATCTCAAAAAAGATACCCCGTTTGAAATCAAACGGGGGCTTATTGGTCGGTGATTTGCCAAGGCGTGATGGGAATCGTTTTTCCCAAGGACTCAGGAGAGGTCGAGTTCCTTTAGCTTGCGGGTGAGGGTGTTGCGCCCCCAACCGAGCAGCCGTGCCGCCTCCTGTTTGTGACCATGGGTATGGTCCAGCGCGGTTTCCAGCATGATCCGCTCGAACTGGGGCAGGGCATCGGCCAGGATGTCGGTCTCCCCCAGCGCCAGCTTGGCGGCGACCCAATCCTGCAACTGCTGCTGCCAGCCGCCGGACAGGGCCGGCTGACCCGGTTCGGCGGTGCTGGTGATGGGGGTCAGCAGTTCGGTGGGCAGATCGCTCACCAGCACCTCCTGGCCCGAGGCCATCACGGTAAGCCAGCGGCAGACGTTCTCCAGCTGGCGCACGTTGCCCGGCCAGGGCAGGCGGCTGATGTAGGCCTGGGTATCCGGATGCAGGCTCTTGGCCTCCACGTTCAGCTCCTTGGCTGCCCGCAGCAGGAAGTGCTGGGCCAGCTGGGGAATGTCCTCACGCCGCTCCTTGAGGGCGGGAATGTGGATCCGGATGACATTGAGGCGGTGGAACAGGTCTTCCCGAAATTCGCCGTCGGCCACCCGCTTCTCCAGATTCTGGTGGGTGGCAGCGATGATCCGCACATCCACCTGCACCGGCTGATGGCCGCCGACCCGGTAGAACTGGCCGTCGGCCAGTACCCGCAGCAGCCGGGTCTGCACATCCAGCGGCATGTCGCCGATCTCGTCGAGAAACAGGGTGCCGCCGTCGGCCTGTTCGAAGCGGCCGTGGCGAATGTTGTTGGCGCCGGTGAAGGCTCCCTTCTCATGGCCGAACAGTTCCGACTCGATGAGATCTTTTGGGATGGCGGCCATGTTGAGGGCAATGAAGTTCTTGTGGGCGCGCGGGCTGTGCTTGTGCAGGGCGTGGGCGACCAGCTCCTTGCCGGTGCCGCTCTGGCCGTTGATCAGCACCGAGATGCTGGAGCGCGACAGCCGGCCTATGGCGCGGAACACCTCCTGCATCGCCGGTGCCTCGCCGATGATCTCCGGGCTGCTGGCCGGATCCTGCTGGCGTGCCTTACGTTTGGTGCGCTGCTCTTTGAGGTGATTCTCGGCGCGGCGTACCAGAGTGACCGCCTCGTCGATGTCGAATGGCTTGGGCAGGTATTCGAAGGCACCGCGCTGGTAGGCGTTGACCGCGCTGTCGAGATCCGAGTGGGCAGTCATGATGATGATGGGCAGGTCGGCCTGGCGGCGATGGATCTGCTCAAGCAGGCTGAGGCCATCGATGCCGGGCATACGGATGTCGGAGAGGATCACGTCTGGCGAGCGCATCTCCAGCGAGCTCAGCAGCGCCTCGCCATCGGCGAAGCTCTCACACTCGAAGCCTTCACTGCCGAGGGTGCGCTCCAGCACCCAGCGGATAGAACTGTCGTCATCGACGATCCACACTTTTGCTGTCATGACGTTCCCTTATTTGCGAAGCGGTAGAAAGATGGTGAATTCGGTGTGGCCGGGCCAGCTGATGCAGTCGATCCGCCCCTTGTGCTGGTCGATCAGGTTCTGGGCGATGGAGAGGCCGAGCCCGGTGCCCCCCTCCTTGCCGGTGATCATGGGGTAGAAGAGGGTGTCGCGGATGGCATCCGGGATGCCGGGGCCGTTGTCGATGATCTTGATCTCGGCCGCCAGCCGGTAGCGCTGGCCGTGGATGGTGATCTGGAACGCGGTGCGGGTCTTGATGCGGATGAGGCCGGTCTGCTCGCCAATGGCCTCGGCGGCGTTGCGCACCATGTTGAGGAAGGCCTGCTGCAGCTGGTCCGGCTCCATCTCGAACTCCGGGATGCTGGGATCGTAATCCCGCTCGATGCGCACCGTCGGCGGCAGCTCCAGCTCCACCAGCCGGCGCACCTGCTCCAGCACCGAGTGCACGTTGTGCATCTGGTGACGACCCGGGCGCTGGGGGCCGAGCAGCCGGTCGACCAGCACCCGCAGCCGGTCGGCCTGTTCGATGATGATGCCGGTATATTCACGCAGGGCGGGGTCGGGCAGCTCCTTTTGCAGCAGCTGGGCCGCGCCGCGCAAACCACCTAAGGGATTCTTGATCTCGTGGGCCAGGCCGCGTACCAGCTCCTTGGCCGCCTGCTGCTGGGCATGCTGCTGCAGCTCCTGGCTGATCTTTTTCTGTTGGTCGATCTTGCGCAGCTCCACCACCATCAGCCGTTGCTCATGATCGGCCAGCGGGCTGACGCTCATCTCCACCAGTCTGGGTTCCCCTTCCACCACCAGGGTGACTTCGCTGTCGGTGAAGCCTTGTCCCGAGCTGAGGCACTGCTTTAGCCGCTGCAGATCGAGGGAGATGTGTTCCAGCAGATGGGGTAGCTCGATACCGATCAGCCGGCGCTGACTGAGGGAGAGCAACTGCTCGGCGGCCGGGTTGACGAACTGGATGCAGAGCCGCTCATCCATCAGGATGACGGCGGTCAGCAAGTTATCGAGCAGTATCTTGGCTTGATCCGGGCGGGTTGGCACAGGTTTCTCCCTAAAACGGTGCTATACACCAGCAATGCACCAATGTGGTGCATTTAGTCTACCCGTATCGAGGCACAGGATCACCCCTTGTTGTTGAGGGGGGTCACTTTGGGTGCAGGATTGATGCTGGCCCGGTGCAGGTAGAAGGTGACTGGCTTGGATTTAGCAA
Organism: Aeromonas sp. 2692-1; assembly: GCF_013085505.1. NCBI lineage: Bacteria > Pseudomonadati > Pseudomonadota > Gammaproteobacteria > Aeromonadales > Aeromonadaceae > Aeromonas > Aeromonas sp. 2692-1. The sequence continues at coordinate 1,133,881 of NZ_CP038513.1, forward strand.
GGATCGTACCGTCTTTGGCGAGCAGCTCGAGCTGGGCCTCATGGGCACCGCGATCGAGGTTTTCGACCCGGATGGCGAGCGAGTTTTTAACGATGGGGGCAGCCTTGCCGTCCAGGGTCAGGCGCACATCGTACTGGGTCGGCGGTTGCGGGCTGATCTGACCCTGAAACACCACGTTGCCGGTGTTGTCGCGCAGAGTGCTGCCCTGTTCCGGGGAGAGCAGTTCGATCACCAGCTTGGCCGCTTCCTTCTCTTTCTTGGCATCGACGCCGGTCAGGCTGTTGAAGTTGTCAACTTGCACCGAGCGGGGGGAACTGCCGATGAAGGGGGCTACACGCAGATCGACCTCCTTGGCTTTCTGGCCGGGAGGAGGGGCATCCGTGTAGTGAACGACCCCCTGGCTGTCGGTCCAGGAGTATACCTTGGCAGCCTGGGCGCCGGTGGCGGCCAGCAGCAACAGGCTCAGCATCCATACTGGGTTGGCGTTTTTCATCCATCTCTCCTTGACGGGATTTTGCTTAATCCTATCAGAGAAAAAACCCGCCTGTCGGCGGGTTTGGTCAAGTTCTGAGCTGGCTTCCGGATTAAACGGAGTAGTACAGTTCGAACTCCAGCGGGTGCGGGGTCATGCGCACGCGGTCAACGTCCTGCTGCTTCAGCTCCAGGTAGGAGTTGATGAAGTCGTCGCTGAACACGCCGCCGCGGGTCAGGAACTCGCGATCCGCATCCAGCGCGGCCAGGGCTTCGTCCAGAGAGCCGGCCACGGTCGGCACTTCGGCTGCTTCTTCCGGCGGCAGGTCATACAAGTTCTTGTCCATGGCATCGCCCGGGTGGATCTTGTTGATGATGCCGTCCAGGCCGGCCATCAGCTGGGCTGCGAAGGCCAGGTACGGGTTGGCAGCCGGATCCGGGAAGCGGACTTCGATGCGGCGAGCTTTCGGGCTCGGCACGACCGGGATACGGATGGAGGCAGAGCGGTTGCGGGCAGAGTAGGCCAGCATGACCGGTGCTTCATAACCCGGTACCAGACGCTTGTAGGAGTTGGTGGTCGGGTTGGCGAAGGCGTTGATGGCCTTGGCGTGCTTGATGATGCCGCCGATGTAGTGCAGCGCCATCTCGGACAGACCGCCGTACAGGTCGCCGGCGAACAGGTTGACGCCGTTCTTGGCCAGGGACTGGTGGCAGTGCATGCCGGAGCCGTTGTCACCGAACATGGGTTTCGGCATGAAGGTGACGGTCTTGTTGTAGGCGTGGGCCACGTTGTGGATCACGTACTTCAGTACCTGCACTTCATCCGCTTTCAGGGTGAGGGTGTTGAAACGGGTCGCGATCTCGTTCTGACCGGCAGTCGCCACTTCGTGGTGGTGAGCTTCAACGACCTGGCCCATCTCTTCCAGCACCAGACACATGGCGGCACGGATGTCCTGAGAGGAGTCAACCGGTGCGACCGGGAAGTAGCCACCCTTGACGAAAGGACGGTGACCCTTGTTGCCGTGCTCGTAATCGGTACCGGAGTTCCAGGCGGCTTCTTCGGATTCGATCTTCACGAAGCTGTGGCCCATGGTGTTCGAGAAGGTGATGTTGTCGAACATGAAGAATTCCGGCTCCGGCCCGAACAGCACGGTGTCGGCGATGCCGCTGGACTTCAGGAAGTCTTCGGCGCGCTTGGCGATGGAGCGCGGATCGCGGTCGTAGCCCTGCATGGTGGCCGGTTCCAGCACGTCACAGACGATGTTCAGGGTGGTCTCTTCGGTGAACGGATCCAGTTTGGCGGAGGCCGCATCCGGCATCAGCACCATGTCTGATTCGTTGATGCCCTTCCAGCCGCCGATGGAGGAACCATCGAACATCTTGCCGTCTTCGAAGAAATCTTCGTCAACCTGATGGGAAGGGATGGATACGTGCTGCTCTTTACCCTTGGTGTCGGTAAAGCGCAGGTCGACAAACTTGACTTCGTGTTCCTGGATCAGGGCCAAAACGTTCTGGGCTGACATGCTAAGTAACCTCCGGTGTTAAAACTCTTAGGGTGAATGCGTCATCACATTCACATAAGCCAGTATCGTGCCAAGTTTGTGACAGCTTGATTTCAGGGCATTTGGGGCTATCAGCCAGCCCTGAGACCCGCCATCTCAGCGCGTTACGCCTCAAAGTAGTGCATCCATGGATCGTTTTGGTGCACTAAAATGGTGCGCGTTATACGGTCAGCCCTCATCTAAGCAGGCTTTGATCGGAAGGTCTATGATCCTGATCCCCTGTTGTGCGCGAATGTACTGCAATTCTGCTAGGCAGATCACAAAGGCGAGAGTACAATTAGCGCCCAATTTTACCCGGTGATTGAGGCGAGAATGTTAGAGAATTTACGCAATATTGCGATTATTGCGCACGTTGACCACGGCAAAACGACTCTGGTTGATAAGCTGCTGCAGCAGTCCGGCACCCTGGACCGCTCCACGGAAGGCCAGGAACGGATCATGGACTCCAATGATCTGGAACGGGAACGTGGCATCACCATTCTCGCCAAGAACACTGCGATCCGCTGGAACGACTACCGCATCAACATCGTTGATACCCCGGGTCACGCCGACTTCGGTGGTGAGGTAGAGCGCGTATTGTCCATGGTTGACTCCGTGCTGCTGCTGGTTGACGCCGTTGACGGCCCGATGCCGCAAACCCGTTTCGTGACCCAGAAGGCATTCGCCCAGGGTCTGAAGCCGATCGTGGTCATCAACAAGATCGACCGTCCGGGTGCTCGTCCTGACTGGGTAATGGATCAGGTATTCGATCTGTTCGACAACCTGGGTGCCACCGACGAGCAGCTGGACTTCAAAGTTGTTTACGCCTCTGCACTGAACGGTTGGGCCACCATGGATCAGGACGTTGAGTCCGATAACATGGAACCCCTGTTCCAGGCCATCGTCGACAACGTGGAAGCGCCCAAGGCTGATGCCGACGGTGGTTTCCAGATGCAGATCTCCCAGCTGGACTACAACTCCTATGTTGGCGTCATCGGTATCGGCCGCATCACCCGTGGTCGCGTCAAGACCAACCAGCAGGTCACCATCGTCGGTGCCGACGGCAAGTCCCGTACCGGCAAGGTCGGTCAGGTGCTGGGTTATCTGGGTCTGTCCCGTACCGAAGTGGCCGATGCGCAAGCTGGCGACATCATTGCCATCACCGGTCTGGGCGAGCTGAAGATCTCCGACACCATCTGTGACAACGGCGCCGTTGAAGCGCTGCCGCCGCTCTCCGTTGACGAGCCGACCGTGAACATGACCTTCCAGGTCAACACCTCACCGTTCGCCGGCAAAGAGGGCAAGTTCGTGACCTCCCGCAACATCCTGGAGCGTCTGAACCAGGAGCTGGTCCACAACGTGGCCCTGCGCGTGGAAGAGACCGATGATCCGGACAAGTTCCGTGTCTCCGGCCGTGGTGAACTGCACCTGTCCATCCTGATCGAAAACATGCGTCGCGAAGGTTACGAGCTGGCGGTATCCCGTCCGGAAGTTATCCTGCGCACCGTAGACGGCGTTCTGCAAGAACCGTTCGAAACCGTAACCGTGGACGTGGAAGAAGCGCACCAGGGTTCCGTGATGGAGCAACTCGGCCTGCGTAAGGGCGAGATGACCAACATGACCCCGGATGGCAAAGGCCGTGTTCGCCTTGACTTCATGATCCCGAGCCGTGGCCTGATCGGCTTCCAGACCGAGTTCATGACCCTGACTTCCGGTACCGGCCTGCTGTACCACACCTTCGACCACTACGGTCCGCACAAGGGTGGCAGCATCGGCGAGCGTCAGAACGGCGTGCTGATCTCCAACGCTACCGGCAAGGCGCTGACCTATGCCCTGTTCGGTCTGCAAGACCGCGGTCGTCTGTTCATCGGTCACGCGACCGAAGTGTACGAAGGCCAGGTGATCGGTATTCACTCCCGTTCCAACGACCTGACCGTGAACTGCCTGAAGGGCAAGCAGCTGACCAACATGCGTGCCTCCGGTACCGACGAAGCCCAGGTGCTGACTCCGCCGATCCGCATGTCGCTGGAACAGGCTCTGGAGTTCATCGACAACGACGAACTGGTTGAAGTCACTCCGAAGAGCATCCGTATCCGCAAGAAACTGTTGACCGAGATGGATCGCAAGCGCGCCGGTCGTGCTTGATATCTGTTCATCGACAGACAGAGAGAGGCCTTCGGGCCTCTTTTTTTATGCCTGCTCGCCGCGGGCAGGCAGTTGCAGGTGCCGGTGCGAGTCGCACCCGGCCGGCCCATGGGTGGTCAAATGACCATGCTATCTGACACAATGTCTGCACTATGAAGACGTTGGGAGCGACAATGCAGCAGAAATTCGGCGGCCGTCTTGGCCATGCCCTCTCTTTTTTACGCCACGATGGTGGCCACTTCGCCCAGTTCGTCTGGGGCCGTTTCCAGCAGGACAGGCTGACGGTCACCGCCGGCTATCTGGCCTATGTGACCCTGCTCTCCCTGGTGCCGATGATCGCCGTGGTATTCGGCATGATGTCGGCCTTTCCGGTGTTCCAGAGCCTGAAGCAGGCGATGGAGCAGTTCGTCTATCACAACTTCGTGCCCACCGCCGGCGAGATGCTCAAGGAGTACATCGATGGCTTCGTGGCCAACGCCACCAACACCACGGCAGTCGGTATCGGCGCCCTGATCGTGGTGGCACTGATGTTGATCTCAGCCATCGACAAGAACCTCAACTACATCTGGCGTTCCACCCAGAGCCGGCCGCTGGCCCAGGCGTTTGCCATGTACTGGATGATCCTGACCCTGGGGCCTGTGCTTATCGGGGCCAGCATCGCCATCTCCTCCTACATTTTCTCGCTGCGGTTGTTTGGCGCCGAGAGCCTGTTCGGCATCGGCTATCTGTTGCTGCGCGGCCTGCCGTTCCTGTTCTCGGTACTGACTTTCCTGCTGGTCTATACCGTGGTGCCCAACTGCAAGGTGCGGCTGATGCACGCCTTCATTGGGGCCCTGGTGGCGGCCACCCTGTTCGAGCTGGCCAAGCGCGGCTTTGCCATCTACATCACCAACTTCCCCTCCTATCAGGCCATCTATGGCGCGCTGGCGACCATCCCCATCCTGTTTGTATGGGTCTACCTGAGCTGGTTGGTGGTCTTGCTTGGCGCCGAGACCACTGCCTGCCTCGGCGAATATGAGCGGCCTGCCCCAGAAGAGCTGGCTTGAACCTTGTTGTTGGGCATTGGCGACCATGCTGTTTGTCTGGGCCTATGTGGACTGCCTGAGCTGGTTAGTGGTCTTGCTTGATGCGGAAACCACTGCCTGCCTCGGCGAATATGAGTGACCGGGTACCGATGAGTTGGCCTGATCCGGTCCCTTGCTGTTAGCATCGACGACCGCCCCCGTCAGTAGATGGGGGCGGTCGTTCCGTTTTGAGAGGAGAGGGATGTGATTGCACTGATTCAGCGGGTCAGCGAGGCCAGCGTAACGGTAGAGGGTGAGGTGACCGGCGCCATCGGTCAGGGTCTGCTGGTGCTGCTCGGGGTGGAGCAGGGGGATGACGAGGCCAAGGCCGACAAACTGCTGCACAAGGTGAGCGGTTACCGCATTTTCTCCGACGAGAATGGCAAGATGAACCTCAACGTAAGCCAGGCCGGCGGCAGCCTGCTGGTGGTCTCCCAGTTCACCCTGGCGGCGGATACCAACAAGGGGATGAGGCCCAGCTTCTCCGGCGGCGCCCATCCGGTCGAGGCCGAGCGACTGTACGACTACTTCGTGGCGCAGGCAACCGCCAGCGGCATACCGACCGCCACCGGCCGCTTCGCTGCCGACATGAAGGTGGCGCTGGTCAACGACGGCCCAGTCACCTTCTGGCTACAGGTCTGACGCCAGCTCGTAGCGAGGGGCCGTGTGCAGCAGGACGTTGCGCAGCCCCGGCACCGGGTAGGGGGTGGTGGGGCCGACCCACTGCTCCAGCAGCATCAGCACCCGGGTCAGCTCGAGGCGGGTGCGCGGCAGCAGGTTGATGATGAGCTCACCGTTCAGGCAGGGGGCCAGCGCCTGATAGATCCGCTCCTGGAACAGCAGCGGCGGATTGCCGTCCTGGCTGAACAGGTCGAGCAGGATGAGGTCGTATTGCGCCTCGCTCTGTTCCAGAAAGGCGAGGGCATCGGCCTGGTGCAGGGTCGGCGTGCGCTGCGGGTGTTGGTCGGGCTGAAAGAACAGCTGATAGAGGGTGATCACCTCTTCATCAAGGTCGACGCACTCGTGACGGGCATCGGGCCAGCGCTGGTGCAGATGGCGGGTGAGATCGCCGCCCCCCAGCCCCAGCTCGAGGATGCTGCCGGCCTGCTCGGGCAGCAGACAGGCGATCACCTGCTGATGTGGCAGGCAGAGGGTGGCGGGTTCGGCCAGGGACATGGCCGACTGCACCACGCCGTCGATCTCCAGCCAGCGGTGATGGGCATTTTCCTGTACGGTGAGCCGGCGCTGGGGCTTGGCGCTGAGGTGCAATAAGTGGTCGGCTTGGTACGCTTGCAGATTGAAGTCCATGAATTTGCGCGGCAAGATGGTTTTCGACCAGTGTAACTCAAGGATGGAACTATGTACCGGGTGGTCACCCCCCAGACGGCAGCCGAACCGGATGCCCATTATCAGTTGAGCTGGGAGGCATGGGTGCGCAAGCCCTTCAATGTGCCCGTCGGCGCTAACTCAAGGATCGCTTTATGTACCGGGTAGTCACTCCTCAAACGGCAGCCGAGCTGGACGCTTACTACCAGTTGCGCTGGGAGCTACTGCGTAAACCCTTCAATCTGCCCGTCGGTTCCGAGCGGGATGAATACGATACCGTCGCCATTCACCGGCTGATGCTGGCCCCCGACGGCACGCCCATCGCGGTGGGGCGGTTGTTTGTTGGCGGTGACGAGGCCCAGATCCGCTTCATGGCGCTGCGCCCCGAATTTCGCGGTCAGGGGCTGGGTGCCCGCATGGTGGAAGATCTCGAACAGCTGGCCCGCAGCGAGAAGGTGAAGCGGCTGGTGATGAATGCCCGCCAGGAGGCGGTGGAGTTCTACCGCAAGTGCGGCTTTCTGGAGGTGGGGGAAGGCCCCGTCTCCTTTGGCCGTATCCCGCACCGCCAGATGATCAAGTCCCTGAGCCCGCTGCAGACCATCCAGTACCGGCCGGAGTGGTGCCAGGATCTCACTACCCGCTGGTCGCGCGGCATTCCCATCAGCGAGAAGATGGGGGTGCACATCACCCACTACGACGGCCAGACCTTCCACCTCAAGGCCAATCTGGCGGCCAATCTCAACGTGCACGATACCATGTTCGCCGGCAGCATCTACAGCCAGTGCGTGCTGGCGGGCTGGGGCCTGATCTGGCTGCAGCTCAAGGAGGCGGGGCTTGTAGGGGATACTGTGTTGGCGGAGGGCAACATCAAGTACTACCGGCCGGTCAAAGAGGAGCCGGAGGCGCGGGTGGCGCGCGAAGGCATGCCTGCCGTGCTTGAGCCGCTCAAGGCTGGCGAATCTGCCAAGTTCAGCCTCAAGATCAAGCTGTTCAGCGGCGACAAGCTGGCGGCCGAGTTCCTCGGTCACTACGTGGTGCAGCCGGTGAAGCGACCGGGCCAGTAACTGCGCGCTGGTTCCCATCAAGCAACAAGGCCTCATCACGAGGCCTTGTTGCTTTCTGTCGGCTAGCCGTTGGCCGCCTGTGCGGCCGTGGCCTTCGGCGCCGGTCGCCAGAGCGGGCTGCTGTTGCCCTGGGGCGGGTAGCGCACGCCGGTTTCCCAGCCGCAGCCGTCCGGTTTTTGCTGGAAGCCCCAGCTAAGGGTCGGCTCGGCGAGCGGCCCGCGCCACTGGCCGAGCAGCTCGGCACAGTGCTGGCCGTTGAGGACGCCCAGATCCAGCTGCCACTGCTCATTGACCAGATCGACGCTGCCCTGCACCCCCAGCAGGTGGGTGATGGTGGAGGCGCCGGCCTGCTCGATCTTCAGCTGGCCCTGCGCCACCTTGCCTTGCAGCTTGATGCGATAGAAGGGGGTGTCGCCCTCCTGCATCGCCTGCCAGAGCTCGGCCGGGCTGAGGGTTGGCGCCGCTGCCTGCTTGAACCACTGATCCAGCAGCGGATCTATCTTCACCTTGTCCCAGAACGGCTCGGTGGCATCGAGCGCAATGTTCCCCTGCAGGGAGCTGCGCCAGGCGCCTGGAGTGCCGCCGTGCAGCGCCTGCAGATCGGCGCTCAGATCCATCTTGCCGGCGAAGGAGACGGGGGAGTGGAGGATCTTGCCCCACTGCACCAGATCCAGTTTCTCGCCCTTGAGCTGCAACCGGCTGGTCTGGCCCGGCTCACGTCCCCACTGGCCGCTCAGGCTGAGGCTGCCCTCATCCGGCAGCGAGCTGGTGAGCTTGTTGAGCTGCCAGGAGCCGGCTGTCAGCTCGCCATCCAGCTCGCCGTTGCGGGCGCTGAGGCCGTCCCACACCAGTTCGAACCAGGCGCTCTCGAGGCGGGCCCGGCCCAGCAGCGGCCCCGGCTGGTTGCCACGCAGGCTGAGATCGGTGAGATAGAACTGCCAGCCGGTCAGCGACAGGGGCAGGGTATCGTCGAAGGAGAGCACCTTGAGCTTGTCGAAGGCCAGCTTGCGGATGTCGATCTGTTGCGGTCGCCAGCGCTGCCAATCCTGCCACCACCCTTCCGGCAAGCTGATGTCCATGCCGCTCAGCGCCATGTCCTTGAGGGTCAGCTTCTGCTGCAGGGGATCGAAGGAGAGCTCCAGATTGAACTCCCCTTCATAGGCCTTGCCCTGCAACTCGGCATCCAGCTGCTGGGGCGAGAAGGCGACCTTGCCCTGGATGGATTCCAGCTGGAACAGGCCACGGCCGAGATCGCCGAGGGTCCCTGAGAAGTAGCCGCTGGGCGTGCTGCCGGCCTGCCAGTTGAAGGCGGTCAGCTGGCCGTTGAGGTTGTTGAGGGCCAGCTCCTGCTCGATGTCGTTGAAGCTGAGATCCCGGATCTGGCCGAGATCCAGGCTGACCTGGCGCAGGGGGGATTCGGCTTTGGCAAGGGTGCCCCACTCGATGCGCATGCCCTGGGTCTTGAGGTTGTTCAGCCGCAGGCTGCGGGCGGGCCAGTCGAGCACCATGCCGGTCTCGAGCAGACCGTCGAACAGGTTGGCGGTCAGCTTGTCGGTGCTCAGCACCTGACCTTCCAGCCGGCCGGCCAGGTTGAGGCGGGAGAGGGCCCAGGCCGGGGTCGTCAGCTCATTGATGTTGAGGGTCAGGTTGGCCTGGGGCGGGCGCACCGGATTGAGCAGCTGCCAGTCGCTCAGGGTGGCGTTGAGACCGCGCAGGGTCAGCCCGTCGCTCTCCAGGCTGAGCCGGTCGATGGTGCTGTCGGCGATGGTGAGGGAGTGCACCGGCAGGCTCGGCAGCTGGTTGGGCAGCGGCAGCTTGATGGCCGGGCGGATGAGATCGAGATGGGCGATGCGCACATCGCGGCTCAGCCAGTCGATGCTCTCTATCTCGAGATAGATCTTGTCGAGGGTCACGGCGTTGCCGTAACTCACCTGCTCTGCCAGCAGGGTGTAGGGGTGAAGCGGGTTGAACACCAGCCGGCCTATGGTGACAGGCACGCCGGTCTGCTGGCTGAGCCAGCCGGCGATGGGCCCCTTGGCGCGCTCGGCGTCGAACAGGCCGAGCCCGACCCAGACAAAGAGCAACAGGAAGGCAAGGGTGTAGAGCAGGCCGCGCAGCCAGGAATTCATCAGTGCTTTCCTCCTGTTTCTGTTGCTTGGTCAGGCATTGGAGTAGTGGTCCCGCAGGCCGAGCCAGCGTCGTATCAAGGGTTCGACATGGCTCGGGTGGCGGTCCATCAGGCAATGTGACCATCTTCTGCATCTGCCTTGGTCAAGCATTGGAATAGTGATCCCGCAGGCCGAGCCAGCGCCGTATCAAGGGTTCGACATGGTTTGGGTGGCGATCCATCAGGAAGCGCGCCATCTTCTGCACCTGCGGGATGAGCGGCTGGTCCCGTACCAGATCGGCGATCTTGAGATCGGCCAGGCCGGTCTGGCGGGTGCCGAGCAGCTCGCCCGGGCCGCGCAGCTCCAGATCCCGCTGGGCGATGAGGAAGCCGTCGTTGGTTTCCCGCAACACCCCGAGCCGGCTCTGGGCCGTCTTGGACAAGGGGGCATGATAGAGCAGCACGCAGTGGGAGGCCACCGAGCCACGCCCGACCCGGCCGCGCAGCTGGTGCAGCTGCGCCAGCCCCAGTCGCTCCGGGTTCTCGATGATCATCAGGCTGGCGTTGGGCACGTCCACCCCCACCTCGATGACGGTGGTGGCGACCAGTAGCTGCAGTATGCCCGCCTTGAACTCCTCCATCACCCGCTGTTTCTCGACCGGCCGCATCCGGCCGTGCACCAGCCCGATGTGCAGGCCGGGCAGCAGGTTCTGCAGCTCGGCGGCGGTGTCCTCGGCGGCCTGGCACTCCAGTACCTCCGACTCCTCGATCAGGGTGCAGACCCAGTAGGCCTGCTTGCCCTCCTCGCAGGCCAGTCTGACCCGTTCGATCACGTCCTGGCGGCGGCTGTCCGGCAGCGCCACCGTGGTGATGGGGGTGCGGCCCGGGGGCAGCTCGTCGATGATGGAGGTGTCGAGGTCGGCATAGGCGGTCATCGCCAGAGTTCGGGGGATGGGAGTGGCGGTCATGATCAGCTGATGGGGATGCACCCCTTCCCGCTCCCCTTTCTCCCGCAGGGCGAGCCGCTGATGCACGCCGAATCTGTGCTGTTCATCGATGATGACCAGAGCGAGGCGCTGGAACACCACCTGCTCCTGGAAGATGGCGTGGGTACCCACCACCATCTTGACGCTGCCATCGGCGATGGCGGCCAGCGCTTCTTCTCGTGCCTTGCCCTTCTGCTTGCCAGCCAGCCAGCCGACTCCGATGCCGAGCGGTTCCAGCCACTTGGCGAAGTTGATGGCGTGCTGCTCGGCCAGCAGCTCGGTCGGCGCCATCAGCCCCACCTGGCAGCCGTTGCCGATGGCCTGCAGGGCGGCCAGTGCCGCGACCAGCGTTTTACCTGAGCCCACGTCCCCCTGCACCAGACGCATCATGGGGTGGCTCTGTTGCAGATCCCGGCCGATCTCCGCCACCACCCGGTTCTGGGCGCCGGTGGGGGTGAACGGCAGGGCGCCGAGCAGCTGCTCCACCAAGGCAGGTGCCGGTTTGAGGGCGCGGGCCAGCTGGGTTTGTGCCTGAGCCCGCACCTTCAAGACCGAGAGGTTGTGGGCCAGCAGCTCCTCCAGCACCAGCCGCTGCTGGGCCGGGTGCTGGCCGCTTTCCAGCAGGGCCAGCGCCACCGAGGGGGGCGGACGGTGCAGCAGCTTCAGGGCCGCGGCCAGATCGATCTGCTGGGGATAGAGGCCGGCGGGCAGCAGCTCCTCCACGCCGTAGAGGTCGAGCTGGGCCAGCGCCTGATCGGTGAGGCTGCGCAGGGTGAGCTGGCGCAGCCCTTCGGTGGTCGGGTAGACGGGGGTGAGGGCCTCTTCGGTCTGGCCGGCCTGCTCCTCGCCGAGCAGCTTGTACTCGGGGTGGGCCATCTCCAGCCCGTATTTGCCGGGGCGTACCTCGCCGAAGCAGCGCATCAGCCGGCCCGGGCTCAGGCTGTTCTTCTGGGCGGCGGTGAAGTTGAAGAAGCGCAGGGTGAGGGTGCCGGTGCCGTCGCTGATGCGGCAGACCAGCATGCGGCGACGCCCCATCACCAGCTGAGTGTCCTGGATCTCCCCCTCGACGGCGCCGTGCAGGCCGGGCGGCAGATCGCCGATGGGCCACACCTGGGTGCGGTCCTCGTAGCGCAGGGGAAGGTGGAACAGCAGATCCTGCACCGTGGCCAGCCCCAGCCGCTCGAGCTTTTCCTGCATCTTGCTGCCGACGCCCTTGAGGCTGTCGAGGGAGATTTTATCCAATTTCATCAATTAGATGCCCGAAAACACTGTAAATATGTCCAGATGATAGGGTTTATTGCTGTCTCGACGCAAGCCGCGTCGTGCGGTTGGGGCTCGGCTGGTGGGGAGCGGAGCCCCCAATGACAAGGGCCTGCCGATGTGCGGCAGGCCCTTGTGAGGATCCCTGAGGGTGCGAGGCGTCCCGGTCAGATGATGCGCTTGAGCAGGATGTGGGCCTTGACCCGGTGGATCCGGGCCAGCAGCTTGCGTACCTGATCCGGGTAGTCCTGGATCTGCTCGATCTGATCGAAGTGGCTGATGCGCTTGGTGTTGGCCAGAATGTTCTCCCGCTCGGCGTTGAACTGGGGTCGCAGCAGGTGACGGCGATCGTAGACCAGCAGGCCGTTCTCCAGATCCAGCGCCCAGGCGCGGGGATTGAGGTTGTTGCCGGTGAGCAGGGCCCACTCGTCATCCACGAAGATCCCCTTGAGGTGGTAGGAGTTGCGCTCGCAACACCAGAGCATCAGGTTGAGACGGCCAGCATCGATGTGATGCTGGTTGCGCTCGGCGAACTTGCGCAGGTTGGTCTCGTACAGATAGGGCAGACCGCCGATGGTGGAGAATTTCTCCTCCGGCGGAATGAAGAAGTCGTTGGCGGTCTTGTCGCCCACCACGATGGTGACTTTGCAGCCGCGCTTGAGCAGGGCCTCGATATCCTTGTTCAACTCCTTGGGCGGGTTGAAGTAGGGGGTGCAGATGAAGATCTCCCGCTCGGTGGCCCGCACTAGGGTACGGATCATCTTGTTGAGCTGGTTGCCACGCTTGCCCAGGCCGCTCATCGGGGTGATGGCCACCTCCTGGCTGTTGACCGGCATGGTGTCGAAGCGGTACTGGCCGAGGCGCAGGTTGTGCTTGAAGCGGCGGATCGGCCCCTTCAGCTGCTTGGCGCTGGGGATGTCGGTGCGATCCAGCCGCTGCACCGCCTCGCTGCGCAGGAACAGGTCATCCACGTAGTTGACCATGCTGCGGGTCAGCTCCGGGCTGGTGATCTGGTGATAGCGGTCGAAACGGTAGCGATCCTGCTGGTGCAGGTAGATGTCGTTGAGACTGGCACCGGAGTAGAGCAGGGTGTCATCGAAGATGAAGCCCTTGAGGTGCAGTACCCCGAGCAGTTCACGTCCTTTCACCGGCACGCCGTAGATGGCGATCTGGTGCTCGTGGCGGGCAGCCATCTCCTGATACATCAGGTGGTTGCCACCCTGCTTGCCCTTGCCGATCAGGCCGCGCTGGGCACGGTGGAAGTCGACGAACACCTTGACGTCGAGGGCCGGGTTGCGCTGCTTGGCGGCGTAGAGGGCGGAGAGGATCTCCCGTCCCGCCTCGTCATCCTGCAAATAGAGCGCCACCAGATAGATGCGCTGACGCGCGCTGGCGATGAGCGAGAGGATCCGGCTCTTGAAGTCCTTGGCGCCGTTGAGCACTTCAAACTGGTCTGCGGCGACGGCGATCTGGGGCAGGCGCGCCAGCAGCTGTCGATAATGTGCCGATGAATGCATAGAGAAACCTGAAATCACTGCGTTAAGCGTTCCACTCGGAGCGATGGATAGGCGATTCTAGCAATCTCGCCCTGTTAGCCAAAGAAAGAATCGTCATAAAGATGAAAAAGGCCTCACATTGGAGGCCTTTTTCCGCACGGTTGCGATCAGAGGAAGCTGTAGATGATCATCGCCATCACGCCGCCGGTGGTGCCTATGATGGTCTCCATCACGGTCCAGGTCTGCAGGGTCTGCTTCTCGGTGAGACCGAGGTAGCGGTTGGCCAGCCAGAAGCCGGAGTCATTGACGTGGGAGAGCACGATGGCCCCGCCGCCGATGGCGATGGTGACCGCCGCCAGCTGGGCGCCGTTCAGGCCGAGCGGCTCCAGCATCGGCAGCACCAGGCCGCAGGCGGTCAGCATGGCGACGGTGGCGGAACCCTGAATGACCCGCACTGCGGCCGCCAGAATGAAGGCCAGCGCGACGATGGGCAGGCCGGAGTCCGCCAGCATGTTGCCAAGAGCGGCACCGACACCGGAATCCACCAGGATCTGCTTGAACACGCCACCGGCACCGGTCACCAGGATGATGACGCCGGCCGGTTGGATGGCGCTGTTGCAGACGTTCATCACCTCGTCACGGGACATGCCGCGACGGATCCCCAGCAGGTAGAAGGCGGCCAGGCAGGCGACCATGATGGCGGTGAAGGGGTGGCCGATGAACTCCAGCCAGCCGTGCAGGGGCGTGCCGGCCTCGACGAAGCGGCCGACGATGGTCTTGAGACCGATCAGCAGCAGCGGCAGGCCGATGAGACCCATGGCCAGCCCGAAGGAGGGCAGGTTCTTGCCGTCGTCGTGGGCGCTGCTCTGGGCGTCGGCCGGCAGCGGCACGTCGACCACCTTGCTGATCAGCTCGCCAAACAGCGGGCCGGCCAGGATCAGGGCCGGAACGGCGGCGATCAGGCCGAACAGGATCATGTAGCCGAAGTCGGCGCCTAGCTGGGATGCCACCAGGATGGGGCCCGGCGCCGGGATCAGGAAGGCCTGGCAGGTGGCGATGCCCGCCAGCAGGGCGATGCCGATCTTCACCACGCTGCCGCCGCCACGGCGGACGATGGCGAAGGCGACGCCGATCAGCAGCACCACGGCCACGTCGAAGAACAGCGGCAGTGCGCAGACGAAGCCGGTCAGCGCCATGGCCCAGTTGGCGCGCTTGACGCCGAACTTGCCGAGCAGGGTGTGGGCCACCCGGTCGAGGGCGCCGGTGACTTCCATCACCTTGCCGAACATGGCGCCCAGTGCCACCACCACGGCGACGAAACCGAGGGTGCCGCCCATCCCTTTCTGGATGGTGGCGGCGATGTCGGCCGGGTTCATGCCGGCGGCGAGCCCCGCCACCATGGAGACCAGGATGAGGGAGACGACCGCGTGCAGGCGGGCCTTCATCACCAGAAAGAGCAGCAGCACGATGGAGCCGGCGGCCGTCATGATCAGGGAGAGGTCAGACATTGTTGTGCATTCCTTGTTCCAAGTTCAGTGTCGACACCCTGCCGATCCGTCGGCAGACCATATCTTTATGATTTATTTAGATTTATGGCCAGGGCTCAAACTCGATTGCCCAGGTGACTATGAGTGCGCTCAGTCTGTGGCAGACTTCACAATTCTTGTTGTTACCGGTAACATGTTACCGGTAACGTGCTAAGTTAGAACCCATCGGCAGCACGTTTTTTGAAAAATGAGATAGAGGTCAAACAATGGCGGGTAAGAGCATTATCGTGATGGGTGTATGTGGTAGCGGCAAGTCCAGCGTGGGCCTCAAGGTGGCTAGCGTGCTGGGCGCCAAGTTCATCGACGGTGATGATCTGCACCCCAGGACCAACATTCAGAAGATGGCTGGCGGCAACCCGCTCAACGATGAGGATCGCGCCCCCTGGCTGGAGCGGATCCGCGACGCGGCCTACAGCCTGGAGCAGAAGAACGAGGTGGGCGTCATCGTCTGCTCGGCCCTCAAGAAGCAGTATCGCGACCAGATCCGTGAAGGCAACGAGTCGGTCAGCTTCCTCTTCCTCGACGGCAGCCAGCCGCTGATCCTCGAGCGGATGCGGGCCCGCAAGGGCCACTTCATGCGCGAAAGCATGGTACAAAGTCAGTTCGATACCCTGGAGCGCCCGGACGGCGAAGCCGGTGTATTCCACATCGATATCGACGGCACCTTCGAACAGGTGGTTGACCGCGCCGTCACAGCATTGGAGCAAGCCCAATGATTCATCAGGTAATTTCCGACGTCACTGCCCGCATCCGCGAGCGCAGTGCCGCCCGTCGCCAGGCCTTTATGGCCCGCATCCAGCGTCAGGCCGATCAGGGCAAGACCCGCGCCGCGCTGGCCTGTGGCAACCTGGCCCACGCCGTGGCCGCCTCCAGCTGTGACGAGAAGGGGCGCATCCTCGACATGACCCGCGCCAACGTCGGCATCGTCACCGCCTACAACGACATGCTGAGCGCCCATCAGCCCTATCAGGGCTATCCGGACATCATCAAGGCCGCCCTGGCGGAGCTCGGCCACAGCGCCCAGGTGGCCGGCGGCGTGCCCGCCATGTGCGACGGCGTGACCCAGGGTCAGCCGGGGATGGACATGTCCCTCTTCTCCCGGGACCTCATCGCCCAGGCCACCGCGGTCTCCCTCTCCCACAACACCTTCGACGCCACCCTGCTGCTCGGCATCTGCGACAAGATAGCGCCGGGCCAGATCATGGGGGCGCTTTCCCACGCCCACCTGCCCACCGCCTTCGTGCCTGCCGGCCCGATGGCGAGCGGCATCAGCAACGACGAGAAGGTGAAGGTGCGCCAGCAGTACGCTGCCGGTGAAGTGGGCCGCGACGCCCTGCTGCAGATGGAGTGCGGCGCCTACCACGCGGCGGGCACCTGCACCTTCTACGGCACCGCCAACACCAACCAGCTGGTGTTCGAAGCCATGGGCCTGATGCTGCCGGGCTCCGCCTTCGTGCATCCGCACAGCGAGCTGCGCCACGCCCTCACCGAGGAAGCGGCCCGCCGCATCAGTGCCATGATCCCGGGCTCCCCGGCCTATCGCCCCCTGAGTGCGGTGATCGACGAGCGCGCCCTGGTCAACGGGCTGGTGGCCCTGCTCGCCTCCGGCGGCAGCACCAACCACAGCATCCACATGGTGGCGCTGGCCCGCGCCGCCGGGCTGGAGCTGACCTGGGACGACTTGAGCGATCTCTCCGACGTGGTGCCGCTGTTGGTGCGCATGTACCCGAACGGCCCGGCCGACGTCAACGCCTTCGAACAGGCGGGCGGCGTGCCCGGCCTGATGCGCCGTCTGGCGCAAGAAGGGCTGATCCACCTGGACGCCACCCCGGTGTTTGGCGAGATGCAGGATTACCTCAGCCGTCCGGCACTGGTGGATGGCCAGCTGGTATGGCAGCCGGTGGGTGAGAGCGGCGATGCGAGCGTATTGTCCCCCTCCGGCAGCGTATTCCAGGCCACCGGCGGCACCAAGCTGCTGGCAGGCAATCTGGGCCGCGCCGTGGTCAAGGTCTCCGCCGTCGCCCCCGAGTATCGGGTGATTGAAGCCCCGGCGCGGGTCTTCTCCTCCCAGCACGCGGTGGAGGCGGCCTACAAGGCGGGCGATCTCAATCAGGATGCCGTCATCGTGGTGCGCCACAATGGCCCGGCCGCCAATGGCATGCCGGAGCTGCACAAGCTGATGCCGGTGCTCGGCAACCTGCAAAAAGCCGGTTACAAGGTGGCGCTGGTCACCGACGGCCGTCTCTCCGGTGCCTCCGGCAAGATCCCTGCCGCCATCCACGTCACCCCGGAAGCGCTGCATGGCGGGGCCATCGGTCTGCTTGCCGATGGCGACCTGCTGCGGGTGGACGCGGTAAACGGCAGCCTCGACTGCCTGACCGATTTGAGTGGCCGACCCCAGGCCGAGATCGACCTCACCCTGGAACAAGAGGGGTGGGGCCGTGAACTGTTCAGCGTGATGCGTCGCGCGGTATCGAGCGCCGAGTGCGGCGCCACCATCTTTGATTAAGAGCTGACTAAGGAAGAGCTATGCAGAACTGGAAAGTGACCCCGGCCGAGGTGTTTGCCGCCTCCCCGCTGGTACCCGTGATGGTTATCAACGAGCTGGATCAGGCCCTGCCGATGGCCAAGGCGCTGCTGGACGGCGGCATCTCGGTGTTCGAGATCACCCTGCGCACCCCGGTGGCGCTGGAGGCCATCGCCCTCATCGCCAAGGCGATGCCGGATGCCATGGTCGGTGCCGGTACCGTGCTCAACTGCGCGCAGTTTGATGCCGCCGTGGCTGCCGGTGCCCGCTTCGTCATCTCCCCGGGGATGACCCCGGCCCTGCTGGCCCACGCGGCCAACAGCACGGCGCCGCTGATCCCGGGCGTGGCCACCCCGTCCGAGGTGATGCAGGCGCTGGAAGCAGGCTATGACCATCTGAAGTTCTTCCCGGCCGAAGCGAACGGCGGCACCAAGGCGCTGGCCGCCATCGCCGCGCCGCTGCCCCAGGTGAAGTTCTGCCCCACCGGCGGCATCGGCCCGAAAAACGTGGCCGACTACCTGGCGCTCAAGTGCGTTGCCACCGTCGGTGGCTCCTGGATGCTGCCGGCCGAGGCCGTCAAGAACGGTAACTGGGAAGAGGTGACCCGCCTCTCCCGCGAAGCCGTCGCTCTGGTCGCATCCTGATTTGACGCCGGCGTGAGCCGGACCTTCCGTTTGCCAAGCAAGCAGGCCACCCTCGGGTGGCCTGCTCTGTTTTAGCTGCATGGTGGGGAGCTGGGCCTCAGCCCAGGCTGTCCCCTTCGTACAGGGAGAAGCCCATGTCGAGCTGGGTGTCGGCCAGCGGCTGGCCGTTGAGGCGGGCCAGCAGCATGGTGGCGGCCGCACGGCCGATCTCTTTGCGCGGCGTGACGATACTGGCCAGCTTGGGGGTCATGGCGTGGCCGATGTCGAGGGCGTTGCTGCCGGCGATGGCGATCTGCTGGGGCACGGGTATCCACTTGGCCTGACACTGCAGCAGGGCGCCCACCGCCAGGTCATCGTTGGTGCAGAACAGGCCGTCCAGATCGGGATAACGCACCAGCGCCTGCTCCAGCAGCTGGCCGCCGAGGGTGAAGCTGGAGGATTGCTCGGTCAGCAGGTGCTGGCCGCTCAGGCCGAAATCCTGCATCGCCTGGTAGTAGCCTTCCATCCGCAGCTGGGTGCGCACGTCGAGCCGCGCGCCGAGGTAGACCAGCTTGCGTCGGCCCCGGCGCAGCATCTCTGTTACCATGGCCCGGGCGGCTGCCCGGTGATCCATGCCGACCACCATGTCGATGGGGCTCTGCGGCAGATCCATGGTCTCCACCACCGGGATGCCGGCGGTGGCGATCATCTTGCGAGTGCGCTCGGTGTGCTGGCTGTCGGAGAGGATCAGCCCATCCACGTGATAGGAGAGCAGGGAAGCGACCTGCTCCTCTTCCCGATCCGGGCTGTAGCCGTAGTGGGCCAGCAGGGTCTGGTAGCCGGCGGGCCGGGTCACCGACTCGATGCCGTGCACCACGGCGGAGAAGACCTGGTTGGAGAGGGAGGGGATCAGGATGCCGATCGCCTTGCTGGTGGCGTTGGAGAGAATGTCCGGCGCCCGGTTGGGGATGTAGCCGAGCTCCTCCACTGCGGCGGCGATCCGCTCGCGGGTGCCCTCGGCCACGGCCTGTGGGTCGCGCAGGTAGCGGCTGACGGTCATCTTGGTGACCCCGGTCAGGTCGGCTATGTCCTGCAGGGTGGGGCGGCGCTTGCGGGTGTCGTTCATCTCGGGATCCGGCAGAAATGTTACACGTAACATTACCGTTTTTGTTTAACAAAGTCAGCATATGACGCCATCAACAGGGGGAGTCGCGGGATGATCAAGGACAAGTGCTTCGAGGGCGTGCGCTTCGAGCAGCAAGACCTGGAGGGGGAGCAGTTCCAGGGTTGCCGTTTCATCGGCTGCAACTTCTCCTGGCTCGATCTGGCCGAATGCCGCTTCGTCGACTGCAGCTTCTATGACCGGGAGCGCGAGCTGAGCTGTTTGCTGCAGGGTTGCGACCTGCGCGAGGCGAGCTTCCTGCGCTGCGATCTCACCATGGCCGACTGCAGCCAAAGCCAATGTCTGGGGCTGGAGCTGCGCGACTGTCAGGCGCTGGGGATCAACTTCTCCCGCGCCAGCTTTGCCAACCAGATCACCGTCAAGAGCTACTTCTGCGAGGCCCATCTGACCGGCAACAACTTCAGTTACGCCAATTTCGAAGGGTGCCTGCTGGAGCAATGCGAATTGAGCGGCAATCGCTGGCAGGGGGCCAACCTGTTCGGCGCCTCGCTGGCGGGCTCCGATCTCAGCGGTTCCGAGTTTGGCCAAATAGACTGGGCCAGCGTCAACCTGCAGGGTTGTGACCTGCGCCAGTGCGATCTGCCCGGGCTGGATCTGCGGCGAGTCAATCTGGACGGGGTGCAGATCAACGAAGATCAGCAGCAGGCCTTGCTGGAGCAGATCGGGCTGATTGTCTTCCCCTGAGCTGGCAGGAAAAGAGGTAAGTTTTCGTCATCTGCCGTCACGCCCGCTGCTGGCGGCGATCAAAAAAGCCTGCATCATGCAGGCTTTTTTGGATGACAGGTTGGCGGCCGGGTGGCGGTGATCAGCGCTTGGCCAGCCACTTGGTGGGGTTGATCGCCTCGCCCTGATAGCGGATCTCGAAGTAGAGGCCGGGCCTGTCCTGGCCGCCGCTGTCGCCGACCAGCGCCACCGGTTCACCCTGTTCCACGTTCTGGCCCACCTGGCGCAGCAGCGACTGGTTGTGGCCGTAGAGGCTCATGTAGCCGCGGCCGTGATCGATCACCAGCAGCATGCCGAAGCCATCGAGCCAGTCGGCATAGACCACCTGGCCCGGGGCCACCGCCTTGACCTGGGTACCTTCACTGGCGCCGATCAGGGTGCCTTTCCACTTCAGTTCGGCGGTGCGCGGCGAGCCGTAGGCGATGAGGATGGGGCCCTGCACCGGCCAGCGCAGGCTGCCGTTGGTCTTGAGCCCGCTGTAATAGCCGGCGCTGCTGATCCCCGAACCTCGCTCGGGTTTGCTGCTGGCCACTTCCTCGGTCGGCTGCTGTTGCTGGGCTGCCTTGTTTTGCTGGGCGGCGAGCCGCTGTTGCTCGGCACGGCGCTGCTCTGCCAGCTTGCGCTGCCGCTCCTGCTCCGCCTTCAGCTTGGCGAGGCGTTCCCGCTCGGCCCGTTCGCGCCGTTCCTGCTCTTCTCGCTGGCGGCGTAGCTCTTCCAGCCGGGCCTTCAAGGTTTTTTCCGCCTTGACCAGCTTGCTCAGCTTCTGTTCGTCATCCTGTACCGATTGCTGTAGCTGGTTGCGCACCTTGGCGCGGCTCTGCTGGCTGGCCAGCAGGCTCTGGTGATGTTGCTGCTGTTCGCTCAGCAGGCTTTGCAGCCGGCTTTCGGTCTCTTTGGTGGCCTGCTGGTTTTTGGCCAGCTTGGTGCGGGTGGCACGCAGCGCCTCGATGGCTTCGATGCGGGCCTTGTTGAGGTAGTCGTAATAGTCGAGGGAACGGCTCAGTTTGGCCGGATCCTGCTGATTGAGCAGCAGTTTGAGGTAATCGTGGTTGCCGGCGGTGAAGGCGCTCTCGGCCTGCTTGGCCAGCAACTGCTTCTGATGGCTGGCCTGCTGTTCCAGATCCAGCTTGTCCTGCTGCAGCCCCACCAGCTTTTGCTGGTTCTCTCTGAGCTGCTGCTTGGTCTGCTCGAGCTTGGCGGCGGCGGCCGAGATGGCCTGCTCATCAGCCTTGAGCTGGGTATTGAGCTTGGCCAGCTCCTGCTTGCTGAGCTTGATGGTCTGCTGCTGTTCCTTGATCTGGGACTGCATGGCACCGAGCTGCTGGTTGGCAGCCCGTGCCGTGGCCGGCCCGAACGACAGACAAAAAAACAGCGCGCCGGCCAACAGGCCGACGCGACTGGTTTTGGTTGAAATAACTTCGCATCCCCGCATGGGGAAGGATTATTTCAGAATCATCAGGGGCTTGCCAGTCATTTCCGGCGGTACCGGCAGACCCATCAGGGTCAACATGGTGGGGGCCAGATCGGACAATTTGCCGCCTTCAGCCACCTCGGCCTTGCGACCGAAATAGATGAGCGGAACCGGCAGATTGGTGTGGGCGGTGTGCGCCTGACCGGTCTCTTCGTCCATCATCTTCTCGGCGTTGCCGTGGTCGGCGGTGATCAGGCACTCGCCACCCACTTCGGCCAGCGCATCGGTGACGCGACCGATGCAGTGGTCGACCGCTTCACAGGCCTTGACCGCGGCGTCGAACACGCCGGTGTGGCCGACCATGTCGCCGTTCGGGTAGTTGCAGATGATGACGTCGTACTTGCCGCTCTTGATGGCGCCGACCAGCTTGTCGGTCAGCTCTTCGGAGCTCATCTCCGGTTGCAGGTCATAGGTGGCCACTTTCGGGCTGGCGACGATCTCGCGATCTTCGCCAGTGAAGCAGGCCTCTTCGCCGCCGTTGAAGAAGAAGGTGACGTGGGCGTACTTCTCGGTTTCGGAGATGCGCAGCTGGGTCTTGCCCTGCTTGGCCAGCCATTCACCCAGGGTGTTGACCAGCGCGGTCGGCGGGTAGGCACAGGCGGTTTTGATGTCGGCCGCGTACTCGGTCAGCATCACGAAGTTCAGCGCCGGGGTGGCGGTGCGGGCGAAGCCGGTGAAGTCGCTGTCAACGAAGGCGCGGGTGATCTCGCGGGCACGGTCGGCACGGAAGTTCATGAAGATCAGCGCATCACCATCCTGCATGGGGGCGGCGGCACCGATGCGGGTGGCTTTGACGAATTCGTCGTTCTCGTCGCGAGCGTAGGCGGCGGCCAGGGCTTCGCTGGCGCTGTCGGCGGTGAACTCGCCCTGGCCCTGGGTCATCAGGTCATAGGCTTGCTGCACGCGATCCCAGCGGTTGTCGCGGTCCATGGCGTAGTAACGGCCGATCATGGAGGCGAAACGTCCCTTGCCCAGACGGGCGAACAGGGCATCGAACTGCTCGATGGAGGACTGGGCGGAGCGCGGCGGCACGTCACGGCCATCCAGGAAGGCGTGGAAGTAGATCTGCTCGGCGCCACGCTTGGCGGCCATTTCGATCATGCCCATGATGTGCTCTTCGTGGCTGTGCACGCCACCCGGGGACATCAGGCCCATGATGTGCACGGCCTTGCCCTTGGTCACGGCAGCATCGACCGCCTTAGCCAGCTCGACGTTCTGGAAGAAGTCGCCGTCCTGGATGTCTTTGGAGATGCGGGTCAGTTCCTGATAGACGATGCGACCGGCGCCGATGTTGACGTGGCCCACTTCGGAGTTCCCCATCTGACCATCCGGCAGACCCACGTCCAGGCCGGAGCCGGAGATCAGGGTGCTGGTGTAGTCACGGGCGAGACGGTCGAGGTTGGGAGTCTTGGCGGCAGCGACGGCATTGTGCTCTTGCTTGGTGCTGTAGCCCCAACCGTCCATGATGACCAGAACCAAAGGTTTCTTAGCTGTTGACATAAGGCTATGTCCTCTCGGATAGGAATGAATTGCGGGAAGTGAAACTAGCGTAATATTACTACATCTGCCGAAATAGTCACCTGATAGCCAAGCCCCGTCCGGCGGGGGCCGCACGCTGTTGCCGAGCTGTTTCTTCTTTGTCGCCGGCTTGTCGCACCACTCGACGAATCCTCGCCCTAGCGGGCCGAATACCACTTTTTATGCCGCCGCTTTCCCTCGTCCCCGTCTGGTGGGAGCCCGCTCCCGCTTTGCCGCCAAGATGGCTGATCTTGGCTGGGTCCCCATGTATACTCGGGCACTTGTCTTGGTCCCTGGATAGTAGAAGATGCAAGAGTATTTGGATTTTGCGGCCCGCAACCCGCTGCTGACCGCAGCCTGGTTCGGCCTGGCAGGCACCCTGGTTTACACCACGGTGCGTGCTCGTTTTTCTCCGGTGAAGTCGGTGAACAACCACACCGCAACCCTGCTGATCAACCGTGAAAACGCCACCGTGGTGGACATTCGCAGTCAGGAAGAGTTTGCCAAGGGCCATCTGGCCGGTGCCCAGCACCTGCCGCTCAGCCAGATCCAGAGCAATAATCTGGGCCCGGTTGAAAAGCATAAAGATGCCCCCATCATAGTGGTGTGCGAGTCGGGGATGACCGCTGGTGGCGCGGGTCGCCAATTGAGCAAAGCCGGCTTCAAGCAGGTGTATGTGCTCAGCGGTGGCATGGCCCAGTGGCGTGCAGAGAATCTGCCGGTGACCAAAAAACGCTGATTTAAGGGCCTGCGCCCACCTATTTTCATAAAAAGGAATCAAACAAAATGGCTGAAGAGATCAACAACCAGGAAGTACAACCGGAATTCCACATCCAGCGCGTCTACACCAAGGATGTCTCCTTCGAAGCGCCGAATACCCCGCACATCTTCCAGAAAGAGTGGCAGCCGGACGTCAAGCTGGACATGGACACCAAGACCAACATCCTGGCCGACAGCGTCTATGAAGTGGTACTGACCCTGACCGTGACCTGCAAGCTGGAAACCGAAACTGCCTTCCTGTGTGAAGTTCAGCAAGCCGGTATCTTCACCATCGGCAACCTGCCGGAGCCGCAACTGGCACATTGCCTGGCTGCCTTCTGCCCGAACATCCTGTTCCCGTATGCCCGCGAAGCGGTGTCCAACCTGGTGAGCAAGGGTTCCTTCCCGCAGCTGAACCTGGCACCGGTCAACTTCGATGCCCTGTTTGCCCAGCACATGGCGCAGGCACAGGCCCAGCAGGCGACTGCGGAAGCCTGATAATGGCCGACCAGATCGCTATCTCGGTCTTGGGGGCGGGGTCTTATGGCTCCGCCCTTGCCATTTCTCTGGCGCGCAACGGTCATCCGACCCTGCTGTGGGGCCACGACCCTGCCCATGTCGCCGAGCTGGAACAAGACCGCTGCAACAAGGCTTTTCTGCCGGATGTCCCTTTTCCTGCCGATCTGCAGCTGACCGCCGATCTGCAACAGGCGGTACAAGCCGCCCCCGTGCTGCTGCTGGTGGTGCCGAGCCATGTGTTCGGTCAGGTGCTGGCCCAGGTCAAACCCTTCCTGCGCCCGGATACCCGTATCGCCTGGGCGACCAAGGGGCTGGAGCCGGACAGCGGTCGTCTGCTGCAAGACGTGGCGCGCGAGGTGCTGGGTGACGAGATGCCGCTGGCGGTGATCTCCGGCCCTACCTTCGCCAAGGAGCTGGCCGCCGGTCTGCCGACCGCCATCTCGGTGGCGTCGACCCACGACGACTTCGCCGACGATCTCTCCCTGCTGCTGCACTGTGGCCGTTCGTTCCGGGTCTATACCAATCCGGACTTCATCGGTCTGCAACTGGGCGGGGCGGTCAAGAACGTCATCGCCATCGGTGCCGGTCTCTCCGACGGGCTGGGTTTTGGCGCCAACGCCAGGACCGCGCTCATCACCCGGGGCCTGGTAGAGATGCAGCGCCTCGGCGCCGCGCTCGGCGCCGACGCCAAGACCTTTATGGGGATGGCGGGGCTCGGGGATCTGGTGCTGACCTGTACCGACAACCAGTCGCGTAACCGGCGCTTCGGTCTGGCCCTCGGGGCCGGCAAGGACGTGAACACCGCCATGACCGAGATCGGTCAGGTAGTGGAAGGCTATCGCAACACCAAGGAGGTGCATCTGCTGGCGGCCCGCTGCGGCGTCGAGATGCCCATCTGCGAGCAGATCTTCAAGGTGCTGTACGAAGGCAAGAATCCGAAAGAGGCGGCCATCGCCCTGCTGTCGCGAGACAAGAAGGACGAGTGATCCGCCCGCCGCAGAATGCAAAAGGCCCCGCCAGCTGGCGGGGCCTTTTCTTTGCTGCATGTCTTTGCGACAAGAGCAGCAAATCAGTAGTAGGAGTGATCGCCGCGCTGGTGCTCGGTGGCATCCTTGACGCCGTTGAGCTCGCCCGGGAATTTCTCCAGCAGCTGCTTCTCGATTCCCTCTTTCAGGGTGTAGTCGACCATGGAGCAACCGTTGCAACCGCCGCCGAACTGCAGGATGGCCAGCTTGTCCTCGGTCAGCTCGACCAGGGTGACCTTGCCGCCGTGACCGGCCAGCATGGGGTTCACCTCGGACATCAACACGTACTCGATACGGTCGATCAGCGGAGCGTCGTCGGCCACTTTGCGCATCTTGGCGTTGGGGGCTTTCAGGGTGAGCTGGGAGCCCATCTGATCGGTGACGAAATCGATGGTGGCATCCACCAGGAAGGGGGCGCTCAGAGGATCGACCAGGCAGTCGAAGCCGCTGAAGGGCAGGTGTTGATCTTCCGGATCGACCGCGTCGGGTGGGCAATATGATACACCGCACTCGGCATTCTGGGTTCCCGGATTGACCACAAACACCCGGATATTGGTGCCATCAGGCTGTTTTTCCAGCAGTTTACGGAAATGGGCCTGGGCGGTGTCGGAAATGCTGATCATCACTATCCTCATAAACCTGAGTGTACGACTAGGGTATTCATGATAACTCTCTTGGCAAGGCTTGGGTAGCATGCCGATGGTTACTTGAGATGCTTGAGGGTACGACAGACGGCCCACACTTCCACCTTTGTGACTCCGCTCTCATGGAGCAAGCGGGTGAGATGGCCGGCGGTCGCGCCCGTGGTGACCACATCATCGAGCAGCGCCACATGCTGGTAGGCGTGGGGCCTGATCTGGAAGGCGCCGCGCAGATTGCGCCGCCGCTGGCTGGCACTGAGCTTGGTCTGCTGCGGGGTTGCCCTGACCCGGCGTAGCAGGCGCTTGTCACAAGGAATGCCGATCAGCTCGCTGAGAGCGATGGCTATCTCTTCCGCCTGATTGAAGCCGCGCCACCACTGGCGCCACCAGTGCAGCGGCACTGGAATGATGGCCTCTGGCGGCTCGCTGAGATCCAGATGATCGGCCAGCAGCCGGGCGAGCAGCGGGGCCAGCAGGATCTGGCCGGAATACTTCAGCCGGGGGATCAGCATGGGGTAGGGGGGCGATAGTCACCGATGACCTGCAGCCGCTCCCATGGCGGCGGCCTGCGCTGGCAACGACCGCAGATCGGCAGGCACTCTTCATGCAATACCGGCAAGGGGGCCGCACACAAGCGGCAGGTGTGGTCAGCTTGCTGCAGGGCCTGTCGGCACCAGCTGCACAGCAAGGGGTCAATATCGCAAGGCTGCTGGCAGAGCAGGCAGTTGCCCTGCCAGTCGGCATGGCGGCCGAGGATCGGACTTGCTTTGGCGAGCAACCGCTTTAACATGCTGACCCCAACTAGAGTGAACAGGATCTGAGTCTAGATGAGCGTGTCGGTTGAGCGGTTTGGTCAGGGGCCCGATCTGGTGCTGTTGCACGGATGGGGAATGAATGGCGCGGTCTGGCATGGCATTGTGCCGGCCCTGGCGTCTCGCTATCGCGTCCATCTGGTGGATCTGCCCGGCTTTGGCAACAGTCCGCTGGCAGGTGAGGTGGAGTACAGTCTGCCCTGGCTGGCTGAAGAGGTGGCAGCCATCCTGCCGGAGCAGTGCCATTTGCTGGGGTGGTCCCTCGGTGGCCTGGTGGCCTGCCAGTTGGCCTTGAGCCATCCCGAGCGACTGCACTCCCTCATCACGGTGGCCAGCTCCCCCTGTTTCATGGCCCGTGACGAATGGCTAGGGATCGCCCCCAAGGTACTTGCCGGTTTCAACCAGATGCTGGCAGGGGACTTCAAGCAGACCATAGAACGCTTCCTGGCGATCCAGGCCATGGGCAGCGAACACGCCAGGGACGACATCCGCCAGTTGCGCCACTGGCTGGCGGAGCGGCCCGCTCCACAGCTGGCCGCGCTGGAGGCCGGACTCGGCTTGCTGGCCGAGGTCGATCTGCGCGATGAGCTGACACCATTGAGCCTGCCTTGGCTGCGAGTCTACGGTCGGCTGGATTCGCTGGTGCCCAAGGCGTCCATCCCTCTGCTGGACGAGCGTTACCCAAGCAGCCGCAGTGTGGTGCTGGAAAAGGCCTCACATGCACCCTTTATTTCCCATCCACAACAGTTCATTGAAATCATTGAACATTTTGTAGGTTGAAAAATAGCCAATTTGCTTCATTAATCCTCTGGCGTGGCGGATAATTAATCCAGTGTCAGAGGAGAGTTGTCATGCGTATAGATTCAGCATTGAACAGCGGTGTGCAAGGCTTTCAGCGTGCGGAGCAGATCGCCGACAAGGCGTCCAGCCAGATCGCCAGGCTCAATACCCCGAGCGGTGACAAGGTGCAGTTGCCCGAAGAACTGGTGAACCTCAAGAGTGCCGAGGTGCAGGCCGGTGCTTCTGCCAAGGTGATCCAGACCGCCAGCGACATGATGGGAACCCTGATCGACATCCGGGTGTGACATGAACATCAATGTCAGTCTGCCGACCATCATTCCCAACCAGCTGCAACCGCAGACGGAATCGGCACGCACTGACAATCGTCGCGCGGCACTCATCCCCCAGAGCCGTCAGAGCGAGGCTTTCAACGCCGAGTCCGAAGTCGGCTCCCAGAAAGAGAAGTCCAGAGCCAGCCAGGCCAATCCCAATCAGACTTCCCAGCAGGCGCGAGACGGTGCCCAGACCGGCAACCCGCAGGCGGCGGTCGACAACCGCTTTGTCGAGGCTACCGGTGAGGACGGTCAGCGCAACAAGCAGCAGGATCCCAAGCAGCAGGAGCAACAGCAGAAGCAGGAGTTGCAGGTCAAGGAGCTGGCCGACAGGGATCAGGAGGTGCGCACTCACGAGCAGGCGCACCAGAGCACCGGTGGTCAGTATGCCGGCAGCCCTACCTATGAATTCGCCATGGGGCCGGATGGCAAGCGTTACGCGACCGGCGGTGGCGTCTCCATCGACATCGGGACCATCCCCGGCGATCCCAGAGCCACCATCGCCAAGATGCAACAGGTGCGGGCCGCCGCACTGGCGCCTGCCGAGCCCTCCTCTCAGGATCTGAGCGTAGCCAGAAGTGCTGCAGCCAAGGAGGCACAGGCCCGCAAGGCACTGCTCTCATCCGACCCTGATACCGCTCTGGCTGCCGATGGCAGCGCCAAGACGGGCGTGCTGAACGGCTACATGGAGCAGCGCAACCAGGTCATCGCCCAGCGTTATCAGCAGGCAGTCAAGCCTGCTGCCCAGCAGAACCTGAGCCTGAGTGTCTGAGGTTTCCACCGTATTTCCGCCCGGTTTTTTCCCTCGCGAGCAGGCATTTGCAACTAATCTGAGGGGTAATCCCATCCACGCTCACAGGAGTCGCCATGCACTTTGATGAAGTCAAACCGGAAGATTTTGCCACCTTCTCCCGTGTACCGCCGCCGCACCTCCAGATGGAGCAGTTCTTGATGCAGCTCGGCGGGGGCGGCACCGAAGGCACCCATTTCAAGAAGAAGGTGATGTTGGCGGCAGGCTGGAGCCATACCGGCGTGGTCTCCTATGGCAAGTATCCGCAAGAGGCCTGCAAGGCATTCAACCGGCTGCGGGAAGTACTGGCAGCTCATCAAGAGGCTGACGCCATTCTGGCTGCGCTGGCCCAGTAAGGCTGAGCAACAGCGACAAAAAAGCCCCTCGCGGGGCTTTTTGCATTCTGGGGATTTATTTCTTCAGCTTCGACAGGGCGGCCGCGAAGGCGTTGCCCATGGCGCCATCGGCCAGGGGGCTCTGACGGGGTGCCTGCTTCGGCTTGGCATTGCCGGTGTGGCGCGGCTCGGCCGGTTTGCGGGCTGGCTGGCCGGCTTTTTCATCCAGACGCATGGTCAGACTGATGCGTTTGCGCGGTACGTCCACTTCCTGCACCTTGACCCGGACGATGTCGCCGGCCTTGACCACCTCGCGGGGATCCTTGACGAAGCGGTCGGTGAGGGAGCTGATGTGCACCAGCCCGTCCTGATGGACGCCGATGTCGACGAAGGCGCCGAAGTTGGTGACGTTGGTGACCACCCCCTCCAGCACCATCTCGGGCACCAGATCGCTGATTTTCTCCACCCCTTCCTTGAAGGTGGCAGTCTTGAACTCGGGACGCGGGTCGCGGCCAGGCTTGTCCAGCTCGCCGATGATGTCGGTGACGGTGGGCACCCCGAACTGCTCGTCGGTGTAGTCGGCGGGCTTGAGGGTGCGCAGCAGGCTGCTGTTGCCGAGCAGGCTGTCGACGGTCTGCTCCAGCTTGGCGAGGATCCGCTCCACCACAGGGTAGGATTCCGGGTGCACCGCCGAGCCGTCCAGCGGGTTGCTGCCGCCACGAATGCGCAGGAAGCCGGCGCACTGCTCGAATGCCTTGGGCCCGAGCCGGCTCACTTTCAGCAGTTGTTGACGATGTTGGAAGGCGCCGTTCTCGTCCCGGTAGGCGACGATGTTCTGGGCCAGGGTCTGGGAGAGGCCGGAAACCCGGTTGAGTAGGGCGACCGAGGCAGTATTCACATCCACCCCGACCGCGTTCACGCAATCCTCGACCACCGCATCGAGCCGGCGGGCCAGCTGGCTCTGGCCGACGTCGTGCTGGTACTGGCCCACACCTATGCTCTTGGGATCGATCTTGACCAGCTCGGCCAGCGGATCCTGCAGCCGGCGGGCGATGGAGACGGCACCACGAATGGAGACGTCCAGATCCGGGAATTCCTGGGAGGCGAGCTCGGAGGCGGAGTAGACCGATGCCCCCGCTTCACTCACCACGATTTTCTGCGCCTTGGCCGCCGGGTAGCGCTCGAACAGATCGCTTACCAGGCGGTCGGTTTCCCGCGAGGCGGTGCCGTTGCCGATGCTGATGAGTTCGACCTTGTGCTTCTGGCACAGCTCGCTCAGGGTCTTGAGACTCTGGTCAATCTGGCGCTTGGGTTCGAACGGATAGATGGTCGCATGATCGACCAGCTTGCCGGTGGCATCGACCACGGCCACCTTGACCCCGGTGCGGATGCCCGGATCCAGCCCCATAGTGCAGCGCATGCCCGCCGGCGCCGCCATCAGCAGATCCTTGAGGTTCATGGCGAATACCTTGATCGCTTCGTCTTCTGCTGATTCGCGGATGCGGCCGATCAGCTCGGTCTCCATCTGCAAGGAGAGCTTGATCTTCCAGGTCCAGCTCACTACCCCCTGCAGCCACTTGTCGGCCGGGCGGTGTTGCAGGTTGAGCCTGAGGTGATGGGCAATGATCCCTTCGCAGGGGCTGGAACCCTCATCGTCGCCGGCAACCAGCGCCAGATTGAGCACTCCCTCGTTGCGACCGCGCAGCATGGCCAGCACCCGGTGGGAGGGGGCCTTGTGCAGCGGTTCGTCATGTTCGAAGTAATCCTTGAACTTGGCTCCTTCCTGCTCCTTGCCGGCCACCACGCGAGCACGCAGGGTGGCGTTGTGCCACAGATAGTCGCGCAGCTTTTCCAGCAGGTCGGCCTGCTCGGCGAAGCGCTCCATCAGGATGTAGCGGGCACCGTCGAGGGCGGCTTTGCCGTCGGTGATCCCCTGCTCGGCATTGAGGAAACGAACCGCCTCCTGCTCGGGATCTTTCAGCGGGTCGCTCAGCAGCAGGTCGGCCAGTGGCTCCAATCCCGCCTCGATGGCCATCTGCCCCTTGGTGCGCCGCTTGGGCTTGTAGGGGAGATAGAGGTCTTCCAGCCGGGTCTTGCTGTCGGCATCGTTCAGCTCGCGGGCCAGCTCGGGGGTCAGTTTGCCCTGCTCTTCGATGGAGCGCAGGATCACCTGGCGGCGATCCGCCAGTTCACGCAGGTAGCCGAGGCGGCTCTCCAGGGTACGCAGCTGGCTGTCGTCCAGACCGCCGGTCACCTCTTTGCGGTAACGGGCGATGAAGGGAACGGTGGCACCTTCGTCCAGCAGGCGAACGGCGGCTTGTACCTGCTCCGGGCGGGCATTCAGCTCACCGGCAATCTGATGTTCTATTACGTGGCTTTGCATCGAGGGTCTCTTGGTCGGGTCCTGGTCAACGGGCAGGCGCGAGGCGATGTCGCCGGGCAGGGGGCTGTCCTGGCGGTACTCAAGGTACCAGCCGGACCACTGCCGCGCGGGCCGGTTGGCGCCGCAAGGCGCCGGGTGTGAGCACTATATGGGGTCGGGCAGCGGGATGCCACCCCGGCAAAAATGACGTGTGTCATACCCGGTGGGCGGGCATGCTCGGTCTCTCCTGGCCTCGTCAGCCGATTTGGCCGTCAGGGCCGGCGCTGGCTTATTTGGGATAGCTGATCTCATTGATGTACCAGCAGGCGTCACCGACTGGCGTACGCACTATGGCCTCATCCCCCACCTCTTTCTTGAGCAGGGCGCGGGCCATGGGGGAGTCGATGGAGATGTAATCCTTGCGCTCGAAGATCTCGTCATAGCCGACGATGCGAAAGCGCTTGGTCTCTCCCTCTTCGTTTTCCACCTCGACCCAGGCACCGAAAAAGACCTTGCCCTCCTGGGCGGGGGAGTAGTCGACGATCCCCAGCTCCTCGAGGCACTTGCGCAGGTAACGGACCCGTCGGTCGATCTCCCGCAGCCGTTTCTTGTTGTATTGGTAGTCGGCATTCTCGCTGCGATCACCGAGGCTGGCCGCCCAGGCCACTTTGCGGGTGGTCTCGGGGCGTTCCTCGCGCCAGAGGAAATCGAGCTCCTGTTTGAGCTTGTTGTAGCCTTCACGGGTGATCAGCTTGGTCTTCATCGGTCGTTACCTGTGTCAGTGGGGCTGATGAGCCTCTTATGGCTCGGCAGATCTTATCCGTTGTCGCCTTGCTGTCGAGCAAAAACTGGGGCGTCTGAGGGGATGCCGGAGTGATGAGACGCAGGGTGAAGGGGCGCAAAATCGGCTGAATGGGCAATAACCGGTAACATATTTAGGCTTGGCCGTTACGAGCCCGAGCTCTAGTATTGGCAGCATATCGAGAGGAGAGGCAAGCAATGAGTCAGCAATACAAGGTTCTGGTCGTCGACGATGATTTGAAATTACGTTCCCTGCTGGAGCGCTACTTGACCGAACAGGGGTTCGTGGTTCGGGGCGTCGCCAATGGTGAACAGGCCGACCGCCTGCTGACCCGTGAGAACTTCAGCCTGATGGTGCTGGATTTGATGCTGCCGGGGGAAGACGGCCTCTCCATCTGCCGCCGCCTGCGCGAGGCTGGCAACCAGATCCCGGTGCTGATGCTGACCGCCAAGGGGGATGAGGTGGATCGCATCGTCGGGCTCGAGATGGGTGCCGATGATTACCTGCCCAAGCCGTTCAACCCCCGTGAGCTGCTGGCCCGGATCCGCGCCGTGCTGCGCCGGCACACCGTCGAGTTGCCGGGAGCCCCCTCTACCGCCGAGAAGGTGGTGAGCTTTGGCAGCTATCAGCTCAACCTGGCGACCCGCGAGCTGAGCCGCGATGGTGACCCGGTTGCACTGACCAGCGGTGAATTCGCCGTGCTCAAGGTGCTGGTGAGCCATCCGCGCGAGCCTCTCTCCCGCGACAAGCTGATGAACCTGGCCCGCGGTCGTGAATACACCGCCACCGAGCGCAGCATCGACGTGCAGGTCTCCCGCCTGCGTCGCCTGCTGGAGCAGGATCCGGCGCAGCCCCGTTATCTGCAGACCGTCTGGGGTCTGGGCTATGTGTTCGTGCCGGACGGTGACGGCGAATGAAGAAAGTGAGCAGCATGTTCTCCCGCATGCTCTGGTTTTTGGCCGCCGTGCTGGTGGTCTATCAGTTTGTCTCCTATGCCACCTTCTACAACTATCTGCTGGCGCCGACCGTCAAGCAGATCAGCCACCTGCTGGCCAACCAGGTCAAGCTCATCTTCCCGGTCGAGAGCAACCAGCTGGCGCTGAGTGAAGATGCCGAGGCGCTGGTCTATGTGGCGACCGGCAGCGACATCTATACCCAGACCGAGGCGGAGCAGCACGGGCTCAACGAGTCCAAGCCCTACACCTATCTGGAAGAGAGCATCAGCCGCGAGCTGGGGGGCAAGACCAAGGTCAGGGTCGAGATCCAGGATCACTACATCATCTGGATCCAGCCGCCCCAGGCCAACAAGGTGTGGGTGCGCATCCCGCTGACCGAGATCGAAGATGACGACATCGAGCCGCTGATCCTCTACATGAGCGTGCTGCTGGTGGTGACCCTGTTCGCCGCCTGGCGCTTTGCCCGCCAGCTGGTGCGGCCGCTGGAGGATCTGGAGGCGGGGGCCGTGGCGGTGGCGCGTGGCAATTTCCCCGATGCGTTGGGGGAGCAGGGCTCGCGGGAGGTGCGTCGGCTGACTCGCACCTTCAATCACATGTCGAGCTCCATCAAGGGCCTGATCGAGGAGCGCAACCTGATGATGGCGGGCGTCTCCCACGATCTGCGTACCCCGCTGACCCGTATCCGGCTGGCGACCGAGATGATGTCCTCTGGCGATGAGTACCTCAAGGAGAGCATCAACGCGGACATTGACGAGTCCAACGGCATCATCGATCAGTTCATCGACTACATTCGGCCGGACGAGGGGCTGGATACCCAGCAGATCGACCTGACCCAACTGATCCACGACAGCTTGCTGGTACAGACCGATCAGGGACTGGAGGTGGAGCTCGAGTTGCCGGCCGAGGCAGTACGGGTGGCCTGCAACCCCATCAGCATCCGCCGCATCCTCAACAACCTGTCGGGCAATTCGCTGCGCTACGGTGCGAGCCGGCTGCAGGCCGAGCTCAAGGATGATGGTCACTGGGTGCGGCTGCGGTTGTCGGATGATGGCCCCGGCATTCCGGAGCAGGATTACTACCGGGTGCTCAAGCCCTTCACCCAGGGCAACGAGGCCCGTACCGGCAGCGGCAGCGGCCTGGGGTTGGCCATCGTCGCCAAGATCGTGTCCCAGCATCATGGCACCATCAGGCTGGGGCGCTCCGAGCTGGGGGGCTTGCTGGTGGAGATCCGGCTGCCCAAGAACCAGCCTCTGGAGTGGATTGATTGAACGAAGGGCGTATCCGTGGATACGCCCTTTGTATGTCAGGCTTGTGGCTCGCTGGTCTTGCGGTAGCGCCTGCCGTATTTCAGCTGCTGGATCAGCAGGGCGACGACGATGAGCGCCAGCCCGATCGGGGTGGCCGGGTGGATGGTTTCGCCGATCAGCAGGTTGAGCAGCACCAGCGAAGCAAACGGCGAGATGAAGATGAGGTTGCTGATGGGGGCCGTGTTGGTGGCGTGGCGCAGCGCCATCAGCCAGAGCACGAAGCCGAAGCCCATCTCGAACAGCCCCACGTAGATGGCGCCGGCCCACCCCTGCCAGGCGGTCATGGCAAAGTCCGAGAGCAGCCAGGTTGCCGCGACGATGAAGGGCAGGCTGATGAGGAAGCCCAGCAGCAGGCTGACGATGGGGTCGCCCTGGTTGCGGGTGTTGAGGATCCAGTAGCCGGCCCAGATCAGGGTCGACACCAGCGCCAGCGTGACGCCGAGAGGGCTGTCGAACTGCAGACCGAATACATCCCCCTTGGTGGCGATCACCAGCGCACCGAAGTAGCCGAGCACGATGGCCACCCCGTCGCGGCGGCGCAGCTTCTGACCGAGGAAGGGCACCGCCAGCAGACTGAGGGTGATGGCCCAGGTGTAGTTGAGGGTCTGCGCCTGCTGGGCGGGCAGCAGGTCATACGCCTTGAATAGCAGCAGGTAATAGAGGAAGGGGTTGAGTACTCCCAGTGCCAGATAGTAGAGGGGACGACTCTTGATGTAGCCGAGCAGCAGCGGGAGTTTGCCCTGACAGGCCACGATCACCCCCAGCGTCAGGGTCGAGGTGCAGGCCGCGACCAGCAGCAGCTGTACCGGTTCAAAGTAGGTGAGGGAGATCTTGAAGGCGCTGGCGACCGTCGACCAGAGGGCGACGGCGCAGAGTCCATATTGATAGGCTTTTTTCTGATCTTTGAGCATGGGGTGTCGTTCCGATGACGAAGGCCGGCGCACAGTCTACCAGCCTGTTTGCAACATTGTCGTTACCCCTGCCAGGCAAGGGCTTGCCCAGCCGTTGGCGAGATCCATCTGTCACATAAAATTGCGCACAATCTGTTCGCCTTCTCTTGCGCAAATTGAAAAAATCCGTATAATCCCCTCCGCTTACCCATGAGGTAAGCCAGACGATATGTCTGTTTGCTGAGTTTCCCGCTTGCGGGGGCCAGCCATACAGTCCTCCCGATATGGGAGGAAACGTGAAAAATCACACCTCTGGCGGGAGTAATCTCGGTCGGGCGGTGTTGATTTATGTTCTTTTATCTATTGGAGCTCTGTCAATGCAGAACCAAAGAATCCGTATCCGCCTGAAGGCTTTTGATCATCGCCTGATCGATCAATCCACTGCGGAAATCGTTGAAACTGCAAAGCGCACCGGCGCGCAGGTTCGCGGTCCTATTCCGCTGCCGACTCGCAAAGAGCGCTTCACCGTCCTGATCTCCCCGCACGTCAACAAAGATGCGCGTGATCAGTACGAGATCCGCACTCACAAGCGTCTGGTAGACATCGTTGAGCCGACTGACAAGACCGTTGACGCCCTGATGCGTCTGGATCTGGCAGCTGGTGTAGACGTCCAGATCAGCCTGGGTTAATTACGGAAAGAGGTTGATAACAATGACAATCGGTCTTGTAGGTCGCAAAGTGGGTATGACTCGCATCTTCACTGAAGATGGCGTTTCTATCCCGGTGACTGTTATCGAAGTTGAAGCTAACCGTGTAACTCAGGTCAAATCTGTAGAAACCGACGGCTACAACGCTATTCAGGTTACCACTGGCGCCAAGAAAGCCAGCCGTGTAACCAAGCCGGAAGCTGGCCACTTCGCCAAAGCTGGTGTAGAAGCCGGTCGCGGTCTGTGGGAATTCCGCCTGAACAACGGTGAAACTTTCACTGTTGGTAGCGAGCTGAAAGTAGATCTTCTCGCTGACGTTAAGCTGGTAGACGTTACCGGCACATCCAAGGGTAAAGGTTTTGCCGGTACTGTTAAGCGCTGGAACTTCCGCACCCAGGATATGACCCACGGTAACTCTCTGTCCCACCGTGTACCTGGCTCCATCGGTCAAAACCAGACCCCGGGCCGTGTATTCAAGGGCAAAAAGATGGCTGGTCACATGGGTGCTGAGCGTGTAACGACTCAGAACCTGGAACTGGTTCGTGTTGACGCTGAACGCAACCTGCTGCTCATCAAAGGCGCAGTACCGGGTGCAACCAACGGCAACGTGATCGTTAAACCTGCCGTCAAAGCGTAACGTCTGAGGAGATAGTAATGGAATTGGTAATGAAAGACGCCAAGAGCGCTCTTGAAGTTTCCGAGACTACCTTCGGGCGCGAATTCAACGAAGCTCTGGTTCACCAGGTTGTCGTTGCTTATGCCGCTGGTGCCCGTCAGGGTACTCGTGCGCAGCTGACTCGCTCTGAAGTGTCTGGTGGCGGCAAAAAGCCGTGGCGTCAGAAGGGTACTGGTCGTGCCCGTGCTGGCTCCATCCGTTCGCCCATTTGGCGTTCCGGTGGTGTGACTTTTGCAGCTAAGCCGCAAGATCACAGCCAGAAAGTAAACAAGAAGATGTACCGCGGCGCTATCCGTAGCATCCTGTCCGAGCTGGTACGTCAAGAGCGCCTGATCGTTGTTGAGAAGTTCGGCATCGAAGCTCCGAAGACCAAAGAACTGATCGCCAAGCTGAAAGAAATGGAACTGACTGACGTTCTGATCGTGACTGCTGAAGTCGATGAGAACCTGTTCCTGGCTGCTCGTAACCTGTACAAAGTTGACGTGCGTGACGTTGCCGGTATCGACCCGGTCAGCCTGATCGCTTTCGACAAGGTTCTGATGACTGCTGACGCAGTTAAGCAAATCGAGGAGATGCTGGCATGATCCGTGAAGAGCGTCTGCTGAAAGTTCTGAAGGCTCCGCACATCTCTGAAAAGAGCACCATGGTCGCAGAAAAGCAGAACACTATCGTGTTCAAAGTTGCTGTTGATGCCACCAAGGCGGAAGTCAAAGCTGCAGTTGCGAAACTGTTCGAGGTCGAAGTTGAGACCGTCCGTACCCTGAACATGAAGGGTAAGACCAAGCGCGCAGGTGCACGCGTAGGCCGTCGTTCCGATTGGAAAAAGGCTTATGTGACCCTGAAAGCTGGTCAGGACATCGACTTCATGGGCGCAGCCGAGTAAGAGGAGTTCTGAAAAATGGCAATCGTTAAGTGCAAGCCTACTTCTCCGGGCCGCCGCCACGTCGTCAAGATCGTCAACCAAGACCTGTACAAGGGCAAGCCCTTTGCAGCTCTGCTGGACAAGAAAGACAAGTCCGGTGGTCGTAACAACAACGGCCGCATCACCACCCGTCACATCGGCGGTGGTCACAAGCAACACTACCGTATCGTCGACTTCAAGCGCGACAAAGACGGTATCCCGGCCAAAGTAGAGCGCCTGGAATACGATCCTAACCGTACCGCAAACATCGCCCTGGTGCTGTATGCAGACGGTGAGCGTCGTTACATCCTGGCTCCGAAAGGCCTGAAAGCTGGTGATGCAATCGCTTCTGGTGCTGATGCCGCAATCAAGGTAGGTAACACCCTGCCGATGCGCAACATCCCGGTCGGTTCTACCGTTCACGCTGTTGAGATGAAGCCTGGTAAAGGTGCCCAGCTGGCTCGTTCCGCTGGTACTTTCATCCAGATCCTGGCTCGTGAAGGTAACTATGTAACTCTGCGTCTGCGTTCCGGCGAAGTACGTAAAGTTCTGGCCGAGTGCCGCGCCACCATCGGTGAAGTTGGTAACTCCGAGCACATGCTGCGTCAACTGGGTAAAGCCGGTGCAAACCGCTGGCGTGGTATTCGTCCGACCGTTCGCGGTATGGCGATGAACCCGGTCGACCACCCGCACGGTGGTGGTGAGGGTCGCAACAAGGGCATGCAGCCTGTGTCCCCATGGGGCCAGAAGGCTAAAGGCTTCAAGACCCGTAAGAACAAGCGTACCGACAAGTACATCGTACGTCGTCGTAACAAGTAATTGTTAACATAGAGGAATCACCATGCCACGTTCTCTCAAGAAGGGTCCATTTATTGACCTGCACTTGCTGAAGAAGGTAGAGAAAGCGGTGGAAAGCGGGGATAAAAAGCCGGTTAAGACCTGGTCCCGTCGTTCAATGATCATCCCGAACATGATCGGTTTGACCATCGCTGTCCATAATGGTCGTCAGCACGTTCC
Source organism: Aeromonas sp. 2692-1 (assembly GCF_013085505.1). Taxonomy (NCBI): domain Bacteria; kingdom Pseudomonadati; phylum Pseudomonadota; class Gammaproteobacteria; order Aeromonadales; family Aeromonadaceae; genus Aeromonas; species Aeromonas sp. 2692-1. The sequence goes on from NZ_CP038513.1 coordinate 1,172,544, forward strand.
GGTTTTCGTTACCGAAGAAATGATCGGTCACAAACTGGGTGAATTCGCACCGACTCGTACTTATCGCGGCCATGCTGCTGATAAGAAGGCTAAGAAGCGCTAAGGGATAAATGATGGAAGCTATCGCTAAACACCGTTATGCCCGTACTTCTGCCCAGAAAGCTCGTCTGGTAGCCGATCAAGTACGTGGTCTGTCCGTAGACAAGGCTCTGAACATCCTGACCTTCAGCCCGAAAAAGGCTGCAGCTCTGGTGAAGAAAGTGCTGGAATCTGCCATTGCAAACGCTGAGCACAACGAAGGCGCCGATATCGACGCGCTGCGTGTTGCTACTATCATGGTCGACGAAGGTCCCTCCATGAAGCGCATCCGTCCGCGTGCCAAAGGTCGTGCGGATCGTATCCTCAAGCGTACCGCTCACATCACCGTAGTGGTATCCGACGCTAAGGCTGGGAGATAAGCAATGGGTCAGAAAGTACATCCTAATGGCATTCGCCTGGGTATTACCAAGCCTTGGAATTCTACCTGGTTCGCGAACACCAAAGACTTCGCTGACAACCTGTACAGCGATTTTCAAGTACGCCAGTTCCTGACCAAGGAACTGAAAAACGCGTCCTTGTCCAAGATCACCATCGAGCGTCCGGCCAAGAGCATCCGTGTGACCATTCACACCGCTCGTCCGGGTGTTGTGATCGGTAAGAAAGGCGAAGACGTTGAGAAACTGCGCAAAGCTGTAGCCGCAATTGCTGGCGTGCCTGCTCAGATCAACATTTCCGAAGTCCGCAAGCCGGAGCTGGATGGCAAACTGGTTGCCGACAGCATCACTTCCCAGCTGGAGCGTCGTGTAATGTTCCGTCGTGCTATGAAGCGCGCCGTACAGAACGCAATGCGCCTGGGTGCCAAGGGCATCAAAGTGGAAGTTTCCGGTCGTCTGGGCGGCGCTGAAATCGCGCGTACCGAATGGTACCGTGAAGGTCGTGTGCCGTTGCACACCCTGCGTGCCGACATCGACTACGCAACTTCTGAAGCCCACACCACTTACGGTGTGATCGGCGTTAAAGTTTGGATCTTCAAGGGCGAAGTTCTGGGCGGTCTGGCTGCTGTTAATGCCGCTGCTGCTCAAGAGCAAGCTCCTGCAAAGCCCAAGCGTGACAACAAGCGCCGCGCTGCTAAGTAAGGAGATTCGGTAAATGTTGCAACCAAAGCGTACTAAATTCCGCAAGACCCACAAGGGTCGTAACCGCGGTCTGGCCAACTCTGGTAACGAAGTATCCTTCGGTACCTTTGGCCTGAAGGCGACATCCCGTGGTCAACTGACTGCTCGTCAAATCGAAGCAGCCCGTCGTGCCATGACCCGTCACGTTAAGCGTCAAGGCAAGATCTGGATCCGTGTGTTCCCGGACAAGCCCATCACCGAAAAACCCCTCGAAGTTCGTATGGGTAAAGGTAAGGGTAACGTGGAATACTGGGTTTGCCCGATCCAGCCTGGCAAGGTTCTGTACGAGATGGATGGTGTACCTGAGGCTCTGGCGCGTGAAGCGTTTGCCCTGGCCGCAGCTAAGCTGTCCGTTCAGACCACTTTCGTAATTAAGACGGTGATGTGATGAAAGCCCAAGATCTGCGTCAAAAGAGCGTCGAAGAACTGAACCAGGAACTGCTGGGTCTGCTGCGTGAGCAATTCAACATGCGCATGCAAGCTTCCACCGGCCAGCTGGCTCAGACTCACACTCTGAAACAAGTGCGTCGTGACGTCGCACGTATCAAGACTGTACTGACTGAGAAGGCAGGTGCGTAATGACTGACAAGATCCGTACTCTGCAAGGTCGTGTAATCAGCGACAAGATGGACAAGTCCATCACTGTTGCTATCGAGCGCAAGGTAAAGCACCCGATCTACGGTAAGATCATCAAGCGCACTACCAAGCTGCACGTACATGATGAAAACAACGAATGCAAAGCTGGCGACCTCGTGCAAATCCGCGAATGCCGCCCGCTGTCCAAGACCAAGTCCTGGACCCTGGTTGCCGTTGTAGAAAAGGCCTAATCGGTACTTTGTAGTCCAAACGGCCCCTTAGCGGGGCCGTTTGTTTTTTAGGCTACCTTTTCTAAAAATCCTGTGTTATAGTTTCGCGCCTTTTGAAGGCAGCCAGATCCCGAGAGGGATAAGAAGTAAACAAAGCGGAGCACTAAGATGATCCAGATGCAAAGTATGCTGGGTGTTGCCGACAACTCCGGCGCTCGCAGTGTAATGTGTATTAAGGTTCTGGGTGGTTCGCACCGCCGTTACGCCGGCATCGGCGACATCATCAAGGTTTCCATCAAGGAAGCCATTCCTCGCGGTAAAGTGAAGAAAGGTGATGTGTATAACGCGGTGGTCGTACGCACCCGTAAAGGCGTTCGTCGTCCGGACGGCTCTGTCATCCGTTTCGACAACAATGCGGCTGTGTTGCTTAACAACAACCAACAGCCAATCGGTACTCGTATTTTTGGCCCGGTGACTCGTGAACTGCGTAATGAGAAGTTCATGAAGATTGTGTCCCTGGCACCCGAAGTACTGTAAGGAGTCGAACGATGGCAGCTAAAATCCGTCGCGAAGACGAAGTGATTGTTCTTACCGGCAAAGACAAGGGCAAGCGTGGCAAAGTCACTCAAGTCCTGATTGCAAAAGGTAAGGTAATCGTGGAAGGCATCAACCAGGTGAAGAAACACCAGAAGCCGGTACCCGCACTGGGTCAGGCTGGCGGTATCGTCACCAAAGAAGCCCCCATCGATGTATCTAACGTAGCGCTGTTCAACTCTGCCACTGGCAAGGCTGACCGCGTTGGTTTCCGGATTGAAGACGGCAAAAAAGTCCGTTTCTTCAAATCCACCGGCGAACTTGTGAAGTAATTGGAGTTTAACGATGGCGAAACTGCATGATTACTACAAATCCGATGTAGTAAATGAACTGTCCAAACAGTTCGGTTACAAGACTATCATGCAAGTCCCTCGGATCGAGAAAATCACCCTGAACATGGGTGTTGGTGAAGCGATCTCTGACAAGAAATTGCTGGAAAATGCTGCTGCCGATATGGCTGCCATTTCCGGTCAGAAGCCGCTGATCACCAAAGCTCGCAAATCTGTTGCGGGCTTCAAGATTCGTGAAGGCTACCCGATAGGTTGTAAAGTAACCCTGCGTGGCGAGCGTATGTGGGAGTTCCTGGAACGGCTGATTTGCATCTCCGTACCGCGTATCCGTGACTTCCGTGGCCTGAACGCTAAAGCGTTCGACGGTCGTGGTAACTACTCCATGGGCGTGCGTGAGCAAATCATCTTCCCGGAAATCGACTATGACAAGGTCGATCGCGTCCGTGGTCTGGATATCACCATCACCACTTCCGCGAATACCGATGAAGAAGGCCGTGCTCTGCTGGCTGCCTTTAACTTCCCATTCCGCAAGTAAGGTTAGGGTTATGGCTAAAACTTCCATGAAAGCACGTGAAGCAAAGCGTGCGAAGCTGGTAGCCAAGTTCGCCTCCAAGCGAACCGAGCTGAAAGCTATCATTGTTGATATGAACGCTTCTGAAGAAGCGCGTTGGGATGCTGTCCTGCAACTGCAACAGCTGCCCCGTGATTCCAGTCCGTCCCGCCAGCGTAACCGTTGCAATATTACTGGTCGTCCGCACGGTTTCCTGCGCAAGTTTGGCCTGTCTCGCATCAAGGTGCGTGAGCATGCCATGAAGGGCGAAATTCCGGGCCTGAAGAAGGCTTCTTGGTAACGAATCTCGGGAGTTAGACTTATGAGCATGCAAGATCCGATCGCGGATATGCTGACCCGCATCCGTAACGGTCAGGCGGCGAGCAAAGTTGCGGTTTCCATGCCTTCTTCCAAGCTGAAAGTGGCTATCGCCAAAGTGCTGAAAGAAGAAGGTTACATCACTGGCTACTCCGTAGCTGGTGACGTGAAGCCGGAACTGGAAATTGAACTGAAATATTTCCAGGGCAAGCCAGTTGTAGAACTGATCCAACGCGTGAGCCGTCCCGGCCTGCGTATTTACAAGCGCACTACTGATCTGCCGAAAGTTATGGGCGGTCTCGGTGTTGCTATCGTGTCCACGTCTAAAGGTGTGATGACTGACCGTGCTGCCCGCAAAGCAAGCATGGGCGGTGAGATCATCTGCTACGTCGCTTAATAGGAGGTAGGAAATGTCTCGTGTTGCTAAGGCACCCGTCACTATTCCTGCTGGCGTAGAGGTGACTCTGAACGGCCAGGAACTGTCCATCAAAGGTGGTAAAGGTTCCCTGGTTCGCTCTATTCACGCCGGTGTAGAAGTGACCAAAGAAGACAATGTACTGAAGTTCGCCCCGCGCGACGGCATCGCTGGTGCTGACGCTCAGGCCGGTACTGCCCGTGCATTGGTCAACAACATGGTAATCGGTGTTACCCAAGGCTTCGAGCGCAAGCTGCAGCTGGTTGGTGTAGGTTATAAAGCCTCCATCAAGGGCAATGCTGTTGCGCTGGCTCTGGGCTTCTCTCACCCGGTAGAGCATGCGCTGCCGGCTGGTGTGACCGCTGAGTGCCCGACTGCCACAGAAATCGTTCTGCGTGGTGTCGACAAGCAGCTGGTTGGCCAAGTCGCCGCCGATATCCGTGCTTACCGCGCTCCGGAGCCCTACAAGGGCAAGGGTGTACGCTATGCCAACGAGCAAGTGCGTACTAAAGAAGCTAAGAAGAAGTAAGGTAACACTATGGACAAGAAAGCAGCTCGTCTCCGTCGTGCTACTCGTGCTCGGAAAAAGATGCAGGAACTGGGAGCTACCCGTCTGGTTGTTCACCGTACCCCGCGTCATATCTATGCGCAGGTTATTGCAGCCAACGGTTCCGAAGTTCTGGCCTCTGCTTCCACAGTAGAGAAAGCCATCAGTGAAGCTATTAAATACACCGGTAACGCTGATGCAGCGACCGCGGTAGGTAAAGCAATCGCTGAGCGTGCTATTGCCAAAGGCGTTCAGAACGTATCTTTCGATCGTTCCGGTTTCAAGTATCACGGTCGCATCGCTGCTCTGGCAGCTGCTGCACGTGACGCTGGTCTTCAGTTCTAAGCTAGGAGTCGAAGATGGCTAAAGTCGAATCTCAAGCCGGCGAACTGCAAGAAAAGCTGATTGCAGTAAACCGTGTTTCGAAAACTGTTAAAGGTGGTCGTATCATGTCCTTCACCGCGTTGACCGTGGTGGGTGATGGTAACGGCCGTGTAGGTTACGGTTACGGTAAAGCCCGTGAAGTTCCGGCCGCTATTCAAAAAGCGATGGAACAGGCTAAGCGTAACCTGAACAAGGTTGAGCTGAACAACGGCACTCTGCACCACCCGGTGCGCGGTGTTCACTCCGGTTCCACCGTGTTCATGAAGCCGGCCTCTCAAGGTACTGGTATCATTGCAGGCGGCGCCATGCGTGCTGTCCTGGAAGTTGCTGGTATCCACAACGTGCTGGCCAAGACCTACGGTTCCACCAACCCAATCAACGTTGTTCGCGCAACTGTCGACGCTCTGGTACAGGGTCAATCCCCGGCCCAGATCGCTGCCAAGCGTGGTCTGCGCGTTGAAGAAATTCTGGGGTAATGCGACATGGCTAACACTGTAAAAGTAACTCAAACTCGCAGCTCTATCGGCCGTCTGCCAAAGCACAAGGCGACTCTGCGTGGTCTGGGTCTGCGTCGCATTGGTCACACCGTTGAGCTGGAAGATACTCCCTGCGTACGCGGCATGATCAACCAGGTTTATTACATGGTTAAGGTGGAGGGCTAAGCATGCGTCTGAATACTCTGTCTCCGGCCGCTGGCTCCAAGCGCGTTAAGCACCGTCCGGGCCGTGGTATCGGTTCTGGTCTGGGCAAGACCGGTGGTCGTGGCGTTAAAGGTCAAACCTCTCGTTCCGGTGGCGGCAAAGTCCGCAACGGTTTCGAAGGCGGCCAGATGCCTTTGAAAATCCGTCTGCCGAAGTTCGGTTTCTTCTCCCGCAAATCTTTGGTTTCTGCCGAAGTGCGCCTGAACGAAATCGCCCTGGTAGAAGGTGATGTGGTCGACGTGAGCACTCTGAAGCAAGCCGGTGTTATTACTAAAAACATCGTGTTCGCTAAAGTTGTTCTGTCTGGCAACATTGACCGTGCTGTGACCGTTCGTGGTCTGTCCGTCACCAAAGGTGCGCGTGCAGCCATCGAGGCCGCTGGCGGTAAAATCGAGGAATAATCAGTACAATGGCTAAGAAACCAGGATTGGATGTTAAAGCACAGGGTGGTCTGAGTGAACTGAAGAGCCGTCTGCTCTTCGTTCTCGGGGCGATTATCGTTTTCCGTGCAGGCTCTTATGTGCCGATTCCTGGTATTGACGCCGCCGTACTGGCCGAGTTGTTCCAACAACAGAAGGGCACCATCATTGAGATGTTCAACATGTTCAGTGGTGGTGCACTCTCGCGTGCTTCTATTCTTGCGCTGGGGATCATGCCGTACATTTCGGCGTCGATCATTATCCAGCTGCTGACTGTGGTTCACCCCGCTCTTGCTGAACTCAAGAAAGAAGGTGAATCCGGCCGTCGCAAGATTAGCCAATATACCCGTTGGGGCACGCTGGTTTTGGGAACGTTCCAGGCCATTGGTATTGCAACCGGTCTGCCGAATATGATGCAAGGACTCGTGACTCATCCGGGTTTGGGCTTCTATTTTACGGCCGTTGTGAGTCTGGTCACCGGTACCATGTTCTTGATGTGGTTGGGTGAGCAGATTACCGAGCGTGGGATTGGTAATGGTATCTCGTTGATTATCTTCACAGGTATCGTTGCTGGTCTGCCTCATGCCATTGGCGCTACGGCCGAACAGGCACGTCAAGGGGAATTGCACATCCTGCTGTTGTTGTTGCTGGGCTTGATTGTTTTCGCAGTGACTTACTTTGTGGTGTTCGTGGAGCGTGGTCAGCGTCGTATCGTCGTTAACTATGCCAAGCGTCAACAGGGCCGCCAGGTATTTGCCGCGCAAAGCACACACCTGCCGTTGAAAGTGAATATGGCCGGTGTGATTCCTGCGATTTTCGCATCCAGCATCATCCTCTTCCCTGGGACCATTACCTCTTGGTTTGGTCAGGGCGAGGGCAAGATCGCTGACATCCTGCAACAGGTCTCTATGGTCCTGCAGCCGGGTCAGCCCTTGTATGAGATGCTCTATGCAGCAGCCATTATCTTCTTCTGCTTCTTCTATACCGCGCTGGTGTTCAACCCCCGCGAGACAGCAGACAACCTGAAGAAGAGTGGAGCCTTTATCCCGGGGATCCGCCCGGGCGAGCAGACAGCACGTTATATCGATAAGGTTATGACTCGCCTGACATTGGCAGGTGCGCTCTATATAACCTTTATCTGTCTGGTACCCCAGTTCTTGATGACTGCCTGGAACGTACAGTTCTATTTCGGTGGCACCTCGCTGCTGATTATCGTGGTAGTTATCATGGACTTCATGGCTCAGGTTCAGACCCATATGATGTCTCATCAATATGGCGATGTCCTGAGGAAGGCCAACCTGAAGGGCTACGGCCGCTAAAGGTCGGCGTAGTTACGGAGTTAAGCAATGAAAGTTCGTGCTTCCGTTAAGGCAATCTGCCGTAACTGCAAAATCATCAAGCGTCACGGTGTGGTGCGTGTGATTTGCAGCGAGCCAAAGCATAAACAGCGCCAAGGCTAATTTTTTACGGTTAGTACTTGCAACAAATAGTTGTGCTGGCTAATATAGCCAGCCAACTTTTGTTGTGTATTGGTTGACCGCCACGTATCCGCTCACGGGCTTTGTGGTGGTCGTAATCTACTATATGTAGGAGTGAATAGTGGCCCGTATCGCTGGCATTAACATTCCTGACCATAAGCATGCAGTCATTGCTTTGACTGCTATTTATGGCGTCGGTCGTACCCGCTCCAAGGCCATCTGTGCCGCAGCCGGTATCGCTGAGAATGTGAAAATTAAAGACCTGGACGAAGCTCAGATCGAGAATCTGCGTGAACAAGTAGGTAAATTCACCGTTGAAGGTGACCTGCGTCGTCAGATTTCCATGAACATCAAGCGATTGATGGATCTGGGTTGCTACCGTGGTTTGCGTCACCGTCGTAGCCTGCCTGTTCGTGGTCAACGTACCAAGACCAACGCTCGTACCCGTAAGGGTCCGCGCAAGGCTATCAAGAAGTAACGGGAAGGTAGAAAATGGCTAAAACTCCGACTCGTGCTCGCAAGCGCGTTAAAAAGCAAGTGAGCGACGGTATTGCGCACGTTCATGCATCTTTCAACAACACAATCGTGACCATTACTGACCGTCAGGGCAATGCTCTGTCATGGGCTACCTCCGGTGGTTCAGGTTTCCGTGGTTCCCGTAAGTCCACTCCGTTTGCTGCCCAGGTAGCTGCTGAGCGTGCTGGTGAGATCGCCAAAGAATACGGCGTGAAGAACCTGGAAGTCATGGTCAAAGGTCCGGGTCCCGGTCGTGAGTCTTCCATCCGCGCTCTGAACGCGGCTGGTTTCCGCATCACTAACATTACTGATGTGACTCCGATCCCGCACAACGGTTGTCGTCCTCCCAAGAAGCGCCGCGTGTAACGCTGTAGCTACTTGGTCTAGGATTGTTGGAGAAAGAAGATGGCAAGATATATCGGTCCTAAGCTTAAGCTTAGCCGTCGTGAGGGCACCGACCTCTTCCTGAAGTCTGGTGTTCGTGCGATTGATTCTAAGTGCAAGATTGACACCGTTCCTGGTCAACACGGTGCGCGTAAAGCGCGTCTGTCTGACTACGGTGTTCAGCTGCGCGAGAAACAAAAAGTTCGTCGTATCTACGGCGTATTGGAAAAACAGTTCCGCAACTACTACCGCGACGCTGCCCGTCAAAAGGGTAACACCGGTGAAAACCTGTTGCAGCTGCTGGAAGGTCGTTTGGACAACGTTGTTTACCGTATGGGCTTCGGTGCTACCCGTGCTGAATCTCGTCAGCTGGTGAGCCACAAGGCCATCATGGTCAACGGTCGCGTTGTGAACATTCCTTCTTTCCAGGTTTCCCCTGAGGACGTGATCTGCGTTCGTGAGAAGGCTAAGAAGCAAGCGCGTATCAAAGCATCCCTCGAGGTTGCTGGTCAGCGCGAGAAGCCGACTTGGGTAGAGGTTGATGCCGCTAAAATGGAAGGTGCTTTCAAGCGTCTGCCAGAGCGTTCCGACCTGTCTGCCGACATTAACGAACAGCTGATCGTCGAGCTTTACTCCAAGTAAAGCTAGCTTCTAAAGAGAGGACACAATGCTGGGTTCTGTAACAGATTTTCTTAAACCGCGGCTAGTTGACATCGAGCAAGTTAGCCCGACTCATGCGAAAGTGACTCTCGAGCCACTTGAGCGTGGCTTTGGTCACACGCTGGGTAATGCCCTGCGTCGTATTTTGCTGTCTTCTATGCCCGGTTGTGCAGTTACTGAAGTCGAAATTGACGGGGTACTGCATGAGTACAGCAGCAAAGAAGGTGTACAGGAAGACATTCTTGAAATCCTGCTCAACCTGAAAGGTATCGCTGTGAAGCTGGAAGGCAAGGACGAGGTAACTCTGTCCCTGACCAAGTCTGGAACAGGCCCCGTTACCGCTGGTGATATCACTCACGGTGATGAAGTCGAGATCGTAAACCCGGAGCACGTAATCTGCCACCTGACTGGCGCCAATGCTGAAATCAGCATGCGCCTGAAAGTTCAGCGCGGTCGTGGTTATGTGCCTGCTTCTGCTCGTGTTCACAACGATGATGAAGAGCGTCCTATTGGTCGCCTGCTGCTGGACTCCGCGTTCAGCCCCATCGTTCGTATTGCCTACAACGTTGAGGCAGCACGTGTGGAGCAGCGTACCGACTTGGACAAGCTGGTCATCGACATGGAGACCAATGGTACTCTGGATCCTGAAGAGGCCATCCGTCGTTCTGCCACTATTCTGGC
>NZ_CP038513.1:1187500-1675000 GCF_013085505.1 Aeromonas sp. 2692-1
CGCACTACGGTGCGGAAGCCATTGATGCCCTGCTTCCAGGAAAAGCCTCTAAGCTTCAGATTACAAGTCATCGTACCCCAAACCGACACAGGTGGTCGGGTAGAGAATACCAAGGCGCTTGAGAGAACTCGGGTGAAGGAACTAGGCAAAATAGAACCGTAACTTCGGGAGAAGGTTCGCTCTTGACAGTGAAGTCCCTTGCGGATGGAGCAGTTGGGAGTCGCAGTGACCAGATGGCTGGGACTGTTTATCAAAAACACAGCACTCTGCAAACACGAAAGTGGACGTATAGGGTGTGACACCTGCCCGGTGCCGGAAGGTTAATTGATGGGGTTAGCGCAAGCGAAGCTCTTGATCGAAGCCCCGGTAAACGGCGGCCGTAACTATAACGGTCCTAAGGTAGCGAAATTCCTTGTCGGGTAAGTTCCGACCTGCACGAATGGTGTAACCATGGCCATGCTGTCTCCACCCGAGACTCAGTGAAATCGAATTCGCCGTGAAGATGCGGTGTACCCGCGGCTAGACGGAAAGACCCCGTGAACCTTTACTACAGCTTGGCACTGAACATTGAACCTACATGTGTAGGATAGGTGGGAGGCTTTGAAGGCGTGACGCCAGTTGCGCTGGAGCCGTCCTTGAAATACCACCCTTGTATGTTTGATGTTCTAACGCAGGCCCGTGAATCCGGGTCGCGGACAGTGCCTGGTGGGTAGTTTGACTGGGGCGGTCTCCTCCCAAAGAGTAACGGAGGAGCACGAAGGTTGGCTAATCCTGGTCGGACATCAGGAGGTTAGTGCAATGGCATAAGCCAGCTTAACTGCGAGACGGACAGGTCGAGCAGGTACGAAAGTAGGTCATAGTGATCCGGTGGTTCTGAATGGAAGGGCCATCGCTCAACGGATAAAAGGTACTCCGGGGATAACAGGCTGATACCGCCCAAGAGTTCATATCGACGGCGGTGTTTGGCACCTCGATGTCGGCTCATCACATCCTGGGGCTGAAGTCGGTCCCAAGGGTATGGCTGTTCGCCATTTAAAGTGGTACGCGAGCTGGGTTCAGAACGTCGTGAGACAGTTCGGTCCCTATCTGCCGTGGGCGTTGGATGATTGAAGGGAGTTGCTCCTAGTACGAGAGGACCGGAGTGAACGAACCTCTGGTGTTCGGGTTGTCACGCCAGTGGCACTGCCCGGTAGCTAAGTTCGGAATCGATAACCGCTGAAAGCATCTAAGCGGGAAGCGAGCCCTGAGATGAGTCATCCCTGACCCCTTGAGGGTCCTAAAGGGCCGTTGGAGACCACAACGTTGATAGGTGGGGTGTGTAAGCGCGGCGACGTGTTGAGCTAACCCATACTAATTACCCGTGAGGCTTAACCATACAACACCCAAGAAGTGTTTCTGGCCTTGTGACAAATACGAAACTACTTACGTCAGCTTTCACAGATTGAAGAATTTGCCTGGCGGCCATAGCGCCGTGGAACCACCTGAACCCATGCCGAACTCAGAAGTGAAACGCGGTAGCGCCGATGGTAGTGTGGCATTCGCCATGCGAGAGTAGGACACTGCCAGGCACCCAATTAAACAGTTATGCACACATTGCATAATTGGCCGAGAGGATGACACCTCAATGAAGCGGCAGACAATTTAGCAAAAAGCTAACCAGACAGCGGAGCGGTAGTTCAGTCGGTTAGAATACCGGCCTGTCACGCCGGGGGTCGCGGGTTCGAGTCCCGTCCGCTCCGCCACTAACAAGAAGCCCAGTCTAGCGACTGGGCTTTTTTTCGTTTCCGATACCGCACTCATTGCCTCGAATTGCCTCTTTTTTCCTCACGCGGCTCAGTAAAACACGCAGAGCCAGACGGTGGTCATGCCGGGATGGGTCCATTCCACCCTGTGTTTTTGGCGGGCTGGAATATTGATGTGGTCGCCCGGGCCCAGCTGTACACATGACTTGCACTGGGAGCTTTCCTTGATTGAAACACCCTTAAGAAGGTCTGAGTGAATGGAGGGGGGGCTTTGCGGGTGGTTACTTGACCGCCCTGCAGCATCAACCCAGAGCCGCGTTCACAAAGTGTAGGAGGTGAGGGAGGGAGAGTATTCTGGCTGACATTGGGCACCCAGATTGAGGGGGTTCTAGAGCACACAGGATGCGCTGTGGCAGCGAATAGAATCCCATGTCATTGACCCGTTCTGGTACAAAATGCACATAAAGAAAAGGGGACGGCGGCTGCCGTCCCCTCAAGTCATCTAGTCCAGTCCATGAACTGCAACGCTCCCTGCAATCCCTGACTTTATCCTGATCCTTCGGAATATCCCCTTCCCAATCCGTTGAGGTGTCCTGTGGCCATCCTAGCCTGGCAATCGCTCCTGATTGCTGCACTCTCTCCATCCTGGAGGTGTCCGTTACCACATCCCGTGGTGTTCCTTGCGTCATCCTGACAGACAACCATCCGGGTTGTCTCGCTTCATCCTGAAGCTGTCCTGCTCGCTTCCGGCGAGGTCCATATTCTTCCTGAAGAGCAATCATCCTGTTTGCTCTGCCTCATCCCGAGGTGTCCGTAACCACGTCCCGTGGTGTCCTGCAATCCGTTTGATAACCGTCCTGGTTACCGGCCTCATCCTGAGGTGTTCCCTGCCCACACCCTGTGGTTTATTCCCTGCTTATGCGCTGTTTCCGCATCCTGCCGAACCAGCTCCGTCCTTGTGAGACCCATATTAAGGGAACCAGGGGGCGGAACAAGGGAGGCGCCGGCGTTGTTGGCGTGGTGATAACGGATAAATGACCAACCATATGAAGATAAAATCATATAAATCATGGTATTAGTTCGTTTCATTGGAAAGCATATGGATTCAAAGATGGCTTCGCGTACGGTTCGACACAGTGGCCTCTTACAGCTGCCATGGCGGATCTCTTACACGCAAAAACGGGGCGAAAACGATGGTACAAACAGGTTCAATTCGGTGGACAAGACTTAAAAATTAGTTGAATAAATATGCTCAAAAAGAATACAAAAAGCCGGGCTTGGCCCGGCTTTTTTCTGCGGTGGTCAGCTGACGCGGCTACCCGGTGTCGGATATGCCTTGCGCAAGGATTCAGGCGCCAGCACTTCGAGGTTCCCGCTCATGTTGTTGAGCCAAGTACGGAACTCGGGGGTGTCCTGCACCTCGGTTTCTACCACCACGCTGCGCTTGTCGTAGCGAGTCATGCGCGGATTGTGGCCGGGGATCTGGCCGTCGACCAGGGTCGGACAGTTGGCATCGATGCGACCGACGAAGCGGATCGGCCCGCTGACATCCTGATAGCCCTGATCGCGGATCAGCTTCTGGATATTGAAATCCTTTGGCTGGGTCGCGCTGAAGTTGGTCAGCTCCACGTTCTTGATGTGATCGAACGGGATACCGTAGACCTTGGGATCCAGCTCGGACAGGGTGCAGAGCAGGGTCGGCCCTTCCGCCTGGTTCAGGATGCCGAGCGGGTTGATGCGGTCGTAGCAGAGCCATACTGTGCGCTCCTTGATGACCCGTTGGATCTCGGCACTGAACTTGCGACCGCGCCACAATGCATCGCGGATCAGGGTGCTGCGGCGGATCTCCGGGTTGCCGGCAAACGGACGCGGTGACTGGTGTACGCTCTCGAGCCAGCGTTCAGCGAGTTCGCTCTGGCTGTCGCGGATCACCTGGCTGGCCTTGTCGACCAAGGGGTTCAGTTCGGTCAGTACGCTGGCCGGCAGCAGCTGGCTGGCCTGATCGCTCCAGGTTTTCAGCGCCACTGCCAAGGAGAGCGGCATGATGTTGGCAAAATCGTTGAGGCCATGGCGCTCGAAGCACCAGCCGTGTGGTTTGCTGCGTTCATCCGAGGTGAGATCGAACAACCCCATGCCGGACATCTCTTCCAGGTCCCGTTGCACGGTACGCAGACTGACGTGGATGCCTTCTTCTTCCAGTTTTACCTGGAGTTGGCTGGCGGTCAGCTTGTAAGGGCGGTGCGGGATGCAACGCGCCAAGGTCAGTTGTCGTAACAGCTTCTTACTCATGGTGCATGCCTTCACTGGTTTAGCGTTGAGTGTATCCTAGCCATGCCTTGCGACAGTCTATGTCGCAAGTTTTGCTGCGACAACTGTCGCCATTTTCATACAAACCAAGCTAACCACATGATCCTAAACATAATTGCCATCATTTTGGGCAGCAATCGAGGCTTAAAAATGATGAAAATTCACCAAATGAAAGTGCTGCCTTACGGATTTGGGGGAGAGGAAAAAACAGAAATGACGGGGAAACGCAGAATATGATGTGGAGGGGATGGCTCCCCTCCGTCAGGCAGGTACTTTTTGGCAGGATCAGGCCAGCCAGGACAAGGCGGATTTGGTGATGGCGGCGCCCACCATGTAGCCAAATACCGCCAGGGCAGCGAGGCCGGCCACCAGCTTCTGGCTGCGCGCAGGGCGCTTGAGCGCCATGACGCCGAGGCCGATGTAAACCACCAGAGCGATCAGCTTGGCCATCAGCCAGGGTTGTTGGCCCGGGCTCATCTGCAGGGTTACCGCCAGCAGCACTCCGAACAGCAGCAGGAAGGTGTCGTTGACATGAGGCAGGATCTTCAGCCACTTCTGCTGCAGGCGGGCACTGCCACCCAGGGCCAGCAGCCAGCGATAGAGGAACAGCAGCACGCTGACCAGCGCCAGCGTCATGTGCAGGTGTTTGAGCATGGGGTAATAGGCAATCATATTGCTTCCTTGTCGTTGTCGGGCAGACCGCTGTTCCAGTTGTGAGCGTGAATGCGCTCCTGTCCTTCCTGATCGTCTTGCAGCAGATCGGAGAGGATGTCCCGGTATTGCAGGCTCTTGTTGATATAGGTGTGTTCGTCGTCCAGGTAGTTGACCTGTTCCCGCAGCAGCCAGTTGTCGTGCTGCTTGAAGGTCTGGCCGGCCCGCCAGGCCTGGTTGGCCCGAAAGCCGAGCTGGGTCAGGGCTTCCACCCCCAGATCCACGGCAGAACCCAGGGTTTCCCGGTACACGCTGCCCACGCCCTGGCGCAGGATTTCGTGAGCGTGGGGACGATCCTGGGCTCGCGCCAGTATCTTAAGGTGCGGGAAGTGTTTCTTCACCATTTCAATCACTTCGAGTGACGTGGCCGGATCGTTGATGGAAAGCACCAGCAGCTTGGCCTTGTGGGCGCCGGCGGCGTGCAGCAGGTCAAGCCGGCTGGCATCGCCGTAGAACACCTGATAGCCATACTTGCGCAGCATTTCGATCTGGCTTGCATCCTGCTCGAGGATGGTGGTGCCGATGCCGTGGCCGTGCAGCAGACGCCCCACGATCTGACCGAAACGGCCGAAGCCGGCGATGATGACCGGGTGCTCCACCAGCTCCGGCTGCTCGTGCTGTGGCAATTCACTCTGGTTGCGATAGTCGAACCAGGGCTGGATCACTCGATCGTTGAGGATCAACAGCAGCGGCGTCAGCGCCATGGAGAGCGCCACCACCAGGGTCAGCAGGGCGATGGTATCCCCCGGCAGCACCTTGTTCTGGGCGGCGAACGAGAACAGCACGAAGGCGAACTCCCCGCCCTGGGCCAGCGCCAGCCCGAAGGTCCAGCGCTGACTCGGCGAGATGCGAATGGCGAAGCCGAGCGCCATCAGTACCAGCCACTTGAGCACCATCAGGCCGACCACCAGGGCCGGGATCAGCAGCGGGTGCTCGGCAAACAGCCCAAAGTTGATGCCGGCGCCCACCGACATGAAGAAGAGACCGAGCAGCAGCCCCTTGAACGGCTCTATGTCTGCCTCCAGCTCGTGGCGATATTCGCTGTCCGCCAGCACCACGCCGGCGAGGAAGGAGCCGAGAGCGGGGGAGAGGCCGACCGACTCCATCAGCACGGCGATGGCGATCACCAGCAGCAGGGCGGCGGCGACGAAGATCTCCCGCATGTGGGACTGGGCGATGGCGCGGAACACCGGTCGCATCAAGTAATGACCACCCAGCACTATGCCGGAGATGGCAGCCACCACCAGCAGGCCGTGTTGCCAGCCGGCCAGCTCCGAGCTGCCGCTGCTGGCCACCGGCGCGATGGCCAGCAGCGGCAGGATCGCCAGGATGGGAATGACGGCGATGTCCTGGAATAGCAGCACGGCGAAGGCGGCGCGGCCGCTCTCGCTCTGCATCAGTTTGCGCTCCTGCAGGCTCTGCAGCACGATGGCGGTGGAGGAGAGCGCCAGGATGAGGCCGATGGCCAGCCCCTGCTGCCACGGCAGGCCGATGAGGTGGGCCACGCCGGTCAGGGCGGCCGTGGTCAGCAGCACCTGCAGCCCACCGGTGCCGAGGATCGGTCCTTTCAGCTGCCACAGCAGCGCTGGCCTGAGCTCCAGCCCGACCAGAAACAGCATCAGCACCACCCCGAACTCGGCGAAGTGCATCACATCCTTCTGTTCACCCACCAGCCCCAGCAGGAAGGGACCTATGATGATGCCTGCCAGCAGGTAACCGAGCACAGATCCCAGCCCCCAGCGTTTGGCCAGCGGCACCGCGCTCACCGCGGCGGAGAGGTAGATGAAGGCATCGAACAGCAAACCATGTCCCATCAGCGGCTCCTCCGCACAGTGGTGGAGGCCGATGTCGGCAGGCCGGGCCGTCGCCCGGATCGAGAGCGGGTCATGAGAGTACCTCCAGCAGATCGCGCAGGTAGGGGCTGCCGGCAAGCTGGGCTGGGGTCAGCTGTTCGTCGCGCAGGGCACACAGCAGCTGGCGATAGTCCTGGCCGCAGCGGCGCAGCGCCTCCTGATCCCGGATCTTGTGAAAGGAGTGCAGCACGAATGGCGGCAACCAGCTCATGCCGCACAACTGGGCCGTCTGCCGGAACGGCAGCAGAAAGTCGAGCAGCGGGCGCTGGTTGTAGCCTTCACTGCAATAAGACTCGGGGGCGCCGCCGGTGGTGATGGCCGACAGCCACTGCTTGCCGTTGAGGGCGTGGGCTTCCGGGCCGTAGGCGTAGCCATACTCCAGCACCAGATCCATCCACTCCTTCATGATGGCGGGGCAGGAGTACCAGTAGAAGGGGTGCTGGAAGACAATGATGTCGTGTTCAGACAGCAGGGCCTGCTCCCGCTTCACGTTGATGAACATGTTGGGGTAGTGCTGGTAGAGGTCGTGCAGGGTGACGCCTTCCAGACCGTCGATGGCCTGCAGCAGCTGTTTGTTGGCCCGGGAGCTCTGCAGCGCCGGGTGTGAAAAGATAACCAGAATGCGTTTCATGGGTTCCTGATCTGAAGAGGGGCCAAATACCGGTGCAAGCGACCGGCGAAAAAAAAGATGCATTGAGCAGCGACGTTATCAAGAAGCGCCATGGCTCGCCAGTTCCGGGATCAGCTCGCGCAGCGCCGGATTGAGGGTCTGGTGGGCGGGATAGCAGAGGCCGATGCGCCGGAACATCCGTGGCCCGCGCACCGGTACGGTGCACAGACCCGCTTCGTCCTCCACCAGGCCGTCCGGCAGAAAGCTGATGCCGACCCCGGCCAGCACCAGCGCCATCACCAGCCCCTTGCTCTCGGCCTTGGCCACCAGATTGAGGGTGAGCCGGTCACAGGCCAGCAGACCTATGGTCTGCTGATGGGCTTCGCAGGGAGGGCACTCAATAAAATCATAATGTTGTAGCTCGGCCAACTCGAGTTGCTGGCGGCTGGCGAGGGGATGGTCGCTTCGCACGCACAAGACATAATCCTCCTCCCACAGCGGCAGGAAGATCTCGTCTTCGCGGCGCAGGGCATCCAGGGTCAGCCGACAGTCGGCAGGCGTTCCGTAATCTGAGAGGGTGAGATCCAGCTCGGGCAGCACTGCCTGCACCTGCTGCAGCAATTCCGCCACCCGCCGCCGGCTCAGGTCCGGCATGATGGCCATGTTGAGCCGCGCACGCGTCGCCTTCTGGCGAAACAGCGCCGGCAGCCGGCGCGCCTCTTCCACCAGCTTGACCGCGTGGGGATAGAGGTAATGGGCCTGATCCCTGGCCGCCACCCCCTTCTTGCCCCGGATGAACAGGCTGTCACCCAGGGTCTCTTCCAGCTGACGCAGCCCCGCCGAGAGGGAGGGCTGACTGACGTGGCAGCGTTCGGCCGCCGCCGTGATGTTCTTCTCTTCATAGATGGCGATGAAGAAGCGCAGCAGTCTCAGATCCAGCATAAGCCCAACCATAGTTTTTTCAGATGATAACCAGCAGAAAACAATATTTATCACTGATGGATGCAGTGACTATAGTGATCCCGTTCCGTGCTGGCCAGCCGCTTGTTTGCTCAAACCGACTCTTGAATCAGAAGGAAAACATCATGTCCAAGCCTCTCGTCGTGATCACCGGCGCCTCCGCCGGGATCGGTGCCGCCATCGCCCGCGCCTTCTCCGCCGCCGGCCATCCGCTGCTGCTGCTGGCCCGCCGGGTCGAGCCCATGCAGGCGCTGGCGCTGCCCGATACCCTCTGCATCGGGGTCGATGTGACCGACACCGCCGCCATGAAGGCCGCCATCCAGCAGGCCGAGGTGCAATTCGGCCCGGTTGGCTGTCTGGTCAACAATGCCGGCGTCATGCTGCTGGGACAGGCCGATGTGCAGGACCCGGCGGAGTGGCAGCAGATGCTCAACATCAACGTGATGGGGGTGTTGAACGGTGTTCACGCCGTGCTGGCCGGCATGAAGGCCCGCCGCAGCGGCACCATCATCAACATCAGCTCCATCGCTGGTCGCAAGACCTTCCCGAACCATGCCGCCTACTGCGCCACCAAGTTCGCGGTGCACGCCCTGACCGAGAACATCCGGGAAGAGGTGGCCGATGTCGGCGTGCGGATGGTGACCATAGCCCCGGGCGCGGTGGAAACCGAGCTGCTCAGCCACACCACGGACGAGAGCATCAAGGCCGGCTACCACGACTGGAAGGATCAGATGGGAGGCGTCATTGCGCCTGAGGTGATCGCCGACGCCGTGCTCTATGCATGGAGCCAGCCGGCCAATGTCTGCGTGCGCGAGATCGTGCTGGCGGCGACCCGTCAGCAACCTTGATGGCGGCTGACGGGAAGCGGGGGAGGGCTTGACCCTCCCCCTGGGCCAAGGGTTACCATAGGCCACCTTTCGTCAATGAGTCGTCTCATGGTTCTGACCCGTCGCCAACTCGCTCGCGCCCGCCGCTGGCTCCCCCTGTGGAGTCTGCTGATGGTGCTGATGTCGTTTGGCAGCCGGGCGGCGACCGATCTCTGTACCTTGACGCCTCATTGCAGCCAGAGCGAACGTACCCTAGAGAAGGCAATGCCCTGCGGCAGCTTCACCTCGGCGCTCGCCATGACGGTGCTCACCGGCGACAGCCTGACGGTTGCCATGCTGGAACCCGATACCCCGGATTTCATCTCCCCCTCCCAGTTCATGCCGGATGTTCCGACCGACCGGCTGGAGCGTCCGCCCCGTCATCTCGGTTGAGTCGAGTCCCCCTGTTTTTTTGGGCATTTCTTCTTATCCGAGGTGAGTTATGTACAAGTCCCTGTTATTGGCCGTGCTGGCCGGTACCGTCAGTTTTTCTGCTCTGGCAACCGAGCAGATGACCGTCTACAAGTCCCAGTATTGCGGCTGCTGCAAGACCTGGATCAAGCACATGGAGGAGAACGGCTTTGAGGTCAAGGTCGTCGAAACCGAGCAGCTTGAACCGGTCAAGCAGCAGTACGGCATCACTCCGCAGCTGGCTTCCTGCCACACCGGGGTGGTGAACGGCTATGTGGTGGAGGGGCATGTACCCGCCGCCGACGTGCAGAAGCTGCTCAAGGAAAAACCGGCGATCCGCGGCCTGACCATTCCGGGCATGCCCCAGAGTGCGCCAGGCATGGATATTCCGGGTCAGCCCTATCAGGTGCTGAGCATCAGCAACGAGGGCGCGACCAAAGTCTGGTCGAGCTACCCCGGCTGATGAAAACTGGCCGTGAGCAGACACACTTCCATCATGTGAGGCACACCTGAGCGAGCCCGTGTCGCTCACGGTCAGGTATGGGGGCCGCCATCGCGAGATGGCGGCCCTTTTACATCAGGGCGCGGGAGAACTTGCAACTGAAGGCGACAAGGGGCAGATTGATCCCCTGTCCAAGGAGCCAAGGCTCAGGTCCGCCAACCCTTTTACAGCGCAAAGGATGCGACATGTTCACCTTTTCCCGAGGGCTTCTGCTGCTGGTTTGTCTGGCCGCCGTTCCCTGTTCATATGCCAATGATGAGTCCGCCATGCCCACAAGCGACACCCTGATCCAGCCTCCCGTGGCCGCCAAACACCCTCACGCCATCAAGAAACACGGGGATACCCGGGTTGACAACTACTACTGGCTGCGCGATGACGAGCGCCAGAAACCCGAGGTGCTGGCCTACCTAGAGGCCGAAAACGCCTACACCGACGCCATGCTCAAACCGATCAAGCCGCTGCGCGACCAGCTCTATCAGGAGATGGTGGCCCGCATTCCGCAGCAGGACGAGTCGGTGCCCTACGCGAAGAACGGCTATCGCTACCAGACCCGCTACGAGCCGGGCAAGGAGTACGCCATCTATTCGCGCAGCAAGCTGGGTGAAGAGGCTGCGAGCTTGCTGCTGGACGGCAACCAGCGCGCCGAAGGCCACGAGTTCTACGCCCTGGGGGCACTCGAGGTGAGCCGCAACAATCGCTGGCTGGCGGTGGCGGAAGATTTTCTCTCCCGCCGTCAGTACCAGATCCAGTTCCTCGATCTGGAGAGCGGCAAATGGGCCGCCGACACGCTGGAGAACACCTCCGGCAATCTGGTCTGGGCCAACGACAGCAAGACGGTGTTCTACGTGCGCAAGCACCCCAAGACGCTGCTGCCCTACCAGGTCTATCGCCACGAGCTGGGCACGGATCCAGCCAAGGATCAGCTGGTCTATGAGGAGAAGGACGACTCCTTCTATGTGAGCCTCTACGCCACCACCTCGGAAGATTTCATCGTCATCGCCCTCTCCAGCACCACCTCAGGCGAGGCGCGCCTCATCGATGCCAACGTGCCGACCCAGGCGCCGCGGCTGTTCCTGCCGCGCCAGGTGGATCACGAATACAGCCTGGATCACTACCGTGGCCGCTTCTATGTGCGCTCCAACAAGGACGGCAAGAACTTCGGCCTTTACGAGACCAAGGAGAGCCCGGTGGATCGCTGGAAGGCGGTGATCGCCCCCAATCCGGACGTGCTGCTGGAGAGCTATGCCCTGTTCAAGGAGTGGCTGGTGCTGGAGGAGCGCAGTCAGGGGCTGACCCGGCTGCGCCAGGTCAACTGGCAGAGTGGCGAGCAGAAGGAGATCGCCTTCGACGATCCGGCCTATGTCACCTGGCTCGCCTACAACCCGGAGCCGGATACCAGCGCGCTGCGCTATGGTTACTCCTCCATGACCACCCCCTCGTCCACCTACGAGCTCGATCTGAACAGCGGCAAGCGCACCCTGCTCAAGCAGCAGCCGGTGGCGGGCTTCAAGGCCGACCAATATGCCAGCGAGCGGCTCTGGATCACCGCCCGTGACGGCGTGGCCGTGCCGGTGTCGCTGGTCTATCGCAAGGACAAGTTCAAGCAAGCGGGGGCCAGCGCGCACACCAATCCGCTGCTGGTCTACGGCTACGGCTCCTACGGTGCCAGCATGGACCCGGATTTCAGCAGCGCCCGGTTGAGCCTGCTGGACCGCGGCTTCGTCTACGCCATCGCCCACATTCGTGGCGGCGAGGAGCTGGGGCGCCACTGGTACGAAGATGGCAAGCTGCTGAAAAAGCAGAACACCTTCAACGACTTCATCGACGTGACCGAGGCGCTGGTGGCACAGGGCTACGGCGCCAAGGATCAGGTCTACGCCATGGGCGGCAGCGCCGGCGGCCTGCTGATGGGGGCCGTCATCAATCAGGCGCCCCAGCTCTATCGCGGCGTGGTGGCCCAGGTGCCGTTCGTCGACGTGGTCACCACCATGCTGGACGAGTCCATTCCCCTCACCACCGGGGAGTACGACGAGTGGGGCAACCCGAACCAGAAGCGCTACTACGACTACATGAAGGCCTACAGCCCCTACGATCAGGTCAAGGCACAGGCCTATCCCAATCTGCTGGTGACCACCGGCTTGCACGATTCCCAGGTGCAGTACTGGGAGCCGGCCAAGTGGGTCGCCAAGCTGCGTGAGCTGAAGACGGATGATAACAAGTTGTTGCTGAGCACCGACATGGACGCCGGCCACGGCGGCAAGTCGGGTCGCTTCAAAGCTTACGAGGATATCGCGCTGGAGTTCGCGTTTATTCTGGATCTGGCCAAGCCACAAGCATAAGTCACCACAGTTGCAGCCCTTGCCAGTCAAGGGCTGCAAAAGAATCTCCCTCCTCCCGCTCTGTCTGCCGACCGGTAGCACATTCAATTAATCTCCGATCAGCAAATTAATGATCGGCTTCAAATTTCTCGTCATCCATATCCATCATTTTGTGTTTTTGTTTGATTTATGTTGGCGCCGTGTGCTTAATCGAAGCCGTTATGACTCTTTAATTGGCCCCCTCGGGGCCAATTATCTTCGGTTGGCATGAAGCCGACTGTCTCACCACAGGATGCTGGTGGCTTTTTGGGGAACGTTCGCCGTTCACCCGATTCCTCATATCGAGGTCATGGGCAACCGCCGACGCAGAACGGTGGTTTGTCCGGCATTCGCCCGTGGAACGGGCGAGCTGAATCAATCAAAAAGGATGAACAACATGAAAGGATTATCCCTGGCGTGTGCCCTGTCGGCTGTCCTGGCCGGCGTCTCGTTCGGTGGCCCGGTGCAGGCGCAGGAGCGCTTCGTGACCATAGGCACCGGTGGTCAGACCGGTGTCTACTACGTGGCGGGCCAGTCCATCTGCCGCTTCCTCAATCGCGGCGCCGCCGATCACCAGATCAAGTGCAACGCCCCGGCCAGCGGTGGCGGGGTGGCCAACGTCAACGGCATCCGCAGCGGTGAATTCAACTTCGGCATCATGCAGTCCGACCATCAGTACAAGGCGATGAAGGGGCTGCCGCCGTTCCAGGCCGAGGGGGCCATGGACGACATGCGCGCCGTCTTCTCCCTGCAGAGCGAGGTGTTCACCATCCTGGCCCGCAAGGACGCCAAGATCGCCGGCTTTGACGATCTCAAGGGCAAGCGGGTCAACATCGGCAACCCGGGCTCCGGCCAGCGCGACACCTTTGAAGAGATCATGGCGGTGAAGGGCTGGAAGAAGGGCGACTTCGGCCTGGTCTCCGAGCTCAAGCCGGCCGAGCAGGCCTCGGCATTGGGTGACAACAACATCGACGCCATGAGCTACTTCGTCGGTCACCCCAATGGCGCCATCCAGGAAGCCTCCACCACCACCGATGCCGTGCTGGTCCCGGTCACCGGCGCCGACATCGACAAGCTGCTGGCCGAGAAGAGCTACTACAGCAAGGCCGAGATCCCGGGCGGCATCTACAAGGGCAGCGACCAGCCGACCCCGTCCATCGGCGGCAAGGCGGTACTCTCCACCAGTGCCAAGGCGGATCCGGAAGTGGTCTATCAACTGGTGAAGTCGGTGTTCGACAACCTGGATCGTTTCAAGCGCCTGCACCCGGCCTTCGCCGACCTGAAAGAGGCCGACATGATCAAGGTGGGTCTCTCCGCCCCGCTGCATGAAGGGGCTGCCCGCTACTACAAAGAGCGCGGCTGGCTCTGATAGCGGGCCCAAGGGCCGCTGTCACTCTCTTCGACACCCGCCTGCCGCAGCCCGTGGCAGCGGGTGTCGTGTCGTTGTACTCGTTGGCACAAGTTAACCCCTATGCAAGATAAACAACTCTCTACCGAGGAACTGATCGCCCAGGATGTGGGGGCGCGTCTGCCGCTCGGCATCATGGGTGGGTGCATCACCACCCTGGCGCTCGCCTGGTCGCTGTTCCAGCTCTGGATCGCTTCGCCGCTGCCCTTCATGCTGGGCTTCGGCGTGCTCAATGACACCGAGACCCGTGCCATTCACCTCACCTTCGCCCTGCTGCTGGCCTACCTGGTGTTCCCGGCCTTTCGCCGCTCGCCGCGCGACCGGGTGCCGCTCGGCGATCTGGCGCTCGGGCTGGTGGCCGCCGGCGCCGCCTCCTATCTGTTCGTGATGTACGAGGCGCTGGCCCAGCGGCCAGGCAACCTCACCACCGCCGATCTGGTGACTGCCTGCATCGGCATCCCGCTGCTGCTGGAAGCCGCCCGCCGCGCCTTGGGGCCGGCCCTGGCGGTGATCGCCCTGGTGTTTCTCGCCTACAGCCTGGCGGGGCCCTGGATGCCGGGCCTGCTGGCCCACCGCGGGGTGAGCTTTACCGCGCTGGCCAATCACCAGTGGATCACTACCGAGGGGGTGTTCGGCATCGCCCTCGGCGTCTCCACCAGCTTCGTGTTCCTGTTCGTGCTGTTCGGTGCCCTGCTGGAGCGGGCCGGTGCCGGCCACTACTTCATCCAGCTCGCCTTCAGCCTGCTCGGTCACCTGCGCGGTGGCCCGGCCAAGGCGGCGGTGGTGGCCTCCGGCCTGACCGGCCTCATCTCCGGCTCCTCCATCGCCAACGTGGTCACCACCGGCACCTTTACCATTCCCATGATGAAGAAGGTGGGGTTCAGCGCCGAGAAGGCGGGGGCGGTGGAAGTGGCCTCCTCGGTCAACGGCCAGATCATGCCGCCGGTGATGGGGGCTGCGGCCTTCCTGATGGTGGAGTACGTGGGCATTCCCTACGTCGAGATCATCAAGCACGCCTTCCTGCCGGCGACCATCTCCTACATAGCGCTGCTCTACATCGTCCATCTGGAGGCGCTCAAGCTCGGCATGCAGCCCATCGGCGACCATCAGCCCAAGCCCTGGCTGCACCGCTTGACCGGCTTTGCCTTTGGCGCCGCCCTGATCAGCGGGCTGTCGATGGCGGTCTACTACGGCCTGGGCTGGCTCAAGCCGGCGCTGGGCGACTATGCCCTGCCCGGTATCGCCCTGCTGCTGGCCGCCACCTATCTGGGGCTGCTGAAGATTGCCGCCAGCAACGAGCCGCTGGCGGCGGAGGATCCGGACAAGCCGCTGACCGAGCTGCCCAACACCCGTACCGTGCTGCTCTCCGGCCTGCACTTCCTGCTGCCGGTGGTGGTACTGGTGTGGTGCCTGATGGTGGAGCGCCTCTCGCCCGGGTTGTCGGCCTTCTGGGGCACCGTCATGCTGGTGATCATACTGCTGACCCAGCGGCCGCTGCTCAACTGGCTGCGCAGCGATGGCCGGCACGATTACGGCTCCCTGCAGGACGGCTTGATCGATCTGCGGGAGGGGCTGGTGGCCGGTGCCCGCAACATGATCGGCATCGGCATCGCCACCGCCACGGCGGGGATCATCGTCGGTGCCGTCTCCCAGACCGGGGTTGGCCTGGTGCTGGCGGATCTGGTGGAGATGCTCTCCATGGGCAACCTGCTGCTGATGCTGCTGCTGACCGCCCTGCTGAGCCTCATCCTCGGCATGGGGCTGCCCACCACGGCCAACTACATCGTGGTCTCCAGCCTGCTGGCGCCGGTGGTGGTGACGCTCGGGCAGCAGAACGGGCTGATCGTGCCGCTCATCGCGGTGCACCTGTTCGTCTTCTACTTCGGCATCATGGCCGACGTGACGCCGCCGGTGGGGCTTGCCTCGTTCGCGGCGGCGGCCGTCTCCAAGGGCGATCCCATCAAGACCGGCATCACCGCCTTCTACTACAGCCTGCGGACCGCGGCGCTGCCGTTCCTGTTCATCTTCAACACCGACCTGCTGCTGATCGACGTGGACTTTGCCCACGGGGTGCTGATCTTCATGGTGGCCACCGTTGCCATGCTGATCTTCGCCGCCGCCACCCAGGGTCATTTCCTGGTGAAGAGTCGCTGGTACGAAAGCGTGCTGCTGTTGCTGGTGGCCTTCACCCTGTTCCGCCCCGGTTTCTGGATGGACATGGTGCACGATCCCTATCGCGAGACGCCGCCGGCCCAGCTGGCCCAGACCCTGGGCGAGGTGGAGGCGGAGAGCACCTTGCGGCTGCGGATCCAGGGTGAGGATGCGGTGGGCAAGCTGCGTCAGTCGACCGTGCTGCTGGCGGTGCCGGCAGGGGAGGACGGGGCAGCCCGCCTCGCCAGCCTGGGGCTCGCGCTCTATGAGCAGGATGGCAAGACCCTGATCGACAGCGTCACCTTCGGCAGTCCGGCGGCGGCAGCCGGCATGGAGTTTGATCAGGAGATCCTGGTGGTCAAGGCCCCCACCGAGCGCTGGCGCAAGGAGCTGATGTGGCTGCCCGGCTTCCTGCTGTTTGCGTTGATCGTCTGGCTGCAGCGGCGCCGGGTGGTGCGAGCATAACCAGGGTCAATAAAAACGGCGCCATCATGGCGCCGTTTTCATGCTCCCCGCTGGGGGGGTTATTTTTGCGGATCCTGCTCCTGCAGCAGGCTCAGGGTCTGTTGTTCCACCTGGCTCAGGCCAAGCTGCTCGCAGGCTTGCTCGACGCTGATGCCAAGGCGGCACATCATGATATCCATCACCGGGAGGGATTATTCCTGCGGATCCTGCTCCTGCAGCAGGCTCAGGGTCTGTTGTTCCACCTGGCTCAGGCCCAGCTGTTCACAGGCTTGCTCGAAGCTGATGCCAAGGTGGCACATCATGATATCGATAGCGGGCAGATAGTTTTTCATTGCGTCTTCCATGGTGATCCTCCGGACCCGTCCCTTATGCCCGAACAGGGTGGGCGGGACAATTAGACTTTAGGCGTAGACTGCTCGTTTGCTGAGCGCCTCTGCCACTGGGCGGGGGAATTTGTTACTCTGCTTGTCAGCAAGAAGATGTTGCCGTATGACTGCGAGCAACACGTGAGGAGCAGGGCATGTTATTGAGTTTCTTGATCATCGCATCGGGCTGGTGGCACATTCGTGCGGCCTATGGCTCAGACTCCCGTCAGTTCTACATCAGCAAGCCGTTGACCATGCTGCTCATCATAGCGCTGGCCTTCGGCTATCAGAGCTATGACCACGACGGTTCCCACGCCTGGATCCTGCTCGGTCTCTGCCTGTCGCTGGCCGGCGACGTGCTGCTGATGTTGCCGAGCGATCGCTTCATCCAGGGGCTGGCGGCGTTTTTTGTCGCGCACCTCTGCTACATCGTCGGCTTCGCCCAGGGGCCGCTGGTGCTGAATCTGGTGGATGGCCTGCTGTTGCTGCTGGTGGCCGGCATGGTGTTTGGCCTGCTGTGGGGCAAGCTCGGGGAGATGAAGGTGCCCGTGTTCTGCTACATGCTGGTGATCATCGGCATGGCCTGGGTGGCCGCCGGCGCCTGGCATGCCTCCCTCACCGCCGGCAGTGCCGCCGCCCTGGTGGGGGCGCTAATGTTCCTCTTCTCCGACAGCATGCTGGCGCTGGACAGATTCCGCCGCCCCTTCCCCCATGCCACCGCCTGGGTGATGACCAGCTACTTCGCCGCCCAGTTTCTGATTGCCGCCTCGCTGGCGGGATGACTGTACCTGAGTTGTCTCCTCGCCAAGGGGCGTGTGCAGACAAAAAAACGGGCCCTCAGGCCCGTTTTGCTATTCCATTCTCACCGTTTTTCACGCCTCGAGCGGTTCGGCATCCGCTGCCCTGGGGGCGGGCTGCTTGAGTAGCAGCATCAGGCCGCTGGCGAGCAGCAGGAAGATGCCCATCACGAAGAACACCTGGTTGTAGGCCATGATGGCCGCCTCCCGGCTGATGGTGTTCGACAGCATGGCCTGGGCCTGCTGACGGGCCAGTTCGGGGCCGGAGCCCTGCGCCATCATGGTCTGGGCCAGCTGCAGCAGGTAGCTCTGTCCCTCTATGCTGCTGGCGGCCAGGGTGCTGCTGATCTGGCTGACATGGATGCGGGTGTCGTTGTCGATCAGGGTGGCGATGATGGCGATGCCGAAGGCGCCGCCCAGGTTGCGCAGCACGTTGAGCAGGGTCGAGGAGGAGGGGATCTCGTCGTGGGTCAGGCTGGCTGTCGCCACCAGGGAGAGCGGCACCATGATGAAGGGCTGGCCCAGCGCCCGCACGATGAGCGACTGGATCAGCTGGGGCCCGGCGTAGTCGGCACTCATGTTCATGAAGCAGCTGACGGCGAACACCAGAAAGCCGAAGCTCACCAGATAGCGCGGATCTATCTTGTGGGTCAGTCTGGGCACCAGCGGTAGTACCAGCAATTGCGGCAGCCCCATCCACATCAACACCTCGCCGATTTCCAGCGCGTTGTAGTTGTGGATCTGGGTCATGTAGAGCGGCAGTACATAGATGGACCCCATCAGCGCCATGCCGAGCACCAGATAGGCGAAGCAGGCCAGCGCGAAGCGCGGGTTGTGCAGCAGCCGCAGGTTGACCAGCGGGTGGCGCCGCAGCAGCTGGCTGATGACGAAGAAGACCAGAGCCACCACCGAGATGACGGTGAGCCGCACGATGAAGCTGGAACCGAACCAGTCCTCCCGGTTGCCCTCTTCCAGCACCACTTCCAACAGGCCCAGCCCCACCGCCATGGTAAGGATGCCGATGAGATCCACCCGCTTGATCACCTCCCAGTCCACCGGCTTCTTGTCGAGCCCATGGGCCAGCATGGCCATCACCAGCAGTCCCGGCGGCACGTTCATGTAGAAGATGTAGTGCCAGGACATCTGCTCGGTCAGCCAGCCGCCCAGGGTCGGCCCGATGGCGGGGGCGAAGGTGGCGCACAGGCCGAACAACGCCATGCCGGTGGCCCGCTTGTGCAGCGGCAGCAGACTGACGATGAGGGAGAAGGCCATCGGGATCAGCGCCCCGCCGGTGAAGCCCTGCAGCGCCCGAAAGACGATCATGCTGGTGAGGTTCCAGCTGAATGAGCAGAGCACGGAGGCGACGATGAAGGCGCCGGTGGTCCACAGCAGGTAGCGCCGCACGCTCAGCCCCCGGCTCAGCCAGCCGCTCAGCGGGATGGCGATCATCTCCGCCACCAGATAGGAGGTGGAGATCCAGGAGCTTTCGCTCAAGGTAGCCGACAGGGCCCCCTGAATGTCCTTCAGGGAGGCGTTGGTGATCTGGATGTCGAGGATGGCCATGAAGGCGCCGATGAGGCCCCCCATGACCGCGATCCAGTTGCGACGCGGGATGGGTTCCATCAGTGGGCCGCGACCACGGGATCAGGGCTGCGGGTGTCGACGATCACCTCGGTGGATAGGCCCGGCAGCAGCTTGCCCGCCAGCGGCCCCGGCTCCGGAATGCGGATCTTGACCGGCACCCGTTGCACGATCTTGGTGAAGTTGCCGGTGGCGTTCTCCGGCGGCAGCAGGGCGAACTTGGCGCCGGTGGCGGGGGCCAGGCTGTCGATGATCCCCTCGACCGGCTGATCCGGATAGGCATCCAGGATCACCTCCACCTTCTGGCCGGGCTGCATGTGGAGCAGCTGGGTCTCCTTGAAGTTGGCCTCGACCCACACCTGCTGCAGCGGCACCAGGCTGGCCACCTGCATGCCGGACTGGACGTAGAGCCCCGCCCGCAGACTGCGCTTGCCGATGATGCCGTCGGCCGGTGCCCGCAGCTCGGTATAGGCCAGCTCCAGCTTGGCCTGCTCCAGCTGGGCGGCGCTCAATGCCAGCTTGGCCTGGTTCTGCTTGGCCTCGGCATCCAGCACCAGCAGCCGCTCGCGGGCGGCCTGCAGGGCGGCTTTGGCCTCCTGCTCCTGGGCCTGGTTGACCTGCAGGCCGGCCCGCACCTCGTCCAGGCTGTCCTGGGAGCTGTAGTGGCGCTGGTTGAGCTGGCTGACGCGGCGCACCTGTTGCTGGGCCCGCACCTGTTCGGCATTGGCCGAGCTGACCTTGGCTTCGGCCTGGCGAATGAGGCTCAGCTGCTGGGTGCGGGTGGCGGCGAGATTTTCCGCCGTCGCCTGATTGAGGCGCAGGTCGGCTTCGGCCTCGGCCACCTTGGTCTTGTACTCCCGGTCGTCGAGGCGGGCGATGAGCTGGCCGGCCTTCACCGGCTGGTTGTCGGTCACCAGCACTTCGCTGATGTAGCCGGACAGCTTGGAACCGATGCCGGTGACCTCGCTCTGCAGGTAGGCGTTGTCGGTGCTCTCGAAATAGCGGCCGTGCAGATACCAGTAACCGGCAAACAGCAGGCCGAGCAGGGCCAGGATCATGGCTGCCAGCAGGGGGATCTTCTTGTGTTGACTCATGTGGGGGATTCCTGAACTTAAGAGAGGCAGGCTAACACTGGCCGACTGTTTCGATTAGTATCCATTTATGAGATATACAGTTTCACTGGTGCAACAATGGATCTGAACGCTGCATTGATTCTAGTGCGGATCGTCGACAAGGGTTCCTTCACGGCGGCCGCCCAGGAGCTGGGCATGACCAAGGCGACGGTGAGCCGGCGCATCGCCGAGCTGGAGCAGCGCCTCGGCGTGCGGCTGCTCTACCGTTCGACCCGCCAGCTCACCCTGACCGAGGCCGGCGAGCAGTACTATCTGCGCTGCAGCAAGGCAGTGGACGAGCTGGCCCAGGCCGAGCTGATGGTGAGTGCCAGCCAGCAGGAGGTGACCGGCACCCTCAAGCTGGCGGTACCCATCGAGGCAGGGCAGCTGGTGGTGGGCAGGCTGGTGGCGGAGTTTTTGCAGGCCTATCCCGGCCTGCAGGTGGAGCTGGAGCTGACCAATCGCATCGTGGATCCCATCAACGAGGGGCTGGATGCGATCGTGCGGATCGGCGACATGAGCGATTCGAACCTGGCGGCGCGGCGGCTGTGGAGCAACGCCCGCCTGATCTGTGCCAGTCCGGCGTACCTGGCGCGCAGCCCCGCCATCACCCATCCCGAGGATCTGGTGCATCATGAGCGGGTGGCGGTGACCAGCGGCTTTCTGGCGTCGCACTGGTGCTTCGAGCGGGATGACAAGGAGGTGCTGGTTGACCCTCCCTCCCGCTTTCGGGTTAATAATATAACCTGTGCCAGAGAGGCGGCGAAGGCCGGGCTGGGGCTCGCCTCCCTGCCCGCCATGCTCTGCCACGAGGAGCTGGCGAGCGGGACCCTGGTGTCCGTGCTGCCCGAGTGGCAGCAGCCCAGGGTGCCGATTTACCTGCTGTTTCCGGAACGGCGGTTGATGCCGCGAAAATTGCGGGTGTTCATCGACTTCATCGTGGCCAAGGGGGCCGACTACGGCATCGATACTCTGCTGTAGCCGGTCAGAGGCGGTGCCGTGGTCACGGCATCGTGAGTGGATCTGAGGGGGAAGACATGGATCACTGGATCAATCTGTATCGGGCTTCCCATTCGCTGGAGGCCCATGCCCTGAAAGGGGCGCTGGAAGTGGAGGGGGTGCCGGTGCGGCTCAATGGCGAGGCGCTGTCGGGCGCCCTGGGCGAACTGCCGGTGGACCTGCTGCAGGTGACCCTGATGGTGCGCGAACAGGATCGCAGCAAGGCTGGGCGGGTCATCGAGCGCTATCAGCAGCGCCAGGGCAACGGCTGGCTGTGTGGTCAATGCGGGGAGGAGAACGGCGCCAACTTCGATGTCTGCTGGCGCTGCCACCACGATCCCCACGAAAATTAATCGCTCGCCCTGCCTCAGCGCAGGGTGAAGTCGATGTCCTCGCCCGCGCTGGCGTCGTGATAGGTCGCCAGATCCAGCTCCCGCTCGCTGCGGGCAATCAACACGGATACCAGAATATCGCCGGAGACGTTGACCGTGGTGCGCGCCATGTCGAGGATCCGGTCGATCCCGGCGATCAGTGCCACCCCTTCCAGCGGCAGTCCCACCGCGGTCAGCGTCAGCGTCAGCAGCATCAGGCCGGTGCCCGGCGTACCCGCCGTGCCGATGCTGGCCAGGGTCGCGATGCTGATGATGGTCAGGTAATCCACCATGTGCAGATCCACCCCGAAGGCCTGGGCCACGAACAGGGCCGTTACCCCCTGATAGAGCGCGGTGCCGTCCATGTTGATGGTGGCGCCGATGGGCAGCACCTTGGCGGTGATGGCGGGAGAGACCCCGAGCCGGCGCTCGGCGCAGGCCAGGCTGATGGGCAGGGTGCTGTTGCTGGAGCTGCTGGTGAAGGCCACCGCCTGGGCATCGACGATGCTCTTGAAGTAGTGCAGCGGATTGAGGCGGGCCAGCAGGATCAGCAGGCTGCTGTAGACGCCGAGCACGTGCAGCAGACAGCCGAGGTAGACGGCGCCGATCACCTTGAGCAGCGGCAGCAGCAGGCTCATGCCGTACTTGCCGGTCATCCAGGCCATCAGGGCGCAGACACCATAAGGGGCCAGTGCCATCACCATCTGGGTCAGCTTGAACATCCCCTCCGCCAGCGAGGTGAAGAACAGGATGGCGGGGCGACCGCGCCGACCGGTGGCGTTGAGGGCGAGGGCGAGGGCCACCGCGAACACGATCACCTGCAGGATCTTGCCGTCCACCATGGCCTGCACCGGGTTGCGCGGCACCAGGTGGCTCAGCACGCTGGCCAGGGTGGGGGATTCCGCCATGCCGACCCGCTCATAGGGCCCCATGTTGGCGCCCATGCCGGGCTCCAGCAGCCAGCCCATCATCAGGCCGATACAGATGGCGACCGCGGTGGAACAAAGGTAGAGGCCGATGGCCTTGCCGGCGATCCGATCGAGGGTCTTGCCCTTGAGCAGCGAGGTGAGGCCGGCGATGACCGAACAGAAGATGAGGGGCACCATCAGCATCTGGATGGTGTTGACGAACAGCACGCCGATGGGCTTGAGCAGCAACGCCTGCTCGCTGAAACCGGCGCCGAGCCCGATCCCCGTCAGCATGCCGAGCAGGGTCTTCAACCAGAGCGGGCGGCGGGTCCAGATCCGCCAGGGCTTGAAAGCCAGTCCATGGAACAGCATGACGCCAATGTCCTTATATTCGGTCTGCGGTGGCAAAAAGGGGCGTTAGTGTAGCCATCCCCTGCTCAGGTTGCCACATTATCGACAAAGCCGCGGCCATCACCAGCACGGACGCAGGGAAATCGGCAATTTGTTGGCCTATATCAAGGTCGTCGGCGGTGGGGCAGGATTTAATAGGCATCAAATATGTCTATTAAAGAGGTTTGCAATGACTCAATCGGTACATGGTCACGAAGTGATGGAGATGATGCTGGCGCAAGGCGGCCAGTTTACCCGGGCCAGCCTCAAGCAGGCCATCGACGAGCGCTTCGGTGCCGAGGCCCGTTTCCACACCTGCAGCGCCAGCGAGATGGATGCCGAGGCGCTGATCGACTTCCTGGCCAAGCGCGGCAAGTTCATCGAATCGGAGCAGGGTTTCCAGACTCACGCCGACAAGATCTGCAACCACGGTTGATCCCCGCCGGCGAGCGCCCGCCGCGCTCGCCGAATCCCGCCGCCTTTGTTATATTTCGCCCTCTTTCCCCTCCTTTTGTTGAAGGCTTAGCCTGGGCGTTGTATGGACACTTTCTCCGCTGCCGTCATGTTGTTTCTGATCATGGATCCGCTGGGCAACCTGCCGGTCTTCCTGTCGATCCTGCGTCATATCGATCCCAAGCGACGCCGCAAGGTGATGATGCGGGAGCTGCTGTTTTCCCTGGTGATCATGATGGCCTTCTTGTTCGTCGGCCAGCAGATCCTCAATTTCCTCAATCTGCGGCAGGAGGCGGTCAGCATCGCCGGCGGCATCATCCTGTTCCTTATCGCCATCAAGATGATTTTCCCGAGTGAGGGTGGGGTAACCGGGCTGGCCGCGGGTGAGGAGCCCTTCCTGGTGCCCATGGCCATCCCCATGATTGCCGGCCCCTCGATCCTGGCGTCCTTGCTGCTGCTGGCCAACCAGGAGCCGACCCGGATGGCGGACTGGTCGCTGGCGTTGTTGATGGCCTGGGGCGCCAGCGCGGTGATCCTGATGTTCTACGAGGTATTCAACAAGCTGCTGGGTGAGCGAGGACTCACCGCGGTGGAGCGTCTGATGGGCATGCTGCTGGTGATGATCTCGGTGCAGATGCTGCTCGACGGGGTGCATCACTACCTGGCGGTGACCGGTCAGAACTGACCGGCCGGCCAACAGAAAAGACACGGGGCTCGATGAGCCCCGTTTTTTTGCCTGTGATCCGGCGTGGTGACCGTCAGGGTCTTTCGGCCCGGTACTGATATCAGGACGGTTCGGCAGCAGTGGGCTCCAGCTTGCCCATGATGAGGGTCAGCAGGGTTTCCCGCAGCCAGCGGTGGCCAGGATCTTCCTCGTGGCGCTGATGCCAGATCAGCAGGTGGGAGATGCTGTCGAGGGCGATAGGCAGCGGCAGCGGTACCAGCGGATAGACCTGGGTGGCGTGGCGGGCGTAGAGCCGGGAGAGGGTCACTATCATGTCCGAGTGCATGCCCATCCGCAGCGCCGCCTCGAAGGAGGGCACGGTCGCCTCGATGCGACGATAGAGATCCTGCTCCGCCAGCTTGTGATCCAGCATCCAGCGATCGCGCCCCTCGCAATAGGTCTGCACGTGGGGATAGGCCAGGTAGCGGGTGAGATCCCACTCGGGTTCGTGCAGGGCGGGGTGGTCGTGCTGCACCAGGCAGGTCAGATCGTCGATGGCGAGCAGCCGCTGGCAGATGGCGTTGGGCAGGGTGTCGAGCCGAAAGTCCGAGTTGATGCAGTTCTCCCGCACCGTGAAGGCGATGTCCACCTGGCCCTGGCTCATCTCGGTCAGGCTGTTCTCGGTCCACTCCTCGTAGCGCAGCCGGATGCCGGGTGCCTGTCGTTTCAGCTCGCTCAGGTAGAGCGGGGCGAACAGGGTGAAGGCACTGTCCATGCTGGCGATGACAAACTCCCGCTCGGTGGTGGTCGGGTCAAAATCCGGCGGCTGGATCAGGTTGTCGAGCGACAGCAGGATGGGCTGCAGTTGCTGCTGCAGGCTGAGGGCGCGGGCAGTGGGTTCCAGCCCGTAGGCCGAGCGCACGAACAGGGGGTCGTCGAAGGTTTCCCGCAGCCGGCCGAGCGCCTTGCTGACGGCAGACTGGCTCAGGTGCAGCCGACGGGCCGCCCGGCTGCCGTTCCGCTCTTCCAGCAATACTTGCAGGATAATCAATAAATTGAGGTCGATACGCCCCAACTGTTCCAGCAACATGATATGAATCCTCTTCAATTCTTAGATGAATTTATACCATTTGTTTTCATATCTAGGCGAATTTATGCTCGAAACGTCTCTCGCCTTCGATGGCGGCTGGTACAGGATGTAGTGGTTGAGGGGACAAGTAGCATCAAGCAATACGGCGACCTTGGGTCGCCGTATTTTTTGAGTGATTTATTTGCAAACTTGCACCTGTCTTGATTTTGCCCAACAATCTTTGCGCCTTCTTTTGATACAAACAATCGGTATCTATCAGTCAGGAGTATCCCTATGGGACTCGGTGGAATTCATATCTGGCATTTGTTGATCCTGCTCGTGGTGGTCGTCGTGGTGTTTGGCAGCAAACGCCTGGCGAGTGCCGGAGAGGATCTGGGCACCGCCATCAAGGATTTTCGCAAAGCCTTGCGTGACGATGAATCACAGCCGAAATAAGTGGGAGTTGAATGATGTTCGTAGAAGAGAAAGTGGAATTGAACGAGACCTGTGACAGCTGCGGCTGCTTCGCCGAAATTGGTACCATCATCGGTGAGGGTGACGATGTGATGGAACTGGTGATCGAGGCCGCTGCAGAAGCCGACGCGCGCGCCAAGCTGGCCGCCTACGAGGCGCTGGCCAAGCAGGTCACTGCCGAAGCCACAAGCAGCAGCGAACTGAGCCAGGGCGCCAACGGCGTGATCCTGAAAGCCCGCCTGCAATTCACCTGCACCGCCGAAAAACTCATTTTCGAGATGCGTGCCCGCTCTATCTGAGCCTGCTGATGACACGGCAGGCTTGCCTGCCGTGTTGACCCTTCTGCTGTGGGTCCGCGTTCTATAGTTAGTTATCCCACAGACGGTTTTGCCCGACGCGAGTCGGCCAACAGAAGGCGATCTCATCATGGTTCAGCGCTGGCTCTTCGCCATTTTCCCCACCTTTGTTCGCCACCCGTTTGACGGGCTCCCGCTCGCGGCGAAGCAACCGCAGGCGCTCTCATCATGAGACGGCGCTGGCTTTGGGGCCTGCTCGCTCTGTGTGCGCTGCCTCTGCTGGCTGCGGATCTCAAGCCGCAACGGCTGCCCCAGCCCGGGGATCTCGCCAGCATATTGCAGAAGAAAGAGCTCAGGGCCCTGGTGGTCTATGAGCGGGGTTTCTTCTTCTTCGACAAGGGGGCCCAGCACGGCATCCTGGTCAACCAGCTGCAGGGGTTCGAGCGCTGGCTGAATCAGACCTACCTGGCCAAGGAGAAGATCAAGCTCAAGATCATCTACATCCCGGTGCGCCAGGACAAGCTGCTGGACTACCTCACCGAGGGGCGGGGGGATCTGGTGGCCGCCAACATGACGGTGACGCCGACCCGGCGCGAACAGGTGACCTTCTCCAGCCCGGTGATCGCCCCCATCGAAGAGTGGGTGGTGAGCCAGCACAGCCTGCCGACCTTCAACCGCATCACCCAGCTCTCCGGTCGGCGGGTCTGGGTGCGGGCCAGCTCCAGCTATTACGAGAGCCTGCGCCAGCTCAACTGGCTGTTTCGCGAGTTGGGGCTGCCGCCCATCTATATCGAGACAGTGCCTGAATATCTGCAGGACGGGGATCTGCTGGAGATGGTGGCGGCCGGCATCATACCGCTCACCGTGACCGACAGCTTCAAGGGGCGGATCTGGCTCGGCATGATCAGCGGGCTGCGGGCCCACAAGCTGATCCCGCTGCGGGACAATGGCCGCAGCGCCTGGGCCCTGCGCAACAACAGTCCCGAACTGCTCAAGGCGGTGAACGACTATCTGGCCGATGCCGGCAAGCGCACCCTTTACAGCGACATGGCTCTGCGCCGTCTGCTGGCGCGCAACGACCAGATGAGCAACATACTGGCGCCGGATCCGCTGGGCAGGCTGTCGACCATCCGCAAGGTGCTGGAGCAGCAGGCCGACAAGTACCGGCTGGACTGGCTGATGCTGGCGGCGCTGGCTTACAAGGAGTCTGGCCTCAATGCCAATATCCGTTCCGAACGGGGGGCGGTGGGGATCATGCAGCTGTTGCCGAGTACCGGCGGCGAGGTGGGCATTCGCGGTGCCCGGCTTGCCAGTCTGGAGGGCAACGTGGAGGCGGCCTGCCGTTATATGCGGTTGATCCTCGACACCTATTTCAATGATCCCAAGCTGGATGTGCTCAACCGCCACCTGTTTGCGCTGGCGGCCTACAATGCCGGCCCGAACCGGGTGCAGGCGCTCAGGGCCAAGGCCGAGGCCGCCGGGCTGGATCCCAATGTCTGGTTCGGCAACGTGGAGCAGCTGGTGGCCAACGAGGTGGGCCAGGGGCCTATCAACTATGTCAGCACCATCTACAAGTACTATGTGGCCTACCGCTTCAGCCTGCCCCAGCTGGAGGGCAAGGCGGCCGCCATCGAGGCAGTGGCCCAGCCCTGACGTCCTGCTA
This sequence comes from Aeromonas sp. 2692-1, assembly GCF_013085505.1. Taxonomy (NCBI): domain Bacteria; kingdom Pseudomonadati; phylum Pseudomonadota; class Gammaproteobacteria; order Aeromonadales; family Aeromonadaceae; genus Aeromonas; species Aeromonas sp. 2692-1. The sequence goes on from NZ_CP038513.1 coordinate 1,214,986, forward strand.
GTGCGGTTGGGCGGGCGGGGCGAAGGGCTGCCAGGCCTGATCCTTATGCTGCAAATACCAGGGGGCCAGCTGGCCGCTTGGCGAGGGATCCGGCTCACTGGCCTGCGGTCTGTGACTGATGGCGGGGCGATCCGTGAGTTCCATGGTAAATTCCTTCATCCTGTTGCTACGAGGCCCTTAGCCAGCGTTATGCCATTTCCTCATGACAGGCGGATGACGCCATGATCCCCGCTGAATTCGCCCTGATAGACCAGCCCGAGCTGGCACTCAAACTGCGCTGCCAGCTGATCCGCGGCGCCAGAAGCCGGATCCAGGCCCAGTACTACAGCTGGGAGGAGGACAGCAGCGGCAAGCTGTTGCTGGCGGAGCTGCTGCATGCCGCCCGGCGCGGGGTGCGGGTGCAGCTGCTCATCGATGACCTCTATGCTGGCGACAACCGTTTCCTGGAGATGGTGGCCCATCAGCCGGGTATCGAGGTGCGCCTGTTCAATCCCTTCTGGTTGCGCGGCTGGCGGCCACTGACCCTGCTGCTGGAAGGGCTGCTCAGCTTTCGCCGCATCAATCACCGCATGCACAACAAGCTGCTGCTGGTGGATGGCAGTCAGGCGGTGATCGGCGGTCGCAACATCGGGGACCGTTACTTCGGGCTCGGTGGGGCGCCCCAGTTCGTCGATCTGGATCTTGCCTGTCGCGGCCCGCTTTGCCAGCAGGCCGAGCAGGGTTTCGATCAATTCTGGCGCAGCCGCTGGAGCCACCCGATCCGCCGTCTGCTGCGGCGCCCACTGCAGCGGGCCGAGGTGCAGGTGGTGAACGACTTTCTGCTGACGATGAACGAGCCGCAGGTAGCGGCCGTCTATGACCTGCCCGCCAGCCTGTTCGATCCCGAACCCGTTCCCCTGCGCTGGCATGGTGGAGAGGCAGAAGTGTGGTTTGATCGACCCGGCAAGGGGCTGGTGTCTCGACCCACCACCGCACGCCTGCTCTGGCGCAAGCTGGCCGACAACCAAGGCACCCTGAGTCTGGTCACCCCTTATCTCATCCTGACCCGGGGGCTGCGCCGCCGGCTCAGGCAGCAGCGGCAGGCGGGGGTGAGCATTGACATTCTGACCAACTCCCTGGCCAGCACGGATGTGCCGCTGGTATACGGCGCCTATCGCCGTCACCGTCCCTGGCTGATACGGCAGGGCATAGCGCTGTCGGAGCTGGAGGGGGAGTCGCTCAGTCTGCATGCCAAGCTGATCTTAGTGGGGGAGGAGGAGGCGCTGCTCGGCAGCTTCAATCTGGATCCGCGCTCTCTGCTGCTCAACACCGAGCTGGTGCTGCATCTGGCCTGTCCCGCGTTGTGTGCCGAGTTGCAGCAGTGGCTGGCGACCTGGCAGCAACGCTCTTCCCACTCGGTGGCGGCCCCGCCCTCCACCCTGCGCCGCCTGCTGGCCAGGGTCAGTGACTGGTTGCCGCTGCAGCGCTGGTTGTGAGTGGGCCGAGCGTGTGCGAGATCTCGCAAAGCCTTGTGCGCCTTCGAGGATAACGTTTGCCATCCTATGGCGATGAACTGGCTTATCGTATTGTTTTTAATCGGATTGTTTTCTGACTGAAGTTCCATGAAGGGTTGCGGCTTGCATACATGGGCGCATAAAACGGTTTTTTATTTTATTTATCTGCGTAATATTTCAACTGCAAGGACAACACGGTGGCTTGCCGCCGTGCGGAAGAGGGTCGTGAAGGGAACTGGCCGACTGGATTGCTCCAGCAGGCACCTGCTTCAGATGGGTAGCGGAAACTCAGGAAACAGGGGCAGCACCCGACAGGACCGGATTCCAATATGGAACATGCTATTTGCGAGGGGGTGACATGCGAGTGTCACCCCATTTTTTATGGCTCGCTGGCTGAGTCGTGCCCAGAAAAAGACCGCCGATTGGCGGTCTTTTTCTTTGTTCAGTCCGACGTTCTAGGGTCAGGCGATACCTACCAGCAGTCGGCTCCAGTTGCGTTTGGCGGAGATGAAGGCATCGTGCAGGTTGCGATACTCCAGCTGCAGCTTCAGTTGGTCGTAGCGGGCCAGCGCCTTGCGCTTGCGCTGCTCCAGCAGGCGTTTGCGGCTGGCGTAGTAGTGCTGCAACTGCTGGTTCAGCTTGTCGTACTCCTCCTGCAGCAGGGCCTGCCACAGCTCCCTGTCATCCTGCTTGCGCAGCTTGGCCTGGGCCCGTTTCAGCTGCATCTCCAGCCTGGCCTGTTCGATCCGCTCTTCCGGACAGGCGCGCAGATCCCGGGTCAGCCCGCACCAGGAGGCGCTGCGGATCAGCCACTTGGTGGGATCGAACTGCCACCAGTGGATGCCGTTGCGATAGTCGTTCTCGAACAGGTGGTGGAAGTTGTGGTAACCCTCGCCGAAGGTGAAGAAGGCCAGGATGCCGTTGTCCCGTGCGCTGTTGCGGTCGGTGAAGGGCTGGCTGCCCCAGATGTGGGCCAGCGAGTTGATGAAGAAGGTGGTGTGATGAGTCATCACCATGCGCAGCACCCCGGCCAGCAGCAACATGCCGAGCAGATCGCCGTGGACGAGCCCCAGCAGCAGTGGGATGCCGATGTTGGTGGCCAGGGTCAGCGCCAGATAGTGCTTGTGCTGGAAAACGACGATGGGGTTGTTCTGCAGATCCCGCACATTGCTGTAGTCGTGATAGGTGTCGCCTTGGTATTCGCGCAGCATCCAGCCGATGTGGGAGTACCAGAAACCGCGTCCCGCGCTGTAGGGATCCTGCTGGTTGTCATCCACGTGGCGATGGTGGCGGCGATGGTCGGAAGACCAGTGCAGGGCCGAGTTTTGCAGGGCGAGGGCACCGCCGATGGCGAAGATCCACTGCAGGATCGGGTGTGCCTTGTAGGCCTTGTGGGACCAGAGCCGGTGGTAGCCGGCGGTGATGGAGATGCCGCAATAGCAGAACAGCAGCAGGAAGCTGCCCCACTGCCAGAGGTCATAGCCATGGGTCATGCCGTACCAGGGCACGGCGATCAGTGCGGTCAGCCCGGAGAGGGCAAACAGCAGGGTGTTGGTCATGATGATCGGGGGGCGTTCCATCTCACTCGGTTCCTTTCAGCGAACAGCTGTGCGCCATTCTCCATGCAGCCAGAATTCGGGTCAATGGTAAAAAAGTAGGAGACAAACCTGATCCTAGCGCAGCCTTCGGGTTATCATTTGGCCTCGATAACCTGAAGGTGACTGTTTTCGTGGGTATTCGCGCGCAACAAAAAGAAAAAACCCGGCGTACTCTGATCGAGGCGGCGTTCAGCCAACTGTGCGCCAACCGCAGTTTTTCCAACCTCAGCCTGCGGGAAGTGGCGCGGGAGGCCGGCATCGCGCCCACCTCCTTCTATCGTCACTTTCGCGACATGGAGGAGCTGGGCCTGACCCTGGTGGATGAAGGCGGCCTGACCCTGCGCCAGCTGATGCGCCAGGCGCGCCAGCGCATCGCCGGGGGCGGCAGCGTCATCAGCACTTCGGTGCAGACTTTCATGGAATTCGTCGAGAACAATCCGAACATCTTCCGGTTGCTGCTGCGCGAGCGCTCAGGCACCTCGGCTGCATTCCGGCAGGCGGTGGCGCGGGAGATCCAGCACTTCATCGCCGAGCTGACCGATTACCTCGAGGCCACCACGGGAGCACCGCGGGAAGAGGCCTACATCCAGGCCGAAGCCATGGTGACCATCGTCTTCAGCGCCGGTGCCGATGCCCTCGACATGACCAGCGAGGAGTGCCGGGCCCTGTCCGATCGCACCATCCGCCAGCTGCGCATGATCGCCATGGGCGCCGAGGTCCAGAACCAGAAGCGCCGTGAACCTCTCTCTTAAGTCAAAGGATGGACAGCTCCATGCATGATCAGAACCCGATCCCGAAGAAACCCCTGCTGCTGGCCCTGCTCATCGGCATCTGTGGTGATGCCTCTCTGACGGTCTTGTCGGAGTCGGTGGTGCCCTTCTCCTTCTTCCCGATGATCGCCCTGGTACTGGCTGCCTATCAGCTCTACCAGCACTACAGTCATGTCTCGCTGGAGGGCAACACACCCGTTTGCATGCTGCTCTGCTTCTTCATCGGCGTGTTCGGCCACTCGGCGCTGGTCAAGGTGCAGTACCCCGAGCTTGGCAGCAACTTCTTCTCGCTGATCATGATGTTGCTGCTGCTGGCGGTGCTCTCCATCAAGCTCGGCATCAGCGTGGGGAAAAAAGAGAAGGAGTGACCAGCACTCCTTCCAGAACCACTATGACAGAGCCGGGATCACCCGGCTTTGTTGTCTGTGCCGTGCTGTTTGGCGTCGATGATGGCTTGCAGCCTGGCACGGATCTCCACCATGCCGAACACCCCGAACACCAGCACCTGGGTGAACTCGAGCCGGCTCACCGCGAAGTAGGGCTTGCAGGCCGCCTTGACCATACTGGCCTGCACCCAGTGCATCAGGGCCACGATCACGCCGCACACCGGCAGAAAGCCGTTGAGCTTGCCCGGCAGCGGGGCGATCAGGCTGACCAGCACGCCGAACCAGAAGAACAGGATGAGGCCCATCGCCAACAGATTAAACACCCGCTTCATCGTTTACCTCCCGCAGATAGAGTTGATAGCAGACCTGGCCTGCCTGTTTGTCCTTGAGTAGTTGCCAGCTGGCCGGCAGCGGCAGATCGGCCATCTCCTTCTCCCGCTCCAGATAGATGAGGGCATCTGGTGCCAGCCAGCCGCGTTGCTCCAGCAGCTCGCACACCTGAGGCAGCAGTTCGCGGCGAAAGGGGGGGTCGAGAAACACCAGATCGAACGGCGTGGCCGGCCCCTGCAGCCAGCTGACGGCATCGGACTGGATCACCTGACCCTGGCTGCTGCCGAGGGTGGTCAGGTTCTTCTTGATCTGGTCTGCGGCGCCCTTGTCCATCTCGATCAGGGTGACCTGCTCGGCATAGCGCGACAGCGCCTCGAGCCCCAGGCCGCCGCTGCCGGCGAACAGATCCAGACAGCGGGTGCCACGGACATGCGGAGCCAGCCAGTTGAAGATGGTCTCCTTGACGCGATCCGTGGTGGGTCTGAGTCCTTCCACATCTCTGACCGGCAGTTTGCGGCCTCGCCACTGGCCGCTGATGATTCTTACAAAGCCCGATTTCCCCTGCGGGGCTGGGCTCTTGCTCGGGCCGTTACGGCTGGATTTCACTCTGGGCATCGCGTTTCGTCGTCAGAAAATAAAGTGGTAGTATAAGGCGGTTCATTTTTATGCCGACCCGCCGAGGGACGGCTATCTTAGCAGTCAGCCTTTGATGTGAGTATTTTTAGATGGCAAAAGGTTTGTTTTCCTGGCTGGGTTTCGGCCGCAAGAAAGAAGAGGCTGAGGCTGTCCAACCACAGACACTGCAAGCCACCCCGATTACCGCTGAGCCCGAGGTCGCTGCTGCCCCCGCTCCCGTTTCCGATCCTACGCCAGCCGTGGCGGCTGAAGTGCCCGCCAGCGCACAGAATTCCGTTTTGCACGATGATTGCTGCCCACCTGCCGAGCTGGATGACCATGGTCCGCTGGTGGTGGAGGAGTGTGCCTCCGATCTGGAGCCGGTGATCGTCAATGAAGCCCTGCTGGCCGAAGAGGAGCGTGCCGCTGCCGAGGCACAGGCGCAAGAGGCTGCCCGTGTTGCTGCCGAGCTCAAGGCTGCGCAAGAAGTTCGTATTGCCGCCGAGGCTCGCTCTGCAGAAGAGACTCGCATTGCCGCTGAGGCCCGCGCCGCAGAAGAGGCCCGTATTGCTGCCGAGGCCCGTACTGCAGAAGAAGCGCGTATTGCCGCCGAAGCCCGCGCCGCAGAAGAGGCTCGTCTTGCTGCCGAGGCCCGCGCCGCAGAAGAGGCTCGTCTTGCTGCCGAGGCCCGTGCCGCAGAAGAAGCGCGTATTGCTGCTGAAGCTCACGCTGCGGAAGAGGCGCGTATTGCCGCTGAAGCCCTTGCGGCGGAAGAGGCTCGTATTGCCGCCAAGGTCCGTGCCGCAGAAGAGGCTCGCATTGCTGCTGAAGCTCACGCTGCGGAAGAGGCGCGTATTGCTGCCGAAGCCCGCGCCGCAGAAGAAGCCCGTATTGCTGCCGAAGCTCGTGCCGTAGAAGAGGCCCGTATTGCTGCCGAAGCGCAGGCTGCCGAGGAGGCCCGTCTCGCCAAAGAGGCCCAGCGAGCGGAAGATCTGCGCCTGGTCGCCGCGATGGAGGCTGAGGCCGCCGCCCTGGCCGCTCTGCCGCTGGCCGCCAAGGTGGACGACGACACTCAGGACAAGCCTCAGCGGGAGGGCTTCTTTGCTCGCCTCAAGCGCAGTCTGGTGCGCACCAAGGAGAATATCGGTTCCGGTTTCTTCGGCCTGTTCCGTGGCAAGAAGATCGACGATGAGCTGTTTGAAGAGCTGGAGACCCAGCTGCTGACCGCCGATCTTGGCGTCGACACCACCACCCGCATCATCGAGGGGCTGGTGCAGCACGCGGACCGCAAGCAGCTCAAGGATGCCGAGGCGCTCTATGGCCTGCTCAAGCAGGACATGGGCGAGATGCTGGCCAAGGTGGAGCAGCCTCTGGTGATCGACACCAGCAAAAAGCCTTACGTGATCCTGATGGTCGGCGTGAACGGCGTCGGCAAGACCACCACCATCGGCAAGCTGGCCAAGCAGTTCCAGGCCGAGGGCAAGAGCGTGATGCTGGCGGCGGGCGACACCTTCCGTGCCGCTGCGGTCGAGCAGCTGCAGGTGTGGGGTCAGCGCAACAATATTCCGGTGATTGCCCAGCATACCGGTGCCGACTCCGCTTCCGTCATTTATGACGCTATCGAGGCTGCCCGCTCCCGCGGGGCTGACGTGCTGATCGCCGATACCGCCGGCCGCCTGCAGAACAAGAGCAACCTGATGGAAGAGCTCAAGAAGGTAGTGCGGGTGATGAAGAAGCTGGATGAAGATGCGCCCCACGAGATCATGCTGACTCTGGATGCCGGCACCGGCCAGAACGCCCTGAGCCAGGCCAAGCTGTTCAGCGAGGCAGTGGGCCTGACCGGTATCACCCTTACCAAGCTGGACGGCACCGCCAAGGGCGGCGTCATCTTCGCGGTGGCCGACAAGTTCCAGATCCCGATCCGCTACATCGGGGTGGGCGAGGGGATCGACGATCTGCGTCCGTTCGTCGCCAACGACTTCATCGAGGCGCTTTTCAGTCGCGAGGAGTAATCTCCTTCGCGATGAGCAAGCTCGGGCGCCGCGAGTCGTGCGCCCCCAACCCCGACCCAGGTCGGGGTTGGTCACTGTCAGGGAACCGTTATGATCCGTTTTGACAAGGTCAGCAAGGTCTACAGCGGCGGCCATCAGGCGCTGCAGAAGGTCAGTTTTCACCTGCGCAAGGGGGAGATGGCCTTCCTGACCGGACACTCGGGTGCAGGCAAGAGTACCCTCCTCAAACTCATCAGTGTGATGGAACGGCCCACCGACGGCCGTGTGTTCTTTCATGGCGACGACGTCAGCCATATCAAGCGGGGGGAGATCCCCTACGTACGCCGCCAGATCGGCATGATCTTCCAGGATCACCGGTTGCTGATGGACCGCACCGTGTTCGACAACGTGGCGCTGCCGCTGGTGATCGACGGCTACAGCCATGCGGACATCAACAAACGGGTGGCGGCGGCGCTCGACAAGGTGGGGCTGCTTGGCAAGGAACGCTACCAGCCGCGCATGCTCTCCGGCGGCGAACAGCAGCGGGTCGGCATCGCCCGGGCCATCGTCAACAAGCCGCCACTGCTGCTGGCGGATGAACCGACCGGCAACCTGGATCCCCAGCTCTCCATGGACATCATGCGGCTGTTCGAGGAGTTCAACCGCTTCGGTGTCTCCGTGCTGATTGCCACCCACGATCTGGGGCTGATCGCCCGCATGCGCTATCGCACCCTGACCCTCAAGGCGGGTCGCATGTATTCGGCAGGGGAGGAGCTCTGATGGCTATCGTTCGTCATAAACAGCCGCCGCTACGGCGCTTCATGATGTACTGGGTCGACCACGCCCGGCAGGCTTTTTCCAGCCTGGGGGAGCTGTGGCGCAACCCGCTTGCCTCACTGATGACGCTGGCGGTGCTGGGGGTCAGTCTGGCGCTGCCCTCCTGCTTCCACGTGCTGCTGAAAAACGCCGAGGTGGTAGAGGGCAGCTGGCAGACCAGCTCCCAGATCTCCCTCTATCTGCGCAAGGATCTGCCTGAGCAGAACATCCTCGACATGAAGCAGCGGATCCTGCTCTACCCGGAGGTGGAGTCGGTCACCTACATGAGCCGGGATGAGGCGCTCAAGGAGTTTCGCGAGATCTCCGGGTTTGGCGATGCGCTCGACTACCTCGACAGCAACCCGCTGCCGCCGGTGCTGAGCGTGATCCCGGATCCGCGCTGGCAGAACCCGGAAGGGGCGGCCGAGCTGCTCAACAAGCTCAACAACGAAGATGGGGTGGAACAGGGCAAGCTGGATCTGCAGTGGCTGACCCGGCTGCAGGGGATCATGAACCTGCTGCGCCACACCATCACCGGCATCGCGGTGCTGCTGCTCTCCGCGGTACTGCTGATCGTCGGCAACACGCTCAGGCTGAATATTCTCAACCAGCGCTCCGAGATCGAAGTGCTCAAGCTGGTGGGGGCGACCGATGCTTTCATCCATCGTCCCTTCCTTTATACCGGCATCTGGTTCGGGGTTATCGGTGGCATGCTGGCCTGGTGGTTGACCGAGGTGATGGTGATCTGGAGCGAGGGGGTGGTGAAGGAGCTAGCCGGTCTCTACAACAGCAACTTCCGGCTGGTGGGGATGGGGGCGGTGGACGGGATCAACCTGATCCTGCTGGGCGCCTTGTTGGGGCTGATCGCCTCCTGGTTTTCGGTCCATCGTCACATTCGCGACATCGAACCGTCCTGATTAATTTATCAGCGTTTTAAAGCGCTGGATTTTGCGACCTGGATCAAGTAAAAGAGTGGCCGTTTCTGGCACGGCCGCCGTTCTGGGAGTAATCTGAACATTGCCGATCTTCGGGATCTTCTCTGGATCCTGTGAACCTTCTGATTTATAAGCAGTCTACAAATGCTGAAGAATTTATACGGGTGTGGCCCCTATGCCTTGCTCGTCTGACTTGGCAAGCATGTGAAGGTTGCGAGCTCCGCAACAATGGACTTAGCATGCTACTTTTCGGGGGTCCTTTATTGTGACCCCCTTTTTTTGACTGTTCATTCATGATTCATCCTGCCGGCCTAAGATAACCCCGGTTCAAACATGTTCAGCATGTTTGATGCAGGCCGCAGAATGGCGTCCGGTCAGTAGACAGGCCCTCTCAGGGTGTTAGACTGATTCGATTGAAAAGTAAGAGGTAGAACATGGGAACTTCATTGCAGCGCACTATGGCTCTGATTCCGCAAGGTAGTCTGGAAGGCTATATCCAGGCAGTAAACTCGATTCCGGTGCTGAGCGCAGAGGAAGAGCGTGAACTGGCTGAGCGTTTGCAGCAGGGTGGCGATCTCGAGGCTGCCCGTCAGCTCGTTATGTCGCACCTGCGCTTTGTCGTTCATGTCGCCAAGAGTTATGCCGGTTACGGTCTGCCCCAGGCCGACCTGGTGCAGGAAGGCAACATCGGCCTGATGAAGGCGGTCAAGCGCTTCGACCCGAGTGTCGGCGTGCGCCTGGTCTCCTTTGCCGTGCACTGGATCAAGGCCGAAATTCACGAATACGTTCTGCGCAACTGGCGCATGGTCAAGGTGGCGACCACCAAGGCCCAGCGCAAGCTGTTCTTCAATCTGCGCAAATCCAAGAAACGTCTGGGCTGGCTGAACCACGAAGAGGTGCAGGCCGTGGCTGCCGACCTCGGCGTCTCCGCCGCCGACGTCACCGAGATGGAAGCGCGCATGAGCAACTACGATCAGGCCTTCGATCTGGTCGGTGATGACGAAGAAGAGGGCGGTTTCGCGCCGGTTCACTATCTGGAGGACAAATCCTCCGATCTGGCGGCTACCATCGAGAACGACAACTGGGACGATCACGCGACCCGTCGCCTGAGCTCGGCCCTGGCGACCCTGGACGAGCGCAGCCAGCACATCATCCGTGCCCGCTGGCTCGACGATGACAGCAAGACCACCCTGCAGGAGCTGGCCGATACCTACGGCGTTTCCGCCGAGCGGGTGCGTCAGCTTGAGAAAAACGCCCTCAAGAAGCTGAAGGATGCGATGGAAGCATAAGCCTGTGCGCCGAGCGGGTTCGTCAACTTGAGAAGAACGCGCTCAAGAAGCTGAAAGATGCCATGGAAGCCTGATGCTTCCTCTCATAAAAACAGGGCCTGATGGCCCTGTTTTTGTTTGACGGGGATCTGGTCGGCCTTGCCTTGGTTACCCTTGTGTATGGTATGTTGCCGCCACTGCCACAGTAGGGAGAGCAGATAGTGAAACTCTTGAACGACTTGTTTACCAACAACCGCGAGTGGGCGGAACGGATCAAGGCCGAGGATCCCGAATTCTTTGCTACCCTCTCCGCCCAGCAGGCCCCCGAATACCTCTGGATCGGCTGCTCCGACAGCCGGGTACCCGCCAACCAGCTGATGGGGCTGCTGCCGGGGGACGTGTTCGTCCACCGCAACGTCGCCAACCTGGTGGTACACACCGACTTCAACTGCCTCTCGGTGCTGCAATACGCGGTTGAGGTGCTCAAGGTGAAGCACATCATCGTCTGCGGCCACTACGGTTGTGGCGGCGTCAAGGCGGCGATGCAGAACCAGGAGCTGGGGCTCATCGACAACTGGCTGCGCAACATCAAGGATGTCTACTTCAAGTATCGCGAGCAGCTGGATGCCATCGAGGATGAGCACGAGCGCTTCGACTACCTGTGCGAGCTGAACGTGGCCGAGCAGGTGGCCAACGTCTGCCACACCACCATCATCCAGAACGCCTGGCGCAAGGGGCAGGAGCTGGCGGTACACGGTTGGATCTACGGCATCAAGGACGGTCTGCTGCACGATCTCGATCTCTGCATCAGCGGGCCCGAGCAGATCCCGGACGTCTATCGCGCCTGGCCGGACATGCGTCCGCCCCACCGCCGTCGCTGAGGAGCATCCCGTTGGCACCGGCCCTCTATCTGCAGATCAAGCAGCATATCCTGGACGGGATCCGCGAACGCCACTATCAGGCGGGCGACCGGATCCCGACCGAGGCCGCCCTGTGCGAGCAGTTCGCCGTGAGCCGGATGACGGTCAACAAGGCACTGCGCGAGCTGGTGGCCGAGGGCTGGCTGGTGCGCACCGCCGGCTCCGGCAGCTTCGTGGCGGACAGGCGCACTGAATCGCCGCTGCTGGCCATTCGCAACATCGCCGACGAGATCGCCGAGCGGGGCAGCGAGTACAGCGGCCGGGTGATCCGGCTGCAGCGTCAGGCCGCCGACGAGAAGGTGGCGGTGCAGCTGGGCCTGCGGGTCGGCGCCCCCATCTTCCACAGTCTCATCGTCCATCAGGCCGATGGCGAGCCGCTGCAGCTGGAAGAGCGCTTCGTCGATGCCGAGCGGCTGCCGGAGTATGGTGAGCAGGATTTTGCCAGCCAGACCCCCAACCGCTATCTGATGGAGGTCTGCCCCCTCTCCGAGATGGAGCACGTGGTAGAGGCGGTGCTGCCGAGTGCCGGCGAGGCCGGCTTGTTGCAGGTGCGGGTCGACACCCCCTGCCTGCTGCTGCATCGGCGTACCTGGTCGGAAGGTTACCTGGTCTCCTATGCCCGTTTGCTGTCGCCGGGCTCCCGTTACAAGTTGAGCTCCAAGACCAGTCTCAGTTAATTGTATATACATATTATTTTCGAGAAAGCCCGCCTCTAGCGGGCTTTTTTGTGTTTAAGCTCTAATGAACACGCTGTTATCAAGATGTGAACTTGATCCTTTCTTTCCCATCAGAGATCGGATATAAGTTAATGTATATACATTTAGAGGTCGGTATGAACAAGGAACTGTTGAACTGCGAGCGGGTCTGGCTCAACGTGACACCCGCCACCCAGCGCTCCGATCTGGCCGACTACGGTCTGCTGGAACCCCATGCCCTCGGCGTTCACGAGGGGCGGATCCACGCCCTGGTGCCGATGCAGGATCTCAAGGGCCCCTATCCCGCCCATTGGCAGGATATGAAGGGCAAGCTGGTCACCCCCGGCCTCATCGATTGCCACACCCACCTCATCTTCGCCGGCAGCCGCGCCGAAGAGTTCGAACTGCGCCAGAAGGGTGTGCCCTATGCGGAGATCGCCCGCAAGGGCGGCGGCATCATCAGCACGGTGCGCGCTACCCGCGCGGCCAGCGAGGATCAGCTGTTTGAGCTGGCACTGCCGAGGGTGAAATCCCTGATCCGGGAAGGGGTCACCACGGTGGAGATCAAATCCGGCTACGGCCTCACCCTGGCGGACGAGCTCAAGATGCTGCGAGTCGCCCGCCGACTGGGGGAGGCGCTGCCGATCCGGGTCAAGACCACCCTGCTGGCGGCTCATGCGGTGCCGCCGGAGTATCGCGACGATCCCGACTCCTGGGTCGAGACCATCTGCCAGGAGATCATCCCGGCCGCCGCCGAGGCGGGCCTGGCCGATGCGGTGGACGTCTTCTGTGAACACATCGGCTTCTCGCTGGCCCAGACCGAGCAGGTTTATCTGGCGGCGGATCAATACGGTCTGGCGGTGAAAGGGCATATGGATCAGCTCTCCAACCTGGGTGGCAGTACCCTGGCCGCCAACTTCGGCGCCCTCTCGGTGGATCACCTGGAGTACCTGGATCCGGAAGGGATCCAGGCGCTGGCCCATCGCGGCGTGGTGGCCACTCTGCTGCCCACCGCCTTCTACTTCCTCAAGGAGACCAAGCTGCCGCCGGTCGCCGCGCTGCGCAAGGCGGGGGTGCCGATGGCGGTCTCCTCCGACATCAACCCGGGCACGGCTCCCATCGTCTCGTTGCGGATGGCCATGAACATGGCCTGCACCCTGTTCGGCCTGACCCCGGTGGAGGCCATGGCCGGAGTGACCCGCCACGCCGCCCGCGCGCTTGGCGAGCAGGAGCAGCTGGGGCAGCTCAGGGTCGGCATGCTGGCGGACTTTCTGGTCTGGAACTGCGGCCATCCGGCCGAGCTCAGCTACCTCATCGGCGTCGATCAGCTGGTGAGTCGAGTGGTCAACGGCGAGGAGACCCTCCATGGATAAGTTCAACCCGGTCGACATGTCGGTCTGGCAGGGGCGCCAGGATCCGGAAGATGGCGAGCTGGCCCTGCGCTGGCACGACAAGGTGCAACCCTGGCCACAAGCCGGCAGCACCGCCCCGGGCGTAGCCCTGGTGGGCTTTGCCTGTGACGAGGGGGTGCGCCGCAACAAGGGGCGGGTCGGGGCCGCCGGTGCGCCGCTGGCGGTGCGCAAGCTGCTGGCCAACACTGCCTGGCATCTGGGTCGGCCCGTCTACGACAGCGGTGACGTGCACTGCGAGGATGGCGATCTCGATGCCGCCCACGGCCGGTTGGCCGAACGGGTAGCTAGCCTGCTGGATGAGGGACACTTCCCACTGGTGCTGGGCGGTGGCCACGAGGTGGCCTTCGGCAGCTGGAGCGGCCTCAACCTGCATCTGGCCGGTCGTGGCCGGATCGGCATCATCAACTTCGACGCCCACTTTGACCTGCGCATGAAGCTGGAGCAGGCGAGCTCCGGCACTCCCTTCTTCCAGATTGCCGAGCAGTGCGCCGCCCAGGGCACGCCGTTTACCTATGCCTGCCTCGGGGTGGCCGAGACCGCCAATACCCGGGCGCTGTTCGCCCGCGCCGAGGAGCTGGGGGTGTGGCACGTGCTGGACGAGGCGATGACGCCGGCCGAGCTGCCGGTCTTGCTCAGCGGGCTGGATGCCTTCATCGCCCGCTGCGATCACCTCTATCTGACCATCGATCTCGACGTGCTGCCGGCGGCCGTGATGCCGGGAGTGAGCGCGCCCGCCGCCCGCGGCGTGGAGCTGGCGGTCATCGAACCCCTGATCGCCCATATCCGGGCCAGCGGCAAGCTCCGGCTCGCCGATCTGGCCGAATACAACCCGAGTCTGGATCAGGACAACCGCAGTGCCCGCGTGGCTGCGCGGCTGGTCCACCAGTTAACCAAGTAGCGGCCTGCCACCGGCCGGCCGCCACCCTGCTGCATCGATAAACAAGGAGTGTATATGTCCCAGCAACACCAGGATCCCCGTCACGATCCCAATCGCGTGATCCGCGCCCCGCGTGGCACCACGCTGACCGCCAAGAGCTGGCTCACCGAAGCGCCGTTGCGGATGCTGATGAACAACCTGGATCCCGAGGTGGCCGAGCATCCCCAGTCGCTGGTGGTGTATGGCGGCATCGGCCGGGCCGCCCGCAACTGGGCCTGCTTCGACAAGATCGTCGAGGTGCTGACCCGGCTCGAGGAAAACGAGACTCTGCTTGTGCAATCCGGCAAGCCGGTCGGGGTGTTCCAGACCCACAAGGACGCGCCCCGAGTGCTGATCGCCAACTCCAACCTGGTGCCGCACTGGGCCAACTGGGAGCACTTCAACGAGCTCGATAAGAAGGGCCTGATGATGTACGGCCAGATGACCGCCGGCTCTTGGATCTACATAGGTACTCAGGGGATCGTGCAGGGCACCTACGAGACCTTCTTCGCGGTGGCCAACCAGCACTTCAACGGCGAGCCCAAGGGGCGCTGGATCCTGACCGGCGGGCTCGGCGGCATGGGCGGCGCCCAGCCGCTGGCCGCTACTATGGCCGGCTTCTCGATGATCGCCGTTGAGTGCGACGAGACCCGCATCGATTTTCGTCTGCGTACCCGCTACGTCGACAAGAAGGCCCACAGCCTGGATGAGGCGCTGGCCATGATCGAAGAGGCCAAACAGAGCGGCAGCGCTGTCTCCGTCGGCCTGCTCGGCAACGCCGCCGACGTGTTCGCCGAGCTGGTGGCCCGTGGCATCACCCCGGACGTGGTGACCGACCAGACCTCCGCCCACGACCCGGTGCACGGCTACTTGCCGCAGGGCTGGAGCGTGGCCCAGTGGCGCGCGCTGCAAAAATCCGCGCCCCAGGAGGTGAACGTCGCCGCTCGCCACTCCATGGCTCGTCAGGTCGAAGCCATGCTGACCCTGCAAAGCCGCGGTGCCGCCACCCTGGATTACGGCAACAACATCCGCCAGATGGCGCTGGAGGAGGGGGTGAAAAACGCCTTCGACTTCCCCGGCTTCGTCCCGGCCTACATTCGCCCGCTGTTCTGCGAGGGCATTGGCCCGTTCCGCTGGGTGGCGCTCTCCGGCGATCCGGAAGATATCTACAAGACCGACCAGAAAGTGAAGGAGTTGATCCCCGATGATCCTCACCTGCACAACTGGCTCGACATGGCTCGCGAGCGCATCGCCTTCCAGGGCCTGCCGGCGCGGATCTGCTGGGTCGGGGTCAAGGATCGGGTACGCCTCGGTCTGGCCTTCAACGAGATGGTCAAGAATGGCGAGCTGAAAGCCCCTATCGTCATCGGCCGCGATCACCTGGATTCCGGCTCGGTGGCGAGCCCGAACCGCGAGACCGAGTCGATGATGGATGGCTCCGATGCCGTCTCCGACTGGCCGCTGCTCAACGCCCTGCTCAACACGGCCGGCGGCGCGACCTGGGTCTCCCTGCACCACGGTGGCGGGGTCGGCATGGGCTTCTCCCAGCATTCCGGCGTAGTGATCGTCTGTGACGGCTCCGATGACGCCGCCAAGCGGGTCGGTCGGGTGCTGCGCAACGACCCGGCCACCGGGGTGATGCGTCACGCCGATGCCGGCTACGAGATTGCCATCAACTGTGCCCACGAGGCGAAACTGGATCTACCGATGATTGACGGCGCCAACGGTGTCAAAGGAAAGGTGTAACACCATGTTTGAATTGACTATTACCCCAGGCGAGCTGGATCTTGCCACCCTGCGCCGCGTCAGCCGCGAGCCGGTACACGTTTCACTGGATCCCGCCGCCCTGGCGGGGATCCACGCCTCCGCCGCCGTGGTCACCAAGGTGATCGAGCAAAACCGGGTGGTGTACGGCATCAACACCGGCTTTGGCTTGCTGGCCAACACCCGCATTCCGGTGGAGCAGCTGGACGAGCTGCAGCGCTCCATCGTGCTCTCTCATGCGGCAGGGATTGGCGAGTACATGGATGACGCCACCGTGCGGCTGATGATGGTGCTCAAGCTCAACTCGCTGGCGCGCGGCTTCTCCGGCATCCGGCTGGTGGTGCTGGAGGCACTGATGCGGCTGATCAACGCCGAAGTCTACCCGGTGGTGCCGAAGAAGGGCTCCGTCGGCGCCTCCGGCGATCTGGCGCCGCTGGCCCACATGAGCTGTCTGCTGATCGGGGAGGGCAAGGCCCGCCACGCTGGCGAGCTGATCGACGCCGCCACGGCCCTGAAGATTGCCGGGCTGGAGCCCATCGCGCTGGCACCGAAAGAGGGGCTGGCCCTGCTCAACGGCACCCAGGCGAGCACCGCCTTTGCGCTGGAAGGCTTGTTCCACGCCGAGGATCTCTACGCCGGTGCCATCACCATCGGCGCCATGAGCGTGGAGGCCGCCCTTGGCAGCCGCCGGCCGTTCGATGCCCGCATCCACGCGGTGCGCGGTCAGCGTGGCCAGATCGACGCGGCCGCCTGCTACCGCCACCTGCTGGTGGATGGCAGCGAGATCGGCATGTCCCATCACAACTGCGAGAAGGTGCAGGATCCCTATTCCCTGCGCTGCCAGCCGCAGGTGATGGGCGCCTGCCTGACCCAGATCCGTCAGGCGGCCGAGGTGCTGGTGTGCGAGGCCAACGCGGTCTCCGACAACCCGCTGGTGTTTGCCGAGGATGAAGACATTCTCTCCGGCGGCAACTTCCACGCCGAACCCGTGGCCTTCGCCGCCGACAACCTGGCGCTGGCCATCGCCGAGATAGGGTCGCTGTCCGAGCGGCGCATGGCGCTGCTGATCGATTCGCGGATGTCCGGTCTGCCGGCCTTCCTGGTCAACAACGGCGGGGTGAATTCGGGCTTCATGATCGCTCAGGTCACCTCGGCGGCGCTCGCCTCCGAGAACAAGACGCTGGCCCATCCGGCTTCGGTGGACAGCCTGCCGACGTCTGCCAACCAGGAGGATCACGTCTCCATGGCCACCTTCGCCGGCCGTCGACTGGCGGACATGGCCGAGAACACCCGCGGCATTCTGGCGGTGGAACTGCTGGCGGCAGCGCAAGGGCTGGATTTTCGTGCCCCCCTGCGCAGCACCGAGCTCATCGAGCTGGCCAAGGGCCGGCTGCGGGAAGAGGTCAGCTTCTACGACAAGGACAGGTACTTCGCGCCGGACATCGAGGCGGCCGCCGCCCTGCTGGGCCGCGCCAGCTACAACGACCTGCTCCCGGCCGGCGTGTTGCCGAGCCTGTAAGCCTTGCTCCCCCTTCTCCCCTGGCGGGAGAAGGGTAGGGGATGAGGGGGAAGCCGTTTCTTTGGCGTCCATGAGATCCCGGAGTAGATAACAAAAGACCGCCCATCGGGCGGTCTTTTCATTGCTGGCGTTGGTACGCGGTTATTCGTGTTCGAACATCAGGAACAGGTACACCACGAACAGCACCAGGTGAGTGGCGCCGTGCAGCACATTGGTGCGGCCGCTGCTGAAGGTCACCTTGCACACCATGAGGGTGGTGAACAGCAGCACCATGTCGGCGGCGGAGAGGCCCAGGCGTACCTCCTGCCCCAGCATGGCGCCGATGAACAGCACCGCAGGCACGGTGAGGGCGATGGTGGCCAGCACAGAGCCGAAGTAGAGGTTCATGGCCCGCTGCAGCTGATTGTTGAAGGCCGCCTTGATGGCGCCGACCGCCTCGGGGGCCAGCACGATACAGGCGACGATAAAGCCACCCAGCGCCGGCGGTGCCGCCAGTACCTTGACCCCGTGGTTGATGGGAATGGCGAGGGTCTTGGCCAGCAGGATCACCACCACCAGATAGGCGAGCAGCAACAGGGTGTGGTAGACGTTGCTCTGCAGCGGGCCGTGGTGTTCTTCGTAATCTTCGTGATCGCTGTCGATGAAGAAGTGGCTGTGGCTGCGGGTCTGGATCAGCAGGAAGACGCCGTAGAGCAGCACCGAAATGATGATGAGCATCCAGGACATGGCGCTCGACATGCTGCCGATGTTGCCCCCTTCGGTGAAGTTGGGCAGCACCAGGCAGAGCAGGGCCAGCGGGATGATGGCCACCAGATAGGATTTGACCCCGTCCAGATTGAAGCTCTGGGTGTGGTAGCGCCAGCCGCCGAACAGCAGAGTGAAGCCCACCAGGCCGTTGGTCACCAGCATTACCACGGCAAACATGGTGTCGCGGGCCATCACTGGATTGGGTTCGCCGGTCAGCATGACCGAGGAGATCATCACCACTTCCAGCGAGATGACCGACAGGGTGAGGATAAGGGTGCCAAAAGGCTCGCCAAGCTTGATGGCAAGGGCATCCGAGTGGCGCACCACCGAGAAGATGGCCCAGGTGACGATGGCAAGCAGCACCGCCGAGACAGGAAGATAAATCCCGAGCGGAGTGGCCTCTGTCAGCAGGTCGCTGCCGAGCGTCTTGAAAAAGAGCAGGGTGAGCAGGCCAACGGGCAGGGCAATCTCTTGCCGGATAAATGACTTCATAGGCAATGGTTCTCATCATCAGGGCGGCGTGAGCCGACGGGTAAGGAACAGGGTGGCGGCGCCACGCAAGGTAGCGCGCCTGTTCATGATAAAGGGAGTTGTCCGCTCAAGGGAAAATCATTTTGTTGCAAGATATGATCGACCGGCCTCGGCAGTGTGGCTCATCGCTCGCCCGTGTGGTTCTGATACCAGGCCAGCAGCCAGATCTTCAGCTTGGTCAGCGCCATGGGCTGTGCATAGACATAGCCCTGGATCAGGTGCACGCCGCGTTGGCCCAGGTAATCCACTTGAGACTGACGCTCGACCCCTTCGGCGATCATCTCCATGCCCGATTCGCGGCCGAAGGCGATGGTGGCATCCAGTACGCTGCGCTTGAGGTCGTCGGTGCCTATGGTGTCGACGAACATTTTGTCGATCTTGATCTGACGGATGCCGAGCCGCTGCAGGTAGGCGAAGCCGCCGTAACCGGTGCCGAAGTCATCCAGCTTGAAGTGGTAGCCCTGCTGCTGCAGGGCGCTGATTTCGGCGATCGCGGTCTCGATGTCGGTGATGGGCTTGCGCTCGGTCAGCTCGAAGGTGAGCTGGGCGGGGGAGGGCCAGCCGTGCAGCAGCAGCAGGTTGCGCAGATGTGGGTGCTCGAGGTGGGCGGCCACTATGTTGACGCTGACCCACTGGCCGGGGGCGAGTCTGGGCAGGTCCGCGATCACCTTTTCCAGCAGCTGGCTGGTCATCGGCAGGATCAGCTGCTGCTCCTCTGCATAGTCGATGAAGGCGCCGGGCGGGATCAGGTCGCCACCCCGCTGCCAGCGCAGCAGCGCCTCGAAGCCCACCACCTGCTGACTGCGGCTGTCGACCACGGGCTGATAGAAGGGCACGAACTCCCGCCGTGCCAGCCCTGCCTGCAGCAACCCCTTGAGCGAGCGCCGGTAGTTGCGCAGCCCCCAGTAGGCGGCGACCAGCAGGGCTCCGACCGCCGCGCCGCCCCAGAGTCCGTAGTGGCGGGCCTGCTGCTGGGCGTAGAGCTCGAGCGCCCGACCTGTCCACAGGGTCTGCCTGATCTCCTGATTGGCACCTAAAAAGCTCAAACTCTGGCTGCCCTCCTCCTGCTTGATGGTGCTGTCACCGCGCGGAAAGATCGGGCTGGCGACTCCCGGCTGCTGCTGGCTGAACTCCAGATAGAAGCAGTTGCGGCAGGGGTACTGCAGCAGGGCGTGGCTCCAGCTGTTGTTCAGCACCCAGTAGACGATGTTGCCGCCGGTGCGGTAGTAGGCGACCAGCTCCTGCTCGGTGTGGAAGCGGGCCTGGGTAGCGGCGAGCCCGAACTGTTCCTGGCTGGGATAGGGTGGCAGCTCGGCCGGGGTGAACGGCTGATCCTGTCCCAGGCTGGAGCAGCCGCCACCGGCGGCGAGCAGGATCCCCTGGATGCGGATGTGGCTGTTGTAGAAGCGGGGATCCCGCAGCAGCGCCATGTCCTGCTCGCCGCAGTCGAAGTGAAACTGGGTCAGCTGGCTGCGGATGCTCTCATCCAGCGCCCGATGGCGTTCCGCCAGGGCGGCTTCGATCTCCGTCTTCTTCTCCTGCAATAGCTGGTGGGCCAGCGGGCTGCCAAGCAGCTGGCTGAGGGGCAGGCTGGCCAGCAGGGGCAGGCAGAACAGCAACAAACTGAGCCAGAGGGGGGAGATGGGTCGCAAGGGATACCTGCCTGATGTGTGGGTGGGATGCATATGGGTGGCATCATCATAGTGCATTAGCTGCATCGATTTGAGCGGAGGCGATCACACTTGTGCAGCAGATTTATAATCTGCTGATAAATAATGGTTTTATAAAATCGACTGCTGAAGATTCAATCGCTGACCTGTCATAAATGACAATTGTCCAGCTTATCTGAAGTGGCTAGAGTAGCCGTGCGGTTTGACTCACCGTGTGTTCAATACTCCTGTATCTGTTTTTTTGTCAGTAGCACAGAGTGTTAGTTTTGATATGAGTGTTTCTTTTGGTCCCCTTTGTGGGACCATTTTTCTGCCCGCCGTTCAGCCAGTGCGCTGAGTTCCCTCCCGTTTCTTCCTGTCATCCGTCATTTTTTGGCCGTCACCCCGCCCGGGGCTTGGTGTTCTCGTACCGGTTTGGGTATGCTCGCCCGCTTAATTCCAGAAGCGGGATCTTCGTCCATAGGCGCGCTTCGAGGTTGGCTGATACGATGAAGCCACATGGATGTTGTCGGGCATACGGAAAGGCACATGAAACTGACCACTCAGCTTGTCTCGTTTATTACCCTGTGTGTCATTGCGGCCATGGCCATGGTGCTGCTTGGCGGGGTGTTCAGCTTTCGTGAGCTGGGCATGGAGATGCAACAGAAGAAGGTCAACTCGCTGGTCGAGATCATCGACAAGCAACTGGAGGTGGCCGACGATCATCAGGATCTCACCCGCTGGCTGCCGACCCTGCTGCGCTCGGCCCACGTGGTGGAGCTGGAGATCCGCCAGGACAAGCAGCGGATCTACTGGTTTCGCGACGTACAGCAGCCGACCGACGAGAGCCTGCTGATCCCCTATCACCAGCCCATGCCCCATCAGCCGGGCATGCAGGCCGACTTCAAGCTGGAGCGGCCGTTCAAGGAGTTCGAGTACTCCATCAAGGCGATGTCCGGCATCTCCCTCGGCGTCTTCATCGTGGTATTCGGCCTCTGGTACTCCATCCGCTGGCTGCGATTGCAGTTGCGGGGTGCCGAGCTGCTGGCCGAGCGCGCCCAGCTGATCCTCGACAACAAACTCACCAAGCTGGCCCATGATCCGGCCGACGAGTGGCCGCAGCCGGCCAGCCAGGCCCTCGACTATCTGCTGGCCGAGCTGGCGGATGCCCGCAAGGAGCGCAGCCGCTTCGACAACTTCATCCGCAGCAACGCCTTCGTCGACAAGATGACCGGCATCGGCAACCGGCTGTTTTTCGACAACCGGCTGGAGAGCGCCATCATGGAGGCGAGCGTGATGAGCGGCGGCGTGCTGCTGATCGAGCTGGCCGGCCTGGAGGAGCTGGATCCCGAGCTGAACGGCCGTCAGAGCCAGGATCTACTGATGGAGGCGAGTGCCTCCATCGCCGCCTTCGTGCGCAAGCACAACGGTGCCCTGCAGGCCCGCTATGCCGGCCAGGTTTTTGCCGTGCTGCTGCCCAACATGTCGGAAAGCGAGATGGTGGATGGCGCCGGCCAGCTGCACAAGAGCCTGCAGCGGCTGCACTGGCCCGAGGCGGTCAATCCAGACACCGCCGTCTATCTCGGCGCGGTTTGCTATCAGGCCGAGGACTCCTTGCTCAAGGTGCAGGAGGAGGCGGAGCTGGCGCTCAAGAGCGCGCGGCTGCAGGGCCACACCGGCTGGTTCCTCTACGAGAAACAGCTGGACGAGGAGCAGAGCAGCAAGGGCACGGTGCGCTGGCGTACCCTGATCGGCCGGCGCATCGAAGAGCACGGCATCGATTTTTATGTGCAACCGGTGCAGCAGGAGCGGGATCAGGTGGTGTTGCAGCAGGATCTGCTGATCCGGATCCACGACGAGCAGGGGCGGGAGCTGCAGGCCGGCGTCTTCATGCCGATGGCGGAGAAGGCGGGGCTGTTGCTGCCGCTGGATCGGCTGGTGGCGGAGCAGACCCTCGGCCTGCTGCGCCAGCGCTCCGAACAGAGCTACCCCATCAGCCTGACCCTCTGCGCCCAGAGCCTGCTGCACCGGGAGTTTCAGCGCTGGCTGTTCTTCGATCTGTTCCAGCTGCCGCGCAGCACCAACGAGCGCTTGATCCTGCAACTCTCCGAGGCTCAGGTCACCCGCCACTACGAGGCGCTCAAGCGGCCGCTGCGGGCGCTGCGCATGCTGGGCTGCCAGCTGGCCATCGATCATGCCGGCCAGGATGTGGTGAGCACCCAGTACATCAAGGAGTTCGAGATCAACTTCCTCAAGCTGCACCCCAGCCTGGTGCGCGAGATCCATACCCGCCAGGTCAACCAGATGGCGGTGCGCAGCCTGGTGGGGGGCTGTGCCAACACCCGCACCCGGGTCATCGCCGTGGGGGTGGAGAGCGGCGACGAGTGGAAGATGCTGCGCCACCTCGGGGTGCACGCCGGGCAGGGCCCCTGGTTTGCCGAGCCGGAACGGCTGGTGTTGGAGCCGGCCGGCGCCTGATGGATGCAAGAGAGGGTCGCCTGGGCGACCCTCTCTTTTTGTGGTTCAGCGTGGTGGTTCAGAGTTGGTATTGCGCCCGGCACGCCGTCACAGGCGCCCCTGCTCCCTCAGCCCCGCCAGCCCCTGCATGCCACCGGTGTGGATGAAGACGATCTTGCTGCCGCGCGGGATACGGCCTGCCGCCAGTTCGCGAAACAGCCCCCACATCGCCTTGCCACTGTAGATGGGCTCCAGCGGCAGGCCCGTCTCGGCGCTGAAGGCCTGCACCCACTGCCAGAGCGCCGGACTGAATTTGGCATAGCCACCGTCGTGGTGATCCAGCGCGATCCGCCAGCCGGGCGTGTCAGCGGCGGCAGGATGGAGCCGGCGCACCTCGTCGGCGATGAAGCTCCCCCCCTTGAGCACCGCGATGGCGAGGATCTGCTGTGGTGCCCGCGTGCCGGCGATGAGCCCGGCCAGGGTGCCACCGCTGGCGCAGGGCAGCACCCAGAGATCCGGCGAGAAGGGCACTTCATCGACCAGCTCGGCCACCCCGGGAATGGCCAGCGGGCTGCTGCCCCCTTCCGGCACTATCAGGGTCTCTTCATCCTCGAATTGGGCCAGCCAGGCGGGATCCTGCCGCAGCCGGTAGCTTTGGCGGTCGACAAAAACGAGATCCATGCCCCAGCCTTTTGCCGCGCTCAGAGTGCAGTTGCTGACGGCTTCCGGCTCCCCGCGTATGATGCCGGTAGTGCGCAGGCCAGATTGGCACCCCGCCGCCGCCAGGGCATGGATGTGATTGGAGTAGGCCCCGCCAAACGAGAGCAGATGGCGTTTGCCCTGCTCCCTGGCATGCAGCAGGTGGTACTTGAGCTTGCGCCACTTGTTGCCCGAGATGGCGGGGTGGATCAGATCGTCCCGTTTGCACCAGAGCTGGACTCCATAGGCGCTCAACAGTGGGTGCGAGACAGCTTGCAGCGGCGAAGGCACCAAGGCGGGCTGCAGAGTCGGCAGCAGCATCGGGGGCGATTGGGGTGACAATGAGTAATCGGTCATTTATCTGGAGGCTAATGCTCTGTTTATGCTAAGGTTTAATCCGTTTTGGGCAGCCAGGTGCGGGTTTCAATGAAACAACTTTTCAGACGTTCGACCCCCAGCCGTCAGGTAGGACTCCTGCTGGCCAGCGATCGGATCATGCTGGCTTCGCTCGGCAACCCGCCCATCTTCGCCACCCGCACCATCAATGGCCCGCAAGAGTGGCCCCAGGCCATGGCCGAGCTGTTCAGCCGCCACGGCCTCGCCAAGTCTAAGGTGCGAGTCGCCCTCGCGGCCAGCCTTTATCAACAGGTCCAGATCGACAAGCCCGCCGTTCCCGATGCCGAAATGGCCGGTGCCCTGCCCTGGGCAATCAAGGATTACGTCAGCGAATCCGTGCTGCAGCTCGCCATGGATTATGTGGATCTGCCCACCCCGCCGGCGGGCCGGCCGCGCATCAACGTGATCTGCGTGCCCAAGGCGCGAGTACAGCAGCTGGCGGATGCGGTCAACGGCATCGCCAGCCTGGACGCCATCGTCAGCGACGAGCTGGCGATGACCGCGCTG
Source organism: Aeromonas sp. 2692-1 (assembly GCF_013085505.1). Classification (NCBI taxonomy): domain Bacteria; kingdom Pseudomonadati; phylum Pseudomonadota; class Gammaproteobacteria; order Aeromonadales; family Aeromonadaceae; genus Aeromonas; species Aeromonas sp. 2692-1. The sequence goes on from NZ_CP038513.1 coordinate 1,239,400, forward strand.
TACGAGCCGGATCAGACGGTGCGCATGCTGCTGTGGCAGCCGAAGGGGCAGGATCTGCAACTGCTGGTGTTCCATCAGGGGGGGCTCTGCTTTTCCCGCCAGTTGCGCGGTTTTGGTGCCCTCACCGGCGAGCACGAGCCTGACGCCATGCTGCTCGATTCGCTGGCGCTGGAGATCCAGCGCTCCCTCGACTATCTGGTGGGCCAGCTCAAGCTGCCGGAACTCGGCCAGATGCAGCTCGCCATCGCCTCGCCCTTCATCGGTACTCTGGTGCGCCACATGGAGCAGACCTTCGGCTTTGCCGTCTCTGCCATGGCCAACAAGGCGATCCTCTCCGGCGTAGAATATCTCTCGGCTTATGCAGCCGCCCTGGGAGGTGAGCAATGAGCGTGCTTGCCATGTCGACTGCCAAGGCCAGCAAGTCCGAGTTACTGTCTGGCATCGAGTATCTCTCGGCCTATGAAACTGTCCTGGGGGAGGATGCCTGATGAAACGCCAGATCAACCTCTACGGCGCCGAGTTTCGGCCCAGACGACAGTGGGCCAGCCTCAACCAGATGGCACTGGTATGGGGCGGCAGCGTGCTGTTGCTGCTGTGCGCCGCCGGTGTTATCGCCTGGCAGCAGCACGTTGTCGGGCGCGAGCTGGTGCAGGTGCGGGCGGCGCTGGAGATCAAGCGCGGCGAAGCGCAGCGGCTGGACGCCGAGCTGGCCCGTCACCAGGCCGATGGCCTGCTGCAACAGCAGCTTGCCACCAAGCAGGAGGAGCTGACCGCCAAGCAGGGCTTGATGCGGCAGCTGGGCAGCCTGGCGCTGCAAAAATCCCAGGGCTATGCCGGGCTGATGGCCGATCTGTCCCGCATCCGCGATCCGCAGCTCTCCTTGCAGCGGATCGAGATCGCCGACGGCTACGTCAACCTGTCCGGCTTCGCCGGGCGCAGCCAGGATGTGCCGGCCTGGGTCAACCGTTTCAAGCAGACCCCGTCGCTGGCGGGCAAGCAGTTTGGTGAGCTGACGTTAAGCCGTGACAAGGAGGGTCGGCTGGCCTTCCAGCTCAGCGGCATCGAGCGGGAGAAGCCCTGATGAGCCTGAAAGAGCAGTGGCAGGCCTGGGCCGACAAGATCGCCGCCCTCAGCCAGCGCGAGCGGGTACTGATCCTGCTGACCGGGGTGGTCGTGGTTGGCGCCGTTGCCATCTATGGCTGGCTGGATGGGGCGGCGGTGCGGCTGGAGCAGGAGCGGCTGGCGCTGAGCACTGCCCAGCGGGATCTGGAGATCATGGATCTCGAGAACCAGGGCAAGCAGGCCAAACTGGCGCGGGATCCGGATCTGCACGTGCGTACCCAGCTGGCACAGCTGGATGACGAGCTGGGCAAGCTGGACGCCGAACTGAAGGCCCAGACGGTGGATCTGATCCAGGCCCACGAGATGCCGGCCGTGCTGGAGGCCCTGCTGTCGCGCTCCGCCAATCTGCACATGGTGGCACTCACTTCGCTGACGCCGGAGCCGCTGATGGCGGGCGAGCAGCGCATCAACCTGTTCAAGCACGGCATCCGGCTCAAGCTAGAGGGCGGCTATTTCGATGTGTATCAGTATCTCAAGGCGCTGGAGGGGCTGCCGCGCCACTTCTACTGGAAGCAGTTTGACTACCAGGTGCAGGAGTATCCCAAGGCGGTGGTGGAGATGGAGATCTACACCCTCAGCACCAGCAAGGAGTTTATCCGTGGCTAGATGGTTTCCCCTGTGGGCGTGTCTGTTCAGTCTGCTGGCCCAGGCGCAGCCCGAGCTGTTGCAGGACCCCACCGCACCACTGAGCGGCGCGACCAGCGGCGCCAGTGCAACCGGCCAGCGCGAGGCCGGTCTGCCCAGGCTGCAGAGCATCATGCTGGGCAACGGCCCGGCACTGGCGGTGCTCAACGGCAGCAGTTATCGGGTCGGCCAGCAGGTCGACGGTTATCGCGTGGTAGCCATAGGTGCAGATGCCGTGGTGCTGGAGAAGGGGGGCAAGCACCAGTCGCTGACCCTGTTTGCCAGCAAGGTCCGGATCTGAACGCGCTCCACCCGGGATGGGTAGAGCCAGGTTTGTCGAGTTTAATTGCAAGTCAGGGTGCACTTATTACATGAAAAAACATCATCTCTGCCTGATCTCCGCCGCCGTGTTGACGGCAGGCTGTACCAGCTACCGGCACCCCGAACCCGTGCAGGCCAAGGACGCACTCAGGCATGCCATGACCGAGCAGAACAAGGGCGGGGCGCTGACCAGCGTACCCAAGTCGGTACAGAGCGAACTGCTGCAGCTCAATCGTCCACCCCAGGCCATCAGCATGCCGGAACCGCGGCTGCGCATTGCCGCCCACGACGTGGATGCGGTGGAGTTTTTCGGCTCCCTGTTCAAGGGCTCCCGCTACAGCGTGGCGGTGCACCCCGGGGTGGCCGGCCAGATCTCGGTCGAGCTCAAGGATGTGACCCTGACCGAAGTGCTGGCGGTGGTGGGCGACATGTACGGCTTCGACGTGCAGCGCAAGGGCAACGTGTTCCACGTCTATCCGGCCGGGCTGCGTACCGAGACCATCCCGGTCAACTACCTGATGATGTCCCGGCGCGGTCTCTCCCGTACCTCGGTCAGCACCGGCGGGGTGGCCTCTAACGACAACAACAGCAGTAATAACAACAACTTTGATAACTCTAACAACACCAACAACAGTACCAGCAACCGCTCGTCCAACGGCAGCTCGAACAGCGACAGCAACGGCACCCGCATCGAGACCGACACCAACAGCGACTACTGGACCGATCTGCGTGACACCCTGCAGACCCTGATCGGCAGCGGTGACGGCCGCGCCGTCATCACCAGCCCGCAGGCGGGCCTGGTGACCATCCGGGCCTATCCGAAGGAGCTCAAGGCGGTGCGCGAGTTCCTCAATCAGTCAGAGAGCCACTTGAAGCGTCAGGTGGTGCTGGAGGCGCGGATCCTGGAGGTGGCCCTCAACGAGGGTTACGAGCAGGGGGTGGACTGGAGTGGTCTCTCCGCCAGCTGGGATGGCAACAAGGGCATTACCGGCGGTGGTTCGGCAGCACCTTCCCAACTGCCCACCACCCCGAACCAGATCTTCAGCGCGTTGGGCGGCGGGGCCGGCTTCAAGATTTCTGACGGCAACTTCAACGTGGCGGTCAACCTGCTCAAGACCCAGGGGGATGTGAATACCCTCTCCAGCCCGCGGGTGACGGCGACCAACAACCAGAAGGCGGTGATCAAGGTGGGGACCGACGAGTACTTCGTCACCAACGCCTCCACCACCATCACCACCAACTCGTCCGGGGTGTCCGACAAGACCCCCAATGTGGAGCTGACCCCCTTCTTCTCCGGCATCGCGCTGGACGTGACGCCGCAGATCGACGAAGAGGGCAAGGTGCTGCTGCATATCCACCCCTCCGTCATCGACACCGAAGAGCAGAACAAGGTGATCGACATGGGCACCACAGGCGGCAAGCTTGAACTGCCGCTGGCCAAGAGCTCGATCCGCGAGTCCGATACCGTGGTGCAGGCCAACAACGGCGACATCATCGTCATCGGCGGCCTGATGAAGACCGACAAGCAGGAGATCGTCAGCAAGGTGCCGCTGCTGGGGGACATTCCCTGGGTCGGCGAGGCCTTCACCAATCGTCGCGAAAGCACCAAGAAGGTGGAGCTGGTGATCCTGCTCAAGCCAACCGTGGTGGAGAAGGACACCTGGCAGAACGAACTGCAGCGCTCCTCCGAGCTGCTCGACAAATGGTATCCGCCCAAGGGCTGAGTCATGATCCTGGACCGGTTTGATCACGTGCCGGGGGCCATCACGGGCTCCCTGGCAGAGAGGGCAGGTGATTGCCCATGTACCTGAACCACTTCGGTTTGCAGGAGGCTCCCTTCGGCCTCACCCCCAACACCGGTTTCTATTACGGGCTGCCCCCGCACGAGGAGGCGCTGCAGGTGCTCAACTGGGCGCTGGCGCAGGGGGAGGGCTTCATCAAGGTGACCGGCGAGGTCGGCACCGGCAAGACCCTGCTCTGCCGCAAGCTGCTGAGCGAACTGGGTTCCGAGGAGCGGCCGGTGCGTCTGGCCTGGCTGCCCAACCCCCATCTCAACCCGGCCGAGCTGCGCATCGCCCTGGCGCTGGAGCTGGGACTGGCGGTGCGGGATCAGAGCGAGCTGGACCTGACTGATCGTATCCATCGCCACCTCATCGCTTTGCACCAGCAGGGGAGCCGGGTGGTGGTGCTGATCGACGAGGCACAGGCGCTGCCGGACGAGACGCTGGAGGCGATCCGGCTGTTTGGCAACCTGGAGACCGAATCGAGCAAGCTGCTGCAGATAGTGCTGTTCGGCCAGCCGGAGCTGGATGCGAGGCTGGCGAAGCCCCATCTGCGCCAGCTGCGCCAGCGGATCGGCTTCTCCTACTGCCTGCGGCCGCTGCGTTTCGATGAAACCCGGGCCTACCTGGAGCACAGATTGCAGATTTCCGGTTACCGCGGGGCCCCGCTGTTTGGCGGCCGGGCGCTGCGCCAGCTGTGGCGCGCTTCGCGCGGCATTCCGCGACTCATCAACATACTGGCGCAGAAGTGCCTGATGCTGGCCTATGGCCAGGGGGCGCGCCAGATCGACAGCCGGCTGGTGCGGTTGGCCGTGCGCGACACCGACGATGCCCGCCGCTTCGTGCCACGGCGCTGGTGGCCTCTTGTGCTGCTGCTGGGTTGTGCCCTCGCCTATGGAGTCTGGCAATGAGCGTGATCAATCAGATGCTCAAGGATCTGGAACAGCGCCAGCAGGGGGGCGAGGGGGCCGTCTATGTGCCACCCGTGCGCCAGCAGGGCTGGTGGATGCTGCTGCTGACCCTGATTTGCGGGCTGGCGCTCGGCATTCTGGGCTGGCGCACCTGGATCTACTGGCAGCAGAGCCAGCGGGTCGTCGAGGCCCGCCAGCTGCAGGCGGCCGGCGAGCCCACACCGGACGCCATCGCCCGTGCGGTTCCCGCAGCGGTGCCGGCCAGTACAGAACAAGAGCCGGTGGATCAGGTGGTGGCGCTGCCAACCCCGCGCCACCTTGCCGCACCGCCGACCGCCGAGCCGCAGGAGGCGGAGGAGGCGGAGGAGGCGGAGGAGCGCGCTGCCGATGACGCCGACGTGGCCGCCATCGATGAGGAGGGGCCGAGCGATGAGGAGCTGCAACCCGATCTCTATGCCGAGCTCGCGGCGGAGCAGGAGGCCCCCGCGGCCGCGCCGCGCAAGCCCGGCGTGCTCAAGATAGAGACGGTCAACCTCTCCGAGGCCGAACTGGCCACCCTGGCCGAGCGCAAGGCCACCACCGCCATGGCCAAGGGGCAACTGCGCGATGCCCAGGACAACTACTATCAGGTGCTGGCCCACGATCCCCGCAATCAGGGGGCGCGCGAGCAACTGGCGGGCCTGCTCTACGGCGAGGGTCGTTTGAGCGAGGCGAGCCAGTTGCTGGAAGAGGGGCTCAGATTCGATCCCGAACAGGCCGATTTCCGGCTGCTGCTGGCGCGGCTCGCCATCAGCGGTGGCGATCAGCTCAAGGCGCTCGGGTGGCTAACCGGCCATCGACCGGATCTGGCCAGCAATCTGGATTATTACGCCACCTGGGCCGGGCTCAGCCAGGAGCTGGGTCAGCATGCCGAGGCGGCGGATCTTTACGTGAAATTGTTGCGCCAGCAGCCGGATCAGGGCCGCTGGTGGCTCGGGCTCGGTGTGGCCGAAGATGGCCAGGGCCATAGCCAGCGGGCGCTGGATGCCTATCGCAATGCCCAGTTGCACGGCAACCTGGGCGAGGCGTCGACCAGCTGGCTCGAACAGCGGATTGCCCAGCTTGCCCCCTGACGGGCGGCCGGGATCACTTTTTTGGAGTTTGCATGGCACAACCCAGACTGAAAATGCGCCTCGGCGACCTGCTGGTACAAGAGCAGATCATCTCGGATGATCAGCTGCAGCTCGCCCTGCAGCAGCAGCGTCAGACCGGCCGCAAGCTGGGCACCACCCTGATCGATCTCGGCTTCATCAGCGAGGTGCAACTGCTGCAGTTTCTCGCCCGCCAGCTGGATGTACCCTTCTTCGATCTCAACAACCTCACCATAGATGCGTCGGCGGTACCGCTGCTGCCAGAAGTGCAGGCGCGCCGCTACCGCGCGCTGGCGGTCAACCTCACCGACAACAAGGTGACGGTGGCCATGTCGGATCCGGCCGACTTGAGCGCCCTCGACGCCATCGCGGCGCTGCTGCGCCCGCGGGAGATGGGGCTGGCGGTGGCGCGGGAAGGTCAGCTGCTGGAGTATTTCGATCGCCTCTATCGCCGCACCCGTGAGATCGAGAGCTTCGCCGAACAGTTGCATGAGGAGTATCAGGACGCCGGCTTCGAGCTGGGCTCCAGCAATCTGGGGGCCGGTGACGAGGGGGAGGCGACGGTGGCCAAGCTGCTGCGCTCCCTGTTCGAGGATGCGGTGCAGGTGGGAGCCTCCGATATTCACATCGAACCGGATGAGAAGGTGCTGCGCATTCGCCAGCGCATCGACGGCATCCTGCACGAGAACATCCTGAGCGAGGTGCGTATCGCCCAGGCGCTGGTGCTGCGCCTCAAGCTGGTGGCCGGCCTCGACATCTCCGAGAAGCGGTTGCCGCAGGATGGCCGCTTCAACATGAAGGTGCGCGGCCGCGACGTGGATGTGCGGATGTCGACCATGCCGGTGCAGTACGGTGAATCCGTGGTGATGCGACTGCTGGACCAATCCTCCGGCATCCTGTCGCTGACCGAGACCGGCATGCCGCCGGAGATCCTGACCCGCTTCCGGCGCCAGCTCAAGCGACCCCACGGCATGATCCTGGTGACGGGGCCGACCGGCAGCGGCAAGACTACCACCCTCTATGGCGCCCTCTCCGAGCTCAACCAGGCCAGCCAGAAGATCATCACGGTGGAAGATCCGGTGGAATACCGGCTGCCCAGGGTCAATCAGGTACAGGTCAATCCCAAGATCGGGCTCACCTTCTCCCACGTGCTGCGCTCCACTTTGCGTCAGGACCCGGACATCCTGCTGGTGGGCGAGATGCGGGACAACGAAACGGTGGAGATCGGCCTGCGCGGCGCCATCACCGGTCACCTGGTGCTGACCACGCTGCACACCAACGATGCGGTTACCAGCGCCCTGCGTCTCATCGACATGGGGGCCCCGGGCTATCTGGTGGCGAGCGCGCTGCGGGCCGTGGTGGCCCAGCGGCTGGTGCGGCGGGTGTGCGAGCACTGCGTCGAGGAGAAGGCGCCGGATGAAGGCCAGGCCACCTGGCTGACCGTGCTCTCCGGCGAAGCGCCGGGCCAGCACGTCTATCACAAGGGGCGCGGCTGCCAGAGCTGCAACTTCACCGGCTATGCCGGCCGGATCGGGGTGTACGAGCTGCTGGAGCTGGATCAGCCCATGATGGACTCCCTGCGCCGCAACGACGCCGAAGGGTTTGCCAAGGCGGCCCGCCAGCACCCGCACTACCGGCCGCTGGCGCTGACCGCACTCGATTACGCCCGCCAGGGGATCACCTCGGTGGACGAGGTGCTGCGGCTGGCGGAGGACCTGGGGTAAGTGATGACCAACTTCATCGGCAATGAACACGGCCGGCTGGCGCGAGGCACCCCATGAGCAGCTTCGCCTACAAGGGGCGCGACAGCCAGGGGAATGCCGTCAGCGGGGTGATGGAAGCGACCACCGAGATGGCTGCGGCCGAGCAGTTGATGCGCCGCGGCGTGATGCCGACCGAGTTGAAACCCGGCAAGGCGAAGGCGGCCGCCCTCGACTGGTCGCTCTTGCTGGAGCGGGGCGTGCGGCTGGACGAGCTGGTGGTGTTCAGCCGCCAGATGTATGCCCTGACCCGGGCCGGCATCCCCATCCTGCGCGCCATCGCCGGGCTGGAGGAGAGTGCCCACAGCAAGCCGCTCAAGCGGGCGCTGCACGCGCTGGGAGAGGATCTGGGCAACGGCCGGCCGCTGTCGAGCTCGATGCAGGCCCATCCCAGGGTGTTCAGCAGCCTGTTCGTGGCCATCATCCACGTGGGGGAGAACACGGGTCAGCTGGAAGAGGCGTTCTTGCAGCTTGCCAACTATTTCGAGCTGGAGCTGGAAACCCGCAAGCGGATCAAGACCGCCATGCGCTACCCCAGCTTCGTGCTGATTGCCATCGGCATCGCCATGGTGATCCTCAACATCATGGTGATCCCGGTCTTTGCCGGCATGTTCGCCAAGTTTGGCGTCGAGCTGCCGCTGGCGACCCGGATCCTGCTCGCCACCTCCCACTTCTTCGTGCACTACTGGTGGGTGATGCTCGGCGTGTTGCTGGCCATGGTGTTTGGCTGGCGGCGCTGGGTGAGCACGGTCAAGGGCAAGCTGACCTGGCACAGATGGCAGCTCAAGTTGCCGATCGTCGGCACCATCATAGAGCGCTCCCTGCTGGCCCGCTTTGCCCGCAGCTTCTCCATGATGCTCAAGGCCGGGGTGCCGCTCAACACGGCGCTGAGCCTGGTGGCCGATGCGGTGGACAACGCCTGGATGGCGGGCCGGATCCGCGACATGCGGGCCGGCATCGAGCGGGGCGAGAGCCTGCTGCGCACCGCTGGTAGCAGCGGCCTGTTCACCCCGCTGGTGATGCAGATGATCGCGGTGGGGGAAGAGACCGGCCAGGTGGATGATCTGCTGCACGAGGCAGCAGAGTATTACGAGCGGGAGGTGGATTATGACCTCAAGAGCCTTACCGCCCGGATCGAGCCGATCCTGATCGGGATCGTGGCGGTCATGGTATTGATCCTGGCGCTGGGCATCTTCACGCCCATGTGGGACATGATGCGGGCCGTGCGCGGCAAATAACCGGTATCTTTACCGTCACTGAGGCGGTACATGATGGGGGCCGTGCGTGGCAAGTAACCGGGCAATGAGGCGGGCGGTATGGGTAAGCGGCAGAGAGTGGAGCGAGATGGGTGAGTCGACAGTCACAACAGGATGAGCACTGGCTGGGGAGCTATCGGCGGCTGGCCGTGGGGATCCTGTTGCTGATCATGGTGGCGACCCTGGCCCGAAGCTATCTTGTCCACCGGGAGGAGGCGCTGGCCGTCAGCCTGACCCTGCTGGGGGAGCAATTTGCCGAGCGCGCACAAAGGTTGCATGGGCTCTGGCTCGATCAGCGGCGTCCCGCCGTGCTGCATGCCGATGGAATGGCCTGGCAGTTTGATGAACGTGGCTGGCCACTGGGTGCCGGTACAGTGATGACGCCGTCGGAAAACTGCCGTTGGCTGTGGGAGCAACTCATCGGTACGGCAGCGTCGACCCAGCCGCCGGTGCAGGCCTTGGCGAGCCTGGATGGTGAAGGGTGCCAGTTCGGCTGGGAGAATAATTGGCTGATTTATCAATTTTCTGACGGCAGAGTGCAACAAAAGCCCTGAATGAGGCTTATTTTGCGATTCAGCTAAATGATTTTTTTATATCTGCATGAAATAATGCGGGTTATTACGGAGGGTCCATGACAACAACGCGACTGGTACCAAGATATTCCGGTGTGGCGAGTCCCCATCGGGTGGCGGGTTTCTCGTTGATCGAGCTGGTGATCGTCATCGTCATCCTGGGGATCCTGGCGGTCACCGCCTTGCCCCGTTTTCTCGATGTCACGGACGAAGCCAAGAAAGCCAGTGTGGAGGGGGTCTCCGGCGGATTTGCCACCGGCGTGTCGCTGGTGCGGGCTCAATGGGAGGCCGAAGGGCGCGCCAAGCAGGACAGCCTCAACACCGTACTCTATGACGGTTCACGCTTTTATCTGACCACGCCGACCGACACCCAGGTCAGCAACGGCGAGCTGTCACCCGGCTATCCCATGGATACCTCGGCCGGTGGCGGCATCGACGTGGATCCGGCCAACCTGACGGCCCCGCGCTGTCTCAAGATTTGGGAGGGTCTGCTGCAGAATCCGCCCAAGGCTACCGCCAGCTTCAGCGAGGTGCGTGGTAGCGGCAATGACCTGAAATACTATGTCAGTGTGACCAATAACGGCCTGGACTCGGTCTGCCGCTACTATCTGGTCAATAGTTTGAGTAAGGGTAGTGATGGCAAGTATCAGGATCCGCAAGGCAGTACTGATGCATTCATGAGTTTCAGTTACCGTCCGGCTTCCGGTCAGGTGACCACCAATATCAATTGACAGAGGAAAGCAATATGAAAAAACAGGCGGGTTTTACCCTGATCGAACTGGTCATCGTGATCATCATTCTGGGTATCCTGGCAGTGACCGCTGCTCCCAAGTTCCTGAATCTGCAGGATGATGCGCGTCTGGCCGCAGCCAATGGCGTGAAGGCATCCCTGCAGAGTGCCTCCCAGATGGTATACAGCAAGGCAGCCATTCAGGGCATCGAGAGCACTTCCGGTGCCGTTTCTGTCGCCGGTACAACCATTAATACCAAGTTTGGCTATCCGGTGACTGCCGATGCCGGCAAGACAGTCGCACTGGACGGTTGGAGCGAGGTGTCTGGCTCTGCTGGTACTTTCAAACCGAGCAACGAGCCCAACAGCAAATGTGCCGTGACTTACAGTAATGCCATCACGGCAGTGGGCGGTGTCCCCTCCATCGCCGTCAGCACTGACTGCGGTCAGTAATGACTAGGAAGGCGAGGTTTCGGCCTCGCTTTCTCTATGCCCCTAATGAGAACAGGCATGCCCATAACCAAGGGCTTTACCCTGATTGAACTGGTTATCGTGATCCTGTTACTAGGGATTCTGGCCGCCTTTGCCGTGCCCAAATTGCTGGGCAAAGGCGGCTTTGAAACCCAAACCCTTCGTGATGAGCTGTTGACCCGGCTGCGGCTGGTGCAGACCATCAACATGCATGAGCCCGCCGACCGCTGTACCCAGCTGGTGGTGGAGGCTTCCCGTTTTGCCCATATCACGCTGGCGGTTGCCGGTGCGGCATGTCCGGCTCCCGGCCCCATGACCGGCTGGAGCGACAATCAGCGCACCCGTGGCCGCCTTGTGACCCCTTCCGCCGGTATGGCGGTCTCCCTCAATAACGCCAGCAGTTTCGTGATCCGCTTTGATCAGATGGGCAGGCCGCTCGGCAGCTGTGCCACGGGTTGTACCCTGCTGGTGAGCGATGGCCGGGAAACCGGCCGCATCAATATCGAATCCGAGGGCTATATCCATGAGAGCCCCTGAGCGCGGTTTTACCCTGATCGAGCTGATCGTCGGCATAGTGCTGCTGGCGGTGGCGCTGACCGGCATTCTGGGGCTGTTGATCAATCAGGCTCCCCAGGCGGTGGATCCGGTGCAGCAGGTGCGGGCCGCCCAGCTGGCCCAGCGCCTGGCCGGCGAGATCCAGCAAACATCGTTCGATGAACAGTCGGATCACAACGGTGGCCGTTATCGCTGTGGTGAGGTGGTGGCCGGCGTCACCATTCAGGCCTGCTCGACCCACTATGGCCCGGACGGTGAGCCTGCCCCCTACATGTTCAACGACGTGGACGATTTCGATACTGCTGGCAGCTGGAAAGATGCCAGCTTCTACACCCAGAGCGGCGGCATCATCGCCAGCGACGAGTATCGCAACTATCAAGTCCGGATTGCGGTGAGCCCGGTCGACTTCAGCGATGGAACATTCAAAAACACCTGTACTGCCCCTGTTCGGTGGGCAAGCGCATCGATCTGCAGGTGCGCCTGCCTGACGAGAGCGTGCTCGACTTCTCCTTCTATCGGGGCAACTACTGATGCGGACGGCGAGCGGTTTTACCCTGATCGAACTGGTGATGGTGATCCTGCTGCTGGGGATCATGGCCACCTTCGCCAGCCAGTTCATCGGCATCGGCACCCAGATCTACGGCGATGCCAGCAGCCGCGAGCAGCTGATGAGCGATGCCCGCTTCGCCATGGAGCGGCTCAACCGCGAGGTGCGCGATGCGCTGCCGGGCTCCGAGCGGATTGAAGCCCTGGATGGCAGCTGGGATGACAGCGGTCCCTGCCTGCGTTTCTGGCCCATCAGCACCTCCAGCCGCTATCTTGCACTCAACCGTGCCCAGTCCGGCAGCACATCCACCCTGGAACTGGTGATGGCGACCCCTGCCTCGGCCGTCGATCCCATGAGTCCGGATGCCGGTGCGGTCAAGGCGGGGGACCTGATGGTGGTCTTCCCGATGCCGACGTCAGCGGCCGGCTCACTGGTCAATGGCTGTGAATATGGCCGCTGTGTCGCCAGGGTCACCGAGGTGCTGGCACCGGTATCGGGGGCGCAGACCGTTCGCTATACCAGTGGCGAGACCCTGGCCGGGATCTCGCCCGGCAGCCGGGTCTATTTTGCCAATCAGCAGGTACGCTACTGCGTGGAAGGCAGCACGATGACGCGATCCAGTGCCGCGATCGATACCCCTGTTGCAGCGGGTGTGCTGATGGCTGAGTCGCTTCGTGCCGGCAACTTCTATCGGGAGGTCTCGGCCTTCAATGCCGAAGGGGCGTTTGGCGTGCGGCTGGTGTTCGAACGCCAGGGCGAAGCGGTCACCTTCAACCACAAGCTGGGGGTCTTCAATGTTCCCTGAGCGGCGCCAGAGCAAGAAGATGGGGGGCAGTGCCCTGATGATCGCCCTGTTCGTGATCGTGGTGATGGCCATGTTGGCGGCGGTCATGGGGCGCTTTTTGCTCGACAGCAGCGAGAAGAATACGGTGGAGGTGCGTAGCGTGCGTGCCTTGCTGGCGGCCCAGAGCGGGCTGGAAGTAGCGCTCTATCGGCTATTCCCCAACCGGACGGCCGCCCAGCCCCAGCCACCTGCGGTGTGCGAGCCCAGCAAGCCGATCAGCTTCACCGGCAATTCGGGGCTGGTTGACTGTCAGGCGGTGGTGCAGTGCAGCACCGTGACCACTACCTATAACGGCGTGACGAGCACCGGTTATCGGCTCGAGAGCGTCGGCAGCTGTGGCAACGACAATCTTGATGGCGCCAGTCCAGACTTCAGGGTGAGCCGCACCCTGATGGTCGAAGCGTATGACGGAGGCTGATGATGAAATGGTTGTGGGCGCTGGCCCTCTTCACTAGCCAGGTCTGGGCGTTCGATCCCATCGATACCGGCTCGCTCTTCCCGGCCGTGGTGCAGGGCCATCATGGCAACAACAACGATGCCTGCCACCAGATCAACGGATACCAGCTGATCCAGCTCAACAACGCCAAGATCAATGGTAGCGACGGGCTGCCACTCAACTTCTGCTCCATCCAGCCGGATCAGAACAACACGCGGCGCTGCGACGATGGTGCTGGCGGCTACAAGGTCTGTACCGTCACCGGCAGTGACATTCGCGGGCTGGCGCTGAACGGCAACAACGCCTTCCCCTCCAACAATGCCAATACGACCCAGTCCTGCTCGTCCGGCTCGCAGAGTGCTTCCAGCGCGGCTTATGACACCATGACGGTGGAAAGCTGCACCATGACTTTCCCCAGCCGCAGCACCTATCAGTTCAAAACGCTGACGGTGCGCAACAACGCGACCCTGGTGCTGGGCGAGGGGGATTATTTCATCGACCGCCTGAACCTGGACAACGGCACCATCCGTCTCTCCGGTAGCGGGACCACCCGGATCTTCGTCAACCAGGACGTGAAGCTGGTCAATACGGTCAGCATCAACGCCAACAATCAGGGCAGCCTCATCTGGGTGAACTACAACAACATGGTGATCGACAACAGCACCACGTTTTATGGTTACCTCTATACCGACGGGCTGCTCAACATGAACAACAATGCCACCGTCTATGGCAAGGTGACGGCCGGCTACTTGAAGATGGATGCCCAATCCAGCATCAATACGGCGGTGTTGCCGCCCATGCTGACCTGTTTTGCCGATGGCTTCGACAGCGCCCAGATCAATCCGGACAGCTGGGTGGTGGCCCAGCGCAACAACAGCACCCTGCCATCGGTACAGAACGGCCGTCTGCGCCTCACCCAGAACATTACCGATCAGGCCACTTCGGCCACCTTCCAGCGCCTCTTCCCGGGGGCTGGCAACCTGGTGACGGTCGAATTCGATCAATACGCCTACAAGACTTCCGGTACGAGCGGGGCGGACGGCATGGCGGTGGTGCTTTCGGATGCCACCCTGACGCCGCAACCGGGGGCGTTTGGCGGCCCGCTGGGCTATGGCTACAAGACAGGGATCAGCGGCTTTGCCGGCGGTTGGCTCGGGGTGGGGCTCGACGAGTACGGCAACTATGCCAACGAGGGGGGAAGTACCAACCTGGGGTCGCGGCCGCAGGCGGTCTCCATCCGTGGTTCGGGGTCGGGCACCTCGGGTTATCGCTATCTGACGGGGACGGCCAGCAACCTGAATCCGCCCGTCGACAGCGGAACCAATAGCAATCGCCCCCATCGCTATCGCATCACGGTCGACTCCCGCTCCGCAGGCAACTCGCTGGCCACCGTCGAGCGGGATACCGGCGCGGGGTACAGCACCCTGGTTGGCCCCATCAACATGACGAGCCAGAGCGGTCAGGCGGCGGTGCCGGCCAATTTCCTGCTCTCCCTGACCGGCTCCACCGGCTCGGTGACCAACTTCCACGAGATAGACAATGTGCGGATCTGTGCCCTGCGCTCCAACCCGGTGGGTACCCAGATCGATCACTTCGAATTTGACCACAGTGGCAATGCGCTGACCTGCAACCCGGAAACCCTTACCATCCGGGCCTGCGCCAATCCGGACTGCAGCCAGTTGATCACCGATCAGGTCAGCGCCAGCCTGCTTCCTGCCAGCAGTACCAGTGGTGGCTGGATCGGGGGCAATGTGGTCAGCTTCAGCGGCGGCACCACTACGCTGCAGCTCAGAAACAACACGGCCGGATCGGTTACCGTGGGGGTCAGCGGCTCGACGCCCTCGACCAAACCGCTCAGCACCACCCTCTGCCGGTCGGGCGGCGGGGCGCTCAGCAGCGCCGCCTGTACTCTCACCTTTGCCGACAGTGGCTTCGTCTTTGACGTGCCCGACACCTACTCGAACCAGCCGCAGACAGTGGCCATCAAGGCGGTCAAGAAGAGCGACGTGACCAAGCAGTGCGTGCCGGGTTTTGCCAATCAGAGCAAGAGCGTCAAGTTCTGGAGCAGCTACGTTTTGCCGACCAGCAATAACTACAACAGCAAGATAAGCGTCAACAGCAGTGTGATCGGTACCGATCTGGGCAGCGCTACCCTGGTGCCGCTCGCTTTCGACGCGCAAGGCCAGTCGACCATCACGGTCAAGTATCCGGATGCCGGCAAGGTTCAGCTGGATGCCCGCTACGACGGCACGGGCATTGAGGCGGGGCTGGTGATGACCGGCGCCGACCAGTTTGTGGCGCGTCCGGTCGGCTTGTGCATTACGCCCCCGCAAGGAGTCTGCGCGGCAGGTGACAGCAGTTGCCCGGTGTTCAAGAAGGCGGGAGATAGCTTCCAGATAGACATCAAGGCGATGGCCTGGGAATCGGCCAATGATGGGGATATTTGTGTCGGGAACCAGACCACGCCCAACTTCGTCCTGCCCAATATTGCCCTGGGCAGCACCTTGGTAGCACCCAGCCCGGGCACCAATGCAGCGGTGGGAACGGCTACCTATAACCATGTTCCCGCGAGCAATAGCCTCAACAGTGTCGGCCAGTCGGTCAACGAGGTCGGGGTATTCCGGATGACGGCGACGCCACCGGTGGCAATGCAGCCAGAGGGAAGCACTGTATCTACGGGTTATTTCGGCTACACCATCCCTCCCGCCAGCAGCGTGCCGGTGGGCCGCTTCGTACCCTGGGACTTTAATCTGTTCAGCGGGACTGTGACCCCCGCCTGTGGCGGTTTCAGCTATATGAGTCAGCCGTTTGGCGTGAAGATGCGTCTGCAGGCTCGCAACAAGCAGGGCGGGGTGACTCTCAATTACCGCGATGCCTTTGCCAGAGGGCTGGTCTATCTGGTCGGTGCCGACAACAAGGACGGCATCGATCGAACCGATCGGATCGGCAGCCTGGCGACCAACTGGCAGGCTGGCGAGGTCATTTTCGATGGCAGCAGCCGGTTTGCCCGTCTGGCAGAGCGGACGCCGTCGCTCACCACGCCGGAAGAGCCCTTTTTCAAGCTACGGTTCGGGTTGCGCGTCATCGATGGTGAAAACCCGTCGATCACGACCCTGACCGGAATGAACATGAACACAGGCGTGTCGGGTGACTGCCAAGTCGGAGTGACCTGCAATGCGAAGCAGCTGAGCATCCCGGCAGTGGTTGATGACACCATGGTTGCCTACTACGGCAGGGTGCTGGCCGGCACGGATCGTGGCGCCGCCAGCGAGCCGCTGTCGCTCTCCTTGCTGATGCAGCACTACCAGAACGGCGCCTGGAGCAGCAATAAGGCAGATGTGTGCAGCACGCTCTCGCTGGCCAATGACGGTGTGCTCTTTACCGATGATACCCAGCATTATGATGTGGCCAGTGGCGATCTGGTGTTGGGAACGGCGACCAGGATCACGGTGGGTCTGGGAGCCCCTTCGCCAGGGGCCGTCGTAGGGAAGGCCGACAAGGGAGAGTTGCTGTTCCACTTTGGCGCTCCTCAGTTCGCTGTCCGCGTGCCATATCACATCGTGCTGGAAAAACAACCGCAACAGCCGCGCTGGCTGGCCGATCCGGGGAACCCGAACAGCCTGCTGGGTGAGGCCATTTTCGGCTCCAGCCGGGGTAATGACAGAATTATTTATCGGCGCGAAGTGATGCACTGAGCGGGGAGTCGGGGCGGATCTGTCACCTTCGCCCCCCTATCCCCTTGTTTATTAGCGTTTGTCGGCTTGTGCGGGTGAGTGATGACTCGCATTTTTGTCGCGCCTGATGGGTTGGCGACAGTTTGAGCGCTTGCCGATTGGGGTGGGCATTGGTAAAGTTAGCCGGTTTTCTGCACCTCCAAATTCTTAGGATTTCCCGTAGCCATGTTCAAAAAGCTCAGAGGCGTCTTTTCCAACGATCTGTCGATCGACTTGGGAACTGCCAACACCCTGATCTATGTAAAAGATCAAGGGATCGTCCTTAACGAACCCTCAGTTGTCGCCATTCGCCAAGAGCGCGGGAACGCCAAATCGGTCGCTGCCGTCGGTCATGCCGCCAAGCAGATGCTGGGTCGTACCCCTGGTAACATCTCCGCCATTCGCCCGATGAAAGACGGCGTGATCGCCGATTTCTACGTGACCGAGAAGATGCTGCAGCACTTCATCAAGCAGGTTCACGACAACAACTATTTCCGCCCCAGCCCGCGCGTGCTGGTGTGCGTGCCGTGCGGCTCCACCCAGGTGGAACGTCGCGCCATCAAGGAATCCGCTCTGGGTGCCGGTGCCCGCGAGGTCTACCTGATCGATGAACCCATGGCTGCCGCCATCGGTGCCGGCCTGCCGGTCTCCGAAGCGACCGGTTCCATGGTGGTCGATATCGGTGGTGGTACCACCGAAGTGGCCATCATCTCCCTGAACGGTGTGGTTTACTCCCAGTCCGTCCGTATCGGCGGCGACAAGTTCGACGAAGCCATCATCAGTTACGTACGTCGCAACTACGGCAGCCTGATCGGGGAAGCCACCGCCGAGCGCATCAAGCACGAGATCGGCTCCGCCTATCCGGGCGAAGAGGTGCGCGAGATCGAAGTGCGTGGTCGCAACCTGGCCGAAGGTGTGCCGCGCAGCTTCACCCTCAACTCCAACGAGATCCTGGAAGCGCTGCAAGAGCCGCTGTCCGGTATCGTTTCCGCCGTGATGGTGGCGCTGGAGCAGTCTCCGCCCGAGCTGGCCTCCGACATCTCCGAGCGCGGCATGGTGCTGACCGGTGGTGGTGCCCTGCTGAAAGATATCGACCGTCTGCTGATGGAAGAGACCGGTATCCCGGTGGTGGTTGCCGAAGATCCGCTGACTTGCGTGGCCCGTGGTGGCGGCAAGGCACTGGAGCTGATCGATATGCACGGTGGCGATCTGTTCCACTACGAATAAGACCCAAAGCCGGCCAGCGTGCCGGCTCTTTTTTGACGACCCATGAAACCCATTTTTGGTAGAGGCCCTTCGCTTCAGTTACGGTTGTTTCTCGCCGTCATCATCTCCATTGCTGCCATCGTAGCGGACTCCCGCTTCGGTGTGTTCAGCCACGTCCGCGTCTACCTCAGTTCGCTCGTCAGCCCGCTGCAATACATGGCCAATGCGCCGGGGATCATGCTCGATACCATGTCGACCCAGGTGCAGACCCGGGCCGGCCTCATCGAGCAGACCAAGCAGCAGGAACAACAGCTGTTCACCCTGCGCTCGCGCCTGCTCAAGATGGATCATCTGGAGCACGAGAACCAGCGCCTGCGCGAGCTGCTGGGTTCGCCGGTGCACAAGGAGTCCCGCAAGATGGTGGCCGAGCTGCTGTCGGTGGATTCCGACCCCTTCAGCCATCAGGTGCTGATCAACAAGGGGGCGCTGGACGGTGTCTACAACGGTCAGCCGGTGATCAACGATCAGGGGGTGATCGGTCAGGTGCTGCACGTGGGTTCCACCACCAGCCGCGTCCTGCTGATCACCGACTCCAGCCACGGCATCCCGGTGCGGGTGCTGCGCAACGACTTGCGCGCCATTGCCTCCGGCAGCGGCGAGCTCGACAAGCTGGAGCTGCGCAACCTGCCGCGCAACACCGACGTCCAGGTTGGCGATCTGCTGGTCACCTCGGGCCTCGGCGGCCGCTTCCCGGAAGGTTATCCGGTGGCGACCGTGACCCGCTCCGACTACGTGGAGGGCAAGCCCTTCGCCCAGGTCGAGGCCAAGCCGCTGGTGGCGCTGGATCGCTTGCGCTATCTGCTGCTGCTGTGGACCGACAAGAAACCGGAAGTGCATGACGATGAAGAGGCGCCGACCCCTGCGGCAGCCCCGGCTGCGGCGCCTTCGGCTGCGGGAGCGACGCGCTGATGTTGCAACCCGCCAGCGGCAGGATCTGGATCTGGATCTCGATCCTGCTGGCCCTTAGTCTGTCGATCCTGCCGCTTCCTTTCCAACTCGAACCCTTCCGGCCGGACTGGCTCGCCATGGTGCTTATCTACTGGGCGCTGGCGCTGCCACACCGGACCAACGTCGGCACCGCCTGGGTGGCGGGCCTGCTGCTGGACGTGCTGCTCGGCAGCACCCTCGGCGTGCGGGCCATGGCGATGGCCATCACCACCTATCTGGCGGCGTTCCAGTTCCAGAAGATCCGCAACTTCTCCCTCTGGCAACAGGCGCTGATCATCGGCTGCCTCTCGCTGGTGGGCAAGGTGACCATCTTCTGGGCCGAGCACCTGTTCAGCCGCGCCAGCCTCAATTTCGCCTACTTTTGGTCGACCCTGAGCACGATGCTAATATGGCCCTGGGTTTTCCTGGTCTTGCGCAAGGTGCGCCGGCGCTTCAATATCAAGTGAATATGAGTAAAAACAACTCATTGTAACCGTACCCTGGCTCGCGAAGTGATTATGAACAAGCACAACGAACTGCAACTCTATCTCGCCTCGGGCTCGCCCCGCCGTCACGAACTGCTGACCCAGCTGGGCTACCGCTTCGAGGTACTCAGGCTGGATGTGCCGGAACAGCGGGAAGAGGGCGAGAAGCCCCAGGACTATGTCTGCCGGCTGGCCCGCGACAAGGCCACGGCCGGCGTGGCCGCCGCGCCCACGGCGCTGCCGGTGCTGGGCGCCGACACCATAGTGGTGCTGGGTGATCGGGTGCTGGAGAAGCCGTCCGACCTGCTCGACGCCAAGGACATGCTGGAGGCGCTCTCCGGCAAGGTACATCAGGTGATGACGGCGGTGGCGCTGGCCACCCCGGAGCGCTGCGATGTGCGGCTGGTCACCACCAACGTGGCGTTTCGCAAGCTGGACGAGGCCGAGATCGAGGCTTACTGGCGCACGGGTGAGCCCTGTGACAAGGCCGGTGCCTATGCGATTCAAGGCATTGCCGGCAAGTTCGTCAGCCGCATCGAGGGGAGCTACAGCGCCGTGGTCGGCCTGCCCCTGCTGGAAACAGACCTGCTGATCAAGCATCATCTGGAACAGTCCCGGTAATCCAACCGCTGCCTTGTTGCGCAGGGCCGGTTCCGCGAACCGCTCGCAGCAAGGCGATCAGAATTTGAAGCCATCACAGGCAAGGCATAGGTCGGTGACATGCACCGGCTGTTTCTTACTGCGTTACTCACCGGGCACGTGCCGGTTTGGCTGCCAGAATTTAAAACTAGAAAGGCAAGGTAACTTATGTCGGTAGAACTGCTGGTAAACGTCACCCCCTCCGAAACCCGGGTTGCCCTGGTCGAAAACGGTCTGCTGCAGGAAGTGCACGTGGAGCGTCAGGCCAAGCGCGGCATCGTGGGCAACATCTACAAAGGCAAGATCAGCCGGGTACTGCCCGGCATGCAGGCGGCTTTCGTCGATATCGGCATGGACAAGGCGGCCTTCCTGCACGCCTCCGACATAGTGCCGCATACCGAGTGCGTGGCGGTGAAGGAGAAAGAGCAGTTCCAGGCCGGCAACATCGCCGAGCTGGTGCGCCAGGGGCAGGACATCATGGTGCAGGTGGTGAAAGATCCGCTGGGTACCAAGGGCGCCCGCCTCACCACCGACATCACCCTGCCGTCCCGCTATCTGGTGTTCATGCCGGGCAGTGCCCACGTCGGCGTTTCCCAGCGCATCGAGTCCGAGGCGGAGCGCGAGCGCCTCAAACGCACCGTGGCCGGCTATGTGGACGAGCTGGGCGGCTACATCATCCGCACCGCCGCCGAAGGGGTGGGTGAGCAGGAGCTGGAGCAGGATGCTGCTTTCCTCAAGCGCCTGTGGCGCAAGATCCTGGAACGCAAGCAGAAGTACCCCCCCTGCAAGATCCTCTACGAGGATCCCAGCCTGGCTTTTCGGGTGGTGCGCGACTTCGTCGGGGCCGAGCTCGACAAGATCCGGGTCGACTCGCGCCAGAGCTTCGATCAGCTCAAGCGCTTCACCGAGGAGTACGTGCCTGAGCTTGCCAACAAGCTGGAGTACTACTCCGGCGAGTCGCCGATCTTCGATCTCTACGATGTGGAAAACGAGATCCAGCGCGCGCTGGAGCGCAAGGTGGAGCTCAAATCCGGCGGTTACCTCATCATCGACCAGACCGAAGCCATGACCACGGTGGACATCAACACTGGGGCCTTCGTCGGCCATCGCAACCTGGAAGAGACCATCTTCAACACCAACGTCGAGGCGACGGCGGCCATCGCCCGCCACCTGCGCCTGCGCAACCTCGGCGGCATCATCATCATCGACTTCATCGACATGCAGTCGGAGGATCACCGCCGGCGGGTGCTGCACAGCCTGGAGCAGGCGCTGTCGAAGGACCGCGCCAAGACCAACGTCAACGGCTTCTCCCAGCTCGGCCTGGTGGAGATGACCCGCAAGCGCACCCGCGAGAGCCTGGAGCACGTGCTCTGCTCCGAGTGCCCCGAGTGCAAGGGGCGCGGTCGGGTCAAGACGGTGGAGTCGGTCTGCTTCGAGATCCTGCGGGAGATCATCCGGGTCAACCGGGCTTACGACGCGGATCAGTTCACCGTCTACGCCGCCCCGGCGGTGGCCGACTACCTGCGGGGCGAGGAGTCTCACAGCCTGGCCGAACTGGAAGTGTTCATCGGCAAGCAGGTCAGGGTGGTGAGCGAGCCCCTCTGCGGGCAGGAGCAGTTCGACGTGGTGATGATGTAATTGGTCTATCGCTGGCTGAGTCGGGGCTGGTTGGCCCTCGGGGTCTTCTTCGTGCTGCTGGCCATCCTGGTCAGTCTGGTGCGCTTTGGCGGCCCCTTGCTCAATCAGCACCGACAGGCGCTGCTCAATACCCTGCTGGCCGACAGCAAGCTGGAGGCCAGCGTCGATCGCATCGGGCTGGACTGGACTCAGCGTGGCCCGGCCCTCGAACTGCAGCAACTGGTGATCGCGCCGAATTCGGGTCGCTTCGCCCTGCGGCTTGGCAAGGTGTGGGCCCACCTCGACTTCTGGCGCTCCCTCAACGAACTCAAGCCGGTATTTGGCCAGCTGATCCTGAGCGATGGCGACATCGCGCTGGATCTGGGCCAGCCTGCGGAGCCGGAAAGCGGCAACGGCAGCGACCAGCAGCAGGCTCTGCTGCGCTTTCTGCTGACCCAGCTCTCCACCTTCGATATCCATGACACCCGCCTCAGCCTCACCACGGCGCTGGGGGAGGTGCGCGCCCTCGACATCGCCCAGCTGCGCTGGCAGAACCGCGGCAAGCGTCATCAGGGGGTCGGCAAGGCCTATCTCATCAACGGGGTGGGCGAGAGCACCCTAGATCTCATCGTCGACGTAGATGCCCCCCAGGTGCGGCTCGATCGGCTCAAGGGTCAGCTCTACCTGGGGGCCCGCCAGCTCGACATCAGCCCCATGCTGGCCCGCACCCACTCAGGGGAGCCCAAGGTGAGCGGCCAGCTCGACTTCCAGCTCTGGAGCGAGTTCAAGGCCGGTCAGCTGGGGGATTCGCTGCTGGCGTTCGGCGACAACTATCTGATCTGGCAGGATGAGAAACAGGGTGATCTGCACCGGCTTGGGCTGCAGGGGGGCAAGATCCAGCTGCGCCGGGACGGCAAGGAGTGGCAGTTTGCCAGCCACGACGTCACCTTCAAGCTCGACGGCAAGCCCTGGCTGCACAGCCGGTTGCAGCTCGAGCGGGTCGGCGATCGCATTCAGGGTTATGTACCGGCCATCGATCTGGACCAGATCGCCAACCTGAGCCAGCTGGTGTCGGGGATCTATCCCGAGCTGACCGAGACCCTCAAACGCACCCGCCCGACCGGCAAGATAGAGGATCTAATCCTGCAGGCGGATGCCGGCTGGCAGGGGCTCTCCGTCAGCGGCCAGCTGTCCCACATCCGGGTCAACGCCTGGAACGACGTGCCCGGCGTGCGTGACCTCAACGGCGAGTTCTGGCTCACCCCGACCGGTGGCAGCGCCCGGCTGCAACTGGCAAACGATGCCATAGATCCGGCCCGTCACTTCAAGGAGCCGATCCCCATCGGCAGCTTCTCGGCGCGGCTCGACTGGTGGCAGGTGCCGCAGGGCTGGGTGCTCTATGGCCAGGATCTGGTGCTGGACAACCCGGATCTGAGCCTCGCCAGCCGCTTTCGGCTCGATCTGTTCGAGCACCCCTTCCTCGCTCTGACCGGCCGCATCGACGTCAAGAATGCGGCCAACGCCGATCGCTACTATCCGCTGCAGGTGATGGACAAGAGCCTGGTGGATTACCTGAGCGGGGCCATCAAGGGGGGCAAGGCCAAGGGGGCTGACCTGCTCTGGTATGGCGAGTTCCGCGACTTCCCCTACCGCAAGGGCGAGGGCATCTTCCAAGTGGCGGTGCCGCTGCAGCAGGCCTCCTACGAATTCTTCCCCGGTTGGCAACCGCTTACCGACCTGCAGATCGATCTGTTGTTCCAGAACGCCAGCCTCGACATGAACAGCCGTGCCACCCAGCTCGGCAAGGCCAGCTCCGACTCGGTGCACGCCTGGATCCCTGATCTCTATCCGGGGGCCCACCTCTACGTGGACGCCAAGGTTGAGGGCGAGGGCAAGGCCATCAGCGACTACCTGCAGGACTCGCCGCTCGGCGGCTCGGTCGGCCAGGCGCTGCGGGAGGTGGAGATCCGCGGCCCCATGAAGGGCTCGGTGAAGCTGGATATTCCGCTGGATGGCGAGAGCGAGGTCAAGGCCAGCGGCGACGCCCTGTTCAGCAACAACAAGGTGCGGGTGACCAGCCTGGATCTGCCGCTGGAGCAGGTGCAGGGACGGCTCGAGTATGACAACGAGCAGACCCGCTTCAGCAACCTCAAGGCGAGCCTGTGGAACCAGCCGCTCACCCTCGACTATCAGGGCCGCCAGCAGCCCAATCGCTATCAGGTCGATCTCAAGTTCAAGGGGCAGTGGGACAGCCGCCGCCAGCGGCAGGACATCCCGGCGCTGGACATCCTCAAGGGGCGCGGCAACTGGGCCGGCAGCCTGGGGCTGACGCTGCCGAGCGATCAGCCGTTCAGCTTCCAGCTGGCGCTCGACTCCAACCTGCAGGGCATGGGGCTGGATCTGCCCGCGCCGCTCGCCAAGGCGGCCGGCAGCCGGCTACCACTCAAGGTGACCGCCCGTGGCCGCGACGGCAGTGCCGACATCCGCGCCGTGCTGGGGGCCGACGTGGATATGCAGAGCCGGCTGGTGTACGGCGATGGCGTGCCCTACCTCAGCCGGGTGCGGGTGGATGTGGGGCAGCCCGGCGCCCGGGTGCTGCGCGATCGGCCCATGCTACTCGCCATCAACCAGCAGCAGGCCGACGTGGCCGGCTGGCTGGCTCGTCTCAAGCAGTGGCTGCCAGCCAGCACGGCGCCGAGTGGCAATGCGGTGGTGGGCCCCTCCTTCTTGCCGCAGGAGTGGTGGGTGGACGGCCGCCTGGCCCGCGCCGACATCGGCAGCGCCAACCTCAAGGCGGTGCATTTCACCGTGGGGCCGGTCAATCAGGCCACCGAGGTGATGATTGACAGCCCGGACGTGATGGGGGTGGTGCGCCTGCCGGTGTCCGAGCGTCAGCCCATCGACGCCAAATTTGCCCGCATCCACTGGTCCGGCAAGAGTTCGGATCTGAGTCCGGATCCCGATGCCAGACAGGACAGAGCCATCATGGATGCCATCCCCTGGCTCACCTTCAGCTGCGTGGACTGCCGCTTCGGCGAGTTGCCGCTGGGGGAGGTGAAGGGGGAGCTGATCCCGGGGGCTGACAAGCTGAGCCTCAAGGGGCTGGAGATGCGGCTGGCGGGCAGCCAGCTGAACGGTAGCGCCGAGTGGCTGGCCGGGGCGGATGGCATGCAGACCCGCGCCCGCGCCCACATCAGCAGCAACAACAGCGAGCTGCTGCTCAAGCGGCTCGGCTACACCTCGCCCATCGGCGATGCGCCCGGCAAGATGGCGCTGGATCTGAGTTGGCGCGATGTGCCCTATCGGCCGAACGTGCCGACCCTGAGCGGCACCGCCGACTACCAGCTGGAAGGCGGCACCCTGCGCGAGGTGAACGACAAGGGGGCGCGATTGCTCTCCCTGCTCAGCCTGGATTCATTGTTGCGCAAGCTGCGCCTCGATTTTCGCGACGTGTTCGACAAGGGCTTCTACTTCGAGTCCATGTCGGCCTCCGCCAAGATCAAGCAGGGGGTGGTGGACAACCGCGACTTCTACATGAAGGGGGCGGCCGGCAACCTGCGCGGCGAGGGCATCGCCGATTTGGTGCGCTGGCGGCTCGACTACGAGCTGAGCTTCTCCCCCAACCTGGGCGGCACCTTGCCGGTGGTGGCGGCCTTCTCGCTGACCCCGATCACCGGGCTCTACGTGCTGGCGCTCTCCAAACTGCTGGAGCCGGTGGTGGATGTGGTCACCCGTATCGATTTCCGGGTCTCCGGCCCGCTCGACGATCCCAAGCTGATCGAAGCGGGACGGGATCGGGCCCGTATCAAGCTTAATCAGCAGCAGAAGGAGGCGGTCGACGCGGTGGCCCCCAACCTGCCGACGCAGGAGGTGACCCCCTTCCTGCTGACCCCCAAACACGCGGGGCCCGCCCAGCGCTGAACGAGCGGCCCGGCACCATCACAAGGAGTGAGCCATGATCCGACATATCCTGCTGATCGCCTTCAAGCCGGGCACTCTGCCCGCACAGATAGACGCGGTGCGCGCGGCCTTTCTCGCCATCCCCCATCAGGTCAGCGGCGTGCTGGCGGTGGAGTGGGGGCGGGATGACAGCCCGGAAGGGCGGGCCGAGGGCTTCACCCACAGCGTGCTGATGACCTTTGCCGACGAGGCGGCCCGCCAGCACTATCTGCCCCACCCGGATCACGATGCCCTCAAGGCCATCTTCCGCCCGGTGCTGGAACGTATCATAGTGCTGGATTACACCCTGCAGGCCGGCGATGCGGTTGCTGTTGGGACGCTGTCATGATGGAGGATGAGCGCTGGGGCAAGATTCCACCGCTGCAATTGGCGTTGTTGCGAGCCGTGGTGGAACATGGTAAAGCCCATCCAGCCATTGGTGCCGGGGTGGTGGTTGGTTCGCTTGCCAAAGGAAAGGCGGACCGGGTCTCTGATGTCGATGTCTTGTTGCTGGCCGAGCCGGGTTTTCATCAGCATGGGGAAGCGCTGGTTCGTTCCATTGTCGGTGAACGTGCGGTGTTCCACTGTTGGCAAGGAAAACATGAAGATGTCTGTTCCTACTGGCGTTATATCTTCCTGGATATGTCCAGCATCGAGATCCATATCCTTGATCGCGATGCCGGTTTCCCGCTTGCCAAGCCTTACATGACTCTTTTTGATAAAACCCATTCGCTATCTGCGCTGGAGGTCGCGGGGCCCGCGCCCAGCCATTGGGATTTCCCTGCCTACATGGGGGACGGTAATGGTCTGGTGTGGGAGCTGTTCGATTGCCTCAAATGGGCGGAGCGGGGCCAACGGGGATTAGTCAGGCATCATCTGCGTAAACTGTTGGCAGAGATGGATAAAGACCCGGATATTGTGGATCGCGAGTAACGCGGACAAGGAGAGAACCATGTGGTTAGCCGCAATACAGCTGGTATCGGGCCGCAACTGGCAGGATAACCGGGAGCAGATCGCCGCCGAGCTGGCCCTGTTGCCGAGTGAGCGGCCACTGCTGGTGCTGCTGCCGGAGAATTTCGCCCTGTTTGGCGAGCGGCAGGGTTATCTGGACGGGGCCGAGACCATCGGTGAGGGCCCGATCCAGCAGCAACTGGCCGAATGGGCCCGTGACTACGGCATCTGGCTGGTGGCGGGGGCCATGCCGACCACCATCGCCGGTTCCGACCATATCCACACCAGTACCCTGGTGTTCGACCCCAGCGGCGAGCGCAAGGGCCACTACCACAAGATCCACCTGTTCGACGTGGACGTGGCGGACAATCACGGCCGTTACCGGGAATCGGAAACCTTCAGCCCCGGTGAGGAGCCTGTGCTGGTGGACTCCCCGTTTGGTCCCCTCGGCCTCTCGATCTGTTATGATCTGCGCTTTCCCGAGCTGTACCGCCGGCTGGCCCGCGCCGGCGCCCGTGTGCTGCTGGTGCCTGCCGCCTTCACCGCCGTGACCGGCGAGGCGCACTGGGAGCCGCTGCTGCGGGCCCGCGCCATCGAGAACCAGTGTTACCTGGTAGCCGCCAACCAGGGCGGCACCCACGAGACGGGGCGCCAGACCTGGGGCCACAGCATGGTGATCGACCCCTGGGGTCGGGTGCTGGCCAGCCTGGACAGCGGGCGCGGCACCGTGCTGGCGCCGCTGGACCCCGGTCTTGTCGACGAACTGCAACGCACCATGCCGGTGCTGGGCCATGCCCGTCTGCTATGAACATGTGCAGGTTCGATTCGCCCTGTGGTGGGGGAGTCGGACGCTTGCAAACCCGATGGTGGGTTGGACGTCCGCTGACGTTTCGCCAAGCGAACCCACGGTCTGGGATTTAACCGTTACGACATCTCGCATCGAGAGTGGAGAGAAAGATTGAGTCTATTGAGCCAGGTTAGTGCCTCCCTGTTGGCCCCCCACGACCTCGACGAAGGGCGGCTGCAGCAGCTGCTCGGCAGCCTGATGAGCCATCAGGTGGAGTTCGGCGACCTCTATTTCCAGCGCAGCTGGCACGAGTCCTGGATGCTGGAGGACGGCATCGTCAAGGATGGCAGCTACAACATCGATCAGGGGGTGGGGGTGCGCGCCGTCAGCGGCGAGAAGACCGGTTTCGCCTACTCTGACGAGCTGAGCCTGCTGGCGCTGCAACAGTCGGTGACCGCCGCCCGTGGCATCGCGGCCGCCGGTGCGCAGGGCAAGGTGAAGGCGTGGGCTCGCACCGAAGCAAACCTGCTCTACCCGGCGCTGGATCCGCTGCAGACCCTCGACAAGCAGCAGAAGATCGCCCTGCTGGAGCAGATGGACAAGTTCGCCAGAAGTCTGGATCCCGCCATCAATCAGGTGATGGCCTCCATCAGCGGCGTCTATGAAGAGGTGCTGGTAGCCGCCACCGACGGCACCCTGGCCGCCGACGTGCGGCCGTTGGTGCGCCTCTCGGTGACCGTCATCGCCGAGAAGGGCGAGCGTCGCGAGCGCGGCAGCGCCGGTGGCGGTGGCCGCTTCGGCTACGACTATTTCCTCGAGCTGGACGGGCTGGAGAGCCGGGCATTTGGCTATGTGCGTGAGGCGGTGCGTCAGGCGCTGGTCAACCTCGACGCCATCGATGCCCCGGCCGGCACCATGCCGGTGGTGCTCGGTGCCGGCTGGCCCGGTGTGCTGCTGCACGAGGCGGTGGGCCACGGTCTGGAGGGGGATTTCAACCGCAAGGGCTCCTCGGCCTTTGCCGGCCGCATTGGCGAGCAGGTGGCCTCCAAGCACTGCACCATCGTCGATGACGGCACCCTGCCGGGTCGGCGCGGCTCCGTCTCCATCGACGACGAGGGGACGCCGGGCGGCTACAACGTGCTGATCGAGAACGGCATCCTCAAGGGTTACCTGCAGGACAAGCAGAATGCCCGTCTGATGGGCGTGCCGCTCACCGGCAACGGCCGCCGCGAATCCTACGCCGCCCTGCCGATGCCGCGCATGACCAACACCTACATGCTGGCGGGTCAGTATGATCCGGCCGAGATCATCGCCTCGGTGAAGAAGGGGATCTACGCCCCCAACTTCGGCGGCGGTCAGGTGGATATCACCTCCGGCAAGTTCGTCTTCTCCGCCTCCGAGGCCTACCTCATCGAGGATGGCAAGATCACCGCACCCATCAAGGGGGCGACCCTGATCGGCAACGGCCCCGAGGCGATGAGCCAGGTTTCCATGGTGGGCAAGGATCTCGCGCTGGATCGCGGGGTCGGGGTCTGTGGCAAGGAGGGGCAGAGCGTGCCGGTCGGTGTCGGCCAGCCCACCCTCAAGCTGGATCAGCTCACCGTGGGCGGCACCCAGTAAGGGCGCCGCAGAACAAGCAGCAGAGAGAACCCATGCTTACCCTGTCGAAAATTTCCAATATCCGCAGTCAGCTCTCCCCCAGCGAGCTCAAGATCGCCGATTACATCCTGGCTTGCCCGGAGCAGGTGACCCACTTCTCCTCCCAGGAGTTGGCGCAGCAGGCTGACGTCAGCCAGTCGAGCATAGTGAAGTTCACCCAGAAGATCGGGTTCAAGGGCTTCACTGCCTTCAAGCTGGCGGTCAGCGAGGATCTGGGGCGCAAGCACGCCATCAAGACCGACAACGTAGGGGATCTCTACAACGGCATCGGCCGCGACGACGATCTGGAGACCATGGCCAAGAAGCTGGCCCAGGAGAAGATCAACTCCATCGTGGAGACCACCCAGGCCCTCGACAATGCCACTTTGGCGCGGGTGCTGGACGTCATCAACCAGGCTGGCCGGGTCCAGCTGGTGGGGATCGGTGGCTCGGCGCTGACCGCCAAGGATCTCTGGTACAAGCTGCTCAAGATCGGGGTCACCACTCTGTTCGCCCAGGACAGCCACGTGCAGATCTCCATCGCCCAGACCTTGGGCCCGGGGGACGTGCAGCTGGTGGTCTCCTATTCCGGCGCCAGCCGGGACGTGCTGGCGGCGGCCGAGCTGGCCAAGCGCAACGGCGCCACCCTGATCGCGGTCACCTCGTTTCGCAACACCCCTCTGCGGCAGATGGCCGACATGGTGCTGGACACGGTGGCCGACGAGAACGAGCTGCGCATCTCCTCCATCTCGTCGCGTACCGCCCAGAACACCATCACCGATATCCTGTTCCTCGGCCTGGTGCAGCGCCGCGACGAGGCCTGGGCGCTGATCGACGGCACCCGGGGTGCCATCGACCGGCTCAACAAGGAGTGAAGCAGGGCTGGCTGCAACAGACGCCGAGACCTGCCGAGAAAGAAAAACCACCCGCCTGCGGGTGGTTTTTTTATGGGCCAGTGCCGGTTCAGAGGGCGAGGGCCCAGCGCAGGAAGGCCTTGCGCTGGGCCTCGTCGGCGGCGAGGTAGCGCCGTTGCAGTTCAGGGTCGACGGGCACGGCGCCCGGGGTGACTGCGGGCAGCACGGGCGTGACGGCGGGCAGGGCGGTGGCTGCGCTGGCCGACCCGTCGTAACGGGCCAGCAGCGCCTGATAGTCGGTCAGCAGACTGTCCTGGCTGCGCGGCAGCGCAGTGGTCAGCAAGGGGCGGGTGCCGTCAGCGGTCGCCAGTTGCAGAGCCGGGCTGGTTGCAAAGCGGCGAATGGCCTGCGGGGTGGGCAGTGGCGGGGTGACCAGCCGCAGGGTGCCGTTGGCCGGCAGGGTCAGTGTCAGCAGCAGCGGGGCGGAGCGGGCGCGCCCCTGGCTCTCGTTGGTGGAGCCGGGATCGAGCGGGCTGTCGAAGCGTACCAGCAGCCGGGTCTCACCGGCGGGCAGCGTGAGGGCGCGCTCGAAGGGGGAGGCCTTGCCCCGGGATGAGGCCAGCAGGGTGAGGTTGTCTGCCAGCTCCAGCCGGGCGGCCTGGGTTGGCAGGGCCAGCAACAGCAGTAGGGTGGTGAGCAGTGGGAGGCGGATCATGGGGGGCTCCAGCAGAAAGCAAAAGCCGGCCGACTGGCCGGCAGGGGATCAGAACTCGTAGCGCAGTCCGAGGTGGTAGAAATCCTCGCTGTTGCTGCTGCCGCCAAAACTGGTGACCGTGCTGCCGGCCAGCCCGTCTTCACCGCCTCGGAACACGTAGGCGCTGTAGAGGGAGGAGCGCGGAGTGAGCTTGTACTGCAGCTCCAGGGTGGTGTCGCGCAGGCTCATGCCGTCTCCCCCGTCGTTGTCGAGGTGGCGGTAGCCGGCGCGGGCGGCCCACTTCTGGTTGATGTCGTAGACGGCGGTCAGCTCCCACACCTTGTCTTCGCTGTCCGCCTGGCCGTTGCGATAGCTCACCTGATCCTTGGCATAGAGGGCCCCCAGCATCAGCGGGCCCAGGGTGTAGCGGGTGCCGATGCCGCTGAAGCGGTACTCGTCGGCATTGGGGTCGACCTTGCCGGCCCCGGTCTGGGCCGCCTTGCTCTGCTGGTAGGCGATGACCGGCGCCAGCTTGCCCGCCGCCCCGAGATCGAAGGTGTAGCGCAGGGCGCCGTTGTAGCCGTAGTCGAGATCCGAGGTGCCGTTGCCGAGGATGTAGGCCAGCGACAAGTCCAGATTGCCGAGGGTGTTCTGGTATTGCAGGGTGCCGTCCTGACGGAACACCTGCACGGCGGTGGAGTCCACCTTGCTGGCCTGGCGCGCCATGGAGACATCGGAGGCGGCAAACACGTCGCCGATATCGGTGAACATGATGAGACCGGAGGAGACCCGGCCACCGGTCAGCTTGCCCCACTGGCCGCCATCGAGCCCGGCCCAGACGTAACGGGCGGTGAGATCGCTGCTGTTCTTCTGCACGTTGTTGGCGTATTCGGCGGCATTGACCTGGTACTGGGCCATGCCGATCACGGCTACCTGCTCGTTGACGGTCTGGCGGGCGGTGAAGCCGATGCGGCCGTCGAAGTCGCCCTGATCGTTGCCGCTCTTCTTGTCCGAGATGTTGAAGCCGAGGCGACCGTAGAGATCGACGTTGGAGCCGTCATCGGCCTGATAGATGACGGCGGCCTGCGCCGTACCGACGGCAAGCAGGGCAGGAATGGCCAGGGCAAGCATGGACTGTTTCATTGTTGTCTTTCCTGTGTGGGCTCTGTGCCAGAGCCGGGGTGAGTTTGGCCGTGACCCCGATTGCTCGGGGCCAGACCTTGGCGATAAATCCGGAGGGGGGATTAACTCAGATCGACGTTCTTGCAGCCGAACATCAGGGTGATGAGGTAGCCGCCGAGGTAGGCGACGGCGAGGCCGGCGGCGTAGACCAGCATGCCGGGGAAGATCCCCTGGGCCGAGGTCATCAGCGGCAGCGCGACGATGCCGGAGGGGCCGAACACGGTATTGAGACCGACCGGCAGGCCCAGCCAGGAGATGAGGCCGACCAGGAAGCCGCCGAGGGCGCCGCCGCAGCAGGCGGTGATGAAGGGTTTGACCCGCGGCAGGGTGACGCCGTAGATGAGCGGCTCGCCGACTCCCAGGATGCCGGGAATGATGGTGCCCTTGACCTGGGTGCGCAGCAGGGAGTCCTTGCCGGCGCGGCTGTAGAGTGCCAGGGCGGCGCCGACCTGGCCGGCCCCTGCCAGCGCCAGGATGGGGAACAGGGAGTTGAAGCCCTGGGCATCCATCAGCGCGAAGTAGACGGGCACGAATCCCTGGTGGATGCCGAACATCACCGAGATGAGGAACAGGCCGGCCAGGATGGCGGTGCCGAACGGATTGCCGTTGAGGTGGATGAAGAGCCAGGACATGCCGTTGTAGAGCTGCACGCCGAGGGGCATGATCAGGACGAAGGTGACGGCTCCCATGATCAGCAAGGTGATGCCGGAGGTGAGTATCATGTCGAGGCTGTCGGGTATGAAGCGGCGTACCTGACGCTCCACCGAGGCGCCGATGATGCAGGCGATCAGCACCCCGATGATGTTGCCGCGCGGATCTATCTGGTGGCCGAAGAAGTCGCTGACCCCGGCATAGATGCCGCTGGTGGCCTGCGGGTCATAGCCCATCACGAACAGCGAGGCGAGGATGGCACCATTGACCCCGGAGCCGCCGAACGCCTTCTGGGCGTTGTAGCCGATGAGGATGCTGAGGAAGCTGAACAAGCCCTTGCTGAACAGCTTCATGTAGCCGACGAATTCGGCCAGCATGCCGCCCGCCTGCTGGCCTTCCAGCAGCAGGGTCTGCTCGATCAGGGTGGCGAAGCCGAGCAGCAGGCCGGCGGCGATGAAGCCGGGGATCAGCGGAGTGAAGATGGTGGCAAACTTGGCCAGGAAGCGGTGGGCCGCACTGGTCTGTTTCTGCTTCAGCGCCTGTTTCTTGGCGGCGGCGATCTCGCCCAGATCGGCGGATTGGGCGGCTGGCGCCTCCAGTGCGCCGAGCCCCGCGCTCAGCATGCCGTTCATCAACTCGCAGGCGGTCTGGGCCTTGCCCGGCCCCAGCACGATCTGGAACTGGTCGTCGCTCTCGATGACCCCCATCACGCCGGCGATGCGCTTGATGGTATCCCGGTCGGCATGCAGGCTGTCCGCCAGGCTTAGCCGCAGCCGGGTCATGCAGTGGCCGCAGTGGGTGATGTTGTCGCGGCCACCGATGGCCTGGATGAGCTGGCCAACCATGGTGTCAGTTATTTTTGCCATAAAGAACCCAGTCAGTCTGTTGTGTCATGAGGGTGCCTGGGCACCCCGTTCTTGTTGTGGTATTGCCGTCCCTGGCCCGGCCAATGTGCGGTTGGCCGATCAGTGGGTGCACTGGCTGATGAAGCCGTTTCTGCTTTGCAGGCGGGTGCGGGCTTCGTCGGCCGTGAGTCCTGCCAGGATCATCACGATGGCGGTCTTGCAGTGGTTGTCCGCCTGTGCCAGCGCCCGCTCCGCCACGGCGCGCTCACAGTCGGTGGCCTCCATCACGATGCGTTTTTGCCGCTCCACCAGCTTGGCGTTGGTGGCTTCCACGTCCACCATCAGGTTGCCGTAGACCTTGCCGGTGCGGATCATGGCGCCGGTGGAGAGCATGTTGAGGATCAGCTTCTGCGCGGTGCCCGCCTTCATGCGGGAAGATCCGGTGACGATCTCGGGGCCGACCACCGCCACCATGCTGATGTCGGCCGCCTGGGCCAGCGGGCTGCCCGGGTTGCAGCTGATGCTGCAGACCGTGGCGCCCACCGCTCTGGCGTGGGCCATGGCACCCAGTACGTAGGGGGTTCTGCCGCTGGCGGCGATGCCCACCAGCACGTCGTTGGCACAGAACTGGATGTTTTTCAGATCCTGGGCGCCGAGTTCGGCGTCATCTTCGGCGTTCTCGACCGCCTGCAAGATGGCCTTGTGGCCGCCGGCAATCAGGCCGACCACCTGCTCGGCAGAGACGCCGTAGGTCGGCGGGCACTCGCTGGCATCCAGAATGCCGAGCCGGCCCGAGGTGCCGGCGCCGATGTAGACCAGCCGGCCTCCCTTGCCGAACGCTGCCGCGATGGCATCGACCGCCCGGGTGATCTCGGGCAGCAACTGGCTGACCGCCAGCGCGACCTGCTGATCCTCCTGATTGATGACGCGCAGCATCTCCAGGGTCGGCAACTGGTCGATCTCGACGCTGGCCGGGTTGCGGGTCTCGGTAATCATGCTTGATAGGTCAATGGTCATCGTTTCCTCTGCTTAAGGTCATCGCCACTCCCGGCGTAAAACATCCCTCTTGATGACAGGCATGATTATCGATTTTTGATTTCTATGATGAGATCAATGTCGCATAATTAATTATTCCATTTATTTTTGTTTTTAAGTTATGAAAATTCCTACACGGTGACATCCATGGGGGGAGCTGGGTGGTGCTGATTGCGCCGAGGAGGGGGTGAGCGCCAGCCAATAAAAAGCCCCGGCAAGGGCCGGGGCTGCAGATACGGGGCTCGGTCAGTTGACCGAAATGGCGCGGGCGTCGATGAAGAAGCGCGCGTTGCCTTGTTGATCGACCCTGATCTGGGCAACCAGACGATCGCTCTGCTTGTACTCCCACCGGCTCTTGATCCGGGTCAGAGCGGGGCTGGCGGCACCGACCACGTTCAGATATTCATGAAACAGGCTGTAGCTTCCAATCTCGGTCAGCATCTTTTCCATTTGCACATCTCCTGAAGTGAGTGGGTGTCCATCCATAAACCTACCAAGCACTCTCTGAATCGAATCTGTATGAAAAACACACTAACTCATTTATGTGTCAACAACATGATCAGGCGCAAGATCAGCGACGATTCCTGCGCTTTTATGACACCGTTTTCAGTCAGGGCTGGCGCGGGTCCGGCAATTGATCAAGGGCGCCGGATACGTGTGGCAACGCGGGGGCCGTTTGTGCCGCCGGCGCACCGTGGAACACCGGATCCTGCGCCACTTCCTTGATGCCGTTGATGCAGAACTGCATACCCATGCAGACCAGCAAGAAGCCCATGATCCGGGTCATTGCATCGATGCCAGTGGCGCCGAGGATCTTGCAGACCGGATCCGCCAGCTTGAGCACCCCCCAGCTGAGCAGGCTCATCAGGGCGAAGGCGGTGACCATGGCGGCATAGATGGTGAAGCGGTTGTATTCGTCCGGCAGCTCGGCGATCTGGGCGGCGCCGCTGATCACCAGCGCCATGGTGCCCGGCCCGCACATGCTGGGCATGGTGAGCGGCACGAAGGCGATGCTCTGGTTGATGTCGACCCCGGCCGCCTGGCTCGGTGCCGGGAACAGCATGCGAAAGCCGATGAAGGCGATGATGAGACCGCCGGCCAGACGCAGGCCGGGAATGGAGATCCCGAACAGATCCAGGATGGAGGAGCCGATGAAGAAGCTGACGCAGAGGGTGCAGAACAGATAGATGGCGGCCAGGTTGATCTGGCGGCGCACGTGCTCGCGCGACATGCCCTTGCTCAGCCCCAGCAACAGGGTGGCCGTGGTGGGCGGGTTGACCATGGGCAGCAGCGCCAGCAAGGCGAGAAATACGACCTGAAAGAACATCATGAACCTCGGATGACTAGGGTGGAGGAGTGTCCCGGGCCGTCGAGGGGCCCGAGAGGGAGGCTATCTTATGTCGGCCTGGCTGAACACCAGCCATATGAAAAAAGCCCCGCACTGGGCGGGGCTCGGAATGGTTCAGGCGGCCTGCGGCGCGCTCTGGCGCTGGCTGCGCTGCTGCAGCCAGAGCAGCAGGCCGAGCACGAAGCCGAGCGCAGCCAGGCTGACTACGTAGTGGGAGGGGGCCAGCACGTCCTCCTTCATCCAGAGCGTGACCAGCATGGGCGTCAGGCCACCGAAGATGGCGTAGGCCACGTTGTAGGAGAACGACAGCCCAGAGAAGCGCACCACCGCCGGGAAGGCGTTGACCATGACGTAGGGCACGGCACCGACGATCCCCACCGAGAAACCGGCCAGCGCATAGAGCGGCACCAGCTGGCTGGTGTCGGTCGCCAGCCCGTGATAGAAGGCGTAGCTGGCGCCGGCCAGCAGCAAGGAGCCCAGCATGAAGGTGGGACCGCTGCCGAGGGCGTCGATCAGCCGGCCATAGACGATGCAGCCGAAGGTGAGCGCCAGAATGGCCAGCGAGTTGGCGGTCAGCGCATCGGCCGGGCTGATGCCGTGCACCTTCTGCAGGTAGGTGGGGGTCATCAGGATCACCACCACTATGCCGGCGGAGAGCAGCCAGGTGAGCAGCATGGAGACCACGACGCTGCCCTTGTGGCTGCGCAGCACCGTCTTGAGCGGCAGCTCTTCCGCCAGCGCCTTGTTGGCCTGCATCTCGGCAAAGACCGGGGTCTCGTGCAGCCAGCGGCGCAGGTACATGGCGACAATGCCGAACGCCCCGCCGAGCACGAAGGCCAGCCGCCAGCCCCAGTCACTCACCTCGCCTGGGCTCATGCCGCGGTTGATGGCGGTGGCCACCAGGGAGCCGAGCAGGATGCCGGCCGTCAACCCGGCGGTGAGGGTGCCGCAGGCGACACCGACCCGGCGGGCCGGCACATGCTCTGCCACGAATACCCAGGCACCGGGCACTTCACCGCCGATGGCGGCCCCTTGCAGGATCCGCAACAGCAGCAACAGCAGGGGCGCGGCGATGCCGAGGGTGGCGTAAGTGGGCAACAGACCGATCAGCAGGGTCGGCAGTGCCATCAGCAATATGCTGAGGGTGAACATCCGCTTGCGGCCGATGAGATCGCCGAAGTGGGCCATGATGATGCCGCCCAGCGGGCGGGCCAGATAGCCGGCGGCGAAGATGCCGAAGGTCTGGAACTGGCGCAGCCACTCGGGAATGTCGGCCGGGAAGAACAGCTCGCCGATCACCACGGCGAAGAAGACGAAGATGATAAAGTCGTAAAACTCGAGGGCTCCGCCGAGGGCGGCCAGGCTCAGGGTCTTGTAATCCTGTCGGTTGAGGGGACGGCTGTGGTCGTAAGCTGGTGTGACTGTCGTCATATCCTTATGTTTCCCATAGTTTTTTTAGTTATTGTTCCCCCATCCTTGCAGGGGACACGCTCATTACCGAGGGTATGCTTTTGCATCCCGTGATGTAAATCGCACAATTCGCAACACTGTCTTGCAGCTTTTTGGTGCAGTGAGACGGAGCGACACGCTCAAGCGCCGGGCTCATCTCTCGGGGCGAATAATCAGGACGATGGCCGGCGCCTTGCTGGCTCCGACCTCAAGATAGCTGGAGAAATCATATGAAGACCAAGGTGCTGCTCTCCTGGAGCAGCGGCAAGGACAGCGCCTGGGCGCTGCACGCACTGCGGCAGGATCCGGCCATCGAGGTGGTGGGACTGTTCACCACCCTCAACCAGGCGTTCGAACGGGTGGCCATGCACGGAGTACGCAAGCAGTTGCTGCTGGCACAGGCCGAGTGCGTGGGCTTGCCGCTGACTACCATCGACCTGCCCTGGCCCTGCAGCAATGAAGATTACGCCCGCATCATGACCGACTTGATCGCGGACGTGGTGGCGCAGGGGATCCGCCACATGGCGTTTGGTGATCTCTTCCTCGAGGATGTGCGTGCCTATCGGGAGCGGCAGCTGGCGGGGACGGGGATCACGCCGCTGTTTCCGCTGTGGGGCAGCAAGACCGACGAGCTGGCAGGCGAGATGATGGCGGCAGGGCTCAGGGCCAGGATCAGCACCCTGGATCCGCGCAAACTGCCCGCCACCCTCGGCGGGCATGAGTTTGACGCGGCCTTGCTGGCGGCCCTGCCCGCCGGGGTGGACCCCTGCGGCGAGAACGGCGAGTTTCATACCCTGGCCTGGGACGGCCCCATGTTCCAGCGGCCGCTGGCCATCCGGGTGGGGGAGACGGTGGAGCGGGACGGCTTCGTCTTTACCGACCTGCTGCCCGCCACCGCCTAGTCGCGGTTGGGCTCCCGCTCGCCCTTGTCGTCGTTGTAGCGCAGGGCGATCTCGTGGAATTGCTGGTGGATGCGGGCAAAGGCGTCCGTGATGTCGGGATCGAAGTGATTGCCCCGCCCCGCCAGTATGATGGGCACCACTTCCTGGTGGGACATGGCGGCCTTGTAGCAGCGCTTGCTGATAAGGGCGTCGTACACGTCGGCCAGCGCCATCAAACGGGCCGAGAGGGGGATCTCGTCGCCGATCAGGCCATAGGGGTAGCCGGTGCCGTCCCACTTCTCGTGGTGGTAGCAGGCGATCTCCTTGGCCAGTCGCAGAAACTCCACCTCTACCCCCAGCGCCTCCTCGGCATGGACGATGGCCTCCTTGCCGAGAATGGAGTGATGCTTCATCTGGGCAAACTCGTCCGCATCCAGCTTGCCGGGCTTGAGCAGGATCCGGTCCGGCACACCAACCTTGCCGATGTCGTGCAGCGGGGCCGATTTGAACAGCAGATCGATGGTCTTGGGGGTCAGCTCGGCACGAAAACGGGGGTGCTCGCAGAGGGTCTCCGCCAGCAGCCGCACATAGTGCTGGGTGCGCAGGATATGGTTGCCGGTCTCGTTGTCGCGGGTTTCGGCAAGCGAGGCGAGGGAGTGGATGGTGATGTTCTGGATCAGTTCGTTCTCCCGGGTACGGCGCTCCACCTCTTGCTCCAGGAAGGCGTTCTGGTCGTGCAGCAGATCTCGCGCCGCTTTTAGCTCCAGGTGGTTTCTAACCCGGGCCAGCACGATGGCGGGGGTGATCGGTTTGTGGATGTAGTCGACGGCCCCCAGTGCCAGGCCGTGCGCCTCTGCACTCTCCTCCACCTTGGCGGTCAGGAAGATCACCGGGATCTCCCGCGCCTGCGGCATCTCCTGCAGCGCCTGCATCACTTGATAGCCATCCATCTGGGGCATCACCACGTCGAGCAGGATCAGGTCCACCCGGGTGCCGGCCGAGAGGATCTCCAGCGCCCGCTGGCCGCTGATGGCGACCTTGACCCGGTAGTGGGGGCTGAGCAGGGCGCTGAGCAGGGAGAGGTTCTCCGGTGTGTCATCGACCACCAACAGGGTGGGTTTGGTATCGGGATCCAGCAAGTTGAGCATGATGGTGGCCTCACTCTTGGTTGAACAGATCGGGTCTGAGGGCCCGGACTTGTTGCAGATGTGCCAGGGCATCGGCGAAGCGAAAACGGGTCATGGCATCGTGCATGGCCGGTGCCGCCTCGCCCAGCAAGGGGGTGAGCCTGGCCTGATTGCGCTGGAACAGGATGAAGGCTTCCGCATCGTCTTCCAGCAGCAGCCCGGTCAGCTGGTGCAGCAGGGGGGCCAGCTCGGCGGGGGTAGCCTCCGGCAAGCCGGGGGCGGCAGGGGCCGGCAGCAGTGTCAGCAGGCCGGCGGCCAGTTCCTGCTGCTGTTGCAGCCCCAATTCGGCCAGCGGCAGCAGGCTGGCGGCATCGTCTCCCCGGGCGAGGGCACTCTCCAGCCGGGCCGAGACTTCCTGCAGCGACCCGGCCCCCAGCGTTGCGGCTATGCCCTTGAGGGTATGGGCCTGGCGATGCGCTTCTTCCCGGTCATTCGCCTGCAGGGCGGCCAGCAGGGTTTCCATCGGCTGACTCCCCTGGCGGGCGAAACGTTGCAGCAGATCCCGATACCACTCCCAGTTGTGCATCAAGCGTTGCAGGGCGGTTTCGGCGTTGAGCCCGAGCGCCCGCAGCTGTGGCAGCAAGGCGGTGGCGGGGGATGCGCGCGAGACAGTGAGTCTGCTGCTGACCTCGCGGCTGAAGGAGGTTGCCCAGCGCTGCAGGGCCGCATACAGCCTGTCGGGGTCGATGGGCTTGGCGATGTGATCGTCCATCCCAGCAGCGAGGCAGCGTTCGCGGTCACCAGCCATGACGTTGGCCGTCATTGCCAGGATCGGGGTGTGTTGTCCGACGTCTTCCCGCTCGCGCAACAGCCGGGTGGCGGCCAGGCCATCCATCACCGGCATCTGCATGTCCATCAGGATCAGGTCGTAGTGGGTCTGGGCCACCATCTCCAGCGCGATGGCGCCATTGCCGGCGATGCTGACATCGGCGCCGACCGCCCGCAGCAGCTCCAGCGCCACCTGCTGATTGAGCTCGTTGTCCTCCGCCAGCAGGATCCTGAGCCCGTCGAAGCGGTAGTGGTGGGTCGCCTGGGGTGGCTTGAAGATGAGAGGGCTTGCTTGCTGACCGAACAGGCCGATGACGGTATCGAACAGCACGGAGGCACATACCGGCTTGACCAGCACCCGATCAAAGCCGGCGGTATCGGCCTGGCGAAAGACCTCCTCCCGTCCGTAGCCGGTCACCATGACCCGGTAGGGACGCTGGCCCATGCCGCGGGCGATGAGGCGGCGACCGGTCTCGATGCCATCCAGCCCCGGCATGTGCCAGTCCAGCAATACCACTTCGTAGGGCTGCCCCTCCTGCTCGGCGCCGGCGATCATCTGCAGTGCCTGCTGGCCCGATTCGGCGGTGTCCACCACAAAGCTCATGCTGCGCAGCAGGGCGGCCATGATGGTACGGGCGCTGGCACTGTCGTCGGCCACCAGCATGCGGCGCCCGCGCAGATCCAGGCTCGGCAGATAGCGGGATCTGCGCCTGCCCCGGCCAAGTCGGGCGGTAAACCAGAAGGTGCTGCCCTGGCCCGGTTCGCTCTGTACCCCCACCTCGCCGCCCATCAGCTCCGCCAGCTTGCGGGAGATGGCGAGGCCGAGGCCGGTGCCGCCGTACTTGCGGGTGGTGGAGCTGTCCGCCTGCTGGAATGACTGGAACAGCCGCTGCTGCTGCTCCTGACTCATGCCGATCCCGGTGTCCTGTACCGAGCAGTGCAGCAACACCTCCTG
Source organism: Aeromonas sp. 2692-1 (assembly GCF_013085505.1). Taxonomy (NCBI): domain Bacteria; kingdom Pseudomonadati; phylum Pseudomonadota; class Gammaproteobacteria; order Aeromonadales; family Aeromonadaceae; genus Aeromonas; species Aeromonas sp. 2692-1. The sequence goes on from NZ_CP038513.1 coordinate 1,280,271, forward strand.
GGGTTGTTTCTCCAGGCAGCTGACCTTGACCAGGATCTCCCCCTGCTCGGTGAACTTGACGGCATTGTTGGCGTAGTTGATCAGGATCTGGCCGAGGCGAAGGGGATCGCCATAGAGCAGGGTGTCGAGCTGGTGGTCGACCTCGAACAGCAGCTCTATACCCTTGGCCTCTGCCTTTTCGCCCACCAGAGTGGCCAGATTTTCCAGCACATGGTCGAGATCGAATTCGATCCGCTCCAGATCCAGTTTGCCGGCCTCGATCTTGGAGAAGTCGAGGATGTCGTTGATGATGCCGAGCAGATGCTGGGCCGAACGCTGGATCTTGCTGACGTAGTCGAACTGCTGCGGATCGAGCCGGGTCTGCAGGGCGAGATGGGACATGCCGAGGATGGCGTTCATGGGGGTGCGGATCTCGTGGCTCATGTTGGCGAGAAAATCGCTCTTGGCCCGGGTCGCGCTCTCCGCCAGCTCATAGGCCACTTCCAGCTCCTGGTTCTTGGCCTGCATCACCGCAAACAGCTCGTCCCTGGTCGGTTCGGCGAACTGCCGCTGCATCTGTTGCAGCAGCGGTTCATCGGGCCAGCGGGGCAGGCGGTAGACCAGGGCGATGGCGTTGTCCGCGTGGGCTACCAGCCGGATGCCACGTGAATGGCGGCCATCCGGCTCGGGGGAGATGGGGGCATCAGACAAGAGCGAGAGCCACAACTCCTGCGCGTGTGGCTCCAGCCACACTTGCAGTTGCAGCGGCTCAGCGTTCGCCACCAGCTGGCGTACCAGCTCGGAGGTGGCGCCTGCCAGCGGTGCCACGAAGGTGGGACTTCTGTCGAGGCAGGTGAGTACCTGGATCACCTTGCGCCGGGCGGTGAGTGCCGCCGCCGGCCCTGACAGCAGGGTTTCACCGATCAGTTGCCGCATCTAGTCCTCCTCTCCTGCCAGCACCCGCAGCACGATGCAACTGGCATCGTCGGTGCTGCGGCCACTGTGGGCGATCACCTGGCGTGCCAGCTGGGCGGGCTCGGCGGCCAGATCCAGCGCACCGTCGCGCAGGTTGAGGGATTCGCTGATACCGTCCGAATAGAGCATCACCACGTCCCCCGCGACGAGTGGCTGGCGCTGCAGCAAGGGGGTGGGGAAGCGCTCTCCCAGCACCCCATCGCGGGAGATGCCGCGCCAGGGCTCGCGGCCGCGCAGGCAGATGCGGGTATTGCCGATGCCGGCATAGCTCAGCTCACCCCGTTCGCCGTTGACCAGGGCCACGCCGGCGGCGGCGCCCCGGGTGCCGATGCAGTGCTGGTGCAACAGTTGCAACAGGCGGGCCGGCTCCTGCTCGCGGGTCTGCTGCAGCGCCGCCTCCAGCACCTGTACCAGCTTGTTGGCCGAGGCGCCGTGGCCGCTCACGTCGATCAGGATCAGCGACACCCCCTCAGGCCCTGGCCGGATGAAGGCCAGATCGCCGGAGACCCGTTCCGGATAGCAGGGGCGGTTCTCGCTGGCCCATGCCAGCTGCAGGCCGGCGTGCAGCTGGCCGGCACAGGCGAGGGGGGCGATTGGCCTGGATACCAGAGGCGCCGCGCCCAGCCACTTGCGGGCCTGCACCAGAGTCCCCCCTTCCGGCGGGGTACTGATGGTGAGTTCCGACATCATGCGGCGCACGCCGGGCAGGCCCAGGCCCAGGGTGCCCGAGGTGCTGTAGTGATCCTGCATGGCCTGATGCACGTCCCCAATGCCGGGGCCCTGATCGCGGGCGACGATGTCGATGCAGGGGCGCCCTCTGGGATGGTGGAGGGTGAGGGTGATCTCCCCCCGCTGCGCGTATTTCAGGATGTTGCTGCCAAGCTCGGAGACCACGGTGGAGAGCATGGCACGGTCCACCTCGGACAGGTTGGCGATGAAGGGGAGGCGGCGTACCGCCATCACCGTCAGGTGCAGGTCGATGTCGTGGCGCAGCGGGTAGCTGGCCTCTTGCACGCTCTGTTCCAACTGCATGCTGCGCTACTCCTCATCCTTGAGCGTCGTGCGAACATGGGCGAAGGCATCGTCCATGTCGAGAAAGCAGCGCAGCGGCCCGGGCTCGGCATCGGCCAACGCCAGAAAGGCTGCGATCCCCGCATTCAGCCCCACCAGCAGGCAGACGGCGCCGAGCAGGCGGCACACCTCGGCCAGTTTGCGTACCTGCCTGAATTCGTGGTGATCGAGCAGCATGACCCCGGAGAAGTCGAGCAATACCGCGTGCTGGCGGCCCAGCATCAGCCGCTGGGAGAGGGCCTGCATCAGTTGCTGCATGCCCTCGTCACCGAGGTCGGGGCGCATGCTGACCACGATGCAGTCGGCCACGTCGGCGATGCCCAGATCATTGTTGAGCAGCATGCATCTCTCCTAGAGGGTGGATCCGACCCGCTTGAGGGCGATCTCGAAGGCATCCCGCAGGGTCGCCGTGGTACGGATGTCGCCAACAGAGACCCCCAGCTCCACCATGGTGCGGGCGATGGCCGGCGAGACGCCGGAGATGATGGCCTCGCACCCCATGAACTGGGTCGCCTTGGTGATCTTGATCAGCTGGTTGGCGACGCCGGTATCCACGGTGGCGACCCCGGCGATGTCCAGCACGAAGACCCGGGCCCGGGTCTCGGCAATCTTGGTGAGCGACTTGTTCATCACGTCGGCGGTGCGCATGGAATCGATGATCCCCACCAGGGGCAGCAGCAGGATCCCGTCCCAGATGGGGGTGACCGGGGTCGACATCTCCTGCAGCGACTTGTGCAGCTCCTCGCGCACCCTGGCGGCTTCTTCGGCCTCCTCCATGGCGCGCTTGAGCTGGCGATGCTGCGCCACCTGGGCCGTGATGTCGGTGGCAAACTTGACGATCTTGCTAGGCTTGCCGGTGAGATCCAGCACCGGGTTGTAGGAGCCCTGGATCCAGATCTCTTCCCCCTGTTTGCCGAGCCGGCAGAACTCTCCCGCCAGGTATTCACCGCGGCGCAGGGTTTCCCAGAAGCTGCGATAGTCGGCCGACTGGGCGTAGTCAGGATCGACCAGCAGCCGGTGGTGCTGGCCCTTCAGCTCCTCCAGCTGATAGCCCACCGTCTCCAGAAAGCGGGCATTGGCATCGAGGATGATGCCATCCAGTGAAAACTCCACCTTGCCCATGACCCGGCTGAGGGCGTTGAGCTGCCCTTCGAAGTTGGCGTTCAGCTGCTTCTGCTCGGTCAGATCCATGGTGTATTCGATGACCTGGACCAGCGCGCCCTGTTCATCCAGCTGTGGGCTGCAACTGCCTCGCAGCCATATGTCCCGGCCCTGGCGATCGAGCCGGTGAAACTCGCCCTCCTGTGCCTGCCCCGTCCGCAGCGCCTGCCAACGGGCGGCCTCGTCGGCGGATTCTTCTGCCTCAGCGGGGAGCAGCATGCTGTAGTGCTGACCCTTGAGCTCGGCCAGCTGATATCCCATGATGGCGAGAAAACGGGGATTGGCATCCAGAATCAAGCCGTCTGGCGCGAGCTCGAGCCGTGCCATCAGCTGGTCGACGGCCTCCAGTCTGGCCTGGGGTGAAGCGGGAGTGGTGGTGTTCGAATGGGCAGCTGCGGTGTGCACGTCCATGGCATCTCCAATAAATGGTGCAATTGATTTGAATGTCATTAGAAGGCGTACAGCAGTTATAGCCCACCGGGGCGAGAGCGGGGGACAAGAAGTGCCGAAAGAGCCTGCTGGTGGGTGGGCCTTGGGCCTTGGGCCTGGGGAGTTCGTCATGAACCTCTTGTATCGCGACTACCCGCAAGGCGCCCTCACCGCCCTCCACTGTCACGGCGGCTCACAGTTTTGCTACCTGCATCGGGGTGGTGGCGTGATCAGCAGTGAGGCGGCAGGCGTGCTGCTGGTGGCGGGCCAGCTCTGCCTGATCCCGGCCGGGCTGGCCCATGAGTTCAGGGTGCTGCGTCACTCCCGGCTCAGTCTGATCTATCTGGATGACCCGGATGGGGGGAGCGAACTGACGACCCACCAGGTGAGCCCGCTGCTGGCCGGCCTGTTCGAGCGACTGGCGGACATGGCGGAGCCGGGGCTCAGGGATGCCTATCTGACGGTGTTGGCGGCCGAGTTGCGACAGGCGCCGGTGGCGGCTGGATTCATGCTGAGCGCGGCGCTGGACGTGCGGCTGCTGCGGGTGCTGGAACGGGTCTGCCGGCACCCTTCCATCGAATACGGGTTGGCGGAGCTGGCGGCCGATTCAGGTGCCTCGGTGCGCACCCTCAACCGGCTGTTCAGCCAGCAGCTGGGCTGCAGCTTTCGGCAATGGCGGCAACAGGTGGTGATGGGACGGGCCCGCCAGTTGCAGCAACAGGGCCAGCCGCTGTCGCGGATAGCCCTCGAACTGGGTTACGGGGATTTCAGCGCTTTTTCTCACGCCTTCAATCGCTTCTTGCGGGAACCGGCGGGGCCGTGAGGCGGGAGCCGAGATCCCGGTCGGCCGGCTCCCCCGCCAGCAGGCAGGTCAGCTCGTCGGTGTGACTCAGGCGTTCGCCCTGAAAGGTGAACAGGGCGCTCACCTTGCACTCGATCTGGGCGCCGTCGTGACGCCAGGCCCGCACCCGATGCAGGGAGTGCACCCGGTTTCCCTCGGCCAGCAGCGAGACAAAGCGGATCTCGCTGCGGGCCAGGCTTTGGCGCAGGACCAGCAGATGTTGCTCGAAGGCGGCGCGATCCAGCTGCTGGTCATCCACCAGCTGGACATAGTCCGGGCAGAACCAGTGATCGAGTTCGGCCGGGGTGAAATCGGGATCGCAGATGATCCGGTTGAGGCAGGCTTGCAGCCGTTGCTTGTAATCCATGATGAGTTCCTGAGTGGATGGGAGTGGCCAGTATGGGGCGCATCGTCGGCTCCGGCCTTGGTGCCCACGCCATCCTGTTTGGCGATTGCGCCAAGATCAAGATGGGGGCTTGCCGTGGCGATGCGTGCCACTTGGCCCTGTTTTGTGGCGGGTTTCACGGTTTCCGGTGCCGGTATGGGGCAGGATCGGCCCCCTGTTTCCTTCATGTCACGAGCCGTATCATGTCCTTATCTCCCCGTTTTGCCCTGCTTGCCTCCCTGGTCGCCGCCAGCCTGACCCTGCCCGCTGTGGCGGTCGAAGCCCCGGCCAGTGCCGCCGGTGTCACTGCGGTGACCCTGGCCCAGCAGGCCCCCATTCACTGGGTGTCGGTGACGCAGATTGCCAAGAGCCTGGATGGGCTGCCGCCGATGGCGGTAGGTTTCGACATCGACGACACCCTGCTCTTCTCCAGCCCGGGGTTCTATCGCGGCAAGCAGGAGTTCTCCCCCAACGACGAGAGCTACCTGAAGAACCCGGCCTTCTGGGAGAAGATGAACAACGGCTGGGACGCGTTCAGCGTGCCGAAAGAGGTGGGCAAGGCGCTCATCGCCATGCACCTTGAGCGCGGCGATCACATCTATTTCGTCACTGGCCGTTCGGCCACCAAGACCGAAACCGTCAGCAAGACCCTGCAGCAGACCATGAATATTCCAGCCGACCAGCTCAACCCGGTGATCTTCGCCGGCGATCAGCCGGGCCAGAACACCAAGGTGCAGTGGCTTAAGGAGAAGCAGATGAAGATCTTCTACGGCGATGCCGATGGCGACATCAAGGCGGCGCAGGAGCTCGGCATTCGCGGCATCCGGTTGCTGCGCTCGGCCAACTCCACCTACCGGCCGCTGCCGCTGGCTGGCGCGTTGGGGGAGGAGGTGATCGTCAACTCCCAGTACTGACGTTCCTCATGATGAATGGAAAAAGGGCCGGATCCTGTCAGGATCCGGCCCTTCTTTTGGGCGTCTAGCGGGCGGCGAAGGTGTTGCAGCTGGCGGGCTTGCCGCTGTCGAAGCCGCGTTTGAACCAGGCGTAGCGCTGGGCCGAACTGCCGTGGGTGAAGCTGTCCGGGATCACCCGGCCCTGGCTCTGCTGCTGCAGACGGTCGTCGCCGATGGCCTGGGCGGCGTTGAGCGCCTCTTCCAGATCGCCATGCTCCAGCACCTGCTCCCGCTCCATGTAGTGGCCCCAGACGCCGGCAAAGCAGTCAGCCTGCAACTCGAGTTTGACCGACAGCTTGTTCTGCTCGGCCCGGCTCAACCCCTGCTGTTGCTCACGCATCTTGCGCTCGATGCCGAGCAGGTTCTGCACGTGGTGGCCCACCTCGTGTGCCACCACGTAGCCCTGGGCGAAGTCGCCGTCGGCCCCCAGCTTGTCGCGCATCTCCTGATAGAAGGAGAGATCGATGTAGACGGTGCGATCCGCCGGGCAGTAGAAGGGGCCCATCACCGACTGGCCCTGGCCGCAGCCGGTACGGGTTGAGCCGCGATAAAGCACCAGTTTGGGGGCCTGATAGCGGCTGCCGCTCTGCTGGAAGATTTCGCCCCAGGCATCCTCGGTGGAGGCGAGCATCACCGAGGTGAACCTGGCGAGGGGATCCTTGGCCGGCTGAGACATCTCCTGACGCTGGGGCTGGTTCTGGGTGGTCGGCTCGCTGAGCAGGGGGGAGAGGTCCACCCCGTAGTAGCCGGCCACCATGACTACCACCAGCAGGATCAGGCGCCCCTTGCCGCCGATGGGGATGCCGCCCCCGCCGCTCTGCTGGCGCCTGTCTTCCACATTGTTGCTCTCACGGCGATCTTGCCAGCGCATATGCTTGCTCCCCTGCTGTCCGGTGGCAGTAATGATAATGGCTGGCGGGGTGGCTTGCCTAACGGGAGCAGGCCGGCGACCGGGTCGCCGGCGGCGGGAGTGGGCGTTTATTCGGCCCAGGGCATCTCGGGCAGGGAGTCCAGAAACTGGCCGTAACGCTCGAGGTTGAAGGGGCCCTGATCCGCTTCCATCGCCATCAGTTCGGCCCCCAGGGCACAGGCGATATATTGCAGCGCCTCTTCACGGGGGGTGCCCTTCATTACCAGCCGCATCAGGGTCGCCTTGACCTGCAGCGGGTGGCCGTCGCTCAGCTGGTTGTCGACCATCTCCAGCAGGGTTTGTTCGTCGAAGAACTCGGTGGGTTCGTTCATGTGCTGTGCCTCGTCATGTCATAAAGGATGCCAGTATAGCGAGATAGCTATTAACACATTGAAATATTTCGATAAAAACATTTCGGTAGGGGCGGTTTTTGTTACCCATAATTAATGTGGGTTTGCTGTCGGCAAACAACAACCATCATAAAATCGCATGGACGGATATCAATATGCCCACCATAGACTCGCTGTTATCCAAGCCCCAGAACCTGCCCAACGTGCCGGAAGTCATGCGCGAACTGGTGCAGACCTTCAACGAGAAAGAGCCGGATATCCTGCTGATTGCCAAGAAGATCAACAAGGATCCGGTGATCTCCGCCAAGCTGCTGCGGCTGGCCAACTCCGCCAAGTTTGGCGGCAGTCGCCAGGTCGCCACCGTCAACGAAGCTGTGGTGCGGCTCGGGGTCGACGTGGTGCGCAACATGGTGCTCGCCTGCGGCCTGACCGGCTCTATCAATGCGGTGCCCGGCATCGATCTCAAGCATTTCTGGGGCAAGGTATTCGACGTGGCCGAACTGGCCAGACGGCTGGCCAAGCTCAAGGGCATGAAGGGGGAGGAGGTGTTCACCTGCGCCCTGCTCTACGACATGGGGCGGCTTATCATGCACGTAGGGTTGCCGGAGAACATGGTGAACCACATCAAGGATCTGGAGCCCAGCAAGGGGCGCGCCAAGGCCGAGGAGCTGGTGGTCGGCTTCAACTATGCCCAGACCGGGGCCGAGATGGCCAGGCGCTGGCAATTCCCGTTGAGCATCTGCCATGCGGTGGAGTATCACTACAACCCCTTGCTGGCCAAGGAGTTCTCTGTCGAGGCTGCCCTCATCCATCTGGCCATCGCCCTGGCGGCGCAGTCCGACGTGGGGGATGAGGCACCGCCCGAGTGGCCCGCCCAGGTGGCCGAGCGGCTCGGTCTTTCCTGGTCCGACTGCGCGGCTGTGTTCGTGGCGCTGCGCGAGCAGGGCAATGGCTACGCCGGGCTGCTGGCGGCCTGACGCGGCTGATTTCATTGACCGGGGCCGCGCTGCGGCCCTTTTTCATGGTGACGGCCTTGCCAATAGCCGGTGGCGGGGGCAGTCTTGGGGCCTGTCTCTTCTATGCGAGCCCTTGTCATGATTCTCTCCGAGCGCCTGGAACTGCGCGAACTGACCGTTGCCGATGCCCCCTTCATTGTCGAACTGCTCAACGACCCCGACTTTCACCGCTACATCGGCGATCGGGGCATCCGCACTCTGCAGGATGCCGAAAACTACATCCAGCAGGGGCCGGCGGTCAGCTATGCCCGCCACGGTCACGGCCTCTATCTGGTGGCCCGGCGCAGCGACGGCGCCAAGCTCGGCATCTGCGGGCTGATCAAGCGCGATACCCTGCCTTGTGAAGACATCGGCTACGCCTTCCTGCCCGCCTATCGCGCTCAGGGTTATGGCATCGAAGCGGCGCAGGCGGCGCTGCAGGATGGTCGGGAGCGGCTCGGCATCAAGCGGGTGGTCGCCATCGTCACCCCGGGCAACGAGCGCTCGGTGGCGCTGCTGGCCAAGCTGGGGCTGGTGCAGAGCAGGCTGGTCAAGCTGGCCGAGGATGCGGATGAGTGTCTGCTGCTGGAGGCGGAAGGAGCGCAGGCCTGCCGGGTCTGAGAGTACCGGCCAAGAGTGCGGGTGTTGGCTAGGTGATGTAGGGAAAATTTGTGGGAGTGAGACAAAGAGGCCGCCGTGAGTTGCGGCCTGTCTGCATCAGTCGCTGCCGTTGGGCAGGCAGGATCAGTTGAGGTCTTCGATGGAGAACTCGCCAGCGATGCCGTCACAGGAGATGGCAAAACCGCCGCTGAAGCGGGTGCTGAACTGGATCAGGAACCCGTCGTCATCGTGCTCTTGCACGGGCAGGTTGATGGGTTTGCTGCGACGCAGGGGTTTGTGTGTTTGTACTGCTTTCATCATGGTATTTCTCTATATCAATTAGGTGTTTGCTCCTTGTATTGGCAAATGTCAGGTCAATGGGCGCGGTCAGCACGATTGCGGACGAGCGCGCAGGAATACCCAGCCCGGTTCAGGGGCGTCTGCACTTTCAAGGAATGCGCCAAGGACCACGCGGATGCATGATGCTACTTGGGAGTGGGCAGATCGGGTCTGCACCGTGAGAGCCGGGCAACGCAGGCAGACAGCCTGAACGGTTCTCAAGGCGAGTAAATCAGAAGAAGGTTATGCGGGTACTGGCAGGATTCATCGTGAGGTGAAGCATTTCAGGGTAAACATAATCAGGGCTGATTAACTAGCCGGCGCGCATTCTCTCCTCGACATGAGTAAAAAGCAAACAATTATTTGCAGTTTTTCCTTGAGGGTCGTCTGTCGGCCACAAAAAGGGCTCCCGAGGGAGCCCTTTTTCATCACCAGGTGACGTCAGCCGGTGACTCAATAGTGGCCGCTGGCCTTCTTGGCGGCGGTGATCATCGGAGTGATGGTCATGCCTTGTACCACGATGGAGAACATCACCACCGAGTAGGTCATCACCAGGATCACTTCCCGCAGGTCGACGCCGTGTTCCGGCAGCATCATGACGCCGGAGGGGAGCGCCAGCGCCATGGCCATGGCCAGACCGCCGCGCAGGCCGCCCCAGGTGAGGATCCGCACCGAGAACTTGTTGTAGCTGCGATAGCGGCGGAAGGCCATATAGGGCAGCGACACGCTGATGAAGCGGGAGGCGAGGCAGAGCGGTACCGCGATGACCAGCAGGATCCAGTCACGCCAGGCCAGATCCAGCAGCACCAGCGCCAGACCGATCAGCAGGAACAGCAGGGCGTTGAGGAACTGGTCCATCAACTCCCAGAAGTGATCCAGGTGATGGCTGCTCTGCTCGGAGAAGCCGGAATGACGGGTCCAGTTGCCGATCATGATGCCGGTCACCACCATGGCCAGGGCGCCGGAGACGCCGATCATGTTGGCGAAGGCGAAGCCGGCGGTGGGGATGCAGAGGGTCAACAGCAGCTCCAGCGAACCGTCGTCGGTGGCGCTGATCATCACGTGGGCGATGAGGCCCAGCACGGCGCCGAACAGGATGCCGCCGAGGGCCTCATGCAGGAACAGGCCAGCCACGCTGCCGAAGGTGGGCTCGACGCCGCCGAACGCCACGGCGAACACGGTGGCGAAGATCACCAGGCCGACACCGTCGTTGAACAGCGATTCCCCTTCGATCTGGATGGCGATCTGGGGCGGTGCCTTCATCTTCTTGACGATGGCCAGTACGGCGATGGGGTCGGTGGGGGAGATCAGGGCACCGAACAGCATGCAATAGACCAGCGGCAGCTCCCAGCCCAGCAGCTTGGCGATGAACCAGAAGCCGTAGCCGACCATGAAGGTGGAGAGCAGGGTCGCCACGATGGAGAGAATGGTGATCTCCCACTTCTGGCTGCGCAGGGCTTTCAGATTGATCCCGAGACCGCCGGCGAACAGCAGGAAGCCCAGGATCCCCTTCAGCAGGAAATTCTGGAAGTCGATGCTCTCCATGGTCTTGACGGCCAGGGGTTCCAGATTGAACCAGCCCAGCTTACCGAACAGCACCAGCAGCGCGGAGATCAGCATGGAGCCCGCGGTGATGGCGATGGTGGTCTGGATCTTCACAACATACTGATTGGCAAAGGCGATAAAGATCGCCAACGCTGCCAGGAAGCAGAGTGTGTAGTAGACGCTCATAGTTATTTTTCTCTTTAGTAAACAGCAAGCACGTGTCCGGATTGAGGACGGGCATAGGGTACTCTTGGGTCACATGTTACTCATTACCTATTTATGAGTATATAGGTCGCTGATATAGACAGATAGACGGCTAGATTTCCATTTGATTTGTTTGCTGTTAGGATGCTGTTTACGCAGTTGCATGGATGTAAGAGGAACGAGCGGTGTCGAACAAAAAGTCGGATGTGACAAACAAACTGGAAGCCTGTCTCAAGGAGCGGATCCTGATCATCGATGGCGCCATGGGCACCATGATCCAGGGGTACAAGCTCGGTGAGGCCGATTATCGCGGCGCGCGCTTCGCCGACTGGCATACCGACATCAAGGGCAACAATGACCTGCTGGTGCTGACCCGTCCCGCCGTGATTCGCGAGATCCACGAGCAGTACTGCGCCGCCGGCGCCGACATCCTCGAGACCAACACCTTCAACGCCACCCGCATCGCCATGGCCGACTACGAGATGGAAGAGTTCTCGGCCGAGATCAACCGCGAGGCTGCCCGGCTGGCGCGCGCAGTGGCCGACGAGTGGACGGCGAAAGAGCCCCACAAGCCGCGCTTCGTGGCAGGGGTCTTGGGCCCGACCAACCGCACTGCCTCCATCTCGCCGGACGTGAACGATCCCGGCAAGCGCAACGTCACCTATGACCAGCTGGTGGCCGCCTACACCGAATCGACCCACGCTCTGATCGAGGGCGGCGCCGACATCATTCTGATCGAGACCATCTTCGATACCCTCAACGCCAAGGCCGCCGCCTTCGCGGTGGAAGGGGTGTTCGAGGCGCTGGGATACAGCCTGCCGGTGATGATCTCGGGCACCATCACGGACGCCTCCGGCCGTACCCTCTCGGGCCAGACCACCGAAGCCTTCTACCACTCGCTGCGCCACGTCAAACCCGTTTCGTTCGGTCTCAACTGCGCGCTCGGGCCGGATGAGCTGCGCCAGTACGTGGAGGAGCTGTCGCGCATCAGCGAGACCCATGTCAGCGCCCACCCCAACGCCGGGTTGCCTAATGCGTTCGGCGAGTACGATCTAGACGCGCATGAGATGGCCGAGTATATCCGCGAGTGGGCCCAGAGCGGCTTTCTCAACCTGGTGGGCGGCTGCTGCGGCACCACCCCGACCCATATTCGCGCCATGGCGGACGCCGTGGCGGGCATCAAGCCGCGCGCCCTGCCCGAGCTACCGGTAGCCTGCCGGCTGTCGGGCCTCGAGCCTCTCATCATCACCCCCGAATCCATGTTCGTGAACGTGGGGGAGCGCACCAACGTCACCGGCTCGGCCAAGTTCAAGCGGCTGATCAAGGAGGGGCTCTACGACGAGGCCCTCGACGTCGCCAAGCAGCAGGTGGAGAGCGGCGCCCAGATCATCGACATCAACATGGACGAGGGGATGCTGGACGCCGAGGCGGCCATGGTGCGCTTCTTGAACCTGATTGCCGGCGAGCCGGACATCGCCCGGGTGCCGGTGATGATCGACTCCTCCAAGTGGGAAGTGCTGGAGGCCGGCCTCAAGTGCGTGCAGGGCAAGCCGGTGGTCAACTCCATTTCCATGAAGGAGGGGGAGGAGAAATTCATCCAGCAGGCCAAGCTGCTGCGCCGCTACGGCGCAGCCGTCATCGTGATGGCGTTCGATGAGGTGGGCCAGGCCGATACCCGGGAGCGCAAGTTCGAGATCTGCCAGCGCGCCTACCGCATTCTGGTGGACCGGGTGGGCTTCCCGCCGGAAGACATCATCTTCGACCCCAATATCTTCGCGGTGGCGACTGGCATCGACGAGCACAACAACTACGCGGTGGACTTCATCGACGCGGTGAAGGACATCAAGCAGAACCTGCCCCACGCCATGATCTCCGGCGGCGTCTCCAACGTCTCGTTTTCGTTTCGCGGCAACGAGCCGGTGCGCGAGGCGATCCACGCGGTGTTCCTCTATCACGCCATCCAGAACGGCATGGACATGGGGATCGTCAACGCCGGCCAGCTGGCCATCTACGAAGACATCCCGAGCGATCTGAAAGAGAAGGTCGAGGCGGTGGTGCTGAACCTCAATCCGGACGCCACCGAGGCGCTGCTGGCCATCGCCGAGCGCTATCGCGGTGGTGGTGCCCAGGCGGAGGATCCGCGGGATCAGGCGTGGCGCAGCTGGCCGGTGGGCAAGCGGCTGGAGCACGCGCTGGTCAAGGGGATCACCGATTTCATCGAGGAGGATACCGAGGAGGCGCGCAGCCAGGCCGAGAAGCCGCTGCACGTGATCGAGGGGCCGCTGATGGACGGCATGAACGTGGTGGGCGATCTGTTCGGCGCCGGCAAGATGTTCCTGCCCCAGGTGGTGAAGTCGGCGCGGGTGATGAAGCGGGCAGTCGCCTACCTGCAGCCCTATATCGAGGCGGAGAAGTCCGGCGGTTCCAGCAACGGCAAAATCGTGATGGCTACCGTGAAAGGGGACGTGCACGACATCGGGAAGAACATCGTCGGGGTGGTGCTGCAGTGCAACAACTACGAGATCGTCGATCTCGGGGTCATGGTCTCTTGCGAGACCATTCTCAAGACGGCGCGGGAGGTCAATGCCGACATCATCGGCCTGTCGGGCCTGATCACTCCGTCGCTGGACGAGATGGTGCACGTGGCGAAAGAGATGGAGCGCCAGGGCTTCAAGTTGCCGCTGCTCATCGGCGGCGCTACCACCTCCAAGGCCCACACCGCGGTGAAGATAGAGCAGAACTACTCCGAACCCGTGGTCTATGTCTCCAACGCGTCGCGCGCGGTGGGGGTGGCCCAGAGTCTGCTGAGCCCGGAGCTCAAGCCCGCCTTCGTGGCCCGCATCGACAAGGAGTACGAGATTGCCCGCGAGCAGCACGCTCGCAAGCAGCCGCGTTCCAAGCCGGTCAGCCTGGCCCACGCCCGTGCCAACCGCCATCAGCTGGACTGGGCTGGCTATGAGCCACCCAAGCCCCGCGAACCCGGCGTGCAGATCTTCGAGGATGTGCCGGTCTCGGTGCTGCGCCCCTACATCGACTGGACGCCGTTCTTCCTGAGCTGGGAGCTGGCGGGCAAGTTCCCCCGCATCCTGGAAGATGAGGTAGTGGGGGAGGAGGCCACGCGCCTCTACGCCGATGCCAACGCTATGCTGGATCAGCTGGAAAAAGATCGGAGCGTGCGCTGCGCCGGCATCATAGGTCTGTTCCCCGCCAACGCCGTGGGCGACAGCATCGAGGTCTATACCGACGAGTCGCGCAGCGAGGTGCGCAAGGTGCTGCACCATCTGCGTCAGCAGAGCGAGAAGCAGGGCTTCCCCAACTACTGTCTGGCAGACTATGTGGCGCCGAAGGAGAGCGGCAAGCCCGACTGGGTCGGTGCCTTCGCGGTGACCGGCGGCATCGGCGAGGAGGCTATCGCCAAGGCCTACAAGGCGGAGCACGACGACTACAACGCCATCCTCATTCAGGCGGTATGCGATCGCCTGGCCGAGGCCTTCGCCGAGTATCTGCACGAGCAGGTGCGTAAAGTGCACTGGGGCTATGCCCCCGAGGAGGCGCTCAGCAACGAGGAGCTGATCCGCGAGAACTACCGTGGCATCCGCCCGGCCCCCGGCTACCCCGCCTGCCCCGAGCACACCGAGAAGGGCAGCATCTGGGAGCTGCTGGGGGTGGAGCAGGCCATCGGCATGAAGCTGACGGAATCCTACGCCATGTGGCCGGGGGCGGCCGTGTCGGGCTGGTATTTCTCCCACCCCGACAGCAAGTATTTCGCGGTGGCGCAGATCCAGCAGGATCAGGTGGAAGATTATGCCCAGCGCAAGGGGATGACGCTGGCCGAAGCCGAGCGCTGGCTGGGGCCGAACCTGCATTAAAGGGGTGGCAACCGGGTCAATCCCGATTGATCCTGGATGAACAACGGCGGCATCCTGTACTGGGGGACAGACCAGTCTGGTGCCGCCGTTTGACAATCTGGTGACAGCGGGATGGCAGCGCAGGTTTCTGTGTGGTTTGTCTTGTTGTCAGGAGAAACAATTGGCGTTGTCTTGGCGCTGTGGCACCTTATACTCTCCCGCCCCATCCTGCCCAGGCACTGCCTTCTAGCGGAATTGTCATGAAGATCGCCATTTTATCCCGTGAGCCCAACAACTACTCCACCCGCCGTCTGGTCGAGGTGGCGCAGGCGCGCGGTCATCAGGTCGAGGTGCTCGACACCCTGCGCTGTTACATGAACATCGCCTCCCACAACCCCTCCATCCACTACGAAGGACGGGAACTGGAGAGCTATGATGCGGTGATCCCGCGCATCGGGGCCAGCATCACCTTCTACGGCACCGCCGTGCTGCGCCAGTTCGAGATGATGAACACCATGGCGCTCAACAGCTCGGTGGCCATTTCCCGCTCCCGCGACAAGCTGCGGGCGATGCAGCTGCTCTCCCGCCACGGCATCGGCCTGCCGGTGACCGGCTATGCCCACAGCACCCACGACGTGCCCGACCTCATCACCATGGTGGGCGGTGCGCCGCTGGTGGTGAAGCTGCTGGAGGGAACCCAGGGGATCGGCGTGGTGCTGTGCGAGACCCAGAAGGCCGCCGAGAGCGTGATCGAGGCCTTCATCCAGACCAACAACAACATCCTGGTGCAGGAGTACATCCGCGAGGCCAACGGCGCCGACATCCGCTGTCTGGTGGTCAACGGCAAGGTGGTGGCCGCCATGCGCCGCCAGGCCCAGCCGGGAGAGTTTCGCTCCAACCTGCATCGGGGCGGCACCGCCGAGGCGATCAAGATAAGCCCGGAAGAGCGGGCCACCGCGGTGCAGGCCGCCAAGATCATGGGGCTGGACGTGGCCGGGGTGGATATCCTGCGCAGTGCCCGCGGCCCGCTGGTGCTGGAGGTGAACTCCTCCCCCGGCCTGCAGGGGGTGGAAGCGGCCTCCGGCAAGGACGTAGCCGGCAAGATCATCGAGTTTCTCGAGCTCAAGGCGAGTCGCAAGCACAAGCCGGCGGAGTGACGCCGGGCTTGCCGCCACTCCATCACACAGGGCGCCTTCGGGCGCCCTGTTGTTTTTGGGCTCATCGCTCGGCTGGGCGGGTGGCTTGAACCTGCGGGTGCCGCGAACGGCAAGACAGGTAACAAATGACGCTGGTTGTGGCGTTATCATCTGTTGCAAAATTGCACCACACCAATATCAAACACCATTGCTTAATTATTTTCTGGATGAAGTGACTGGATTGCCGTGCCGCACTTGCCTCCAGTTGGCACAAACGCTCTACTTGTCGCCCTTCGCAGGTCGCGAAACATAAAAATTTAATAAAACTATCTGCGGATTTTTTGCACGAATAAACCATTCGTGCCGACTTCCGTCATGATTTGACATTGTCATAGGCAGATTACGCAGCATGAATAACCAAAAATTAACATCCAGAGACATAGTCGCGTTGGGTTTCATGACCTTCGCGCTCTTCGTCGGTGCCGGCAACATCATCTTCCCGCCCATGGTGGGGTTGCAGGCCGGTGAACAGGTGTGGGGCGCCGCCGCCGGCTTCCTGCTGACGGCGGTCGGCCTGCCGGTGCTCACCGTGGTGGCGCTGGCCAAGGTCGGGGGCGGTGTGGATGCCCTGAGTGCGCCCATCGGCCGCAAGGCCGGGTTGCTGCTCGCCACCGTCTGCTATCTGGCCGTGGGGCCGCTGTTTGCCACCCCGCGTACGGCGACCGTCTCCTACGAGGTGGGGCTGGCGCCGCTGTTTGGTGACGATGGTTCGGCCCTGCTGATCTACAGCCTGGTCTACTTCAGCCTGGTGATCGGCATCTCCCTCTATCCGGGCCGGCTGCTCGACACCGTGGGCCACGTGCTGGCACCGATCAAGATCCTGGCGCTGGCGGCGCTGGGTCTTGCGGTTCTGCTGTGGCCTGCCGGTTCTGCCATCCCTGCCGTCGAAAGCTACCAGCATCAGCCTTTCTCCAACGGTTTCGTCAATGGCTACCTCACCATGGACACGCTGGGTGCCATGGTGTTTGGCATCGTCATCGTCAATGCGGCCCGCTCGCGCGGGGTGAGCAGTGCCAAGTTGCTGACCCGTTACACCGTACTGGCCGGCCTTATCGCCGGGATGGGTCTGACGCTGGTCTATCTCAGCCTGTTCCGCTTGGGCTCGGTGAGCGGTGAACTGGTGCCCCACGCCCAGAATGGCGCCGAGATCCTGCACGCCTACGTCCAGCACACCTTCGGCAGCATGGGCAGCGGCTTCCTGGCACTGCTCATCTTCATCGCCTGTCTGGTGACGGCCGTCGGCCTGACCTGCGCCTGTGCCGAGTTCTTCGCCCAGTATTTGCCGCTCTCCTACCGTACCCTGGTGTTGCTGCTGGGCGGCTTCTCCATGCTGGTTTCGAACCTGGGACTGAGCCACCTGATCCAGCTCTCGGTGCCGGTACTGACCGCCATCTACCCCCCCTGCATCGTGCTGGTGGTGCTGAGCTTCACCCTGCGCTGGTGGGGCAACGGCACCCGGGTGGTGGGGCCTGTCATGCTGATCAGCCTGCTGTTCGGTCTGATCGACGGGCTCAAGGCCTCGGCCCTGGCCGGCCTGCTGCCGGCATGGAGCCTCGCCCTGCCCCTGAACGAGCAGGGGCTGGCCTGGCTGCCGCCCTCGCTGTGTGCCCTGCTGCTGGCGGCCCTCTGGGATCGCCTGCAGGGTCGTCCACAGGTGGCGTCTGTCAGTAAGAGCGCGGTCTGAATGCAAAACCGGCCTTTTGGCCGGTTTTGGTGATTGAAACAATGCACAAGGCGCCCTCGGGCGCCTTGTCGTTTTTACTCCCGCATCGCCAGTCTGGCGCTGAAGATGCCGCCCTCCAGCCGGGTCTCTATCTGCCAGCCCAGCTTCTCGCAGATGCGCTGGATAATGGTGAGGCCGCAGCCGTAGCCGAGGATCTGATCCGGCGCGGCCGCGGTGGGGTTGCTGATGGTGAGCACGGGGCCGGCCAGCTCGATGTCGATGTGCCCCTCGGCGTAGCTGAGGGCATTCTTCAGCAGGTTGCCGAGCGCAATGGCGAGCAGGGAGAGGGGGGCCAGCGCCTCGCTCTCATCGTCCAGCTGCAACCGGATATCCAGCTCCTCTCGCTGCAGCAGCGGGGCGAGGCGAGCCAGTTCCTGACGAATGAGCGGCGCCACCTGCTGGGGCGGGCGCTCCACCGGCTCCTTGCGGCCCAGCAGCAGAAAGGTCTCGGTGAGCAGCGCCATCTCGTCAGCGGCGGCGCGGATGCGGGTGGTGGCGCGGGCGGCGGGTGCGGGCAGATCGCTCACCTTGCCGAGCAGGGCGGCCGAGCCCTGGATCACCATGTTGGGGGTGCGCAGCTCGTGGCTGGCGAAGCGGCTGAACTCCTGCTCGCGGGCAAACACGGCGGCCACCTCCTGCTTGCCGGCCAGCAGCGCCAGCTCGATGTCCCTGAGCTCCTGCCAGGGGGCGTCGGGCACGAAGTCCGCCTGATCCGGGGTGAGATGGGCGACCCGCTGCTGCAGCCGCTGCAGCGGCCGGGTGATGTGGCGCACCAGCCAAATGCCGAAGCCGATGCAGCCGAGCAGCAGGGCCAGCCCGATCAGCCGGGTCGCCAGGTGCAGCTGATCCTCGTAAGGATCCAGGTAGTCGTCGGCGTCGTCGTTGAACACCAGGTAGAGCAGCCCCTCACCGGACGGGTGGGGCCGCACCAGGAAGTGCTTGTCCTCGTCCCCCAGCACGTGTTCGTAGAAGCCCGGGCGCTGGTAGGGCTTGAGCCAGACCGGCAGGCGGCCGGCCTCGGTCCAGTAGCTGGAGAACTGACGTGGGCTGGGGGCGGGGGCCGCCATGCCGAGCCGCAGCCAGTCGTCGCTGTAGCGGGTCACCTCGGCCTCCAGCCAGTGGCGCAGGCTGAGCTCCTCCATCTTGTCCTCGGCCACCACCATCAGCAGGCTGATGATGACCAGCAGCAGCAGGCCGGCGCCGCTCAGGGTGAGGATCAGGCGACGGCGCAGGCTGGGCAGGCTCATGATGGCCTCCCTGTTGGCGAAGTCAGGCAGCGCTGGCGGCTCATCATGGGGTCACCAGCCGATAGCCCTGACCGTGCAGGGTTTCCAGCATGGGGGCGGGGAAGGGCTTGTCGAGCGCATTGCGCAGGGCATAGATGTGGCTGCGCAGGGCGTCGGAGTCCGGCTCCTCGTCGCCCCAGACGATGTCGAGCACCTCCTGGCGGGTGACCAGGGCGGGGGCCCGGCGGGCCAGCAGGGTGAGGATCTGGAACGGGATCTTGCCGAGCTTGAGTTCGACCCCGGCCCGGGTGGCGCGGCCGCTGGCGGGATCCAGGGTCAGCTCGCCCACGCACAGCGCCCCCATGTCGCTGCGGGGGCCGCGCAGGGCCAGCGCCTGCAACCGCACTTCCAGCTCCTCCATGGCGAACGGCTTGACCAGATAGTCGTCACCGCCGGCCTTGAAGCCCGCCAGCTTGTCGTCCAGGCTGTCGCGGGCGGTGAGAAACAGCACGGGAGTCGGGATCCCCTGCTCCCGCAGGCGGGCCACCGTGCTGAGGCCGTCGAGGCGCGGCATCATGACGTCCATGATGATGACGTCGAAGCGCTGCTCGGCCAGCAGTTGCAGGGCCGCCTGGCCGTGGTAGGCACAGTCCAGCCTATGGCCCGCCAGCTCCAGATAATCCATGATGGTTTCCGTGACCTGGGGATTGTCTTCCACCACCAGTATTTTCATGCTTTGATCTCCTGGTCTTGACCGGCATTTCACGGTCATCTCACACCGGATGAGGCATCCTGTGTGGCAGTGTAACCCCGAGGATCCCCGATGAAGAAGTCTCTCTGCACTCTCCTGCTGCTGATCTTGCTGCCATTCGGCGCTGCGCAGTCGGCAGAGTTCAAATTGACCGGCCGCACCACCTGGCAGCTGGGCCAGCTGATGGTCAACGGCATTCCCTTTGTGCTCGACGAACAGACCCGCTTCAAGGACGGGCTGAGAGAGGACGATCTCGGCGGTACCTGGGTTGACCTGGAAGGGGTGGTCGAGGGCGAGCTGCGGCTGATCCGGGAGGTCGAGAAGCTGGAGGAGGATGACGAGATGGATCTGGAAGGGCCGGTGGAGCGGGGGCGGATCTGGGGTTATGTTACCTCGGACGACAGCTTGGCCCCGTTCGAAGGACGCTGGCTGGAGCTGGAGTGCAAGTTTGACGGCATGCGTCTGAGCCGCTGCCGCGAGGATGACTGAGCCAGGCCGGCGTGGCGCTGGCGGAAAAATGGTACAGCTGGGTCCATAGTTAAACCTCGCACGGTTTGACCATGGGCCCTTTGTTATGACACGTACTTCCCTGCTGTTGCTGACACTGCCGCTCTGCGCTCTGGCCGCCGATGGCGAGCTCTGGCTGGTGGAGCTGGAACACAACGATGGCCTGCGCCTGCAGTTTCAGGGCGCCGAACTCGAGCTCGGCAACGCCGCGCTGAGCGGGGTGGCTGGCAACGATGAGCTCAGACCCGGCATGCGTCTGGCCATCCTCAGCCGTGACGGAGTCGCCGAGCGGATCGGCATGGCCGACGCCATCGCCGGATTCTTGCCGACCAGCCAGTGGCGCCGGGCCGAAGCCTCCCTGCTGGCGGTCACGGGCCGCGCCCTGCGGCTGCAGGGGCTCGGCGTGCTGGCCTTCGATGACGATACCCGCTGGCTGAATGGCAGCCCGGCCGACCTGCAACCAGGCCGCAAGCTGGTGCTCAGTCGTAACGAGCAGGGCCGCCTGACCGAGATCCTGATCGCCAATCCGGAAGATGAATAAAAAGCAGCGCCACGGGGGCGCTGCTCTGCTGTTTATTGAAAGTGGATGTTTTCGAGGGGGATCTGGATGGCGTTCCAGGAGGTATAACAGGGCTTTGTACTTGGATAGGTAAACTCGAAGAGTTTTTGCTTGTCCTTGTTTATTCCCTGAATGATGGCACGGGATCTGTTATCTGCAGCCGCATAGTTGATAAGAAGATCCCCTTGAGTTGCCAGCCTGTCTTCGTAAATGCTGGAACAGATGTCGGAGTAAATTCCATCGTCAAAACTCCAGGTTACCTGAGCCGTTTTATTCTGATTGTCGATCGCAAAGATGGCCGTCTGGCTGGTGGCCAGGTCTATGCCAGCCGGTGTCCCGGCAGGGTTGTTGAAACTTCTGCGGCCATTGTTGAACAGCATCAGCTTGCCATCTTTGGTCATGGAGACGGCATGCTGTCCTATCGGGGTCTGCCCGGAGGAGAGTGACAGCGCAAGCTTTTGCAGGGAAGGGTAGGAGTACCAGTGTTTGGTCTCGTCTCCCAGCAACCAGATCAGCTTGCCGGTGGCGTAGTCCAGTTTGACGACAAAATTCTCCCGACTTGAGATTACCAGAGTATCGTCGGCCGGGTCATAGGTGGCCGCGTTCATGTGGAACCAATCCACGCCATCTCTGACAAAGTTGCTGGGATCATCCCCCTCTTGCAACATGTATTCAGAGAATATCTTTCCTAAGTCCCACTCTTTGATGACTTTGCCATTACTGTCTATTTCACTGAGGAAGGATTCTATTTTCAATGCACCATCCGTGGTACCATCCAGCTCAATCAATATTCCCTGTTTTCCTGAGTCGATATTGTGATGAAAATAGGCATCGCTCCCCATATTGGTTCCATTGATGGATATAGAAGACTTTTTACCGTAAAGAGACAGTGAGTCTATATTTATGCCTTTTACATTCCCAGTGAGAAATTTATCTCCTTGGAAAATAGTGGACATGGAGTCTTGCGTTATACCCGCATCCCAGCGGACATTGCCATCAATATCCATGATAATAGGAGTCTTTAAACGACTTTTTATATAAAAATAGCTATAGGTTGGTGTGGCAGTTGGTTTGATGCTGATGCCAACGTTGTCATAGACACCGGCGCTATCGATATAGGCTGAGGTGGTAATATGTTTTTGAAAAACATAGTGACTGTCATCAATAAACTGAATGTTGACTGTGACGTCATTGGTATAGGCACTATATAGACCGAAAACGGGGAGCTGGAACCTTCTATTTTGCATATCATACAAACCATTGGTCGCAATATATTGCCAGTCATAAGTGGCTGTTACCGGTTTGGCGTAGCTGCCGATTTTAGGTTTGATAGTGAACGAGATATTCTTAATATTGTTGCTGTCTAATCCAGTGAGATCCAGAGCAGAAATAAAAACGGAATCATGGATGTCATTTTCTGTTACTTGCGTGGCTGGATCATAGCTGAGCTGTTCGGCCAATGTCTTGCTGTTGTCGCTGCTGCCGTTGCAACCATATAGGCTGAAACAGACGAAGGTGAACAAAAGTGATTTTTTCATGCTCATGATAAACACCATCCCTGTGTTAATGAATTGTCCCATTGTAGTGAAAAATTCATGGTTGAGTAAATAAACAGGCCGTATATACTGGCGCCATCTTGTCGGAGTGCTGACCGTCGAACGACGCTAAGCTGAGACCGTTAATTCGGGATCCGTGGAACCTGATCAGGTTAAGACCTGCGAAGGGAAACAAGGGTAACTTGCGGGTTACCGCGCCGGGGCAAACCCTCGCTCAGCAGGAGCAGAGCCCCAGCCATCAAGGGCACCGCCGGCGATGGTTCAGGCGCACAGAGGGGGAGGCTGTCCCGTCCGGTTGTTCATAGGGCGCCGGGTTTCCAGACTAGGGAAACACCGGGATGGCAGAGCAGGGAAGATCCATGCCCGACTCATTCCCCCCAGCACACCCCGCCGCAAGTTCATCTTCTCCTCGAACTCCAGACAAGCAAACACCCATAACTTCAACCAGTTAATGTGAGTTTTGCTATGTCTACCAATGTTTCTGATACCGCCAAATCCAGCCGCCGCGAGCAGCGCTCCAGCGCTCAGACTTTTATCGACAACCTCAAGGGGATGGCTCACCCCAACTCCCGCCGCATCTTTATCGAAGGCTCCCGCGCCGATATCCGGGTACCCCTGCGGGAGATCCAGCTGGCCGACACCTTCGTCGGCGGCACCAAAGAAAATCCCCAATTCGAGCCCAACGAGCCGGTGCCGGTCTACGACACCTCGGGCCGTTACGGGGAGGAGGGGGTCGCCATCGACGTGCGCCGTGGCCTGCCGCGCCTGCGGGAGAACTGGGTGCTGGAGCGCGATGACACCGACGAACTGCCGGGGCTCAGCTCTACCTTCACTCAGGAGCGTCTGGCCGACGAGGGGCTGGATCACCTGCGCTTCGAGCATCTGCCGAAACCGCGCCGCGCCAAGCCGGGCCGTCGAGTCACCCAGCTCCATTACGCCCGTGCCGGCATCGTCACTCCCGAGATGGAATTTATCGCCATTCGCGAGAACATGGGGCGCGAGCGGGTGCGCTCTGAACTGTTGCGCACCCAGCATCCGGGCCGCGATTTCGGTGCCCGTTTGCCCCAGAACATCACCCCCGAATTTGTGCGCGATGAGGTGGCCGCCGGTCGCGCCATCATCCCCAGCAACATCAACCACCCGGAAGCGGAGCCGATGATCATCGGCCGCAATTTTCTGGTGAAGATCAACGCCAACATCGGCAACTCGGCGGTCACTTCCAGCATCGAGGAGGAGGTGGAGAAGCTGGTCTGGTCGACTCGCTGGGGCGCCGACACCGTGATGGATCTCTCCACCGGCCGCTACATCCACGAGACCCGCGAGTGGATCCTGCGCAACAGCCCGGTGCCCATCGGTACCGTGCCCATCTATCAGGCGCTGGAGAAGACCAACGGCATCGCCGAAGACCTCACCTGGGAGCTGTTCCGCGACACCCTGCTGGAGCAGGCCGAGCAGGGGGTGGACTACTTCACCATCCACGCCGGTGTCTTGCTGCGCTTCGTGCCGATGACCGCCAAGCGCCTCACCGGCATCGTGTCGCGCGGCGGCAGCATCATGGCCAAGTGGTGCCTGTCGCACCACAAGGAAAACTTCCTCTACCAGCACTTTCGCGAGATCTGCGAGATCTGCGCCGCCTATGACGTGGCCCTGTCGCTGGGCGACGGTCTGCGTCCGGGCTCCGTCTATGACGCCAACGACGAGGCCCAGTTCGCCGAGCTGCGCACCCTGGGCGAGCTGACCCAAATCGCGTGGGAGTACGACGTGCAGGTGATGATCGAGGGGCCGGGTCACGTGCCGATGCACATGATCGAGCGCAACATGACCGAGCAGCTGGAGCACTGCCACGAGGCCCCGTTCTATACGCTGGGCCCGCTCACCACCGATATCGCGCCGGGTTACGATCACTTCACCTCCGGTATCGGTGCCGCCATGATCGGCTGGTACGGCTGCGCCATGCTCTGCTACGTGACCCCCAAGGAGCATCTGGGCCTGCCCAACAAGGAGGACGTGAAGCAGGGGCTCATCACCTACAAGATCGCCGCCCACGCCGCCGATCTGGCCAAGGGGCACCCGGGCGCCCAGATCCGCGACAACGCCATGTCCAAGGCGCGCTTCGAGTTCCGCTGGGAGGATCAATTCAACCTGGCGCTGGATCCCGACACCGCCCGCGCCTACCACGACGAGACCCTGCCGCAGGAGTCCGGCAAGGTGGCCCACTTCTGCTCCATGTGCGGCCCCAAGTTCTGCTCCATGAAGATCACCCAGGACGTGCGTGACTACGCCGCCAAGCTGGAGGCCGTGGAGATCAAGCTGGTCGGCATGGATGGCCAGCAGGAGCAGGTGGTGGCTCAGGTGGAGAGCGGCATGGCTCGCATGGCAGAGACCTTCAAGGAGACCGGCGGCGAGATTTACCATCAGGCGGCGGCGCTGAAACAGGCTGCAGGGGAGGAGGCGTGAGCAGCGCAAGCGGGGCTGTCAGCCCCGCCGACCTGTCGCCCGTGACGGACTCTCGCCCTGTGGTCTGGACCATAGCGGGTTCAGATTCCGGCGGCGGCGCCGGCATTCAGGCCGACTTGCACACATTGCACGACCTCGGTGTGCACGGCTGCTCCGTCATCTCCGCCATTACCGCCCAGAACTCGGTGGCGGTGAAGATGGTTGACCCTGTGCTGATGCAGACCTTCACCGCCCAGATCGACGCCCTCGGTGTCGATCTGCCGCCTGCCGCCATCAAGATCGGCCTGCTGCCGACCCGGCTTCACGTTGAGGTGCTGGCCCGCCGACTGGCTGCCATCGAGGCTCCCTTCGTGGTCTACGACCCGGTGGCCATCGCCAGCACCGGCACCCCGATGGCGGAGCCCAATATGCTGGAGGCGGTGCGCGAGCAGCTGTTGCCGCGCCTCTCCTTGATCACCCCCAACGGCCCCGAGCTGGAAGCCCTGACCGGCTTGCCGGTCAGCAGCCCCGAACTGGTGCGCCTCGCCGCCCGCCGCCTGCGCGAACTCGGCGCCCGCGCCGTGCTGGTCAAGGGCGGCCATCTGGAGTGGAGCGGCGATCTCTGCCTCGACTACTACCAGGATGAGCAGCGTGAATTCTGGTTGGCGGCGCCGCGCCTCGATACCCGCCACGGTCACGGCACCGGCTGCTGTTACGCCAGCGCCATCGCCGCCGTGGTTGCGCAGGATTATCCGGTAGAGGATGCCATCACCCTCGCTCGTGCCTACCTGCAACAGGGGTTGGCGGCGGCGCAGGGAGTGGGCGCAGGCCCGGGCCCCATCGCCCATCTCGGCTGGCCCGCCGATCTTGCCCACTTCCCTCGCGCCGTGCTGGCGGGTTCAACACTCGATCGCCGCTTCGGATTGTATGAGACAAGCAGTGCCCGCCTGCCGCAGGGTCCCTTTGCCGCAACCGAACACAACCTCGGCCTCTATCCGGTGGTCGATTCGGTCAAGTGGCTGCGTCGCCTGCTGGGGCAGGGGGTCAAGACCATCCAGCTGCGGATCAAGAATCTGCCCGCCGCTCAGGTGGCACCGGCCATTCGTGATGCGGTTGAGCTTGGTCGCCGCCATGGGGCGCGACTCTTTATCAACGACTACTGGCAGCAGGCCATCGAGGCGGGCGCCTGGGGCGTGCATCTGGGACAGGAGGATATGGAGACCGCCGATCTCGCTGCCATTCAGGCGGCCGGGCTGCGCCTTGGCATCTCCACCCACGGCTACTTCGAGTTGATGCGGGCGCGAGAGCTGGCCCCATCCTATATCGCGCTGGGGCATATCTTCCCGACCAACACCAAGGCGATGCCTTCGCGCCCCCAGGGGCTGGTGCGGCTGCATCGCTACCGCGCCCTGATGGCGGAGTGGCCGACGGTGGCCATCGGCGGCATCAGCGAGGAGCGGGTGGCGGCGGTCAAGGCAAGCGGGGTCGGCAGTATCGCGCTGGTCTCGGCCATCACGGCCAGCGACGACTGGCAGGGGGCGACCGAACGGCTGCTCGCGGCCGTGGGGGCGGGGGATGAGCCGCGCTCGGCGCAGCTTATGACCGACATGCAGGAGGCAGTTCATGCTCTCTGATGCTGAGTATTTGCGATACGGCCGCCAGCTGATGCTGGCGGAAGTGGGGGAGGCGGGGCAGGCGCGACTGAAAGATAAGTCTGTGCTGATCGTCGGCCTCGGCGGGCTTGGCTCGCCGCTGGCCCTCTATCTGGCCGGGGCCGGGGTGGGCACCTTGTGGCTAGCCGATGGCGATACGGTCGATTCAAGCAATCTGCCGCGCCAGATCTTGTTCGATGTTGATGCGGTCAACCACTCCAAGGCGGAGCTGGCCCGCGAGCGCTTGGCGGCCCACAACCCGCTGGTGGAGCTGATCGCCATCAACCAGCGGCTCGATGCCGCCAGCCTGCCGGAGTTTGTGGCCGAGGTAGATCTGGTGATCGACTGCTGCGACAACCTCGCCACCCGGCAAGCCATCAACGCCGCCTGCGTGGCTCAGGGCAAGCCCTGGATCTCTGCCGCGGCGGTGGGTTGGCAGGGGCAGCTGATGGCGCGCACAGGTGCGGATCACGCCTGCTACGCCTGCCTCTATCCGCTGGATACCAAGATCAAGGAGAGCTGCGAGACCAGCGGCGTCATCGGCCCGCTGGTGGGGGTGATGGGCTCTTTGCAGGCGCTGGAGGCACTGAAACTGCTGCTCGGCCTGCCAAGCCCGGTTGCTGGCACCCTGCGCCGTTTCGATGCTTTGACCCATCAGTGGCAGACCCTCACCTTGGCCCCCGACCCCGATTGCCCGGTTTGCGGGCAGCGCCGATGCCCGACACACGATAAGGAGATCACCCCATGACCCTCGCCATTCGACTCAACGATAGAGCCCAGCCGCTGGCGGTTGGGCAGAGCGTGGCCGACCTGCTGGCTGCGCAAGGGGTCAACCCCCAAGGGGTGGCGGTGGCTCTTAACGGCGCCGTGCTGCCCCGTGGTCGCTGGGCCGAGACCCGTCTCAATGACGGAGACGAACTCCACCTCTTTACCGCCATAGCGGGAGGCTGATCCATGATGCTCGCAGTCCCATCTTCGAGCGCCCTGCCTTGCGGCGGGGCCTCATCTCTTCTTATCGCAGTGGCCGGAGGCTGACATGCTCAAAATTGCCGATCACACCTTCTCATCGCGTCTCTTTACCGGCACCGGCAAGTTTGCCCGCCCGGATCTGATGGCCGCCGCCATCGAGGCGAGCGGCTCCCGGCTGGTCACCATGGCCATCAAGCGGCTCGAACCGGGCAAGGCCCACGACGATATCCTGAGCCCCTTGCTGCAACTCGGGGTCAAGCTCTTGCCCAACACCTCCGGTGCCAAGACTGCCGCCGAGGCGGTGTTTGCCGCCCACCTCGCCCGCGAGGCGCTGGGGACGAACTGGCTGAAGCTGGAGATCCACCCCGATCCTCGTTACCTCTTGCCCGATCCCATCGAGACGCTGAAAGCCGCCGAGCAGCTGGTGAAAGAGGGCTTTGTGGTGCTGCCCTACTGCGGCGCCGACCCCGTGCTCTGCAAGCGGCTGGAAGAGGTGGGCTGCGCCGCCGTGATGCCGCTCGGCGCACCCATCGGTTCCAATCAGGGGCTGGTAACCCGGGAGTTTCTCTCCATCATCGTCGAGCAGGCCAATGTGCCTGTGGTGGTGGATGCGGGGATCGGTGCCCCAAGCCACGCCGCCGCCGCCTTTGAGCTGGGGGCCGATGCCGTGCTGGTCAACACCGCCATCGCGGTGAGCGGCGACCCGGTCGCCATGGGCCGCGCCTTTGCGCTCGCCTGCAGCGCCGGTCGCAGCGCCTATGAGGCGGGCCTCGGCGCCCGCGCCCTGCAGGCGCAGGCCTCCAGCCCGCTCACCGATTTTCTGGGGGTGTTATGAGTCAGGGATTTGCTATCACTGGGGGAGATTCTTCCTCCCCTCTCCTTTTGGGAGAGGGGCTGGGGGTGAGGGCAGAGGCAGATTCGGTGCTTGAAGGGGGCGAGCCTTGCACTCCTCCCCCTCCCAAGGGGGAGGCCGGGAGGGGGTTGGATTTTGCCAATCGCTGGCAGGAGCTTGATTGGGACGATATCGGCATGCAGATCCGTGCCAAGACCGCCGCCGATGTGGCACGCGCCCTGAGTGCCCCGCGCCGCACTCTGGCCGATTTTATGGCGCTGATCTCGCCAGCCGCCGAGGTCTATTTGCCGCAGATGGCGGCCGAGGCCGAGCGGCTGACCCGCCAGCGTTTTGGCAACACCATCGGCTTCTATGTACCGCTCTATCTGTCGAACCTGTGCGCCAACGACTGCACCTACTGTGGCTTCTCCATGAGCAACCGCCTCAAGCGCAAGACCTTGAATGCAGAGGAGATTGAGCGCGAGTGTCTGGCCATCAAGGCGCGCGGTTTTGACAGCGTGCTGCTGGTGACCGGCGAGCACGAGCACAAGGTGGGGCTCGCCTATTTTCGCGAGGTGATGCCCATCATCCGTCGCCACTTCAGCACGGTGGGGATGGAGGTGCAGCCCCTCTCGCAGGCCGAATATGCCGAGCTGAAGAGCCTCGGCCTCGACGCCGTCATGGTCTATCAGGAGACCTACCATGCCCCCACCTACGCCCGCCACCACCTGCGCGGCAACAAGCGGGATATCGCATGGCGCCTCACCACGCCGGATCGGCTCGGCCGCGCCGGTATCGACAAGATAGGTCTGGGGGCGCTTATCGGTCTCTCCTCGGACTGGCGTGCCGACAGCTACTTTGTCGCCGAGCATCTGAGCTGGCTTGAGCGCCACCACTGGCAGAGCCGCTACTCACTCTCCTTCCCGCGCCTGCGTCCCTGCACCGGTGGGCTGGAACCTGAAGTGGTCATGTCGGATCGCCAGCTGGCCCAGCTTATCTGCGCCTGGCGCCTCTTCTCGCCCACGCTGGACTTGTCGCTCTCTACCCGCGAGTCCGCCACCTTTCGCAACGGTGCGGTGCGCCTTGGCATCACCCAGATGTCGGCCGAGTCGCGCACCCAGCCGGGTGGGTATGCGGAAGGGGATGCAGAGGAGCTGGAGCAGTTCGCCATCCACGACGATCGCCCGGTGGGGGAAGTGGCCGCCGCTGTGCGGCAGGCGGGGTTGCAGCCGGTGTTCAAGGACTGGGAACCCTTCTTGGGCCGATAGGGGCGGCCACGCCCCTTGGCCGGTGGCATCTGGGCGTCCAGCCAGACTCCGTGCCTGTGGCAAGCAGGCACGGCTTCGCCGTGCAGGATGCGAGGCCGTTGGCCTCGAAGGGGTTTCGCCCGCCCTTCGGGCTTGGGCGAGTAACTTTTCTTTGCGTGGCCAAAGAAAAGTCACCAAAAGAAAGGCCACCCCCGCTTATTCGCCCGACTTACGTCGGGTTCCTTCGGCTCACCCGCCTGTCCGACGGCACGCGCCGACGGGCCATCCATGGCCCGGCGCCGCTCGCTCGACATCCTGTTTCGCGGCCTGGACAAGCGGGATCGCCTCAGCGAATAAGAGGGGGAACCAAGGTCATGTCCACCTCTTTGCTCGAGTCAGATGCCACTCTTGCCATTATGGGAGCTGCTAGCGATTCAATCCTTACTGTGGAAATGAGATGTATGTTTCTGTATTAATTGACAAATAACACTGTTTGTTGTCTCCTATCTGCCGTTGCCGCCTTCCACTTCTCTTGCTTAGCCGCATGCAAGCTCGCAGAGGCCCTGTGAGGGATGTCAGTGTCCAACACTGTCGTTTTCGGACGAGGAGGCTGCCATGAAACACAAATGTGTTCCTGTACGGCGCTACCAACGCTTTCGTTTTGGTCGCTGGGAAGATGTGTGCAAACACTATCGCTCCCTGCCCAATCGGTAAGTGAGGTATACCAAGGCGGCAACATCTTCATTATTTCTCTCCGTGCTGTTATGCACTGATCATTTTCTGATAGTGTTCTTCATCTCCTGTTTTTTCAAATATGTTTTTGAAAATGTCTAGGAAGCGTTGATAATCACCGACACTGATATCTGTTATATTGATCGCATCAGAGTGAGAAGAACGATTTAAGTATCTATAAAGAACTTTGAATTGATGATCTGTTTGCTCTAATGCTGTAATTACCTTATGTAATTTGTCATTCTTGTGTACAAATGCAAAATAATGTTCAAGTATGTTTCTCATTGCATTTGGAATAAGTGGAGACCAATTCCCAGTTTCTTTGAAGTCTCTAATGGCAAGCCAATAGAGTTCATAGTCATTTTTAATTTCATCCTTTCCGAGAGAATGTATGTTACTGTATTCATCTTTCTTAACCCGATAGAGGTCATACAATTTTTCGAATTTATTAGATTCCGATTGTTTTAGTAGCTCATGGTAAAAAAATAAATTATGAGTCAAGACAATAGATTGACCATAGCTTTCTTCAAATATATCCTTGTGAATCATTGTGGCAACATCATATATATAATTTGATGATAGGCTGGATATGGGATCATCAATAACAATAGTTTTTTCATTTTTTGGAGTAGTGCAATCGTCCTTGTTTATGTCACCTTTAACTAACTCAATGAAATAGACAAGTGTGATTAATGTTTTTTCACCTTCACTAAGAGTATGATATACCGCGTCTGTTTCACCGCCCCTATGAATGAAATATGTTCCATCATGATGTTTAACTAATTCAAATCTATCTAAACCTATAGATTTGAGTCTATTATTGATCGCGTCTAAGGCAGAATCGATGCCAACAATACTTCCAGCAAGATCTCTAATATCTTTATCTATAGCTGCAAGTTCACTTTTTAGTTTTACAACAATGTTATGATTCTTTTCTATTTCAGAGTCATTTACTTTTAATTCTTTTTTATAATCAGAAAAGACACTACTCAGAGCTTCATTTATCAATCCCCAAAATTGTTTTTCTATATTGGACTCAGTGACTTTTTTCTGTGCTAACTGTGAACTAAATGCATCAATCTCTTGCCTGGCCATATCAATAATGGCATTTATTTTTCCAGCCAATTGCTCTTGGTCAATTAGAGTTATGACTTCTATGGGGTGTTTTATTTTATGCACAACCATATCATTGTTTTTCTCTATGGCGTCAATGAATGCTTTCCGAGCACTCTGGTATTCTTGGTTGCTTTCAATGTAAGCTAATTTGTCACTATTTAAGTACTCCTTGATAGAGTTAATATACACTTCATATTCTTCTTTATATTTTTCAAGGCTAGATATTGCATCTTCATAATGGGTGTCGAAAACTTGTTCAAGTTGCTCTTTAAATTCACTTGTAGGTGTCTTCTGACAGAATGGGCAGACATTCGTATGTTCAATATACTTACGCCCATCTCGAACCCAATGTTGGCTATTCAATTTCTCTATAAGTGATGATAAATAAGAGGTTGATGTATTTACGAGAGGAGAACCAAGTAGAGTATTGATATTGACATCTGTTTTATGAATAGTTATAAAATCAGGTTTAATTGGAATTTCAACTGAGAAAGCATCGATTTTTTCTTTTTCTTTTATTAACTCATCTAGTGTGAGTTCATTAATTTTACGGCCTGATTCGGCTGCACTAAAGAACGAGGCTTTTTGAGCTCTTCCTTTTAGACAGTATGATAAGGCATCATGTTGGTAATGCTTTTTATGTGAATAAACGGAATCTTGATGTTTTTTTAGAATGTCATCTCTTGACTGCCTAATTTCATTTCTTTGGATTTCAGCTTTACTGATTTGAGCAGATTTTAGTTCCCTCTGTTTTTCTAGCTCCTCTATAGTTGCTTGAGCATTTGAATCATCCTTTCCAACTGTAAATACACCCGGTTGGGAGGCTGATTCATAAAATGATTCTCTAATGAAGTCGCTGTTATAGACATAATATCTTGTCTTTTCATCGCTTTGGACATTGGATTGTTGGCTAAGCTGCTCTCCTTTTGCATGGGCACTTATTAGGCGACCTATGGTACTTTTTCCACTACCATTCTGCCCAAAGAAGATTGTTCTTTGTTTACTCAGTGTTATTGTTGTGGGTGTTGTAGGATGATATGAGGTAATATTTTGGAGTGTAATTGATCTGATCATTTTTATACCAAAATTAAGTTGTTCAAACTAAAGATATAAATACACTTATCAGTTTACTGTTGTGCAAGTCTCATATGAAGTGCAGATATGTTGAAATGTGACGTATCTATGACTTCGAAGATGTTAGAGCACTTAATTAATATGTTTGACTAAAGCATGGAGTTGAAGGGGGAGGTTGCCATGACCATCATCCACCTGTGACAGATAAGCCTAGAAAATCCACCCTGCAATAGAAATCAGCCTGTTGGAACAAGAGAATAAATAAGTGCATCCATAGGCTGCCCATGAAGAAAGATGCGATTTCTTGCCAAACACTCAAAGGTGGCCCCGGCGGCGATGGCAACGGCTTCGCTGGCGGTGTTGTCGACCCCCATCACGATCTCCAGCCGAAATAGGCCCAACTGCTGAAAGCCAAAGTCACGGAGCAGGGCGACCGCCTGTCGGGCGATGCCGCAGCCTTGGCGGGATTGCCGTACCCAGTAACCGATATTGCCGTAGCGATGATGGGGCGACAGCTGGTTGATACCTGCGCCACCCAAGAGCTGGCCGGTGGCGGCGCAGAAGAGGCCCAGGTCAAAGGCGCGTACCGCCGCGCGATCCTGATCGCAGGCAGCAAACCAGGCCAGCGCCTGCTCCCGGTTGAACGAGGGAGTGCACCAGCTCATCCAGCTGCCGACCGTTTCGATGGATTCGTGGGCTGCGCGGACAAACTCGTCGGCATCGCCCGGTTCGAAGGGGCGAATAACGAGTGTGGCGTTGACAAGGGGCTGGAATGTCATTGGCTGTCCTGCGTTGTCAGAGAGTAACGGCGCCCTCCCGAGGGGCGGTTTGGTGGCTTTTCACATCTGGTGTCGTCCAGAGCAAAGCAGCTGGCCACCTTGGGAGATGGGGGGCAACACGATCCTGTTGAACCTTGAGCAAACCTACCCTAACGGGATCGGGTGGAGCCTGGCCACCCTTTTGTGCCCTCCGCTTCGCCAGTCTCTGTCGCCCTGTGGTGGTGGGCGCATCGACCCCGCCGGGGTTTGTCTCTAGCATAAGGAAGATGCGGGGCAGGGGCTCCGCCATGCGGGCGGTGGTTGATGCCCGTTCACGGACTTCTGGCGGAGAGAAAAGATGAAGCTGCGTTCCTTGTTGATGGTGGGGGCCCTGTTGCTGGGCGGTTGTGCGGTCAATCCCTACGGTGGCACTCAGGCTCCTGTCAGTGAACCGGACCAGCCAGTAAGCCAGCCGGACAAGCCGGTGACCAAGCCGGATGCCGGGGCGCCGCTGCCCAAGCCGGTGGCGCCGACCGCTCTGGCGCTGGCCATGGCCGATGCCTTTGTGCAGGCTCCCGAGGTGCGGGAGCTGGCGCAAGCCGGCCAGCCGGTGCTGCTGCTCACTCCGCCCCAGAACGGCACCGGTGAGCCGGTGGACACCCGCGCCATGGCGGCAGCCATGAGCAAGCGGATCCAGAGCAAGAGCGGTTTTCGCTTTGTCGACCCGGGTCAGGTGGCGGCCATCACCGGCCAGCTGGAGTATCAGCAGGGCAGGATGAACCCGGCCTCTCTGGTGCGGCTCGGTCGCCAGACTGGCGCCGGCTACATGCTGTACGGAGATCTGGTGGCCGAGGGCAGCCGCTATCGGCTGTCGATGACCCTGATGGAGCTGCGCAGCGGCGAGCTGCTGTGGAGCGGCAGTCGCTCCGCCAGCCACTGAGGATGCCGAAGGGCTGACAGGTTTGTCAGCCCTTCACGCTTTGGGCGGGGCCAGCAGGTTGAGATAATCGAGCAGCGAGAAAGGGTGTGCAAAGCCAGTCAGCTTGGCCAGCCTGTCCAGCTCTGTCTGTCCAACTTGCTGTAACTGTGCCTGCTGAGCCGGCGTGAGCGTCGTGGATCTTGCCTTGATCAGGGCATCGAGCAAGGCGCGGTCTCCGGCGACTGCCTGATGGAATGCCTTGATCGCCAGGGCCTCTACCTCTGCGGCGGTGCAGCGTTCCATGCTCTTCTCATGCAGGTAAACAAGCACCGTCACCTGCTGTTCTTTTTCCAGCGACCAGAAGCGATCCTCTTTGGGAGGCAACGCGGGTTTGTGGCGGGCCTTGCTTGCCTCACAACGCGCAAATGCTGGATCCAGATCGTGCAACGACAGGGCCATGGCGCTCTGGCTTGTGGTCAGCAACAGACACAGTGCACCCAAGGCCGAGCTGAGAAGCGTGGGTTTGGCCTTGCCCTTGCGATCGGTGGTGAGTGGCGACAGCGGCCTCATACCTGCTTTTTCAGAAAATAGGTGGTATGCCCGGGCGGCATGTCCGGCAGCTCGCCAAAGACCTGATAACCCTGCTTCTGGTAGAAGGGCAGTGCCTGGAAGCTGGTGGTTTCCAGATGAAAGTTGCTGATGCCCTTGCTTCGGGCGTACTGCTCCATGGTGGCGAGCAGGCGGCCGCCCCAGCCATCCTGGCGGATGCGCTCATCAATCCAGAGCCAGTCCACGTGCAGCCAACCCCACTTGAGGTCGGCGGTGATGCCGCCGTGCACCTTGCCCGCTTCATCCTTGATAAAACTGGCGATGTGCTCGCGCAGGTGGGTGCCGGCCTGGCTG
This sequence comes from Aeromonas sp. 2692-1, assembly GCF_013085505.1. Lineage (NCBI taxonomy): Bacteria > Pseudomonadati > Pseudomonadota > Gammaproteobacteria > Aeromonadales > Aeromonadaceae > Aeromonas > Aeromonas sp. 2692-1. The sequence continues at coordinate 1,315,012 of NZ_CP038513.1, forward strand.
ATGTTGTAGCCCGACAGGCCGATGCGCAGCGCGTCGACATCCTGCTCGGCAGGGGGTTGGGGTGGGGTCAGGTGCATGGTCTCTCCAGAGCCGGGTAAAGGGCCTCTATCCATAACCGTTCAGACTCAATGTGGTCAAGTGATTGCCCGACCTCAATGGCTATCAGCCTGCTGGGCGGGCAACCCGCGTCACAGCTGCGGGAAGTAGCAGGCGGCCATGTCGACCGGGTGATCGGGGCTGCCGGGCAGGTAGAAGTGCCAGCCCGCATCGGTGAAGGCGCGCAGCTCGCTCTCCACGAACTTGAGGGCGAGGCTGAGGGCCTGCAGGGCATCGACGCCATAGATGAAGGTCTTGTTGCCAAGGCCGTCCAGCTTCACCTTGCAGCGCCAGTCACCGCCGGCGGACTTGGGGTCCGGCTCGGGGGCGCGGATGGCAATCTTCACGGTCAGCTGTTCTCCCTCGATGCTGATGGCATCGAAGCGGGCTTTCACTATGGCTCTCTTCATCTGGACGATCCTTTTCCGGGGGCCGGCGCCTGTCTGGCCGGGGGCTGATGGTCGGTGAGTCGGCCGTCAGTGGCAGACTCAGGAAGGTCAGCCTAATGGATGCGGGCGTCGCAAACAACGGGCGCAGCGGCGCTCTGTGAGGCAGGGTGCATATCCGGGCGCCGCTGCTCTTTTGAGCGACGAGGGGCGGGGCAAGCGCTATTTTCCCGCATTGCTTGATGCGCATCCATGAATGGCGGGATCCCTCGCTGGCTCGGCGCCATTCCCGGCACGATAATTGGGGCAGGCGCCAGCCCGGTGTGCGCCTCTCGTCCCCCGGATCCAAGGAAACCGCATGGCTCTTTCGGTCAAGCAACTATATGAAGTGATGGCCCAGCTGCCCGACCCCGTCTTCATCCTGAGCGAGGATGGCTACTACATCGAATACATCGGCGGGGTGGAGCAGCAATCCTACCAGGATGGCAACCCGCTGACGGGCAAGCGGCTGGCCGATGTGCTGCCCGCCGCCATGACCCGCTGGGTGATGGAGCAGGTGACCCTGGCGCTGGATTCGGGCCAGGTGCAGGTGGTGGAGTACGAACTGGCGGCGGTGGAGGTGGAGGGGATCGACGCCTCGGTCGGGCCGCAGGGGATGCAGCACTTCGAGGGCAAGATTGCGCCGCTGCCCTCCCGCTACGATGGCAAGCGGGCGGTGGCCTGGGTGACCCGCAACATCACCCGCCAGTACGAGCTGCAGCAGCGGCTCAAGCTGCAGAGCGAAACCGACCAGCTGACCGGCCTCTACAACCGCCGCTATTTCTTCGAGCACTGCCGGCAGCGGCGGGCGGGGGAGGCCCCCTGCGCGCTGGTGATGCTGGACATCGATCACTTCAAGCAGATCAACGATCGCTTCGGCCATCAGCAGGGTGACCGGGCGCTGCAGCGCTTCTGCGCTTGCGTGGCCGCCCAGCTGCGGGCGGACGATCTGTTCGTGCGCAGCGGTGGCGAGGAGTTTCTGATCCTGCTGCCCGGCATGAGCGAGCCGGATCTGCTGGCGCTGGCGGAGCGGATCCGGGCGGCCGTGGCGGCGCTGCCGGCAGATCCGGCGGCCTTTACCGTCAGCCTGGGCACCACCCTGGTGCGGCCGGGGGAGGAGATCAATCAGGCGCTGGCTCGCGCCGACGAGTGGCTCTATCGGGCCAAGCGGGCGGGGCGCAACCGGGTCGCCCACTGCCCGGTGGCAACCGGCGATCAGGGGTGAAACCGGGGTCGGCAACCCTCTTATATATGGCGGCCAGCCCGGCACCGATATATCGGGTGCTGCGGGTACTGTTCGCTGCATAATTAACTGATATTTATAGGCTGATGCTGTTAATATTAACGGGCCACTCTCTGGCCTTATTCAAGTTGTTGAACAACTCATCGAGGTTTTGTCGTTATGTTACCAGACGGAGCTGAATTGATTATCTTGAGGCCGAAATGACACATCTTATTTCCTTTTGAAACAATCCGATTCAAACAGTCATGAATTATTAACCTTGACCTTTATGGCGATTTCAACGATGGTAGCGTGGCATCCCCGTTTCCTCTTGGTGATCATGTTGATCGCAGGCGGGCTTGTTTTTTCTACGATCCGGTCGATATGCCGCTGCATATCACCAGCCTAATTACACGGGCCAATAAAATAAAAGATGACAGATTAATAAGGTGTATATCGCAATGAGTGTTGCTATTGCTGAAAAGAGTAATCCCGCATCAAAGTTGAAATGGGAGAAAAGTGATTCGGTATGGACCATGGGCTTATATGCCACGGCGGTCGGTGCCGGTACACTGTTTCTCCCAATTACCGTTGGCAGTAATTCGCCGGTTATTTTGCTATTTATATTATTGATGGCATTTCCGCTTTCTTATTATTCCCATCGGGCATTGAGTCGTTTTGTATTATCCAGCTCCCACCGGGAAGGGGATATTACCCACGTGGTGGAGGAGCACTTCGGTGCGCGGGCGGGCAAGCTGCTGATGCTGGTCTACCTGATGGCCTTCTACCCCATCATTCTGGTCTACAGCATCTCCATCACCAACGCGATCCAGAGCTTTGTGGTGCATCAGCTGGGCAATGCAGAGATCCCGCGCGGCCTGCTGGTGCTGGGGGTGATGCTGGGGCTGCATCTGGTGCTGCTGGCAGGCAAGCAGATCGTGGTGTCGGCCATCAGCGTGCTGGCCCTGCCCATGGTTGCCTTCCTCATCGGTCTCTCCATCTATCTGCTGCCCCAGTGGAGCCTCTCCTACTTCAGCGAGAGTCAGGGGGTGGACTGGCGTGACCCGGCGTTCTGGAAATCCCTCTGGCTGATCGTGCCGGTGATGGTGTTCTCCTTCAGCCACGCGCCCATCATCTCCTCCTTCAGTGCGGCGCAGAAGAAGCGCTGTCAGGCGAGCGCCGACCAGCGCGCCAAGCGGATCATCAAGTGCAGCAGCCTGCTGATTTGCGGCAGCGTGCTGTTCTTCGTGGTGAGCTGCGTGATGAGCCTGAGTCAGGCCGAGATGGCGCAGGCCCGCATCGACAATATTTCGGTGCTGTCGGCGCTGGCGAACAAGTTCTCCAATCCGCTGATCGCCTACGTGGGGCCGCTCATCGCCATTCTGGCCATGTCCAAATCCTTCCTCGGCACCTCCATGGGGGTGAGCGAGGGGACGGTGAGCATGGTGAACGGTGCCTGTCAGGGGCTGGGGCTGTCGCTGCGTGAAGCGACCATCGCACGGGTCTCGTCGGTCATCCTGTTCGTGGTGACCGGGGTGATTACCTACTTGAACCCGAACGTGCTGGAGATCATCGAGAAGGTGAGCGGGCCGCTCATCGCGGTGATCCTGTTCTTGCTGCCAGCCTGTTCCATCTATCGTCTGCCCGCCCTCAAGCGTTATCGCGGGGCGAGTACCCTCTTCGTGCTGGTGATCGGGCTGCTGGCCATCTCGGCCCTTATCTACGATCTGCTGTGACGGCGGATCCCGCACAAGTCAAAAAGGGCGACCCATGGGTCGCCCTTTTTCTTGGTGTTGCCGTTAGCCGAGCAGGGTGGAGACGCTCTGGCCGGCCATCAGCAGGCCGATGGCCAGGGCGCTGAACCAGACCAGGGTGGCGCTCACCAGCAGGTAGCCGCTGGCGACGAACAGGCCGTCGCGCTGCAGCATGCCGATGGCCAGCAGCAGGATGGCCCAGGCCGGCATGGCGTTGGTGAAGGGGATGGCTCCGAGCGGCAGCATCAGCAGCAGGGCCGCCAGCATGATCAGCAGGCCGTTGCAGCGGTTGATGGTACTGCTGCCGGTCAACAGCAGCAGGCGCGGGCGGATGAAGCGATCGATGCGGGCCAGCAGATCCGCCCCCTTGTGCAGGGTCGGCTTGAGCTGCTCGGCGGCGAAGCGGCGCTCCATCAGGATAGCGGGCAGCCAGGGCACCCGGTTGAGGGTGATGCCGATGCCGATGAACAGGATCAGCAGGCCAAACGGGGTGCTGACGCCGGGGATGGAGACCGGCAGCAGGAAGGGCACGGTGAGCAGCACGCAAAACAGCAGCATGCCCTGTTCGCCGACCAGGGCCAGCATCTGGCGCAGGCTGATATGGCTATCCTCGATGGCGTGGGCGGTGGCCCGCAGGGTATCGGAGAGCTTGTTCTGGGGGTCGTTGAGTTGCGCGGCAACCATTCCCTGATGTCCTTCTGGTGAGTTGAACCGGCTCACCATGAGCCGATTGCGCGCCAGCATACGTGGCACAGGTTAATCCGGGATGAATAACCGCAGGCGCGGATGTGCCGTCTGTTCGGCAGGCCACCAGTGGTGGCGACAGAGTGTGATCGCCCCGCTGAAAATCGCTTGATACAGGCCGGGTTTAGGATGGGGGCCAGTGGGCTCTGATATGCTTGACGGGCACTGATGCAGCGCACGGAGGAGCCGTGATGAAACGAGCAGGGATCATGATGATGGGGCTGTTGTTGCCGCTGGGGCAGGCCTGGTGCGCCGAGGGGGAGGCCGCCCTCGGCTGGCAGGTGACGCCGTTCTTCGGCTACAGCTCGGCCATCGACTTCGAGGCCAATGACGACCCCAAACCGACGCCTGTTTCCACCCGGCTGGAATCCTTGCAGGGGGAGCGTTCCGGCAGCTGGGGCCTGTTCATCAGCAAGGAGGTGGATGACCCCGGCATGATAGAGCTGCTCTACAGCCACCAGTCCACCCGCCTCTCCCCCGATCAGCCGGAGCGGTTGACGGTGGACACCCTCCACTTCGCCGGGGCGCTCACCCTGTCGGATAACCTGATGGCTCCCTACATCGGCGCCGGGATCGGCGCGACCCGCTTTGCCGCCTACGACAGCGACGTCGCCCCCTCCATGTCGCTGGCGCTCGGGGTGCAGCCGCGCCTGACCGAGCATCTGGCGCTGCGGGCCGAGGTGCGCGGTTATGGCTCGCTGGTCAACGACAACAGCCAGTTTCTCTGCAACCCGGACCAGTGCGTGTTCAAGGTGCGCGGCGAGCTGGTGACCCAGTGGCAGGCCAATATCGGCCTGACCCTGCGGTTTTGAGCCCCTTGCACCGCAGCGACTTGCTGCCCCTGCCTCGTACACTGCCCTCGCTGTCGACCCCGCGGCTGCTGCTGCGGGCATTGGATGCCGGGGACAGTGCCGATCTGTTCGCCATCTACGGGGATCCCCTGGTCATGCGTTTCGTCGGCGAGCCACCGTTTCCCTCCCTCGCCACAGTGGCGCAGATGCTGGCGAGCGTCGCGCGGTTGCAGGCTGCCGGCGAATCGCTGGAGTGGGGGCTGGTGGCGCGCGACAGCGGCCGCCTGATCGGCACCTGCGGCCTGCACAGCTTTGCGAATGAGGCCGGTCTGCGCCAGGCAGAGGTGGGCTGCATGCTGGCTCGCAGCCACTGGGGAGAGGGATGGATGGCAGAGGCGCTGACCGCCCTGATCGCCTATGCCCGCCAGCTCGGCATCGCCACCCTAGTGGCGGATATCGAGCCGGACAATCTGCCCAGCCAGCGGCTGTTTCGGCGGCTGGGCTTTGTCTGGCAGCAGACTACCTGCTACTGCTTGTCGCTTGAGGGGGTCACACCAGACCACGGGTGAGGCGGCTGAGCGGCTCGTTGACGTCGAACAGCTTGAACTGCACCGCGCTGGCGCCCATGGCGAGCACCCGCTGCTCGTGCATGGTGGCGTAGGCGAGGGCGCTCATCTCATCCTCGAACAGATAGATGCCACCCGCCTCGCCGGTGCGCGGGTTTTCGGTCCAGATCTTGGAGATGAAGCCCGGCTCCCGGGTGATGGACTCGGCCAGCGGCATGGCCGCGGCGCTGAGGGCCGGTCCCATCAGCTCGGCGGGGAAGTTGAAATGGATCTGCAGCAGGCTGGGCATGGTGAACCTCTTGTGGGCGTTGAATGACTAAGCCCGCATCATAGGAAGCCGGCATCTTGGCTGCAAGAAGGCACATTTTCGTGGCATAGTTACCGCAAAGTAACCACTCGCGAGCCATCCCTTGCCCTCACTGCCCTGTCCTGCCTACCGGGTGCTGCGCCTGCTGGCCGGCAAATGGAAACCGGCCATCCTGTTTCATCTGCGCGTGCAGACTCTGCGCTTTGGCGACCTGCGCCGCAGCCTGCCCGAGGTGAGCCAGAAGGTGCTCACCGCCCAGCTCAAGGAGCTGGAGAGCGACGGCGTCGTCATCCACACCCTCTACCCCGACGTGCCGCCCCGGGTGGAGTACAGCCTGAGCCCGCTCGGCCTCGCCCTGCTCCCCCTGCTCCAGCAGATGCACGACTTTGCGCTGAGCCACGGCTCTCTGCTGGCGCAGAGCGAAGCGGGGGCGGCCCGCGAGGAGCCCCATCTAGGCGAGCCCAGTTAATCCCGCGCCGGCCAGACCATCAGCCACTCGGCGCAGCCGGTGTGAGGATCCACGCCCTCGGCCGCCACCTGAAACCCTTGTGAGCGATAGAAGTCGCACGCGGTCCGGTTCTGCTGATAGACCTGCAGCCGCAGGGTCGGCAACTGCCGTTTGGCGTGCTCGAGCAGGGCCTTGCCCAGCCCTTGCCCCTGCCGCGCGGGGGCCACGAAAAGGGCGGCCAGAGTACCCTCATGCAGGGAGTAGAAGCCCAGCACCAGCTCACCCAGGCAGAGCAGCTGGCTGTCGGCGGCGGGCAGATAGATCTCCCGCATTGGCGCCAGGTTGGCGTGCCAGTAGGCGGGCTCGATGAAGTGGTGGGCCTGCAGGGAGGCCTCCAGCCAGATGGCGAGGACGGCCTCGGTGTCGGCCGGAGTGAAGGGGCGGATCTGCATGGGTGTCTCGTCTGGAATCATCACAAGGGAGGCATGGTAACAGCACAGGCCCCGTCGTCACCCGGCGGGTAGCCAAACTGCTACCCCCATAACAAAACAGGCGACCCGCAGGTCACCTGTTGCCGTTAGCCGGCGTAGGGGAGGGAGGAGTGGTGCAGCACGATGCGCACCTTGCCGTCGTCCCCCTTCTTGAAGCCCCAGGTCTTGTCGACCGTGGTCTGCTTGTTGTCTCGGTCGGTCAGGTGCACCTTGCCCATGGTGAGGGCCATGTCGCCGTTGATGTAGACGGCGGCGTTGTCGTAGTTGTAGCTCTGCCAGTTCTTGAGGGCGAAGCCGGTGTCGGCGGGATAGGCCTGATTGTTGCCGACGAAGTAGGCCAGCGCCCCTTCCTGATTGATGCGGAAGGTCTGTTCGCCGCCGGCCAGGGTCGGTTTGAACAGCACGGGGCCATGGTGGTAGCCGTAGGCGCCGTCGAGCACTGCGGTGGCGGTGGCTCTGGCCTTGTCGATACCGCCGCTGCGGTAGTCGTCGCTGATCTGGATCAGGGCCTTGCCCCAGGCATCCTGCGCGGCCTTGATCTCGGCTTCGGTGATGTTGTTGTTGGCGATCTGGGCGGCGCTGAGGGAGCCGCTGGCGGCGAGCAGAACGAGGACAAGGCCGGATTGCTTGGTGAACAGCATCTTGGTGAGCAACTTCATACGGTCGTGACTCCTGGGTGTCGCGTTTAAGGAGTCCCGGAGTTTATCTATCTACGATGAATAAAAATTGAACCCACCATTCAGCCTTGAGTGGGGAGGGATCGGCCTCCCTCCCATCCCCTGTTCCCCTCAGCGGGCCCGCAGCAGCCAGCGACTGGCTGCCCCCAGCGCCAGCAACCGGTAGCCGAGCAGGGAGAGCGCCAGCAGCGCCGGCACCTTCAGCAGCTCCCACCACACCTGCTTGCCCTGCGGGCCGAAGATCATCAGCCACACCACCAGCATCATGTGCAGGCAGTAGAGGCCCAGCACCTTGGGGGCCTGGCGTTCGAGCCAGCTGCCCCGGCCCCAGCCCGGGTTGGCCAGCAGCAGGCCGAACAGCCCCAGCGCCCAGGGGAGCGAACCCAGCAGGAAGTCGTGGCGGTTGAGGGGCACGGCGGCCAAGCGCAGCAGGCCCGCGGCCTCCAGGGCGTAGAGCCCCATCCCCGCCGCCATCAGCAGGGCGCAGTGCCTGGCATCCGGCTGCCAGGCGCGCAGGCTCAGCTCGGCGCCAAGGGCCACGAACAGCAGCGAGAAGAAGGGGCCGTTGCGAGTCAGCAGGGCCCACTCACCCCCCAGCAGCGGCGGGCCATAGGAGCCGCCGAGCAGGGCCAGCCCGTAGAGCAGAACGCCCAGCAGCAGGGCCAGCCGGGGCAGGCGGGCCTGCTGGCAGAGCGCCAGGATCAGCACCGCCAGCATCAGGGCGGGCAGGAACCAGAGGTGGATCATGCCGCCCACCCACCAGGTGTTGAGCGGATCCCCCAGCTGCATCTGCCACTGGCTCGCCATGGCCGGCAGGTAGCCCTCGCTCACCGCCGCGAGCGGGTTGAAGGGGATCAGCACGTAGAGCAGGCTCCACGCCAGCCAGAGTCCCAGCAGGGGGCGGCAGTAGCGCAGCGCCACCGTCAGGGGGTGACCTGCGGCGAGGGCGGGTTGCAGAAAGTAGCCGGCGCAGAGGAAGAACAGCGGCACCGCGAAGCGGCAGAGCTGGTTGATGACGCCCCCAAGCCAGAAGTAGAGGGTGCCGTCCCACAGGGTGGGGTCGAAGGGGTTGCTGAAGGGGGAGAGGTGAATGGCCATCACCGCCATGATGGCCACTACCCGTCCGCATTCGATGCTGGAGATGCGCATGCTGCCTCTTGCCGCTTGGGTTGAGGGCGCACCCTAGCAGCCGCAGGCGATCCTCATCCAGCCGTCAGGCCGGCAACTGTGACCCCCATCGGCGGCCGGTTACCCTTTGTTACCCGAGGTGCGGGCAAGGTTACCGCCGCCGAGAGACAGATCCCGTTTTGCCGTCGGTAAACGCGCTAGAGCTGGGCCACCAGCACGGTGACCAGGGCGCCCAGCAGCAGCAGGGCGATGCCGCGCGCGGCCGGGCCGTGCAGCTTGTTCCACATCAGCAGGCTGGTGAGGGCCAGCAGCAGCATGGCCAGCGCCGCCAGATCCCCCACCAGCTGCCACGGCAGGCCGGTGCCCATGCCACGGTGCAGCCGGTTGAGGCTGGCGGCGAAGTTGGCCTGCTGCAGTTCGGTGCGCACCAGCAATGTGCCCGCCACATAGCTGGCAGCCACGCTCTGGCTGAGGGTGACGCCGCGCATCTCCCAGCGGGCCGGCAGGGTGAGCGGGCCGTCGGGGGTGGGCAGGGTCTGGGGCGGGGTGAGCTGGACGCGCCCCTCCTCGAACCCTGCTGCATAGCGTTGTTGCAGCAGGCTTTTCAGCTCATCCGGGCTGCTCAGCGGCGCGCTCAGCACTATCTCTTCGCTGGATTTTTCGGTGTGGGGGCCGGGCAGCGGCAGCACGGCCCTGTGTTGCAGCCAGAGGCCGGTGAGGCCGTAGAGCAGCATCAGGGTGAGGGTGGCAAAGCCGGCCCAGGCGTGGATGCGGCGCACCCACTTGTTGTTGTGCAGGGGGAGTTTTCTGCGTTTCATCGCTCGGTGCTTCATAAAAATCTGGCCAGCGGAAGCTGGCCAGAGGGATCGGGAAAAGGCGGGGATCAGAAGCGGTAGGCGGCGCTCAGATGTAGCTGACGGGGTGTGCCCGGCATGATCTGGGAGGCGCTGGTGGCGCTGACGAAGTAGTCGTGATCGGTCAGGTTCTCCACGCTCAGCTGGGTTTCCCACTGCTGCCAGCGGTAGCCGGCACGGGCATCGAAGCGGGCGTAACCGGGCAGGGTGGTGGTGTTGGCGTTGTCGGCGAAGCGATCGCCCACCGCGGTCACCCCGGTCTCGCCGAACCAGCCCTGCTTGCCGCTCTGATAGCCGGCGAACAGCTCGCCGTTCTGGCGGGAGACGTTCATCGGCCGCTTGCCTTGCAGATCGGCGTCCGCCTTGACCTGCTCGGCATCCTGGATGGCGATGCCGCCGCGCAGGTAGACCTCGTCGGTCAGCTGGGCGCGGGCGCTCAGCTCGATCCCCTCGGTGCGCTGCAGACCGGTGAGGATCACCTTGGTGGGATCCAGCGGATCCTTGCTGCGCTTGTTGTACATCTCCAGCCGGTAGAGGGAGAGAGTGGTCGCCAGCCGGCCATCCAGCCAGTCGCTCTTCACGCCGCCCTCGTACAGCCGGGTGTGCTGGGGATCCAGGTTGTTGTTCTTGTCGCCCGGGGTGATGCCGATAAGCTCCCCGCCCACCGGGGTGAAGGTCTTGCTGTAGGAGGCGTAGAAGGCGTGCTCCTCGATCGGGTTCCACACCAGGCCCAGACGCGGGCTCAGGCTGGTAACCGAGACGGTCTCCTCCTTGTTGAGGTCGTTGCGGCGGCTGGTGACGGTGAAGTCGTCGCGGCGCAGACCCGCCAGCAGGTGCCAGTCACCCAGACTGAGCTGATCCTGCACATAGAGGCCGTAGCCACGCACCTTGTGGTTGGCATCGCTGGAGAGCTTCATGGCGCCGTCGTAGGTGGGCAGAGAGCCCGGATCATAGAGGTTGCCGGCCGGGATCGCGGTGGCGTTCTGGTAGAGCTTGGGGGTGCGCTCCTGCCAGTTCTGCTCGAAGCCCACCAGCAGACGGTGCTCGACGGGGCCGGTCTGCAGCTGGCCTTCGGCCTCGGTGTTGCTGATCAGGCTGTTGGCCTTGAGATCCTGCTGCCAGCGGGAGCGGGTCACCTGATCTCCCTTCACGCTGGTGACATAGGTGTTGTCGAACTGGCTGTCGAGGCTGGTGTAGCCCAGCTGCTGGCGCAGTTGCCACTGATCGTTGATGTCCCAGGTAAGGCGCGAACGGGTGGACTGGGCCACATCGTCGATGAAGTCGCGGCGGGTATCGCTGTAGACATACTCCTTCGGCACGTCGGCCGGCCGGCCGTTGACGCCGGGGATGCCGCGATCCGGGGTGCGGTCGTGCTCGTTGCGCTCGTACTGCAGCAACCAGTTCAGCTTGTCGTTGATCTCCCAGTTGACGGAGGGGGCCAGCAGGGTGCGCTTGCTGGTCACGCCGTTGCGAAAGCTGTCCTTGTCTTCCTGAGCCAGATTGAGGCGCACCTGCACCTGCTCACCCGCTTCGCCGTTGAGGTCGGCGGCCAGCCGGCGGCTGTCGAAGCTGCCGACCTGAGCGCTGACGCTGGACTCCAGCCCCTTCTGTGGTTTCTTGCTGACCCGGTTGACGATGCCGCCGGTGCTGCCACGGCCGTAGAGCACTGCCGCCGGCCCCTTGAGCACTTCGACCCGCTCGGTGTTGCCAAGGTCGCGGGTGTACTGCATGTCGTCGCGAAAACCGTCCAGATAGAAGTCGTTGCTGGCGCTGAAGCCGCGGATGTTGACCCCGTCGAAGCGGGTGTCACCGCTGGCGTTGACGCCGGGGATGCCGGTCAGCGCCTCACTCAGGGTGGGCTGGCCGAAGGCGGTCAGCTCGCTCGCCTTGACGCTGTCGATGGCCTGCGGCACCAGCTTGGCCGGGGTGTTGGTGCGGGTCGCGGTGGCGACCTCTTCATGTTGGCTGCGTTTGCCGACCACTGTCATGCTCTCGTCTTCGGCGTGTGCGCCGGCGCTCAGGGCCAGCAGGGCGACACTCAGCAGAGTGCGCGGGTGGTGAGGTGTGTGCATGTTGCGTGTTGACTCTTGAAGAAGCGACCTGATGGTCTGAACTTGTTGATTTATTTGTAATTATTTTGTTTTCTCCCATTTGGGAGGATGCTAATGATATTGATTTTCATTAGCTGTGCAATAGAAACATGTTTTGGCGATGGGCCTGGGTATCGGATGGCTCGCCAGCGCCGGCAGGGCGCCCTGTCGGCAAGGTGACGGGAGGAGGGAACAAGGGGGATGAGGGGCTCAGTGGTCGGCGGCGGAGGGGGCGATCTCGGCCAGCTGCTTGCCCAGTACCAGCCGCGGCGCCGGGTCTGTCTGCAGCGGGATATCCTGCAGCGGGGTGCCCTGCAGGTTGCGATGGATGATGTTGGCCGCCATCTGGCCGAGGGCCCGATAGCTGCTGATGGTGCCGACGGTGCAGCCGTGCTCGACATAGAGCTCGGCGCTGCAGATGGTGGGGATGCCCGCCTCGTTGAGGGCGGCCAGCAGTTCGGGGGCGATGGAGAGCAGGTAGCTGTCGGCGGCGAGAAACACGATGCTCTCTTTGGCGTCGTGCTGCAGCCGCTTGAGTTCGCTGGCCAGCCGCCGCTTGTCCGGCGCGATGCGCCAGGTGGTGAGCTCCCACTGGTAGCGACGGGCTTCGCGCAGCAGCAGCTCGCCGGTCAGCAGGGTGTTCTGCTCGCGCGGGTTGAACGGCAGCAACAGCCCCTTGTCGGCGGGCAGATAGCGGCGGGCGTTGGCGAGTTGCAGCGCCATCGGCACCATGTTGCTGGTGCCGGCCACCATCTGGTTTTCCGTCTTGTCGTCGGACAGGAAGCCGGCCCCGACGGGGTCGGATACTATGCTGAAAATCAACGGTTTGCGGTTGCCCACCAGGCTCTTGACCATGGCCGTGGCGGTGGTGCCGAAGCAGTAGATGTAGTCGTAGTCGGCGAGGGCGGGCAGCAGTTGCTGGCGCAGCAGGGTGGCCAGCGCGGTTCTGTCCTGATTGGCGTTGAAGGTGACGAAGGTGGGGTGATGACCGAGCCGGTTCAGCTCGTCGCGAAAGCCGCGTTCGGCATCGGTCTCGCCGCGCCACAGCACCATGGCGATGGTCAGCGCCTGGACGGGCAGGGCGCAGAGCAGACAGCAGCAGATGAGCAGGCGTAGCGGCATGATGATCTCCTCGTCGTGGTTCTGTTGAGCCTAGATCATGGGGAGCAGTGCACGTCGACGCGGATGCAAAAGAGCGCGCCGGCATCAGCCGGCGCGCACAGTGCAGAGGGACCCGACTTAGAAGTCGTAGCGGGCCGCCAGCTGGAAGTCATCCTTGACGTTGAGCTTGCCGCTCTCTTTGCTGTCGAGGTTGTTGATGCGGTACTCGCCGATGACGCGCAGGTTCTTGTTGAACTTGTACTGGGCGCCCAGGGTGTAGTAGTCGATGGAGTCATAGTCGGCCTTGCCGTCCTGCTCTACCTTCTGCTTGTTCCACAGCGCCATCAGGCCGAAGCCGTTCTCGAAGTTGTAGCCCAGCGCCCCTTCCCAGCCGGTGTGATCCTTGCCGGTGGCCAGGAAGTCGGTGCCGTCCGCATAGCTCAGGGCGGCGTAGACGGCCTTGTTGTCGTACTTGGCGGAGAGCAGCCACAGCTTGGCATCCTCTTCCCCGTTCTTGTCGCGGATCCCCACGTTGTAGGCGGTGCCCAGCGCCAGGTTGAACGGGAAGGTGTAGGCCACGGCGGCGCCGTAGGCGGCATCGCTGTCCTTGCTGGTGGTCTCTTCGGTGTCACCGCCGTCGAACTTGTAGCTGGTGTCTACCTGGAAGCCGTTGAACAGACCAGAGTACTTCAGCACGGAACCGGCACGGTTGGTGGCGAAGGTGTCGGTCTTGGCGCCCAACGCGTCGTTGCCGTAACCGTCGGAGAGGGACACGTCGGTCCAGTCAGCCAGGAAGCCCGGGGCCCCTTTCTGGCGACCGAAGGTGATGTTTCCCCAGTCGGCGCCAACACCGGCGAACGCCAGACGGGTACGCAGGTTGTCGGAGTTCTCGCTGATGGTCTTCTCGCTGTCGTTGATGTACATCTGCACTTCGTACTGGGCCAGCGCCTTCAGTTGGCTGTTGATCTGGCTGTCGACCTTGGCGCCGAAGCGGACGAACTGGTTGGCGCCCTGCTTGTCGCTGTACTCCTGAGTGCCGTTCGGATGGGTGCTGTCGACCCCTTCCTTCTTGTCACCGAAGAACTGGCCGGCGTAGATGCGGCCGTACAGATCCAGGGTGGTGGTGTCATTCTTGTAAACTTCAACGGCGTGAGCCTGGAAGGCCGCGGTGAGAGCCAGTGCCACTACAGTCAGCTTTTTCATCTTAATCCCTTGTGTTGCAAGCTTTGTTGTAAAAGACGGGGGCCATGCTAGGCAGGGGGGATGACAGCGGGGTGACACTCTCGTGAAGTGTCGGTGGCGGTTTGATGTCAAATTGGTGAAAGGGCCGTGTTTTGTGTGACGAACCGCCACTTTTGCGCGCAAAGGTTTGCCCTTGTGGTAGAATGCCGCCCGTTTTCGAGCTCCAAAGGTTGGATATGCGATGAGACGTGAACTGGCAATCGAGTTTTCCCGAGTGACGGAAGCGGCTGCACTGGCTGGCTACAAGTGGCTCGGACGTGGTGACAAGAATATCGCCGATGGGGCGGCCGTTGCGGCCATGCGCCATATCCTCAATCAGATCCAGATCGATGGTGAGATTGTGATCGGCGAGGGTGAAATTGACGAAGCCCCCATGCTCTACATCGGCGAGAAGGTGGGCACGGGTCTGGGCGACGCGGTGGACATCGCGGTCGATCCCATCGAGGGTACCCGCATGACCGCCATGGGTCAGGCCAATGCCCTGGCCGTGCTGGCCGTCGGCGACAAGGGCTCCTTCCTCAAGGCCCCCGACATGTACATGGAGAAGCTGATCGTGGGTCCCAAGGCCAAGGGTGCCATCGACCTCGATCAGGCCCTCGAGCTGAACCTCAAGGCCGTGGCCAAGGCGCTCGGCAAGCCGCTCTCCCGTCTGACCGTGATCACCCTGGCCAAGCCGCGTCACGACAAGGCGATCAAGGAGATGCAGGGGCTGGGTGTGCGGGTGTTCGCCATTCCTGACGGCGACGTGGCTGCCTCCATCCTCACCTGTCTGCCGGACAGCGAAGTGGACATGCTGTATGGCATCGGCGGCGCGCCGGAAGGGGTGATCTCGGCGGCGGTGATCCGTGCGCTGGACGGCGACATGCAGGCCCGCCTGGTGCCCCGTCACCAGGTCAAGGGCGACAGCCCGGAAGTGCGTGCGCTGGGCGAGCAGGAAATTGCCCGCTGCGAGGCGCTCGGCATCGACGTGAGCAAGGTGCTCAAGCTGGAAGACCTGGCCAAGAATGACAACGTCATCTTCTCGGCCACCGGCATCACCAAGGGTGATCTGCTGGACGGCATCACCAGCGATGGCGTCATGGCGACCACCGAGACCCTGCTGATCCGCGGCAAATCGCGGACCATCCGTCGCATCAAGTCGATTCACTTCCTGGATCGCAAAGATAGCGTGGTGCGGGACATCATCCTGTAAGCGGAATATCCGCGGGGCAACCCCCATGGTACCGCCTGAAAAGCCCGACACTGTCGGGCTTTTTGTTGCTGGTTGGCAAGGGCACTATTTCATGGCGGGGCCGGGATAACAGTGAAGAAAATCCTCGCCCTTTGCTAAACTGGTTCGCCCTGCCGAGGAAAGCATTACATGGAATGTCGTCAAGGTTGCGGTGCCTGCTGCATCGCTCTCAGTATCAGCAGTGCCATTCCCGGCATGCCCGACGGCAAACCGGCCGGCGTGCCCTGCGTGCAGCTCGATGCGCGGCTGGGCTGCAAGATCTTCGGCCAGCCCGAGCGCCCGGCGGTGTGTGGCGGTTTTCGTCCCATGCAGGACGTGTGCGGCTATCACCGGGAGGAGGCCATCTGGCTCATCGGTGAACTGGAGCGAATGACGTCCTGAGGCTGACCCTCTCCCTCGGGATGAGGGGGGCTGGTTCCCCCTCATCCCCGACCCTTCTCCCGCGAGGGGAGAAGGAAGAGCAGCCATTCGGAACAATCCCAATAAAAAGAGGCCGCAACTGCGGCCTCTTTTTATTTCGCGACGAACGGACGTCAGACGTCAGCCAGCTGCAATGCCTGGCGGTAGTACTCGTTGGCCTTGTTGGTGAGGCGGCGCTTGTCCATCACCTGGCCGAGAGCGTGGTAGACGGCGGCGTTCGGCGCTTTCGCGACCTCCTGCTCCAGCAGGCGCTGGGCATCGTCCAGCTGACCGGCCAGCAGGTAGACCTGGGCCAGCGCCGCGTCGACGCCAGGCTGATCCTGGATCTTCTGCAGCAGGGTCAGCATCGGCTGGTAGCTGTCGAGTTTGAGCTTGGGCAGACGGGCCAGCAGCTGGGGTGAGACCTGCTTGCGCAGTGCATCCAGCCACAGCTCGGCGGCCTCATTGTCGGCCCCCAGCTGGCGCAGGCGATCGCCATAGGCGGCCAGCAGATCCGGATCCTGGCGCAGCTTGCGCGGCAGCTCCTGCCAGATCGGGCGCAGGGTCTCGAGGGCGCCGCTGGCAGCGTCGAGGCGACCACGCCAGGCCTGCTGCAGCAGATCCTCTTCCTGTTTGGGGGTCAGCTTGCCCACCTTGTGCAGCACCGGGATGAGGTCGATGAGGGCAGCCCAGTCCTCGCGGGCCAGGTGCACCTGGCGCAACTGGTCCAGCACCATGGGGTGGCGCGGGTTGAGGGCGTATACGGATTCCAGCATGGCCAGCGCGGTGTCGTACTGGCCCTGCTCGATCTGCAGTTGGGTCTGGGTCAGGGTCAGCGCCAGCTCGGCCTTGGGGTTCTCCTCCTGCGCCTTTTGCAGGTATTGGTCCCGGCGCACGTCATCGCCACGGGCCTGGGCCGCCTTGGCGGCGCTCAGGTAGTTGAGCAGCGGGGTGTCGCTGTTGCTGGCGCCCTTGAGCATCAGCTTCTCGGCCTGGCTGTAGTGCCCCTCGGCCATGGCCAGGGTGGCGGCCACTGTCTGCTGGTTGGCCTTGCGGCGCCGGCGCGAGCCGTACCAGCCCAGGGTCTTGCGGCGCAGGCCGAATACCCGGCCCAGCAGCCACTCGACGATGAGCAGGGCACCGTAGAACAGCACCGCCAGGATCACCGCACTGGTGACCGAGGATTCAACCGTGTAGTTGCCCAGCGAGATCAGCACATAGCCCTTGTTGCCGGAGGCCTGCGGGCCGAAGATGAGGCCGGCCACCATGGCGGCCACCAGTACAATCAGACGAATCATGGTGCCCTCCTCAGTTGCTGGCCAGAATGCGCTGCAGGCGCTCGGTCAGCACCTCTTCCAGCATGGCCTGGGTCTTGAAGCGATCCGGATAGTTGAACTGGATCTGCTCCCCCTTGAGCTTGTCCAGCTCGGACTGCATGTAGTGGGTGGCGCTGTTGTCGGTGTCAAAATACTGGGTCAGCCAGCGCTGGGCCTTGTCCAGGCTGTCGTCATAGAGGGCCTGCTGCTCGCGGTAGACGGCGAGCTGGGCCTGCAGCAGCTTGGTCTTGAGGTTCTCGCGCAGGAAGATCTCCTGCTGCGGGGAGAGCAGGGCCTCCACCGCGCCGTCGCGGCGGCGGATGGTGATGAAGTTCTCGGTGAACTTGACCCAGTTCTTCTTGAGATTGCTCTCCCACTCGTCCGGGTTGGTGCTGACGGCCTGATCGGGCTCGCTCTTGGCTTGCGGCATGCTGACGGTGGAGAGCGGCAGCAGCTCGATCTGATCGGAGAGGGCGGCCAGCTTCAGGGTCAGCCCTTCGCGGTCGATGCGCGGCATCCCCTTGAGCTGGGTGATGTCTTCGGCCAGCGCCTTGCGGATGGGCATCAGGCTGGGATCGTTGAGCGCCTTGATGCGCTCGTCGGCATTGCCGAGCAGTGTGATGGCGGAGACGAGGTCGTGTTCCAGCCACAGCTTGCGACCGGCCATCCGCACCAGGTATTCGGATTCGGCCAGCATCCAGTCGTTGGGGCGCTTGTCGTTGAGATCCAGCACCCGGGTCTGCAACCCCTTGAGCTCGTCCTGCAGCAGTTGCTGCTGCTTGCCGAGGGCGGCCAGCTGCTCGCCATCCTTGCTGTTGCTCTGGTCAAGCTTGTTCATGGCCTCGGCCAGTTGCAGCTTGAGCTGGTTCAGCTCGCCCTGCTGGGCCACGGCACTCTTGTGGCCGTGCAGATAGAGGCCGCCGGTCAGGCCGAGGGCCAGCAGGATGGCGATGCCGCCGACCACAGCACCCGAGCTGCTCTTCTTGTTGTTGACCTTCTGGCCGGGTTGCTTGTTGTCGGCCACGGAGGCCGCGGCACTCGGCTGGACTTCTTGCTGTTCAGTCATTCCATCTTCCTCAGTTCCAGAGCGGCCGTCAGGGCCTGGTTGGATGCACCCTGGGCAATCGTGATATGGGTAAAGCCCGCTGCCGCGGCCATTTCGGCCACCCGCGGGCTGGGCACCACCAGCAGGCGGTCGCGCAGCCAGGGCAGCTGTTGGTCCGGGACCAGTTCCAGCAGCCGTTGCAGCAGTTCACCGCTGGTGACGAGCAGGCTGTCGAGCCCGGCCGCCTGCCAGTGGCGGGTCAATGCGTCCCCGTCCAGTGCGGGGTAGTGGCGCTCATAGGCCGCACAATAGTGCACCAGTGCGCCGCGTGAGGCCAGCGTCCGGGCGATGAGATCCCGGCCGCCATTGCCGCGCAGGATCAGCACCTGCTTGCCGTTCACCTGTTGCAGGCCGGGCAGGGCCAGCAGCCCTTCGCTGCGCGGATCGTCCGGGCTCAAGGCCTGGATGCCCACCTCAGCGAAGGCATCCGCGCTGGCCTGGCCGACCGCAAAGTAGTCAATATTTGGCCAGGTCTGACCAGTTTGCAACAGAAAATGATGAGTGAAATGAACCGCATGCACGCTGACGGCGATGACGATGTCGGCCTGGGGCAGCAGTTCGGGCAGGCGGTGCAGTTCGCTGCCCGCCACGGTTTCCAGCAGCGGGCAGCAGAGCGGTGCGTGGCCGTGCTGGCGCAGCAGCGCCGCCAGCTCGGCGGCCTGGGCGGCCGGACGCACCACCAGCGGGATCATGCCCGGTAGACCTCGGCCAGGATGACATCGGCACCATCGGCCAGCAGACGCTGGGCCAGGGTGTGACCGAGGGCCTCGCCGTCGGCCAGCGGACCGCGGATCTCGTCGCGAATGACACGGCTGCCATCCGGGCTGCCCACCAGGCCGCGCAGCCACACTTCTTCCCCCTGCACCAGAGCGTAGGCCCCGATGGGGACCTGACAGCCCCCTTGCAGGGCGCGGTTCATGGCACGCTCGGTCAGCACCCGGATCCGGGTCTCGGGGTGTTCGAGCGGGGCCAGCAGGGCGTGCAGCTCGTGATCGTCGAGGCGGCATTCGATGCCGACCGCGCCTTGACCGTTGGCGGGCAGGCTCTGCTCCGGCTCGATGAAGGCGGTGATGCGGTGTGCCATCTCCAGCCGTTTCAGGCCGGCGGCGGCGAGGATGATGGCGTCGTATTCACCGGCGTCCAGCTTGGCGAGACGGGTGTTGACATTGCCGCGCAGGTCGCGGATCACCAGATCCGGGCGTGCCGCGCGCAGCTGGCACTGACGACGCAGGCTGGAGGTGCCGACCACGGCCCCCTGCGGCAGCTCATCAATCTGGCCGAAGCGGTTGGAAACAAAGGCATCGCGCGGATCTTCGCGCTCGCAGATGGTGTGCAGACCGAGCCCCTCGGGGAACTCCACCGGCACGTCTTTCATGGAGTGCACGGCGATGTCGGCCCGTCCCTCCAGCATGGCGGTTTCCAGCTCCTTGACGAACAACCCCTTGCCGCCCACCTTGGCGAGAGGGGTATCCAGGATCTTGTCACCCTGAGTGCTCATGGGCACCAGCTCGACCTGCAACTCGGGGTACAGGGCTTCCAGCCGGTCTTTGACGAAGTTGGCCTGCCACAGGGCCAAGGGGCTCTTGCGAGTGGCAATTTTCAGGGTTCGGGCTGCCATATCAATCAGTTGTTTCATCTTTAGAAGGAAAACGATCTTACCACCCTTTGCAGGGGCTTTCATGGCGCAGCCCGCAAAAGCGGGCTCAAGCTCAAAAACGGCCGCTGAAAATGATTTTTATTAAGTCTGGCTTGCCGGTTAATTTATTGAAATTACAGATTTTTATTGCTTTCCAATGATACTGTTTAGTGACTTGTCATAAATAATCCGGCGATTGTGTGCGGGCTTGTTTACCACCGCTGTTTGCATTGTTAACATGATCACACTTTTTTGACGTCTCCCCGTTTTGGTGCGTCATTTCTTACCTCGGTATAGGCAGGGCATTGCTGGTAAAACTCGACACGCTGGTGGCGCGCTACGACGAACTCAATCGTCTCAAGACGCAACGGGCGCTAGGTCTCATGAGTCGCTACGGGCAGCAGGTTTTTCAGCTGCTACCCGTCATGCTGCACTTCAATCACCCCCTGTTGCCCGGTTATGTGGCGGGGGATGTGCCGCACGGCATCTGGAGTTTTACCGCCAATGACGCCCAGCAGGCCTTCATCGAGGACCTGTGCCAGAACGCCAACTGCCTGAACGGCCTCACCACCCATGACAAGTCGATCCAGGGGCTCTACTCCATGGGCAGCACCTCGTCCATCGGTCAGTGCTGTCACTCGGATCTCGATATCTGGGTCTGCCACGTGGCCGGTTTGTCGCAGGAGCGGCTCGAGCTGCTGGATCTCAAGTGCCAGCAACTCTCCAAGTGGGCCGAGCAGCGGGGGGTCGATCTCAACTTCTTCCTGATCCCCGAGGACAAGTTCCGCCAGCGCAACGATGCCCAGATGCAGGGTGAGAGCTGCGGCAGCGCCCAGCACCTGCTGCTGCTGGACGAGTTCTACCGCAGCGCCATGCTGATCGCCGGCAAGCGGTTGCTCTGGTATCTGGTGCCCAGCGAGTATGACGACCACTACGACGACTACGTCAACGGCCTGTTCGCCCACGGCAAGCTGAGCCAGGATGACTGGCTCGATCTCGGTGGCTTCAACCGCATTCCGGCCGAGGAGTACTTCGGCTCCGCCCTCTGGCAGCTCTACAAGGGCATCGACTCCCCCTACAAGGCGGTGCTCAAGTCGGTGTTGATGGAGGCCTACTCCCACGAGTATCCCAACACCCGTCTGCTGTCGGTGACCAGCCGCGACTGGTTCCAGCACAACGAGGGGATGCACTACCGGCTCGACAACTACTGCCTGATGCTGGACAAGGTGACCAACTACCTCAAGTCCATCGGCGACATGCAGCGGCTCGATCTGGTGCGCCGCTGCTTCTATCTGAAGGTGTGTGACGGCCTCAGCCACCCGAAGGAGGAGCACTCCCCGGCCTGGCGCCGCGAGCAGATGACCCAGCTGGTCTCCTACTGGGGCTGGAGTCAGGAGCGGTTGCACCATCTGGATCACCGCCAGGAGTGGAAGGTCGAGGACGTCAAGGTGGCTCACGCCGAGTTGCTGGAAGCCCTGATGCAGAGCTACCGCAACCTGATCCAGTTCGCCCGGCGCAACAACATCAGCGAGTCCATCAACCCGGAAGACATCGGCATCCTGTCGCGCAAGCTCTATGCCGCATTCGAGAGCCTGCCGGGCAAGGTGCAGCGCATCAACCTCAAGATTGCGCCGGACTTGAGCGAGCCGGATCTCAGCTTCGTGCAGGTGCCGCACGGCCGCTTGAACCGCGCCGGCTGGTATCTCTACAAACATTCGCTGGAGCCGGCAGACATCATCGGTCGGGCGCCGCTCGAATATAACGGCTACATCAGCAAGCTGGTGTCGTGGGCCTACTTCAACGGCCTGCTGACGCCCCAGTCCCGAGTGCACCTGTTCAACCAGGGCTCGGATCTGCACATCGACAACCTGCACCAGTTCTGTCGCGATCTGTCCGGCACCTTCCCGGTCAAGTATCCCCGCGCCACCAACCTGGCCCTCAGCCGGCCGTGCGAAATTCGCCAGCTCTCCATCTTCCTCAACCTGGAGACGGACCCGACCAGTCACTGGGTGGGCCAGGTGATCGAATTCGACGCCAACGCCGCCGACGTCTTCTCGTTCGGCCGCAACCAGGAGTGCCTGGTGGGCTCGGTGGACCTGGTCTATCGCAACTCCTGGAGCGAGATCCGTACCCTGCACTTCCAGGGGGACGAGGCGGTGGTGGATGCTCTCACCACCATCCTCGGCAAGATGCATCAGGATGCTGCCGCCCCCGAGATGATCGAGGTGTTCTGTTACAGCCAGCACTTCCGCTCTCTGGTGCGAACCCGCTTCCAGCAGCTGGTGGCCGAGTGCATCGAGCTGCGTCTGGCCCGCGACAAGCAGCAGCTGGTTAAGACGCTGGCGCTCGGCCGCGAGAAGTACGGCATCTTCTTCGAGCGGCGCGGGGTGTCGGTCAAGAAGCTGGAGAACGCGGTCGACTTCTATCGCCACATCTCCCACAACAAGCTGGATCACCTGCCGCTGCGGCTCGACAAGACCCACAGCCAGCATCTGCCCGGCATTGTCGATGCCTACGCCAGCGAGGGGCTGGTGCAGTTCTTCTTCGATACCCGGGATGCGGGCACCAACATCTATATCCTGGACGAGGCGAACCGGGTGGAGATCTACCAGCATTTCGCCGGCAACAAGGATGAGCTGGTGCAGGGGGTGAACCGCTTCTATACCTCCAGCCACGAGCGCTTCAGCGACGCGGGCCAGTTCAGCAACTTCAACCTGCCCCAGTACTACGAGATAGTGCAGATCAATGGCGAGCTGGAAGTGATCCCCTACCGCAGCCAGGGTCAGCTGCGCGACGCTGGTCAGGGGCGCGAGCTCGGCTCCGCCGCAGGCGCGGGGTAGGGCAGGGGCCGGTCCGGCGTGCGCGCAAGCGCCCTGGTCTCGGCCCCCTGCTGCACAGGATCATCGCTCATATCGAATGAAAACGGCCTGCATCTGCAGGCCGTTTGGCTATCCGTGGTTGGCTCAGCCCGCGAGGCGAGCCAGCAGCCACTGACGGATGTCGTCGAGCTGCGGGCGGCAGATCTCGTGGCGCATCGGGTACTCGTGCCACACGGGGGAGAGCCCGGCCGCCTCCAGCCGGTTCTTGGCGTCCCAGCCCATGGAGAGGCTCACCACGTCGTCATAGATGCCGTGCATGTAGCAGATGGGCAGGCTGCGGGCAGCATCGCTCATCTCGCCGAGCAGAGTGTCGGGCGCCGCCAGGTAGGTGGACATGCAGAGCAGGCCCGCCAGTCGCTGCGGCAGGCGCAGGGCGGTGAAGGAGGCAATCACGCCCCCCTGGGAGAAGCCGGCCAGCACGATGCGCTCGGGGGCGAAGCCCTCGGCTACCAGCTGCTCGATCAGCGCGGCGATGCGGGCCGCGGACTCCCTGACGTGGGACTCTACGGCGCGATCCGCCGGGTTGTCGAAGCTCTTGATGTCGTACCAGCCGCGCATCTTGTAGCCCATGTTGATGGTGATGGCGCGCTCCGGCGCATCGGGCAGCAGATGACGCACCGGCAGGTCGGCGGGCAGCGCCAGCGCATCCACCAGCGGGGCGAGACCGGCGCCGGAATCCCCCAGCCCGTGCAGCCAGATCACCGCGTGACGGGCGCCTTCAGGATGCAGATCAATCATGGCGGGCTGCACCATCATGGGAACTGGACGGGTTCGCCCGCCTGGGTGGTGCAGGCCTTGCTCAGCAGCGTCTTGAGCTCGTGACCGAAGCGGTTGTCGATCCAGCTTTCCCCTTGCAGCTCGAAGTGGAAGCCGTTCTCGCGGGTGGCGACCCAGATCTGGTGCAGGGGCTCCTGCTTGTTGATGATGACCTTGGTCTTGTTCTCGAACGACAGGGTCAAGACCCCGCCGGCACGTTCACAGTCAATATCCGGATATCCTGCGTCGACGGTGTCCTCCACATATTGGAAAAAGGCGTCGGTCAGGGCGTGATACTCGTGATCCTTCATCGGTTTATCCTGTTGCTTTTAACAATGTGAGTGCGATTATAGAGGGCCAAAAATTTTTTCGCAGCGAACCATTATGATTACCCAGCTTACCAAGTGTCTGCTTGCCACTCTTCTGTCTCTTGGTTTGGCCGCGTGTGGCCTGACGGGACCGCTCTACATGCCGCCCCCCGAGCAGCCCCAGACCCAGAGTACACCGCAAGCACAGACGCCTGCGACCGCCGAGGCTGCCCCAGAGGCCGCGCCGCAATAATTTAGGAAGGAACCGCCCCCTTGGATCACTTTAACTACGACGCCGACGGCCAGCTTCAGGCCGAACACACCTCGCTGCAACAACTTGCCGAGCAGTACGGCACCCCGCTGTACGTCTACTCCCGCGCCACCCTTGAACGCCACTGGCACGCCTTCGACAAGGCGGCGGGCGACATCCCCCATCTCATCTGTTATGCGGTCAAGGCCAACTCCAACCTGGCACTGCTCAACCTGCTGGCGCGCCTTGGCTCAGGCTTTGACATCGTCTCTGGCGGCGAGCTGTCGCGGGTGCTGGCGGCGGGCGGCGATCCGGCCAAGGTGGTCTTCTCCGGGGTGGCCAAGAGCGAGGCCGAGATGCGCCTCGCGCTGGATAAAGAGATCCTCTGTTTCAACCTGGAGTCGGAAGCCGAGCTGGAGCGTCTGAACCGGGTGGCGGGCGGCATGGGCAAGAAGGCCCGGGTATCGGTGCGGGTCAACCCGGACATCGACGCCGGTACCCATCCCTATATCTCCACCGGCCTCAAGCAGAACAAGTTCGGCATTCCCATCGAGCAGGCGCCTGCCATCTACCGCAAGGCGGCGGCCATGGCCAACATCGAGATCGTCGGAGTGGATTGCCATATCGGCTCGCAGCTCACTGAACTTAATCCCTTCATGGAGGCAGCCGACAAGCTGCTGCGGCTGATCGACGGCCTGGCGGCAGAAGGCATCCACATTCACCACCTGGACGTGGGTGGTGGCCTGGGGGTCAACTACGGCGCCGAGCAGCCGCCCCACCCGAGCGAATATGCCGAGGCGCTCAAGCAGAAGCTGGCGGGCCGGGATCTGACCCTGTTGTTCGAACCGGGCCGCGCCATCGTCGCCAACGCCGGCGTGCTGCTGACCCGGGTGGAGTACCTCAAGCCGGGCGAGACCCGCAACTTCGCGTTGATCGACGCCGGCATGAACGATCTGCTGCGTCCCTCGCTCTACGGCGCCTGGATGAACATCATCGAGGTGGACAGCCGCACGGCCCACGAGCCGGCGCTGTACGACGTGGTGGGCCCGGTCTGCGAGACCGGTGACTTCCTCGGCAAGGAGCGCACCCTGGCGATCGCCGAGGGCTCCCTGCTGGCGGTGCGTTCCGCCGGTGCCTACGGCTTTACCATGTCCTCCAACTACAACACCCGTCCCCGCGCCGCCGAAGTGCTGGTGGATGGCGCGCAGTCGTTCCTCATCAGAGAGCGCGAGCAGTTGGCCGATCTCTGGCGCGGTGAGCATTTACTGCCCTGATTGTTAATGGATTTCTCTAAGCGTTCCTCCAGGTGAGAGCGTGAACAAGGGTACAGGAACGCACGATGTTGATAGATTTTTCCAAGATGCACGGGCTGGGGAACGACTTCATGGTGGTGGATGGCGTCACCCAGAAGGTGTTTTTCAGCAATGAGGTCATCAAGAAGCTGGCGGATCGCCACTTCGGCATCGGCTTCGACCAGCTGCTGCTGGTGGAGCCGCCCTATGATCCCGAGCTCGACTTCCACTACCGCATCTTCAATGCCGATGGCAGCGAGGTGGAGCAGTGCGGCAACGGTGCCCGCTGTTTCGCCCGCTTCGTGCGCCTCAAGGGGCTGATCAACCGGGATCGCATCGCGGTGAGCACGGCGCGCGGCCGCATCGTGCTGCAGCTGGAAGGGGAGAACCAGGTCACGGTCAACATGGGGGTGCCCCAGTTCGAGCCGGGCAAGATCCCGTTCAGGGCCCAGAAGGCGGAAAAAACCTACCTGCTGCGGGCTCAGGAGCATACTGTGATGTGCGGGGCCGTCTCCATGGGCAATCCTCACTGCGTCATCGAGGTGCCCTCGGTGGCCGATGCACCGGTGGCGACCCTGGGTCCCATCATGGAGCGACACGAGCGCTTTCCCGAGCGGGTCAACGTCGGCTTCATGGAGATGGTGAACGCCAGCGAGATCAAGCTGCGGGTGTTCGAACGCGGGGTGGGCGAGACCCTGGCCTGCGGCACCGGCGCCTGCGCGGCCGTGGTGGTGGGCATCAGCCAGGGCAAGCTCAAGGAGCGGGTCACCGTCACCCTGCCGGGCGGCAAGCTGACCATCGCCTGGAAGGGGCCGGGTCAGCCGGTCTACATGACCGGGCCGGCCGAGCACGTATTTGACGGTCAGATAGAGTTATAGGCACGGGCGGGGAGGCCCCCGCTCAGCCAAGCACTAATGTCGGGGCCTTGTGCCCCTTTTTCGGATGGACCAACCAAGTTATGAGCGAACTCAAACGGCAGGAACCACTGGTGGATGAAGCCACAGTGCTGGAGTACCTGGCCCGTTATCCCGAGTTTTTCCAGCGCCACGCGGCCATGCTGGACCGGATCCGCATTCCCCACGAACGCAAGGGCACCGTCTCCCTGGTGGAGCGCCAGCTGGACAGACAGCGCGAGCGCATCGAGCAGCTGGAGCAGGAGATCACCGAGCTGATGGGGATCGCCAGCGAGAACGAGCGGATCTTCCGGGTCTATGCCGATCTCTACGGCGAGCTGTACGGCTGTCAGAGCCTGTTCGAGGTGAGTGCCGTGATGGGCAAGGCGTTCGTGCAGCGGCTGCGGCTGACCGGCCTGCGGCTCTGGCTCAGCCCAAAAAAATTCCAGTTGAGCGGCCCCGAGCAGAAGTTCATGGCGGAGGGCCGACAGCTCGAGCAGCTGCTGGGCCAGCGCCTGCCGGGTCAGGATTACTACTTCGGCCGGCTCAATCAGAGCGAGAAGCAGGCGCTGTTCGGTCACGACGTGCTGGTCAACTCGGTGGCGCTGATGCGACTCGGCGATCTCGGCGTGCTGGCCTTCGCCAGCTCGGACCCGAGCCACTTTACCCCCCACAACGACACCCTGCTGCTGGGCCAGCTTGGCCGCCTGCTGCAGCTGCGTCTGCCCGAGCTGGCGCGTGGCTAAGACGCCGGCCAGATCCTCCGCCAAGGCGCCACCAGCCGCCGAGCCCCTGCCGGCCGCGCTGGCCGACGAGTTGGCGGCCTTCATCGAATACCTGCGGGTCGAGCGCCAGCTCAGTCCGCATACCCGCAGCAACTACCAGGCCCATCTGGAAGCCATGACCGCCGAGCTGGTGAAGCTCGGGGTCGACGACTGGGTCCGGCTCGAGGCGAGTCAGGTGCGCAGTCTGGTGACCCGGATGCACAAGGGGGGGCTGGCGCCCCGTTCGCTGGCCACCAAGGTCTCCGCCCTGCGCAGTTTCTGCGACTGGCAGGTGCGCCAGGGCCGACTGGTGGCCAATCCGGCGCGCGGCATCGTCACCCCCAAGCAGGGGCGGCCGCTGCCCAAGAACCTGGATGTGGACGAGATGTACCAGCTGCTCAACATCACCGACGAGCAGGATCCACTGGCGGTGCGGGATCGCGCCATCATGGAGCTGATGTACTCTTCCGGCCTGCGACTCGCCGAGCTGGTGGGGCTCAATCTGGCGGACGTGAAGCTCGACGAGCGCCAGCTCAGGGTGACCGGCAAGGGCTCGCGGGAGCGGGTGCTGCCGGTGGGGCGGATGGCGGTGGAGTGGCTGCACAAATGGCTCAAGCTGCGCCCCCTGCTGGCCGGTGATGAGCTGGAGGCGCTGTTCGTCTCCAAGCGCAAGCAGCGGTTGTCAGCCCGCTCGGTGCAGGAGCGGCTCGACGGCTGGGGCAACAAGCAGGCGCTCAACGCCCACGTCCATCCCCACAAACTGCGCCACAGTTTCGCCACCCACATGCTGGAGTCCTCCGGCGATCTGCGGGCGGTGCAAGAGCTGCTGGGTCACGCCGATCTCTCCACCACCCAGATCTACACCCACCTCGACTTCCAGCATCTGGCCAAGGTGTATGACAGTGCCCACCCGCGGGCGAAGCGGGATCCCGCTACTCCGGACGACGAATGAAGAGGGGCCGGGCACGCCCGGACTCGACAAGAGGAGATACCATGCAGTTCTATCGCCGCTGGCAGCCGGTGGCCGCCATCTCGTTTGACCTCGACGATACCCTCTATGACAACGGCCCGGCCATCGAACGGGCCGAGCAGTGGATGCTGAGCCACCTGCGCAGCGAATACCTGGCCACCGCCATGCTGGACAAGCCGCGCTGGCAGGCGCTCAAGCACAACCTGCTGCTGGAACAGCCGGCACTGCGCCACGACGTCAGTCTGGCGCGCCAGCACGGCATTCAGGCCGCGCTGATGGCGGGAGGCATGGCGCAAGGGTTGGCAGAACGTGAGGCTGCGTCGGTGTTCGCCGGTTTTCTGGCCGAGCGCTCGAAGATCGAGGTGAGCGACCAGACCCACACCCTGCTGGCCCGGCTGGCCGAGCGCTACCCGCTGGTGGTCATCACCAACGGCAATCTGGATCTGACCCGGGCTGGTCTAGCGGATTACTTCACCCTGGTCTGCAAGGCTGGCCTCGGCAGCAGGATGAAGCCGGCAGCGGACATGTTCGTAGAGGCGCAGAGGGCTCTCAAGCTGGCGCCCGGCCAGATCCTGCACGTGGGGGATCATCCTGAGACGGATGTGCTGGGAGCCCGGCTGCACGGCTTCAAGGCCGCCTGGCTCAACGAGCGCGGTCAGCCCTGGCGACAGCTGCAACTGCTGCCGGACGTGGAGCTGACGGCGCTGGGCGAGCTGGCCGAACTGCTGCTCTGATCAGACCCCAACACCCGCCGGTTCGCAGCCGACATGCATCTCATATCGGCCTATGATGCGCCGCAGGCAGCAGCCATTGTTGGGTCATGCCGGAGCTGTCACTCGTTGCGGCAGATCAGCCCGCGCAAATCGTAAGGCTCGGGCTGGTTGATCCGGCAGTAGCTGATGCCGGCGGGCAGCGCCTGCTGCAGGGTGATGGCGGTCTCCCGATAGTGGCAGACCAGATAGAAGGGGCGGGGGTTGCGGCGATCCAGGCTCCAGTAGTGCAGCGCGTCGCTGTCGCCGTTGTCCGGCTTGAGCTGGGCTCGCTCATCGGGGTCGCCGTCGAACAGGGCCAGGTTGTCCAACCGGTGGCTGAGGGGCTGGTGTTGTTCCCCTTGATCGTTGCGGGTGACGGCCTGCCACCCCGGGCTGGCCCCCAGCTGCTGCTGGCGGGTTTCAATGGTCGCGGGGCAGTCAAATTGCAGGGTGGCGCTCAGGGCCAGTGCGGTCAACAGCATGAAATGCATCTCTGGTAGAAAGCCTGAGCCGCCATGCTACGTCATCGACCGCCAAACAGCGCCATCAGTTTGTCCAGCAGATCCCGTGGCGGGGTGATCTGCTTCATGGCTTCCGCCTCCCGCGCCAGCAGCTCCTGCTGCTCCTGCTGACGGGCGCTCAGCACCTTGTAGAGCGGCTCGAGCAGGGAGCCGCGCTGGGCCACCAGCTCCTGGAACATGGCCTGATTGATGCGATAGGTTTCGACGGTCCCCAGGGCCCGCACCGTGAACGGGCTGGGCTCGCCGGTGAGCAGGCTCAGCTCGCCGAAGAAGTCGCCGGCATTGAGGGTACCGAGCGGCAGCTCGCGCCCTTCCACCTCCACCAGCATCTGGGCATCCCCCTTCACCAGCACGAACAGCCAGCCGGAGACCTCCCCCTGGCTCAGCATCCGATCGCCGTTGACGAAGGGGGCGAACTTGACCTGATCCGCCAGTCGCAGCAGCTCCTCCTCCTGCAACATGGCGAACAGCGGCAGGCGGCGCAGGGTGTCGGTGCGCTCGGCAGTATGCCGCTTGTGGCGCTGATCCTTGTGATCCTGATCCGTGGTCATGAAGACGTTGAAGATGGGGGGGTGAGGCGCCGGTCGTTGCGGCGCAGGGCGGCATCGATCAGGGTGCGCACCGCCGAGTCGGTGGGATCGTCCACCGCCAGATCGGTGAGCCAGTAGCGCACCGCGTAGCGGGCGATGCCGTTTTCCACGTTCATCAGCAGGCAGTCAGGCTGCGGGCTGGCGGAGACGTGGCGGATGCGGGTCTCCCGCAGGGACTGTTCCACCAGGGCGATGATCTGGGTCGGCAAGGTATCCAGGGTGATGTCGAACCAGACCCAGCGGCGCCACTGCAGGGGGGCGTTCTGCCGCCGTCCGAGCACGGTGAAGCGCTGCTTGAGCAGGTGGCTGTTGGGGATCACCACGGTCTCCCAGTTGCGGGTCTCGATGGTGGTGGCGCGCCAGTTGATCTCCACCACCCGGCCCTGGGTGGTCTCCACCTGCAGCCAGTCACCGATGGCGATGGAGTTGTCGAGCTGGATCGAGACACCGGCCAGCAGGTTGCCCAGGGTGTCCTGCATGGAGAAGGCGATGACGGCGGTGATGACGGCGGAGGTGGTGACGATCTCGCCGAGGGCCATGCCGGAGGCGTAGAGGCGGAACAGGCACCAGCCGATGTAGCCGACCGTGATGACGATGTCGGCGATGATGCGCGGGATGCGGATCTGGCACAGGGGCAGCAGAAACTGGAACAGCAGGATCCCCCAGATCTTCACCAGCACCAGCCCGGCCAGCAGGCTGGAGATCTCCACCAGCCAGTGGTGGGGCAGTGGCAGACGAAACCAGCCCCCCTCGAACTGGATCAGCAGGATCACCACCAGGCTTATCATCACGAAGCCGAGCTCGCTCACCAGCTCCCGCCGACGGCCGGGGCTGCGCAGGAAATGGGTGAAGAGCAAGAACAGGGTCAACAGGGTCCAGAATGGGTGTTCGCCAATCCACAGCAGGGTAGGTAGCGCAACGAGGTTATCGCTAAACATAGCAGCCCCTTATCATTGGTTATTTCCAGCATAGTTGGTTTCAACCCGCTAAATGGGTGCGGGGCGGGGGCAATTTATTTATGCTGGGCGCCGGTCTGACGAGGGAGTGGTACGAGTGCGCACGCTGAACAAGATGGTCTGGATTGCCGGGGCCTGGCTGCTGACGGGCTGTGATCAGCTGGCCGACAAGTATCGGGTCGAGTTTCGTGATGGCTCCTGGCGCGAGATCGCCATCACCCCCTTCGCCGACGAGGCGCGCTGGCGCGAGGGCTGCGCCACCGGCGAGGTGCTGAGCGACATGATGCTGCCGCTCAAGCGCGGCAAGACGGTCAACGGCCGCGAGCAGCTGCTGATCGGCGGCGAGCTGTTCGAGCTGGACGACAGCGCCCTCTATCGCAGCAACGGCATGGTGTTTGGCCACACGCCGGATCACATCCAGCGCGGGCTGAAGGGACTGGAGGTATGCCGAACCCTGCGCCCGGATCGCGGTGCGCTGCCCAAGCTCAAGGCGCGCGGGTTCGGCGACTAGCCGGCGGCGTCAGAGGCCGCTCAGACGGGCCCGGCAGGCGTCGCCAAAGGCCTCGAAAATCTTGATGGAGTGAGGATTCTCGCTCGCCTTCCACTCCGGGTGCCACTGCACCGCCAGCAGGAAGGGGGAGAGGGCGGGGGCGTGGATCGCCTCGATCAGCCCGTCTTCAGCATGGGCCAGCGGCTCCAGCCCCTTGGCCAGCGTCTTGATCCCCTGGCCGTGCAGCGAGTTGACCGGAATGGACTGTTGTCCCATCAGCTCCGCCAGCCAGCTGCCCGGCACCAGTTCGACCTGATGGCTCTCGCCATACTGATCGTCGACCGGATCGTCAGCATCCTCCCGATGATCGTCATAACCCGGCTCGCTGTAGACCTTCTGGTGGATGTCTCCCCCCAGCGCCACGTTGATCTCCTGCATGCCGCGGCAGATCCCGAGGATCGGCAGGCCGCGATCGAGGGCGGCGCGCACCAGCGGGATATCGAACAGATCCCTGTCCCTGTCTTGCTGCTTCTCCGGGGTGAGGTTCTCCTGGCCGTAGAGGGCGGGATCTATGTTGGAGCCGGCGCCGCTCAGATAGACGCCATCCGCCAGATCCAGATATTGCGCCAGATCCTCGGTGCCACAACAGGTCGGCACCAGCAGCGGCACGCAACCGCTGATCTCCACCAGCGGCTTGATGTATTTGTGGGTCATCACCTGATAGGCGTGGCCATTGCGGGGCTGGGCGCCCGTGGTCATCA
Organism: Aeromonas sp. 2692-1; assembly: GCF_013085505.1. Classification (NCBI taxonomy): domain Bacteria; kingdom Pseudomonadati; phylum Pseudomonadota; class Gammaproteobacteria; order Aeromonadales; family Aeromonadaceae; genus Aeromonas; species Aeromonas sp. 2692-1. Next base: position 1,346,817 of record NZ_CP038513.1, read on the forward strand.
GTACGACGGGTTTACGCGGGGTGTGGGGGCTGCGAGTCATGATTCACCTTGGCTGTCCTTAGCGGTCCTGCGCCTTGGGCAGGCCCTTGCCGTCGTCAGCGGGGCAAGGGCATGCCTCAAGGCATGGTCGTGGGATCGGAGGTGCGTTGCACAGCCAGAATCGTCGGTCAGCCTGGGCAACGACAGCCTGGATCCTGATCCCAGTCTGCCAAGGCCGTTCAATATGTCAAACGAAATGATGCCGATATGTTAAATATATTCTGCGCTCGACTGGCTTGAGTCCCATTAAAAGGGGCCTGTAGCGGAGGAGGGGAGAGGGAAGGGCATTTTCGTGGTGGATATATTAAACATGCGGTGCTGGCGGCCGGATAGCAAAAGGGGCCCGCAGGCCCCTGGTCGTGTCAGGCGTTCAGGATGAAACGCTCGATCACCTGGGCGACCCCGTCTTCATCGTTGCGCCCCGTGGTGTGCTGGGCCAGCGCCTTGATGTCGTCGGTGGCATTGCCCATGGCCACCCCCAGCCCGGCGTACTCGATCATGTGGTGATCGTTGCCCGCATCCCCCACCGCGATGACCTGGGAGGCATCCAACCCCAGGTGCTCGGCCAGGGCGGCGACGCCGGTCCCCTTGTTGCTCTGCTTGTTCATGAACTCGAGGAAGTAGGGGGCGCTGCGCACCACGGTATAGCGCTGGTAGAGCTCGGCCGGCAGCTTGGCGATGGCAGGGGAGAGCAGCGGCTCGGGATCGATCATCATCACCTTGAGGATCTGCTCGTCGGCGGGCAGGGTGGCGAAGTCCAGCAGCTTGATGGGCATGTCGATGAGGCGGGATTCGTGCTCGGTGTAGGGGCTGACCCTGGGGCTGATGAGCCCCCGGCTGACCGAGAAGCCGTGCACGTTGACGCCCAGCTCGTCGGCCAGGGCGGCGATGGCGCTGGCATCGCTGCCGGTGAGCAGCTGGCTGCGGATGATGCGCTGATCGGCCACCTGCTGCACCAGGGCACCGTTGTAGCAGATGACGTAGTCATCCTGACCGGTGAGGCCGAGTTCCACCAGATAGCGGCTCATCCCCTCCAGCGGCCGGCCCGAGGCCAGCACGACGGTGACGCCCTTGGCGCGGGCGGCGGCGATGGCCGCGTGGGTGCGGGGGGAAATCTGGCCCTGGGAGTTCAACAGGGTGCCATCCATATCCAATGCGATCAGCTTGTACATCTCTCACTATCCTGCGGTCTGGCTGGCCCGCCCGATGGGGCCAATGGGAGGCCGAGTGTAGCGAAATTCGCCGCCCGGATCACGACTGACGGGTCACTCTTGCGTCACTTGTGGGGTTCGTAGGGGGTCAGCTGCAGCTGATCTTCACGGATGGCGAAGTGGATGGGGCCGTGCTCGATGTCGACCCGGTAGTGGTGGTGGGCCATCTCCACCTCGACCCCGGGGAAGGCGTGCTGGGTGGCGATGATGTCCATCTCCGCCATCAGCTTCTGCAGCTCCTCCTGGGCCGCTTCCAGCTGTTCATCCAGCAGCTTGCTCTCCTCGAGGCGCTGGGTCCGGATCAGCTTGATCTTCTGCAGAGTCTGGGGATTGCGCTTGTCGCTCGGCAGTTGCAGCAGCTTGAGCAGCAGGTCCTGCAGCTTGTCCAGCTGCTCCCGGCACTCCTGCTTGCGCTGGCGCAGCGCCTGCTCCTGCTCCTTGTGGGTGAAGTAGCCGCCGAGGATCTGCAGCCGGGTCTGGTTGTGGGCCGAGGCCCCCAGGATCGGCGCCATGATGAGGCGGTTGGCGATGCTGATGCCCCCCAGCAGGTGGCCCTTGCGCATGCCGCTGTCACCCACCTTGAGATCCTGGCCGCTGCGGCTGTAGCAGTGGCTGAGCTGGGTCAGGATGTGGATGTCACCGCCGGCCTCCAGCTTGGCGTACTGGGCGTAGCTGGCGTGGATCTCCCCCTGGGCGTTGAGGTGGCAGAGGAACTCGTCACTCTGTTCGCTCTTGCGCCCTATGATGCCGTTGCGCACCGTGATGGTGCCGCTCGATTCGATGTAGCCCCCCTCGACGAAGCCGCCGATCACCACGTCGCCGCTGGTCTTTATCTTCATGCCCGGGGTGACGTCGCCTGCCACGATCAGCGCCCCTTCGAAGATGACGTGGCCGTGGCGGATATCCACCTGCTTGACGCTCAGCACGTCGTCCACCTTCATGCCGTTCTTCTCCTGGCGCGGCAGGCCGGGGCGGCTGGCCAGCAGCAGATCGGGGTCATCCGGCGAAAGGAAGGTGCCCTCGCCGGCCACCATGGGGCTGTCCTTGCCATGTTTGGCGGGCAGTTCCTGACCGGTGACGGTGAAACCGGGCACCCCCTGGGTGGCGGGGTGGCGGCGCATCAGCTGGGCACCGGCCTTGACGGTGAGGATGGTGCCGAGGTCGCGCATGTCGACCCGGCCGTGGTCCAGCTCCTGAGGCTTGAGGATCCGTTCGGCTGGGGTCTCCACCAGCCGCTCGAAACGGGTGTCCTGGCCGTTGACGGCGGCCTTGCCCTGCGCCACCGGCAGCCTGAGCAGGGTGCCCGGCGTCGCCTCCTTGGCGGCCAGCACGGCGGCGGCGATGAGCGGCGCCTGCACCCCTGACTGATCTCGCTGCTCTGGATCGCCTGCTCCAGCTGTTCGCTGGTGAGGTATTTGCCGCCCCAGTCGGCGGTGATCTGGGCGGTGGCGCTCATCCGGTCCTTCTCCACCACCAGCAGGACGCTGGCATCGTGGCGCTGGGCGATGGGTACCGGGTTGCCGGGTAGGGGGGCGGTCGGGTTGCTCAGCAGGGTGTTGAGCAGGCTGATGGCCTGCTTGATCCCCTCCGTCAACGGTTGATAGCGGCGGCAGTTGGAGGCCAGCAGCAGCGTCTGGATATCGCTCTCCGAGATGGGGTTGGTCAGCCCGGGCACGATGCGCAGGCAGGCGTATTCCATATCGGCTGACAACAGTAACCACTCTTTGCTTAACACCCGGATCCCTTCCTTCGTCCGCATCCCAATTGGAACGGCTGCTTGTTTTCAGTTAATCGGCATTTTGTTAAAAATGCGAATCATCAACATGGTGCTGGTCTGCAGTATCCAGACATTTCTCCTTTTTGGTCAATGAGCTAAGCACAAATGGGTGAACTGGGACGAGGAAATGAAAAGTAACAGGGAGTATGCTGACGGCACCATGAACCCGTCTGCCAGCCGCTAGCGGCTGCCGTCCGGCGGGTGAAGGGAGTGCCCCCGGGCGGATCCGCCACCGTGAGAGGAGTGTCGACCTTGCGTCATTGTCTGCTGCCCCTGGCCCTGACGGGCCTGCTTAGCGCCTGCCAGCCACAGGCATCCACCACGGCCCTCGGCACCCTGGAACGAGACCGGGTGCTGCTGACCGCCACCGCCGGCGAGATCATCCGCGCCCTGCCGGTGGCGGAGGGCAGCCGGGTGGAGGAGGGTACCCTGCTGGCCCGGCTCGATGACCGGCGTCAGCAGGCGGTGCTGGCCCGTGCCAAGGCCCAACAGGCTCAGGCGCGGGCCGCCCTGGCCCGGCTGACCAATGGCGAGCGGCCGGAAGACATCGCCGCCGCCCGTGCCAGCCTCGACAAGGCGCAGGCCAACGTCAGGGAGAGCGAGCGCAACTTTGAGCGGATCGACCGGCTGGTACGCCGCAAGCTGGTGAGCCCGGCGGATCTCGACAAGGCCCGCGCCCAGCGCGACAGCGCCCTGGCTGAGCAGAACGGTGCCCGCCAGCAGCTCGACAAGCTGGCGCGCGGGGTGCGGCGCGAAGATATCGACGAAGCGCAGGCCGCCTTGCTGGCCGCCACTGCCGAGGTGGCGCTGGCCGAGCGGGAGCTGGCGGATCTCTCCATCGTCGCCACCCGCAGCGGCCGGCTCGACAGCCTGCCCTATCACCTCGGCGAGCGCGTCGCGGTCGGCGCCGTGCTGGCCGCCATCCAGGCGGACGAGGCGCCTTACGCCCGGGTCTATGTGCCCGAGCCCTCCCTCGCCGGTTACCGGGTCGGCCAGCCGGTGCGGGTGCAGGTGGACGGGGTGGCGGAGCCCTTCACCGGCCGGCTGCGCTGGATCTCGAAAGAGCCCGCCTTTACCCCTTACTACGCCCTCAACGAGCAGGACAGGGCCCGGCTGGTCTATCTGGCCGAGATCGATCTGCCGGCGGGGGCGCAGGATCTGCCGAGCGGCCTGCCGCTGCAGGCCGAACCCGCCGCGGGGGGAGAGGGCCATGAGTGAGCTGGCGATCCGGGCGCTGGGGGTGAGCCGCCGTTTCGGCGATTTTCTGGCGGTGGACGGGCTGGATCTCTGCGTGCCCAAGGGTCAGATCCACGGTTTTCTCGGCCCCAATGGCTGCGGCAAATCCACCACCCTGCGCATGCTGACCGGCCTGCTCACCCCCTCGGCGGGAGAGGTGGAGGTGCTGGGGCTACACATCCCACGCGAGGCCGAGACCCTGCGCCGGCGGATCGGCTACATGACCCAGAAGTTCTCCCTCTATGACGAGCTGACCGGCTGGGAGAACCTGGAATTCATGGGCCGGATCCACGGCATGGGGGGCGCCGCGCTGGCTGCCCGTCTGCACGAGCTGCTGTCCACCTATGAGCTGGCGCCGCTGGCCCGGCAGCGGGCCGGCGCCATGAGCGGCGGCCAGAAGCAGCGGCTGGCGCTGGCGGCGGCGGTGATCCACCGGCCGGCGCTGCTGCTGCTGGACGAACCCACCTCGGCGGTGGATCCGCAGAACCGGCGCGATTTCTGGGAGAAGCTGTTCGATCTGAGCGAAGGGGGCACCACCATACTGGTGACCACCCACTACATGGACGAGGCGGAGCGCTGCCATCAGCTCGCCATCATGGAGGCGGGCCGGGTAAGGGCCCAGGGGGCGCCGCAGGCGCTGATGGATGCCATGAGTACCCGGGTGGTGGAGGTGCTGGCTGCCGATCTGCGGCTGCTCAAACAGCAGCTGGTGCAGCTGGCGCCGGTGCGCTCCGCCGCCCAGCTCGGCCAGCGCTTGCGGGTGCTGGTGGACAAGGAGCTGGCGGAGCCGGTGGCCTGGCTGCAGCAGGCCTGCCCGGCGCTGGCCGGGGCCAGCCTGGCGCTGGTCAGACCCAGTCTGGAGGATGTGTTCGTCAGCTGCACCGGTCAGGATCCGAGGGCATGAACAGTCTGCGACGGCTCTGGGCCATTACCCAGAAAGAACTCAGGCAACTGGCACGGGACAGGCTCACGTTTGGGATGGTGGTGATGATCCCGCTGATCCAGCTGCTGCTGTTTGGCTACGCCATCAACACCGATGTGCGCCAGATCCCGGTGGGGTTGGTGGAGATGAGCCAGAGCGTGCCGGGCCGGCTGCTGGTGGAGGCGGTGAAGGCGAGCCAGGTGGTGCACATCAAGCAGCAATACGTCGGGGTGCAGCAGGCCGAGGCGGCGCTGACCCGGGGCGAGGTGCGCGCCGTGCTGGTGTTGCCCGCCGATCTGAGCCGCCGGCTCAGCGCCGGCGAGACGGCGGGGCAGTGGCTGGTTGATGGCTCGGACACCATGATTGCCGGAGCCCTGCTTGGCCTTCGCAACATGCCGCTCTCCGACCTGAAACCCGACCTCAAGACGGCCCCCCCCACCTTCGAGACCGTGCTCTACTTCAACCCGGCGCGCCGTTCGGCGGTCAACATAGTGCCCGGCCTGCTCGGGGTGATCCTCACCATGACCATGATCATGTTCACCTCGGCGGCCATCGTGCGCGAACGGGAGCGCGGCAATCTGGAGCTGCTCATCACCACCCCGGTCGGCTCGATGGAGCTGATGCTGGGCAAGATCCTGCCCTATATCGGGGTGGGGCTGATCCAGGTGGCCATCATCCTCGGGCTCGGTCACTTCATCTTCGACGTGCCCATCAACGGGGCCCTGAGCCAGGTGCTGCTGGCGACCCTGTTGTTTATCGCCGCCAGCCTGACCCTGGGGCTGCTCATCTCCACCCTGGCGCAGACCCAGCTGCAGGCGATGCAGATGACGGTGTTCATCCTGCTGCCCTCCATCCTGCTGTCGGGCTTCATGTTCCCCTACGAGGGGATGCCGCTGCCGGCCCAGTGGATTGCCGAGGTGCTGCCGGCCACCCACTTCATGCGGCTGATCCGGGGCATAGTGCTGCGCGGTGGCGAGCTGGCCGAGCTGCTGCCAGACGTGCTCTGGCTGGCGGGATTCACCCTGCTGGTGTTGACCCTGGCCGCCCATCGCTTCAAGAAGAGTCTGGATTGATGCCCCGCGAGGAGTGAGAACCTGGCTGCTGGTTGTCAGCGGCTGGCGGTGCGGGCCAGGGTGTGGTAGTCGCCGAGCACCGGCAGCCCCAGCAGCTGGCGGCGCAGCATGTCGAGGGCGGCGAAGGCGAGGATCCGGCGACCGCTGTCGGGATCCGGGTGGCTGACCTTGAGGGTCTGGCCGTGCAGTTGCCCGTCGACACAGAGCAGCAGCGGCACGCCGTCCGGGCCTGCGCGGCCTATGGTCAGGCTGAGGGGGGCCGCGGGCGCCGCCAGCTGCGCCAGCTCGTGGGCCAGGGCGTGGCTGAAGCTGGCCGTCAGGGCCGGATGCGGGTGGCACATGGCCAGCAGGGCGCCCCGGCTCTCCCCCTCCAGCAGCGTCAGCGGTCTATCCCCCAGCAGATCCAGGATCTGCTGCGCCGGCTCCTCATCGCCCCGTCCTACCAGCCAGGGCTCGACGGCCGCGAGCAGCCGCGCCTCGGCGGCGTCCATGTCCGCCGTGCTGGCGCCGTGGTCAATAAGCTTCAGCTCGATAAGCGGCATGGCGGAGCGGTAGCCGAGCTCGATGCTGGCGGGCCAGGGAGCGGCATCCAGCATGTCGCTGAGGGCCGACTCGGAGACGCCGAAGGTATAAAAGCGGCGCAGTTCGGTGTCGGTCTGCTCGCCGGCCAGCGCCTTGAGGCGCGGCATGATCTGCTCGCGCACCATCTGCTTGAATTCGAACGGCACACCCGGGGTGAAGAAGAGCCGGCTTGGGCCCTGATGGCCTGTGTGGGTGACCACAAAGCCGCAGGCGGTGCCGACCGGGTTGTCGAGGATCTCGCACCCCTGCGGCAGCCAGGCCTGCTTGGCGTTGCTGGCGGGCATGGACCTGCCCCGGCTGGCGTAGCGCGCTTCGATGGTGGCGAGCCAGTCGGGAAACAGGGTGAGCGGCTGGTCGAAGGCCTCGGCCGCCGCCTGGGCGGTGAGATCGTCGGCGGTGGGGCCGAGCCCGCCGCACACCAGCACCACCTCGGCGCGGCTGGCGCTCTCTGCCAGCACAGTTTTCAAGTCCTTGAGGTTGTCCCCCACGGTGACGCGGCGGCGCACCTGCCAGCCCTGCTCCAGCAGCAGGGCGCTGAGCCAGGCGGCGTTGGTGTCCACCACCAGACCCGTCACTATCTCGTCTCCGGTGCTGATGATTTCGATGCGCATGGCGGACTCCTCGGGGCTGACGGCTGGACTTGGGGGCGGCCACCGAGTGGCCGGGTCGATCAGGGCTTGGTGTGCTCGAAGTAGTAGCTGATGCGGGTACGCGGGTTGAGGTACTCAAACACCGCCGGTGGTAGCCGCTTCGGATGGATCACCTTGGCGATGGAGAGCTCGGCCTGCTGCAGGTCGATGATGGCCGCCTCCTGGCGCGGGATGCGCGGATCGTACACCAGCACCGAGGGGTAGAGCAGGCGGGAGGCGTTGACCGACATCACCAGCCCCACCTGGCCGTTGGAGAGCTGGACCACGCTGCCGGGCGGGTAGATCCCCATCAGCCGGATCAGCATGCTGAGATACTCGGGATTGAACTGGGCCTTGCGCTGCTTGTAGAGGCCGCTCAGGGCCGAGTAGGGTACCTTGGCCTGCATGTGGCAGAGGTTATCGTACTCGTTGATCAGCGACACAATCTGGGTGAGCGGATCGAGCTGCCCCTTCTTGAGCCCCTCCGGCCCGCTGCCATCCAGGTATTCGTGGTGGTGCAGCACTATGCCCTTCGCCTCGGCCGGGAAGTCCTTGGCCAGATTGAGCAGATCCAGCCCGTAGCGCGGGTGCTGGGCCATCAGGTTCTGCTCCGGCTTGGTGAGCGGCTCGGTCTTGCGCAGGATCTGGCTCGGGATCTTCAGCTTGCCGATGTCGTGGAACAGGGCCCCCATGCCGACCTGGCGGATCTCGTCGGCCGACATGTTGCACTCCTTGGCCAGCAGCATGCTGAGCACGCTGACGTTGAGGGAGTGGAAGTAGAGGTTGTTGCCGTCCTCGCTGTCGGAGACCAGGTGCAGCACCATCTCGTCCACCGACAGCAGTTGCTCGGTCATGGCGTTGATCAGCTCCTGCGCCTCGCCGATGGCGTTGAGGGGGCGGGACTGGATCTTGCTCATCACGTTGCGCACCTGGGCCAGCGACTGCTGGAACTGCTTCTCGCACTGCTGCAGATCGCGGCGATACTGCTGCAACTGCTCGATGCGGCGCTCCTTCTCCAACTGCATTTCGGCCTGACGCTGGGAGGTATCCGGCGCCTCTACCGGCTGGGCCTGGATCTGGTTCAGCGGCTTGGGCGGGGCGTCGCTCTTGTCGGGGATGATGGTCACGAGCTTGAGACCGAGCCGGCGAATGAGCTCGATCTCCTCTTCATTCTTGAGTTTGAAGCTGGAAAACAGGAAGGGGTGTTCGCGCCAGCCAAGTGGCAGAGAAACGTAATTGCCGACTTGCAGCCGGTCTACTGAAATCTTGATACCTGTCATTGTCTTGGATGCGAGAGACACACTGAGCCGTATGCTAGTCAAAGGTGGGGGTGAATACAAAAGGTATCTGATGACAGGGTGGGTGCTTTATTATAGGCTTCTGGATGTCCAGACATATTTACCGATGCAGTACAGGGAGTAAGCATGCCGATCAAGATCCCGGATCAGTTACCCGCCGCCGAAGTGCTGGGGCAGGAGAACATCTTCGTGATGACGGAATCCAGGGCCGTCACCCAGAACATCCGCCCGCTGCGGGTGTTGATCCTCAACCTGATGCCCAAGAAGATTGAAACCGAGATCCAGCTGATGCGGATGCTCTCCAACTCGCCGTTGCAGGTGGACGTGGATCTGCTGCGCATCGACGATCGGGAGTCGAAGAACACGCCCCAGGCGCACCTGGAGAACTTCTATCACGACTTCGAACAGGTGCGCGGCAACAACTACGACGGCATGATCATCACGGGGGCGCCGCTCGGGCTGGTGGAGTTCGAGGAGGTGGTCTACTGGCCGCGCATCGTCGAGATCATCGAGTGGTCCCATCAGCACGTGACTTCCACCCTGTTCCTCTGCTGGGCGGTACAGGCGGCGCTGAAAGCCCTGTACGGCATGGAGAAGCAGACCCACGGCGAGAAGCTGTCCGGGGTCTATCGCCACCACCGGCTCGACGAGCACGAGCCGCTGCTGCGCGGCTTCGACGACGAGTTCGTGGCGCCCCACTCCCGCTATGCGGCGTTCGACGGGGATCTCATCCGCGCCCACACCGATCTGCAGATCTTTGCCGAATCGGCAGAGGCCGGCGTCTATCTGGCGGCCACCAAGGATTGTCGTCAGGTGTTTGTCACCGGTCACCCGGAATACGATGCGCTGACCCTGGATGGCGAATACCAGCGGGATCTGGCGGCCGGGCTTGCGCCCGTCATTCCGGTCAACTACTACCCGGACAACGACCCGACCCGGACCCCGCGCGCCAGCTGGCGCAGCCACGGCCACCTGCTGTTTTCCAACTGGCTCAACTACTACGTCTATCAGCTCACCAGCTATCGCGTCGAGGATATCGGCAAGGTGTTTACCTATCAGCAGAACTCGCCGTCGAGGTAGGGACTGGCTCAGTCGCCCTCGGCCAGCCGCGCCGCCAGCCCGTCGAGCCATTGGCGGTGGCAGGCCAGGGTGAAGGCCTTGGGCCGATGGGCCCGAATGGCGGTCATCGCCTCCTGCTGGGGCTGGCCCAAACTCATCAGCAGGGCCGCCGCCACCAGCCCGGTGCGGCCGCTGCCGCCCTTGCAGTGGATGACCAGGTGCTTGCCGTCCCGCAGCAGTCCGATGAGATCTGGCAGAGCCTGCCGCCAGGCGGCCTCGAAGGCGGCATCGGGAGCCTGATCGTCCTCGATGGGCAGCTGGAACCAGCGCATGCCGGCGGCCTCGATCTGCTGGCCAAGCCTGCCCAGTTCAAGCCGGGCCAGTTCGGCGTCGGTCATCAGGGTCAGCACGCCGTGCGCCCCGGCCAGCTTGAGCTGGCCCAGCGCGAGCGGCAGCGCCACCTGCTGGGTGCCAGGGCAGGGGGTCAGCAGCAACTGGCCATCGACGCGGGGGACTTCCTGGCTCCAGAAGGGGTGAGACGGGTGCATAAAGATCCTTATGACGCCAGCAACGGCGAGGCAATCCGGGCCTGACCCGGTTTTTGAGTGCGCCAAAGCATAGGGGGCGCGGCCCCGATGTCAATCTGCGTTGTGTTCGGCCCGGTTTACGGGCAGAGTCTAAAAAATTGAGCGGTTCAAGGAGTAAAGATGAGAAACCTGGATCAACTGGATTTGGATATCCTGGCCCATCTGTTTCGCGATGCGGGCATGACCAACAAGGATCTGGCCGCGCTGGTCGGGGTGGCACCGTCCACCTGTCTGGAACGGGTACGCAAGCTGCAGCAGGACGGGGTGCTCAAGGGCGCCCACTGCGAGGTGGATTACCAGGCCCTCGGCGGTCATATCCAGGCCATGGTGTCGCTGCAGCTGGCCCGCCACAGCCGCCAGATCATCGATGCGTTTCGCGACGCCATCCTGGCCCTGCCCGAGGTGATCAGCCTGTTCCACATGGGCGGCAAGGATGACTTCCTGGTGCATTTGTGCGTCGCCGACACCGAGCACCTGCGCAACTTCGTGTTCGATCACTTCACCTCCCGCGAAGAGGTGGTGCACCTGGAGACCTCGCTGGTGTTCGAGCACAAGTTCAGCCGCTCGCTGCCCTGCTTCCTCAACACCTGACGCCCCGCCAGCCTCCTACAAAAAACCCGCCAATCGGCGGGTTTTGTTTTATTGCGCTCAGTTCAGCACGGTGCGGGTATCCTGCGCCGTCCGGTAGAGCCCCTGCTGGTAGGCGAGGCTGCCCCACAGCGCCAGGCCGAGGGCCGCATCCTTCATGGTGGCCGGCTGCGGCGCCGGGGTGAGCGTCTCTGTCGCATCCTCATAGATGAAGCCTTCCGGCGCCCGCTCCGGCTGCAGGATCACTACGTCCTTGCCGCGCATCAGGGCGAAGTTCTTGTCGTACTGCATGATGGCGCGCCCCGGCCAGTCGGCGGGCATGCGGGTCAGATCCTTGCCGAGCATGGGGTAGTCGGCGCTGATCCCCATCAGGGAGAGCAGGGTCGGCGCCATGTCGATCTGGCTGACGATGCGCGGATCCTGTCTCGGCGCTATGCCGTCACCCACTATGACTCCCGGAATGTGGAAGCGGGGGATGGGCACCAGGCTGGCGCCGCTGACCCGGCTGTCGTGATCGGCAATGACCAGGAACAGGGTGTCCTTCCAGTAGTCCGACTGCTTCGCCTTCTTGAAGAACTCGCCGATGGCGTAGTCCGCGTACTTGGCGGCGTTGTTGCGGGTCTGCTTGGGCTGCTCGTAGAGGGCGATGCGATCGTCGGGAAACTCGAACGGATCGTGGTTGCTCGAGCTGAACACCAGGCTGAAGAAGGGTTTGCCCTGCTTGCTGAGTGCCTGGAAGGTCTCGTCGGCCTTGGTCATCAAGTCTTCGTCAGAGGCGCCCCAGGAGCCTTCGAACACCGGGTTCTTGAAGTCCTTCTGCTCGACGATGGTGGTGAAGCCGTTGCCGAGGAAGAAGCTGCGCATGTTGTCGAAGTGGCTCTCGCCGCCGTAGATGAAGCTGGTGTCGTAGCCCCGCTGCTTGAGCAGATCGGCGATGGTGAAGAAGTTGGTCTGGCTCTTGCCGAGCTTGACCACGGCCTGGGCCGGGGTCGGCGTGAAGCCGGTCAGCACCGCCTCGATGCCGCGTACCGAACGGGTGCCGGTGGCGTAGAGCTGCTCGAACGCCCAACCCTCTTTCGACAAGGCATCGATGTTGGGGGTGAGCGGCAGGCCGCCGAGGGAGCCGACGAACTGGGCACCCAGGCTCTCCTGCAGCAGGATCACCAGGTTCTTCGGCTTGCCGCCGTAGCTGGCCTCGTTGAAGGTCTGGCTGGGCAGGGTGTCGGAGCTGAATTCGTGGGATTCGCGCCCGCTCTCCTGGCGAACCAGATCCAGAATGCGCTGACGGGGCAGCTCGCCGTAGAACTGGCTGGCATCCTCCTCGGCCCGCATCTGCTTGATGGCGAAGAACAGGGAGTAGGAGGAGTTGACGGTCAGCGTATTGACCAGCGGATCGCTGGCAAACGCCACCATGGCCGGGTTGAGGGCGCGGTGACCCAGGCTGGAGCGGGCACCGAGAAAACCGATGGCCAGGATCAGCAGGGCGAAGGCGGGCCGCCAGTACCAGCGCGGGAAGCTGATGCCGCGCAGCAAGCGGCCGCTCAGCCACCAGCCGCCCGCCAGCACGGCGCCGCTGAACAGCAGTGCCAGCAGCAGCTCGCCCTTGCGGCCGGCCCACAGCATGGCGAACACCTCTTTGGGATAGATGAGGTATTCGATGTAGAGGCGGTTGGGTCGCACCCCGTACTCGGTCACGAAGGAGGGGGTGGAGATCTCCAGGAAGAGCAGCAGCCAGAGCCCCAGGGTCAGCCAGACCCGAATGAGCTGCAGCCAGGCACGGCCCACGGCATGGGGGCCGGCCAGCAGCAGGGTGAACACGGCGGGCACGCCCCACAGCCAGCAGAGGGTGGCGAAGTCGACCCGCAGCCCCTGCAGCAGCATCTCCTGCCAGCCGGCGACGGCGTCGACCCGCTCCAGCTGCCAGAGGCCGAGCGCGAGCCGGCTGATGGAGAGAGAGACTAGCGCGATCAATGAAAAAACGGCGATGGGCCAAAACGGTCCCAGCCATCGTCTGATAGTGGTCATTGTTGTTCCTACAAGCCTGTTTGCACCCGTCCACGGGCGCATTGTTTTTATATTGCAGGGTTATGACAGCGGTCCCGGGGAAAGGTTGCGTGTAGGTGCTGTTTAAAAGGATGTTTTGGCACGATTTATGATTTTTATGTGAGGGCACGCAGGGATCGAAGACAGCATAAACGGCTGGAAAAACTGTGATCCTGCCGGCAAAGCGGTGCGGGGGGCTTATCTATAATGGCGCCGAATTTTCTCAATCGGAGCCGAAGGGATGCCGGTCTTTATCGATGTGGAATATTTGCAAGGGTGGAGCCTGTTCGTGGTGCTCTCGGACGGTACCACGGGGGCACTGGACCTGACCCCCTGGCGCACCCAGCCGCTGTTTGCGGCGCTGGATTCGGAGCGGCGCTGCGCCCGAGTCTTCATCAATCGCCACCACCAGCTGGAGTGGCCTGCCGGCTGTACCCTGTCGGCCCACGAGGTCTATCACCTGATCAAACCCATCGACGAGCGGGAAGCGTTCAGCTAACCCCCTGTTTTTGTGAGCCATACCAAGATTCCTGTAACGGGAATGTTTGAGCGTTTGCCTTCCTCACCCAATTTGGGTAAAACCTGCGCAACATTTTGCCAACCCTAGCTTGGCTTCGCCTCTGAGGGCTTGCCGCCACCGCGCCGCAGGCCTTTTTTGCAGCCTGACGGCAAACCTTCCAGCAGCTGAATGGTTTGTCGGCCGAAATTAAAAAAACAAAATAAACAAAGAGATAAGGAAAGAGTATGGCTTGTCATATGCGCACCCCGCTGGCCCTGCTGGTGGGCGGTTTCGCCTGTCACGGCGCCGCCGGCCAAGAGCCGGTTCAGCAACTGGAGCCCATGGTGGTGGTCGCCAGTCGCCCCGCCAGCACCCTGGAGGTGACCCTGGATCCCAAGAAGCCAGGCTCCCCCATGCCGGCGGCTGACGGTGCCGGTTACCTCAAAAACGTTACCGGCATGAGCATGGTGCGCAAGGGGGGCCTGGGCGGCGATCCCGTGCTGCGGGGGATGGGCATGTCCCGCCTCAACGTGCAGATGGATGGCGGCATGCTGGCCGGTGGCTGCGGCGGCCGGATGGACCCGCCCACCGCCTATGTTTTTCCTCAATCTTTCGACCGGATCCGGGTGCTGAAGGGACCGCAATCCCTCGAGCAGGGCGCGACCCTGGCGGGTACCGTGCTGTTCGAGCGGGACAGGCCCGAGTTCACCGCCCCCGGCATCAAGGCCGAGGCATCGGCGCTCTATGGCAGTTTCGGGCGAGACGACCAGATGCTGGATGCCACAGTAGGGGCGCCGCAGGGCTATCTGCGCGGCCAGTTCACCCACTCCGACAGCGATGATTATGGCGACGGCCACGGCGACAAGGTGCGCTCCTTCTATCGACGCGAGAACGGCACCGCCCAGCTCGGCTGGACGCCCAGTGAGCACACCTGGCTCGAACTCACCGCCGAGCGCAGCAACGCCCGCGCCGCCTATGCGGATCGCACCATGGACGGTCCCATGTTTGACCGCGAATCCTTCGGCCTCAAGCTCAGGCAGGAGCAGATCAGCCGCCACTGGCAGCGCAGCGAGCTGACCCTGTGGGACAACGACATCGACCACATCATGGACAACTTCAGCCTGCGCCCGAACAGCGGCATGAAGATGCTCTCCAACCCGGACCGGCGCAACACCGGCGGGCGCTGGGCCAACGACATCGCCCTGCCGGCCGACTGGCTGCTGACCGCCGGGCTCGATGCCAACCGGGATCAGCACAGGGCCCGCAGCGGGGTGGATTACGCCAGCCAGCCGCGCCAGCGCACCCTGCGCTTCGAGCAGCAGGGCGGCTTTGCCGAGCTGGGCCGCCAGCAGGGGGCCCACAGCTACAAGGGGGGTTACCGGCAGGACAGGGTCGAGACCACCCGTTACGGCGCGGGGGATCAGACCCTCTACAGCGATACCCTGACCCTGGACAGCGGCTTTGGCCGCTACGAATACCAGTGGTCGCCGGCCTGGTCGAGCTACCTGGCCTGGGGCCAGGCGAAACGGGCGCCGGACTACTGGGAGCGCAGCAAGGACAGCGTGCCCTTCACTCTCAACCCGGAGCGCAGCCGTCAGTGGGATGCGGGGCTGGCCCTGCGCAGCCGCGAACTGGATCTGACCCTCTCCCTCTTTAGCGCCGACATTCAGGACTACCTGCTCTATAACAACAAGTCGAACAAGGTGCGCAACATCGACGCCCAGACCCGTGGTGGCGAGCTGGAAGGGCGCTGGCAGTTTGCCGAGCAGTGGCGCCTCGATGGCGGTCTGGCGGTGGTCTACGGCGAAAACCAGAGCGATCACCAGCCGCTGGCCCAGATGCCACCGCTCGATGGCAAGCTGGCGCTGGGCTGGCAGCCAACCGAGGCGTGGAATCTGACCCTGCTGGGCCGCGCCGTGGCCGCGCAGGATCGGGTCGATGTGGGCTCCGGCACGGTAGCCGGTCAGGATCAGGGGGAGACCCCAGGCTTCTTCACCATGAACCTGAGCGCCGCCTGGCAGTTCCAGCCGGGCTGGCAGCTGTCGGCCGGGGTCGACAACCTGTTCGACACCTTCTACTACGAGCACCTCTCCAAGTCGGTACACGCCAGTCAGGCCGGGCTGGGTTACGAGCAGGTGGGGCGGATTCCGGAGCCGGGCCGTGCCTACTGGCTCTCGGTCAGTTACCGCTTCGCCTCGGCCGGCGTGCTCTAGGTCGGCGCGCCAACCGACTGAGCCAGGTAACGTTTTCAGTCACAGACCCGTGCGGGCGGGGCCGCTATCATGGCCTCAGAGTGGCGCTTTGGGCGTCGATACCACCACAGCGGGAACATAACAATGAAACAAGGAACGTTGCGCCATGGCGGCCTCATCGGGGCCGCCCTGTTATTGACGGCTTGCGGCAGCGGCGGCGGGAGCGGCTCCAGCGAGCCTCAGCAGCCCCCGGTCACCAACCCGCCGCCGGCCACCGCCAGCCGCGCCTGCTACGGCAATGATCAGCCGGCCTGCAACCTGCGCACCTATCAGGTGATGGTGGAGTCGTTCGTCGACGGCGACGGCAGCGCCAACTACGGCGTCGGCTACGGTCCCTCCCAGCACAACGGCGATCTGCAGGGGATCATCGACAGCCTGGACCACATCAAGAGCCTCAACGTCAACGCCATCTGGCTGACCCCGGTGTTCGACTCCTGCGCGGGGCAAGGCGGTGACGACAAGCTGGATGCCACCGGCTACTTCGCCTGCGACTTCTTCAACGTGGACCCCAACTTCGGCAGCAACGTCCAGCTCAAGCAGCTGGTGGACGGAGCGCATCAGCGTGGCCTCTACGTCTTCCTCGACGGGGTGTTCGGTCACGTCAACAAGGTGGGGGTGAGCAAACCCTCGCCCGAAGGACGGCTGCCCGCCCTCAAGAGCGGCGGAGCCGGTTATCCCGGCCAGCTGGTGGATTACAGCCAGCCTCAGAGCCTCGCCTACTTCAAGGAGGTGGCCCGCTACTGGGTCGAGCAGTACGGCATCGATGGCTGGCGCCTCGATCAGGCCTATCAGCTCGGCCTCGACGACTGGCGCGCCATTCGCAGCGAAGTGGAGCGGGTCAGCGCGGCGCGCAAGACCGCCGGCCAGCAGTGGGGCACCCTCGGCTACATGGTGGGCGAGGTGTGGAAGGGCGCCGACGAGATCCGCGCCCAGGCGTATGGGCCGAGCGACAACCCGGCGCTCTCCTCGGCGTTCGACTTCCCGCTGCGTTACGGCCTGGTGCAGGCGCTGGCGGTGGAGGAGTCCGGCAAGGGCGGGCAGGGGGCCAGCGTGCTCGACGCCAGCTGGAACAAGGTGGAGAACTACCCGAACCACGCCATGCCCAACCTGATGCTGGGCAACCACGATCTGGTGCGCTTCGGCGATTTGCTGGAGCGCGGCAACTTCAATCCGGCGGACTACTGGCAGCGCCACAAGGCGGCCTTCAGCTTCCTGGCGGCCCGCTCCGGCCCCATCACCCTCTACTACGGCGAGGAGTTTGGCGACGAGGTGCCGGGCTTTGCCCAGCAGGTGGGGGGCGACTGCGCCGCGCAGGGGCTTTGTGACGATCACGTGGCCCGCAGCGATGGCAAGGTGCCGGGTGCCACCGGCTTCGTGCCGAGCAGCGAGCAGAGCGAGCTGAAACAGTGGCTCAGCCAGCTGCTGGCCCTGCGCGCCGCCCACCCCGCCCTCTATCAGGGGGAGCGGGTCAAGCTGGTGGCCGAGGGGAGCGTCTATGGCGACATCAAGCAGACGGCGGCGGAGCAAGTAGTCTACCTGCTCAACGTCTCAAGCACGCCCCAGAGCTACGCGGTGCCGGTCGGCAAGCTACGCAGCGGCAGCGCCCTGGTGGATCTGCAGAGCGGCGAGAGCCTGGCCATCGGTGGCAGCAGCGTGACGGTGGATTTGCCGCCGCTGAGCGGCCGCTTCCTGCTGGTGCGCTGAGCGAGGCTGGCAACAAAAAGGGCTCCGTGATGGAGCCCTTTTTTCATGGGGGAAGTTACTTTTCGATGCCGCTGCCGAGTTCGTCCTGATGGGGGGCAGCCTGCACGTGGCCATTGCCGTGCCGCCAGCTCTCCAGCCGGTTGTGGACTCCGCGGCGCAGGCTCTTGAAGCTGGTCTCCAGGTAGTCCACCCCCACCAGGATGGAGAGGGTGACGCCGGTGAGCAGCAGCGCCTGGTGCAGCATCTGCATGCCGATGAGGGCGCCGAGGGCGGCCAGCATCCAGACGGTGGCGGCGGAGGTGACCCCCAGTACCTGACCATCCCGGGTCATCATCACCCCGGCGCCGAGAAAGCCGATGCCGGTGATGAGCTGGCCCAGCACCCGCGCCTGATCGGCGCTCTGGGGGCTGACGGCGGCACCGATGGCGAGAAAGCAGTAGGTGCCGAGGATGATGAGCGAGGAGGTGCGGATACCGACCGGCTTGCCGCGCAGCTGCCGCTCCAGCCCTACCAGGGTGCCGCACACCAGACAGACCAGGATGTTCTCCCAGCCAAGGGGCGCTATGTCCCACCAATCAGTCGTCATCATATCCACCTCTGCTCTCGATGCTTGTTATCCGGCCGCGCTCTGCCCCCGGTTTTCCAGCCGCTGGCGGAAGGCCCGGGCGAGGCGCTCGTAGAGGTCCTTTACCTCTCTGTCCTCAATATCGCCACGTATCCAGGGATTGTCGATGATTTCCAGCAGCACGCAGTCACGCCCCTGCTGGCGCAGGTCGACCCCGAACAGGCCGTTGCCGAGCTGATGCACCGCACGGCGGGCGGTCTGCAACACCCGCTCCGGCACCTCGTTGAGCGGCAGCGCCTCAATGCGGCTCATGTCGAGGGGGTGCTTGCGGCGGCGGATACGGTTGCCGGGCTCGGGGCGGAAACGGCGGCAGGCAAACAGCGGCGAGCCGTCGAGAAAGCCGATGCGCCAGTCGAACTCGGCGGGGATCCGGCTTTGCATCAGCAGCAGGGCGGAGCGGGCCAGCCCCTCATCCAGCAGGCGAGCCAACTGCTGTTCGTCGCTGGCCATGGCCAGATCGCGCCCCTGCGCCCCGTCGGGCACCTTCACCATCAGCGGCAGACCGAGCCGCTGCACCAGTTCATCCACGTGGTGGCGGCCGCGGCGGGTCACCACCATGGTGGGTGGCATGGGCACGCCGCTGCGCACCATCAGCTCGTAGAGGTAGAGCTTGTTGCTGCAGGCGAGGATGGCGCGGGAGCTGTCGATCACCGGCATCTTGAGCTGCTCGGCGCGGCGGGCAAATTCGAAGGTGTAGTGGCCGACCGCCGTCTCGGAGCGCAGCCAGAGGGTATCGAACTCCGGCAGCCGTTCGATGGCGGACGGCGCCAGGATCTCGGCCCGGATCCCCTGCGCCGCGGCTGCCTTGATGAAACGTTCCAGCGCAAGGGCGTCGCTACTGGCGCGACCGTCGTTGGGGTCGACCAGGATGGCGAGCTGGTAGAGCGGCGCCGCCTGCTCCTCGTCACCGGTGCCCACCAGTGCCTGGGCGTGGTGCAGCATCAACTCTTTCTCGCTAGGGCTCAGCGCCAGCGGTGACAGGCTCTGCTGCTGGCGCACCGACCAGCCGTGGCGGCCGCGCTTGAGGGTCAGCTCCTGCAGCGGCAGCTGGCTCAGGCCGTAGTAGTAGCGGGCCAGCCCCGCCAGCTCGCTCTGCTCGCACTGGCCGAAGATGGCGCGCACCCGGATCCTGTCTTCGCTCTGCAGGGCCAGCCAGCCCTGCAATTTTCGCCACAGCTTGGCAGGCGGCTGCTGGGGCTGCAGCTGGCTGATGGCCTGCAAACCCGGCAGGCAGTGGTGGCCGCGGGCCTGGGCCAGCAGCGAGCAGTAGTAGCCGGCACTGAGGTGCTCCAGATTGCGGCAGAGGTTGATGATGCGGGGGCGGCCGCCGGTGGTGGGCACCCCGTGTTGCAGGTAGGTGCGGGCGGTCAGCAGATAATCGGCATGGCAAGGCCAGTCGCCCGGCTCTTCGACGATGACGTAGGTACTCATTTTTTCGGCTCCACAGATGAAACTGCCTTGAATGGCAGGATCCCCAGTGGGCTTCGATGCACCGACAAGCACGACAATGGCGCGAGGGGAAACAAGAGGTTACAGTGCCTAATATGCCGCCTTGGTAACTTGTGATACAAGTCGCATTTTTGGTGATGAAGATAAATAACCGAACAAGGACTCCCCGTGTTGACCGTGCGCGCGGCCCGGACCGATGATCTGGGCGCCATCGTTAAGCTGGAACGCTACTGTTTTCCCCCCGAAGTCGCCTTTGGCCGCAGCCGCTGGCACTATCTGCTGACCCACGCCAAGGGGCGTACCCTGCTGGTGCTGGACCAGCAGGAGCAGCTGATGGGCTACCTCTGCCTGCTGGAGCACAGGGGCTGGGATCGGCTGATCATCCAGACCCTCGCCATCCGCTGGACCATCCGCCGGCAAGGCTGGGCCCGCCGCCTGCTGGAGCAGGTGATCCAGGAAGGCAAAGAGGCCGGCTGGGGGGCGATCCGGCTGGAGGTCGGTGATGCCAATGAAGAGGCGCAGGCCCTCTATCGCGAGCTGGGTTTTCGGCCCAGACAGAAGCTGCCGGATTATTATGGTCACGGTCAGCACGCCCACCGGCTGGTGCTGGCGCTGAAGCAGGCCTGAGAGAGGAAGAGGGGATGAGCTGCGACAACTGCCTCGCCACCGCCATCAAGGCCAAGCTGGGGCGCTGCCCGGTCTGCGCCGGCCAGACCTTCGTCATCGGCCTGGTCGGCTGGCTGGTCTGGTGGTGGTGTGGCGCCGACACCTCGGTCAACGCCCTCACCGGCCTGCTGTTCGCGCTGGGGGGATCGGGCCTGTTGCTGCTCCACCTGCTGGTGTTTGTCTGGCGCAGGGCGACCGGACGTGAATTGAGCGATGAATGAATCAGATTGATTTCAAACAGATAAATAACAATAGCGCTGTAGATATGGAGGTTCAGATGATAGCAATGGTAACGGGCGCCTCGTCCGGGTTTGGTGAGTCCATCAGCCGTCAGCTGGTGCAGGCTGGCTACAAGGTGATCGGTACCGGCCGTCGCGGCGAACGGCTGGCGGCGCTGGCCGACGAGCTGGGTGGGCAGTTCCTGCCGCTGGTGTTCGACGTGCAGGACAAGGCGGCCACCCGCGCCGCCATCGACGGGCTGCCTGCCGAGTGGCGCGAGGTGGATCTGCTGGTCAACAACGCCGGGCTGGCGCTGGGGCTGGAGCCGGCCCACAAGGCGGATCTGGAAGACTGGGAGCAGATGATCGCCACCAACATCAGCGGTCTGACCCTGCTCACCCGCCTGCTGCTGCCGGGCATGGTGGCGCGCAATCGCGGTCACGTGATCAACATCGGCTCCATCGCCGGCACCTACCCCTATCCGGGCGGCAACGTCTACGGCGCCACCAAGGCGTTTGTGAAGCAGTTCAGCCTCAACCTGCGCGCCGATCTGGCGGGCACCGCCATCCGTGTCACCAACGTGGAGCCGGGCCTGTGCGGTGGTACCGAGTTCTCCAACGTGCGCTTCCACGGTGACGACGCCAAGGCGGCCACCGTCTATCAGGGCGTGCAGGCGATCCAGCCGGAAGACATCGCCAATACAGTGCTCTGGGTGAGCCAACAGCCGGCCCACGTCAACATCAACAGCATCGAGATCATGCCGGTGGCGCAGACCTTCGGCCCGCTCAATATCAGCCGTCGCTGATGGCGGCAGCTGACGAAATAAAAGAGGCTCCCCTTGGAGCCTCTTTGTTTTGGTGGCCTGTTTAAAGGCTCATGATCTTCTTGAACTCCTCGGGCGAGTACTTCTGCTCGGTGCGCTTGGTGAGATCCGTCATCAGCTTGTAGCGCAGCTCTTTGGCCATCTGATAGGTCTGCTCCAGCTGGCCATAGGAGTAGTCGGCGGCCAGCCCGATGGCGGTAGCCTTGTCGCTGGCATAGGCCTGCTTCAGGCTCTGGTCGAGCAGAGCCACCTCCTGGTAGAGCTTGCTGCTCTCCTTGCTCCAGACGCCGCGCAGCAGCGGCAGGTACTTGTCCGGATCGGCGCTGGCCAGCGCGGTCAGGCTGCGGAACTGCCAGTAGGCGGAATCATCGGAGTAGCTGTCGCTGCCGGTGCGATAGGGCAGGGGGTAGGATTCCAGGGTGTTGTAGAGCGGCACCATCACCGATTCGGCCAGCACGCCGTAGCTCTGCCAGATAAGCCCCTGCAGCTCTTTGGGCATCTCCTTGCGCAGCTGGATGACGTGGGATTCGAGCTGCCTGTCGATGCGGATCGGCCGCTCCGCCTTGCCGGCCAGCGGCGTGCCGTCATAGGTGGCGCTCAGCAGCCTGGCCACGTCCGGCACGGCGATGGGAGCATCCGGCTTCATAAAGAGTGGATATTGCGCCTGCCGGGTCGCTTGTTTGTGGGAGGCAGTCAGCATTTTCTGGCCAAGCCACTCCCGATCCACGTTGTAGGGGTCGGCGATGACCCCGAATGCCTTGGCGAAGTTGAAGTCTTTCGGGTTGGCGTTATCCAGCAGTTTGTGTTCGCGCACGAACTCCAGCAGCTTGGGTGAGTGCAGCACATCGGCGCCGTCGAGATTGACGCCGTGGATGCGCAGGCCGTTGGCCACCATGGCGTAGCTGTCGTCCGGCACCCGCACCGCGATCCAGTGGTGGCCGGAGCCGATCTCCATCAGCCAGGCCTCGTTCACATCCGCCAGATAGAGGCTGTTGCCTTCCCCGGCGCCATATTGCTCCACATAGCGGCCGAGCAGTGCGACCCCCTCTTTGGCCGTCTTGGCCTGCGGCAGGATCAGGGTGGGGATGATGGCCTCGATGATCCCCTTCTCAATCAGCGGATCGGCTTTCTGGGCCTTGTCGTTGACCTCGGCGCTGGTGGTGGCCGAGATGGCGACGTTGAATTCGTTGATGCCGCGCTCTTCATAATATTTGCCGGCCGGGTCGCTGGACGTCGCATCCCAGTCGCGGATGGCGGAGTAGGCGAAGAAGGCCTTGGGCATCGGCACTTCCAGCCCGTTGCCCAGTTTCCAGATTGTGCCCTCGTTCTGCTGGGCGGGCCGGAAGGCCAGGTACTTGTTCCAGTTGTTGACGCCAAAATCCTCGTTTCTGGCGATCATCACGCTGCCATCGGCACTGGCGCCCTTGCCGACGATGAGGCCGGTACAGGCGTCGGCACTGGTGCCAAGCAGGGTGAGCAGGGTGGCGGAGAGAAGACTCAAGGTGTGTTTTTTCATGGGATTGCCCGAAGCGTAACTGTGAGTGAAAGCCAGGCGGTGGGATGCAGGTCTGCCGCAGTGCGATCGGCCGCCGATACGCTGCCGGGGGATCGTGCTGCTCATGGTCGATGACGCAAACATTTCATCCATAACACTGCTTGCTGGTCGTTTTGTGCGCCGAAATTGTATGCCTCGTTGGTTGTTTGTTTTGTGATCCATGAGTCGTTCCTTTGCTTTGTCTGGTAAAGAGTGAAAAAGGCAGCGATATGCACCAGAAGCTGCCGATTGGGCAGCGCAGCGTCATAATTCTGACGTCGAGATGGCCATGGATCAGCTCGCGAGCCCGTGCGAGCCGGGATCCGCGCCAATCTGGCAAGTTGGCCTGCAACTTGCTGGTTTTATTGCCAATGATGGGGCCTGGCGCCTCATGCCATCGAATCAGCGACCTCGTCATGCCGGATCGGCATGCAGACTGGAGCCCCCATGGATATCAAACCCTACAGCCAGCAGCTTGCCCAGAGCGCCTCCAACAACCGCGCCCTCGCCACCCTCAGCAGTGCCGACAGCGGTCAGGGTGGCGGCTGGGAAGATCTGGTCAACCTCTCCTCCCAGCGGATCACTGGCCAGGCCCAGCAGGCGCTGACCTATGAACACCTGGCCAAGAACAGCAAGCTGCCGCCGGCGCTCGACATCGGCTCCGACAAGGGGGGCGTGATGCAGCAGCTGGTGGACAAGGCGCTCGGCTTTGATCGCAAGAAGTTCAACGAGATAGAAGAGAAGCTCAAGACGATTGCCGACAACAGGCAGCTGACTGCCGAAGAGCGGGCGGAGCAGAGCAAGCCGCTCAACGAGCAGCGGGACGCCATGTTGCAGGATGCGATGGACCGCCTCACCGGCAAGAAGAGCAGCAGCAAGGAAGAAACCAAGAACGCCTGAACGGTGGGATGACTCGAACGGCAATCCATGGTCGGTGGGGGCAATCACTTGCCCCTGTGCAGGCACCATGAGCGGGTTGCCTATGCGGGCAGCACGGGCCGCTGTGCGCCGCCACCGCGGCAGCAAAAAAGGGAGGGCGACTGCCACTCCCTTGGTGACCGGACGGCGTCCGGCCGCTGCATCGACTCAGGCCGTCGCTACTTCTTCTCGGGCAGAATGCCGATCCCCACCGCCTGGGTCTGAACGGCCTTGATCTGGTCGCCCTTGGCGATCAGCGCAAACTGGGCCGGGTTGTGTACCTTGAGCACCAGGGTGTGATCCACCCCCTTCACCGTGATGGTCTGCTGCCCCTTGTCGACCGCGATGACGTCGCCATAGAGAGTGACCTTTTTGCCGATCCCGGCGCCCGGCTTCTCACCTGCTTCGGCCTTGCCAGCCGCCACTTCCACGATGCGTTTTCTCACCCCGGCGGTGCCCTTGAGCAGCTCCAGATCCAGCATCTGCAGGTAGCGGAGTGCCACCACGTCGCCCACCTTGAGGTTGGCCAGGTTGGTGACCTGCTCACCGGCGACGATGTCGAACGCCTCGCCGGCGGCATTTTTCAGGCTGACCTTGCGGCTGGCCATGTCGATGGCGGTGACCGTGGCCTGGGCCGAGACGGCTTCCACCAGGTTGGCCTTGCCAGGGGCCGTGGTGACTTCGGTCGCCACCTCGGCAGCCTGCGCCAGACAGGTCGAGAGGGAAAGCAAACCGGCAATCCATGCATGCTTGAGTTTCATGTGTCAGACCTTATGAGCAAAAGAGTGAAGAGGGCGGGAGCGGGCGCTGAGGGTTGCGCACCCGGTTCCCAGAGAGACCATAGCAGAGCGGCAAAGAAACAGGGGCGGCGCCGCACGACTTCCTTTCGGCGACCCGCCCCCCGCTGTGCAATCTGATAGCCGGCTCCCGTTTTTTGACCTGCCGGAGCCACAGGCGCACAATTCCCCTGCATGCATTCAACCGAGGGCTCTGCCGTGTACAACTTCCAATATGCCAATCCTACCCGCGTCTGTTTCGGTGAAGGCCAGATCGCCAAGCTGCCCGAACTGATCCCGGCCGGCAGCCGCCTGCTGGTGCTCTACGGCGGCGGCAGCATCAAACAGAACGGGGTCTATGAGCAGTTGACCCAGGCGCTGGCGGGACGGGAGTGGCTGGAGTTTCCCGGCATCGGTGCCAACCCGCAGTACGATCAGCTGATGGAGGCGGTGGCCCTGGTCAAGCGCGAGCGCATCGACTTCCTGTTGGCGGTCGGCGGCGGTTCCGTGGTGGATGGCAGCAAGTTCGTGGCCGT
Source organism: Aeromonas sp. 2692-1 (assembly GCF_013085505.1). Classification (NCBI taxonomy): domain Bacteria; kingdom Pseudomonadati; phylum Pseudomonadota; class Gammaproteobacteria; order Aeromonadales; family Aeromonadaceae; genus Aeromonas; species Aeromonas sp. 2692-1. The sequence continues at coordinate 1,371,862 of NZ_CP038513.1, forward strand.
CGCGGCCTGTTTCGAGGGGGCGGATCCCTGGGAGATCCTGCTGCACAAGGCCCCATCAAGGGGGCGCTGCCACTGGGCTGCGTGCTGACCCTGCCGGCCACCGGCTCGGAGAGCAACCCGGCCGCCGTGGTGAGCCGCGGGGAGGCCAAGCTCTCCTTCATGAACCCGCTGGTACAGCCGGTGTTTGCGGTGCTGGATCCCACGACCACCTACAGCCTGCCGCCACGCCAGGTGGGCAACGGGGTGGTAGACGCCTTCGTCCACATCATCGAGCAGTACCTCACCTTCCCGGTGGGGGGCGAGGTGCAGGACCGGTTGGCGGAAGGCCTGCTGCAGGTGCTGGTGGACAACGGTCCGCGCGCGCTGACGGAGCCCACCAACTACCAGGTGCGCGCCAACCTGATGTGGGCGGCCAGCCTGGCGCTCAACGGCCTCATCGGTCGCGGTGTGCCGCAGGATTGGTCCACCCACGCCATCGGTCACCAGCTCACCGCCCTGCACGGGCTGGATCATGCCCAGAGTCTGGCGGTGGTGCTGCCCTCCCTGCTGCGGGAGCAATCGGCCCAGAAGCAGGAGAAGCTGGCCCAGTTCGCCGAGCGGGTATGGCACTCCAGCCGTGAGGACAAGGCGCTGCGCATCGAGGAGGCGATTATCCGCACCGAGCAGTTCTTCCAGCAGATGGGGGTGGGCACCCGCCTCGCCGACTACGGGCTGAGCGAGAGCTGCATCCCCGGCATCTGCTCCAACCTCAAGCGTTTCGGCCTGACCGCGCTCGGGGAGCAGCAGGACATCGATCCCGACAAGGTAGCCAGGATCCTGTCCCACGCGCTCTGAGCATCTGGCCGCCGACCGGAAAAGAGAACGCCCCGATCATCGGGGCGTTTTGCATGGTGTCGCCAAGCGCGGCCGTTTATCCGGCGCTGCGGTCCAGTTCGCGCTCCAGCGCCGCCGCCTTCTGGCGGGCCGGGTGAGTGTTGAGGCGCTGCCAGTAGGCCTGCAGATGCGGGAACTGGGCCAGCTGGCCGCTTTGCGCCAGCAGATCCACCAGGAAGGAGTTCAGGATGTCGGCGCCGGTGAGGCGATCGGCCACCAGGTAGCGGCGGCTTGCCAATACATCGTTGAGATAGCCCAGCACCTTGGCGCACTCGGCTTTGGCGTAGTCCGGCAGGAAGCGCATCGGGCTGCCGTCCTTGCGCACGAACATGTCGAGCAGCAGTGGCAGAATGCCGGAGCTTTCGGCGAAGTGGAGCCACTGCAGGTATTCTGCATAGTCGGGGCTATCTTGAGCCGGTGCCAGCCGTTCCGGGGCATGGCGGGCGATCAGATACTCTGTGATGGCGCCCGACTCCGCCAGTACCCGGCCGTCGAACTCGATGACCGGCGACTTGCCGAGGGGTGGATGGCCTTGAGCTCGGGCGGCGCCAGAAAGGTGGTGGCGTCGCGCTGATACGCCTTGATCTCATAGGGCAGGCCCAGCTCTTCGAGCAGCCAGATGATGCGTTGGGAGCGGGATTTGTTCAGGTGGTGCAGGACTATCATGGAAACCTCGATGCAGTGACGGAAGGCGGTGATACGCAGCGGCGCGGTGGCAGGTTCACCGCTGGCCAAAAAAGAGCGGGCTGGATGCCCGCTCGCTCAACACCTGACTTATGCCTCCAGTGCCTGATCCAGATCCGCCAGTATGTCCTCGATGGCTTCGATCCCCACCGACAGCCGGATCATCTCAGGTTTCACCCCGGCCTTGGCCTGCTCCGCCTCGCTCAACTGGCGATGGGTGGTGGAGGCAGGGTGGCAGGCCAGCGACTTGGCGTCGCCAATGTTGACCAGCCGCTTGAAGATCTTGAGCGCATCGTAGAAACGCACCCCGGCCTCGTAGCCGTCCTTCAGGCCGAACGAGAGGATGGCCGAGGGGCGGCCGGCCATGTATTTCTCCGCCAGCAGGTAGTGGGGGTGACCCGGCAGACCGGCGTAGCTGACCCAGGCCACCTTGGGGTGGTGCTTGAGGTGATGGGCCACCCGCAGGGCGTTGTCCACGTGGCGCTCCATGCGCAGGCTCAGGGTTTCCAGCCCTTGCAGCAGCAGGAAGGCGTTCATCGGCGCCAGCGCGGCGCCGGTGTTGCGCAGCGGCACTGTGCGCACCCGCCCGATGAAGGCGGCCGGGCCAAAGGCCTCGGTGTAGACCACCCCGTGATATGAAGGTTCGGGTTTGGTCAGCTGGGGGAAGCGCTCGGCGTGATCCGCCCAAGGGAACTTGCCCGAGTCGACGATGACGCCCCCCAGCGAGTTGCCGTGGCCACCCACGTACTTGGTCAGGCTGTGCACCACGAGATCGGCGCCGTGTTCGATGGGTTTGCACAGCACCGGGGTGGCGACCGTGTTGTCGACGATGAGCGGCACACCACGGGCGTGGGCCACCTTGGCGAAGGCCGCCAGATCGACGATGTTGCCCGCCGGGTTGCCGATGCTCTCGCAGTAAACCGCCTTGGTTTTGTCGTCGATGAGGGCGGCGATGGCCTCGGCGCTGTCATCCTTGGCGAAGCGTACCTCGACCCCGAAGCTCGGCAGCATGTGGGCGAACAGGGTGTAGGTGCCGCCATAGAGCTGGGGGGTGGAGACGATGTTGTCACCGGCGGCGGTCAGCGCCTGGATAGCGTAGGTGATGGCGGCGGAACCCGCCGAGACCACCAGGCCGGCGATCCCCCCTTCCAGCGCGGCCATCCGCTGCTCCAGCACGTCGTTGGTGGGGTTCATGATGCGGGTGTAGATGTTGCCAGGCACCGCCAGATTGAACAGATCCGCCCCGTGCTGGGCGCTCTCGAACTCGTAGGCCACCGTCTGGTAGATGGGCACGGCGACGGCCTTGGTGGTGGGGTCGTTGGCAAAGCCGTGGTGCAGGGCCAGGGTCGCATCTTTCATCACACACTCCTTGTTGGATGTTGCTGGATAGCAGTTATAGATGGATAGACGTCCAATCTATCAGGCCCAGCGCCGATGTAAACCACCCAATCCGGCAAAGCAATTGCGCCCGCTGGCGAACTGCGCCCTCCCTTGTGCGATCCGGGCGAGGGGGGCTCAGAGGCGGCGGCGATACTCCCGATCGTCGATCTGCTGCATGTCCCACTGCATCAGGCGGTTGAGCTGGCTCATGGGATCCTCGATCAGGGTCAGCGGCCTGGGCAGGATCCGCTTGAAGTAACGGCGCAGGATCTGCTGGATCCGGTTCGGTTTGATGGGGTTGGCGTGGCTCATGATGGTGCTCCTGTGCTGTGGTTCTCACGTTCGCCAGCAGTATTGAGCTAAAATGCGGAAGTGAAAACTGATGACTTTCAGCAACAGGATTTCCTCTTTTATGCCCACCAGTCGCCTTTACCAGCAATTCCAACGGCTCGCCCAGCAGCTTGGCTGCGACGAGCGGGAGATCAGCCTCGCCGAGGTGGCGGATCTGCTCTGCTGCACCCCGCGCAACGCCCGCCTGCTGCTGCGCCGCATGCAGGATCAGGGTTGGCTCAGCTGGGCGGCGGAGGCCGGGCGGGGGCGGCGCTCCCGGCTCACCCTGCTCGACAACCAGGAGAGCCTGACCCGGCGCCGGCTACGGGATCTGCTCAGCCAGGGCCAGCTGGCGCAGGCGGTACGGCTGGCCGAAGATCGCCTCGAGCTGCTCACCCCGCTGCTGATCGAGCAGCTCGGCCAGGCCACCCGGGAAGGGCGCCAGATCCTGAGGGTGCCCTACTACCGGCCGCTGCCGCGCCTGCTGCCCACCGGCCCGCTGCGCCGCTCCGAAATCCACCTGAGCCGTCAGATCTTCAACGGCCTGGCTCGGCGAAATGAGGAAAATGGGGAAATCGAGGGGGATCTGGCCCACCACTGGGAGTGTCTGGGCCCCTGCCACTGGCGCTTCTACCTGAGGCCGGCGGTGCGCTTTCACCATGGCCGCGAGCTGGTGGTGGAGGACGTGGTGGAGAGCCTGCTGGCCCTGCGGGATCGCCCGCTGTTTGCCCATCTGGCGCGTCTGGAGAGCCCCTGGCCGCGCACCCTGGATCTTCATCTCGACAGCCCGGATCCTCTGCTGCCCCAGCTGCTGGCCGAGCCGGTGGCGGCCATCCTGCCGCGCGAGCTCAAGGGGGAGGCGGGCTTTGCCCTGCAACCGGTGGGCACAGGCCCCTACCGGGTGACCGCCAACGACCCGCTGCAACTGTGCCTCGAAGCATTCGACGACTACTTCGGGCTGCGTGCCCTGCTCGACGAGATCGACATCTGGATGCTGCCGGAGCTGGCGGAGCGGCTGGAGAGCCACCTGCAGCTGGGGCGCGACAGCCCCGAGCTTGGCACCATGCGCGGCGAGTCCGAGCTGGAATCCGGCTGTTACTTCCTGCTGCAGGACGACAGATCCGCATCCTTGCAGGCTCCCGCCCTGCGCCAGTGGCTGGCCGGCCTGCTCAACCCCATCGCCCTGATGGCGCGGGTCGCCCCCGAGCTGCAGCGGGGCTGGACCAGCGCGCTCGGGCTCTTGCCCCACTGGCGCGAGGCGCAGCCGGCTCCGCTGCCGATGCCGGAACAACTGCCGCGCCAGCTGGTGCTGGCCTGCTTCAACCAGCACCTGGAGTTCAACGAGTGTGCCAACGCCATGAGCAGCCTACTGGCAGAGCAGGGGATCCGGCTCGAGGTGCGCACCCTGGATTACGGCCGCTGGGTGAGCGGGATGGACGAGGACGTGGATCTCTGGCTCGGCACCCTCAACCTGGAGCACGAACACGCCTTCGCCCCCTACGCCTGGTTGCAGGGCACCCCGCTGCTGCGCAAGGTGTGGGGCGGCCAGCAGCGTCTGTGGCAGGGGCTGACGCAGTGGCGTGCCAGCGGCGAGGAGCCCGGGCCGCGTGCCTTGCTGGCAAGCGTGCAGCAGCAGGGCTGGTTCGTGCCGCTGTTTCACCACTGGCTGGAACTGGAGAGCCGGGTCGGCGTGCACGGGGTGCGGATGACGGCGCTCGGTTGGTTCGATTTTCGCAGCGCCTGGCTGCGCCCGGAGCTGGCCGTCGGCGCCGGCGATACGACGGGGGAGCTTGAGTCCAAAGGCGGGCCGCGTTAGCCTGAGCGCGGTCCAACGACAAGGAGTCGATATCCATGCTGGAAATGCAGATCCAACCCCGTTTTCAAGAGACAGATGCCCTCGGCCACATCAACAACACGGTGCCGGCGGTCTGGTTTGAATCGGCCCGCGACCCGCTGTTTCGCATCTTCTCCCCCGAGCTGGATGTGCACAACTGGCATCTGATCATTGCGGGCTACACGGTGCAGTTCAAACGGGAGCTGTTCTACGGCCAGCAGGTATTGATCAAAACCGGGGTCCGCCGCATCGGCTCCAGCTCCTTCACGCTCTGGCAGGAAGCCTGGCAGGGGGACGAGCTGGCGGTGACCGCCGAAACCACCCTGATCCATTTTGACTACCAGTCCCGCCAGTCCATCCCCCTGAGCGATCGCCACCGGGAGGGGCTGCGGGCCTGGCTGATAGAAAGCTAACCTTGGCCCACCGGCCAATCACAGGACACTTATGCGCAATACCGTGATCGCCCTGAGCCTCGGCTTGGGACTGGGGCTCTGCTCCCTGCCTTCCGTGGCGGCCTCCCTCGCCGAGCAGTTCTTCCTGATGGAAAAGGGGGCCGAGAGCGCCCTCGATACCCGTCTGTTCAGCCACGATGGCGTCGACATCAAGGCCTGGGTGGATGGCGCTCCCGTCATCATCGCCGTGCCCATCATGAACGAGCAGGGCAAGCTGGAAGGGGAGAGCCGCTACTACTTCAAGGGCGGCAAGCTGTTCGGGGTGAAGGAGCCCGCCGCCCAGTTCGCCTTTGACGACGGCGGCAAGCTGACCCAGTGGCTGGACGAGAAGGGCCAGCCCGCCGAGTTCGTCAGCAAGATGAGCATGCAGCAGCGGGAAGTCTGGCTCACCAAACGGGCGGCCGAGCTGGGCAAACTGTTTGCCCAGAGCCCGGCCGAACAGAAGGCGGCCAAGGGTGGCGTCAAGTTCAAGGGAGCGGAGCTGGCCCACTGGCTCTGCAACGGCAAGTTGATGGCGCTGGCCGGGGGTGACAAGGTGACCTTCGAGCAGGCCAAGCTCAAGACCCGTGCCGAGGGTATCGAGGGGGAAGTCTCCCTGCGCCAGGAGAAGGGGTGGCAGGATCTGAGCCTCAAGTGCGAGGTGCAGGGACCCCAGGTGACCCGCCTTACCTGGCAGCCGCTGCCGGGCGCCAATAAGCCGCTGTAAGTACGGCAGTAGCAAAGCGAGGGGGCCCAGATGTGGACCCCCTTTTCATTGCGGTGACGACTCGCCCAGCCTGAGCCGGGTGAGGGCTTCCACCCGTCGCCACTGGTCGGGCTCGAACCAGCGCGCCAGGATCTCCGGTTGTTGTTCGGCCCGCCGCTCGGCGGGCAGGGGCTTGATCTCGGCCAGATAGCCGGCCAGCTGTTGCTCGAACCCCTGCTGACTCTCCGCCAGCTGATGCAGCCGGTCCGCCGCCTCCGGCCCCAGCTGCTCGCGCAGCACGGCATCGCGCTCGGTCGCGGGCAGCCGCTCCAGACTCTGCAGGTCGCCGAGCAGGCGGCTGTTGGCCTCCGCCTCCCGAAACCACTGGGGCTGCTCCGCCAGCCAGAGCTCGAGCTCGCTCGCCAGCAGCGGCTTGTCGGCATCGCCAGCCTCCGCCAGCGCCTTGCGGCGCAGGGTCCACTGCTCCATCAGCCGATCTTCGGCAAACAGCTGCTCCTGCTCGGCCGGGGTGAAACTCTGCTGGCGCAACTGCTCGCGCTCGTCGAACAGCACCTGCAGGCTGGCCAGGCCCGGATCGGTCGGCACCGTCAGGCTGCCTTCGGCGGCGAGAAAGGCTTCATAGCGGGCCTGCAGCGAGTTCTCATCGGGCGAGGGGGCCGCCTGCCGGGTCAGGGGGGAGCTCGGCCCTGCCTCGTCCACCGGGGGAGTGGCTGGGGTGGAGTTCGGGGCGGGCCACAGCTGCCAGCCCCCCAGCAGCAGGGCCGCCCCCAGCGGAGCGGCCATCAGCCATGCCTTGTTCATAACCCCAGTCTCTGCAGGCGGTTGGCATGCTGGCGATAGAGGCTGACCGGGTCGGTCTCAAACAGGTGGCGAATGCCGAACGACTGATTCACCTCGTCCAGGTGGTTCATCCGGTAGTCGGTGCCGATCACCTTGCCGAGGTGGCTGCTGCACACCCCGACCAGGCCGTCGTTGGGCTCCTTGAAGAAGCTGCCGGTCAGCGCCAGCGCCGGATCCACCGGATCCAGGATGTTGGTCATGGTGCCGCGCCCGCTCCAGGAGAAGTAGTAGACCCCGTTGGCGGCCTGCATGGGCCCTTCGCCGCAGTACTGGCTGGGCAGCCCCTCAGGGTAGCGCTGGTTGAAGCGCTGGGCGCCGGCGCTGGTGAGGGCGTCGAGGGCGGCGAGGGGATCCTGTGGCAGCTGGTTGCCCCCGGAGAGCAGCGAGATGACCCCGGACAGGGCGGAGGCGGCAGCTACCGCCAGCTTCTCGGCCACCGAGCCCGGTGCCACGTTGGCGCGCACCAGATCGGCGATCTCCGAGCCGTAGTTGACCCCGCCCACGCTGGTGGCGGAGGCGACCAGCTCGGGGGCGACCGAGGCGACGTAGCGAATGGTGGGGCCGCCGTGGGAGTGGCCGATGAGGTTCACCTTGTCGGCCCCCGTGATGGCGAGCACCTGCTGCACCTGTTTGAGCAGCTGCTCGCCGCGCAGTTCCGAGCTCTGGGTGGCGGAGACCTGGGCCACATAGACCCTGGCGCCATCCCGGGTCAGCGCCTGGGGGATGCCGTAGAAGTAGTCGACCCCGAGCAGCTTGTCGAAGCCGAACAGGCCGTGCACCAGCACTATGGGGTAGCGGGTCTGGGTATAACCTGCCGCCTGGCCCAGCATGGGCAGGGCGCACAGCAGCACCAATAGCCATTTTTTCATCTTGTCCATCCTTGTGAATAAGGTTGCCGCAGCGGCAACCACCGGCCTCATGCCAGTACCGACCAGCATGACGGAGCGGGACGTTTGCATCTGTGCAAATGATCACCAAACAGACAGATTCAAAAAAGCCCTACCCATATGGGCAGGGCTGTTGGCGGTGCCGGCACAACTATCCCTTGTGTTCGCCGCCCACATAAGTTAAATAATAATTATTATCATTTGTGGTGTTGAGGATCATGGCGGCGAGCTGGGTAAGAGGATGGGTGGGGACGGAGGAGAGCGACAGCAGCATGGTGCACTGGAAGGTGCAGACCATGAGCGGCAATCGCCACTTCGATGCCGGTGAACACGGCAAGGCGCTCTCCTGCTATCAGCAGGCGCTGTGGCTGGCCCGCCAGCAGTTTACCGGCTGGCCCGACGTGGATGAGGCTGTCGCCGCGCTGGTGGTGGCCCACCACAATCTGGCGGATCTGCTGATCGCCATGGCGCGGCCGGAGCGGGCTGCCGACCTGCTGTGCCACATCCACGACTGCCTGCTTGCCACCAGCCAGTCGCCGGCCAGCCCCGATCCTCTGCGAGATGCGGCCCTGCGCCACACCCGCAGCACCCATGCCGAGCTGCTCGCCTTCCTGCGCAAACACGGCAACCACGACGGCATCCGCCGCTGCCTCGGTCAGTGCCTGTGCCAGACCGGGTCCGCCCGCCAACTGCATTAATCACAATAAACAGAGGTGACCATGAGCCATACCCTGCCAGCCCTGGCCTATGCCTATGACGCGCTGGAACCCCATATCGATGCGCTGACCATGGAGATCCATCACAGCCGCCACCATCAGACCTACATCAACAACCTCAATGCCGCCCTGGCCGATCTCCCCGAGCTGGCGGCGCTGCCGGTGGAGGAGCTGCTTGCCCGCTTCGACAGCCTGCCTGCCAAGGTACAGGGCGCCGTGCGCAATCACGGCGGCGGTCACGCCAATCACAGCCTGTTCTGGCAGGTGATGAGTCCGCAGGGTGGTGGCGAGCCGGCCGGCGAGCTGGCTGCAGCGATCGAGAGGGATCTGGGCGGACTGGAGGCCTTCAAGCAGGCCTTTACCCAGGCGGCGCTGAGCCGTTTTGGCAGCGGCTGGGCCTGGCTGGTGGTCGATCGGAGCGGCAAGCTGCAGGTAGTGAGCAGCGCCAACCAGGACAGCCCCCTGCAGGATGGGCTGGTGCCCATTTTGGGGCTGGATGTGTGGGAACACGCCTACTACCTCAAGTACCAGAACAAGCGTCCCGACTACATAGCCGCGTTTTACAAGGTGATCGACTGGAACGAGGTGGCACGGCGTTACGTGGCGGCGCTGGCCTGATCGCTGGAAATACCGAGCCCAATGAAAGAGACCCGCCTGTTGGCGGGTCTCTGCTATTGAGGGGGCGGCGCGCTGCTGGTTGGCGGCGCCGCACTGGCGGCAGCCGGGTTATCCACGGGCGTTGCCTCATTTGGCACGGCGGCGCTGGTGGTCTGGGCACCGCTGGTTGGTGTTGCTGCACTGGTGATGGCTGGCTTGTCCGCAGCGGTGACTTCGCTCGGCACGGCGGCGCTGGTGGCCGGGGCACTGCTGGTTGCCGCGCTCACTGCCGCTGCCGGCTTGGCCTTCGGCTTATGAGGGGGCGGTGCAATGGGCAGGCAGGGCTGGCTCGCCCCTATGGTACTCAACGCCTGGCAGGGGATCGGGCCGCCAATGACGATAGGCTCGCCGAGGAACTTGGGACCCTTGTCCAGCACGTAGAGGTCGAGCAGCCCCATCAGGCGGGCGAACACCTCGCGTACCCGGGTCTTGATGCCCTGATAGGCGCTGGGATCCACGGCGTTGAAGCCGACCGCCTCGATGCCGAAGTGGCGGGCAATGAAGATGGCGCGCTCGTTGTGAAAGGCCTGCGAGACCACGGTGAAGTGGGCCTGACCGAACACCTCCTTGGCCCGCACGATGGAGTCCAGAGTCCGAAAGCCGGCGTAGTCGCTGTAGATGGCGCTGGCCGGGATGCCGGCCTGGATCAGAGCCCGCCGCATCTGGCGCGGCTCGTTGTACTGTACGGTGGCGTTGTCGCCGGAAACCAGGATGTAGTCCACCTTGCCGTTGTTGTAGAGCTCGGCGGCGGCTTTGATCCGGTACTTGAAGTAGTGGTTCGGGCTGCCGCCAATCAGGTACTTGGAGGTGCCGAGCACCAGGGCGACCCGGTTGTAGGGCACCGCATTGACGTCGTCGTAGGTGTAGTGACGGGCGTCCGAGACGGTCCACTCGCTGTAGCCCAGCAGTGTGGCGACGGAGGCCAGCAACAGGCAGAGGCAGGCGAGCAGGATCTTGGCAAACTTCTTCATGCGCGGTGCGGTTCGGGTCTGAAGTAAGAGGTGACAGAGGGTCATTCTATTACAAGTTGCCGCCGTACGTCAGGCTTGATGACCGCCGAAGGCGTCACTCGGGCAGAGGTTGTCGCAGGGAGGGGGCGGCTAACTACTTGATCCTGAGCCGATTAAAATCGTTCATAAGCAGGGGCGGCCATGGCCGCCCCTTGTCATAGTCGTCTCGTCCTCAGTGGGAGGAGTCGTTGGCCTTGCACTCGTCGGAGTCCTTGTTGGCTTCCCACCAGGGCAGCAGCTCGCGGCCGAGCCACTGCTGGTAGGCCTCGCTGTCATTGGCAATCAGCTGGTCCAGCTCGGCTTCGAAGGCGCTCATGGCCTGCTGCTGATCCGGGTTGCGCAGGGCCTGGGCCATGGCCAGCCAGCTGGCGCCGCGACCGGTCTCGTTCAGGAAACGGTGCACCGTGTAGGACCAGGAGTAGACCATCTCGCCGCCCTTGTCGTAATCCAGGTGCAGGATGTCGGCCAGGGCCGGACGATCGTTGGCCGGGCGGCCGGCGACGTTGTCCAGACCGCGGGCGAAGCACTGGCCGTGGGCGACGAACTCCGCCAGCCCTTCCGACCACCAGGTGGTGCGGTTGAGCGGGTAGTGGCCGAAGCTGCCGTACTGGTTGAAGCGGCCGTCCAGGTAGTGGACGTACTCGTGGCGCAGGTTCCACACCTGGAACGCTGGGCGCTTCCACTCCGCCTCGTAGGCGAAGAAGCGGGCCTGGTTGCCGGGGCGCGCCGGATCCCCTTCGAGGTAGATGCCGCCGTTGTCGGTGGAGACGCCGCCGAACAGGGCACTGCCATAGCGTTTCCAGTCGGCGGATGAGTTGAAGACCACCAGTTCCAGCGCCTCGTTGTGATCGTCCGCCACCGGCTGCCAGCCGGTTTCCATCTGCTGGTGGAACTGCTGCTCTTCGGCACCCAGTTCACGGCAGATCCCCTCGGCCTGATCCATGGTCAGATCCTGGGCTCGCAGGCGCAGGGTCGGTGAGCAGGTGTGCTCGAACGGCAGCACGTCCTCCACCCGGACAGGGGTGCAGAGCCCGGCGAAGTCACCGCTGATGCAGGCTTCGCTGGTGCGATCCGTATAGGTCAGGTAGTAGGTGGAGAGGGTCAGCGACATGTCTTCCAGCAGATCCTGACTCTGCTGGCCGCCGGGGATCAGGTCGTGGTGGCGAACCAGTGCGATGACGGAGTCATCCAGCAGCTTGCGGTAGCCGTCGAGCTCGTCCGGACGGGTATAGCGGGCGACCCGGTAGAGGCGGGTGTAGGCATCCAGCACGTTGTTGAGCAGGAACAGATCGGAGCCATCCCGTCCCTTCCACAACGCGAGTTCGCTCATGCCGAGGGCGTGCAGTTGCTTGCGCAGCTCGCCATCCTGCTGGCGGAAGTCGTTGGCGAAGGGGTCGCTGTAGTCGCTGGCGAAGTCGAGGAAGTTGAGCAGATCGAATAGGCCGGTCGCCCAGGCGTGCTGGCCGTTGATCTCGCTGGCATGGCGGGTGCTGTAGGCCAGCATCTGGTTGAACTCGCCGAGCAGGGTGCCAAAGCGGCTCTGCACTGCCGGGCTCTTGAACTGACCGTGCAGGGCTATGCTCCAGGCACCCATGACGGCACCTACCTCGTCGCTGGCCTGCTCCGGGAAGAGCAGCGGATGGGCGCCCAGCGCCGTCAATGCCTCGGCCAGCGCCTCGGCGGCAGCCGGGCCGTCTTCCTTGTGCTTGCCGTAGTTGTGGTAGTTGTGGGCACGCACGTATTCCAGCAGCAGCTTCATGGCCGGATGGGCCGGCTGATTGGCCGCCAGCAGGCTCTGGATGCCGCGCGACACGGCCAGCAGCTTGGTGTCATCGTGACCATAGTTCTCCTGCCAGACCGGCGCGGGCTGGCCACTGGCATCCTGCACTATCTTGGCCACTTCGGCATCCAGCAGCTCTGTGCCCGGCAGATCCGGCTCGGAACAGGCGCGGCCGTCGGCACGGCGACAGTCGAGCTGCTCTTCCTTGCTAGCCAGCACGATGGGGCGGTTGAGTACCCGGCTCTCCTGCCACTCGGTTGTTTCCGGCAGGGTCTGCCATTCGCTGCCCCCCACCGGGTATTGATAGCCGGTGTCCTTCAAGACCACCTGCACCTCGCTGCCGGCGGGTAGGGTCTGACGGCACACCCGATAGCTGATGGTCTTGTCCCCTTCCTGACGGGTCTGGGGTTCATCGCACTCCTGCTGGGTCTTGGCCTGTTCCAGCAACCAGGTGTACTGGCGCCAGACGTGTAGCTCGCTCACCTGCTTGGCGGCCTGGCTGCCCGCGATGGGCTGCAGGCGGAAGAAGATCTGCTCGAGGCGGCCATCCCGTTCATTGGGGGTCTCTTCCAGCACCTTCAACTGCTGCCAGTTTTGCGGCTGGTATTGCCATGCCTGCTCGGAGCAGCGACCTTCGGCGTTGAGTTCGCAGCGATCCAGCTCCTGCTCACTGTGACCCAGGATGACCCGCTCCGCCAGCGGCAGACGATCCTGACGCGGCGCGGTCGGGGTGCCTGCTAGTGGCTCCCAGCGGCCCTGTTTCATGCCGTAGCCAAAGTCATAGCTGCTGGCCGGAACGGCCTTGCCAGCCGGCACCACCTCTTCACAGCTGAGGTAGCGGATCTGCCAGCCCTGCTCGATCTTGAGCTGCGGCTCGCCGCACTGCTGTTCTGCCAGCGCAGCCAGGTTGGCATCACTCCAGTCGAAGCGGCGATACACCCTCAGCTGCTGATAGGGGGCGCCGCCATTGCGGGCGCTCAGCTCGTAGGTCACTTCGGTGAGACGATCCCCCAGCTGACGGCTGGATTCACCTTTGAGTTGATACTGTTGCCAGTCGGAGGGGGAGTAGTTGGCCAGCGCCGAAGTGGCAAACAGGCCCGGTGCTGCCAGCAGCAGCAACCTGGTACCCAGATTGTTCATTTTTATCCCTTTGCTTGATTGTCTGCGTGATTGACGCGTGCAATCTAGTCAGCCCCAAAAGGATATCAACCCACCAATCAGGCCATATAAATCATTTATTTAGATTAAATCAAAACAAAGTGAGCCCCATTAGGGGCCTGGTTGATAGCAAGGACTCATCTGCCATCTGGGGGGGAGCTCAGTCTGAGGCCGGCAACTGTGATCAACGTCTCGTTTGAGATTCTCCCGCCAAGCGGGAATGCGACAGTAGTAAGCTGGGGATCAAGCAGGGAAAGAGCTGATCTGCCTGAGGAGAAAGCCGAGTGTCGCAGTGAGTATCGTAGTGAAAAGCCGCCGGGCGGCAGTCGGCATGGCAACCGAGGAAAACGGGAGGGGGATTGGTGGATGGAGAGCAGTGATTAGCGATGCCAGCCTAGGGGAGGCTGTGGAAGCTCATCCTGCAAAAGGCGAACAGACCCGCCCGAGGTAATGAACAACCCCGGGCAGATGGCAGGAACGACCCGATCAGAGGTAGCTGACGGTGACGATGGCCATGTTGCTGCTGCCGGCAGACAGCTTGTACTGCATGGTGCTGCTGATGGTATTGAGGCTGCCAGCTTGCTGCAGGCTGGCCAGATCCATGGTCTGGCGCTGAGTGCCGGAATAGCAGGTCACGCTGTTGTCGGCGAAGTCGCAGGGAGCTTCGTAGATGGTACCGGTGAAGGTGATGGTGCCGTCGGCAGCGGAGGCAGTAGCAGGCAGCAAGGCAGCACCCAGCAGCATGGCTGCGGCGGCAGAAGAAGAAGCGAAACGGATGGCGCTGTTGCGAACGGAAGCAGTGGAAGTGTTCATTTTTATGTCCTTTTCGTCACATGTCGTTGTACGAAAAGGGCAACGCAATCAAAGAGAATGACACAGATACAACTGATGACATCGCTCTTCTCAGATGGCAGCTCCGCTGTCTTAGGTTATGAACCCTTAGACCGGTGGCTTTGCGTCCCGACCTTTCGACCGGTTTGCCCTTTACTCTATGTTTAGATGATAACACCCCACTTTGAGAAATCAATCGCCATAAAAAAGTGTGGGATATCAGTCACAAATAAAATTTTATATATGACCGTGACAGGAAATATATGGTCTGGCCCATATTAGGCGGTATATATCCAATCTTGTTCATCACTATTGACTACTGGTTTTCGACGAAGCCTTATTCTGTGGTGAACATACATGACTAGCATCCGGTGAATTAAAACCAGGGTCACACAGGAAGGTGGCAACAGCAGAGATATCAACTTTCCTCTATGCCTAATGGGTTAAAATGATTACCTGATTACCTGGCGATATGAGTGAGCCGTTTTGACTATTGCTTTATAGGTATTTTTAGAATCACCTAAAATACTGCTCAAACATTATTTTGTTGTGTTTTTGTTAATGGTTGTTAAGTGATTAAAAATATCCGATTTCAAATTATGCAATGGGTGTTTGCTATATGAGCTTTATTTATTTCATGGCGTTCGCCAATGTTCCAGTTTGATTTTAAGTGATTGTTTTATAGGTGTTTATAACTGAATTTATAAAAATCAAAATGTATTTGATGTGCATCATATGAGTCGTTAATTTGTCCATCAAGCAAAAGCGGAACACGGCTTTCTGCACAGACGACAAGGATGTATGTAGTTGTGCAGTTGAGGTGTAGCGGGAACTGCTCCTGATGCGGTGTGCTGCTTTTGCTTATTTAAATAGACCTTAAAAGGCACAGCTGATTATTGGCATGACCCCTCACCGGCTTAATGAGAGGTTGGGCACCAGCAGTTGCTGTGCAGTATATCGCGGCATCACTGAAAATCGTGACTCCAGCATGATTGGAGTGATGCAGTACAACACACGTTAATGTAGGTATAAACGAATGAAAGCTAACAAGATTCTGGTTGCTATGGGTGTTGGTTCCATGTTGCTGTGCGGCTCCGCTGTTGCTGCCGGTGGCGCTGGTTCAGGCAAAGTCACCTTCAATGGTGAAATCATCAACGCTCCTTGCTCCGTTGCTCCTGAGTCTGTTGACCAGGTAGTTGAAATGGGTCAGATCAGCACCAAAGAGCTGGCCAGCGGTGGCGAGTCCAACTCCAAGCCGTTCAGCATCAAGCTGCTGAACTGTGAAATCTCCGACAAGGAAGATGCCGTCAAGGTAACCTTCAGCGGTGCCAAAGACCCGGTAGATTCCAGCCTGCTGGTCATCGGTGGTGGTGACGCCGCGGGTGCCGGTATCAAGATGACCGCTCCGGGTGGTGCCCCGATCGTACTGGGTACTCCGACTGCCGCCTTCGGCCTGGTCAACGGTGACAACGAGCTGCCCTTCAGCGCCGTGCTGAAAGGTTATGCCGATCAGACCGCCAACCCGCTGAAAGCCGGCGCTTTCACTGCAGTGACCAACTTTACTCTCTCCTACGAGTAATAGAGTGCCTTAACGTGTGATCAGGGTTGTGGTGGTGCGAACCACCACAACCTCACACATTCTGTCTCCTCACATCGAACCTTGATCATGAAAACTTCAATGATGGCAGCCATGGTGCTGCAGCTGGTGATGATGGCGGGGTCAGTCCACGCCAATGAACTCACGGATGGACTGGCCGAATCGGGCTGTACGCTGGAGGTGCTGCGCAGCATTCCGCTGCAGGCTCAGCAACCGGGCACACTGAAAATCAGCGGCTGTCAGGTTGAAGGGGCGACGGAGGCATCACTGCCTTTTATTTCCATGTCCGTGCGCGGTGCCATGAGCGATGAGCTGGGCATTATCAACAACGGCCAATATCACAAGGTATCCGGCGAACGCTTTATTGTTTCGGATATCGTCAACAGTGATCTGGAATTCAATTTGGGGCTCACCAGCAGTCAGCTGTTTTTTCCGGACAGTACGACGCTGTTTGAACTCAATTATATGTAAGCAAGCCAATTGCTTAGTGTAGATACCTCATTACGTGAGACCGTTATGCAATTCCTAGAGTGAAAATATGAGCGTTTCAACATCAGACTCTGTGAGAAAAAAACATTATTCAAAAATGGTTTTCATGCTATGCGTGCCCGGCCTGATGGCGGTGGCAAATCACGCATGGGCAGAAACGGAGTTTAATATTGATGCGCTCGATCTGGACGAACGGACCAAGATCGACCTCTCCCAGTTTGCCGACGAAGGCTACATCCTGCCCGGCGACTACTACCTCGAGATCGAGGTCAACAAGAACAAGCTGCCCCTGCAGAAGATCCCTTTCTACGAGACCGATACCGGCAAGGGAAAGGGTGGGGTGGCCTGCCTGCCGCAAGAGGTGATCCCCAAGCTGGCGCTGACCGACGAGGCCATCGCCAAGATCGATACCTGGCACGACGGCCAGTGTGCCAACCTGCTGGCGCTGGACGGCGTGGTGATCGCGAACGACATAGGTAACGGCTTGCTGCGCATCGCCGTGCCCCAGGCGTGGATGAAGTACAGCGATCCCAACTGGATTCCGCCCGAACAGTGGGATGAAGGGATCCCGGGGATGATGCTGGATTACAACATCAACGCCCAGGTCAACGAAGGGGATGGTTACTCCAACCGCAACATCAGCAGCTACGGTACCCTGGGGTTCAACTATGGCGCCTGGCGCCTGCGGGGCGACTACCAGGCCAATGCCTACTGGGGTGACAACGAGCGCACCACTTCCGAGCTGAACCGCATCTATGCCTATCGTCCGCTGCCAAACATGGCCGCCAAGCTGACGGTAGGTGAGCAGCAGCTCAACTCCCAACTGATCGACGGCTTCCGCTATACCGGCGTCAACCTGGCCAATGACGAGCGCATGCTGCCGCCGAGCCTGCAGGGCTATGCGCCGGAAGTAAGCGGCATCGCCAAGACCAACGCCAAGGTCACCATCTCCCAGTCCGGCCGCATCCTCTATGAGACCAACGTGCCGGCCGGTCCGTTTCGCATTCAGGGGCTGGACAGCTCGGTACGCGGCCGTCTCGACGTGCGGGTGGAGGAGCAGGATGGCAGCGTCAACTCGTTCCAGGTCGACACCGCGACCGTCCCCTATCTGACTCGCCCCGGTTACGTCCGATACAACCTGGCGGTCGGTGCCCCTTCCGAACAGACGGATTCGGTGCATGATGTGCACGGTCCGGCCTTTGTGACTGGTGATTTCTCCTGGGGGGTGGCCAACTCCTGGTCGCTGTACGGTGGCAGCCTGGTTGCGGGTGAATACAACTCCATGGGGCTGGGTATCGGTCGCGATCTCTATGCCTTCGGCGCCATCTCGGCCGACCTGACTCAATCCATTGCCAAGCTGCCGGGCCTGTCGACCAAGATTGGCCAGTCGGTGCGGGTGAACTACGCCAAGCAGTTTGATGAATACAACAGCTCGATCACCTTCGCCGGTTATCGCTTCTCCCAGCACAACTTCATGACCATGTCGCAGTTCCTGAGCAACAAGGAGCGGCTGGAGAAGAACGAAACGACCTCGAGCGATGACTACAACACCTGGGGTGACAAGGAGCTCTACACCATCACCGCCAACAAGACCTTCTGGGCGGAGGATGCGGCCAAGGCGCTGACCGTCTATCTGGACTACACCCACAGAACTTATTGGGAGCACGATGCCGAGGATCGCTACGGCCTCACCATCAACAAGAACGTGAACATCGGTAGCTTCAAGGATGTCTCCGTCTATGTGTCGGCCTACAAGACCAAGACCGAGAACTACGAGGATGACAAGAGCGTCATGCTGACCCTGAGCATGCCGATCGGAGACAGAAAGAGCGCGGGATACAGCGTGCAGTCCTCCAATGGCAAGGTCACCCATCTGGCCACCTATCAGGATTACAGCCGGCCGGATGATACCTATCAGCTGGGGGCGGGCGTGCAGAGCAACGGCCATGCCGTGGCGCGGGGCTACTACAACCACAACAGCGACATCGGTGCGGTCAGCCTCAATGCCTACAGCGTGCAGAGCGAATACACCTCGGTCGGCGCCAGCCTGCGTGGCGGTCTGACGGCGACCCAGCACGGTGCGGCCCTGCACCAAGCGACCCGTCGTGGCGGTACCCGCATGATGGTGGATACCGACAAGACCTCCGGCGTCTCCTTCAACAACGGCCGCGCCGTAACCAACCGCTTTGGCGTCGCGGTGATCAGCGACATGACCGACTATCGCAAGAGCGACACCCGGGTGGACGTGGATCAGCTGAGCGATGACATCGATGCGATGAACGCCATCAAGCAGGGGACCCTGACCGAGGGCGCAATTGGGTATAATGCCTTCGAAATGGCCGAAGGGTTCAAGCTGCTGGCCAACGTCAAACTGCCCGATGGCTCAGTGCCGCCGTTTGGTGCCACCGTCGTTAAGGATTCCGGCCGGGTGCTCTCGGTGGTGGATGAAGATGGCCTGGTCTATCTGACCGGGGTGAAACCGAATGAAGCGTTTGAACTCTCCTGGGGCGGCGCCCGCCAGTGCAAGATAGTGGCGCCGCAACAAGTAACCGATCTGTCGATGAAGACTCTCACTTGCAAGTAATGGGATACCGATGAAAAAGCTGCTCTCTTATACCTGTCTGGCCGTGCTGGGCATGACCTCGCTCAACGTCAGCGCTGCCATCGTGCTGGACCGTACTCGTGTCGTCTATCCGGGCGGTGCCAAGTCCATCAGCCTCAACATCAAGAACGAGAACCAGAAGCTGCCCTACCTGGCGCAGTCCTGGATTGAAGATGCCCAGGGTCAGAAGATCGCTTCTCCCTTCGCGGTGCTGCCGCCGGTACAGCGGGTGGATGCGAACCAGAAGTCCATCGTGCGGATCGCCAGCGTGCCGGCCATCGACAGCCTGCCCAAGGATCGCGAGTCCATCTACTACTTCAATCTGCGCGAGATCCCGCCCAAGAGCGAGAAGAGCAACGTGATGCAGATTGCCGTGCAGTCCAAGATAAAGCTGTTCTACCGCCCCGAGGCCATCCTGCCCGAGCGCGGTGCCATCTGGCAGGATCAGGTGCTGATCACCAAGCAGGGCAAGGCCCTCAAGGTCAACAACCCGACACCTTACTACATCACCTACGTGGGCCTCGGCCATCCGCAGGGCAAAGGAAGAACCGCGATGAAGGGCTTCTCGGCCTTTATGGTTGCCCCCAAGTCAGAGCAGACGGTCACCATCCCGGAAGCACTGGGCAATGAATTTGTGATCAGCTACGTCAATGACTACGGCGGATATATGGATATCAAATACCAGTGCACAGGCAATGCCTGTAAAGCAGTGAAGGAGAAATGAAGATGATATTGCGTACGGGTGTACTTGGTATCATGTTCTTGTCCATGCCGGCGCTGGCTATTAACGGTGAAGTCAGGGCCGATACCAAGACCTATGACATTGAGCTGACCAAGGAAGACATTGCCAACCAGACTGGGGCTCTGAAGGAGTTTGGTTGGGATCTGGCCGGAACATATAGTGGTACGGCCATATGTCCTGATCAAGATATTATTAACCAGCCATTTTATTACAAGGCGGTTATGAGTGCCGGACTGCCCAGTGTCGGTGGTGGGTACGTTAAATTAAATGAGTTTCTCGATCTCAAGGTTGATATCTGGATTGAAGGAAATCGCAAGGAATATGTGAATGCGCCTTTCAATGAGGAGTCCAACAGAGGGCAGTTCACGTGCCGTAAACGAAATGGTTCTGCAACCTTCGGCTTTCGCAGTGGTAGCAAGGGAAAGGTAACATTCCGCGTTCGCAAGCCCATTATCAATGGTGTGCATATTGCTGACCATGAAATAGTCGAAATGTTTGGACGTCTGGGTAAAACAGATGTCGGTTTCAATAATGAAGTCATGTCCAGGATCGTCATCAAATCCTCCGTGTTGTATGTGCCAGAAAAGTGCACTATCAATGGAGGGCAGACGATTGAGGTCGAATTCGGTGATTTGCCTGGCACAGGGTTGGATGGCAACAATTTTGAAAAAACAGTACCACTTAACTTCGTGTGCAGTGGTGGGGAATTTGATAAGGATAAGCCATTGAAAATAAACCTCGCCATTTCTGGTAAACCCACATCATTTAACCAGAGTTATCTCAGAACCACTCGAGATGGATATAAAGGTGGTGATGTTATCAATAATCTTGGCATCAAATTCAAACAGCTGGATGGCTCGACACTGAATCTGAATGACTGGTATCCAGTATCCATGCAGGGAAATATCGGTGATTGGGGGTTTACTGCCGCCCCGATAAGTCCCGCCGGTGCTGAAGTTGCTGCCGGTGATTTCTATGCAACCGGTACCATTGTTGCGTCATTCCAGTAGGAGTCGATATGTTGCGCTTAGGCTGTTTGGGGTTGCTGATTTTCCCGCTGTGGGTCAATGCAGCGGCTGATGACCTTGAACTTCTTGGTGGAGAGCTCAATCTCCATGGCCGAATAATCGACCAGCCCTGTGTGGTCGCCCCCGAATCCCTTGAGCAGGAGGTCGAGATGGGAGTGGTCGATGTCAAGCAGCTCTATGCCAACGGGGCCGGGGAGCAGGTGCCTTTCTCCATCCGCCTGACTAACTGCAAGCCGGGGATTTTCCGCATGGCCAAGGTGACCTTTACCGGCTCGAAAGATGCCCAGCTCAGCGGCGGGCTGGCCTTTACCGCGGGCATTGCCAAGGGCGCCGGCATCCGCTTGTATGACGTGACCCAGACACCCCTGGATCTGGGCACACCCTCCCGCAGTTATTTGCTGGGCGGCAGCGCAGACAATGAGCTGCAATTCTTTGCCCGGGTGGAAGGGCACCCGGACGCGCTGGCGGCCAAGAACATCCAGCCCGGTGACTATTCTGCCGTTGCCAACTTCATCGTTGCTTATGAATAAACTCAGAGGTCATTGCGCTGGATGACCTTTGAATTGCCGAGGCTGGGCCAGGTGATGACGCCACCCAGATAATTGGATAGGTAAATGCCGCCCGGCAACTGAACAAATTGTGCCGTTTGTTTGGGTGGTGTCAGCGCCGCTACCAGGGTTGCTACCATGCCATTGCTGGTCAGTGCCTGCTGATCAATGAAATTGACGATGGTATTTTTCACCTCGACCGAAATATCGCCATCATCCCGCTCCAGATCCCCGACGGAATCCAGATTGAACAGTGTTTTGCCCTGATTGTCGGTGGCGATCACGGTTGCCACCACTATTTCCCTGTTCATGGTGACAATGAATTTGCTCTTTCTGGTCATCTCCACCCAGTTGTCCGGCGCCTGGCAATTGCTGTGATAACGGACTGTGGTATCTGGATTGTTGTAATAGTTGTGGGAAACATTGTCTCCCTGCTGGGTCATGGTGGTGATCACACATTGTACTTCTTCAGCCACTGGATGACCGCTGCGCAGCAGAAAGACATTCTCGGATAATTTCCTGCTGTTATTGTCGATGGAAAAATAGCTGATGGCTTCTTTACCGACCAGAATGGAAATCTGTTCATCCGCCTTGCGTGAAATACGCTGTATCAAGGGGGTCAGAGAATCGATTTTCACATTCAGCACTTTTTCCGTCTCGCTGGTCATATAGAGGGAAATCTGGCTGAGATTGATGGTACGCAGCGTATTTGCCGTCGCATAGTTATAGATGACGATGGCCAGTGAAGTCAGTGAGACCAGCAGTAGCGCAAACAGCAGAATACGCTTTGGGCTGAAATAGCGGTCATATTTGCGGCGAGTATATTGCCGTCTGGCCTGAGGCGCATGAGAAGGATTCGCCGCTTGAGTTTCTTCATTTGGTGCAGCTTCTTCGGTCTCTCCTGCGGCCTCAATAGGGGCACAAAAGATATATCCCACGCGTGGAATGGTATCGATCGCATCCATCAAGCCGAATGATTCCAGCTTTCTTCTCAATGAGAGGGTCTGCCGGTTCAGGTTGGTATCGGTATTGTCCTGGTTTGGCCACAAGGCATCTTGCAGTTTGCTTCTTGGAATGACACTGCCTGCCTCATCACACAGCATTTCGAGCAGCTCGGCTTCTTTGTTGCTGAGCTTGATGTCCTTTTCTCCCTTAGAGAGTCGGAATATTGCCGCGGAGAAAAATATCTCCTCTGCAATTTTATAATTTTTGTTACTCATGTGTGACTCGCCTTACTGCCAAGGAGAGCATTTTACCACCATGCAGTCTTTGTTCAAATAATGCAAAATTGACAATATCTTTAACTATCAAACGGTTACCTTTCCATTGAAATGCATGATGGCGGATATGGTACTACAGGTAATTAATTCAGTTCAAAAAACGTGCAAAAAAATAGCCATTTATGTAATCGTTCTCACTTACTTGGGGCTGTGAGGGGGATTTTGACACCGCCAGCATTTTCTTTCGAATAATGTGCGTATTTGGATGACTCCTGCATGCCAAGTCCTGTCGCAGGAGTGATTATTGCGCCTTAAGAATATTCTGATATTGCCTGCGCTGCGGCTTGAGATGACCGCCCAGATCGGGCCAGGGGTGCCACTGGTCCGGCACCATGAAACCGGGCAGGGTCTGCCGGATCCAGGCCGCCAGCTCGGCAGGGGGCACAGGTTCGCCATGCCAGTCGATGAAGGCGGCCGGGCGCTGCCCCCACTCATCGCTCGGTACCGGCACCACCAGCGCCTGCGCCACGGCGGGGTGATCCACCAGTCGCTGCTCTATGGTCTCGGGCTGGATGTTCTCACCCCCGGAGATGAAGAGATTGTCGAGCCGCCCCTCCACCACCAGTTCGCCATCGACGGTGAAATCCCCCTTGTCGCGGGTGTGGAACCAGCCTGCCTCATCGAGCGGCCGCTCCAGCCCACCTGCGTTGAAATAGCCGGCAAACAGGGTGTCACCGCGCACGCAGATCTCCCCCTGCTGGATGCAGACCTCCCGTCCCGGCAGTGCCTTGCCCACCACGCCGGCGGTGGACGGCTGGCCGGTGCAGACCTGGCTGCCCATCTCGGAGAGGCCGTAACTCACCTTGGGCACCAGCCCCATGGCGCTCAACCGGTTCACCAGTGGCTGGGGAATGGCGGCGCCGCCGAGCAGCAGCTCGCGCAGCCGGGTACGGGCGGGGTCAAAGCCCTCCGCCAGCAGTCGCCAGAGCTGGGTCGGCACCAGGGAGAGATGGGTGATGGGTTGCTGTTCGAGCCGCTCCCTGAGCGGGCGGCTGCGATCGTCCAGCACCAGGGCTGCACCCGCCAGAAAGACCCGGAACAGGATGGCGTAACCGCCGACATGAAACAGCGGCAGGGAGAGCAGCCAGCCGCACTCGGCGTCGAGCGGGATCACGGTGGCCGAACCCCGCGCCGAGGCCAGATGATTGGCCAGCCGGTGTACCACGGCCTTGGGCGTACCGCTGGACCCCGAGGTGAGGATCATGTTGTTGAGCCGGGCAGGATCCAGCATGCAGTCGCCCTCGTCCGCTGCCAGCTCATGGGCAAAATCGAGCCGCAGTGGCTGCCAGTTGCCGGCCGGGATCTCGCCTGCCGACCAGCAGGCCCTGACGGCGAGCAGGGCCGCCAGCTCCGCTTGTCGTGCCAAGGGAAAGGCGGGATTGAGCGGGCAGAAGACGATGCCGCTGCGCACGCAGGCCCAGGCCAGCAACAGGTCGGGCAGGGCGCCGCGCACCACGGCGGCGAGGCGATCACCGGCCTGCAGGCCCGCCAGCGCCAGCTGCCGGCACAGGCCGTTGAGTCTGGCATCCAGCTGTTGGTAGGTGAGCGGGTCGGCGGCGTGAATGGCGATGCGGTCCGGGGAGGACCTCGCCCAGTGACGCACCGGGCAGGGTTGCAGAGGGTGGTAATGGTCAGATAGCGGTGGCATGCAGGCCCCTTCAATCACGGTGAAACAGGGGCTCCAGCAGGCTCAGGTCGGGTTTGCCGGTCGCGTCCAGCAGATCGGTGGCCAGCCAGCGTTTGGTATCCAGGCCGGGGGCCTGATCCGGCGCCCATTCACTCGCCAGATGGAACAGCTGGTTCAGGCCAAGGCCGGATTCGAAGCAGGAGGAGACGATCACCTTGAGGCGCAGCTCGCGAGCGCGGGCGACCAGCACCTCGCAGTGGGCCAGGGAGCCGAGCAGGGTGGGCTTGAGCACCAGGGCGCGCAGCTGGGGAAGGGGCTCCCACGGCTTGCCCTGGGCCAGCAGCTCGTCGATGGCCACCGGCATGCCGGTGCGATTGGCCACGAAGGCGATGTCGGCAAAGTCGGCGCAAGGGTCTTCCAGGTACTCGATGCGGTTTGGATCCAGATGGCCGCAGAAGGCCCAGGCCTCCTCGCGGGTCCAGCCCTGGTTGGCGTCCAGCACCAGCTTGAGGGTTGGGATGCGGTCGCACAGCAGGCGGATCAGCGCCAGCTCGTCGCGCATGGGATAGCGGGCCACTTTCAGCTTGGCCTTGCTGGGGGTCTTGTGCAGCCAGTTCTTCCAGTGCTTGAGCAGCTCCTGGGGGGAGCCCTGAATAAGCGGATAAGGCTCCGGCAGCGCAGTGGTCTGGGCAGGCCAGCAGCGGCGGGCGCAGTCCAGCCCGAATTGCACCGAAGGAAGCTGCGGGGCGATCTCCTGCCCCGCCGCCAGCTGCTCCAGACAGGCGATGGCTTCGGCTTGCGCCTCGGCCAGGCTCTCGCGGGAGAAGCCGGGCAGGGGGGCGATTTCCCCCCAGCCGTCGTCAACGCGGACCAGCAGGCCCTCTCGCGCCACCTCCACCTTGCCGTGAAAGGTCAGGGGCTGGGTAAAAGGCAGTTGGTAGCGATAGAGAGCGAGTGTCATCAGGGATTCCGCTTGTATTTGGAGAAGTCGGGACGGCGTTTCTCGTTGAACGCGTTGCGCCCTTCCTGACCCTCTTCGGTCATGTAGAACAGCATGGTGGCATTCCCCGCCAGCTCCTGCAAGCCGGCCTGGCCGTCGCAGTCGGCGTTGAGGGCGGCCTTCAGGCAGCGCAGCGCCATCGGGCTGTTCTGCAGCATCTCGCGGCACCAGCGCACGGTTTCACGCTCCAGCTCCGCCAGCGGCACGACGGTATTGACCAGGCCCATGTCGAGGGCTTGCTTGGCATCGTACATACGGCACAGGAACCAGATCTCGCGGGCCTTCTTCTGGCCGACGATGCGGGCCATGTAGGAGGCACCCCAGCCGCCGTCGAAGGAGCCCACTTTCGGACCGGTCTGGCCGAACTGGGCGTTGTCGGCGGCGATGGTCAGATCGCACATCATGTGCAGCACGTGGCCGCCACCGACCGCGTAGCCGGCCACCATGGCAACGACCGGTTTCGGACAGGTGCGGATGTCACGCTGGAAGTCGAGCACGTTGAGGTGATGGGTCCCCTCGTCATCGCGGTAGCCACCGTAGTCGCCACGGATCTTCTGGTCACCGCCGGCGCAGAAGGCCTTCTCGCCAAAGCCGGTCAGGATGATGGTGCCGACCTGATCGTCGTAGCGGGCATCGGCCAGCGCCTGCAGCATCTCTTTGACGGTGCGGGGGCGGAAGGCGTTGCGTACCTGGGGGCGGTTGATGGTGATCTTGGCAATGCCATCGTCGGACTTGTGATAGAGGATATCCTCGTAACCGGCGGAGCAATCACGCCACTCGACGGGGGCATAGAGTTCCGCTTCAGTCATTGCTTCAATCATGACGCTTCTCTTCTTGTTGTTGGTTGACCCACTCCGCGAGGAGCCGGGCAAAAGTCTCAGGCTGGTGGGCATGCAGATTGTGGCCGCCATCCAGCTCCAAGTGGTTGATTTTGCGATGCTGACTCGCCATGAGGCAAGCCAGCTGATGGAATTTGTGATCCCGCTTGCCGCTCACGTAGGTGACCGGCAGCGCACCTTGCGCCAGCCAGTCGCCGAGATCCGGCTGCTGGCCCAGGGAGGTGGCCCGCAGCATGGCGGCCACGGCCTTGCCGTCGTTGCCAAGGCGGCGGGCTATCTGGCGGGCGCGGGCATCCTCGCCCAGATCGGCGAACACCCCCTGCCGATACCAGTCGGCCAGCACGGTCGCCAGGGGCTCCTGCTCGAAGCGCCGGGCCCAGCCCTCATCGTGGGCGAGGCGGGCGGGCCGCTCTGCCGGTGGCTGGCCGGGGTGGCAATTTTCCAGCAGCAGGGCCTGCAGCCCCACCGGCGACTGGCTGGCGTGATAGAGGGCGAGCCGCCCGCCCAGCGAATAGCCCACCAGTTGGTAGCGACCGATGCCGCGCGCGGCCAGCTCGTCGCACAGCCAGCGATGGGCCTGCTCGAACCCCGCTACCCGCACTGCCCGGTTGCTGCCGTGGCCCGGCAGATCCAGCGCCAGGCTGGGGAGGTCGGCCAAGGCCGCCTGCACGGGTTGCCAGTCGTAGGCATCGCCGAGCAGGCCGTGCAGCAGCACCAGCGTCGGCTGGTCGGCACTAGCTGCCACGGATCGCGCTTCCCAATGCCTTCAGATCCTCGGCGACTTCGCTGCTGGGGACCTTGATTTCAATCAGCGTTACCCCCTTTTCCAGCGCGGCGGCATAATCCCGTTCAAAGTCGGCGAGGGTGGCCGGCGCCCGGTAGTGGAGGCCGAACATGGCGGCGGCGTGCTCGAAGTGCAGGCCGTGAGGCAGGCAGTAGTAGGTCTCCAGCAGCGCGTCCTGGGTCGGCACCGGCAGCATGCGAAAGATGCTGCCGCCATCGTTGTTGAGCAGGATCACCACCAGCGGTCGACTCGATTTGCCGAGCAGCGCCAGGCTGTTGAGATCGTGCAGGGCGCTGAGATCGCCGAGCAGCAGGGTGGTGGGCTCATTGCTGCCCGATTGGACCGATTGCGCGAAGCCGTAGGCGGTGGCGATGAGGCCGTCGATGCCGGAGGCGCCGCGGTTGGTCATCACCCGGCTGGGGCCCTTGCCCGCCTCGCCGAGCATGTCCATCAGCCGGGCCGGCATGCTGTTGCCGACAAACAGCTGGCCTCTGATCAGCTGGTTCAGGCGATGGCACACCCCGAGCTCGGAGAAACGCTCGCAGGCGCTGCGCACCTGCTGGCTGACGGCCTGCTGGCGCTCCGCCAGCCGGTGCCAGGGCAGGTGCGGGTGCGCCACCGGATGGGCGGCGGCAAAGGCGCCGGGTTCGCACAGCAGGCGGCGGCGCAGCCGGTAGTCCGGGTCGAGCCGGGCTGGCTGCGGGTCGATGAGCCAGTATGCCTGCCAGGGCTGCTGCTTGATGAACTGGCCGAGCCGCTTGGAGATGAGGCGGGCGCCAAATTGCAGCAGCACCTCGGCCCGGGCCAGCTCGGCCAAAAAGCCACTGTGTTGCAGGGCGAGATCGGCGTGCACCAGGTTGCGGCCATCGAAGCGCAGCTGGCTCTGCAGGTCTGCCAGCAGGGGCCAGCCGAGCCGCTCGGCCAGGGCGGCAACCGCCTTGGCCTGGACCGGATCCTGAATGCGGCCGGCGACGATGAGGCCGCGCTTGCCCTGCAGCTCGTCCCAGTCTGGCTGACACGGGCAGGGGGTCTGCGCCAGTTGCCAGGGGCTCCAGGGCTCGGACGAGCTGAGCCAGTCGCCGAGGGGGGCCAGATAGGCGGAGAAGTCCAGGTAGGCGTCGCCCGGATAGAGGGGTTCGGGGTACATGCAGTTGAAGTGCACCGGCCCCGGTGTGCGCGCCTGCTGGGCCAGCGCCTGATCCACCGAGCTCAGCACGAAGGCGGCCGGGATGGTGGCGGTGGGGCTCGGCAGGTTCTGCTGATAGACGGGGTAGCGGCCGAAGATCCCCTGCTGATCGATGGCCTGGTTGGCCCCGTTGTCGATGAGCTCGGGCGGCCTGTCGGCGGAGAGAATGATGAGCGGCACGCCGGTGAGTTGCGCCTCGGCCACTGCCGGCCAGAGGTTGGCCACCGCGGTGCCCGAGGTCATGATCACCGCGACCGGGCGGCCGCTGCCCTTGGCCAGCCCCAGCGCCATGAAGCCGAGGCCGCGCTCGTCAAAGTGCAGATGGCGGCGAAAACCGGGGTGGGCGGCGGCTGCCATGGTGAGCGGCGCCGAGCGCGAGCCGGAGGCCAGCGCGATGTCGCGCACGCCGAGGCGAAAGAGCTCCTCCAGCAAGAGGGAAGACCAGACGTGGTTGAAGGTGGCATGGTGGCTGGCAAACTCTTGGCGCGCGGACATGAGGCTCTCGCAGTGAGGAAACGATGAGAAAACGCTATCCCAGCAGGGAGAGCACGTTGGCGATCTTGTTGTCGAGTTCGGCCCACTCGGCGGCAGGCTCGGAACCCGCGACGATACCGGCGCCGGCAAACAGGGTGATGGCCTGCGCCGTGATGCGGGCACTGCGGATGGCGACCGAGAACTCCGAGGTCTCCCGGCTCAGCATGCCGCAGGCGCCGGCATACCAGCCGCGATCATAGGGCTCGCGCTCGCGGATGAAGGCCAGCGCCGCCTCGCGCGGGGCACCGCCCACCGCGGGGGTGGGGTGCAGCGCTTCCAGCAGTTGCCAGTCGCAGACGCCGGGCTTGAGCTCGGCCTCGATGTCGCACTTGAGGTGCTGCAGCAGCCGCAGTTTGAGAATGCGCGGCTCGGTCAGGGTGGCATCTGTGGTGAGCGGCGCCAGCCGGCTGAGAATGTCGGCGTGCACCAGCCGGTTTTCCAGCCGGTTCTTGCTGTCGGCCAGCAGCTCGGCGGCCAGCGCCGCGTCGGTTGCCTCGTCGCCGGAGCGGCGGATGGTGCCCGCCAGCGCCTCGGTGAAGAGGTGCTGATGTTCACGGCGGTAGAGGCGCTCGGGGGAGCAGGCGATAAAGCTCTGCTCGGGCGAAAACTGGAAGCCGAAGTGAAAGCAGTCCTGACCGTGCTGTGCCCAGCTGGCCAACAGCGACCAGGGAGCGACGGCCTGCGGGTCGGCCGTGAGCGTTGCACCGTCATGGGTGAGCCGGCTCTGGCGCGACAGCACCACCTTGGGGGTGTGGGTCTGGAACTCGGGGGCGGTGACCTGCTCGACCAGGGTCTGCCACTGCGGCTGGCTCGGGCAATCCTCCCGCTGCCATGAATGAGGGGTCAGCGGCGGCAGAGGTGCCTCCGGCCGAAGGGCGTCGAGGGCGGCGGCGGCGGCCTGCAGTTCGGCCTCGAAGGCGTCGCTGCCGGTCTGCTCCGGCAACCAGAGGTTGAGGCAGAGGGTGACGCACTCGCCACGACGCACCAGTTCGATGCGGGGCAGCACGAAGCGGCAGGGGCCGAACCCCTGCCAGCCGGGCTGGGTGGGGTCGAACGCCAGCCCGCCATAGTAGCGGGGGCTGTCGTCATGGGGCTGGCTGGTCTGTTCGCAGACCTGGCGGATCGCCTGGGGCTCGGCCAGCTCGCGCAGGCAGCCCAGCGCCACGTATTCGGGACGGTCGTGTCCTCTGGCATGCCAATAGATACGGGGATAGAGGGTCTGCGCCGCGAGCCAGCCCAGAAAGGAGTCGACCTCGATGGCCACGCGCAGCCGCACGAAGCCGCTGGCATTGCCGTGACGCAGGGCGTCCAGTTGTTGCTTGATATGGGTCTGAGCCAACATGGATTTCGTCTATGAGCCGATAGTGACGGTCCATCCTGCAGAAGGATGCCGTTGGTTTATGCCAAAGGAGCGATTATTCCTATATATTATCTGCCCATTCGTCCATGTAAATCGCCCGGGGAGCTACCTCCCGAGGGGCCAAGTATACCGAAATCCGGTTCGATAACCCTTAACACGATCAATATCTGATTGTTTGGCCATCACAATATGACAAATACCTTATCTATTTGGTTGCTGGCGGCGCGTTTGCGAACGTTGCCGCTGGCGTGCTCCTCCATTTTGCTGGGTTCCGGGCTTGCGGCCAGCCGCGGTGCCTTCGACGGCACCATCATGGCGCTCTCCCTGCTGACCGCCATTCTGCTGCAGATCCTCTCCAATCTGGCCAACGATTATGGGGATGCGGTATCCGGGGCGGACAATGGCGAACGGATCGGCCCCCAGCGCGCCGTGGTCTCTGGCCTCATCACCCGCCGGCAGATGTGCGTGGCCATGGCGCTGACCGCGCTGGCCGCAGTAGTCAGCGGTCTCGCCCTGCTGGGTTGTGCTTTTGGCGATCAGTGGCTGCAGATCCTCACCTTCGTGCTGCTCGGTGGCGCCGCCATCGTCGCCGCCATCACCTACACGGTGGGCAAGACCCCTTACGGCTATCGCGGCTTTGGCGACATCTCGGTGTTTCTGTTCTTCGGCCTGCTGGGGGTGCTCGGCTCCTACTACCTGTTCACCAAGACCCTGCAGTGGGATCTGCTGCTGCCGGCCACCGCCTGTGGCCTGCTGGCCACCGCGGTGCTCAACATCAACAACGTGCGCGACATCGAGACCGATGCGGTCAGCGGCAAGATCACCCTGGCGGTGCGGCTCGGTCGCAACCGTGCCATCGCCTACCACTGGGTACTGCTGGGGGCGGCGTTGCTGACCACCATCGCCTTCCTGCTGACCCAGCCCGCCAGTTTCTGGCCCTGGATCTTCCTGCCTGCCATGAAGCCGCTCACCGATGCCGCCAAGACCCTGCGCCAGAGTTTCGATGGCGAGGTGCTGACCGGCGCGCTCAAGAAGACCGCCATCAGCGCCTTCCTGTTCAGCCTGCTGCTCTCCATCGGGCTGGCGCTCTCCTGACTGGGGGCCATGTGATCGGCAATGCAAAAGGGCTCCCGGACGGGGGCCCTTTTTGTGGGTTGGGGTATGCTGGCCGGCCAATCACTCATCAGGCCGGAACGCCGCCATGCGCGACTCGCTCAAACAGAAAATCATTCAGGTGTGCCATCAGAAAATCGCGCAGAAGGGGGAGGCGGTCGGCGTCTCCTTCTATGCGTTTTTTGCCAACCGCAACGATGACCCCGAGTTGCTGATGGAGGCGGCGACCTGGTGGATCCAGACCCAGCGCCTCGATCACTTCGAGAAGGCGAGGAAGATCCTCCAGCTGGTGGAGCAAGCGTAAAGGTGCACTGAAACCAGGAGGGCTCCCGTGTGGGAGCCCTCCTGAAGTGGCTGCTTGGTGCGGCGCACGGCGCCGGCGACTAGCTAACCCGTGCCAGCCGTGGCGCCCGATGGCGGGCGAAGAGCAGACTGTCCAGCAGCCAGATCACCAGCATGGAGCCGCCCACCAGCGGGAAGCAGATACCGAGCAGGATCAGCAGGGCAATGGCGCCGCGCATGGGGGGCAGGCTGGCCGGCAAGGGCGGGGCGGCGAGGCGACCACTGGGGCGGCGGCTCCACCAGATCCAGAGCCCGCTCACCGAGCTCAGCAACACCAGCAGGCAGATGAGCAGCATGGCCAGCTGGTGCGGCCAGCCGTAGAGCTTGCCCATGTGCAGCATGACGCCGGTTTCCACCGTCTTGGCGACCGGACCGTAGTCTTGCCAGCGCACGTCGGTCAGCACCTTGCCGCTGTATTGATCGATGTGCAGGGTGGCGTCGTTGCGTGGATCATCGGCCGAGATGGCGATGGTGTAGACGCCGCTCGCCCCGGCCGGTGGTGTGATGCTGTAGCCCGGCGTGACCTGGCGCGCAGCGGCGATCTCCACCACCTGTTGCAGCGGGATGCGGTGTTCCGCCATCACCATGCCGTCGTGCTCGCCGCCGTGCCCCATGGCGCTGTGGTCGTGGGCCTTGGGCTCGGCCGAGCTGGGGATGGGGGTGTTCTCGACCGCCCAGGGGACTGTCTGTTGATGGGCATGGTTGAGGCTGCGCGCCAGGGGCGCCGACTTGGGTACCTCGTTCCACATGGCGGCCGGGAAGCGGTTCCAGACGGCGGCAAACTGATCGCCCCAGAAACCGGTCCAGGTCATGCCGCTCAAGAGCAGCAGCAGCAGGAAGCCGGCGCCCCAGAAACCGACCACGGCGTGCAGATCGCGCCACCAGAGCCGGCCGCGCTGGCTCCAGCGTGGCCACAGGATGCCGCCAACCCCTGGCCCCTTGCGTGGCCACCAGAGATAGAGCCCGCTGATGAGCAGCACGATTCCCCAGCCGGCGGCCAGCTCGATCAACCGATCCCCTATGGTGCCGAGCAGCAGATCGGCGTGCAGGGCGCGCGCCACCGCCTGCAGATTCCACTTGTTGTCCAGGGTGCCGAGCAGGGCGCCGCTGGCGGGATCGAGGAACAGGGTCAGCTCGTTGCCGCCTTGGCGGACGATGAACTGGGCGCTGGCCTCCGGGCTGACCGGTGGCAGGTACTTGCTCAGGCTGGCATCCGGCATGGCCACCATCGTTTTGACCAGCAGCTGATCGGCGCTGAGCGGCTGGCTGACGGGGGCGACCTTCATCAGCTCGGGATACATCAGGTTGTCGAGCTGAGGCTTGAACAGATAGACGATCCCGGTCAGCGAGAGCAGGATCAGGAAGGGGGCGACGAAGAGACCCGCATAGAAGTGCCAGCGCCAGATGCGCTGATAGTGGTTCGCGTCCCGATTTTTCATCTCTGTTCCTTGCGCCGTGAGTTAACGTTTCAGTTGGTGGAATGTTGGTGGCGGCGCGGATGATAGCAGCAACGTTTTGTTAACTGCAACAGAACATGAGGGCTGGTCGATGCGGTGGGCAAGGGCGTGCTGAGCAGGCCGCCAGTGGGTCAACCGGTGACGCAGCCCATCCAGGCTCGCGCCTGGCAGAATGGACTTTTTGCAGAGAAATCCTTACCTTGTTGCAACATAAAAGGGTGCTTGCGCGACGAAAATCCAGGGAAGGAGGCAGACGTGAAGTTGCAACCACACGGCCATTTCGAGATGCAGCGACGCGGTCAGGTGCTGATCTGCCGACCGAGCGGCCCCTTCAATCTGGCGGGGGCCATGGCCTATGAGGCACAGTTCAGCCAGCAGATCGCCAGCCTGCGCGACGCGCCCTGGGGCATTATCGAAGTGGCGACCGAGTTTGAGGCGGCGGGCCCCGAGGTGCTGGCCCGCTTTCGCCGCCAGTTCGGCTGGTGCGCCAGCAACGGCTGCGCCTTTCTGGCGGTGGTGTTGGCGGGCAGCTTCAAGCAGTATCTGGCGGATCAGGTGTTCAGCGGTTTGCCGTTTCAGGGCGTCCGCTACTTCGAGCAGACCGACGAGGCGCTGCAGTGGCTGGAACGGCAACTGGCCGGGCTGGTCTGACGGCACGGCAGGCTGATCATTACCCGCAGCTCAGTTGAGCTTGATAAACCACTTGTCCCGCTCGTCGACGCAGTCGGGCTCGCCCATTTCAAATTCACGGCATATCAAGGGGCGGACTTCATGGATGGGGCACATCATCGCGGGAGTGCGATCGAGTGCTCGCCCATCGGTCAATTGAGCTTGATAAACCACTTGTCCCGCTCGTCGACGCAGTCGGGCTCGCCCATTTCAAATTCACGGCATATCAAGGGGCGGACTTCGTAGATGCGGCACATCATGGTGTTGCGATCGAGCGCGGCGCACCAGCCATCTTCCAGCCGGTGCATCACCGGCACTTCACCTTCCCGCTCTTCCACATAGCGATCCGGGACGCCGGTATCGGTAAACAGCATCACCTCGAGGCGGCAGCAGCAGGCTTCGCAGTTCTGGCAGCTCACTTCGGGTCGGGTTGTCTGGGTCATGGCATCTGCCTTGTTCTCATGGGCACGGATAAATATGAAACAGGCGCCGAACCGGCGCCTGTGTCGTGAACCTTAGCCCAGCTTGCGAGCGCGGTAGCTGCGCCCCTTGATCTTGCCTTCCTGCAGCCGCTTGAGGGCGGCACTGGCCACCTGGCGCTTCACCGCCACGTAGGAGTACTGCTCGGAAATCTGGATCTTGCCCACATCGGCCCCGGCAATGCCGCCTTCGCCAGTCAGGGCGCCGAGGATGTCACCGGCGCGCACCTTGCTCTTGCGGCCCGCATCGATGGAGAGGGTCACCATCTGCGGCGCGATCGGCTTGATGTCGCGGCCGATCCCGGTCAGGTCGCCCTGGGGAATGGGGGCTTGCTGGTACTCCTCGATGAAGTTGACGCGCTGGGCCTCGTTCGGCTGGTAGAGGCTCAGGGCCAGGCCCTGCTGACCGGCGCGGCCGGTCCGACCGATGCGGTGCACGTGCACCTCGGGGTCGTAGGTCAGCTCGTAGTTGATGACGGCGCCCAGCTCCTTGATGTCGAGACCGCGGGCAGCCACGTCGGTGGCCACCAGGATGGTGGCGCTGCCGTTGGCGAAGCGCACCAGCACCTGATCCCGCTCGCGCTGCTCCAGGTCGCCGTTCAGCGCCAGCGCCGAGAAGCCCTTGGCGGCCAGGTGATCGGCCACGTCGTTGCAGGCCCGCTTGGTGTTGCAGAACACCACGCAGGAGCTCGGCTGGTAGTGGCTGAGCAACCAGCCGAGGGCGTCAAGGCGCTGGCCGGCCGGCACTTCATACAGCTTCTGCTCGATGGCGCTGTCTTCGTGCAGGGACTCCACGCTCACCTCGACCGGGTTGCGCTGCACGCCGCGGCTCATCTGGGCGATCCCCTCCGGATAGGTGGCGGAGAACAGCAGGGTCTGGCGATCGCGCGGGGCGTGGCTGATGACCCGGTTGATGTCTTCGCCAAAGCCCATGTCCAGCATGCGATCCGCTTCGTCCAGCACCAGCGTCTTGAGGCCGTCCAGCTCGAGGGTGCCCTGCTCCAGATGCTTGAGGATCCGGCCCGGGGTGCCGACGGCGATGTGGGCGCCAAAGCTCAGGGTGGCGGATTGCGGTGCGGTCGGGGTGCCGCCGCACAGGGTGACCAGCTTGACGTTGGGCAGGGTTCGGGCGAGACGGCGGATCTCGGTGGCAACCTGATCGGCCAGCTCGCGAGTTGGACAGAGCACCAGCGCCTGCACCTCGAGCCGGTTGACATCGAGGTTGGCAAGCAGGCCGAGGCCGAAGGCCGCGGTCTTGCCGCTGCCGGTTTTTGCCTTGGCGATCAGGTCTTTGCCATCGAGTACCAGGGGCAGACTCTGGGCCTGGATCGGGGTCATCTGCAGATAACCCAGGCTGGCGAGGTTGTCCTGCAGGGCGGGGGAGAGGTTCAGGCTGCTAAATTCGTTGTTCACAAAAAGACTCTATATCGGAGAAAACGGGCTGCGCCGTGCGCAAGGGCGCGCATTGTATCAGAAAGCGCTGCCGGGTGTGGCGGATTTTTGAACGACTGGACGGCGACGGTGGCGAGGCCGCTGCCGGGGAAAAACGGTGGTGGCATGTTGTCCGGCTCGTCTGAAAATACCCCACTGCCTTTCGGAAATTAGCTGAAAGAAGCCGGGCCATTCATCGCAAATAAGATAAACGTTTGTCATTTTGATTTGATTAAATAAATTCGCCGTAAATTTAACCTCGCCGCTATGACGCCATTTGCCAGGTTTTAAATAAATGTGATAAAGCTGTGAAAATAGCCCTTTCAGACTGAATGGTTTATTTTTAACTATCTGTTTATTAATGACTTTTACGTTTATTGAACAATGATTAGATGCTTGTGTGAGCGTTTAATTAATTTAAAAACGTTTGTATTATCCAACATGCATATTTTTACCGCAGATTGTGATGGCTATCTGATTTTTAAATATGCAAATGTCTATGATGGCGCCGGTCAAAAAATTACAAATTACTCAGGTGCTACTGGTATGGAATACGTTCACTTTGTGCTCGGACTCGTGATGGTCCTCGCTCTTGCTTTGCTGGCCAACCGCCACAACTGGAAACAGATCAAACTGCGTTATATCGGCCAACTGCTGGTGGTCGAACTGGCGCTGGCCTGGTTCATGCTGAACTCCGAAGTGGGTCTGGCGGTGGTGGGTGGCTTCGCGGCCGGCTTCACCAAGTTGATGGAGTTTGCCAAACAGGGTACCGACTTCGTGTTCGGCGGCCTGGTCAATGAAGGGGCCTTCTCCTTCTTCCTGATGGTACTGATGCCCATCGTCTTCATCTCCGTGCTGATCGGTATCCTGCAGTACATCCGTCTGCTGCCGCTGGTGATCCGCGGCATCGGTACCGTGCTGGCCAAGATCAACGGCATGGGCAAGCTGGAGTCCTTCAACGCCATCAGCTCCATGATCGTCGGCCAGTCCGAGAACTTCATCGCGCTCAAGAACATCCTGCCGCACCTGAACGAGAAGCAGATGTACACCCTGGCCGCCACTGCCATGTCCACCGTCTCCATGTCCATCGTCGGTGCCTACATGCAGCTGATCGAGCCGCGCTACGTGGTGGCCGCGCTGGTGCTCAACATGTTCAGCACCTTCATCGTGCTGTCGCTGATCAACCCCTACGAGCCGGACAACACCGTGACCGACGCCAAGGCGCTGGCCGAAGGTGACGAGCACCACAGCCCGAAGAAAGAGAACTTCTTCGAGATGCTGGGCGAGTACATCATGGCCGGTTTCACCGTGGCGGTCATCGTGGGTGCCATGCTGGTCGGCTTCATCGCCCTGATTGCCCTCATCAACTACCTGTTCGAGATGGCATTCGGCGTCAACTTCCAGTTCGTCATGGGCTACCTCTTCTACCCGATCGCCTGGATCCTGGGCATCCCGAGTGGTGAAGCGCTGCAAGCCGGCTCCATCATGGCGACCAAGCTGGTAACCAACGAGTTCGTGGCCATGATGGATCTGGGCAAGATCGCAGCCCAGCTCTCTCCGCGCACCATCGGCATCCTCTCCATCTTCATGGTGTCGTTCGCCAACTTCAGCTCCATCGGCATCATCGCCGGTGCGGTGAAGGCGCTGAACGAAGAGAAGGGCAACATGGTCTCCCGCTTCGGTCTGAAGCTGGTGTACGGCTCCACCCTGGTGAGCCTGCTCTCCGCCGTGATTGCCGGTGTGATGCTGTAATACCGCCACCCGCTCTCACCATGACAAACCCCTGCCTCGGCAGGGGTTTGTTTTTTTGGCAACAGCAGGTGCTAGCTGGCCTGACAGGCCGCTAGTCTGGCCAGTGGGCCCAGTAACCGGCGGCCAGCAGGGTGAGAGTGCAAAAGCCGGTCTCGACGGCGCCGCCGCTTTTGAGCGGCCAGCCCGGCAGCCGGTAGCGGCGCTTGCTGGGCCACAGCAGCGGAATGCCGGCCGGGGTGAGCCAGTCTCCCAGCAGGTGGCTGAGGTAGCCGATGATGAGAGCATCCTTGACGCCGGTGGGCAGCAGGGCGGGAGCCAGACTCTGATCCAGTCCCCAGATGGCGGCGGCCACCGCCAGCAGGCTGTGGGTGAAGCCGCGATGGCCGAACAGCCGCGACAAGGGTTTGGAGATCCAGGGCAGGCGTTGCCCCAGCACCGACCTGGGGTGATCGAGGTCCGGCAGCAGGGCGCTGGCCAGCGCGGCAGGAATGGTGTGCCACAGGCTGGCGTCGGCCAGGGCCGGCGTCAGCTGGAGTTTGTGGGAGAGCAGGGTGCAGGTAACGGAGAAGAGCAGGTGCCCTTGGGCGGTCATGATGGCTACGACATGGGGAAAATGGCGGCGCATCTTACCAGCCTGATGGTTGTGGTCAGCTGTTATTTTGAAAATCAGTATGTTACGGCGAAAAAGCGCCCAGAGAGGGCGCCTTTAGGGTCTCTTTACAGCTTGCCTTTGACCAGCCACTTGTCGAGGGCGTTGGCGAAACGCTGCTTGTCGGCCGCGTTGAGGGGCGCCGGACCGCCGGTCTGCACCCCGGCCGAGCGCAGCTCTTCCATGAAGTTGCGCATGCCGAGCCGCGCCTTGATGGTCTCGCGGGTGTAGATCTCGCCGCGAGGATTGAGCGCCTCGCCGCCGGCATCGATCACCCAGGAGGCGAGCGGGATGTCGCCGGTGATCACCAGATCGCCGGGTTTGACCTGCTGGGCGATGACATGATCTGCCACATCGAAGCCCTTCTCCACCTGCTGGGTCTTGATGAAGGGGGAAGGGGGTACCCGCAGCCCCTGATTGGCCACTAGCGTGGTCACCACCTGGGCACGGTGGGCGGCGCGGTAAAGGATCTCCTTGACCGGAATGGGGCAGGCATCGGCATCAACCCAGATGGGCATGGCAGGGCTTCCTGTGTCTGAAACGAGTGGCGCATCTTAACACGGCCGGCGCGGGGCGGCTGCCCCGGGGCTGAGTCGGGCCCGGCTTTGGTGTAAGCTGGGCCGATGAACATGAGCGAAAAGGACGAGCAGATGGATCGGGTGCCCAGTGACGTAATTTATGGCCTGACCCTGGATGGCAGGGGTGGCATGCAGCCACTGGTGGCGGGCTGCGAGATACCGGCGCAGCAGCCGGGCTGGCTGCATCTGGACTACGGCAATCCGGAGGCGGCGCGCTGGCTGTTGCAGACCCCGCTGCTCAATGATGCGGCGCGCGAGTCGCTGCTCGGCCAGAGCAATCGTCCCAAGCTGGTAAGGATGGGGGAGACGGTGCTGCTGATCCTGCGCGGCATCAACCACAACAAGGACCACAGACCGGAAGAGATGGTGGCGCTGCGCATCTACATCACCCCGGATCTCATCATCAGCAGCCGGCGCCGGCCGCTGCTGTCGGAGCAGGACGTGTTCAACCAGCTCAAGCTGGGGGCGGCGCCGATACCCCGGCCGACTGGCTGGTGGAGATCTGCGACGCCCTGACCGATCGGGCCGGGGAGTTCGTCGAGGAGCTGCACGATCAGATCCTGGATCTGGAGGAGATGGTGCTGATGCGCGACCTGCCCGCCAATGGCCGGTTGGCGCTGATCCGCAAGCAGCTCATCATGATCCGCCGCTACCTCTCGCCCCAGCGGGATCTGGTGGCGCGCCTGGCCAACGAGAAGATCAGCTGGCTGGATGAAGATGACCGCCGGCGTCTGCTGGACATCGCCGACCGGCTGCGGCGCTGGCTGGACGATCTGGACGCCGGGGTGGCTCGCACCGCCGTGCTGGCGGACGAGATCAACAACCTGATGGCGGAGGCGACCAATCGCCGCGCCTACCAGATGTCGGTGATGGCGCTGCTGTTCCTGCCCGCCAGCTTCCTGACCGGCCTGTTCGGCATCAACCTGGGGGGCATTCCCGGGGCCGAGAGCCCGACCGCCTTCTGGATCTTCTGCGGCTCCCTGGTGGCGCTGGCGACCGGGCTGGCAGTCTGGCTCAAACATCGGCGCTGGTGGTAAGGAGCAGACATGACGACATGGGAATCTTTTGGCGTGACCCTGCTGTTGCTGCTGGGCCACACCCTCGTTCGCGGGCTCATTCACAAGAGCCTGCTGGCGCTGGCCCAGACCCGGCAGGTGAGCGAGAACCGGGTGCTCTACGTGGAGCACGTGTTCCACTTCCTGCTCGGCTGCGCCACCCTGCTGATCCTGGCCGGGGTGTGGGGGCTCGACTTCTCGCGGCTGGTGGTGCTGGCCTCCTCCTTCTTTGCGGTGCTGGGCGTCGCCATGGTGGCGCAGTGGTCGATCCTCTCCAACATCACTGCCAGCATCACCATCTTCTTCGCCTTCCCCTACAAGATTGGCGACCGGATCCGGATCCTCGACAAGGATGACTCGGTCACCGGGGTCATCACCGAGATCGGCCTCTTCTACGTGCGGGTGCGCGATGACAACGGCGATCTGGTCACCTATCCGGCCAACCTGATCTTGCAAAAGCCGGTCAGGCGGCTGGAGGGCAAGGGGGTGGAACCCCTGCAACCGGAATGAGAAAAGGCTCCCGTGGGAGCCTTTTTTGAGCCTGCCGATCTCTCAGCGTTCGAAGAAGCGGTAGAGGTGCTCGACCTGGATCGGGCAATCCGCCACCAGGTGCACGTGCTGGCGGGCCTCCTCGACCGAGCCGAAGTAGCGGGGGCAGCCCAGGGTGTCGGTCATCTCGTACAGCTTGCCGTCCTGACCCCTGAACTCCACGATCCAGCCGGGCAGGATGGCGTCCTGCAGGATCTCGGCTTCCTTGAAGGCTTGCTGCTGATAGAGCTGGCGAAGTTCGCTGACTGTCATGACATCCTCCCGTGACGCTTGATGCCACTTCAAGTCTAGTGGTTGCGGTCAGGGTCGGCCGGCTCATTTGGCCGATTTGAGGTGCTCCCAGGCCCAGCGCAGGCGGATGAAGGTGTCGGCATCGCCCCCGCGATCCGGGTGGTGTTGCAGCGCGAGCTCCCGCCAGCGGCGGCGGATGGCATCGGGCTGCGCCCCGGTCGGCAGGGCGAACAGGGTCAGCGCCTCGGCCCTGTGTTCATCGCGCTCACAGGCCCGCCAGAAGCTGCCGAGCAGCGCCTCCACCTCCTCCCGGTCGGTCTGCCAGAACACCTGCCAGTCGAGGTAGTAACTGCGCAGCGCCTCGCCCCGGGCGAGGGCGCTTGCCCCCTCGCGAATGGCGAGTGGTTCGAGCCGGATATCCAGGGTGCTGATCACCAGCCACCACCCTTCGCCATGAAGCTCGGCCTGCAGCTGGTAGAGGGCGTTCATGATGAGGAAGTTGAGCCGAAACAGCTGTTGCTGCTCATCCCCCGGCAGAGGCGGGATGACCTCCTGGCGGCGCAGCTCGGCCAGCAGCTCGTGCACCTTGTAGCTGCCGCTTGCCTGCCGCAGCAGTGTCAGCAGTGGAGCCAACAGCGGGTTGGGCCGTGTCTCGCTCATGGGGTGGCCGTCTCCTTCGGCGGCTGCAGGGCGATCAGCAGCTCCCCGGCCAGCGGTTCGACGGGGCCGGTGACGATGCGGGCCCGCCCCTTGCCGTCCAGCACGAACAGCGGAATGGCGCCCGGGTTGGCCTCCTGGTACTGGGTCCAATCGAACGCCTCGCTCAGCCGGGTCGCCTTGATCTGGCCGCCCCGGCTCAGCAGGCCGCTCAACCGGGCGTAGTTGATGTCGGGACCGAACAGGTTCTGGCGGGCGCGAAAGGTGGTGCTCTCCCGATTGGCCTTGCCGTGCTGCTCGCTGGAGCGCAGGGAGTAGACCTTCTCCTCGCCGTAGAGGTGGGCGAAGTGCAGCACGCCGAGGGCGTTGTTGTGGCGGTTGGGGGAGAGCGCCAGCACTGTGCTGATGCTGGTGAGCGGCAGGTGCAGCTCGGCGTGTTCGGATTGCGGATTGCCGAAGTAGCAGGGCAGGTTGCTCATCCGCGCCTGACGGCAGAACTCCCAGGCAGGATCGCAGAGCTGGACCGGCACCCCCTGATCAGCCAGTGCCCGGCCGATGGCCCGCGCCACCGAGTTGGCCCCGATGATGAGCCAGGTGTTGGGGGCGCTCTGGCGCATCTTGAGCAGACCGGCCAGCGGCGCCGAGGTGAGGCTCTGCAGCACCACGGTGGAGATGATCACCGCAAACACCAGCGGCACCAGCTTGTCGGCATCGGGAATGCCGGCCTGGTGCAGGCTGATGGCGAAGGAGGCGCTGACCGCCGCCGCCACTATGCCGCGCGGCGCAATCCAGCCGAGCAGGGCGCGGGCCCGCCAGGAGAGATCGGATCCCCAGGTGGAGACCAAGATGCAGAGCGGGCGCGCCACGAACTGCACCACGCACAGCAGCGCCAGCACCATGGGGCCGAGCTGCCAGAGCTGGGCCAGGTCGAGGCGGGCCGCCAGCAGGATGAACAGGGAGGAGATGAGGATGACGGCGAGATCCTCCTTGAAGGCCAGCACCTCCTCCAGATCCAGCCCCTCCTGATTGGCGAGCCAGATGCCGAACACGGTGACCGCCAGCAGGCCGGATTCGTGGCTGAGCCAGTTGGAGAGGCTGAAGGTGACCAGCACCAGCGCCAGCACGCCGAACTTGTGCAGGCTGACCGGCAGCCAGTCCTTGCGGATCAGCAGGGTGGTGAGCCAGCCGGCGCCGACCCCGATGAGCGAGCCCACCCCCACCGTCTTGGCCAGCGCC
Organism: Aeromonas sp. 2692-1; assembly: GCF_013085505.1. NCBI lineage: Bacteria > Pseudomonadati > Pseudomonadota > Gammaproteobacteria > Aeromonadales > Aeromonadaceae > Aeromonas > Aeromonas sp. 2692-1. Next base: position 1,413,814 of record NZ_CP038513.1, read on the forward strand.
AGCAGGGTGTGGCCGATGAGATCCCCCTGACTGCCGAGGCGCACCGCCTCGAACACCAGCACCGCAAACAGGGCGCCGATGGGATCGATGACGATCCCCTCCCAGCGCAGGATGCGGTCTACCTCCCGGGTCGGGCGGATCACGTTGAGCATGGGGGCGACCACGGTGGGGCCGGTCACCACCAGCACGGCGCCGAGCACCATAGCGACCCGCCAGTCCAGTCCCAGCAGGAAGTAACCGGCGCTGCCGATGACGGCGAAGCTGGCCAGCATGCCCACCGAGCAGAGGTTGCGCACCACTTTGCCGATCCCTTTCAGCTCGGCCAGGTGTAAGGTGAGCGCCCCCTCGAACAGGATGATGGCGACCGACAGGGAGACCAGCGGAAACAGCAGGTCGCCGAGCAGGGCGTCGGGGTCGAGCAGGCCGCTGACCGGGCCCAGCAGCAGGCCGGTGAGCAGCAGAAACAGGATGGCGGGCACCCGCAGCGACCAGGCCAGCCACTGGGCCAGCACTGAGACCAGGGCGATCCCGGCCAGGGAGAGAGCAATCATGCAGACCTCGATTAAGGCGATGAACCTGGAGGAAGTGTAGTGGGGAAGATGGTCAGATTGACACCAGCCGGCGGCGGGAACAAGGGGGGGAGCGGATCGCGCGACAGCGGGCGTCACGGGGGCATGGCCGCGGGAGAGGATCGGGGTGTGGCCGCTGGCTGCGGCCACCAGCCGGATTAGATGGGACTCTCTTTGTGGAGTTCGGTGACGCAGTCGGCCACCGCCAGCACCAGCGCCGAGCGCACCACCTGATCGAGCCGGTTCAGCTGCATCTGGTAGAAGGGCCAGTCCTCCTCGTTGGCGGGGGCCTCCTGCGGCATCATGCCGCCCTGGCTGACGCCGTGCAGGCGTGCCAGCAGATCGCGGATCGGTTTGTCGCTGAAACGGTAATCCTTGGGGTCGCGCACCAGAAAATCGCGGATCTTCAGGTAAGCCTCGAGATCCTGATAGCGTTCGAGGGAGATGAGGCCGAGAGCGAAGATGAGCTTGAGGCGCACCTCCAGCTGGCCGAGGGGACCGCTCTGGTTGAGCAGGGGTTCGATGGCGTATTTGACGGCATACTCCTCCTGACGGAATGCGCGTCGCATCAGGGAGTCGACCGCCTCTTCCAGGATGGTCACGACCTCGAGAAAGAAGCCGCGAGGGCCATCCTGCTCGTTCAGTCGCTCCAGTACTTCATCTTCCTGGTGTGTGGTCATAAGTGCATTGGGTCCAGCTGACAGGGAGAGAGTGGGCCTCTCTCCCGGTTTTTATCGTATGAGGCGCTTTGGTGGCCGGCCTTAGTGGGCCGGCGGCGACGGCGCCTCATCAGGTCACTTCAAATTGCCATAACGGGCAACGATGGCGGCAACGATGTCACTGTCTGCATCCAGACCGGTCACCTGGGCCAGGGCCCGGGCCGGACCGAGCTCGGCCAGCAGCGCCTGCAGCTCCACCGCCTGAGGGTCGTCGGCGTTGCGATAGTGCAGCGCCGCGGCGATCCCCTCCTGCAGGTGTTCATTGGGCAGGCCGTATTCCAGGGTGCCGAGCAGGGGTTTCACCAGCCTGTCCCCCGCCGCCAGCTTGCGCAGCGGCTGACGGCCGACCCGGTCGATCTCGTCCACCAGATAGGGGTTGGCGAAACGGGCCAGGATCTTCTCGATGTAGGCGGCGTGCAGCCGGGGATCGAAACCGTAGCGTTTCACCAGCACGGCCCCGCTCTCCTCCATGGCGCGGCGCACCTTGCTGCGGATCAGCGGATCCTCGATCGCCTCCCGCACCGTGTGGTAGCCCCTCAGCTTGCCGAGATAGGCGGTGACGATGTGGCCGGTGTTGAGGGTGAACAGCTTGCGCTCGACGAAGGCCATCAGGTTGTCTGTGGTCTCCATGCCCGCCACCTGGGGCAGCTCGCCCTTGAACTGGGTCTGGTCGACGATCCACTCGCTGAAGCTCTCCACCGTCACCTCCAGCGGATCGTCGTTGGCCGCGGCGGGCGGCACTATGCGATCCACCGCCGAGTCGACGAAGCCGACGCAAGCGTCGAGGGTGGCATGATACGCGACCGGCAGGTACTTGAGTACCTCCTGCTTGAGGTGGCTGGTGCCGCGCACCATGTTCTCGCAGGCGATGACGTTGAGCGGCGTCAGGTTGCCGGCATCGAAGCGGGCCTGCAGCCCCTTGGCCAGGGTGCTGGCGATCTTGTCCAGGATGTTGGGACCCACCGCCGTGGTCACCAGATCGGCGGTGATGATACGGGCGATCACCTCGTGGCCGGCGGAGCTGACGGCGGCCACGTTGCGCACCACGTCCAGCTTCTGATCCGTCCCCACCACGTGCACCTTGTACTCCTGCCGGTGGTTGAGCTGATCGATCAGGGTCTCGTTGACGTCGGCGAAGGTGACCTGGTGGCTGGCATCCGCCAGCAGCTTGCCGATGAAACCACGTCCGATATTGCCGGCACCAAAATGCAATGTTTTCATGATATTAACCTCTATAACCAAAGATGATGATGAGTTACGCGGCCTGTTCGGCGCCCAGCAGGTTCAGGAACTCCTGGGGATCCTGGGTGCTGGCCAACCGGTCGATGAGACCCGGTTCATCCAGTGCATTGGTCAGTCTGGTTATTACCTGAATGTGTTCGTCGTTGCGGGCGGCGATGCCGATCACCAGCCGTGCCACCTCGTCGGCCGATTCGCCGAAGGCGACCCCGGCCGGGTACTGGCAGATGACGATGCCGGTGCGCTTCACGTGCTCCTTGGCGGCTATGGTGCCGTGGGGCACGGCGATGGACTCGCCGAGGTAGGTGGAGACCAGGCGCTCGCGCTCCAGCATGGCGTTGACATAGTCCGGCGCCACGTAGCCACGCTCGGCCAGCAGCTTGCCGGCGGCCAGGATGGCGGCCTCCTTGTTGTCGGCCTTGAGGCCGAGGTGCACGTCCTGCAGGCTCAGGGTGAAGACTTCACCGGCCTGCGGTTCATAGCTGTCGTCGTTGGCGGCCACCAGCAGCTGCGGGTTGGCCACGTCGTCGTTGGCCGCGCCGGCCAGGCTCAGGTTCTGCACCAGCTCCTGATAGAGCGCGTTGTCGAGGAAGTTGGTCAGGGAGATGTGCTGGGCGTGCGGCGCGTGGCGACGGGCACGGTCGGTCAGATCCTTGTGGGTGATGACCAGATCGACCTGATCGTCCAGGTTGTTGATGGCCCGGTTGGTAACACTGATGTCGAGACCGGCGGCCTGCACCCGCTTGCGCAGCATGCCGGCACCCATGGCGCTGGAACCCATGCCCGCATCGCAGGCGACGACGATGTTGCGTACCGCCATCAGCTCACCGCTCGGCTTCTTGGCCGCGGCGGCTGCGGGCTTGGCACCCTTCATAGACTTCATCTTGCGAGTGGCTTCGTCCAGGGCATCGGCCTCGTCGGCTTCCGGCTGCTGGGCACGGACGAAGACGGCGGCGACCAGGAAGGAGGCGGTAGTGGCGGCGATGATTGAGAGCAGCACCCCGATCAGGGAGGCTTTCGGCGTCATCAGCAGCACGGCGAAGATGGAGCCCGGCGAGGCGGGGGAGACCAGACCCGCGTTGAACAGGGTCAGGGTGAAGACCCCGGCCATGCCGCCGGCGATCACCGCCAGGATGAGGCGCGGGTTCATCAGCACGTACGGGAAGTAGATCTCGTGGATACCGCCGAAGAAGTGAATGATGGAGGCACCGGCGGCGGATTGCTTGGCGGCGCCACGGCCGAACACCATGTAGGCCAGCAGCACGCCCAGACCCGGACCCGGGTTCGCCTCGATCAGGAAGAAGATGGAGCGGCCCTGTTCGGTGGCTTGCTGGATGCCCAGCGGCGAGAAGATGCCGTGGTTGATGGCGTTGTTCAGGAACAGGATCTTGGCCGGTTCGACGAAGATCGAGGTGAGCGGCAGCAGGCTGTTGTCCACCAGGAAGCCCACGCCCGCCGCCAGCACACCGGAGAGCACCTTGACGAAGGGGCCGATCACGAAGAAGGCGAGGATGGCCAGCAACATGCCGATGATGCCGGCGGAGAAGTTGTTGACCAGCATCTCGAAGCCGCTCTTGACGCGACCCTCCATCGCCTTGTCGAAGCGCTTGATGGCCCAGCCACCGAGCGGGCCGACCATCATGGCGCCCATGAACATGGGGATGTCGGTGCCGACGATCACGCCCATGGTGGTGATGGCACCGACCACGGCCCCACGCTCACCGCCGATCAGCTTGCCGCCGGTGTAGCCGATGAGCAGCGGCAGCAGGTAGGTGATCATGGGCCCGACCAGCTTGGCCAGCGTCTCGTTCGGCAGCCAGCCGGTGGGGATGAAGAGGGCGGTAATAAAGCCCCAGGCGATGAAGGCGCCTATGTTGGGCATGACCATATTGGACAGGAAGCGTCCAAAATTCTGTATCTTGACTTTGGTATCCGGTGATAACATGTCGGGACCCCGTTTTAAGCCTGTTTGATTAAAAGTGGTAGTCGGGCTGGCCGGTTTTGCCGAACCGCCATCCCTGTCGTCTAAGCAACTTCAATCTACCAGCTTGTGATCAAATTAGGCTGAAAACGGGGTGTCTTGTGATGCATCTCTCAAATACCCCGGCCACCCCCCTCCCTTCATAGTGATGTCGATCACATTCACTCTCTGTATTTCGGCTACATTTCGATCTTTTCTGCCGCCAGCATCGTTTTTATGTGACACGAATCACTCTTTGCTATTTGCGCAAATCTGATGTCAATGTGATCCATTTCTCACTTTCATTATTTGTATTCAATTGGAGCAATTCGCCTGACCTGAAAAGTGAGGGTATTGACGATGGATTGCTTGAATCCATATTCAAATAACAAATGAATTAATTATTTTGTAACCCACTTTCAGTTTTTCATGATGCCCTTCAGCCGCAGAGTCGACGCATCAGCCACTCCAGCGGGCCTCGCTCGAAGCGCTGACTCCAGAGATTGGCAAACAGTAGTGCCGCCAGGGCGAAGAGGCCGGCGGCCAGCACAACCTCGGGCAGATCCTGCCCCTGCAGCCAGCCGATGGCCTCCAGTACCCCCATGCCGAGCATGATGTGGGCCAGATAGAGGGTCAGGGTCTGCCGGCCGACCGGCAGCCACACTCGCCACCAGCGGGCCTCGGGCAGGGCGCGTCCCAGCCAGAGGCAGAGCGCGATCAGGGTGCTGGCCGCGCCCATGCCGAACAGCAGGTAGAGCGGCGCCGGGGGAATGGGCTGGGTCGCCAGCAGTGGCGCCAGCTCGGGGTTCGGCAAGAGGGTCGGCAACCAGAGCGACAGCCCCTTGGCCAGCGCCATGGCACTCACCCCGCCGGCCAGCAGCCAGCGCTGGGTGACCGGATTGGCCAGAGGTTGGCGGCTCAGCCAGAGGCCGTAGAGCAGAAAGCCTAGCCAGGGCACCACCGGGTGCCAGCCGTTGAACAGCAGATTGCGGATGAAGCCGGCCAGGGTCCAGAACTCGGGATAGCTGAAGCTGTGCCACTGCCAGCCCCGATCGTAATCGAGCAGGAACAGCAGGCCGACGAAGCTTGCCGCCAGCAGCGGGATCAGGGCCAGCAGCAAGGGGGAGGGAAGCCGGAGACAGCAGGCCCCCAGCAGAAAGTAGACGGCGTAGTAGTGGATGATGTCGGCCGGAAAAACCAGGTAGTTGAGCAGCCCCACGATCAGCAGGAACAGGGCCCGCCTGGCGGTATGGCTCATGGCCGCCGACCACGCCAGCTTGCGGGTCGACAGCCCCAGCCCGATGCCGGCCAGTACCACGAAGCTGGCGGCGGAGCGCCCCTCCAGTGCATCCAGCAGGGGCTTGAGCCATGTCGGCCCCCCCGCCAACACCCCCATGGCGATGCGAAAATTCACCAGCACCATGCCGAGCAGGGCCATGGCACGGGCCAGATCCAGTCCTTCCAGTCGATTGTGCGGGGTCGTCATGGTGGTGACTCCTTGGGGTGATCAGCGGGCCGGGCCCAGCAGCTGGTCCAGCAGGGACGGCAACCTTTGTTCCACCGGTGCCTGCTCTGGATGCAGGGCGAGGGCGTGGCGCACCGCCTGCCCCTCCAGTGCGTCCAGCAGCAGCTGGGCGGTGAGATCTGACTGCAGATGTGCGGCCAGTTCCCCCGCCTGCTGGCCACGGCGCACCGTCGCCGCCAGGGCATCGCACAGCTGGCGCTGGTTGCTGGCGAAGGTGGTGGCCATCTCCGGATGGCGGGTCAGCTCGGCCAGGATCTCGGTGCCGAGCAGCAGGTTCTCCGGGGTCAGCGACCAGGCGAGGTAGCCGGCGGCGAAGCGGGCCAGCGCCGCTCGGGCCGGCCCCTGGACCAGCTCATCCAGCAGGGGTTGCAGCTCGGCCGCCTCAAGCGAGGCGATCAGGGCGATCAGCTCCTCCTTGCGGGCGAAGTGGTTGTAGAGGTTGCCGAGGCTCACCCCGGCGGCGGCGGCGATGTCGCGCATGCCGGTCTGGTGGAAGCCCCGTTCGATGAAGCAGCCGAGCGCCGCCTGGATGATCTGCTCGCGCCGCTGCTCCAGCCGCAGGTTGTTGGTGGTCATGGGGATGCCTTTTGCTAGAAAATTTACAATGAGCGAACGTTCGTTCATTTATGGGTTCACTCTATGCTCGTGGCGAGCAACTGGCAAGCTCGGGGCGTACAAAAAGTGATCGGCGGACTCGGCGGGTGGCATGGCCCAATAAAAAAGCCCGCAGAGTGCGGGCTTTTGCAAGGTGGGGATACTTGGCTTATTCGGCCTTGGGCGCCTCGTCAGCAGGCGCGACATCGGCCTCGCTGGTCGGGGCGACCGGCGCCGGGCCAGGTACCAGCTCCACCGCCGGCTTGGCGATGAGGGAGCGGGTCTCTTCCACCGCTTCGGTCAGCTTGACCTCGATGATCTGGCCGAGCTCGTAGACCACCTCGGTCTTGTCCAGATAGACGCGGCCGTTGTCCCAGTTGCACTCCAGCCGATCCTTGTTGTCGAGGATATGGCGGGCGGGCATGAACACCACGGCACCGTTCTCGCGCAGACGCAGCTTGAGGCCGGCGCGCATTACGTCGATGATCTCGGCGTTGAACACCTTGTCGGTGCCGGCATCGGCCTTGAGGTAGCGGACATAGAGCCAGTCGCCGATGTCGCGCTCCACCATGCGGTGCAGGCGGCGGCAGGCGGTCAGGTGCTCGGTCAGCTCCAGGTTCGGGCGCTCACCCGGGGTCTTGCCGGCGATGACGGCCTTCAGCAGGCGATGGTTGACCATGTCGCCGTACTTGCGAATGGGCGATGTCCAGGTGGCGTAGGCATCCAGCCCCAGGCCGTAGTGGGCGCCCGGCTCGGCGGACATCAGCGCATAGCTCTGGAAGCGGCGGATCTTGCCGTCCAGCCAGCGGGTGTCCAGGCTGTCGATCCAGCGGCGCAGGGCGCAGAAGCCTGAGAGACTCGCGATCTCTTCCTTCTCGAACGGGGCCTCTGCGCTCTTGAGCAGCTCGATGGCGCCGTCGAGGGACTCCTCGTCGAAGCCGGTGTGGACGTTGAAGATGCCGTAGCCGACCTGCTTGCCGAGCACGCGGCCGGCGCAGATGTTGGCGGCGATCATCGACTCTTCCACCATGCGGTTCGCGATGCGGCGCGGCTCCACGTGGATTGCCAGCACCTCGCCGTCCTCACCCAGCTCGAAGTCGTAGTCGGGACGGTCCGGGAACACCAGGGCGTGCTCGGTGCGCCAGGCGATGCGCGCCTCGGTCATCGCCTTCATCAGCGGCAACTGGGCCAGGACACCCGCGTCTATGTTCAGCTCTTTGCCGTGTTCGGCCCAGTCGGAGACGTCGTCATAGCTGAGGCGGGCGTGGGAGCAGATGCGGGCGGCGAAGAACTCGGTCTCCTCCAGCAGCAGGCCGTCCTCGGCGATCAGCAGACGGGCGCAGAGGGTGTTGCGCTCCTCACCCTCCTTCAGGGAGCAGAGCTCGTCGGAGAGGGTGCGCGGGATCATGGGCACGTTGCGGCCCGGCATGTAGACGGTGAAGGCGCGCTGGGCGGCCTCCTTGTCCAGCTCGCTGCCTTCGGCAACAAAGGCGGTCGGATCGGCGATGGCGACCAGCAGCTCCCAGCCGTTGTCCAGCTTGCGGATGGCCAGGGCGTCATCCATGTCCTTGGTCTTGGCGCCATCGATGGTGAAGAAGGGGGTCGCGGTCAGGTCGGTGCGCGGCAGCTCCTCTTCCTCGATCACCTTCCACTCCGGCAGGTCGGCCGGTTCAATCTGGGCCAGGTTGTGGCGCGCCAGCACCACCCACCAGGGCACGTTGTGATCGTCCTGGGTGGCGATGAGCTGGGTGATCTCGGCGGAGAAGTTGCCGTCCACCAGGGCGTGGCGCTTGAGGGTCGCGACCACCCAGTCCCCTTCCTTGAAGGATTTCTCGTCCAGCCCCTTCTTGGCGCGGGCCTTGATGGCGTCCTTGATGAGGGGGTGGTCCGGCACCACGTTGAGGCGGTCGCGGAACATCTTCACGCGGCCGACGAAGCGGGTCACCGCCTGCTCCAGCAGGGCATCCGGCTCCGCCACTTCCTTCTCTTTCTCGGTGCGGATCAGGGCGCTCACCCGGTCACCGTGCATCACCTTCTTCATGTAGGGAGGCGGCACGAAATAGCTGGTCTTCTCATCGACCTCCAGGAAGCCGAAGCCCCGATCGGAGGCGCGGATCACACCCTCTTTCTTGGGGATGTTCTCGCGGATCTGTTGTTTGAGTTGAGCCAGCAGCGGATTGTCTTGAAACATAAGTGAGGAACCTGAAGTGGAAAACCTGGGTGGAGACCTGATGAAGGATCGCCCAGCACTATACGTTTTTACCCCCCCAAAGCCAAGGTGAATGGCCTGCTCAGCGGGGTTGCAGTGCCTGGCGCCCCTGCTGGATCAGGCGCGCCGAGATCTGCTTGTGCAGCCCCCGCTCCAGCACCCAGCGGTGCCAGTAGAGGCGCTCGATCAGGTGATGGTCCGGGCTGAGATCGAGCAGCCGCCCCTCTGCCAGCTGCTGGCGGATCTGCAGCTCGGGGATGAGGCAGCAGGCGAGCCCCTGCTCGGCCATGGCGACGAAGGCCTCGGACGAGCGCACCGTGTGGCAGGGGTAGCCACCGGGTTCCAGCCCGAAGTGGCGGGCCATGAAGCTGACGTGCATGTCGTCCCGCTGATCGAAGGCCACCGCCGGCGCCTTGGCCAGCGCCGCCGCGTTGAGTCCATGGGGGAAGTGGCGGGCGACGAAGGCGGGGCTGGCGGTGAGCATGTAGCGCATCTCGCCGAGCTCGTCGACGCAGCAGCCGGCCAGCGGCTGGGGTTGCAGGCTGACGGCGCCGAACGCCTGCCCCTCGCGCACCTTGTCGAGGGTGCGGCTCTCGTCGTCCACCAGCAGGTTCAGCTCTATGGGGTGTTGCTCCAGCAGCGGGGCCAGGGCGGGCAGGAACCAGGTTGCCAGGCTGTCGGCGTTGACGGCGATGCTGATGCGGATCGGCGCCTGGGGTTCGGCGGGGGAGAGCTCACCGGCCAGCTCCAGCTCCAGCTGGCGCACCTGGCGGTAGTGGCTCAGCAGCTTCTGGCCGAGGGGGTGGCCTGCAGCGGCTGGCTGCGGATCAGCAGCGGCTCGGCAAACTGCTGCTCCAACTGCTTGATGCGCTGGGAGATGGCGGACTGGGTGATGTGCAGCCGCTGGGCGGCCCGCTCGAAGTTCTGCTCCTGCATCACCGCATCCAGCGCCAGCAGCAGCTTGTAATCCAACGCCTTCATCAGCACGCCTTATCAACGGAGGGAATTGAGAAGGGATGCTACTCAAGTGGTGGCGGGAGAACAACCGGGGATCGCTGAAAATGTCGGCAGACCAGGCGTGACAAGGGCTGTGGGGTCAAAGCGGATTTGTCACTGTGAGATGTGACAGTGGTGGTCAAAAGGCATTCAGGAGATACTCTTTTGCGTCCGTTTTTGCATGGGGTGGAAACGGGCCATAGCGAGAACTTTTAATCCCGGGTCTTACCCCGGGATTTTTTTGCGTCGCCTTTATTCGGTGACCAGTTCGCGCGTCTCGTCATAGGCACCCTGCAGGGGCTGGCCGACGGCACGGGCGAACCGCTCATCCAGATGGAAGCGGATCCCGACCCCGCGCACGGCGCCCAGATCCACCGCCTGGCGGTGACCGAGCCGTTCGATGGGCAGGCCGAGACGGCGGAAGATCCGCTCTACCGGCAGGCTGACCACGGCAACCAGCTCGCGGATCCCCTGCGCCTTGGCGAAGGCATAGACCTCGCGGAAGATGATGCAGGTCAGTTCGCTGATGCCGTTGCCGAGCCGGGGAGCCCGTTCGGCATCGATGGCGAGGCGGGTCAGCTCCCACACGTCGTTGCTGCGTGGCGGGGCTTCACCGGCGAGGGCGGTAGGGAAGATGCTGGGCAGCATGTAATCCTGGGCACAGCTGAGCAGACGGATGCAGCCGCACAGGCCTTCCTCGTCTTCGATCAGCACCCAGTGGGTGTCAGGGGTATCGAAACTGTCCTGCTCCAGACCACGGTGGGATTCCACATCCCAGCCGAGGCGATCGGAGAAGACGCGATTGCGAAAGCGATAAAGCTCGTTTTCTACCTCCCATCTGGGGTGTTCTTTTAATTTTCCTTTGAAAACAAGCATTCAGATGTCTCCATTTCAGTGTTCGGCGCTATAATCGAGGCCCTGGCCAGGGGGGCTAGCATATGAAACAAGACCAACTGCTTGAGTACCTCGAACATTTCACTTCGGTAACGGACGGGGATCGTTTGGCCGAGTTGATCGGTCGGTTCACGCTCGGTATGGGTTACGACTACTACCGGTTTGCGCTGATCATTCCCATGTCGATGCAAAGACCCAAGGTGGTGCTGTTCAACCAGTGCCCAGACTCCTGGGTGCAGGCCTACACGGCCAACCATATGCTGGCCTGTGATCCCATCATTCAATTGGCCCGCAAGCAGACCTTGCCCATTTACTGGAACCGGCTGGATGAGCGGGCGCGTTTTCTGCAAGAGGGCAGTCTTGACGTGATGGGGTTGGCGGCGGAGTTCGGGCTGCGCAACGGAATTTCGTTCCCGTTGCACGGTGCGGCAGGGGAGAACGGCATACTGTCGTTCATCACCGCCGAGCGGGCATCGAGCGATCTACTGCTGGAGTCCTCGCCCATCCTCTCCTGGATGTCCAACTACATCTTCGAGGCGGCGATCCGGATTGTGCGGGTCAGTCTGCGGGAAGATGACCCTCAGGAGGCCCTGACTGACCGGGAGACCGAATGCCTGTTCTGGGCCAGTGAAGGGAAAACGTCGGGTGAAATCGCCTGCATCCTGGGGATCACGGAGCGAACCGTGAACTACCACCTCAATCAGGTCACCCGTAAAACGGGGTCGATGAATCGCTACCAGGCCATCGCCAAGGGGGTGAGCAGTGGCATTTTGCTGCCCAATCTCGAGCAGGTCGTGGTCACCAACTTCCCCAAGCTGATGCAATAAAACCCGATGATTCTCGGGGCAGAGTGATTGGCTAACAATTGTCAGATCCTGCAATTGACAGTCATGGCCGAATGGCGGCCCTTCTGCCCCGAAGGGGTTATGCCTGCTGCACGGTCATTAGCAAAACCAATGGCTCAGCAGATCAATGAATTTCTCTAAATAGAACTGTCCCCTTATAGTGCCGTCCAATCACTCTGCTGGACGGTTCATCCATGTTTGCTACCACCCTGCAAGGCTTCACCCTCGGCCTTGCCATGATCATTCCCATCGGTGCCCAGAATGCCTTCGTGCTGAGTCGGGGCATCCACCGCAACCACCATCTGCTGACGGCGACCCTCTGCTGTCTGTGCGATCTCGTGCTGATCGGCATCGGGGTGTTTGGCGGGGCCAACCTGCTGGCGGCCAGCCCGATCGGCCTGGCCCTGCTGACCTGGGGCGGCGTGCTGTTTCTCGGCTGGTTCGGTATCCGTTCCCTGCGCAGTGCCTGGCGCGGGCAGGGAGCCAAGCTGGCGGACTCGCCCCAGTTGATGGGGGTCAAGAGCGTGCTGGCCATGACCCTCGGGGTGACCCTGCTCAACCCCCACGTCTACCTGGATACCCTGATGCTGCTCGGCTCCTTCGGCAGCCAGTTTGCCGAAGAGTTGCGGCCGGCCTTTGCGGCGGGGGCCATGCTGGCCTCGCTGGTCTGGTTCTACAGCCTGGCGTTTGGGGCGGCTGCCCTCTCGCCCTGGCTTGCGCGCGGCAGGGTTCAGCAAGCTATTGATACTATTGTTGGTTTCATCATGCTGGGGCTGGCGTTGCAACTGGCAAGCGGGGCTCTGCTGGCGTCATAAGGCTATTTTTGTGCCGCACCTCATAAAAATTAATCCCGGCTTCATGCACTGACATATTCGTCTGTTAAATTCCCGTCGCTGGTAAAGCGACACTCATAATAAAAGGGACAAGACAGTGAATAAAACCATGAAGCTGGGTGCTATTGCAGCCATCGTGCTGTTATCTGCCTGTAGCAATGAAAACGACAGCAAGGCGCAACCGGGTGAGGTTGCCCTGCGTCTGATCCAGACCTCCGATATCCACTCCAACGTGCTGGGCTATGACTACTACCAGAACAAGGAAGATCGCAAGTTTGGCTTCTCCCGCACTGCGCTGCTGATCCGCGTGGCCCGCGCAGAAAACCCCAACAACCTGCTGCTCGACAACGGCGACCTGATCCAGGGCACGCCGCTGGCGGACTACATCTTCGAGCAGTCCGGTGCCGGTTACCTCGACAAGCAGGCCCACCCGGTGTTCAAGGCGATGAACGAGCTCGGCTACGATGCCGGCAACCTGGGCAACCACGAGTTCAACTACGGGCTGGATTACCTCACCAAGACCCTGCAGGGAGCCAAGTTCCCCTATGTGAACGCCAACGTGTTCGAGGCGGGCGCTTTCAAACGCGATGCCAAGGGGCAAATAGACTGGAGCGGCAACAAGTTCACCCCCTACCTGCTGCTGGAGCGCAAGGTGAAGGATGACAAGGGCCAGTTGCAGACCGTCAAGGTCGGCATCCTGGGGCTGACCCCGCCGCAGGTGCTGCAGTGGGACAAGCGCCATCTGGAAGGCAAGGTGGTGGTGGCCGACATGGTCGAGACCGCCAACCACTATGTGCCCGAGCTGCGCGCCAAGGGCGCCGATATCGTGGTGGTGGTGGCCCACACCGGCATCAACGCCAGCAGCTACGAGGCCATGATGGAGAACTCCGCCTGGCACCTGGCCAAGGTGAAGGGGGTCGATGCCCTGATGCTGGGTCACGCCCACAAGAACTTCCCGGGTGACTTCCCGGATCTGCCGGAGGTGGACAACAAGGCCGGCACCCTGAGCGGCATTCCGACTGTAATGCCAGGTTACTGGGGCAACCACCTCGGCATCATCGACCTCAAGCTGGAGCAGGTGGACGGCAAGTGGCAGGTGAAACAGAGCCAGGCCAGCCTGCGCAAGATCGACTCCAGCGAGGGGAGTGCGGTGGATCAACGGGTGGTAGACTTGGTACAGGCCGATCACGACGCCACCAACCAGTGGCTGGACGAGCCACTCGGCAAGATCACCTCCTCCATCCACAGCTTCTTCGCCCTGGTGCAGGATGATCCTTCGGTGCAGCTGGTGAGCGATGCCCAGCGCAAGCATGCCGAACAGCTGCAAAAAGACGGCCTGCTCAAGGAGTCCTACCCCATCCTGTCGGTGGCGGCCCCGTTCCGTGGCGGCCGCAACGGCATCAATGACTTCACCTATGTGGCTCAGGGCGACATCTCCCTGCGCAACGTCTCCGACCTCTACATCTATCCGAACACCCTGCAGGTGGTCGAGGTGAACGGGGCCACCGTCAAGGAGTGGCTGGAGATGAGTGCCGGTCAGTTCAACCAGATCGACACCGGCAAGACCGAGGTGCAGTGGCTGGTGAACGAGAAGTTCCCCACCTACAACTTTGACGTGATCGACGGGGTCAACTACGAGGTGGATATCACCCAGCCGGCTCGTTACAACAAGGAAGGGGCCAAGGTCAGCGACGGCCAGCGCATCAGCAGCCTCACCTTCAACGGCCAGCCCATCGATCCGGCCCAGAAGTTCTACGTGGTGACCAACAACTACCGCGCCAGCGGCGGCGGCCACTTCCCGGGCATCGACGGCAGCAACATAGTGCATGAAGACCCCTTCGAGACGCGCGAGATCATCGCCCAGTACCTGAAGGCCCAGTCTGCCGACAACCCGGCCGGCTTCAGCCCGGCGGCCAACAACAACTGGCACATGAAGGCCCTGCCGGCCAACGTGGACGTGCGGCTCTACTCCTCGCCCCGCGAGGAGGCCAAGCAGCTGGCCGGTGCGGATCTGGAGTACAAGTCCACCCTGCCGATGGATGACGCCCAGCACCCTGGCTACGCCATCTTCCGGCTGATCCGTCAGTAATTCTCGGCCGACATGGCAATAAAAAAGCCCTCGCACTGCGAGGGCTTTTTCATGGGTGGAGGGTTCCGAGGGCTTAGTTGACCACGGCCACGTTGATGGTGCCGTTACCCTGGGTCATGCGGACCCGGGCGCCCGGCACGAAGGTGGGGCTGGCCTTTTGCACCACCACGATGGATTCGCCGTTCTCTTTCTTGATCTCGAGTTCGACGCCGTCCACCTGGTTGAGCTTGTCACCGGCCGCCTTGCCGGCTGCCGCACCTGCGATGGCGCCACCGGCTGCGGCGATGTCGCTGCCGCGCCCGCCGCCAATGGTGCTACCGAGCAGGCCGCCGACCACGGCGCCGCCGATGGTGCCGATCAGCGAGTTCTCATCGGCCTGGATCTTGACCGGGCGGGTGGAGAGGATGGTGCCGTAGCTGACGGTCTGCACCTGCTTGGCGCGATCCTTGGTGTAGACGTCACCGGAGTAGACGTCGCTGTTGGCACAGCCGCTGAGGGTGGTGGCGGTGGTGGTGGCCAACAGGGCGATGAGGGTAATGCGTTTCAACATGATGGGCCTCCTGGGCTGGCATCTAATCTGGTTTGTTCGGTCAGTGATTCAACTCTACGCCAACCGGATTGAGCATGAAACCAGCAAAGTGTAACCAATTATAAGGCCCGAGCCCTGCAAACCCCGTCACCGCCGGCTCAGCCGAGCCGTTTTTCCAGCAGCAGGCGATCCTCGCCCGGGCCGAAATAGTCGCGCTCCCCGGCCAGTTGCTGATAACCGAGTCGAAAGTAGAGGCGCTGGGCCGGATTGGCCGGATCCACCGTCAGTCTGACCCGCTCGATCCCCAGTGTCAGCAGTGACTGCTCCACCTGCAGCATCATGCGTTCGGCCAGGCCGAAGCCGCGCGCCTCCGGCAGCACCGCCAAGGAGAGCAGCCAGCCCTGCGACCGATCCTGTCCCAGTCCGCCCAGGGCATAGCCCAGCAGCTTGCCGTCCAGCTCGGCCACCAGCAGCAGCTCGGGCCACAGATCCATGGCCTGGCGGAAGAAGAAGCCGGGATAGACATCCTCCCCGAATACATTGACGTCGATCTGCCAGATGGCGTGCATGTCGGTGTGGCGCGCCACTCTCAAAACGGGGGGCTGGTGCATCCGGGCTCCTGTGGTGTCGTACGTGCTGCCGGGCGGCAGTCAAAAAGGAGCCACAGGGTAGTGGGCCCGCGGGACTGATGCAAGCGGGTCTGGGGCGCTGAGCGGCAGGGCGCCCCGGCTCAGGGCGGCAGGGGACGGCTGCCCGGTCGTTTGGGGGCCTTGCGACGGCTGTCCAGCAGGTGGCGCAGGGCCAGCCAGGGGTGATGCCAGAGCATGCGCGGGCCGCTCCACTTCATCACCAGCTGGATCTGCTTGCGCATGGCCGGGGCATAGCAGTGGATGTGGCAGTTGGCACAGGTGGGCTTGTGGCCGTGACCATAGCGACAGCGGCGCAGCCGCTGGTGGGCGAACTCCTGCAACTGCTGGCAGTGCCGGCAGGCGGGATCCTGATGATGGTGGTCGCAGTAGAGGCGGATCATGGCGCTGACCGTCTGCTGCTCCCGCTTGAGCCTGGGATGCACGGGCGCCTTGTCGGCACGGGCCGGGCGCGCGGGGTGGGAGTGATGGGTCGTCATGCAGGGCATTGTCCGGACCTGGGCGACGGGGTCTTGATACAGGTCAAACCGGCGGGCAAAAAAACAGGGCCCGCGGGCCCTGTTTCATCAGACAGCTCTGCTTGTCTGCGCTTAGATGAGGCTGGTTGCCTGCTCCAGCCAGGCGAGATCCTCGCCTTCCAGCAGCGGGCTCAGGCGGCGGTAGACCTCGGCGTGATACTCGTTGATCCAGCGGAACTCGGCCGGGCTCAGCAGGCTGCGATCGATGAGGCGGGTATCGAACGGTACATAGGTCAGCCGCTCGAAGCCCAGCATCGGCAGCTCGCCGATCTGCTCCTGCTCGGTGACCACCACCAGGTTCTCGCAACGGATGCCGAAGGCATCTTCCCGGTAGTAGCCAGGTTCGTTGGAGAGCACCATGCCCGGCTGCAGGGCCACCAGGCTGCCCTTGGGGGCGATGCGCTGCGGGCCTTCGTGCACGCTGAGGAAATGGCCGACGCCGTGGCCGGTGCCGTGGTCGTAGTTGTAACCGGCCTGCCACAGCGGTTGGCGGGCCAGCACGTCGAGCTGGATGCCGGCGGTGCCGCGCGGGAAGCGGGCCTGATCCAGCGCGATGTGACCCTGCAGTACCCGGGTGAACATCGCCTTGTGCTCGTCGGTCAGCTCACCCACCTTGAGGGTACGGGTGATGTCGGTGGTGCCGTCCAGATACTGGGCGCCGGAGTCCACCAGATAGATGCTGTCCTGGCCAAAGGTACGCGGGGTGCCGTTGGTGTGGCGGTAGTGACACATGGCTGCGTTGGGGCCGAGCGCGGAGATGGTGTCGAAGCTCGGCTCGACATAGTGCTCCTGCTCGCGGCGGAAGGCTTCCAGCTGATCGGCCAGGGTCCCTTCATCCACCCCGTCGAACTCGCCGCTGGCGATCAGCCGATCCAGCCAGGCCAGGAAGCGGGTGACGGCGACACCGTCGCGCAGATGGGCGGCGCGCATGCCGGCCAGCTCCACCTCGTTCTTGCATGCCTTGGGCAGCATGGTCGGGTCCTGACCGGCCACCAGGATGGCGCCCGCCTCTTCCATGACCAGCTGGGTCCAGGCGTTGGCGGTGTTGGGATCGGCCAGCACCTTCTGCTGGTCTTCACCGATGCGCTGCAGCACGTCACCCAGCTTGTCGATGGGGTAGACGGAGACATCCTGCCCCACGTGCTGGCTGAAGGCGAAGCAGTCGATCTTGTCGGTGTCGACGAAGAAATCCATGGTGGCGTTGGCGTAGAGCACCGCGAAGCCCAGCACCACCGGCAGCCGCTCCACGTCGCGACCGCGCAGGTTGAGCAGCCAGTTGATGGGCTCGGCCTGGGTCAGCAGCACCGCATCCAGCCCGCGCTTGCGCAGATCGCTGGCCAGCATCTCGCGCTTGGCCTGGCTGGACTGGCCCGCCAGCGCTTCGCTGTAGAGGATGGCCGGGTTCTTGGTGGGGGCGGGGCGATCGCTCCAGTGCAGATCGATGGGGTTCTGCTCGACCCGCACCAGCTCGATGCCGCGCTCGGTCAGCACCGCCTTGGCGTTCTGATACCAGGCCAGGCTGTGCAGGCGGGCGTCGAAGCCGACCCGGGAGCCGGACGGCAGCTGATCCGCCAGCCACTGCACATGGGGATCTTCCACCAGATGGAGAAACTCGAAGAGCTCGGCCGGTGCCTGCATGCGGGCCTGCACCGTGTAACGACCGTCGATGAACAGGGCCGCCCGCTGCGCCAGGATGATGGCGAGGCCGGCGGAGCCGTTGAAACCCGTGATCCAGTCCAGTCGCTCGGCGTAGGCGGGAATGTACTCCCCCAGGTGCTCGTCGTCGTGGGGGACGATGAAGGCGTCCAGCTCCATCATGGCCAGTTCGGCCCTGACCTGGGCGACGCGGGTTTCAATAATCTCGAAATGATTCATGTCGTTAATGCCAGATTGTTGTGATGTGAGTGTTCAGTGGTTGTGGCCGCTGTCCAGGATCCGCTTGATGGACTGGCCAGCCGCCTCGATATGTTGCTTGAGCAGTACCACCGCCTCGTGCTTGCGACGGGCGCGGCACAGCTCCAGCAGCTGGGCGTGCTCGCGCTCGGCCTTGTCGACGCCATCGCTGGCGAACAGCAGCTCGAAGCGCACATAGCGGTCACAGCTCAGATTGATCTGGGCGATCAGCTCCAGTGCCTGGGGGCGGCCGGCGGCCTGATAGAGGGTGGCGTGAAAACTGTGGTTCAGTTCGGCCCAGCGTTCGATCTGGGTGCCCGACTCGAGGGCCTGGTCGAACTGGGCGAGGATCGCCTGCGCCCTGGCGAAGGTCTCCTCCGTCATCAGGTCGACGGCGTGGAACAGGGTATCGGCTTCCAGCAGGGCTCGCAAATAAAAGAGCTCCTCGATGGCCGCC
Source organism: Aeromonas sp. 2692-1 (assembly GCF_013085505.1). Taxonomy (NCBI): domain Bacteria; kingdom Pseudomonadati; phylum Pseudomonadota; class Gammaproteobacteria; order Aeromonadales; family Aeromonadaceae; genus Aeromonas; species Aeromonas sp. 2692-1. Next base: position 1,432,330 of record NZ_CP038513.1, read on the forward strand.
GCGTCCAGCATGGTGACCACGGCGCCACGGTGTGCCTCGAACTTCACCAGCCCCTGCGCTTCCAGCTGCATCAGGGCTTCCCGCACCGGAATGCGGCTCACCGCCAGCTCCTTGGCGATGGCGTCCTGGCGCAGGGGGGCGCCAGCGGGAAACTCACCGCGCAGGATCCGGCCACGGAGGTTTTCCATCACCATTTGGGTACGGGTCTTGTAGGGTAGGGTCATGGTCGGGTCACAGGGGAATCGTTACAAAATTGTATATTGTATAAAGTTGGGCTGAATCTAACGCGCAAGGGCCCACAAGGCAAGGTTTGGCGGGAGTCAAACGCCGCGCTCTGCTCAAAAAAATACCGGCCAGCTGGGCTGACCGGTATGAGATTGGCAGTAAACGGGCTGGCTGTTACAGCTGCGGACCTGCCGCTACCAGACGCTTGCCCTCTTCATTGTCGGTGAAGCGCTCGAAGTTCTTGATAAAGCGCTGGGCCAGATCCTGCGCCTTGGCATCCCACTCGGCCTTGTTGGCGTAAGTGTCGCGCGGGTCGAGGATCGCCGGGTTGACGTCGTGCAGGGCGGTCGGTACTTCCAGATTGAAGATCGGCAGCACCTTGGTCTCGGCCTTCTCGATGGAGCCATCCAGGATGGCGTCGATGATGGCGCGGGTGTCCTTGATGGAGATGCGCTTGCCGGTGCCGTTCCAGCCGGTGTTGACCAGGTAGGCTTCCGCGCCGGCGGCTTCCATCCGTTTCACCAGCTCCTGACCGTACTTGGTCGGGTGCAGGGAGAGGAAGGCTGCGCCGAAGCAGGAGGAGAAGGTCGGGGTCGGCTCTGTGATGCCGCGCTCGGTACCGGCCAGCTTGGCGGTGAAGCCAGACAGGAAGTGGTACTTGGTCTGCTCCTTGGTCAGCTTGGAGACCGGGGGCAGCACGCCGAAGGCATCGGCAGTCAGGAAGATCACCTTGTTGGCATGACCCGCCTTGGAGACCGGCTTGACGATGTTCTCGATGTGATAGATGGGGTAGGAGACCCGGGTGTTCTCGGTCTTGGAGCCATCATCGAAGTCGATGGTGCCGTCGGCCGCCACGGTCACGTTCTCCAGCAGCGCATCGCGACGGATGGCGTTGTAGATGTCCGGCTCGGCTTCCTTGGAGAGCTTGATGGTCTTGGCGTAGCAGCCGCCTTCGAAGTTGAACACGCCGTCGTCGTCCCAGCCGTGCTCGTCATCGCCGATCAGCTGACGCTTGGGATCGGTGGAGAGGGTGGTCTTGCCGGTACCGGACAGGCCGAAGAAGATGGCCACGTCACCGTCCTGACCCACGTTGGCGGAGCAGTGCATGGAGGCAATGCCGCGCAGGGGCAGGAAGTAGTTCATCATGGAGAACATCCCTTTCTTCATCTCACCACCGTACCAGGTGCCGCCGATGAGCTGGATCTTCTCGGTCAGGTTGAAGGCGACGAAGTTCTCGGAGTTGAGACCCTGCTCCTTCCAGTTCGGGTTGGTGCACTTGGCACCGTTCATCACCACGAAGTCCGGTTTGAAGGTTTTCAGCTCTTCATCGCTCGGACGAATGAACATGTTTTTCACGAAGTGAGCCTGCCAGGCCACCTCGGTGATGATGCGCACGGCCAGGCGGGTGTCCGGGTTGGCACCGCAGAAGCCGTCGACCACGAACAGGCGCTTGCCGGAGAGCTGTTTGGTCACCAGGGATTTCAGATGTGACCACACTTCCGGGCTGATGGCTTTGTTATCGTTTTTACCCTGGTCAGACCACCACACAGTATTCTGGGTAGTGGCGTCTTTGACGATATATTTATCTTTAGGGGAGCGGCCGGTGAAGATGCCAGTATTGACATTGACGGCGCCCAGTTCGGTCACCACGCCGCGCTCGAACCCTTCCAGGTCGGCACGTGTCTCTTCCGCGAACAGCTGGTCGTAGGAAGGGTTGCGCAGGATTTCAGTGGAGTTCTTGATACCGTACTGGTCCAGTCCTAATTGCTTGGCCAGGGTGGGTTCTGCCACGATTGTCATTGTATTCTCCTGGGTTCAGAGGTTGGTAGGGTTCTATCTGGCGTTCATCCTATCACTTAGGTGGTAGAGTTTAGCGATCGCCATCAAACTTTATAAAATAGGGTATTTTTTTGTTATTTAAGTTAAAGGCGGGTTTTGCCCGCCTTCAATTAGTGTAACTTGTTTGCATCATTACCGGGAGCCCTGCTGAACAGGGTTTCGACGTCGATCCCATCAAATTGGTACTGGGCGCCGCAATAATCACAGTGCATGTCGATCTTGCCGAGCTCCTGCACCATCTCCATCACCTCTTCTTTCTCTATCTGCAGCAGAGCCCCTTCGCAACGAGCGCGGGAGCAGGTGCAGCGGAACTCGACGGCCTGCGGATCGAACACCCGCACCTTGTCCTGGTGGTAGAGGCGGTAGAGGATCTCTTCCGCTTCCAGACCGAACAGCTCTTCATCCTTGATGGTGCTGGTGAGCTGGGTCAGGTGTTCGAAATCGTCGCTGTGATCCTCGCTCTGGGCGGGCAGCTCCTGCAGCAGGATGCCGGCGGCGCGCGGCTCACCCTGGTGGTAGCCGGTGCGGATCCACAGCTTGGTCGCCAGCTGTTCTGACTGGGCGAAGTAGTGCTCCAGGCAGCCGGCCAGGGTGTCGGCGTCCAGCGCTATGATGCCCTGATAGCGTTCACCCTGCTCCGGGGTGATGGTGATGACCAGCTGGCCTTCTCCGATCAGGCTCTGCAGCTTGTCGTCGCTCGGCAGTTCCCCTTCATAGCGGGCCACGCCACGCAGTTGCTGGTTGTTGTCGCCGTTGATGACGGCCAGCCGTACCGGGCCGTTGCCCTGCAGCTGCACCGTGATGGAGCCTTCGAACTTGAGGGTGGCGGTCAGCAGGCTGGTGGCGACCAGCAGTTCACCCAGCAGTTTTTGCACCTGTACCGGGTAGTTCTGGGCCTCAACCACGTGGCGGTAGGTGTGGTCCAGCTGGACCAGCTCGCCCCGGACTTCGTACTCTTCGAACAGATAGCGATACAGGAGATCTTGGTTACTCATCATGCATTCCTGGGTTCTTCGGTGGGGTAAATAGATAAAAACATTAATAAACAGCTGGTTAGGAACTTATTCCGGCAACTGTCGTCATAAAAGGGCCATCTTGGCGGGTCAATATTGCTTGACCTTGATCAGCTGGCGCCGCTCCTGCTTGTCGGGGCGACGCTCGGGGCTTGGCGCAAACTGGCTGTTGAAGCGGCGTGCCTCGCTGTTTTCAGCCCGCTTTTTCAGGCTGGCCTCGGTCTCTTCATAGAGCTGCTGGGCCAGCGGGGCGGATTTGCGCTGCTCGCTCACCTCGAGCACCCGCACTTCCCGTTCGTCCTGACCCTGCCAGCAGCGAATGAGGGCACCGACCTCGACATGCTTGCCCGGTTTGCTGCGCTGGCCGTTGTAATGCACCTTGCCCCCTTCAATCTGGTCGCGGGCCAGGCTGCGGGTCTTGTAAAAACGCGCCGCCCACAACCACTTGTCGAGACGGACCAGGGCTGGGGTTTCTGCGGGGTTCGGCATGAATCGACTCCGGAATGGCTGAAAGGGGTGCCTGATTATACCAGAGGCGGGCCCCGGGATAGAAACAGGGGGGCTGATGGTGTGACGGAATGTCAATTTTCGCAGCTTCATCCCATCCGGTCGGTTGTCTCTGGGTCCATTGCCGTACACAATAGCCAACCGATTTGGATGCCAGAAAATATTGATAAACATGACGCTACCGTTCAGGGATGACTTGTTGAGCTCCCTTCTGGCCCGTTGTAAAACCGTGCCACTCTCCCGATTTAGCCAGCCTCTGTTCTGGCTTCTGCTGCTGTTGCTGGCCCACCAGTGTGCCGGTCTCACCTGGCGTCTGCTGGATCTCGGCAGCCGGCCCGTCAGCCAGTCCTGGCAACCGTCGGTGGTCGCCAATCAGAGCCAGGGTACAAACCGGCTCGACCTGAGCGGCGTCAGCCGGCTGGCACTGTTTGGCAAGGCCAAACAGCAGGCCCAGGCGGCCGATGTTGTCGCAGCCGATGCTCCCAAGACCCAGCTCAATGCCCAGCTCAACGGCGTGCTGGCGAGCTCGGATCCCGCCAAATCCATCGCCATCATCGCCCACAACGGGCTGCAGAACTCCTACGGCATCGGTGATCTCATCGATGGTACCCAGGCCAAGATCCGCCAGGTGTTCCCGGATCGGGTCATCATCGAGCGGGACGGCCGTGACGAGACCCTGATGCTGGACGGGGAGGAGTACGGCAAGCCGCTGCCCAAGCCGGGCAACCAGGACGGCAAGCTCTCCTCGGTACGCAACGAGCTGATGGGCAACCCCGGCAAGATCACCGATTACCTCAATATTTCCCCGGTCCGGGTCGATGGTCGCATGGTCGGCTATCGCCTCAATCCGGGCAGCAATCCGGAACTGTTCAATCAACTGGGGCTGGTCGCCAACGACATGGCGGTCAGCATCAATGGGCTGGATCTGCGGGATAACGCTCAGGCCATGCAGGCGATGCAGCAGGTGGCTGGCGCAACGGAAATGACCGTCACCGTCGAGCGGCAAGGACAGCTCTACGACGTTTATGTCGGCTTGTCAGAATAATGATTTGGAGTAGCACCAAGAATGATAAATAAAGGGAAGGGCTGGCGTCTGGCCACCGTGGCTGCGGCGCTGATGATGGCAGGTTCTGCCTGGGCCACCGAATATTCCGCCAGCTTCAAGAATGCCGACATCGAAGAGTTCATCAACACGGTCGGCAAGAACCTGAACAAGACCATCATCATCGAGCCTTCGGTGCGCGGCAAGATCAACGTCCGCAGCTATGACCTGCTCAACGAAGACCAGTACTACCAGTTCTTCCTGAGCGTGCTCGACGTCTATGGCTTCGCCGTGGTCCCGATGGACAACGGCGTGCTCAAGGTGGTGCGCTCCAAGGACGCCAAGACCTCCGCCATCCCGGTGGTGGACGAGAGCAACCCCGGCAGCGGCGACGAGATGGTGACCCGGGTTGTACCGGTGCGCAACGTCTCGGTACGTGAACTGGCGCCGCTGCTGCGCCAGCTCAACGACAACGCCGGTGGCGGCAACGTGGTCCATTACGACCCCTCCAACGTGCTGCTGATCACCGGCCGTGCCGCCGTGGTCAACCGGCTGGTGGAAGTGGTACGCCGGGTCGACAAGGCGGGCGACCAGGAAGTGGACATCGTCAAGCTGAAGTACGCCTCCGCCGGCGAGATGGTGCGGCTGGTAACCAACCTCAACAAGGATGGCAACAACCAGGGCGGCAACACCTCCCTGCTGCTGGCACCCAAGGTGGTGGCCGACGAGCGCACCAACTCGGTGGTGGTGAGCGGCGAGCCCAAGGCCCGCGCCCGCATCATCCAGATGGTGCACCAGCTCGACCGTGACCTGCAGAGCCAGGGCAACACCCGGGTCTTTTATCTGAAATACGGCAAGGCCAAGGATCTGGTGGAGGTGCTCAAGGGCGTCAGCTCCAGCATCGAGGCGGACAAGAAGGGCGGCGCGGCCACCACCACAGGGGGTGGCGGTGCCAGCATCGGCGGCGGCAAGCTGGCCATCTCCGCCGACGAAACCACCAATGCCCTGGTGATCACCGCCCAGCCGGACGTGATGGCCGAGCTGGAGCAGGTGGTCGCCAAGCTCGACATCCGCCGGGCCCAGGTTCTGGTGGAGGCGATCATCGTCGAGATCGCCGATGGCGACGGTCTCAACCTCGGGGTGCAGTGGGCCAACACCAATGGCGGTGGCACCCAGTTCACCGACACCGGTCTGCCCATCGGTTCGGTGGCCATCGCGGCCAAAGATTACAAGGACAACGGCAATACGGACTCCTTGTCCAAGCTGGCTGGCGGCTTCAACGGCATGGCGGCCGGCTTCTACAAGGGCAACTGGGCCGCGCTGGTGACGGCCCTGTCGACCAATACCAAGAGCGATATTCTCTCCACGCCGAGTATCGTCACCATGGACAACAAGGAAGCCTCCTTCAACGTTGGCCAGGAAGTGCCGGTGCAGAGCGGCTCCCAGAGCTCCACCACCAGCGATCAGGTGTTCAACACCATCGAGCGCAAGACGGTGGGTACCAAGCTGGTGGTGACGCCGCAGATCAACGAGGGGGATTCCGTGCTGCTCAACATCGAGCAGGAGGTCTCCAGCGTGGCGCAGAAACAGGCGACCGGTACGGCTGATCTGGGCCCGACCTTCGATACCCGCACCATCAAGAACGCGGTGCTGGTGAAGAGCGGCGAGACCGTGGTGCTGGGCGGTTTGATGGACGAACAGAATCAGGAGAAGGTCTCCAAGGTGCCGCTGCTCGGCGACATCCCGGTGCTGGGCTATCTGTTCCGCTCCACCACCAATACCACCTCCAAGCGCAATCTGATGGTCTTTATCCGACCGACCATTTTGCGGGATGCAGACATCTACACCAGCCTCTCCAGCAACAAGTACTCCCAGTTCCGCTCCGAGCAGCAGGAGGCGGCGGCGCAGGAGGGCTATCTCACCTCGCCCAAGCGCCAGGTGCTGCCCCAGTACGGCCAGGACGTGACCATGTCGCCCGAGGCGCAGAAGCAGCTCCAGCAGACACAGTCGGCCCCGCAGACGAGCGGTGGGTCCCAGCCATTCGTGGGTAACAAGTAATGGCGGCATACCAGCTGGATGGCGTCGACATGCCGGCAGCATTGCCCGAGCTGCCGTTTGCCTTCGCCCGCAACTTCGGGGTGATCCTGACCGAGCGGCAGGGGGCCCCGGTGCTGCTCTGCCGCCAGGGCGTGACGCCGCAAACCCTGCTGGAAGTGCGGCGGGTGGCGGGCTGCGCCTTCACGGTGGAGCAGATGGACGGCGAAGCCTTCGAAGAGCTGCTGATGGCCCACTACCAGCGCGACTCCTCCGAGGCGCGCCAGCTGATGGAGGATCTCGGCAACGAGATGGACTTCTTCGCGCTGGCCGAAGAGCTGCCCCAGAGTGAAGACCTGCTGGACGCCGACGACGATGCCCCCATCATCCGCCTCATCAACGCCATGTTGAGCGAGGCGATAAAAGAAGAGGCGTCCGACATCCACATCGAGACCTTCGAGCGCGCCCTGGTGATCCGCTTCCGTATCGACGGGGTGCTGCGGGAGATCCTGCGCCCCCATCGCAAGCTCGCCTCCTTGCTGGTGTCGCGCATCAAGGTCATGTCGCGGATGGACATCGCCGAGAAGCGGGTGCCGCAGGATGGCCGCATCTCACTGCGCATCGGCGGCCGGGCGGTGGACGTGCGGGTCTCCACCATGCCGTCCAGCTACGGCGAGCGGGTGGTGCTGCGTCTCTTGGACAAGAACAACGTGCGGCTCGAGCTCAAGCAGCTCGGCATGACGCTGGCCAACCGCAACATCATCAGCGAACTCATTCGCAAGCCTCACGGCATTATTCTGGTGACGGGCCCGACCGGTTCGGGCAAGTCGACCACCCTCTACGCGGCCCTCTCCGAGATCAACTCGCGGGATCGCAACATCCTGACCGTCGAAGACCCCATCGAATATGACCTCGAAGGGGTAGGCCAGACCCAGGTCAACAGCAAGGTGGACATGACCTTCGCCCGCGGCCTGCGCGCCATTCTGCGTCAGGATCCGGACGTGGTGATGGTGGGGGAAATTCGTGACCTCGAGACCGCTCAGATCGCGGTGCAGGCGTCGCTGACCGGTCACCTGGTGATGTCGACCCTGCACACCAACACCGCCATCGGTGCCATCACCCGGATGCGGGACATGGGCATCGAGCCCTTCCTGCTCTCCTCCTCGCTGCTGGCGGTACTGGCCCAGCGGCTGGTGCGCACCCTCTGCCCCGATTGCCGCGCGCCGCGCCCCATCACCGAGCAGGAGCGCATTGCCATGGGCATCGAGCTGGCGCCGGATCAGCAGGTGTGGCGGCCAGTGGGTTGCGAGCAGTGCAACCACACCGGCTATCGCGGCCGGACCGGCATCCACGAGCTGGTGGTGATCGACGAAGCGGTGCGCGAGGCGATCCACAGCGCCAGCGGCGAGCTGGCCATCGAGCGGCTGATCCGGGGTCACACCCCCAGCATCCGCCGCGACGGCATCGACAAGGTACTCAAGGGGCAGACCAGCCTCGAAGAGGTGCTGCGCGTGACCCGGGAAGACTGAGATGGCAGCATTCGAATACAAGGCCCTCGACGGCAAGGGACGCAACAAGAGCGGCGTGCTGGAGGGGGATTCCGCCCGCCAGGTACGCCAGCTGTTGCGCGAACAGGGGCTGACCCCGCTCGAGGTGAACGAGACCACCGAGAAGGCCAAGCGCGAGGCGAACCGCTTCGTGTTGTTCCGCCGTGGTGCCAGCACCGCCGAGCTGGCGATGATCACCCGCCAGCTGGCCACTCTGGTGGGGGCCGGCCTCACCATCGAAGAGGCGCTCAAGGCCGTCGCCGAGCAGTGCGAGAAGGCTCACCTGCGCAGCATGGTGGCCACGGTGCGCAGCAAGGTGGTGGAGGGCTATTCGCTGGCCGATTCGCTGGCGGCCTTCCCCCATGTGTTCGATCAGCTGTTCCGCTCCATGGTGGCGGCCGGTGAGAAGTCCGGTCACCTGGAGAAGGTGCTCAACCGCCTTGCCGACTACACCGAGCAGCGTCAGCACATGCGCACCAAGCTGCTGCAGGCGATGATCTACCCCATCGTACTGACCTGCGTCGCCATCGGCGTCATCTCCATCCTGCTCACCGCCGTGGTGCCCAAGGTGGTGGCCCAGTTCGAACACATGGGTCAGCAACTGCCGGCCACCACCCGCTTCCTCATCGGCACCAGCGAGCTGATGCAGCACTATGGCCTCTGGTTTCTGTTGCTGCTGCTGGTGGGTGGCTTTGTCTGGCGCTGGTGGCTGACTGACGACAAGCGTCGCCGTCACTGGCACCAAGTGATCCTGCGCCTGCCGGTGATCGGCCGGGTCAGCCGTGGGCTCAACACCGCCCGTTTCGCCCGTACCCTGAGCATCCTCAACGCCAGCGCCGTGCCGCTGCTGGAGGGGATGAAGATCTCCGGGGAAGTGCTCTCCAACGACTTTGCCCGCATGCGCATCGGTGAGGCCACCGAGCGGGTGCGGGAGGGGACCAGCCTGCGCAAGTCGCTGGATGAAACCAAAATTTTTCCGCCCATGATGCTGCATATGATCGCCTCCGGCGAGCAGAGCGGCGAGCTCGACAACATGCTGGAGCGGGCGGCGGACAACCAGGATCGGGAGTTCGAAACCCAGGTGAACATCGCCCTCGGGGTGTTCGAACCCATGCTGGTGGTCTCCATGGCCGGGGTGGTGCTGTTTATCGTGATGTCGATCCTGCAGCCGATCCTTGAGCTCAACAATATGGTGAATATGTAAGGTTCGGACGTTCGAATACGCTTCGCTATTCGAACCTACCAATCCAATCAACTCCGTAGGTTCGATTAGCCGACAGGCGTCATCGAACGATCGAGGTTTAGCAATTTATCGTTGATGGTTCATGCCATCTCATTTCGTGAGGGAGTAAGTCATGCAAAAGCGTCGTCAATCGGGTTTTACCCTGCTGGAAGTGATGGTGGTCATCGTGATCCTGGGGATCCTGGCCAGCCTGGTGGTGCCCAACCTGATGGGCAACAAGGAGAAGGCCGACCAGCAGAAAGCGGTCTCCGACATAGTGGCGCTGGAAAACGCCCTCGACATGTACAAGCTGGACAACAACCGCTACCCGACCACCGAGCAGGGGCTGGACGCGCTGGTCAACAAGCCGACCGCCGCACCTGAGCCGCGCAGCTACCGGGAAGGGGGCTACATCAAGCGCCTGCCGCAGGATCCTTGGGGCAACCCGTACCAGATGCTGAGCCCGGGCCAGTTCGGCAAGATCGACATCTTCTCCATGGGGCTGGATGGCGAAGCCGGTACCGATGACGACATCGGCAACTGGAACCTGAAGGATTTCCAATAAGTGATCCCGCCGCGTCGCGCTCACAGAGTCATGCCGGGGCTGCCTGAATGAAGGTGGCCTCTTCTGCCCGTCGCCAGGCTGGTTTTACTCTGCTGGAAGTGCTGCTGGTCGCCATGTTGATGGGTCGGCTCGAGGCCACTGCCATGCAGTTGAGGCTGGCGCCATGAAACATAGTCGCCAGGCCGGTTTTACTCTGCTGGAAGTGTTGCTGGTCGCCATGTTGATGGGGCTGGTGGCCACTGCCGTCACCCTCAGCATGGGCGGCGCCAGGGGCGATAGAGAGCTCGACAAGCAGGCGCGCCGCTTCATGGCCGTGCTGCAGCAGGCGCAGGAGTACTCGGTGATGGATGGCCGGTTGGTGGGCCTGCGTGTCGAGGACAACGGCTGGCAGTTCATGCAGCGCGCGGCCAAGGATCGCAAGTGGCAGGTGATGAGCGGTGACAAGCTGCTGGATCGGGTCGAGTTGCCCGACAACATGCGGCTGGCCATCGAGCTCGAGGGCTTCAGCTGGCGGACCGAATCCGACGAGAAGTACGAGAAGGGGCGCGACGAGAAGGAGCGCACCCCGCAGGTGTTCATCTTTCCCGGTGGCGAGCTGACCCCCTTCGTGCTGACCCTGACCCAGCAGGACGACGATCTGCGCTATGTGCGCACGGTCAAGGCGGACGAGTTTGGCCGCCTGCGCCTGCTGCAGGACGAGGAGGAAGAGGAATGAACGCCCGCGGCATGACCCTGCTGGAAGTCATGGTGGCGCTGGCGGTGTTCGCCATCGCCGGGCTGGCGGTGATGAAGACCGCCAGCGAGCACCTCTCCGGCCTCAACTATCTGGAACAGAAGACCCTGGCGACCTGGGTGGTGGAGAACCAGCTGGTGCAGCAGAAGCTCGAAGCCAAGTGGCCCGGTGACAGCTGGGTGGAAGGGGACGAGCAGATGGCGGGCCAGACTTGGTACTGGCGCTATCGCGGCGTCGCTACCGCCGACAGCAACTTCAAGGCGCTGGACATGGAAGTGCGTACCGCGCCCAAGGCCGACAGCTCGGTGGCCATGATCCGGACCTATATCAGCCGATGAACCTGAATCCGCTTTTCCCCACGCACCGGCACCTGCGTCAGGCGGGGTTTACCCTGCTGGAGATGCTGGTGGCCATCGCCATCTTCGCCGGCCTGAGCCTGGGCGCCTATCAGGTGCTGCAAGGGGTGCTCACCAGCGACGAGGTGGCCAAGCGCAAGGAGGCTCGTCTCTCCGAGCTGCAACTGGCCTTCTCCGTGCTGGAGCGGGACATCACCCAGATGGTGCCGCGCAGCGGCCGCATCGACGGCGAGAACAACAAGGTGCTGCTGGCGGCCTCCCGCTTCGGCCAGCAGAGCGACGACTGGGGCATGGCCTTCATGCGCGGCGGCTGGCTCAACCCGGACGGCATGCTGCCACGCTCCGGCTTGCAGCGGGTTGGCTGGCGGCTCAAGGATCACAAGCTGGAGCGGCTGAGCTACCTCTACCCGGATCCGGTGATCGGCACCGAGCCGCGCATCCAGCCGATGCTGGAGCGGGTGACGGCGCTGCGGCTCTATTTCTACGACAAGGGCACCTGGAAAGAGGAGTGGACCCAGCGCAACGTGCTGCCCTACGGGCTGGCGGTGGAGCTGGATCTGGAAGACTACGGCACCATCCGTCGCCAGTTCCTGATCGGGGCCGGTGGTCAGAGGGCAGAGAATGGTAACTGATCGTCATGTTCCCCTGTCCGTCACGGAGGATGACGGCACTATTCGACGTCGCCAGTTCCTGAACGGTGCTGGCGGCCAGCGAGCGGACAATGGCAATTAAGCGCGGCCGGGGCCGATCCCGCACCACACCTGGCCGCCAGGGGGGCATGGCCCTGCTGGTGGTGCTGCTCATCCTGTCGGTGATGGTGATCATCGCCAGCAACATGAGCGGCCGCCTGCAGCTGGAGCTGCGCCGTACCGCCAACCTCACCGCCGGCAAGCAGGCCTGGTGGTATGCCATGTCGGCGGAGGCGCTGGTGAGCAAGGTGCTGGCCCAGGATTTCAAGGACGACCCCAACGTGGTCAGCCTGGGGCAGAACTGGGCACGCCAGGATGCGGTCTTCCCGGTGGATGACGGCAAGCTCACCGGCCGGGTGCGGGATCTGCAATCCTGCTTCAACCTCAACAGCCTGAGCGTGCCGTTGAAGGACGGGATCAGCGGCGACGATCTGGAGAAGCAGCCCTATCCGGTCAAGGTGTTCAAGGCGCTGCTCAAGCAGCTCGAGGTGGAAGATTACGAGGCGGTGCAGCTGACCGATGCCATCCGCGACTGGACCGACAAGGATACCGTGCTGGTGTCGAGCTACGGCGCCGAGGATGCCTATTACGAAGGGCTCACCCCCCCTTATCTGACCGCCAACCAGTGGATGCTCGGCACCGACGAGCTGCGAGCGGTGCGCGGGGTGAGCGCCAAACTGTACGCCCGGCTGGCACCCTATGTGTGCGCCCTGCCCAACGACAAGCTGGTGGTGAACGTCAACACCATCCGGCCGGAGCAGTCGGCTCTGCTGGTGGCGCTCTATCTGGACAAGGTGGGGCTGGACGATGCCAAGCGGGTGTTGACCAGCCGCCCCCAGAAGGGGTGGAAGAACAAGAAGGAGATGACGGACCAGATGCCGGTGCAGGTGAGCAACATCCAGGGGCTGGATGCGGCGCTGGACGTCAAGAGCAGCTATTTCGAGGCCAGGCTGATTGCCGAGGTGGGTGATACCCGGGCTCGGCTGGAGAGCGTCTTCGTGCGCGGCAAGGACAACAAGCTGGTGATGCTGCGCCGTCTGAATGGCGGCGCCGAATAACAAGGGAGGCGGGCGACGGCCGTTGGCCGGCCCGCGCTATCCCCCGATTGGACTGCAGCCCATGGCTGCGCGCCCGCCCATCCCGAGGGATGCGAGCGAGCATGGCAGGAGAGACATTAGTGAGCGAGAGTCTGGTCATCCGTCTGGGGACCAATGCGCAGCAGCCGGTCGAGTGGCTGGTGTGGTCGGGCGGGGAAGAGGAGGTGATCGCCTCCGGTACCCTGGCCTCGGCCCATGCCCTTGGCGAGCTGCAGGAGCGGGCCGGTGGCCGCCCGGCGGTGGTGCTGGTGCCCGGCAGCGATCTTATCTTCCGGCGGGTGAGCCTGCCGGGCAAATACAGCCGCCAGTCTGCGGCCGCCTTGCCCTATCTGCTGGAGGAGCAAATCGCCTCCGACGTGGATGAGCTGCACCTGGTGGTGCTGGGTCATCAGGGTCACGAGGTGGACCTGATGGCGGTCGACAAGGAGAAGATGCAGACCTGGCTCGGCTGGCTGGAGCAGGCCGGCCTCAAGAGCCGGCAACTGCTGCCGGACGTGCTGGCGCTGCCGCAGGCGAGCGAGGGCTGGTCGGCGCTGCAACTGGGCAAGGAGTGGCTGCTGCGTCAGGGCCCCTGTCAGGGCATCGTCGCCGACGAGCCGCTGCTGGCCATGCTGCTGGCGGCGGAGCCGGCGCCGGTGACCATTCACAGCCATACCCCGCCGCCGGCCATTGCGGCGGCCAGCTGGCAGGCGGCCGATCCCGAGCTGCCCATGCTGCTGCTGGCCCGGGGGGCGCTGGCCAGTCAGGCCAACCTGCTGCAGGGGCCCTACCGGCCGCAGACCGAATACTCCCGCTACTGGCAGCAGTGGCGCAAGGTGGCGGTGGTGGCCGGAGCGCTGCTGGTGGTGGCGTTTGCCCAGCGCGGCTTGCAGCTCTATCAGCTGGCGGAGCAGGACAAGGCGCTCAAGGCGGAGATCCGGCAGGTCTACACCCGGATCTTCCCGGGGGAGAGCCGCATCGTCAACGTGCGCAGCCAGATGACCCAGCACCTCCAGCAACTGGGACAAACGCCGCAGGACGGGGTGCTGATGGTGCTGACCGAGCTGGCCCCCACCTTCGCCGAAGTACCCGGCCTCAAGCCCGAGGTGCTGCGTTTCGACGCGGCTCGCGGCGAGCTCAGGTTGCAGGTGACGGCTCCCGGTTTTGCTGAGATCGAGCGTTTTCGCGAGCTGGCTGGCAAGCGCTTCGACGTGCAGCAGGGGGAGGTGCGCAGCACCGAAGGCAAGGTTGAAGGGGCACTGGTGCTGAAGGGTAAATCATCATGATGGACAAACTACAAGGCTGGTGGCGCGGCATCAGCGCCCGCGAGCAGCGGCTGGTGGCGGTGGGCGGCAGCGTACTGTTGATCGGCTTCTGCTATTGGGTCATCTGGCAGCCCATCGGCAATCGCATCGACGAGCGCGAGCGGCAGGTATTGAGCCAGCAGCAGACCCTCGCCTGGCTGAAAGAGAAGGGTGAAGAGGTGCTGGCGCTGCAGGGTGGCCAGGGCCGCCAGCTCGATACCAGCGGCACCCTGGAAGGGGTGGTCAACCGCACTGCCTTCAACCAGAAGATCAAGATTGCCCGCTTGCAGCCCCAGGGCCAGGAGCTGCAGGTGTGGATCGACACGGTGGCGTTCGATGACCTGCTGATCTGGCTGGCGACCCTGGCGGATCGCCATGGCGTGCAGGTGCAGGTGATCGAGGTGGCCCGCGAGAATCTGGCGCCCGGTCTGGTCAAGGTACGCCGCTTGCAGCTGAGCCGCCCCCAATGAAACCACGCGTCCCGAGCAGGGCCATGCGCCTGAGCGGGCGCTTGCAGTCGAGTCGTTTTCTATGAAGCAAAGAGTGCTGATTGCCGTGCTGTTTCTGGCGGCCTATCTGGTTTTCCTGCTGGCCAAGCTGCCGGCGTCTCTGGTGGTGCGCTACCTGCCGCTGCCGCCTCTGGTACAGCTGGAAGGGGTGAGCGGCACCCTCTGGAGCGGCCAGGTTGCCCGCCTGCAATATGCCAGCGAGTCGCTGACCCAGCTGCGTTGGGAGCTCAACGGCTGGTCGCTGCTGCGCTTTGCCCCTGAGGTATCCCTGCGCTTTGGCGAGCGCAGCGGCCTCAACGGGCAGGGGGTGGTGGGCTGGAGCGGCGCCGCCTTTGGCCGCGACATTACCCTCAACGTGCCGGCCCCCTGGCTGCTGGCGCGGGTGCCGATGCAACTGCCCGTGCCGGTGACGGTGGCTGGCCAGCTGCAGCTCAAGCTCGATCAGGTTGCCCAGGGCAACCCCTGGTGCGACAACCTCTACGGCAACCTCTACTGGTACGGGGCCGATGCCGATACCCCGGCCGGCAAGCTGGTGCTGGGGGATCCCGAGATCAAGCTGACCTGCATCGACTCCCGGCTGGTGGCCGAGCTCAAGCAGGGCTCGGAGGCGGTGCAGGTACAGGGCAAGCTGGAGCTGCAGGCCAATCGCCAGTACCTGTTCCAGGGCACCCTGAAACCCGGGCCCGAGCTGCCGGAGCAGATGAAGCAGGGGCTGCCCTTCCTCGGCCAGCCCGACGGTCAGGGACGCTTCCCGCTGCGCTACCAGGGCCGCATCTGACGGCCTTGCTGTCTGATCTGGCATGCATCGACACCACCCCGCCCCGCCCCGGCGGGGTGGTGTCGTTATGGAGGCGTGCCGGCTGGCGCCGTGATGAGGTGATTGAGGAAGAAGCGGAATAGTTCGGCCCGCGAGCGCAGGTGCAGCTTGGCGTAGAGGTGCTTGCGATGATTCTTCACCGTGCCGCTGCCGATGCCGAGCTCCGCGGCAATCGCCTCGGTGTCGAGCCCCTGCAACAGCAATCCCGCCACCTGACGCTCGCGACGGGTGAGGCTCGCGCCTCCCACGCTGGCGATGGCCTGCTCCACCGTCGCCTTGAGATCGGCGCCACCCGGCAGCATCGGGCTCTGGGCCAGCAGGGCGGCTTCTTCCCGCCAGTGCTGGCGGCACAGCGAATGCACCAGCGGAAACAGCGCCTCCAGCCGGGCCAGCTCATCACGGCTGAGGGGGCTGCGCTTGTCGAGGCGGCCCAGAAACAGCATCAGGGTGAGGCCGCCGCGCACCGGCAGGATCAGCCCCACCTCCTCCTGCCAGCCGGTGGCCTGATAGAAGTGGTGGCGGTACTCGGGGTCGAGCCGCCCGCGCGACACCTGTGCCAGCGTCCAGACCCCGGCCTCCAGACCCTGTTCCAGCGCCTGCATAAAGGGATCCTGACTGAAGTGGCGGGTGAGATAGCGATCGAACAGCAGGGCCCGCTGGTGGTGCAGGTTGTCGTAGAGGTAGACGGGGCGCAGCCCCACCCCGAGCAGCAGGGCACAGTCGAACGCCACCTGCTGCTGGATCAGGCGCACCAGCGCCGCCGGAAAGGCGCTGCCGTGCAGGGCATCGACCACCTCAGTCATGCTGCGGGTCAGGGTATCTGCGGTGAGGGGTTGGGTCATGGCGATGGCTTCCGGGTGGCGGGCAGGCTTCCCACAATGGACGAATGCTAGCACGAGAGTGGCAAAACTGTCCCCTGGGGGACATATTCGGGGCGAGCCAGAGCGGCGAGGATGTGGCCTTTTCCCCCTGCTGTTGGAGACCCCATGATCAACCCACACCTGCTCGATGAGCTGACCCGACGCGGCCTGGTGGCTCAGAATTCCGACCCGGTGGCGCTCGCCTCTCACCTCGCCACCCCGCGCACCGTCTATTGCGGGTTCGATCCCACCGCCGGCAGCCTGCACATCGGCCATCTGGTGCCGCTCTTGATGCTGCGCCGCTTCCAGCTGGCGGGCCACACCCCGGTGGCACTGGTGGGCGGTGCCACCGGCCTTATCGGCGATCCCAGCTTCAAGGCGACCGAACGCAACCTCAACAGCGCCGAGACGGTGCAGGGCTGGGTAGCCAGCCTGTCGGCCCAGATAAAAGCGCTGCTGCCGGCCAGCGAAGGGCTGGCGGCACCGCTGCTGGTCAACAACGCCGATTGGATGGGGCAGATGTCCGCCCTCGATTTTCTGCGCGACATCGGCAAGCACTTCTCGGTCAACGCCATGCTGGCCCGCGAATCGGTGCGCCAGCGGCTGGCCCGCCCGGATCAGGGCATCTCCTTCACCGAGTTCTCTTACGCCCTGCTGCAATCCCAGGACTTCGCGGTGCTCAACCAGCGCCTCGGCTGCACCCTGCAGATCGGCGGCAACGACCAGTGGGGCAACATCACCAGCGGCATGGATCTCACCCGCCGCCTCCATCAGGCTCAGGTCTATGGCATGACGCTGCCGCTTATCACCAAGGCCGATGGCACCAAATTCGGCAAGACCGAGGGTGGTGCGGTTTGGCTCGATCCGGCGCTCACCTCGCCCTACGCCTTCTACCAGTTCTGGCTCGGCACGGCGGATGAGGATGTCTACCGCTTCCTGCGCTACTACAGCTTTATGGCGCTGACCGAGATTGAGGCGCTGGAGGCGGAGGATGCAAAGCGGCAAGGGCGCAAGCTGGCCCAGCAGGTGCTGGCCGACGAGCTGACCGAGCTGGTGCATGGCAAGGGGGCGCTGGCGGCAGTGCAGCGTATCAGCGAACTGCTGTTCAGTGGCGAGGTGGCCCGCCTTGGCGAGAGCGATCTCGCCCAGCTGGCGCAGGATGGCATGCCAAGCTGCCGAATCGAGGGGGAAACCAGCCTGGTGACCCTGCTGGTGGAGAGCGGTCTGGCCAACTCCAGGCGCATCGCCCGCGAGCTGCTGGCGGCAGGCGCCATCAGCCTCAACGGCGAGATCCGCCGGGATGAGCCACTGACGGCGGCCGACCGGCTGTTCGGCCGCTACCTGCTGCTGCGCCGGGGCAAGAAGCAGTACCGGCTGGTGACGTGGCAGGGGTGAGCGACTCGGGATCGACAAGGGCTGCCTGGGCAGCCCTTTTGTTTATCCGCTGCCTGCTGGGTCAGCGGCAGCAACTCGGCGTCATCGCGGAAGCGATGGGGGAGGCGGTGTCTGGTTGCCCAGATGCTCCCCTGCCTCTCGGCTTACACGGCCAGCGGCAATAACTCGGCGTAGTCACGGATCGCCGGGAAGGCGGTGATGTGCTGCTCGGGCTGGCAACTGTCCGGGTTCTGGATGGCGAGCTGATAGCCGATGCCGTAATCGGCGGCGGCGCGCAGGATCCGCTCGCTGTCATCCACGAACAGGGTGCGGGCCGGGTCGAACGCCAGCCGCTCGGCCAGTGCCTGCCAGCAGTGCTGGCTCTCCTTCGACCAGCCCAGCTCGTGGGTGCTCACCATCAGATCGAGGTGGCCGGCCAGCCCCAGCTGCGCATCCTTCACCGACAGGCTGGCGGGGTGGGCATTGGTGAACAGCACCAGCTGCTTGCCTGCAGCCCGCAGCGCGGCCAGGAAGGGGATGACGTGAGGCCGCCACTGGATCTTGGCCAGGATCTCCTGCTTGAGGGCACGGATGTCGAGCCCCAGCGTCTCGCTCCAGTAGTCCACGCAGTACCAGTTGAGGGTGCCGCTGACGGCCTGGTAGTGCGCCTCGATCTGCACTCTGGCTTCGGCCAGCGGCAGGCCGAGTCGCTCGGCATAGCGCTCGGGTACCAGCTGTTGCCAGAGGTGGTTGTCAAAATGGAGATCGATCAGGGTGCCATCCATATCGAGCAGGACAGTGTCTATCTGGTGCCAGGGCAGTGGGGTCGGCATGGGGCCTCGGTGGTCGGGTCGAAACGGGCGGGCATTATAACGGATTTTTCCCGCTGCTTTCCCACCCTTGCCCCGTGGTGTTCGAGAGGGGAGTCGTTTACTCTTGAAACACGATTTTTTAACGAGCAGCCAGCCCCGATGAGTGACCTCCACCAACGCAAACCCGTCCACCTCAGTGTCGACACCATGGCGCATGATAAGAGCAAGCCGGAGATCCTCAAGGCCGAGATCGTGGCCGAGAGCCGGCTGTTCAAGGTGGAGTCGCTCCACCTCAAGTTTTCCAACGGCGAGGAGCGGGTCTACGAGCGGATGCGCGGCGGCAACCGGGGCGCCGTCATGGTGGTGCCGCTGTTCGATGCCCACACCCTGCTGCTGGTGCGCGAGTACGCGGCGGGCACCCACTCCTACGAGCTGGGCTTCCCCAAGGGGCTGATCGACCCGGGTGAAGATGCCTTCGAGGCGGGCAACCGGGAGTTGATGGAAGAGGCGGGCTTCGGCGCCAACAGCCTGACCCTGCTCAAGCAGGTGTCGCTGGCGCCGGGGTACTTCTCCAGCCGGATGGACATCTTGCTGGCGCGGGATCTCTTCCCCGAGCAGCGGGTGGGGGACGAGCCCGAGCCCCTCGAGGTGATCCCCTGGCCGCTGAACCGGATCGACGAATTGCTGGCGCGACCCGATTTCACCGAGTCGCGCAGCATCAGTGCGCTGCTGCTGGCCCAACGCTGGCTGGCGGAGCAGGCAGAGTAGCCCGCAGACGGGCCGTTTGAATACAGAGGATAACAAGATGCAGGAGTTGTTGGCCTGGGTGCCGGGGGTCAAGGAGATCGCGCGCGAAGCGGGCAGGATCCTTCACGAAATCTATCACGGCGGTCAGTTCGAGCGTCAGCTGAAGGAGGATGCGACCCCGGTCACCAGTGCCGATCTTGCTGCCGATGCCTACCTCAAACAGGCGCTGTCGGCGCTCACTCCCCACGTTCCCGTGCTGACCGAAGAGGCGGCCGACATCCCCTTCAGCCAGCGCGCCAACTGGCGCCAGTACTGGCTGGTGGATCCCCTCGATGGCACCGGCGAGTTCATCGCCGGTAGCGGCGACTTCGCCACCCTGATCGCCCTGGTGCAGGACAACGTGCCGGTGCTCGGCGTCATCTACGCTCCCGAGTCGAACGTGCTCTACTGGGCGGTGCGCGGTCATGGTGCCTTCAAGGAGGCGAACGGCGAGGTGCACCCCATCAGCGCCATGCACCACGAGCACGATCAGCCCGATTCACTGGTGGTGGCCATCAGCCGCCGCCAGAAGCTGGAGAACCTGACCCGTCGCCTCAACCCGGCCATCAACTACGAGCTGATCCCGCTCGGCTCCAGCTCGCTCAAGTCCTGTCTGGTGGCGGAAGGGGCGGCCGACTGCTACGTGCGGCTCGGCCCCACCGGCGAGTGGGACACTGCCGCCGCCCAGTGCATCGTCGAGGCGGCCGGTGGTCGCATCCTCAGCCTGGCGCTGCAGCCGCTGCGCTACAACGAGACGGAGTCGCTGGAGAACCCGGACTTCATCGTGATGGGGGATCCGGATCTCGCCTGGGGCAGCATTCTGGCGCACTGAGCGGGTGAACAGGTCATCATTGACGGCAATCAGGCGGCTCCATGGCCGCCTGATTGCATGGTGTGATCCGCTGGTTTCATCGGGGATGAACAGAAATATCCGCTGGCAAAGCGCGGGAATGACAGTGAATCATCACAAGAGAGGGCGACGGAATGGCACGATTTTTCAGGTAATTCTGCAAACGATCATTTGGCCAAAATAAAAAATTGATCGAGAGTTAAATTTTGGTTTTAAATTTCGCAAATTTAACAAAATTCAGTTTTACTCATTTATGTGATCCCGATTCCATTCCCAATCTCACTGGCTGAAGCCCGTAATGGTAGTGATATGTTTCAGGATTGATTTTTGAGTATTAAATCCCGATAAACCACAATGAACTCAGATTAAAACACTGACAAAAAGTGAATTAGTAATGAGTTTATCTGTAGACGTCACCAAGGAGCTGTCCGGTTCCTGCTCCACCACCGTCAGCGCCACCCCCTGGCGTCGCCACGACACCCACTGGGTCATCAGTCTGTTTGGCACCGCCGTCGGCGCCGGCATCCTGTTCCTGCCCATCAATCTGGGTCTGGGCGGGATCTGGCCTCTCATCATCGTCTCCGTGCTGGCCGGTCCCATGACCTTCCTGGCCCACCGCGGGCTGGCGCGCTTCGTGCTTTCCTCGTCGCGCCCCCACGCCGATTTCACCGAGGTGGCACAGGAGCACTTCGGCAAGATGGCCGGCCGCCTCATCTCGGCGCTCTACTTCCTCTCCATCTTCCCGATCCTGCTCATCTACGGGGTCGGGCTGACCAACACGGTGGAGAGCTTCATGATCAATCAGCTCGGCATGGATGCCCCGAACCGGGTGATGCTCTCCGGTCTGCTGGTGTTCGCCATGATCGCCGTGATGCTGGCCGGCGAGAAGGCGATGCTGCGCGCCTTTGCCGTCATGGTCTATCCGCTGGCGGCCATCCTGGCGGCGCTCTCCTGCTACCTGATCCCCCAGTGGCAGTGGCCGCAGCTGGGTAGCCTGGAGAGCGGCAGCTTCCTCAACACCGTCTGGCTGGCGCTGCCGGTCACCGTGTTCGCCTTCAGCCACGCCGCCGCCATCTCCGGATTTGCCAACGTGCAGCGCCGGGAGTACGGCGAGCAGGCGGAAGCCAAGAGCAGCCTGATCCTGCGCAACACCACCGTCATGCTGGTGGGCTTCGTGCTGTTCTTCGTCTTCTCCTGCGTGCTGAGCCTCTCGCCGGCCCAGCTGGCCGAGGCCAAGGCCCAGAACGTCTCCGTGCTCTCCTACCTCGCCAACATCACTGACAACCCGGTGATCGTGACCCTGGGGCCGCTCATCGCCTTCATCGCCATCAGCTCCTCCTTCCTCGGCCACTTCCTTGGTGCCCGCGAGAGCCTGAAAAGCCTGATCGCCAAGCCCACCGGCCTGTCGCTGGCCAAGGCGGACCGGCTCGGCATCGCCCTGATGTTCTTCTCCATCTGGGGCGCCGCCATCATCAACCCTGGGATCTTGGGGTTGATGGAGACCCTCTCCGGCCCGGTGATCGCCATGATCCTGTTCATCATGCCGGTGGTGGCCATCTACAAGGTGGAGGCACTGGCCCGCTTCCGCCACCGCTGGGCCAACGGCTTCATCCTGCTGACCGGCGCGCTGGCGGTGTCGGCGCTGATCTTCAGCCTGCTGAAGTAACGGCGAGCAACCAGCCGCAAAAAAGAGAGGCGACCCCAGGGTCGCCTCTCTTGTATCTGTCCGGTTGCGGCCTCAGCCGAGCTTGGCGCCATTCTCCACCGCCTGCTCGGGGATGGCGATCACCACGGCGCCGTCCGGCCGGTAGAAACCGGTCAGCAGAAACTCCGACTGGATCGGCCCTATCTGCTTGGGGGGGAAGTTCACCACGGCGACGATCTGGCGGCCCACCAGTTCCTCCGGTTGGTAGAGGTCGGTGATCTGGGCGCTGCTCTTGCGCACCCCGAGCTCGGGGCCGAAATCCGCCCACACCTTGTAGGCCGGGCGGCGTGCCTCGGGGAAGGGCTCGACCCGCACCAGGGTGCCCACCCTGAGCTCCACCATCTCGAAATCCTGCCAGCTTATGGTCTGCATCTTGGCTCCTCGTTGCCCTTACCTTGCATGAGCCTCAGCATGCCTCGAAACCACCTGCGCCGTCTTCGGCAAACGGCCGCCCGGTTACGGCAAGCGGCCGTTTTTGCTGGCGCCAGAGGGAAGGGGTCAGTCCGGTTTCGGCCAGGAAGCGCTCGCCGAAGGCCCCCTGATTCTGGTAACCGCAGCGGTTGGCGACGTTGCCGACGGGCAGGGCGGTGTGGGCGAGCAGGGTACGCGCCAGCGCCATGCGCCGCGCCCGGATGTAGTGGGAGACGCTCATCCCCACCTGCTGCTGAAAGGCGTGCTTGAACTGGCTCTGGCCGAGGCAGGCGATGGCGGCCAGCCGTTCGTTGCTGAGGGGCTCGGCGAGATGCGCCTCGATATGGCGCTGCACCTTGCCGATGCGCAGGGCGAGGCGGGCACGGCCGCGCGAGCCTGCCTGCTGCGCCTCTGCCAGCAGACCCAGCCACACCTGCTCCATGCCGGCCACGTGGCGCCCCTCGGCCACCATGCGGTGCAGGAAGGCGAGGTAGTGGCGCTGGGCCTGGTCCAGCTCGATGAAGGGGCGCTCGCCCAGCTCGCCGGGCAGCCAGTGGCTCTCCTGCACCAGAAACGAGAGTGCCGGATCGGCGGCGTAGTCGTGCCGCTCACCGGGGGCGATGATGCAGGCAAAGCCGGGCGCGAGCCGCCGCCCCTGGCCCTGCACCTCGATCTCGATGGGACCGTCGAGGGGGATCACCAGCTGGGCATGGTCGTGGCTGTGGCTGCAGACGTTGCTCTGGTAGCGACGCAGGCTGAAAGGGGCGGATAGCGATGACGCGGCCTGGGGCCGCGTCATCGAAGGGGGTTTGCTGTTTGGCATCTGCTGCAGGATTACTCGGCGTCGAAATCTTCGATCTCTTTGCCCAGCGCTTCCATGATGGCACGCGCCTCGGCGGGGACGCTGTCCGGATGATCCTTGCGCAGATCTTCGTCGCAGGGCAGCGGCTGACCGGTGAAGGCGTGCAGGAAGGCTTCGCAGAGCAGCTCGCTGTTGGTCGCATGACGCAGGTTGTTCACCTGGCGACGGGTGCGTTCATCGGTCAACACCTTCAGCACCTTGAGCGGGATCGAGACGGTAATCTTCTTGACCTGTTCGCTCTTCTTACCGTGTTCCGCGTAGGGGCTGACGTAGTCGCCGTTCCACTCTGTACCCATGATCCACCTGTTCTCATTTAGCCGTGAGCGCGGATTTTAACCCTTAAGGAATTTAATGGCAATCCAACAGCAAAGCCATTTAGACGTCTAGAAGTGTTGACGGCCTTTTTAAGCTGGCGTAGTGTGGTTCACCATGAGCCTGCAATGGCGGGATGGCGCGTGGCAGAAACAGCATGCCAGCGTGTGAAGAGACATCAAGGAGAGTGACATGACCCACAAGGCCACCCAAGCAGTGCGCACCGGGATTGAGACTGACCAGCAACACGGTGCCGTGGTGCCGCCCATCTACCTCTCCAGCAACTACACCTTTGCCGACTTTGGCGAGCCCCGTCAATACGATTATGCCCGCTCAGGCAACCCGACCCGCACCAATCTGGCGGACGCGCTGGCGGCGCTGGAAGGGGGCGCCGGCGCCGTGGTGACCGGCACCGGCATGGGGGCCGTTCATCTGGTCACCACCGCCCTGCTCAAGGCGGGGGATCTGCTGATCGCCCCCCACGACTGCTACGGCGGTACCTGGCGCCTGTTCGAGTACCTGGCGGCCAAGGGCCACTACCGGGTGCAGTTCGTCGATCAGGGGGATGCGGCGGCACTGGCCGCCGCGCTGGCCCAGGAGCCGGCGCTGGTGTGGGTGGAGACCCCCTCCAACCCGCTGCTGCGGGTGGTGGACATCGCCGCCATCGCCGAGGCGTCCCACGCGGCGGGCGCCAAGGTGGCGGTGGACAACACCTTCCTCTCGCCACTGCTGCAACAGCCGCTGGCGCTGGGGGCGGACCTGGTGGTGCACTCCACCACCAAGTACATCAACGGCCACTCCGACGTGGTGGGCGGGGTGGCGATCGCCAAGGATCCCGAGCTGGCTGACTCCCTGGTGTGGTGGGCCAACTGTCTGGGGCTCACTTCCGGGGCGTTCGACTCCTACCTCACCCTGCGCGGTCTGCGCACCCTGGCCCCCAGGTTGCGCGCCCATCAGGAGAACACCGATCGCATTCTCGCCTTCCTGCAGCAGCAGCCGCTGGTCAAACGCATCTATCACCCCAGCCTGCCGAACCATCCGGGCCACGATATTGCGCGCCGTCAACAGTCCGGTTTCGGCGCCATGCTAAGTTTTGAGCTCGATTGCAATGAGGCGGGCATTCGCGCCTTCCTGGCGGCCCTCACCCTCTTCTCGGTGGCCGAATCCCTTGGCGGAGTGGAGAGTCTGGTTGCCCATCCGGCCAGCATGACCCACAGAGCCATGACCCCGGCCGCCCAGCAGGCGGCAGGCATCAGCAGCCAACTGCTGCGTCTGTCAGTCGGTATCGAACACGGTGAGGATCTGGTGGCCGATCTGGCCGCAGCGTTTGCACAGGCACAGCAGGTGGCGAAGTAATGGAACAGCAGCAACAAGGAGAGATCGCGGTGGCAACAGAAGCAGGCTTGAAGCGACGTCACGTCCACAAATTCGGTGGCAGCAGTCTGGCGGATCCGGTCTGTTATCGCCGGGTCGCCAGCATTCTCGAACAACAAGCCGAGCAGCAGGGGGGCGGACGAGAGCTGGTGGTGGTCTCCGCCGCCGGCAAGACCACCAACCGGCTGATCCAGCTGGTGGAGCTGGCCGAGGCCGGGGATGAAGCCGCCGGTGAGGCCATTTCGGCCCTGCAGGCCTATCAACAGAGCCTGATCGACGGCCTGCTGGAAGGGGAGCTTCACCTCGAGCTGAGCCAGCAGCTGGCCGACGACATGCAGCTGATCGCCAAGACCCTGGAGGGGCAGTTTGACCGCTTCGAGCGCAACGGCCTGCTCGCCTTTGGCGAGGTGTGGTCGGCGCGCCTGCTGGCGGCCCTGCTCACCAGCCGCGGCGACAAGGCCATCTGGCTCGATGCCCGCAGCTTCCTGCGCGCCGAGGATGGCGCTCTGGTCAAGGTGGATACCGCGCTGTCCAGTGAACTGCTCAAGGCGCGGCTGGCGGAACACGCCGGGCGCATCGTGGTGACCGGCTTTATCGCCGCTGACATGGAGGGTCGCTCCCTGCTGCTCGGTCGCAACGGCTCCGACTACAGCGCCAGCCTGTTGGCCCTGCTGGCGGACGGCGAATCCACCACCATCTGGAGCGACGTGGCCGGGGTCTACAGCGCCGACCCGCGGCGGGTCAAGGAAGCTCGCCTGCTGGAGCGTCTGAGCCTCGCCGAGGCGAACGAGCTGGCCCGCCTCGGCTCCTCGGTGCTGCACTCGCGCACCCTGCAGCCGGTGGCCGACAGCCGGCAGCGCCTCACTCTGCGTTGCAGCTACAACCCGGACGAGGGCTGCACCCACATTCTGCGCCGAGCCCCGCGATCCGGTGGCGCCCGCATCGTCTCCTCGGTGGATCAGATTGCCCTCATCGAGCTCAAGGTGCTGCCGCAGACCCATTATGAGCAGACGGTGGCGGCCATCGAGGCCCATCTGGCCCGCCATCGCCTCAACCCGCTCACCCTGCAGCGCCAGCCGGATCGCCGGATCCTGCGGCTCGCCTACACCCTTGAGGTGGCACAGGGGGCGTTCGAGCTGCTGCGCGACTTCCAGCTGCAAGGCAGCTTCACCGGTCTTATCCAGCGCGAAGGCTACAGCCTGGTGGCGCTGGTGGGCGCTGGCGTCACCGACAACGCCGAGCAGTGCCACCGTTTCTACCAGCTGCTGGCGGATCAGCCGCTGGAGTTCGTGCAGGTGGCCAAAGACGGCCTGAGCCTGGTGGCCGTGCTGCGCCAGGTGGTGCTGGAGCCACTGCTGATCGCCCTGCACAGCGCCCTGTTCAGCCGCCCGAACCGGGTCGGGCTGGTGGTGTTCGGCAAGGGCAACATCGGCGGCCACTGGCTCAACCTCTATGCCCGCGAGAAGGCGCGGCTCGAGCATGAACTGAACCTGGCGCTCACCCTCTACGGGGTGTTCAGCTCGGAAGGGGGCCTGCTCGATGAAGAGGGGCTGGATCCGCTCAAGGTGCAGGACAACTTCAATCCCAAGCCGCTGATCTGGCCCGAGCTGCTGGCCCAGCTGGAACAGCACGGCTTCGATACCCTGATTGCGCTGGACATGACCGCCAGCGAGACGGTGAGCCGCTACTACCCGGACTTTGCCCAGCTCGGCATTCACATCATCGCTGCCAACAAGTTTGCCGGCGCCGCCGACAGCGAGTTCTACCAGCGCATCAAGCAGACCTGCCGCGACCATCAGGTGCAGTGGCGCTACAACGCCACCGTGGGCGCCGGGCTGCCGATCCAGTCCAGCATCCAGATGCTGCGCCAGAGCGGCGACCGCATTCAGGGGGTCTCCGGCATCTTCTCCGGCACCCTCTCCTGGCTGTTCCAGCAGTATGACGGCAGTCGTCCCTTCTCCGAGCTGGTGGACGAGGCGTGGCAGCACGGTCTGACCGAGCCGGATCCCCGCGAGGATCTCTCCGGCCAGGATGTGCGCCGCAAGCTGCTCATTCTGGCGCGAGAGGCGGGTTTCGAGCTCGACTCCGCCGACATCGAGCTGGAGAACCTGGTGCCTGTCTCCCTGCGCAAGGTGAGCACGGATCAGTTCATGGACAGGCTGAAAGAGCTGGATGACCCGATCCAGACCGCTTTCGAGGGGGCGCGCCGGGTTGGCAAGGTGCTGCGCTACGTCGCTCGCTTCGAGCACGACGGCAAGGCGCGAGTGGGGCTGGAGGCGCTGGAGCCCCACCACCCGTTTGCCAACCTGCTGCCGTGCGACAATATCTTCGCCATCGAGAGCGACAGCTATCGCACCAACCCGCTGGTCATCCAGGGGCCGGGCGCCGGGCGGGAAGTGACGGCCGCCGCCATCCAGTACGACCTCTGGCAGATCTGTGCCAGCCTGTAACAGCAGACAAGCCGTTCAGTCAAAGAGGCGCCAGTGGCGCCTCTTCTCATTGCGGGTCAGTCATTTTGCGAGAGGATATCCCTTAAGTGACGACCTGAAGTAGACACGAGGGGCAAGGGGGAGCAATAAGTGCAGTGCAGGCAATCACATGGCAGGCCACTGGCCGTTTGAGGCGATGCAGTCCTGACGAAACTTCTCCCATGGGGCGGGATCTTCAACCCCATTCAGGTTCAACCCCATGTTGATCAACATGCCCTGAAAGATGCGCAGCTGACGGAGCAGCTGGAATTGCGCCTGCTCCCGAGAGAGGTTGGTCGCCAGCAGCTGAGTCATAGCATCATCGACGGCGGAACCATACTCCTGACGAAAATCTTCCAGTGTTGCCTCCATGGTCAAGTCCCTGAGCTTTTTGAGGGTGGCCGGCGGCATGGAAGAATAGGTTTTGGCTTTGGTTATCAGCCCATCACAGACCGCGATGGTATCGGCGCTATTGGCACTCGCCGTGAAAGAGGCGAAGAGAGCCAGCAGACAGAGCAGGCGCATGGACAGGTGTCCTCCGTTGAAGATGAGGCGATTATGCGGCAATCAAATACCCGTGAAAAGGGCGCCAATCTGGCGCCCTTTTTATTTTTGCGTTGCAGCCTGTCAGCCATCAACCCGTGTTACGCATACCGGCGGCGATGCCGGCGATGGTGACCATCAGCGCCTGATCCAGCTCGGGATGCAGGGTCTCGGCATGGTTGCGCGAGCGGCCCAGCAGCTCGACCTGCAGCACGTTGAGCGGGTCTGTGTAGGGGTTGCGCAGCTTGATGGACTCCTTGATCCAGGGCTGGTCGTCGAGCAAGTCGCCCTGCGGGCGCAGCTCCAGCACCACCTGGATGGAGTCGGCAAGCTCCTGCCGCAGCTGTTTGCCGAGGCCCCACAGCTCCTTGGGCACCAGCCGGGTGTCGTAGTACTCGGCCAGCCAGACGTCAGCCTTGAGGAACACCATCTCCAGCATCTCGAGGCGGGTACGGAAGAAGGGCCACTGACGGCTCATCTCTTCCAGCACGCCTTTCTGACCGTCGGCGATGGCTTGCTGCAGCCCCTTGTGGGCACCGAGCCAGGCCGGCAGCATCAGCCGGTTCTGGGTCCAGGCGAAGATCCAGGGGATGGCGCGCAGGCTCTCAACCCCGCCATTGGGCTTGCGCTTGGAGGGGCGCGAGCCGAGCGGCAGCTTGCCGAGCTCCATCTCGGGGGTGGCGGCGCGGAAGTAGGGCACGAAATCCGGATGACCGCGCACAATACTGCGGTAGTGATCGCAGGAGACAGACGCCAGCTGCTCCATCACGGCGCGCCAGCACTCCTTGGGCTTGGGCGGCGGCAGCAGGTTCCCCTCCAGCACGGCGCTGGTGTAGAGGTTGAGGCTCTGGATGGCCACCTTGGGCAGGCCGAACTTGAAGCGGATCATCTCGCCCTGTTCGGTCACCCGCAGGCCACCGCGCAGGGATCCCGGCGGTTGCGACAGGATGGCCTGATGGGCAGGCGCGCCACCGCGGCCGACGGTACCGCCACGGCCATGGAACAGGGTCAGGCGCAGGTTGTTGGCCTCGGCCAGCGCCACCAGGGATTCCATGGCGGCGTACTGGGCCCAGCCGGCGGCCATCATGCCCGCGTCCTTGGCGGAGTCGGAGTAGCCGATCATCACGTACTGACGGCCCTGGATGTAGCCGCGATACCAGTCCACCGACAGCAGGCGCTCCATCACGGCGGTGCCCGCCATCAGGTCTTCCTGGGTCTCGAACAGGGGAGCGACCGGCATGCGGAACTTGCAGCCGGCCTCTTTGAGCAACAGCTGCACCGCCAGCACGTCGGACGGTGCGCCAGCCATGGAGATGATGTAGATGCCGAAGGCATCGGGATCGTGCTGGGCGATGACCTTGCAGGTATCCAGGGTCTCGCGGGTCTCGTCGCTCGGCTCCCAGTCGGTCGGGATGAGCGGGCGGCGGGAGTTGAGTTCGCTCAGCAAGAAGGCTTGCTTGTCATCTTCGCTCCACTCGGCGTAGTCACCCATGCCGAGGTAGCGGGTCAGCTCGGAGAAGACCTGGCCGTGGCGCTCGCCATCCTGGCGGATGTCCAGCTTGACCAGGTGGATGCCGAAACAGGCCAGCTTGCGCAGCACGTCCAGCAGCATGCCGTCGGCGATGTTGCCCATGCCGCAGGCGTGCAGGGAGTGGTAGCAGAGCTCCAGCGGCTCGCGCAGCTGGGCGGTGGTCTTGACCAGATCCCGGCTCTCGCTCGCCTGGCCCTGTACCTTGGCGGTGAGGAACTCCTGGGTCTCGCGCAGCTGTTCGCGCAGCTCGCGTACCAGGGCGCGGTAAGGCTCGGGGTGATTGCCGACCCGCTCGCGCACGGCGTCGGTGCAGTCGGACATGGAGAGCTCGGAGGTGAGCTCCTTGATGTCCTTGTAGAACAGGCTCACCGCCATCCAGCGGCCCAGCTCCAGCACTTCGGCGGTTACCTTGGCGGTGACGAAGGGGTTGCCGTCGCGGTCACCGCCCATCCAGGAGGTGAACTTGACCGGCGCGGCATCCAGCGGCAGCCGCACACCCAGGTGGTGTTGCAGCCGCTCGTCCAGATTGCGCATGAATTCGGGGATGGCCGGCCACAGGCTATTTTCCACCACGGCGAAGCCCCACTTGGCCTCGTCCACCGGGGTCGGGCGCTGTTCGCGGATCTCGTTGGTGTGCCAGGCCTGATTGACCAGCTGTTCGATGCGATTGAGGATCTTGTCCCGCTCGCGGGGCAGCAGATCGGAGAGTTCCAGCGCCTCGAGGCAGTCGTTGAGCTGCACGTGCTTGTGGATCAGGGTGCGACGGGTCACCTCGGTGGGGTGAGCGGTCAGCACCAGATCGATGTCCAGCTCGCGCACGGCCTGGATGATGGATTCCTGCGACAGGTTGGAGGCTTTCAGCTTGTCGAACATCTGCTCGAGCGGATCCGGGGTGCAGACCTGCTCTTCGCAGCGACGGGAGATGGTGTGGAACTGTTCGGCCACGTTGGCCAGGTTGAGAAACTGGCTGAAGGCGCGGGCCACCGGCAGCAGCTCGTCATCGCTCAGGTTGCGCAGGGTATCGAGCAGACGTTCCCGGTCTGTCTCATTGCCTTTGCGGGAGGATTTGGCCAGCTGGCGAATGGTTTCGATCTTGTCGAGGAAGGCCTGTCCCTGATGATCCTTGATGGACTTGCCCAGCAGTTGACCCAGCATGCCTACGTTGGCGCGTAGTGCGGCGTACTTTTCGTTCATTCCACATCCTTATCTTGTTGGTGCCTGACACCCATCCGGGGTGAGAGACGACCTCACTTATTGTTGTGCGATTACAACATATGCTCCGTCATCTTAGGGTGACAATCTACCCAGATTGTCTGCGCAAGGTCAAATAACAGGCCGATTCAGAACATGTATTTCCATCACCTGTCCCGAGGTGCGATGTCATGTAACTTACTTACATTCCCGTCAATTCAGAGACAGAAACGGCGGATCAGGTGCTGCAATACGCGGGTGGTCGGCTTGACGAACGACAGATCCAGATATTCGTCCGGCTGGTGGGCCTGGGCGATGTGGCCGGGGCCCAGCACTATGGTTTCACAACCGAGCTGCTGGATGAAGGGGGCCTCGGTGCAATAGTTCACGGATTCGGCGGCCCGCCCGCTCGCCCGCTCGGCCTCGCGCACCAGCTCGGAGTCATCGGCGCAGGCGTAGGCGGGGATCGGCTCGTGCAGGTGCTGCAGGTGCAGGCAGCCCGGCTGGTGAATTTCGATGGGGGAGAGCGCCTCTTTCAACATCCCCATCAGCTCGTCGGGGCCCACCTGCGGGGTGGGGCGCATGTCGATGTGCAGTTCGCAGCAGCCGCAGATGCGGTTCGGGCTGTCGCCTCCCTGGATGTAGCCGAGGTTCAGGGTCGGCTGCGGCACGGCGAATCTGTGGTCGGCGTACTTCTCCTTCAGGCTGTGCTGCAGCTTGAGCACCTGGCCCATGGCCTGGTGCATGATCTCCAGCGCGTTGACGCCGTTGGCAGGATCCGAGCTGTGACCGCTCTTGCCGGTAATGCGGATGGCTTCCGACATGTGCCCCTTGTGGGCCACCACCGGCACCAGTCCGGTCGGCTCGCCAATCACCGCGTAGTCGGGTTTCAGCTCAGCCGCGGCGGCGATGGCGCGGGCCCCCGCCATGGTGGTCTCTTCATCGGCGGTGGCCAGGATGCGCAGCGGCTTGCTGAGCGTCTTGAGATCGATCTCTTTCAGCGCCTCGACGATAAAGGCGAAGAAGCCCTTCATGTCGATGGTACCGAGGCCATAGAGGCGGTTGCCCTCTTCGGTCACCTTGAAGGGATCCTTGCGCCAGGCACCTTCATCGAATGGCACCGTATCGGTGTGGCCCGCCAGCAGCAGCCCCCCTTCGCCCTGACCTATCGTCGCCACCAGATTGAACTTGCCCGGCAGATCGGGCAGGGCGGTTACCTCGCACTGGAAGCCGAGCTGACCGAACCAGTCGGCCAGCAGCCGGATCACCGCCTCATTGCTCTGATCCCAGCGGGGATCCGTGCTGCTGATAGAGGGAATCGCAATAATATTCTTATAAAGTGAAAAAAAATCCAGATTGGCCATCAGCTCCTCCTTGCGTCCCCGGAGTGTTTCTGTTAGAAAATACAAATGCAAAGTGAATGCATGAATATTCTGTAAGTTTGCCTGAATACGTGGCTCATCGACAAGGCTTCTAGTTGTAAGGGAAAGTTAATGTTCTGTCACCTGATCTATAACCGACGACACACACCCGCCTGAATTGCCCCTCCGCACTTGTGCATGGGGCAGCGAACCCCCTTGTGCACCGCAGCACCATGCTGTGAATCTCGAACTCTGACTTGGAATACTCAACATGCTTAACACCGTTATCGTCGGTGCCAGTGGCTACGCGGGAGCCGAGCTGGCCGCCCTGGTCCAGAACCATCCACAACTCAAGCTGTTCGGCCTCTATGTTTCCGCCGGCAGCCAGGACGCCCACAAGCGTTTCTCTTCTCTGCATCCCCAGTGGGTAGGCTCGCTCGATCAGCCGTTGCTGCCGCTGGACGAGGATGGCATGACCCGGATCCTGACCCAGGCCGATCTGGTGCTGCTGGCCACCGCCCACGAGGTGAGCGCCGAGCTTGCGCCGAAGTTCCTGACCAAGGGGCTGCCGGTGTTCGATCTCTCCGGTGCCTTCCGGGTCAGGGATCAGCAGTTCTACGCCTCCTACTACGGCTTCACCCACGAGAGCGAGCAGTGGCTGGATCAGGCCGCCTATGGCCTGGCCGAGTGGAATGCCGAAGCGGTCAAGGCGGCCCAGCTGATTGCGGTGCCCGGTTGCTACCCGACCGCCTCTCTGTGTGCCCTCAAGCCGCTGCAGCAGGCAGGACTGATTGCCAAGGGGTGGCAGCCCATCATCAACGCCGTCTCCGGGGTCTCCGGGGCCGGTCGCAAGGCGGCCATCAACACCAGCTTCTGCGAGGTGAGCCTCAATCCCTACGGCACCTTCAATCACCGGCATCAGCCGGAGATCAGTCACCACCTCGGCAAGGAGGTGCTGTTCCAGCCCCACCTTGGCAGCTATGTGCGCGGCATCCTGGCCACCATCTATGTGCAGCTGGCGGACGGCGTGACGCCGACCCAGGTGGATCAGGCCTACCTCAAGGCCTACGAGGGCAAGCCGCTGGTGCGCCTCACCGGGCAAATGCCCTCCATCCGTGGTGTCGCGGGCACCCCGTACTGCGATCTCGCCTGGCAACAGCAGGGCAACATGCTGGTGGTGGTTGCTGCCATCGACAACCTGCTCAAAGGCGCCGCCTCGCAGGCCATGCAGTGCATAAATATCAAATTTGGATTTGAACCGGCCACCGGCCTGATTTAAGGACTCAAGGAAGGATTGCAACGATGGACAAGCAGACTCTGGTAATCAAGTTGGGCGGCGCACTGATCGAAAACGACGAGGCGCTGACCGCCCTGTTCGCCACCCTCAAGACCTTTCTGGACGAGCAGCACAGACCCCTGGTGCTGGTGCACGGCGGCGGCTGCCTGGTGGATGACCTGCTCAAGGGGCTGGGTCTCACCTCCACCAAGAAGAACGGTCTGCGGGTGACCCCGTTCGAGCAGATCCCCTTCATCGTCGGCGCGCTGGCCGGTACCGCCAACAAGATGATGATGGCCAAGGCCATCGCCACCGACATCTCGGCGGTGGGACTCTGTCTGGCGGACGGCGGTCTGTGCCAGGTGACCCAGCTCGACCCCGCGCTCGGCGCCGTGGGTGACTGCCAGCCGGGCAACCCGGCGCTGGTGGCGGGGATCCTCGCTCAGGGCTTCCTGCCGGTGGTGAGCTCCATCGGCATCACCGCCCAGGGGCAGCTGATGAACGTCAATGCGGATCAGGCGGCCACCGCCATTGCCGAGACCCTTGGCGCCGATTTGGTGATGCTGTCGGATGTGAGCGGCATCCTGGATGGCAAGGGCAAGCTGGTGCCCCAGCTCGACAAGGTGACGGCGCTGGATCTGATGGAGAAGGGGGTGATCAGCGACGGCATGGCGGTCAAGGTGAAAGCCGCCCTGCATGCCGCCGAGACCCTGGGCAAGCCGGTCTGTGTCGCCAGCTGGCGCTACCCGGATCAGCTGCTCAAGCTGCTGGCCGGCGGCGCGGTCGGCACCCAGGTCACCCTCTGATCTCCACCGGAACAAGGAACATCCGATGCAACATCTTCTGAAAGACAGTGATCTGAACAAAGCCCAGATTGAGGCGCTGATCGCCCTGGGCAAATCGGTCAAGGCCGATCCGAAAAAGTACGGCCAGGCACTGGCGGGCAAGAGCGTGGTCACATTGTTCGAGAAACCCTCCCTGCGCACCCGGGTCACCTTCGACATCGGCATCGCCAAGCTGGGCGGCCACAGCGTCTATCTGGATCAGCAGAACGGCGCGCTCGGCAAGCGCGAATCGGTGAAGGATTTCGCCGCCAACCTGTCGCGCTGGTGTGATGCCATCGTCGCCCGGGTGTTCGATCACCAGACCCTGGTCGAGCTGGCGGAGCACGGCACAGTGCCGGTGGTGAACAGCCTGTGCAACCTCTACCACCCCTGCCAGGGGCTGGCGGACTTCATGACCATCAGCGAACACTACGCCGATCTGTCGAAGGTGAAGCTGGCCTATCTCGGCGATGGCAACAACGTCAGCCACTCCCTGCTGCTGCTGGGGGCGACCCTCGGCACTGACGTGACCCTGGTCTGCCCGAAAGGCCACGGCCCGGATACCCAGATCTTCCTGCAGGCCCAGGCGCTGGCGGCCCAGTCCGGTGCGACCATCCACATCAGCGACGACGTGGCGGCCATCGAAGGGTTTGACGTGGCCTACACGGATACCTGGGTCTCCATGGGTGACAACACGCCAATGGAGCAGGTAAAAGATATCTTTATGCCTTATCAGATCAACCAGGCCCTGCTCGACCGTACCGGCATCCAGCACGTGCTGCACTGCCAGCCGGCGCACCGGGAGCTGGAGATCACCTCTCAGGTCATGGACGGGCCTGGCTCCCTCATCATGGACGAGGCAGAAAACCGGATGCATATCCAGAACGCCGTGCTGCTGACCCTGCTTGGGCACAAATAACGGCAACCGACCCCAAATAACACCCTTTTATCGAATCATCATGGAGAGAAGTAAATGAGCGGAATCAACAAGATCGTACTGGCTTACTCGGGCGGACTGGATACCTCGGCCATCATTCCCTGGCTGAAGGAAAACTATGATGCGGAGATCATCGCCTTCGTCGCCGACGTCGGTCAGGAGCGTGATGATCTGGAAGGGATCGAGCAAAAAGCCATCGCCTCCGGTGCTACCAAGTGCATCGTCAAGGATCTGCGGGAAGAGTTCGTCAAAGAGTACGTCTACCCGACCCTGAAGACCGGCGCCGTCTATGAGGGCACCTACCTGCTGGGCACTTCCATGGCCCGTCCGGTGATCGCCAAGGCGATGGTCGAGGCGGCGCTGGCGGAAGGGGCCGATGCCATCTCCCACGGTTGCACCGGCAAGGGCAACGATCAGGTGCGTTTCGAAGGTGCGGTGGCCGCGCTGGCGCCCCAGCTGAAAGTGATCGCCCCCTGGCGTCTGTGGGACATGCGCTCCCGGGAAGATCTGCTGGCCTACCTGGAGACCCGCAACATCCCCTGCAAGGCGACCCTGAAGAAGATCTACAGCCGCGACGCCAACGCCTGGCACATCTCCACCGAGGGTGGCGAGCTGGAGAGTACCTGGAACGAGCCGTCCGAAGCGGTCTGGCAGTGGACCGTGCCCGCCGAGCAGGCACCGGATCAGCCGGAGTACGTCAAGCTGACCGTGGCCCAGGGTGAAGTGGTGGCCGTTGACGACCAGCCGCTCAGCCCGCACCAGATCCTGATGACCCTGAACGAGCGTGCCGGCAAGCACGGCGTGGGCCGCATCGACATCACCGAAAACCGGATGGTGGGCATGAAGTCCCGTGGCTGCTACGAGACCCCGGGTGGTACCGTGATGGTCGCCGCACTGCGCGCCGTGGAAGAGCTGGTACTGGATCGCCCGACCCGCGCCTGGCGTGAAAAGCTGGGTGCCGAGTTCTCCCACCTGGTCTATGACGGTCGCTGGTTCACCCCGCTGTGCAAGGCCATCGTCGCCTCTGCCAACGCCATCGCCGAAGATCTCGACGGTGAAGTGGTGCTGAAGATGTACAAGGGGCAGGTCACCGCGGTGCAGAAGAAGTCGCCGAACAGCCTCTACTCCGAAGACTTCGCCACCTTCGGCGCCGACGAAGTGTACGACCAGAGCCATGCCGAAGGCTTCATCCGTCTCTACACCCTGGCCAGCCGGATCCGCGCCATGAAGGAGCAGCATCAGGCCATCGGTGGCGATCACACCCACGGCTAAGCAAGCGCGATAACCCGTTGATTCCGTTGAGGGGGCATGGCCCCCTCTTCTATAGGCCGAGGGTATGGCCCCTGAGCCATCATCGGCGGTGTGACAAGAGCGGCAGCGCCCCGGCCGCTTCTGTGCGATAACAGGGGCTGTGTGAATATGATGCTGACGTATTTTCTCCCTTCTCCCGCCTACTGGAAAAACAAGGGGAGAAGGGTCGGGGATGAGGGGGTATTACCCTCACCCTAGCCCTCTCCCAGAGGGAGAGGGGGTCGGTTCGTAGTTGCTGGATGTGACATGTTTAACGGCAACAGCGTCGCTCACCACCGCACTGTTATGCAGAAAAATACAGAGCAAGATTTTTGCGCGCAGGCCAAGGGGCCGCGCCAATATGGCAGGCGCCAGGGCGCTGCCGACAACGCATTCAAGGAGAGCAGTATGGCACTTTGGGGTGGACGCTTCAGTCAGGGAGCCGATAGCCGGTTCAAGCAGTTCAACGATTCGCTGCGGTTTGATTACCGGCTGGCGGAGCAGGATATTCAAGGCTCCATGGCCTGGGCCAAAGCGCTGGTCAAGGTGGGCGTGTTGACCGAGGGTGAACAGGCCAAGTTGCAGCAGGCGATGGAAGTGCTGCTCGCCTCGGTGCAGCAAGATCCCCAGCAGATCCTGAGTTCGGACGCCGAAGATATCCACTCCTGGGTCGAGAGCCAGCTCATCGCCGCCGTCGGCGATTTGGGCAAGAAACTGCACACTGGCCGCTCGCGCAACGATCAGGTCGCCACCGACCTGAAACTCTGGTGCAAGGCGCAGGGCGAGCTGCTGCTCGGTTCCATCACTGCCCTGCAACAGGGGCTGGTGGCCTCCGCCCGTGCCAATCAGGCTGCGGTGCTGCCCGGTTACACCCACCTGCAGCGGGCCCAGCCGGTCACCTACGCCCACTGGGCGCTGGCCTATGTGGAGATGCTGGAGCGGGATTACTCCCGGCTGCAGGATGCCCTCAAGCGCCTCGACACCAGCCCGCTCGGCTGCGGCGCGCTGGCGGGCACCGCCTACGCCATCGACCGCGAAGCCCTGGCGCTCGACATGGGCTTTGCCGGCGCCACCCGCAACAGTCTGGATTCGGTCTCCGATCGGGATCACGTGGTGGAGCTGATGCACGTGGCGTCCCTCTCCATGACCCACCTGTCGCGCTTTGCCGAAGATCTCATCTTCTACAACACCGGCGAGGCTGGCTTTGTCGAGCTCTCCGATGCGGTCACTTCCGGCTCGTCGCTGATGCCGCAGAAGAAGAACCCGGATGCACTGGAGCTGATCCGTGGCAAGACCGGCCGGGTGGTCGGCGCCCAGATGGGCATGCTGATGAGCCTGAAGGCGCTGCCGCTGGCCTACAACAAGGACATGCAGGAAGACAAAGAAGGGCTGTTCGACGCCCTCGATACCTGGCACGACTGCCTCGACATGGCGGCGCTGGTGCTGATCGATCTGAAGGTCAATGGCGAGCGCACCATGGCGGCGGCCCAGGGCGGCTACGCCAACGCCACCGAGCTGGCGGACTATCTGGTGGCCAAAGGGATTCCGTTCCGTGAGGCCCACCATATCGTCGGCGAGACCGTGGTCTACGCGATCCAGGTGAAGAAGCCGCTGGAAGAGCTGACCATTGGCGAGTTCCAGCGCTTCAGCCCGGTGATCGAGTTCGACGTCTACCCCAATCTGGAGCTGGAAGCGACCCTGGCCAAACGGGTTGCCAAAGGCGGCGTTGCCCGCGAGCAGATCGAAGGCGCCCTGGTCGCCGCCGAAGCCTGGCTGGCCAAGCGCGGCTGATTGCCGAATTGGATAAAACGAAGAGGGCTCAGGCCCTCTTTTTTATGTCTATGCCATCGCCTGCCACTCCCGATTGCGCAAGAATGGGCTTCTGCATGGACGCCAATGCCTCGCTCAAGGAGCCCTTATGTATCAACCACCCCATTTCGCCGTTACCGACTCCGAGACCCTGCACCAGCTGATCCGGGCCTATCCGCTGGGGGCCCTGATCACCCATGGTGAAGGAGGACTGGATGCCAACCATCTGCCATTCGAGCTGGATTCAGGGGAAGGGGCCCATGGCGTCCTGCGTGCCCACGTTGCTCGCAACAACCCGCTCTGGCAGGAGGTGAAAGACGGCGACGACGTGCTGGTGATCTTCAGGGCCGCCGACGGCTACATCTCCCCCAGCTGGTATCCGGGTAAGCATGACCATCACCAGCAGGTGCCGACCTGGAACTACAGCGTGGTGCATGCTCACGGTCGCATCCAGATCCGCGACGATGCCCGTTTCGTGCGCCGGCTGCTGGCAAATCTGACTCGTCACCATGAGGCCGGGGAGCCAACCCCATGGAAGATGGCGGATGCGCCGCGAGACTATCTCGAAACCATGGTGCAGGCGGTCGTCGGCATTGAAATCGAGATAACCGGGTTGGTCGGCAAGTTCAAACTGAGCCAGAACAAGGATGAGGCGGACCGGCAGGGGGCGGCCAACACCTTGCAAGCTCGCGGGCAGACCGCACTGGCTGAGGCAATGCTGAGCCCACCTCCTTCACTACCCTAGCGTGGCTGCATGAGATCCGGCCCGACAAAAACGGCAACCACCAGGTTGCCGTTTTTCATGGTTCCACTCCCGTTCACGCGCTGGCATTGAGCAGCTTGCCGACGCCTTCCCCCTTGCCATTGGGCAGGGTCTGCTTGAAGGCATAGAGCAGCTGATCGAGGTTGAGGTCGCTGTTGCCAAGGGTGCCCTTGAGGGTGTCGAGCTCGCTCTGCAGCGCGTCGAGGCGGGAGCTCTGGGTGCCATCGGCCAGCTGGGTGCGGGCGGCGTCGATGGCCTCGGGCAGGGACTGGCCATTGTTCTCCTGACCCAGGGTCTGCAGCAGCTCGCTCATGAAGTGGTTGATGGCGGGGCGGTTCTGCTCGCTGTTGGCGTCCTTGACTCCCAGCCGCTGGAACAGGCTCTGCACCGTGGGGGCGAGCCGCTCTTCCTGCACGGGAGTCTCGGCCTTGGCCTGTGGCGTGCCATCGCCGAGCAGCTTGCTGCCGAGCTTGAGGGCAAGGGAGGCGAGGGGAAGCAGGGTGCTGATGGCGATCATGATGTCACTCTCCGTACGACTGATGTCATGACGGAGCAGGGAATGGGCCAGCTTGGCGAAAATTCAGCCTGAAAATGGCAGGGGATTGATCCTGCTGTGAATTTGGTTTTTGCCTGGCAGGAGGCGGGTGAGCGCGGGAGGGGGCGGCGGCAAACCCTTGCAGCCCGGGGGCTGGCCGGTTTGCCGCCCGGCTTGCCGGATCAGAGCTCCTTGAACGGGCGGTGTTTCTCCTCCTCGATGACGATGGCCTCCAGATTGGCGATGCGCTCCTGCAGCTGGTTGATGAGCACGTCCTGTTTGCCGAGGCGGTCGGTGATGCGAATATCCCCCAGCTGGTAGCGGGCCCGCTTGCTGAGAAAGCCGAACAGTGCGCTGATGAAGACGATCAGCACGATACCGGTCCACATGGTCATGAGTGACTCCTTGCCGATGAACAAACGAGAAAACAGCCTGATGGCCTTCTGTTGTCTCATACCCGATTGCCGGCTGCAATGGCCGACAATCGAGCACTGCGACCCGCGTCAGATCGTCTGCCAGAGCGGACGGCCGAGCCAGAGCCCCCACAGGGTCAGGTGCAGCAGCACGATGAACCAGAACACCCGACGGTAGCTGCCCTTCTGGGTCTTGTGACGCAACCAGTGGCGGGCCACCAGGGCACCTGGCCAGCCGCCGCACAGCTCCAGCAGGTGGAGCCGGGATTCGGGGATGCGCCAGCCGCCGCGAATGGCCTGGCGCTTGTCGTGGGCGTAGGCCAGCACCGTCAGCAGGCTCATGGTGGTGACGATGGCCAGCGGCCACCAGTTGGCGTCGGCCAGGCCGAGCCAGGCGGTCCACAGCAGGGGAAGCAGGGCGAGCCAGATCACAGGGCCAGCTCCCAGCCACGGGGGGCGTCCGGGCTCAGGCTGCGGATCACGCGCGCCGGGTTGCCCACCGCCACCGAGTCGGCCGGGATGTCGCGGGTGACCACGGCGCCGGCACCTATGATGGAGCGCGGCCCTATGGTGACGCCGGGGCAGATGATGGCGCCGCCGCCAATCCAGCAGTCATCGCCGATCCGCACCGGCTTGTTGTAGGCGGTCCAGTTGCGTCGCTCCAGATAGTCCATGGTGTGGGTGGCGGTGTAGATCTGCACGTTGGGGGCCAGCAGTACATGGCTGCCGATGTGCACCTCGCCCACGTCGAGTATGGTGATGTTGAAGTTGAAGAAGGTCTTCTCGCCGATGTGGATGTTGCGGCCAAACTCGCAGGTGAAGGGGGTACTGATCCAGCAGGAGTCGGGGCAGTGGCCGAACAGCTTGCCGCACAGGCGCTGGCGCAGTGGCTGATCCCCGGCCGGGGAGGCGTTGAGTTGTGCCAGCAGCGCCTGGCCGCGGATCCGGTCGTTCGCTATCTCCTCGCTCTGGCTGTCCAGGGCGCCGCCCGCCAGTACCTTGTCCCAATCGCTTGCCATGCTACAGCTCCTCTCATGTGCCAAGAGGAGCCAGTATACGCGAGCACTCTGGCGGCGTCAGGCTGTCACTTGCTGCAAGCTCAGGTGCCGGGCCAGATCAGCGGCAGGATCAGCAGAGCCGAGACGAAGTAGGGCAGCAGCACCCGCAGCCCCAGCCGGCGACCGCCTATCCCCAGGGCCAGCAGCCCCTTCACCAGCGAGTTGACCAGCCCCGCCAGCAGGATGCCGCGGGCCGCCACCTCCAGCGCCAGCTCCTTGTGGGAGAGCTGGGAGAGCGACAAGGTGATGGCGTCCACGTCGGTGATGCCGGAGACCAGCGACAGCAGGTAGACCCCGGAGTTGCCCACCTTGCTCTGCAGCAGAGTGGCCATGAAGCCGATCAGCGCCAGCAGCAGGCCGAACTTGATGGCGGTGGCCAGATCGAGCGGGTTGC
The DNA here is from genome assembly GCF_013085505.1 of Aeromonas sp. 2692-1. NCBI lineage: Bacteria > Pseudomonadati > Pseudomonadota > Gammaproteobacteria > Aeromonadales > Aeromonadaceae > Aeromonas > Aeromonas sp. 2692-1. The sequence continues at coordinate 1,473,547 of NZ_CP038513.1, forward strand.
TGGTCTGGGGCTGCACCGGGCCGTCGGTCAGCTCTTCGCGCTGGCGCCAGAACCAGAAGGCGAAGCCGTAGACGGTGGTCGCCAGCAGCAGCAGGGGCGCCGCGAGACGCATCGCCAGTTCGCTGTGAATGAGCAGCACCAGCACCAGCAGCCGCAGCCACATGGTGGCTCCCGCCAGCAGGATGCCGGTGGCCAGCAGCCGCTCCAGACCGCCCTGCTCCTTGTTGAGGCGGGCGAACTGCAGGGTGAGGGCGGTGGAGGAGGCGAGCCCCGCCAGTATGCTGGTGAGCACCAGCCCGGCGCGGGTGCCGAGCAGGCGCACCGCGAAGTGGCCGCAGAACGAGATGCCGGCGATCACCACCACCATCAGCCAGATCTTGAAGGGGTTGAAGGCATCGAGCGGCCCCATCTCCTCGTTGGGCAGCACCGGCAGCAGCACCAGCGAGATGAGCAGAAAACGCAGGGTGGCGTGAAATTCGGTCTCGCTCAGAAACAGCATCCCCTGCTGGATCTTGCCCTTGAGCCCCATCAAGAGGGCCGCCAGCACGGCGCAGGCCACCGCCTCGCTCGGACTCAGCAGCACCGACATCAGCCCCAGCAGATAGGTGAGCAGCATGGCCACCGAGCTGGTGAGGCCGAACTCCCCCTGCCAGCGCTGGGCCAGCCAGACCGAGAGGCCGCAGCCCGTCACCACCGCCAGCAGACCGAGCAGCGGTAGCCAGGGACCCAGGGTGGGCAGCAGCAGGGCGCAGACCCCGCCGAGCAGGCCGATGAGGCCATAGGTCCGCATCCCGGCGATGCGCTGGTTGTCCCCCAGCTGGCGCACCTGCCAGCCCCGCTCCAGACCGATGATGAGGCCGATGGCCAGCGAGACCAGGGCGCCATTGACGGGTTCTGCATTGATCCACATAACGACTTCCTTTTCGTCATCTGCCTGCCTTGTTTCCATGATGGCACAGCCGGCACCGGGCCAGCGCGGCCTGGCTCACAGAGTGCGCGAATGGCGCCCGCGGCCTCCTGATATGAGCAAATGAGATAAGCAAAGCGTTATTTCTTGGTTCTCGGCATAACAAGCCCACGGCATGCTGCATTCAACCCAACGAGATATGGAGTATCCCCATGAAACTGCGAATGACCGCCCTGACCCTGCTCTCCCTGCTGGCCCTCGGTCAGGCCAATGCCGCCGAGATCCGCCTGCTTAACGTCTCCTACGATCCGACCCGCGAACTGTTCCAGGAGTACAACGGCGCCTTCGCCAAGGAGTGGAAGGCGAAGACCGGCGACGACGTGGTGGTCAGCCAGTCCCATGGTGGCTCCGGCAAGCAGGCGCGCGCCGTGGTGGACGGACTGGAGGCGGACGTGGTGTCGCTGGCGCTGGCCTATGACGTCGATGCAGTGGCCAAGCAGGGGCTGACCGCCGCCGACTGGCAGAGCCGGCTGGCCAACAATGCGGCGCCCTACACCTCCACCATCGTGTTTCTGGTGCGCAAGGACAATCCCAAGCAGATCAAGGACTGGGATGATCTGGTGCGCAAGGACGTGGCCATCGTCACCCCCAACCCCAAGACCTCCGGCGGGGCGCGCTGGAACTACCTGGCTGCCTGGGGCTATGCCCTGAAGAAGAGCGGCAGCGAGGAGGGGGCCAAGCAGTTCGTCGGCGATCTCTACAAGAACGTGAAGGTGCTGGACTCCGGCGCCCGCGGTGCCACCACCAGCTTCATCGAGCGCGGCCTCGGCGACGTGCTGCTGGCCTGGGAGAACGAAGCCCTGCTGGTGCTGGGTCAGCCCGGCAATAGCGACAAGTTCGAGCTGGTGGTGCCGTCGGTCTCCATCCTGGCCGAGCCGCCGGTGGCGGTGGTGGACAAGGTCGCCAAGAAGCACGGTACCGAAGCGGTGGCCAAGGCTTACCTCGACTACCTCTACTCCGACGAGGGGCAGCGCATCATCGCCAAATATCACTATCGCCCCAGCAACCCGGCGATCCTGAAGGAGACCGCGGCCCAGTTCCCGCAACTGGCGCTGTTCACCGTCAAGGATCTGGAAGGGGATTGGGACAAGGCGCAGAAGAAGCACTTCGCCCAGGGCGCCCTGTTTGACCAGATCTACCAGCCGGGTCGCTAAGCGGCCGGCCATCGTCGACTTAACTGGCCCCTGTGCCAGCTGATAGGAGCACCAAGATGAACAAGATCCTCCTGGTTCCCGGTCTGCACAACAGTGGGCCGGATCACTGGCAGAGCCGCTGGCACCAATACTTCCCCCACTGGCAGCGGATGGTGGGGTTGCCGTGGGATCGGCCTGACCTCACGGTCTGGAGCGCCAAGCTGGCGAGCAAGCTGCGCAGCCGGCGCGGCCGGGCTCACCTGGTGGCCCACTCCTTCGGCGCGCTGGCGGCCATCACGGCGGCGCGCCAGCAGCCTGACAAGGTGGCCTCGCTGTTCATCGTTGCCCCGGCGGATCCGGCCCGCTTCGGCTTGCCAGACGAGCTGCTGGCAGGGTCGCTCAAGGTGTCGGCCCAGCTGGTGGCCAGCCGCAACGATCCCTGGATGAGCTTTGAGCGGGCCGAGTACTGGAGTCGCCAGTGGCAGGTGCCGCTGTTCGATGCCGGCGAGGTGGGCCACATCAATGCCCAGTCTGGCCACGGTGAGTGGAATCAGGGACTCAACCTGCTCGGCACCCTCTATCGGCGGGCCGAGATGGTGGTGGAGCCGACACCGGCGGTGTGGGAGCGGCGGGCGGCCTTGAGTTTTCGCTGAGCGGCGAGCGTTGATCACAGAGGTTTGAAATAGAAAAGGAGGGCAGGCACCCGACACCACGACAATCTGATTTGGATAGCTTGGTACATTGCACGACGCTCCATTTTTAGGTCTTTTATTTATATAAAAGACCTTTTTTTCATTTTATAGCTCTAAAAGCCTTGTCCGCCGCTGTTAGACAAAAAAGTGCTTAGCAAAGGCGTTATTGGTGTTTGTTGCCCCAAACAGGAATGCGCAGAATCGCTGTATCTAATGTTTTTCATAACAAACGGATGCGTTATGCGATTTGGTTCTTACTCCGTGCTGCCGGGCTTCGGCCCGACCCTCGGCTTCAGCCTGCTCTATCTGGGCGTGCTGGTGCTGCTGCCACTTTCGGCGCTGGTGCTGTTCGCGGTGAACAATCTGACCCTGGCCGAGTTCTGGCAGGTGATCGGTTCGCCGCGGGTGCTCGCCTCCTTTCGTCTGAGCTTCGGGGCCGCCCTGGTGGCGGCGCTGCTCAACGCCCTGTTCGGCCTGATCCTGGCCTGGGTGCTGGTGCGCTACACCTTCCCCGGCCGTCGACTGGTGGATGCCCTGATCGACCTGCCGTTCGCCATGCCCACCGCCGTCTCCGGCATCGCCCTGTGCGCCATCTTCGCCCCCAACGGCTGGATCGGGCAGTGGGTCGCCCCGTTTGGCATCGAGCTCGCCTACAACCCCATCGGGGTGGTGATCGCGCTCACCTTCATCGGGCTGCCGTTCGTGGTGCGCACCCTGCAGCCGGTGCTGCGGGAAGCCGAGACCGAGCAGGAGGAGGCCGCCGCCAGCCTGGGCGCCGATCGCTGGCAGACCTTCATCCGGGTGCTGTGGCCGACCCTGGTGCCTGCTCTGCTGACCGGCTTTGCCCTGGCCTTCGCGAGGGCGGTGGGGGAGTACGGCTCCGTCATCTTCATCGCCGGCAACCTGCCGATGGTGTCGGAGATTGCGCCGCTGATGATCATGAGCCACCTGGAGGAGTACGACTACGCCGGTGCCTCGGCCATCGCCGTGGTCATGCTGCTGATTTCTTTCATTTTGTTACTGCTTATCAACAAGTTGCAGGCCTGGAGCTGGGCCCGTATCGGAGGGAGCCGGATATGAACGCATCCAACGCAAGCCTGGCGCTGGCCACGGGCGAGGCGGCGCCGACCACCTCGGTGCGCCAGCCTCCCGTCATCCGCGAGCCGGTCTGGGTCAAGTGGCTGCTGATCACGGTCGGTCTCGGCTGGTTTGCCGCTCTGCTGCTGCTGCCGCTGGCCACCGTCTTTATCCAGGCCTTGTCCCCCGGACTGAGCTTCTTCTGGCACGCCATCAGCGAGCCGGACGCCCTCAGTGCCCTCGGCCTCACCGCCCTGGTGACCCTCTGCTCGGTGCCCCTCAACCTGCTGTTCGGGGTCGCCGCGGCCTGGGCCATCGCCCGCTTCCGCTTCCCAGGTCGGCAGCTGCTCATCACCATCATCGATCTGCCGTTCTCCGTGTCGCCGGTGATCGCGGGGCTGATGTTCGTGCTGATGTTCGGCAGCCGCGGCTGGTTCGGCGAATGGCTGAGCGAGCACGACATCAAGGTGATCTTCGCCACCCCCGGCATCATCCTGGCCACCACCTTCATCACCGTGCCCTTCGTGGTGCGCGAGCTGCTGCCCCAGATGGAGGCGCGCGGCCCGGAAGAGGAAGAGGCGGCCATCATGCTGGGGGCGAGCGGCCTGCAGATGTTCTGGCGGGTCACCCTGCCCGGCATCCGCTGGAGCCTGATGTACGGCCTGCTGCTCTGTACCGCCCGGGCGGTGGGGGAGTTCGGTGCCGTGTCGGTGGTCTCCGGCCACATTCGCGGCCAGACCAACACCCTGCCGCTGCACATCGAGATCCTCTACAACGAGTACCAGACCGGCGCCGCCTTCGCGGTAGCCAGCCTGTTGGCCCTGTTCGGGATCTTCACCCTGCTGGGGGAAACCCTGCTGGCCCGGCTGCGTGCCCAGCCCACTCACTCTCACTGATCACCGAATTCAAGAGGCTGCCATGAGCATTCAGGTACAAGGACTCAACAAGCATTTCAACCAGTACGCGGCGCTGGCCGACATCAACCTCGACTTTCACGACGGTGAGCTGGTGGCGCTGCTCGGCCCCTCCGGCTGCGGCAAGACCACTTTGCTAAGGATCATCGCCGGGCTGGAGCAGGCCGACAGCGGCAGCGTGATCATCCGCGGCGAGGATGCCTCGGATCTGCACGTGCGCGAGCGCAACGTCGGCTTCGTGTTCCAGCACTACGCCCTGTTTCGTCACATGACGGTGTTCGAAAACGTGGCGTTTGGCCTTAGGGTCAAGCCGCGCAGCGAGCGACCGGCCGAGGCGGCAATCCGCGCCCGGGTCAAGGAGCTGCTGGATCTGGTGCAGCTCAGCCACGTGGCCGCGCGCTACCCGACCCAGCTCTCCGGCGGCCAGCGTCAGCGGGTCGCGCTGGCCCGCGCGCTGGCGGTGCAGCCCAAGGTGCTGCTGCTGGACGAGCCCTTCGGCGCCCTCGACGCCCAGGTACGCAAGGAGCTGCGCCGCTGGCTGCGCGAGCTGCACGACGAGCTGCACGTCACCAGCCTGTTCGTCACCCACGATCAGGAGGAGGCGCTGGAGGTGGCGGACCGGGTGGTGCTGATGAACGCCGGCAAGGTCGAACAGATAGGCACCCCGGCAGAGGTCTACGACCAGCCCGCCAGCTCCTTCGTGCACAGCTTCCTCGGCAGTGTGAACCTGTTTCGCGGCCGGGTGGCCGGGCAGGGGCTCGGCATCGGCGAGCAGCTGTTGGGCGGGCCCATCAGCTCCCAGCTGGCGGAGGGCAGCGCCGCCGTCGCCTATGTGCGTCCCCACGAGCTGGAGATACTGCCGGCGGATGCGCCGGGTGGCATCAGCGCCACCATCACCCGCCTGCTGCCCATGGGGCCGCGCATCCGGGTGGAACTGCGTGGTAATGGGGATACAAACGGTGCACACTTCGAAGCCGAGCTGAGCAAGGAGGCGGCCCGCGCCTTCAGCCCGGGCCAGGGGGTGCGGCTGGTGGCCAAACAGGCTCAGCTCTACCCGGATTACCAGATTTAAGTGGCAGGCCCCTGGCGGGCCGCGCAGGCAAGCAGCATGACCATGGCGGAGTCTGCCCGCCTGGGATACCACAGGGTCAGTATGGCGCTCAGAGTTCAGGCTCGGGCGGCCAGACAAGATAACAACAAGGCGGCGGGGAGAACCCCGACCTGCCGGTCAGCGCAGGAGGCGATGACGTGAATTTTCAGCAGTTGCGAATTATCCGGGAGGCGGCACGGCGGGATTACAACCTGACCGAGGTGGCCAATGCCCTGTTTACCTCCCAGTCCGGGGTCAGCCGCCATATCCGTGAGCTGGAAGAGGAGCTGGGGATCGAGTTGTTCATCCGCTACGGCAAGCGGCTGCTCGGCATGACCGAGCCGGGCAAGGAGCTGCTGGTGATCGCCGAGCGCATCCTCAACGACGCCAACAACATCCGCAAGCTGGCCAGCACCTTCGCCAACCGCGAGTCGGGCCGGCTGCTGGTGGCGACCACCCATACCCAGGCCCGTTATGCCTTGCCGCGGGTGGTGAAGGCGTTTCGCGAGCAGTTCCCGCTGGTGCAGCTGGAGCTGCGCCAGGGCAGCCCGGAGGAGATAGTGCGGCTGGTGCAGACCGGCGAGGTGGACATCGGCATCAGCAGTGAGCAGCTCGACAAGAGCGAAGGGGTGGTGGCGTTTCCCTACTACCGCTGGCACCACAACATAGTGGTGCCGGAGCAGCATCCGCTCACCGCCGAGCGGGAGCTGACCCTGGCGGCGCTGGCCCACTGGCCCATCATCACCTATCAGGCTGGGCTGACCGGGCGGGCGCGGGTGGATGAGGCGTTTGCCGAGGCCGGCATCGCCCCGCAGATCCTGCTGACCGCGCAGGACTCCGACGTCATCAAGACCTATGTCGAGCTGGAGATGGGGGTGGGTATTTTGGCGGACATGGCGTTCGACACCCAGCGCGACAAGGGGCTGGTGCAGCTGGACGGCAGCCGGCTGTTCGCGCCCCACACCGCCTGGATCGGTCTCAAGCAGGGGCAGTTCCAGCACAACTTCGCCTGGCAGTTCATCCAGCTCTGCAACCCGGAGCTGGCGCTGGCAGACATTCAGGCCCGTGCCATGGGCAGCGAGGCGGCCATCGATTTCCAGATCTGAGGTGGTGCACCAGAGAAAACGGGGAGCCAGTGGCTCCCCGTTTTGTTGATGGTGTCATGCTGTGCCTGCGGCTCAGTTCACCTGGATCCAGGCATCCTGCCAATTGGTGCCGACCCCGGGTTCATACTGGGTGGCACTGGCTGACCACTGGCTGCACCAGCCGCGATAGGGGAAAGGTTTGCACTGGTAGACCTTGCCGTTCTTGGGCTGCAGCACCTTGGTGCCGTCGGTGTAGGACTTGAGCCCGTCCGGGAAGGTGAACTGGTAGTCACCACCGGCGGCCGGATCCTTGAGCATCAGATCCAGGGTCTGCTGCACCGCATCGCCACCGGCCTTGGGTTTGCCCTCGATCACCAGCTGGTGGTGACCGGCGCTGAGCCCGGTGAGCGGCATGGTGAAGCTGTGAGTGCTGTCCTTGATGTCGGCGCTGGTCTGCCCCTTGGCGGCCCCACCGTGATCATACAGGGTGTTGGTGACGGTCAGATCGCCCTCGGCGGCCACGGTAAAGTTGAGGGTAAGCTTGCCCTCGTCGAGCAGGTAGTCGCTCTCCAGGCCGCTCACGCTGACGCCGTTGCTCACCGGCGGCTGCTGTTGCTCGAGCTGGATCTCGACTCGCTCCAGGGCGCTGCCGGCCTTGAAGTAGACCGGGTTCTGGCCGTAGACGGGGTTGAACTGGCCTTCGCCGCTCTGCTGGCCGGCGCGGATCTGGCTCTGCTCTGCATTGATCTTGGTCGCCAGGGCGTGGGTCCAGTTGTTCTTCTGGCCCTGCTCCGGGCTTGCGATGGTCAGCTCGGTCTGCAGATCGGGGCGCACGCCGTTGGCGTCGAACACCAGGGTTCTGGCCTTGTCGCCGACCGCCAGTTCGGTGGAAGGATAGATGGTGCCGCCCTGGCTCCAGGCCAGCGGCGGCTGGGTGCCGCCCTTGAAGTTGGCGTCGATCACGTTATAGAAGCTGTTGCTGGTGTCCCCCACTTCCCACACCCCCAGGATCACCTGATAGCCGGTGCGCTGGGGCAGGTTGCACTGGTGGGTGACCTGCTTGGGCGGCTGGGTCATGTTGCCGTCCACCACGCAGAAGGGGGTGAGCTCGAAGGCGGCGCGGGTCAGCGGCTGGTTCGGGTTCCAGTCCTGCTTGGTGAGGTAGTAGCGCCAGTTGCGGGTGACGTGGTTGGCGGTGAAGGTCCAGCTGATGGCGAAGGGGCCGGCCTGTACCTCGCGGCGGGTCCAGCGGTCGCTGGTCTGGGCGTTCAGCTCGCGCCAGCTGGCACTGCCGGCCGAGGCGATCTGACCATCGGGCGGACCGGCCTGCGGGAAGCCGGAGGGGCCTTCCACGCTCTGGGGCTCCCATTGCACCGCACCGCACTGGCTGTTGCCGCCGGTCTTGCACAGGTAGTTGCGTGATTCCGGCTGGCTGATGTAGCCGTGTGCGAGCACGCTGCCACTGACCAGCAGGGCCAGCGTCGCAGCGACGTGATTGAGTTGGATTTTTGCTGCCATACATTCCTCTGTTCGACAGATGTGGGCAGTCAAGTTGGCAGGGGGAGTTCCCCGAAGCACGATGTGGCAACCCCGCTATCCTGGACGACATGTCTTTAGACCGGAGGCTTTGCGTCCTGGCCTTTCAACCAGTTTGCCAAATGACTACATAAAGGGTCATGGTGTCGCGTTTGGCGACAACCCATCATGGCTATTTTTGATTAAATAATTAAGTGTAAATCTTTACAGCTTGACCTCATCGGAGTAGAGCAAACACTTAACTGTTTGTTTTTAAATGATGGTTAACTGAACGCAGCCGCATCAATGTCGTCGAACTGGTCGACAAGATGCAAAAAATCCACATTTTTCATCAATGAAGCACGCCCCCGTCAGCCGGGCTGACGGGGGCGTGCGCTGCGACAGGGCAGGACGGATCAGTGGCGAGCGCGGGGGCGTTCGGCCGGATGTACCTGCCGGTGCAGAGGGGCGAGCCGCTGCTCCAGCTGCTGGTCGATGGCGCTGCCGAGTTTGAATACCGCCAGCCGCTCGTCCAGGCTGCGCGAAAGCCCGGCCAGCAGCTCGCTCTCCTGGGCCAGCTGGGAGGCGGACTGGGACATCTCCAGCGCCGAGTCGTTGATGCCGCTGACGTTGCGGTTCATGTCCTCCGCCACCATGCTCTGCTGCTCCGCCGCGGTTGCTATCTGGGTCGCCATGTCGCTGACGTGCTGGATATGGTTGACGATGAGGGAGAGATCCTGGCCCGCCTTCTCCGACTGGCTGACGCTGCTCTCCGCCAGCTTGCGGCTGGCGTCCATGGCGCTGGCGGCGGTCACCGCCCGCTGTTGCAGCTGGGCTATGGTGCTCTGGATCTCCTCGGTGGACTGGCGGGTGCGACTGGCCAGCTGGCGCACTTCGTCGGCCACCACGGCAAACCCACGGCCCTGTTCGCCGGCGCGGGCCGCCTCGATGGCGGCGTTGAGGGCCAGCAGGTTGGTCTGCTCCGAGATGGCGCTGATGACCGCCGTCACCTCGCTTATCTGCATCACCCCCTCTTTAAGCTGGTTGACCTGCAGGGTGGCCTGCTCCACCTCGGTGGCCAGCGCCTGGATGCCGTGCACGCTGGCGTGCACGTCACGGTTGCCGAGGCCGGCCTCGCTGGTGGCGTCCTGGGTGTCGCGGGCGGTGTTCTCGGCGTGACCCGCCACGTCGGAGATGGTGGCGCTCATCTCGTTCATGGCGGTGGCGAGCTGGGCCAGCTGATCCCGCTGGCTGTTGACCGCCTGGTTGGTCTGCTCGGCGGAGGCGGCGATGCGCAGGGCGGCATCCGCCACGTTGCGGGCCCCCTGGCTCGCCTCCAGCAGGGCGCGGCGAATGGCGTTGAGTCCCTGGTTGGTGCAGCTGGCGACGGCGCCCAGCTCATCCTGGCCGTGCACCGGGATGCTCACCACCAGATCGCCGGCGGCCACCTGTTGCATGGCCCGGTTAATCTCGGCCAGCGGATTGACGATGGAGCGGCTGATGGCAAAGCCCAGCAGCCCCATCAGCAGGGTCACCAGCAAGGTAGCGCCCCCCATCAGCTGATACTGGGACCAGATGGTGGCCTGGATGTCCTGCAGCAGTACGCCGGAGCCGAGGATCCAGCCCCAGGGCTGATAACCGGCCACCAGCGACATCTTCTGGGCAGCCTCGCCGGAGGGGGAGATCCACTTGTATTCCAGCCGGCCGCTGTGGCCCCCCTTGCCGAGATCCACCATCTGCTGCCAGTGGACGCCGGCGGTAGCGGTGCCGCTCTCGCCCATCTGCTGGCCGACCAGCTCGGGCCTGACGGGGTGCACCACCATCCGGCGGTTCTCGTCCAGCACGAACAGGTAGTTGTCGCCGTCAAAGCGCATGCTGTTGAGCATGGCCTTGGCTTCGGCCTGGGCCTGGGGGACAGGCAGGGTGGTCGCCAGCGTCTGGATCCGGCTCATGGCGAGATCCAGTACGGCCTGCAGCCTGGCTTCCCGTTCACTCATCAGGTTGCGATGCAGGGCACTGACCGAGATGAGCAGCAGTGCGATGAAACCGATCAGCGCCAGTGAGAGCAACAGCATCAGTTTGCGGCTCACGGCAATATCACCGAGCTTGAACATAGTCTCTTCCTTAACTTTCCCGTGCGGGTCTGGTGGTGGCCAGTCCGTTGGCTGGCCCTGATTATTTTGTTATTAACATTTAATTAACTTTCAATGGCTTGGGGCCATAAAACGCCAATTGAGCAATTTGACAATCAGTATAGCCAGCAGACAGAAACCCTCGCTTTTGATAGCGTGATGGCGCGCATCCCGGCGCACTATTTGTCTGCTCAATTTGCAGAAAATGTGAATGAGTTGGCATTTCACCAAAAAGGAGTGGGCGCCCTCGCGGCCGCCCCATAACAAGAGGGAAGTTATGAGTTCCATTGCCAGGAATTATCTCAACCAGCTCAACGCCGACTACCTGCAGGTACACAGGCGCAAGGAGGATCTGTTCTGGTCCACCTACATGGGCACCAGCGACGATCAGGCCGGCTTCACCGCCGCCGAGCAGGCCTACAAGGCGTTCTGCGCCGATCCGGCGCGCCTGCCGGTGCTGCGGCAGATGCAGGCCCAGGCCGAGGAGACCGAGCTCAAGCGCGGTCTGGGGGGCTGGATCGCCTTCTTCGAGTGCAACGTCATCGAGGATCCTCAGGCCGCCGCCCTGATGGACGAGCTGGTGGCTGCCGAGGCGGCGCTGTTTGCCCGTCGCCGGGAGCTGAAGCTGACCTTGCTGGACGAGCAGGGCCGACAGGTGGCCGGCAGCCTGCCCGCCGCCAGCACGGCGTTGGCCGCCAGTAGCGACGAGGCGGTGCGCCAAAGCGCGCTCGCCATGTTCCACACCCTGGAGCAGTGGGTGGTGGACAACGGCTATCTGGCCATCGTCGCGCTGCGCAACCGCTTCGCCCGCGCCATGGGTTATCGCGACTACTTCGACTACAAGGTGCACAAGAACGAGCAGATGAGCCCGGCGCAGCTGTTCGCCATTCTCGACGACTTCATCGCCGGCACCGAGCAGCGGCTGCACCAGAGCCTGGCGGAGCTGAAAGCGGTCAAGGGGGAGGCGGCCCTGCTGCCCCACAACCTGCGCTACAGCGTGAGTGGCGACGTGACCCGCCAGCTCGACCCTTACGTGCCCTTCTCGCGGGCGCTGCAGGATTGGGTCGAGAGCTTTCGCCGGCTCGGCATCCAGTACCGCGGCGCCACCCTCACCCTGGATCTGCTGACCCGGGAGGGAAAATACGAGAACGGCTTCTGCCACGGCCCGGTGCCGAGCTTCTGGCAGGAGGGGGAGTGGGTGCCGGCGGTGGTCAACTTCACCAGCCTGGCCAACCCGGCCCAGGTGGGCAGCGGCTGGAGCGGGCTCAACACCCTGTTCCACGAGGGCGGCCATGCGGCGCACTTTGCCAATGTCACCGGCAACGCCCCCTGCTTCTCCCAGGAGTTCCCGCCCACCTCCATGGCCTACGCCGAGACCCAGTCGATGTTCTGCGACAGCCTGCTGGACGACGCGGACTGGCTCAAGCGCTACGCCAGAAACGCGGCGGGGGAGCCGATCCCCGATGCGCTGATCAAGGCGATGATCGAGGCGCGCCAGCCGTTTCGCGCCTTCAATGAGCGCCAGATCGCGCTGGTGGCCTACTTCGAGCGGGATCTCTACGCCATGGATGAAGCCGAGCGTACCCCGGCCGCCGTGCTGGCACTGGCCCGCCGCTGGGAGCGCCAGATCCTGGGGGGGAGAGCCCGCGCCCGCTGCTGGCCATCCCGCACCTGCTCAACCAGGAGTCGGCCTGCGCCTATCACGGCTATCTACTGGCGCTGATGGCGGTGGAACAGACCCGCGCCTACTTCCTCAAACGCGACGGCTACCTCACCGACAACCCGCGCATCGGGCCGGATCTGGCCGCCCACTACTGGGGGCCGGGCAACGGCATGACCCATGACGAGACGCTGCAGAGCCTGACCGGCAAGGGCTTCAGTGCGGGGCCGCTGGCCCGGGCCTGCAACCAGAGCGTGGCCGAGGCGTGGCAGCAGGCAGAAGCCTGCATGGCGGCGGCCCGCCAGCGTCCTCCAGTTGGCGAGGGTGAGCCACTCAATGCCCGCATCCGGGTGGTTCACGGCGACCAGCTTATCGCCGACAATAGCGGCTCCGAAGCGGCCATGCTGGCCGACTTCGAGCGCTGGATCCGCGACCACTACCAGGAGACGGTGACCAACCACTGAGGCGCAAGCCGGTGAACATGCGTTATGTCAGACCCCTGCCGCGGCAGGGGTCTGTTTTCATGGGAAGGAGTCGAGGGTGGGAACAACAGCGCGGTGGCGGTGGCTTCTGGCCACGCTGCTGCTGACGGGAGGGCTGGCGCAGCCGGCCCGGGCACTGCAGGCGCTGACCGAGCAGATGCCCCCTTACAACTATCAGCTGGCCGGTCAGCCGGTGAGCGGTTTCTCGGTGGATCTGCTGCATGCCCTGCTGGCGCGCAGCGGCCTGGTGCTGCGCGGTGACATCCAGCTGCAGCCCTGGGCGCGGGCCTATCAGAATGCCCGCTATCAGGCGGGCAGCATCCTCTTCTCGGTGGCGCGCACCCCGGAGCGGGAGCAGCAGTTCCAGTGGGTGGGGCCGGTCGGGCCGCGCACCATCAGGGTGTGGCGGTTGAGCTCGCGCACCGACATCCAGCCCCGCAGCCTGCAGGAGGCGAGCCACTACCGGATCGCCGTGGTGCGCAATTCGGCCTCGGCCCAGCAGCTGATCCGCCAGGGGCTGGCGCCGGTCAGCGTCAACAGCGAGGAGGACAAGTTTCGCATGCTGCTGCGCGGCCGGGTGGAGCTGGTGACGGCGCTGGATCTGGGGGCCGCCTTTCACATGCACCAGCTGGGCCACGGCCTCGAGGCGCTCACCCCGCTGTTCGTCTATGACGACGGCGAGCAGTACTACTTCGCCCTCAACCTGGCGACGGAGCCGGCCAAGGTGCAGGCCCTGCAGCGGGCCCTCGACCAGATGCGCCAGGATGGCTCGCTGGAGGCGCTGCGCCGGCGCTGGCTCAACCTCCATGCAGTGCCGCCCGCCCCGGCCAGCGGGGCGACCCCCTCCTGATGGCGGCCCGGGTTCAGCCCTGGATCTTCAGCACGCTGACCGGCTTGTCCTTGAGCGCCACCAGCAGCTGGCGGCCCGGCAGCTTGTGGCCGTCGATCATGATGGAGCTGTGGCCGAAGTTGGCCACCAGCCGGCTGCCGTCGGAGAAGCGGGTCTCCTGCACCCGGCCTACCCCGTCACGCCAGCGAAAACCCACCAGTGCCTTGTCCCACAGCGCCTCGTGCAGCGGGCCGAACTGGCTGTCTAGCCTCACCAGCTCCGGCAGCCGGCTCGCCAGCGTGCTGCGACTCAGGTTGACCAGCGGCGGCGTGTTGTAGAGCAGGCCGAGCAGGGCGCGCTCCTCCTTGATGCCTGGGAACTTGAGGTTGTCCAGCAGCCAGTGGTGGCTGTTGAGCACGGAGTCGTGGAACACCGCCTGATAGAGGGGCAGCCGATCCGCCGGGTTGAACACCGTCTTCAGGTAGCGCGGCTTGAGCCGGGCGGGCTGGAAGAAGACCTGCGGCGCCTCGTCCGGCCACCACTTGCCGAGGTAGTAGGGGGACTTGGCCTGCTTGCGCATGGCGGCATCGGTCCAGCCAAAGCCCCAGCTCTGGATGCCGTGGGCAAACAGCAGCGGCTTGCTGGTGAGGGCGTTGCCATCCTCCGAGCCCAGCACCAGCCCGAGCCGCTCTCCCACCCAGCTCATGCGGGCGTTGCGGTCGGCGATCATCGCCTGGCTACCCTGCTGGTGGGCCGGGTTGTAATCGTTGGAGGCCATGGCGGTGCCGTCCACATCGAGGAACAGGCTGTTGATGCCGCTGGCCTTGGCCAGCTCGCTCATGCGGTTCTTGGCAAACGGCAGGGTGCAGCCGGGATTGAGATAGACCCCCTCGCCACCAAAGCCCGGCTTGGGCTTGCCGTTGGCCTCGACGATGGCGCAGCGCTTGCCGATCTCCGGCGGCAGCTGGGCGGTGAGCCAGCTGTCGTTGGTGCCGGGCGTGATGGCGGTATCGTAGGAGTCATAGCTGCCCACCAGATAACCCTGGCGCTGGGCGGCGGTGAGGGCATAGCCCTGCTGCAGGGCCGCCGTCCATTGCGGGGTGCCGAGCCACAGCTTGCGCAGTCCCGCCTGCTGCAGCGCCTCGATCACCGGCAGTGACAGCCCCTGGCCCCAGCGCTCCTGCGCCACCAGCTGTTCACCGAACTGGCTCTTGACCCACTGTTGGCGCAGGGCCAGCACCTTGCTCTGGGCCTGCGGGCCCTGCTGGGCAGGTAGCGGCAGCTGGTCGGCAATCAGCCGGTTGAGACCCGCCATGATCAGCGCCTGCTGCCAGGGTTCTGGCGCCTTGGCGGCCAGCGCCTCTTGCTCCTCGCTGTTGAAGCCTTGCAGCCACTCCGGCTTTTGCCGGAGCTTGGCCTGCAGTGCGGGCCACGCCTTCACATCTTGCCGATCGAGCAGGGCATCACCCCACAGGTAGACATGGCTGGCGCCGATCAGCCGCCGCCCGGCGGGAATGCGGGCGACCTTGTCGGCCAGAGACTGCCAGGCCCCCTCGCTCTGCAACCACGCCCGGTAGCGGCGGGCGCCGGCCAGCCAGTCATCCCCCACGCTCAGCCGCACCACCATAGGCGCCTGCTGGTTGAAGCTGCTGAATTCATGGCTGGCGCTCAGTTGCAGCCGGCCTCCCTGGCGGCTGAAGCGAAGCCGGTTGTCGTAGGGGGTCTGCAGGATCCAGCTGTAGGTCTGCTTGCCGGCATCCTGGCTCCAGAGCGGCAGCTTGAGGTCGTAGTGGGTGTTGAGCTCGGCCAGCTCGTCGCCGACATAGCCGAGCCAGTCGCTGTCGCGCACCGAGAAGCGGCTGCCCTCGCCGAAGGCCAGGGAGAGGTGGGTCTGGTTTTTCGGCAGGCTGAACCAGGCCAGCTGACGGGGACTGTCGCTGACCAGCGTCAGCAAGAGGTCGTCGCCATCCAGCTTGACCTCCACCCTGGCGTCCTGGGCGGGCCAGTGCCAGCTGGCCTGCTGCTCCCCTTGTTGCAACTGATCGACCTGGCGGGCGGGTTGGCCCGCGCTGACCGGGATCTGGTTGACCGAGATGGCCAGGGTATCGGGATCGATGCGGTAACGCTGGGTCTCGCCCTGTAGCGTCAGGGGGGCGGCGGCCAGCGGCGCCGCCAGCAGTGAAATCAACAGCCAGCCCAGTGCTGGCGCCAGTATCGGCAAACCGTTCATGCAACATCCTTGACCTGATTGATGCCATCAGGGTACGCCGACGCCCGCCCCCCGGTACAGCCAAATCTGCTTAACCCATATGGGGTGAATGGCCTCATTCCAGCCCTTTTGGGAGCCATTTTCATGCGGCAAAAAAGCATCATTCGAACCCTCTCTCAGCCCCCGCCAGCACTGGCTTGTGCGACTCGCCCAGCGGTGGTGAACCTCCCGCCCCCATTTTTTCGACGCCCCATATAGGGGGGTGCCAGCCTGCTTGACGGTTTCTAGCATGCCTGCTCACTTTGAGCGCAATTCATTGTTTTATAAGGATTGTTTTTGACTGGAGTATCAGTATGAAGAGAGCGAAATGGAAGCCTTGGCTGGGGTTGGGCGCCCTCTTGGCCGGGGTGATCGGCTGGTACCTGTGGCCGCAACCGGTGGCGCCCGGTCAGGCGACAGGGAGTGAGGAGAGCGCTGCGGATTCCGGCCCGCTGGCGGAGCTCGCGCCGCTCGCCGCCATGCCTGCCCCCGTGCTCAAGCCGGCGCCGGTCGCAGCCCCCGCCAAGCCGGATCGGCTGCGAGAAGATGGCAGCCAGCAGCTGGAGACCCCCTGGCAGGCGGCCGAGGTGGATGCCGACTTTCCGCTGGCGGAGCCCGGCGATGCGGTCGAGCAGCCCCAGCCAATCGCCCTGCAGGGCAGCGATCTGGAGCGGGCCCAGGTGGGTGATAGCGTGGCCCTGCCGCTGCCGGACGGCAGCACCCTGCAGGCCAGGGTGACCAAGGTTGAACTGCAGCGGGGCGGGGAGCGCAACTGGCAAGGGGAGATTCGGGTCGACGGTGACAGCTATCCGGTCAATTTCACCGTCGGCAAGCAAGCGACTTTCGGGTTCATCGGCACGCCGCAAGGCAGTTACTCCGTCGAGACCCTGGGAGGCAAGGGCTGGGTTTACAAGAACCCGCCGCTGGATCTGGGTCATGGCGGCGATGACGCCCTGATCCCGACTCACCAATAACAACAGAAAAGGAAGATCACATGCAGAAAACCACCTTGGGGATCATGATTGCGGGATTGCTCGGGGCGACCCCGGTGCTGGCGGAAACCATCGACCTGATGGTGTTGCACAGTCCGGGGCTGGCGGCCCGCTATCAGGGGGACGCCCAGACCCGGATCCAGCACATGATCAACGTCACCAACCAGATCTATGCCGCCAGCGGCCTGGATCTGACGGTGCGGGCCGTGCACGACCAGCAGGTCAATTACCCGGATGGCGGCACTGACAAATCCGCGCTCAACGCGGTGACCTACCAGCAGGATCCGGCCTTCAAGCAGGTACCGACCCTGCGCACCCGCTATGGCGCCGACATGGTGGTGCTGATGCGCCCCCAGACCGGTGATCATGGCAGCTGCGGGCTGGCCTGGGTTGGCGGTTCCGCTACCTATACCGATGGCAGCAAGGCGTATGCCGACGGGGATGTCTCCCAGGATGCCGGCAGCATGTTCAGCCATGTCACGGCCACCGGCTGTGGCGACGTGGTGCTGGCGCACGAGCTGGGTCACAACATGGGGCTCAACCACTCCCGCCTGCAAGATGGCACGGGGGGCACTTATCACTATGCGTTGGGGCACGGGGTGCGGGGTTCTTTCGCCACCGTGATGGCTTATCCCTCCAGCTTCGGGGTCTACAGCCACGAGTACAAGTTCTCCAGCCCGGACCTGATCTGCAAGGGGCAGCCGTGCGGCGTGGATTACCGGGATCAGGCCAACGGAGCCGATGCGGTGCGGGCGCTGAAGGTGACGACGCCGCAGATCGCCGCCTTCTATCCCACCATGGTGTCGGAAGCGCTGCCGGATCTGGGCGAGCTGGAGCGCTCCCTCGAGACCCGACGCCAGGACCTGGCGGCGGCTCAGGAGCACTACAGCCAGCAGGTGGCAGCCAGAACCGCCCTGCAGGATCGCCAGCAGACGCTCAAGGGCAACTTTGATCGCTACCAGCGCGAGCTGAGCCAGCTGAACCAGCGCAACCGGCAGACGGTGCAGGAGATCAACCGGCTGGTGCGCGAGCACAACAGCTACAACGGTAGCTACGGCCCGGAAGAGTATCGCCGGATCCGCGCCATCCAGGCGAGCCTGAGCGCCCGCATCGATCAGCTGCACGATGAGAACAACGCCATCATTCGCCAATCCAACGAGATCAGCCAGCGCTACCAGGCCGAGGTGAACGAGTACAACGGCAGCTGGGATCGCTACAACCAGCTGGTGGCGGCGGTGAAGAGCGCCGACGGCAAGGTGGACGAGGCGCGCCGCGAGCTGGAGCTGGCCGAGCACAGGTATCAGCTGGCGCTGGCCCGCCAGCCGGCCGAGACGCAGCCGGCCTGATGCATCAAGGGCGCCCCGCAACAGGCGGCGCGCCCTTGATGTCTGTCAGAGGAGCCGACCGGGCAAGCCCGGCCGGCTCCTTTTTTGCTGGTGGGCGTCAGTCAGCCTGTTTGGCCGCGGGTTTCGCATTCGTGGTCAACTGGGCGAGGGCGGCCTGCACTGCGGCTGCCAGCTGGGGATCGCGCCCCGCCAGCATGTCGGCCGGGGTCAGCGCCACCTGCACGTCCGGGATCAGCTCCTGATTCTCGTACAGGGTGCCGTCGGGGTTGCGCAGCCCCAGGGTCGGGATGCCGTAGGCAAGACCCGGGATCAGCTTGGAGGTGTGGCCGTACACCATGGTGCCGGTGCCCGGCACCGGTTCACCGACGATGGGGCCCACCTTGAGGGTGCGGTAGTACTGGGGAAAGGCCGAGCCTTCCGAGTAGCTGCCCGCATTGACCAGCACCACCGAGGGCTTGGTCCACTGGCGGGTGGCGGCGTCCGTCTCCCCCTTGCCAAGGCGTGGCCAGCTGCGAGCCATGCCCTGGGCGCTGCCGCTGCCGGTCAGGAACTCCACCAGGGTATTGGCCAGATAGCCCCCCTTGTTGAAGCGCACGTCGACGATCAGCGCCTCGCGGTTGCGCTGGCGACCGAGGGCGTCGGCCACCACCTCCTCATAGACGGCGCTGCTCATCTCCGGCAGGTAGACATAGCCGACCCGCCCTTGACTCAACTGCTCCACCTGGCTGCGGCGCTTGGCGATCCAGCCGTCGAGCTGCAACTGATACTCCTGCTGCAGGTCGATGGCGGTGACCTCCAGCTGGCTGGGCTCCTTGGCCCCCTTGGGCAGCACAGTGAGCGCCAGCCGCTGGCCGGCCTGGTGGTTGAGCAGGGCATCCAGCTCGTTGAGGCTGTGCAGCTCGGTGCCGTTGACGGCCAGCAGGCGGGCACCCGGCGCCAGATCCGTCTCCTGCTCCAGCGGGCCGCCGGCCAGCAGGGCGTCGAGCTCGACCGCCCCCTGTCGCTCGCGCCAGTAACCACCGAGGCTGGCGGTCTCGTCCGGCATGCGCAGGGAGGGGGCCGGACCGCTGCCCCAGGTGTGGGAGACATTGAGCTCGCCGGCCAGCTCTGCCAGCAGGTTGCCGAAGTCACGATCGTTGCTGATGCCGGGCAACAGGCGACGATAGGCGGCCACATAGCCGTCCCAGTCCACCCCGTTCATGTCGGCCCGGTAGAACTCGTCCCGGGTGAGGCGGGTGATCTGGTCGAAGGCGGCGCTCATCCGATCCTGCCAGCTGGCGGTGATCAGCAGATTGAAGGGGTGGCTGCTGGCCTCGCCGGAGCGGGTATCGATGAGGGCGATTTCCCCCTCCCGCACCAGGGTGGCGAGGCTGGCATCCTGGTTGAGGCTGGCCAGCGCCGGCCCCGGCTGCTCGGCAAACAGCAGCTTGGTTTCCCCCTTGCGCAGATCCTGGGCATAGCCCTTGATCTCGCTCTCGCCGTTGGCATCCATCACCTCCACCAGATAGATCAGATGATCGTCGACGATGCGACTGGCGAGGATGGGGCCCTCTGGCTGCAGCTGGAGCGCCTCCCGGTGTGCCAGCCGGTCAGCTTCGAAACCGTAACCGGCCTTGGGCGGCGCCTGTTCGGCGATGAAGTCGCTCTTGGCGGCGCGGCTGCTGTAGAGGCCGAGCAGGCTGCCGCCGAGGGGCTCGCCATCGGCACCCAGCACACCGTACTTGGTGGACTGCCAGTAGAGGATGCCGCCGTCCTGACTCCAGGCAGGATCGCCATCCCGATAGCCGTTGAGGCTGACGTTGACCGGCTTGGCCTTGGCATCCCGGGTATCGATGACGGCGATCTCCTGCTGGGCGGAGTCGGGCTGGATGGTCAGCGCCAGGTGGCGTGAATCGGGGGCAAAGGCCAGCTCCACCGCGTGACGGGAGGGATTGAACTCGGCGGCGACCAGCTGGCGCTGCTTGCCGCTGGCCAGATCCAGCAGGTGCACGGCTTGGCCGTCCACCACGAAGGCGAGCTGTTTGCCGTCGGGGGAGAGGGTCGGCACGCTGATGGCGGCGCCCGGGATGGCCAGCAGTTTCTCCTCGGTCAAGGTGCCGGGGTCGCTGAACAGCTTGTCCGGCTGCCCCTTCTTGAGGCGGTACAGCGCCGCCGGCCCCTCCTGTTCGGAGAGGTAGATGAGCTCCTGCTCTTTATCCAGATAGCGCGGCGCCGACTGCTCGCTGGGATGGCGGGTGAGCCGGCGTACCCGCTCGCGCCGGGTGTCGACCGCGTAGAGATCCCCTTGGCTGACCAGGATCACCTCTTCCCCGTCCTGGCGGGCGATGGCCTCGTCGACGGGGCCGGGCTGCCAGCTCTGCTCGGCCGGTACCTTGGCGAACAGCGGCTGGATGACGAGCTTGCGCGGGGTGTCGCTGCCGGCATCGAGGCGGTAGAGCTCCCCCTGCCAGGACCAGACCAGATCCCCCTGGCGGGAGGCACTGAGGCCGCGCACCGGATGGCCCTTGAAGTGGGTGAGCTGGCGATCCTGGCCGCTGGCCAGATCCCGTTGCCAGACGTTGAAATCGCCGCTGCGCTCGCTCAGGTAGTAGAGCTGCTTGCCCTGCTCGTCCCAGACCGGATCGCTGGCGGCCACCCTGTCTTCGGTCAGCTGGCGATGCTGTTTGCCGTCGAACAGCCACAGACGGGAGACCGCGAACGAGTGCTGGTGCTTGCGAAACGGCTGATCCATGCCCGGCATCTGGTAGGCCAGCTGGCTGCCGTGGGGGCGGGCCAGGGTGGCGGGCAGGGGCTGGGCCGGGGTCAGCGGGCCGCCGGCAACCGGCGTCCAGTAGAGGTTGCCGGCCTGGTAGCCTTCCGCCACGAAGTGATCGGCGTCGGGGTCGGTCAGCCGCTGGCTGCTCAGCAGCAGCTGCTTGCCGTCGGCGCTGAAGGCCTGGGGTAGATCGGGGCGCGAATCGCGGGTCAGCCGCACCATCTCGCCGCCACGGCTCGGCACCACGAACACGTCCTCGTTGCCGTAGATATTGGCGGCAAGGGCTATGAGCTTGCCATCCGGCGACCAGAGCGGGCGCTGGCTCAGGTAGTTGCCGTCGGTGAGGGGCACGGCGGGGCCGCCATCCCCCGCGCTCAGGTAGACGCGGCCCTGCCAGGTGAAGGCAAGCTGCTTGCCGTCGGGGGAGAGGGCGGGCTCGCGCAGCCAGAGCGGCTCGGCCGCCTGCAGGGAGGAGCAGAGCAGCAGGAGCAGCAGGGAAAGTCGGTATCGCATCGTGAGGTTCCTGAGAGGTGAAAAGCGCCTTATCTTCCCCCAATGTCCCGCCCGGGACTATCCCGAGATAGGGGGGTTATCCCGTTGTTTTGGCAGTTAATTGTAACAATCTATAAAAGATGGCGCGGGATATGTTTCTCTGGATATATTGAGTATTGATGGCGATCCAATATGATGGCGCTCGCCCGCCACACGAGGCGGTGCAGTTCAGATGATTTGGTAACAGAAAAGCCCTTACCAGAGGCTTGCCGAGGGATGGAATGAGAGCCGTATTACTGTGTTTGCTGGGGCTGTGGCCCGCATTGAGTTTTGCCACCCTGTCCGCCGATATGGTGGTGGTGAAGAAATCGAGTTATAGCCTGACCCTGATGAAGGATGGCAAGGAGGTCAAACGCTACTGGATCGCTCTGGGTCCGGCGCCCAAGGGGCACAAGCAGCGGGAAGGGGATCAGCGTACGCCGGAAGGCCGTTACATCCTCGACTACAAGAAGACCAACTCCAACTATTACAAGGCCATCCACATCAACTACCCGAATCTGGACGACATCAAGGCGGCCAACGAGATGGGTGTGCGACCGGGTGGCATGATCATGATCCACGGTCAGCGCAACAGCATAGGCAACACCCGCCTGCAGCCGTCCAACTGGACCAATGGCTGCATCGCCATGCTCAACAAGGATCTGGACGAAGTGTGGAACGCCATCGAACCCGGCACCCCCATCGTCATTCAGCCCTGACTCTCTGCAGTGCGCCACCTCCGGGTGGCGTTCTGTTTTTTGGCTCCCCCTGTTCTGTCTCCATCCTCTTTCTTTACCCGCAGCCTCTTGGTATCCGTCCCCGTGCTGTGCTAGTTTTTCCGGCTCGCCGTGGACGCAACAAGGATGATCCCATGCCATCAGCAACCTGCTCCCGGCCCGTCGGGGCCGAGAGTACCCGCGCGCTCTGGTGGCGCGCTTCCATCGATATTCTGCCGCTCTCCGTCTCGGTGATCCCCTGGGGGATCCTGTGTGGCGCCCTGGCGCTGCAGGTGGGGCTCAGCCCGTTGCAGGCCCAGCTGATGTCGCTGCTGGTCTATGCCGGTGCCGCCCAGCTCTCGGCCACCACCCTGTTTGGGGCGGGGACGCCGCTGCTGCCCATCATGGGCTCCACCTTCGTCATCACTTCCCAGCACCTGCTCTACGGCTTCACCTTTCGCCGCGACGTGCTGCCGCTCTCCCTGCGCTGGCGCGCCAGTCTGGCGTTCTTTCTGACCGACGAGATGTTTGCGGTGGCGCTCAAAGACCGGGAGCGCAGCGGCCGTTTCGATCCGGCCTATGCGCTGATTGCCGGCTTCGTCTTCTATCTGTTCTGGAATGTGGCGACCCTGCTCGGCATCGCCGCCGGTCAGTACATCGACGGGCTGGATCAGATGGGGCTGGATTTTGCCATCGCCGCCACCTTCATCGCCATGACCATTCCCGCCATGAAGAACCTGCCCATGGTGGCGGCTACCCTGGTGAGCGGAGCCATGGCGCTGCTCACCAAGCCGCTGCTGGCGGAGGTCTACATCATCATCTCGGCGCTCTCCGGCATGCTGGTGGGTTATGTGCTGCACCGGATGAGGAGGTAATCATGAGCTGGCTGATGATAGGCCTGCTGGCCCTGATCACCTTCTTCAACCGCTTCGCCTTCTTCTCGCGGCTGACCCGCTATCAACCGGGCGCCGAGATGGGGGCTTTCCTCAGCTTCTCTGCCCAGTCGGTGCTGACCGCCATCTGGTTGCCCATCGTCTTCAGCTACCAGCCGGGCACCGGGCTGAGCTGGGATCCGGACTACCTGGTCGCCACCCTGCTGGTGACGGCGCTGACCCTGCTGCGGCTGCCGACCCTGCTGGTGGTGGTGGTTGGCATGGGGGGCTTCTTCCTGCTGCGCTGGCAGGGGGGCGTGGCCCAGCTGCTGCCCTGGCTGGGCTAGGCCCGTGATCTTGCATGGCGGATGTCTTCATTGGATATCCGCCATGTTGTGAATGTCACTTCAAAAAAACACCTCTCAAGTGTGAGGATTTAGCTCCCATCCGTCGAGGAGCGAGTCATGTCCTTCACCGAAACCTGCCAGCGCATCGTGCGCGATCCCCTGCTGTCACCGGCCCAGAAGAGCCATGCCCTGGCGCTGGCCGCCGAGAATGCGCTGCCCTATCCCGAACTGCCCGCCGAGGTGAGCGAGGCGATGGCCAAGGGCTTTGTCTGCGACATGTTCGAGGGGCACGCCCCCTACAAGCCGCGCTATGTGCTGCCGGATTACGAGAA
Source organism: Aeromonas sp. 2692-1 (assembly GCF_013085505.1). Taxonomy (NCBI): domain Bacteria; kingdom Pseudomonadati; phylum Pseudomonadota; class Gammaproteobacteria; order Aeromonadales; family Aeromonadaceae; genus Aeromonas; species Aeromonas sp. 2692-1. The sequence goes on from NZ_CP038513.1 coordinate 1,497,262, forward strand.
GTTCCTGCGCCAGGGCTCGGCCTGGCTGGAGCTGGCACCGCCGCAGGATTTTGACGAGGCGCTCGATGCCCTGCGTATCCTCTACCACCACGTGCCCTCCGTCACCGGCATGCCGGTCTGGCTGGGCCGACTCGACCACCTGCTGCTGCCCTTCGTCGGTGAGCTGGATGACGAGGCCCTCTATCGCAAGCTGAAGGGGTTCTGGATCTACCTGGACCGGGTGCTGCCGGATGCCTTCATGCACGTCAACATAGGCCCGGATGACAACCGGCTCTGCCGCCTGATCCTGCGCATCGACGGCGATCTCAAGCAGGTGGCTCCCAACCTCACCCTGTTCCACGATCCGGCGCAGACCCCGGACAGCCTGCTGCTGCAGGGGGTGAAGAACATCGCGGCTTGCAGCAAGCCCCACATCGCCAACTACCCGCTGCATCGCAACACCTTCGATGAGCGCGGCTTCGGTATCGTCAGCTGCTACAACGCCCTGCCCCAGGCGGGCGGTGCCAATACTCTGGTGCGGGTCTCCCTCAAGCGGGTGGCCGAGCAGGCCCACGGCATCGACGACTTCCTGGGCTGCCTGTTGCCCCACTACTGCCGCCTCGCCTCCCGCCTGATCGAGGCGCGTGCCGCCTTCCTGCACCAGGAGTCAGGCTTCTTCGACAGCTTCCTGGTGCAGGAGGGGCTGCTGGAAGAGGATCGCTTCGTACCCATGTTCGGCATCTACGGCATGGCCGAGGCGGTCAACCTTCTGATGGACAAGGAGAATCTGCCGGAGCGCTACGGCCGGGACGAGGAGGCGAACCAGCTGGGCTATCGCATCTCGGCCCAGCTCGCCCGGCACGTGAGCGAAACGCCGCAGGTGCACGCCTGGGGTGGCCGCGCCCTGCTCCACTCCCAGGGCGGGCTCAGCGTGGATCGCGGGGTGACCCCCGGGGTACGCATCCCCTATGGCGAGGAGCCGGATCCCGCCAGCCACGTGCTGGCGCTGGCGCCCCACCACGGCTTCTATCACTCCGGGATCAGCGAGATCCTCACCCTGGATCCCACCATCCGCCAGAACCCGCAGGCGCTGCTGCAGCTCTGCAAGGGGGCGCTCGCCATCGGCATGCGCGAGTTCACCGCCAACGTGGCGGACAGCGATCTGGTGCGGGTGACCGGCTACATGATCCGCAAGAGCGACGTGGCCCGTTTCGCGGCCGAGGGCTCGCGGCTGCAGACCACCTGCCTCGGCGCCGAGGCGAGCGAGCTGACCGGGATCCGCCAGCGGGCGCCGCGGGTAGTAGGGCGCGAGGCGACCCTGTGTGACTACTGAGTGCGGCAGGCGGGCAGGGGCGGCGCGCACCGCTACGGTGAGCCGCTGGCTGCCCTTCTCCTGCGTGGACGGCCCCGGCAACCGGCTGGTGCTGTTTCTGCAGGGCTGCAACTTCGCTTGCCCCGGCTGTCATAACCCGCACACCATCGGCCTCTGCGATCACTGCGGTGACTGCGTGCCCGGTTGTCCGAGCGGGGCGCTGACCCTGCACGAGGGACGGGTGAGCTGGCAGGCGGCGCACTGCACCGACTGCGATGCCTGTCTCGATGTTTGCCCCCGCAGCGCCAGCCCCAAGACCGCCACCATGACGGTGGCCGAGGTGCTGGCTCTGCTGCGCCGCTACGGCCCGCTGCTGACCGGCATTACCGTCTCCGGCGGTGAGGCCACCACCCAGTTGCCGTTCGTGATCGCGCTGTTCACGGCCATGAAGGGGGCGCCGGATCTGGCTCATCTCGACTGCCTGCTCGACAGCAACGGTTCGCTCGCCGAGGCTGGCTGGCAGCGGCTGCTGCCGGTGCTGGACGGCGCCATGATCGATCTCAAGGGGTGGCGCGACTCTGTGCATCACACGCTGACCGGCTATGGCCGCGAGCGGGTGCTGGCGTCGCTGCAACTGCTGGCGCAGGCGGGCAAGCTGGCGGAGGTACGCCTGCTGCAGGTGCCGGGGCAGAGCGATTATCTCGCCGCCGACGGCACGCTGGAGGGCGGGCTCGCCGCCTTCTTGTGCGCCCTCGGGCCCGTGCCTATCCGCCTCAACGGCTTTCGCCATCACGGCGTGCGCGGGGCGGCGCAGGGCTGGCCAGAGGCGGCGCGAGAGGAGCTGGAGCAGCTGGCCGCTGCGCTGACGGTGGCCGGGCTCGGCCCGGTCAGCCTGCCGCCACTGCTCTGAATAGCCGGATGCTAATCAACTGATCGCAAAGGGATTTGATACTACAAGGCAAGATTGGACGGCGAACGGAGCGGTTCGGCGAGGCTTTTTTGCTGCCTGAGTCTTGAGATGACGTAACTGTGATTGCTGTCTATTTGAGCTCTGCGAGGTGGCGGCTAGAATGGGTCAATCGCCCACCATCAACAGACGAACATGAGTGAATCCAACGCCTTATATCGAGTGCAGTTCATTTGTCACAACGAGCGTTACGAAGTCTATGTCAGGGAAGTGAGCCAGGGTCAGCTGTTCGGCTTCATCGAGATCGCCAACTTCGTGTGGGACAACCACACGGCGCTCATCGTCGACCCCAGCCACGAGAAGTTGAAGAGTGAATTTGCCGACGTCAATCGCACCATGATTCCCATGCACCACGTGCTGCGGGTCGATCAGGTGCGCAAGCAGGGGGCCGCCCGCATCACCGAACTGGGCAACAACGTCTCTCCCTTCCCCAGCCCCATCTACACCAAGAAACCCTGACACTCGCCATGTCCGGCCAGCATGTGCCGGGCATGGTCGTCCTCATCCCAGCTCGCGGGCCAGTTGCAGGATGCGCTGGCGAAACCAGCGCCGGGCCGGCTCTTCTCCGGCCGGGCCGTACCACACCAGGCTGTGGGTGACGGCACCGTAATCGAAGGGGACCGGCCTGCTCACCAGAGCGTGGGGGGCCGCCTGTTCGGCCCAGCCACCGATGGCGGTGAGGATCAGATCGCTCTGACGCAGCAGGGCTGCCGCACTGCCAAAATCCGGCAGGATGGCGGCGATCTGCCGGCGCACCTGCAACTGGGCCAGGCTCTGTTCGAAGAAGGGGTTGGCCAGCTCCTGATCGCGAATGGCGATATGGCGCCAGCTCAGGTAGGCATCGAGATCCCAGGATCGCGCCAGCGCCGGGTGATCCGCGCGCAGCAGGCAGACCAGCTTGTCTTCGCGCAGGGTCTCCCACACCAGCCCTTGCTGGCGGGGCAGCGGCTGGCTCTGATCGTGGGGCAGGATCACAAAGTCCAGCTTGCCCGCCGCCAGCGCCGCCAACCCCTGCTCATCCTTGTTGCGAATGTCGGGCACCAGGCCCGGCACCTCGCGCATCAGCTGCGCCAGGATGGGCCCCATGGGCCAGACCATGCCGCTCTCGCGCAGGGCGAATTTCAGCTGCCCCTGCCAGCTGGCGGGATCGAACCCGCCCTGGCCGGTGAGGCTGTTCAGCTCGCTCAGCAGCCGGTGCAGGGTGGGGCCGAGCCGCTCGGCGAACGGGGTCAGCAACAGCTGGTTGCCCTGGCGGTAGAGCAGCTGATCGCCGAGCAGATCCCGCAGCTGGTTGAGGGTCTTGCTGACGGTGGAGGGGGTGGTGCAGAGCCGCTCGGCGGTGCGGGTGACGCTCTGGCTGTCGAGCAGCAGGTGCAGGGTAACCAGATGGCGACCGCCGAGGCGGGAGAGGGCAATGAGATCCATAACGGTTCCACAAGCAAACGGGACAAACAAAAAGCCCCGCCTGAGCGGGGCTTGCGGGGATCAGCCCTTGAGCACGGCGGCCATGGCGTCGGCCACGTAGTCGACGTTGCGGCTGTTGAGGCCCGCCACGCACATGCGACCGGAGCGCACCAGGTAGACGGCGAACTCCTCGCGCAGTCTGTCCACCTGCTCCGGGGTGAAGCCGGTGTAGCTGAACATGCCGCGCTGGTTGATGAAGTAGCTGAAGTCACGGCCCGGCACCTTGGCGCTCAGCACTTCGAACAGCTTCTCGCGCATCGCCTTGATGCGGGTGCGCATCTCGGTCACCTCACCGACCCACATGGCATGCAGGCTGGCATCGTTCATCACGGCCGCAGTGATCTGGCCACCGTGGGTGGGCGGGCTGGAGTAGTTGCGGCGCACGGTGGCCTTCATCTGGCCCAGCACCCGGCTCGCCTCTTCGGCATCCTGGCAGATGACCGACAGGCCGCCGCAGCGCTCGCCGTAGAAGGAGAGGTTCTTGGAGAAGGAGTTGCTGACGAAGAAGCTGACGCCGGCGGCCACCATGGCGCGAATGGCGTAGGCATCCTCTTCCAGCCCGTCGCCGAAGCCCTGATAGGCGATGTCCATGAAAGGAATGAGATTCTTCTCGACTACCAGCGCGATCACCTGGTCCCACTGGGCGCGAGAGAGATCCACCCCAGTCGGGTTGTGGCAGCAGGGGTGCAGCAGCACGATGCTTTTCGCCGGCAGGCTGCTCAGGCAGTCGATCATGGCGTCAAACTGCACGCCGCCGGTGGCCGCATCGTAGTAGGGGTAGTCGTGCACCTTGATGCCGGCGCCCTCGAACATCGCCTTGTGGTTGTCCCAGGTGGGATTGCTGACCCACACCTCGGAGGTCGGGAAGTAGCGCTTGAGCAGATCGGCGCCGATCTTCAGCGCACCCGAACCGCCGATGGTCTGGATGGTGGCGATGCGACCCGCCTTGACCGCTTCGTGGTCGGCACCAAACAGCAGGTGCTGCACCGCGGTGCGGTAGTTGGCGGCGCCTTCCATCGGCTGGTAGGGGCGGGGTGCCGGGGCGGCGGCGCGCTGGGCTTCGGCCTGCTGTACCGAGGCCAGCAGCGGAATGCGGCCCTGCTCGTCGTAATAGAGGCCGATCCCCAGGTTCACCTTCTGCTCGCGGGTGTCTTTGTGGAAGGTCTCGACCAGGGTCAGGATGGGGTCGCCAGCATAGGCATCGACGTGTTCAAACATGGGGGGTCCTTGCGAAATGGAATCCAGGGTATGGCGATCAATGATCGGCGGTCATCATGGCGTAAAGCCGGCGAGGGCTCAAGTCTGAAAGGGGCGGGGGCTGGCGGGCCGACGCCGCCCAGCCGTCAACGGGATGAGGCGGGGCTACGCATGGCCCCATCCACCGGCCCTACTTCAGATAGGATCGCAATACCCGCACTACCTGATCCAGATCCTCCAGCCGCTCGGCCGGGGTCGCCTCTTCTGCGCCCAGGTGCTCACGCATGTGCCCCTCCAGCACCTCCAGCATCAGGCCGTTGACGGCGCCGCGAATGGCCGCGATCTGCTGCAAGATGGCGGCGCAGTCGCTCTCCTGCTCCAGCGCGCTCTCCAGTGCCCCTGCCTGTCCCTTGATGCGGCGCACCCGCGCCAGCAGCTTCTTCTTGCCGTGAATGGTGTGTGACATGCAGGATCCTCTCGATCAATAAAACTATACTGGGGTATAGTATATTGCATTGTCGTCCTCAGGAGAAATCCATGTCATCCCTCGCCTCATCCCACTGCCACCAACCCGTCGTCCACGAAGGGAATCCGCTGGCCGAACAGAAGACCCGCTGGGCCGTGCTGCTGACCGTCATCATGATGGTGGCGGAGATCGGCGGCGGCTGGTTCTACAACTCCATGGCGCTGCTGGCCGACGGCTGGCACATGAGCTCCCACGCGCTGGCGCTCGGCCTGTCGGTGCTGGCCTACCGCGCCGCCCGCCACTTCGCTCGTGACCACAGATTCAGCTTCGGCACCTGGAAGATCGAGGTGCTGGGGGGCTTTACCAGCGCCCTCTTGCTGGTGGGGGTGGCCGGCATGATGCTGTTCGAGTCGGTGTTCCGGCTGCTGGATCCCAGCCCGATCCACTACCAGCAGGCCATCGTCATCGCCATCGTCGGCCTGCTGGTGAACCTGGCCTGCGCCTGGCTGCTCAAGGATGATCACGGTCATCACCATGGGCACGGCCACGACCACCATCATGATCATCACGACCACGATCACTCACACGATCATCACGGCCATCAGGATCTCAACCTGCGCGCCGCCTACATCCACGTGCTGGCGGATGCGGCCACCTCGGTGCTGGCCATTCTGGCGCTGGTGGGGGGCATGCTGTGGGGGGCCGACTGGCTGGATCCCCTGATGGGCATAGTGGGGGCCGGGCTGGTGGCGGTGTGGGCCTGGGGCCTGCTGCGCGACTCTGGCCGGGTGCTGCTGGATGCCGAGATGGATGCGCCGCTGGTGGCGGAGATCCGCGAGGTGATCGCCGAGTTGCCGGACGCCGAAGTGCGCGATCTGCACGTCTGGCGGGTGGGCCAGCAGCAGTATGCCTGCGTGCTCTCCCTGCTGATGGCGGCGCCGATCTCAGCCAGCGAGATCCGCGCCCGGCTCGCCATCCACGAGGAGCTGGTACACGTCACCATCGAGGTGAGCGCCGCCTGATCCTGGCCGGTTGGCCGCCCGCAACAGCAGGAAGGGGCCAAGGCCCCTTCCTGTTTCTCTGGCTCAGTGCGGCTGGCCCTGCACATCCTCCGGTTTGTGCTGCCAGATGGCGCCGAGCAGCAGTTTGAGCAGCAGCTCGGGCGGGTTGTCCAGCAGCCGGCCCGACTCCAGCAGCAGATGGCCATCGGCCCGAAAGCCGAGGCTGGCGTGGATGGTGCCCTCCTCGCCGCACACCTGGATCAGCCCGCTCAAACTGCCGCGCTCCCCCGGCTGGCAGCGCAGCCGCAGCTCCCGTGGCTCCCCCAGCAGGGTGAAGGCCCGGGCGAGGGGTGGGGTATCCTCATAATCCGGCCAGTTGAAGAAGTGGTACTGCTCGGCGAGCGTCCCCGCCTGCTGACAAAATTGGTCAAACAGCTGGGCAATCTCTTGATACTCCAGGTCCAGCCGCCTGGCCTGCTCCTCAATCCGCTTCATCTGTCGTGGCTCCCTCTCTTTTGCCGTATCCACTTATCCATTTGATCGGAAATCAATTTTTCCAGACATCATGGCTCTGCCCGCAGGTATGTGCCGAATCGGGCGGCAGGTCTGTGAGCCCGATCCGATTTTCGTTATGAAAACGTTATCTTGTTGAAAGCGGTTAACTTTTTTGCCCCCCTGCTCACATTTGAAACGATTTCTGCTGATTAATATGGCACCGCTCGGCAATGACCGGGTACTCGGATATCGAGACTAACTACAGCGGGAATTATAAAAAAATGGATATGAAAAAGACCAAAGTGGCGCTGGTAACAGCCTCACTGCTCGCGCTTTTGTCCGGCTGCAATGACAACAGCTCCTCCCCCTCCACCCCTGAACCTACGGACGGCCCCGTCGCCCGTCTGCCCAATGTGCAACCCCCTGCCGAGCAACTGGTTGCCGGGCCCGATCAGGCGGTGATCGCCCTGGTGGATACCCAGACCAGTGCGGCCCGCGGGGTCACTGGCCCCTTCGCCAACTACAGCCTGCACCTGTGGAACAACGACGCCTGCAGCGCCACCGCCGAGAGCGGCCTCAACGCAGGCTGGGACGACAAGGTCAACACCCCGGTCGCGGCCGACGGCTTCGGCCCGAGCTGGGTGGTGCCCCTTAGCAAGCTGGAGGGCTGCATCAACTTCATCGCCCGCAACGGCGATCTGGCCAACCTGACCGGCAGCGATATGAAGGTGGTCTTCAGCGATCACCCGGATCGCACCGTGGCCATCGTCGCCGGCAAGAACGAGATCTTCGGCAGCCGCGCCGAGGCCTTCACCGCTGCCTTCGGCGTGGCGGGCGCCAGTGCCCACCTGATCGATGGCAACACCCTGATCTGGCAAGGGGGCAAGGACAAGCCCCATGTGCGCCTCTATTACACCGAGTCCGGCACCATCAAGGCCAATGCCGAAGGGGTGTTCGACTTCCCCTACATCACCCTTGCTCCGACCAGCCTGACCGCCGAGCAGCAGGCCAAGTATCCGCACCTCAAGGATGCTGCCGCCTTCGCCCTGCCGGCTGGCAAGGACCTCAAGCCGCTGCTCAAGGGTGAGCTGGTGGCCATCGGCACCGACGCCGACGGCATTCTGCAGGGGGCGACCCTGGTGCAGAGCGCCGGCGCCCTCGATGCCCTCTACAGTGAAGCGGCCACCAAGCTGACTTATGGCGCCGTGGTCGAGGGGGGCAATGTCACCTTCCGGCTGTGGGCGCCGACTGCCAAGTCGGTCAAGCTGGCGCTGTTCGATGGCCAGCACAAGCCGCTCGGCGAGCGCACCATGACCCTGGACGAGGCCAGCGGCAGCTGGAGCGTGCAGGGTGGCAGCGAGCTGGTGGGCAAGTTCTACCGCTACGACATCCAGGTCTATCACCCGGTCAGCCGCAAGCTGGAATCCTATCAGGTGACCGACCCCTACTCCCTGAGCCTGGCGATGAACTCCGAGTTCAGCCAGGTGGTGGATCTCAACGATCCGGCCCTCAAGCCGGAAGGGTGGGACAGCCTCAAGGCACCCCACAGCCAGCAGAACCCCGCCGACATCACCATCTATGAGGCCCATGTCCGCGATCTGACCGGCAACGACGACTCCACCCCGGCCGAGCACCGCGGCAAGTTCCTCGGCCTGACCGACACCGACACGGCGCCGGTCAAGCACCTGCAGGCGCTGGCCAAGAGCGGCGTCAGCCACCTGCACCTGCTGCCGGTGTTCGACATCGCCACCGTCAACGAGGATCCGGCCAAGGTCGCCAACATCAGCGACGACTTCGGCAAGTTGTGCCAGGTCAATCCCGAGGTGCAGAACTCCAAGTTCGCCGGCTACTGCAGCAGCGGCCAGACCATCGAGGCCGTGCTCGGCGACCTGCAAGGGAGCGACAGCAAGGAGAACCCGCAGGTGCAGGAGCTTTACGGCTATCTGCGCGGTGTCGACTCCTTCAACTGGGGTTATGACCCCTACCACTACACCACCCCGGAAGGCTCTTACGCCACCAACGCCGAGGGCAGTCAGCGCATCCTGGAGTTCCGCGAAATGGTCAAGGCCATCAAGCAGAACATCGGCATGAACGTGGTGATGGATGTGGTCTACAACCACACCAACGAGGCGGGCCTGGGGCCCAAGTCGGTGCTCGACAAGATAGTGCCCTGGTACTATCAGCGCCTCAATCCGGAGACCGGCTCGGTGGAGAACTCCACCTGCTGCTCCAACACGGCGCCGGAACACGCCATGTTCGCCAAGCTGATGGATGACTCTCTGGTCACCTGGGCGCGCGACTACAAGATCGACGCCTTCCGCTTCGACCTGATGGGCCACCACCCGAAAGATCAGATGGTGCAGGCGCTGGCCGCGGTGAAGCAGGTCAACCCCGAGATGTACTTCTACGGCGAGGGCTGGAACTTCGGCGAGGTGCAGGATGACAAGCGCTTCGTGCAGGCGACCCAGAAACACCTGGCCGGCACCGGCATCGGCTCCTTCTCTGACCGGCTGCGGGATGCGGTGCGTGGCGGCAGTCCATTCGACGGCGGCGACACCATTCGCAAGACCCAGGGCTTTGGCAACGGCGCTCTGGTGGATGCCAACGAGATGGACGGCGTCGATCGCGCTACCGCCCTGCATCAGGCCGATCTGGTGCGCCTCGGCATGGCCGGCAACCTCAAGGACTTCATCCTGACCGACAAGGACGGGATGCCGAAGAAGGGCTCCGACATCGACTACAACGGTCAACCGGCGGGCTACGCCCAGGATCCGACCGAAATCCAGAACTACGTCGACAAGCACGACAACCAGACCCTGTTCGACAACCTGATCTACAAGGCGCCGCAAGGGGCCGATCTGGTGCGGATGCAGGGGGTATCTCTCGCCACCGCCATGCTGGGGCAGGGCATTCCCTTCACCCACGCCGGTGTCGAGCTGCTGCGCTCCAAGTCCATGGAGCGGGACAGCTACGACTCGGGTGATTGGTACAACCGGGTCGACTACGGCTTAAATGACAATAATTTCGACAAGGGGCTGCCGCGCAAGGACAAGGATGGCGACAACTATCCGCTGATCGAGAAAGTACTCGGCAAGCACGTCAAACCGAGCGGTGCCGACATGGCGACCATGGTGGGCTTCTATCAGGAGCTGGCCGAACTGCGTCAATCCTCCCGTCTGCTGCGTCTGGGCAGCGGCGCCGAGGTGATCAAGCGGGTCGACTTCCGCAATACCGGCCCGGATCAGGAGCCCGGCCTCATCGTGATGACGGTGGATGACGGCATCAATGCGGGGGCGGATCTGGATCCGGCCATCGACGGTCTGGTGGTGATGATCAACGCCACCAATGCTCCCCAGAGCATCAGCGACTTCCGTGACGGCAACGATCAGCCCATCGATCTGACCAGCCTGCAGCTGAGCCCGGCCCACCACGGCGGCGAGAGCATCGCCCGTGATGCGGCCGTCAATGGCGGTACCCTGACCCTGGGTGCCTGGTCGGCGGCGGTGTTCGTCAAGCCGCAGAGCGGTGCCCAGGGCACTGGCCTGCCGATTGGCAAGAAGACGGATCTGAGCACGGTACCGCCGTTTGGTGACACCGCCGTCTATCTGAAGGGGTTCCTCAATGAGTGGGGCAACACCAACCAGATGACCTTCAGCAGCAACTTCATGTACGAGTTCACCACCGAGGTGAGCAGCGACAAGCTGGGCACCACCAACGTCAAGATCGCGGATGCCAGCTGGGGTCCCCTCAACTACGGCAGCTGCAATGCGGGTGACAAGCTGGTGGTCGGCACTCCGTTGACCCTTTGCAAGGGCGGCGATACCGGCAACATCGGGCTCGATCTGGCCAAGGCGGGCAGCTACAAGTTCGTGTTCACCGCCATGAACAAGGACAAGCCCACCCTGAGCGTCAGCTTCACCGAGCCGGTGCAGAGCTGCAAGGTGCTGGACACGGTGGCGGGCAATCCGCTCGGCTACAACCTGTTCGTCAAGGGTGAGCTCTCCGGCTGGGCCGCTCAGCCTCAGTACCAGTTGAGCTACAAGGGGATGGATGGCGATCTTGCCATCTATCAGGCGGCCTTCAACTACACCGGCAGCACCGAGTTCAAGGTGGCCAACGAGGACTGGAGCAAGGAGTACCTGCTCAACGGCGGCGGCGCGGTGACGGCGGAGACGGGTTATGCCATCGGCTTCTCCCAGCCGGGCAGTGCCAACAACAGCATCACCTTGCCGCAGGGGTTGTGGAGCGTGCTGGTGAAGGTTGACCCGGCCGGCACCAAGGCCGGTACTGCTGTGATCCAGGAGTGCAGCGCCAAGTAGTTATTCCCATCGAGCCCGGGGCTGGCTCGGCACCCCAGGGTTGAATTCCACCTCGCCAAGGGTGGGATAACTCCGAGAGAGTAAGCAAAGCGCGACTGCCGACCGGCAGCCGCGCTTTTTCTTTGCTGTGGGCGAGGCAATAAAAAAGGCTATGTCCCAATTACGTGTTGCATGGGGCGCCCCAGCGCCTCATGCAAGCAACGTGAGATATTCACTTCCCGCCCATAGCGCTCCAACATCCTTCGCCAACCCAGATAATTCCTCAGATAGTGGGTCGCGACCCCATGGAACCGTTCCATCCACTCCTTCAATCGCCTGTGGTACCCGTTCACATGTTGGATGTGATATGCACCCACCACCCGCTCTCCCGCTCGATTGCGCACCACTTGGTGTGTTATCCCCAGTCTCTCGCTGAAACTCGCATACACCCCGGCACCATCGCTGCACAGGACGGCATCCGGGGCGATAAGCGGCTGAAGCACTGCCTTCACCGCCCTGGCATTCAACTGTTCCAACTGGAAGTCAGCCAGGTGGCCTGCCCGGTCTTGCACCACTATCACCGGGATGTAATCCGGTCCTGTGCCTCGGGTACGGCCTTTACCGCCACGATGGCGGGCCGGGCGGGACAATCCGCGCTGTCCTTTGAACGACTCCAGGAAGAAGGTCTCATCGACCTCGACAATACCCTCTTCCCGTACCGCCTGGTGGCTAGCCATGGCCTTCAGGAAGCGGTGACGCCACAAAAAGGCGGTGTTTTTACCGACCCCACAGCGGAGCGCCGCCTGCCGGACGGTCAGACCGTCGATGAGGGCTTGTGCATAGTCTTCCCAGCATTGTGGCTTGTGAAGTCGGGCGAGAGGCGTGTTAGTGAGAACGGAACTGGTGCGCAAACACTGCTTGCAGCGATAACGGCGCAGCCCTCGAGACCAGCCCCAGGGTGCCAGCAGTGTGGCCGCGGCCTGGCAGTGAGGGCAGCATTGGCATGCGGGCAGTTGAGTGGCCAACGAGGTGATGGGATGAGGGGTGGTGAGTTCCTGTTGCGCGAGACGACGCTGACGCAAAGTGAGCAATGGGAAGAGGGACAGTAGATGTTGAAAGGCTTGGGTATCCATGATGGCGGCCCTCAAGGTGATGACCTACTTCAAGGTTAGCCTTTCAACACATAACTGGGACAGAGCCATAAAAAAGCCGCCCCTCTGGGGCGGCTGTTGGTTAGGCCGGCTTAGCGCTTGCGCAGCAGGCGCAGGGCGTTGGCGGTGACCAGGGCGGTGGCGCCGGTGTCGGCCAGCACCGCAATCCACAGGCCGGTGATGCCGAGCAGGCTGGTGACCAGGAAGATGGCCTTGAGCCCCAGCGCCAGCGCTATGTTCTGGTGGATGTTGGCCAGTGCCGCACGTGAGAGCCGGATCATGGCGGCGACCCCGCCGAGCTGGTTGTGGGTCAGCGCCGCATCGGCGGTCTCCAGCGCCACGTCGGTACCGCCTCCCATGGCGATGCCGATGCTGGCCCGCTTCATGGCCGGCGCGTCGTTGATGCCATCGCCGATCATCGCGACTTTCTGGCTGAGGCCGAGCTTGGCGATTTCATCGACCTTGCCCTCCGGTAGCAGGCCGGCGCGCCAGCCCATGCCGAGCTCACCGGCGATGGCCTCGGCGGCGCGGGGGTTGTCGCCGGTCAGCATGATGCTCTGCAGGCCGAGCTGGTTGAGCTCTTGCAGCGCCGCAGCCGCTTCCGGCCGGATCTGGTCGCGCAGGGCCAGCAGGGCGGCCGGGGCGGCGTCAGGCTGACCGAGCACCACCACTGTCTTGCCTTGCTGCTCCAGGGTGGCGACCCGGACCTGCATCGCGGCATCCAGGGTGGCGACCCGGCTCGGCGCCAGCAGCTGCCAGAGGGTGCCGTCGATGCGACCTTCCACGCCCATGCCGGGCAGGGCGCGCAGCTCCTGGGCCGCGGCGAGGCTGAGGCCCCGTTCGCTGGCCGCCGTCACCACGGCGCGAGCCAGCGGGTGGTGGGAGCCCTGCTCGATGGCCGCCGCCAGCGCCAGCAGTTCGGCCTCAGGCTGGCCATTGAGGCTCACCAGTTCGGTCAGCTGCGGCTTGCCCAGGGTCAGGGTGCCGGTCTTGTCGAAGGCCACGGTATCGATGTGGGCCAACCGCTCCAGCGCGGCGCCCCCCTTGATGAGGGCCCCCTGCCGGGTGGCTGCCGCCAGCGCCGAGGTGACCGCCGCCGGGGTGGAGATGACCAGGGCGCAGGGGCAACCGATCAGCAGCAGCGCCAGCCCGCGATAGACCCATTCGTCCCAGCTCTGGCCGAAGGCGAGCGGCGGTACCAGCACCACCAGCAGGGCGACCAGCATCATGGCCGGGGTATACCAGCGGCTGAAGCGGTCGATGAAGCGCTCGATGGGGGCGCGCTGGGTCTCGGCCTCCTCGATGAGATGCAGGATGCGGTCGATGGCGTTGTTGCCGGGCTCGGACACCACCTCGAGGCGCAGCACCCGATCCGCCGCCAGACTGCCGGCGGGGACCTTGTCACCTTGACGGCGCTCTACCGGGATGGATTCGCCGGTCAGGGCGCTCTCGTCAAAGGCGCCAAGGGCGTCGAGCAGGCGGGCATCGGCGGCCAGACGGGCGCCCGGGGCGATTTCGATGATGTCACCGGGACGCAGCTGGTCGGCAGCGACCTCTTCCCGCACCTCGCCCTCGGCAGTGGTACGGATGCGCAGCGCCTTGTCGGGCACCAGCGCCATCAGGGCGGTGACCCCGGCGCGGGCGCGGCCGGCGGCGTAGGCCTCCAGATGTTCGCCCAGCATGAACAGCAGCAGCACCATGGCCGCTTCGGCGGTTTCGCCGAGGAACAGGGCCCCCACGGCGGCGACCGTCATCAGGGTCTCGATGGCGAAGGGGGAGCCGCTCTTGGTCAGCGCCCACGCCTTGCGGGAGATGGGCCACAGCCCCCAGAGGGTGGCCAGGGTAAACAGCGGCTGACCGATCTGGCTCGGCAGCAGGGCCGCCACCAGCATCAGGCCGGCCAGCGACAGCGGCTGCCAATACTTGGCGAGCAGGGTCTGCAGCGGGCCGCGTTCGCGGCCGGGCTCCTGCTTGCCGCTGCGCTCGCCCTTGAGCTGGAAGCCGGCGGCCAGCACGGCGGCGGTGACGGGATCGGGGGAGAGGCCGGGGGCCAGATCCACCACCAGCTTCTCGGTGGCAAACAGCACGCGGGCCTGTTGCACGCCGCTCACCCGGCTGACGGCGGTCTCTATCTTGCGGGCACAGCTGGGGCAGTCCATCCCCAGCACCTGCCAGCTGTGGCGGCGGCTGTTCTGCTCGGGGGCGTCCAGCGGAAGTTCTGCCGCGACGGCATGCTCATGGTGGTCGTGCTCCCCGTCATGGGCATGGGCGGGCGGCGGAGTGGCGCAACAACCCCCTCTGGGGGGCTCTTCCCCCTCGGGAGCGTCGCTGGCGGCATGATCCTGATGATCATGGGGGGCCTGACTCGCGCAGCAGCTGACCGGTGCGGCCTGATCGCAGCAGTGGCTGTCGTGCTGGTGCTCGGCCTGGGGGGCCGCGGTCTTGCTGACGGCCTTGATGGGGGCGGCGGCGTGTTGATGGCTGCAGCAGGATTTGCTCATGATGAGTTCCTCTTGGATGGATCCCGCCGGTGCGAGATCTTCGATAACTGAGCCGAGTGTAAACCTTGGTGTTAAGTCCAAGGTCAAGCCCCTTTCTCCCGCTCCTGGCAACAGGCTGCTGGTAGAGGTGATATCCCTGTGGTTGGCGGGTGTTTGTCCCCGCCCGGCGGGCCTATACTGGAGGGCCTGATCCTCCCTCGATAATCAAGGACATAACATGAGCAATTCCGTTACCCTGCAAGGCAACCCCGTCTCCGTCGCCGGTCACTTCCCGGTTGCCGGCGAGCAGGCCAAGCCGTTCTCCCTGGTGGCCAAGGATCTCTCCGATCTGACCCTGGTGAGCTTCGCCGGCCAGCGCAAGATCCTGAACATCTTCCCGAGCGTCGATACCCCGACCTGCGCCACTTCCGTGCGCAAGTTCAACGAGCAGGCCAGCGCGCTGAACAACGCCGTGGTGCTGTGCATCTCCGCCGACCTGCCGTTCGCCCAGTCCCGCTTCTGCGGCGCCGAAGGGCTGGACAAGGTAGTGACCCTCTCCACCCTGCGTGGTGCCGCCTTCCTGCAAGACTACGGCGTGGCCTTCTCCTCCGGCCCGCTGGTGGGTCTGGCTGCCCGTGCCATCGTGGTGTTGGATGAAGAGAACAAGGTGCTGCACAGCGAGCTGGTGGCCGAAGTCGCCGACGAGCCGAACTACGCCACCGCCCTGGCCGTACTGTAAACAGGCAGACTGACAACAATCCCGCCGGGGCATGGCCCCGGCGGGATTTTTTTATGGAACAGTCAGGGGGCTTTGGTCGCGTCTTTGGCGGGTAGTGGCTCCGGGTGGGGTTGCCACTCGACATAGGGGCGGTGCAGCCTTGAGTAGATCTCTGCCAGCTTGCCGGAGGCGGCGAGCCTCTCGATCGCCTCGCCGAGGAAGCGATCCACCTCGTCGCCGGTAGGCCCCTTGGCGATGATGAAGACATCCTCGAAATCCCCCAGGTGTTCCCGGTGAATGTTGGTCAGTTTGAGCTGGCGCAGCATCAGGTCGGCCTCCTCCTGGGCCCAGATGAAGGCGTCGATGCGCCCGCGCGAGAGCTTGCGCAGGGACTGCTCTATGCTCATCGACCGTTGCAGCGGAATGGGCAGAAAGCCGGGGGTCGCCTCGATCAGCAGATCCCGTTTGGTGGGTACTATGCCGTAGGCCATGTCGGGGGTGATGAGGTGGTCGGTATTGCTGTAGAGCACGTGGGTGACCTTGCCGAAGCTGCGAGTGCTGAAGCGATAGGGCAGCAGGTCGGCATCCTGCAGATTGCGGATGGCGGGCAGGCTGAAATCGGCGGTGCCGGCGATCACCCCGGCCATGGCCCGGGCGAGGGGGTAGATGGTGATCCGGATGCTCACCTCGGGGTAGAGATCATCGATGGCGCGCACCAGATCGACGAAGGGGCCGGTCTTGTCGGCGTTGATGAGCCCCGGCAGCTCGCCGAGGTGGGCGTTGAGGATGCGTACCGGCTTGGCGGCGGGGGCGGCCGCCGTGTCGGCGCGGGAGAGGCTGAGGCTGGTTAGCCCCGTCAGGCACAGCAGCAACAACAGCAGCAGAGAGGGATGTCTGGTCATGGTCTGGTCACGTCCCCGGGGGAGGTTCCTGAAGTGTAGTCAGGCCCGCTTTGCGCATGGCGGGCCGGGAGTGGGCCCGTGGCCGCGATGGATGGGATTTTACTTATGGTCGGCCGCTCACTAGACTTCGCCCCCACCTCCCTATTCTGTCGATAGCTGCGTAGCCCCATGACTTTTGATGAACTTGCCCTCGCCCCCGCCCTGCTGGCGACCCTGCCCGCCGACCTCAAGTGCCCGACCCGGGTGCAGCAACTGGCCATTCCCGCCGCGCTGGCGGGTCGGGATCTGCTGGCGCTGGCCCGCACCGGCAGCGGCAAGACCCTGGCGTTCGGGCTGCCGCTGCTGCAGCGCCTCGATCCGGCCAGCGATCGGGTGCAGGGGCTGGTGCTGGTACCGACCCGCGAGCTGGCGGTGCAGGTGAGCGAGGCGCTGCAGGGGCCGGCCGCCGGGCTGGGTCTGCGACTGGTGACCCTGTGCGGCGGGGTGGCGCAGGCGCTGCAACAGGCCGAACTGGCGCTGGGGCCGCAACTGCTGGTGGCGACCCCGGGGCGACTGCGGGACCTGCTGGCCCAGCAACTGCTGGGACTGAGCCAGCTGCGCCATCTGGTGCTGGACGAGGCGGACCGGCTGCTGGAGATGGGCTTCTGGCCCGACATCCAGTGGCTGCTGAATGCCATGCCGGTCGAGCGTCAGACCCTGCTGTTCTCGGCCACCTTGCCGGCCGAGCTGGATGCGCTGGCGACCGGTCTGCTGACCGAGCCGGTGCGGGTGGAGGCGGATCCTCGCAACAGCGTGGCCGACGACATCGAGGAGCGCCTCTATCTGGTCAACAAGAGCAGCAAGGTGCCGGCGCTCATCAGCCTGCTCAAGGCCCACGAGTGGCCGCAGGTGCTGGTCTTCATCAGCGCACGGGACGACGCAGACGGGGTGGCCCGCAAGCTGGCCAAGGCGGGCATCACGGTGGCGGCCCTGCACGGCGAGAAGGAACAGGCGGTGCGCGAGCAGGCGCTCGGTGACTTCAAGGCGGGCAAGGTGCGAGTGCTGGTGGCCACCGATCTGATGGCGCGCGGCATTCACGTGGAGGCGCTGCCGCTGGTGATCAACCTGGATCTGCCCGCCAGCGCCCCCGTCTACGTGCACCGCATCGGCCGTACCGCCCGGGCCGGACGCAGCGGGCTCGCCATCTCGCTCACCTGCCATGGCGAAGCCGACACCCTGGCGGCGATCCGCACCCTCACCGGCCGCGAGCTGCCGCTGGCCGAGCTCGCCGGTTTCCCGGTCACCGATCAGCCAGCCAGCGGGGAGGGCAAGCGCGCCCCCCGTGACAAGCAGGCCAATCGTCGCACCCAGGCCAAACGCAGCGTCAAACAGTTCAAGAGCAAGGGCTAGGGCAAGCCTGACCCAAGATGGACTGCCCGCTTGGGCAGTACCAAAGGACGCCCGTTTCACTATGCTCCATGGGTTCAACCACGGAGGGATAGGCAATGGCGAGTCTGGTGATGGGGCCCCTGCTGGGGCTCGAAGCGGAGACGCAATACAGCATCTGTTTTTTGGCGGGGCCTGACTGCAAGGGCGCCGGGGTCAGGATCAACGGCAGCCTGCTGGCCGCCGGCAAGCAGGCGGATACCCCCAGGGGCGGCTTCTGGCGGGTCAGCTGGACGGCGACTCCGGCCGAGGCGGGTTCGAGTGTGGAGTACCAGATCCTGCTGGACGGGGAGCCCGCCCGGGATCTGGCCGGTGAGGATCGCTGGCAGTTTCATCTGCCTGGGTCGGCGGAGCGGGTACGCATCGGGTACGCCTCCTGCAATGGTTTTTCCGACTTCAAGCTGCTCACCTCTACCCCGCAGCCCTATGTGATGTGGGACAAGCTGGCCGCCGAGCACGCCACGCACCCCTTCTCGCTGCTGCTGATGGGGGGCGATCAGGTCTATGCCGACTCCCTCTGGACCACGGTGCCCAGCCTCAAGGCCTGGAACGAGCTGGACATGGCGGAGAAGGTCAAACGCAAGGCCACTCGCACCATGGAGGAGCAGCTCGATCGCTTCTACTGCGATCTCTACTGCAAGCAGTGGGGGCGGCCCGAGGTGGCGCGCCTGCTGGCCCGGATCCCGAGCGCCATGATGTGGGATGACCACGACATCTTCGACGGCTGGGGCAGCTATCCCGAGTCGCCAGACAATCTGCAGGGCTGCGATGTCTACCGGGTCATCTATGCCGCCGCGTCCCGCTATTTCCGGCTGTTCCAGCTGCGCTCCGTTGCCAACGTCTCCCTGCTGGATCCGGTCAAGCTGGGCCACCACTCCTGGCGGCTGAGTTTTCGGGGCTACCAGATCCTGGCGCTGGACAACCGGGCCAATCGGACCCGCGCCCAGGTGATGAGCCCGTCCCAGTGGGATCAGATCAACGACGCGCTGGCCGCCTGCGACGCGGGCCATCTGCTGGTGCTGGCGGGGGTGCCCGTGGTCTATCGCGACTTCTCCTTCACCGAGGCGGCGCTGGATGCCACCCCCTGGGAGGAGGAGCTGACCGACGATCTCAAGGATCACTGGCGGGCCAAGGATCATCAGGGGGAGCGGGCCCGGCTCATCATGCGGCTGCTGGACAATGCCAGGATCCGGCGCCAGAAGGATGCTGGCTGCAAGACCCTGATCCTCTCCGGCGACGTGCACGTGGGCTGCCTCGGGGTGATCCAGGACAAGCGGGACGGGGTGCTCAACGTGCACCAGCTGGTCTCCTCCGGTATCGTCCACCCCTGTCCCACCCAGTTCCAGTGGATGGGGATCCTCGCCATGACCAACGACGATGCCGAATACCTCGACGAGAACCGGCTGATCCGCGCCGAGCTTATCAAGCCGTTCGGCGCCCCCGTCTACCTGCGTACCCGCAATTTCGCCACCCTGCTGATGGGCACCGACAACAAGCTGTGGGCCAACTGGCATTGCGAGAACGGGCTGGCGGCCAGCTACCCGCTGGCCTGATGGCGGGAAAATGCGAAGGGCCCTGACGGGCCCTTTTTCTTGTGGAGATCAGATGCCCCTAGTCGTTGCCCGCTCAGGGCTGCTCCGGCGTCTGGGCGAAGAAGTCACGCCGAAACTGGCCGAGTACCGCCTCCCTGTGCTGCTGCCAGCTTGCCTCGTCCATGTTGCCCCGGCTGGCCGCCAACTGCTGCTCCAGCTCGGTCAGCTGCTGCTGGTAGTGGCTGCGCTGCGCCAGCTGCTGCTGTCGGCTGGCGGCAAACTGCACGGTCGCTTCGGCCTGTGCGGCCGGCAGGAAATGGCGGGCCAGGGTCGCCAGCTCCTCGTCCCCCCACAGCTGGCGCGCCTGCTGCAAGCGGGCTGCCGGGTTGAACAGCTCAGCCGCCAGATCCGGATGATCCGCTGCCCACTCATCCTGCAAGCGGGTGAGGGCGGCCAGTCGCTCGGCCAGCGGCAGTTGCTCGTGCTCCTGCGCCAACTGCTCGAGTGCCAGGGCGTAGCGCCCCTGTAGCCGAAACAGGCTCTCCCCCTCGCTCAGCCATTGGGCCTCTATCGCCTCCAGATTGGCGAGCCGCTCGGCCAGCGGCTGCTCGCTGTCGCTCACCTCGCTGGCGAGCTGCCGGTTCATCTCGTCCGGCAGCTCGCGCCAGCTGGCAGGCGCAGGTGCTGGGCCGGCTGGCACGGCGGTGGCGGCAACCGGGCCGCTAGCGGGGGCCAGTGGTGGCTGTGTCTGTGGCGCCTCTGCGGTGGCTGGCTGAGCGAGCTGGCCGGTGTGTGCCGGCGGCGTTGGCGCCTCCTGCCAGCTCAGGTTGAGCAGCAACAAGGCCAGCACCGCCAGTGCCAGCAAGCCGTAGCGGCGCTTCATCGGCTGATCTCTCCCTTGACCGGGAAGTGATCGGAGAGGTTGCTGGCGGGCCAGAGGCTGCCATCGCTGCTGCGCGGGATCCAGACGCTGTTGAGGTTGTGGCGCACGGCGCCGTATTCCCGGCTCACCACCAGATAGTCCAGGTACTCCACGTTGGCGCCACCGGAGAGCGGGCCACCGGCATAGGGGTTGATCCTGGGATCGAAGGTGGCCTCGGTGTAGCCGCCATAACCCGGCTCGTCGGCGTTGAGGTTGGCCAGCATGCCGGCGTAGTCGTCGGCAAACTTGCGCTTGTTGACGTTGAAGTCGCCGCCGTAGATGACGGTGTCGCTGGCGGGGATCTTCAGGCTGGCGGCCAGGGTGCGGATCTGGCCGAACTGGATCTGGCGCAGCCGGCGCGCCTCGTCGGTGTCGAAGCTGGCGGTGTGGGTGGCGAACAGGTGCCAGGCCTTGCCCCCCTTGATCACCTCCGCATACATCACCCCCTTGTCGGCGAAGCAGTCGGTGCCGGTGCACTGGGGATAGACCAGCTGGGCCTCCCGCACGATTGGGTAGCGGCTGACGATCACCACGCCGCCGTCGTGGATGTTGACCCCCGGCTTGTCGAGCACCCTGGTCTGGTACGGGTACTCCTTGGCCAGTGCCTGCAGGAAGCCCTCGCGCCGGCCATCGAACACCTCCTGCAACAGCAGGGCGTCATAGCCCTTGAGGTACTCGGGCAGCAGCGCCAGCCGCTCGCCGATGCTGGAGGCGATCACCGGCAGCGCCCAGACGTTGTAGCTGGCGACTTTCAACCTAGCTTCGTCAGCTTCGGGCTGCTCCACCTGCCTGGGCGGAGTCAGCATGTAGTGCAGATCGTCGTAGCGGCCGGTGAACTTGGCGGCAAAGGCCAGCTCCTGCGGCCCGCTCAGGCGATGGATGGCGCGATCGCTCTGCCAGCCGGAGTTGTCTGCCGGCGTCTCGCCGCCGTGTTGCAGAGTGCTGTTCCACCAGGTGCCCTCCATCTTCTGGTTGAGGCGATAGGTGTCACCGCCGGGAGTGGTGACCCGGGTTTCGAACAGATAGCTCTTGCCCGCCTTCACCCCCTCGTAGCGATTGAAGCTGAGCACCATGGCGCTCTCCCAGGGGCCCAGCTCGGTTCTGTGCTGAAGCCACTGGCTGCCGGCCTGCAGCTGGCCGGAGCCGCTCTGGCGGATCTCCAGCTGGACTGGATCCGGGCTGTTGTTGGTGAGATAGACATCGGTGTCGGCCAGCGCCTGCAGCGGAAACTGGCTGGCCAGCAGCAGGGCGGCATAACTGAGGGGTTTGTGCATCATGAAGTCCTTTTGGTGGAGGCACGCTGGAAAGTGACTGTTATGGCGGGCACAGAGGTCATTTCATTTACATTTTTGTTACAAATAAATGAAAGGCCCCATATGGGGAGGTGTTAACCCATGGGGTTGGCAACGGCCACAGGGACGGGGTGAGGTCAGACGAACGAGGTGAAGCGGGCGTGCCGGGCGGCACGCCCCTGCAAGGCGGTCAGTGCTGGAACTGGTTGATCAGGCGGGAGAGGGCATGCAGCCGCTCCACCAGCAGGGTGATGCCGTCGAGGGCCTGGCGGCTGTTGTCGGCGGTGTGGCTGGCCAGCTGGTGGATCTGGTGGATGCCCTTGTCCAGGGTGCTGGTGACATCTGCCTGCTGGCTGACGGCCTGGGCAATCTCGTCGCTGGTATGGGTGACCCGGGCCAGCATGCGGTTGATCTGGTTGAGCACCTCGGCGGTGGTCCCCACGTGCTGCTGGCAGCGGTCCGAGGTCTGGGCGCCCTGGCTCATGCCGTCGGCCAGCTGACGGGTCGTCTGCTGCAGCGCCTGGATCATCTCGTTGATCTCGCCGGTGGAGCTTCGGGTCTTCTGGGCCAGCGCCCGGATCTCGTCGGCCACCACCGCAAAACCGCGCCCCTGCTCGCCGGCCCGCGCCGCCTCGATGGCCGCGTTGAGGGAGAGCAGGTTGGTCTGATCGGCGATCTGGCTGATCACCTCCAGGATCCCGCTGATCTTCTGGCTGTCGCCGGTCAGCCGGGCCAGCACGGCGTGGTTGGCGTCGAGCTCGTGATGGAGCTGATCGACCGAGGACTGGGTGGTGGCCAGCGCCCGCAACCCCTCGGCGGAGACCTGCTGCACCTCGCCCACCAGTTCGCTGGCCTGATGGGCGTTGCTCGCCACGTCGCGAATGGAGTGGCTGAGCTCGGTGATGGCGGCGGCCAGCTGCTCGCTCTGGGCCCGCTGTTGTTGCAGGTGGATATCGATGGTCTGGATATTGCCTCTGTCATCCTCGGCGGCCTGCAGGATCTGCTGGTTGGTGTCGGCGCTGCGCCCCACCACCGCCTTGAGCTCGGCCCGCTTCATGCGAAGCGCCAGCTCCAGGGCTGCCAGGGTGTCCCGCCGCCTGGTGTAGAGCACCTGGCAAAGCGGGGTGCCCATCTCCTCGCCAGCTGTATGAGCCAGCCGGTTGAGCCGCTGCTGCAGGCGCCAGCCGTGCAGCATCTGGGCCAGCAGGGCCAGTGCGCCTGGCGCCCCCCATAACGGATTGCCGCTGATGATGGCCGCCAGCAGGGTGAGCAGGGCGCCGCCCGACAGCAGCAAGGTGAGCAGACCGGGTTCGAGGGCGAGCCGGCTCAGCCAGGGTAGCGCCTTGCCGGCCCGGATGCGGGCGTAGAGCTGCTCCGCCCAGGCGATGTCGTGTTCGCTGGGGCGGGTGCGCACCGACTGGTACTCGATGATCTGTCGCTGTTCGTTGAGGATGGGGGTGACATAGGCGTTGACCCAGTAGAACTTGCCGCTCTTGGCGCGGTTTTTCACCAGCCCCATCCAGCTTTTGCCCTGGCGCAGTCGCTGCCACATGTCGGCAAAGGCGGCCTTGGGCATGTCGGGGTGGCGTACCAGATTGTGGGGCACCCCCTCCATTTCGGCGGGGTGATAACCGGCCACGTCACAGAAGTGCTGGTTGGCGTAGGTGATGTGGCTGGCGGGGTCGGTCGTCGAGATCAGTGACAGGTGGTCGGGGAAACGTATCTCCCCCTCCCGTTGGGTTGTGGTCATGAGTGCATCCTGATTGAGCCAAGTAACTGATAGATTTGTTTTTATTTTTTGTGATTGTTACCGGCCCATTCTAGGGGGCAGCAAGCGCGCTATCTTGGCTTGGGTCAATTAATCGCCACTCTCGCTTAGCTAAATAGTGCAAATGAAAGGTGCATCTGTGCAGGCGGATGGCAAAGGGAGGATTGGCGTACACCAAGGGGGGGAGCGGAGGTTGCAGGCGCCCCGCAGGGGGCGCCCGGGATCAGCGGCTGGCCAGCGGGTAGGTAAAGAGGGCCAGGTGGGCGAAGTTGAACAGAAAGTGGATCGCGATGGCGACGCCGAGGCGCCCGCTCAGCAGGAACGCCAGGCCATAGCAGGCGCCTGCCAGCGCGGCGAACAGCACCAGCAGCGGGCCGCCGGCCAGGTGGGCGGCGCCGAACAGCAGGCTGGCCACCAGCACCCCAAGCCAGCGCCGGCGGTGTGCGGCGATCCCCTGCTGCAGGAAGCCGCGAAACAGCGCCTCTTCCGCCACGCAGGTGAACAGCAGGTTGTTGAGGGCAAACAGCCACCACCAGCCGGGTAGGCCCACCTCGGGCTTGAGGGCTCCCAGCTGCCAGGCGACGATCAGCAGGGCCGCCAGCGGCACCAGCAGCAGTGCCAATCTGCGCCACTGAATGGCGCCGCCCGGGCCCAGCAGGGCGGGCCAGGCCAGCAGCAGGCCGAAGAAGACCAGCGGCTTGTCCAGGTTGAGATACATGTTGAACGGCACGCTGGCGGGGCCGGCCTGCACCTGATCCAGCACCTTCAGGTTGGTGAAACCGGGGATGAGGTGCAGCATCAGCGCCACCGCCCACAGCAGCACAGCGCCCAGGGCGACGGCGCGCCAGGGCTGGGGCAGGGAGGGGGTGCGCCAGGCCAGCAGCAGGCCCGCCGTGCTGGCCAGCAGGGCGATGGGGCTCAGGTGGCCGAGGCCGAGAGCCGCCAGCAGGGCGACGGCCAGCATGATGAAGCCGGGCAGCCGTTGCCGGGTCAGACAGAGCAAGACGGCCAGCGCCAGTGCTCCCCAGATGAGTGAATCAGGTAGAGGTAACATTGAGTCTCCAAGGCCGATGAAAGTCCCGCACCTTAACAATGGGACATCCCATGAGACAAGGCTTAATAAGCTGGTCGGATCCCGTGTTCGAGTGGCTGCCAGGGCGCGCGGCCATAA
This sequence comes from Aeromonas sp. 2692-1, assembly GCF_013085505.1. NCBI lineage: Bacteria > Pseudomonadati > Pseudomonadota > Gammaproteobacteria > Aeromonadales > Aeromonadaceae > Aeromonas > Aeromonas sp. 2692-1. The sequence goes on from NZ_CP038513.1 coordinate 1,521,802, forward strand.
AAAAACCGGAGCTGGGCTCCGGTTTTGGCAAGGGTGACAAGGCGTCTCAGCGGCCGGATTCGGCGATCACCCGGGCAATGATGTCGGCACGCTTGCTGGCTTCCAGCTCGCCCAGGGCGATGAGGCCGGCCTTGAAGATGACGTTCTTCGGCAGGCTGACGTCGTCCAGGGTGGCGATGGCTTCGACGTGCATACCGTTCAGACGGCTGGCATCGCGCGGGCTCAGGTTGACCTGGGTGTTCAGCACCTGCTTGCCTTTCTTCTTGGCAGGGGCGGCTTTTTTCGGTTGTTCCTGCTCGTCTTCCGGCAGCTCGTCATCAAAATCGTAAATAGACATAGTCAATCCTGTTGGTTAGGCAATGGGGCATGGTTGCCCGATGTCGTTTTTTCAGAGGGGTCGATCAGCCCATATCCTCGTTGCGGATAAAGGCGCGCCAGGAGCCGAGCACCTGGGCAAAATCTTCCAGCCCGCACATGGCCAGCTGTTCATCATCGTAGTAGGCGAGATCGTCGAGATCCTCATCCTGCTCGATATTGAGGACGTTGGCTTTCACCTCGGCTTCCTCGTGGGTCAGCAGCAGGGAGTAGTCGCCGCCCAGCAGCCGGTATTCGACGCGAGTCCGGCTGGAGAGCTGATCGATGATGGCGAACAGCTCGTCGAGTTTCTCCTCGTCCTTGCCCACTTCGTCGATCAGCCACTGGCCGATGGCCTCATGGCCCATGGAGAACCGGGCGCGATAACCGCCGAACGGATCGCGGCGAAATTCATAATCCATAGTTCAGTCCATAGCGGAAGGGTGAGTCGTCATGGGCAGGGCAAATCCTGCTCCATGGCGGGGCGCATATAGCGTAAAGTGGCCTATTCTAGCGAGCCCCCCCTCGCTTGTCTTGAAGATGTGGCATCTTTGCCCCGCTACCGGCGCTTTGTGGCCGGTCCGGCCCCCGCTTTGGAGATGTGATGCAGCTAAACGATACCCTCGCACGCCAGATAGTCAGTTGGGCGATGAAGATCCTCTCTTTTTCGGCCAACGTGATGGACGAACCACAGCGGCTCATCATCGCCTCAGGCTATTCCCGTTTCGTTCAGCGGAGTACCTATGCAGCTCAATGACACGCTTGCACGGCAGATTGTCAGCCGGGCGATGAAGATCCTGTCGTTCTCGGTCAACGTGATGGACGAGCACGGCCTGATCATCGCGTCCGGCAACCCGGAGCGGCTCCATCAGCGTCACGAGGGGGCGGTGCTGGCATTGACCGAAAACCGGGTGGTGGAGATCAGCGACGCCACCGCCCGTGAGCTCAAGGGGGTGCGCCCCGGCATCAACCTGCCCATCGCCTATCAGGGGGAGCTGCTCGGGGTCATCGGCATCTCGGGCGATCCGGACGAAGTGCGTGCTTACGCCGAACTGGTGCGCATGACCGCTGAGCTCATTCTGGAGCAGGCGGCGCTCACCGAGCAGCTGCAGTGGGACAAGCGCCACAAGGAGGAGCTGGTACTGCAGCTGATCCGTGGTGAAGGGCGGGACGATCAGTTGCAGCAGGCGGCCCGTTTCCTCGGGCTGGATCTGGCCCAGCCGCGGGTGGTGGCGGTGCTGGCACTGGAGGAGGCCGACCCGGCCAGGCTGCGGGAGCTGGTGCATCTGCTGGAAAACCCGGAGCGGAACAACCTGGTGGCCATCAATGGTCTGGACGAGATAGTGGTGCTCAAGCCGGCCCAGCTCAGCGACGGCATCTGGCAGTCGGCGCAGGAACGCAGCCGCATCAAGCAGCTGCTGGCCCGCATTCCCCACTTTCGGGTGCGCATCGGGGTGGGTGATTACTTCGCCGGCACCGGCGGGCTGGCGCGTTCCTACCAGACGGCGCGGGACACCTTGCGCCGTGGCATGCGGCAGGCGCCGCGCAAACAGGTCTATTTCTTCGAGGATTATCGGCTGCCGGTGCTGCTCGGCAGTCTGGCGGACTCCTGGCAGGCGGATCAGCTGCGGGCACCGCTGCACAAGCTGGCACAGGAGGACACAAAGGGAACGCTGCAGAAGACGCTGCGCCAATATTTCTTGCAGGATTGTGATCTGCATCCCTGCGCCGAAGCCCTGTTCATCCACCCCAATACCCTGCGCTATCGGCTGACCCGGATTGAGCAGATAACCGGGTTGAATTTCAACAAGTTAGATGACAAGTTCCTGCTCTATCTCGGGCTCAACCTCGACAGCTGATTTGTTCATTCATACAGAAAGTTGCGTTTTACAAAGCTGATATTTGGTTTTTTGACCAAAGCATTCCGATCCCGGATCACCATAATGGCCACCACTCACTCATTTGAAAGGTGCCCGTCATGATCCCTGTATCCGCGCTCGGCGCTCTCGCCGCGCTCTCCATCGCCATCTTCCTGATCCTGAAGAAGGTGCCGCCCGCTTACGGCATGATCGTCGGCGCCCTGGCCGGCGGTCTGATCGGCGGCGCCGATCTGACCCAGACCGTCGCCCTGATGATCGGCGGTGCCCAGGGGATCACCACGGCGGTGATGCGGATCCTGGCGGCGGGCGTGCTGGCCGGCGTGCTGATCGAATCGGGCGCCGCCACCACCATCGCCGAGACCATCGTCAAGAAGCTGGGCGAGACCCGCGCCCTGCTGGCACTGGCGCTGGCCACCCTGATCCTGACCGCGGTCGGCGTGTTCGTGGACGTGGCCGTCATCACGGTCGCCCCCATAGCGCTGGCCATCGCCCGTCGTGCCGACCTCTCCAAGGCGGCCATCCTGCTGGCGATGATCGGCGGCGGCAAGGCGGGCAACGTCATGTCCCCGAACCCGAACGCCATCGCCGCAGCGGATGCCTTCCACCTGCCGCTCACCTCGGTGATGGCGGCCGGCATCATCCCAGGCCTGTTCGGGCTGGTGATGGCCTACTGGCTGGCCAAGCGCCTCAACAACAAGGGCAGCAAGGTCGCCGCCGACGAGGTGGTGAGCTTCAATGGCAGCAAGCTGCCGGGCTTTGCCGCCGCCATCAGCGCGCCGCTGGTGGCCATCCTGCTGCTGGCCCTGCGCCCCATCGCCGGCATCGTGGTGGACCCGCTCATTGCACTGCCCCTCGGTGGCCTGGTCGGCGCCCTGATGATGGGCAAGTTCAGCAAGGTGAACCAGTTTGCGGTCTCGGGTCTCGCCCGCATGGCGCCGGTCGCCATCATGCTGCTGGGTACCGGTACCCTGGCGGGCATCATCGCCAACTCCGGCCTCAAGGATGTGCTGATCAGCGGCCTGACCGCCTCCGGCCTGCCTTCCTACCTGCTGGCTCCCATCTCCGGTGCCCTGATGTCGCTGGCGACCGCCTCGACCACCGCCGGTACCGTGGTGGCCTCCAACGTGTTCAGCTCCACCCTGATAGAGCTTGGCATCAGCAGCCTGGCGGGGGCCGCCATGATCCACGCCGGTGCCACCGTGTTCGACCACATGCCCCACGGCTCCTTCTTCCATGCCACCGGCGGCAGCGTCCACATGGGCGTGGGTGAGCGGCTCAAGCTCATCCCCTACGAAACCGCGGTCGGTCTGACCATTGCCGCCGTCTCCACCCTGATGTTCGGCGTGTTTGGCCTCGCCTAAGGAATTGATATGAAAATTGTTATCGCCCCCGATTCATTCAAGGAGAGCCTCAGCGCCATGGCGGTGGCCGATGCCATCGAGGCCGGATTCAAGCAGGTGTTGCCGGATGCCATCTACGTCAAATTGCCGATGGCTGATGGCGGCGAGGGGACGGTGCAGTCCCTGGTGGACGCCACCGGCGGCCGCATTCTGCCCTTCTACGTGACCGCTCCCCTCGGCAACAAGGTACAGGGCTTCGTCGGTCTGCTGGGGGATGGCGAGCGCGCCGTCATCGAGATGGCGGCGGCCTCCGGCCTGCATCTGGTGGCGCCTGAGCTGCGCAATCCGCTGCACACCTCCAGCAGCGGTACCGGCGAGTTGATCCTGGCGGCCCTCGACATGGGGGTGAAGCATCTGATCCTCGGCATCGGCGGTAGCGCCACCAATGACGGCGGTGCCGGCATGATCCAGGCGCTCGGCGGCAAGCTGCTCAAGCGCGACGGCACTCCCATCGCGCCGGGCGGCGCCGGTCTGGCCGAGCTGGTCACCATCGATCTGAGCGGGCTCGATTCGCGCCTCGCCAAGATCACCATCGAGGTGGCCTGCGACGTGGACAACCCGCTGTGCGGGCCGAAAGGGGCCTCCGCCGTGTTCGGTCCGCAGAAGGGGGCGACCCCCGCGATGGTGGCGCAGCTGGACGCCAACCTGGCTCACTACGCCGACTGCATCGAGCAGGCGCTTGGCAAGCAGGTGAAGGAGATTGCGGGGGCGGGCGCCGCCGGTGGCATGGGCGCGGCCCTGGTGGGCCTGCTCGGCGCCGAGCTCAAGCCCGGCATCCAGATCGTCATCGAGGCGCTGAAACTGGCCGAGGCGGTGGCCGATGCGGATCTGGTCATCACCGGCGAGGGGCGTATCGACAGCCAGACCATCCACGGCAAGACGCCAATCGGTGTCGCACGCTGCGCCAAGCAGTTCGGCAAGCCGGTGATCGGCATTGCGGGCTGCCTGACCGACGACTGCGGCGTGGTGTACGAACACGGGCTGGATGCGGTGTTCGCCGTGGTCAACCGCGCCATGTCCCTGCCGGAGGCGCTGGCCACCGCCACCACCAACCTGCAGCTCACGGCCCGCAACGTGGCGGCGCTCTATCTGCTGCGATCCTGACTCTCTTCTGGCCGGTGCCTGGCGCCGGCCAACCTAGCCCCGTGTCGCGGTGACGACCTGCCCCGTTGCCGGTCTGCCCGAAACACCTTGCCGATCAGATGATCGGCTTTTTTCATTATCCTGCTGTATAGCCTGTGCTTTTCTGCGGTTTCTGTATTCTGGCCGCCGACTTTGCGGCATAGTGATCCCCCATAGTACAAGGAGCAACCCATGATCTTGCTGACCCTGGGGGTACTGCTGTTTACCCTGATCCACCTCTATCCCTGCTTCGCAAGCGCCCATCGGGCCCGCTTGCGCGAGCGGCTGGGGGAGAATCGCTACAAGGGACTCTTCTCGTTGCTAGTGTTCATCGCCATCGCCTGCATCATCGCCGGCTGGCGCACCGCCAGCCCCCTGCCGCTCTATTTTCTGCCCGCCTGGGGACCGACCCTGATGATGGCGGTCATGCCCATCGCCCTGATCCTGTTCTGCTCCGGCCAGGGGCCCAACCACCTGCGGCGCTGGCTGGTGCATCCTCAGCTGCTCGGCACTCTGCTCTGGGCCGGCGCCCACCTGGCGGTCAACAGCGAGGCCCGCTCCCTGGTGCTGTTTGGCGGCATCGGCCTGTGGGCGCTGGTGAGCATCGTCTGGATTTCGGTGCGGGACTGGCAGCGCCATCCCCGTCCGGCGGCCAACTGGTACGGCACCGGGCTCAGCGTGGGGGCCGGGCTGGCGCTCACCGCCCTGCTGATCTTCTGGGGGCACGGCATGCTCACCGGCATCCCCCTCTATTGAGCGGGTGAACCGGCTGGCGTGCCCACGCGTATGTCACTCATCTGTCTGACAGGAGTCGCTCGATGAAATGGATCATGTTGTTGCTGACACTCGGGGCCGGGGCGGCCGTCGCCGCCTGCCCGGACTACTTCAACGTGGAGATGCGGGAGCTCAACAGCACCCAGCGCCACAACCTCTGCCAGTTGGCCGAGGGCAAGGTGGTGCTGGTGGTCAATACCGCTTCCTACTGCGGCTATCGCGGCCAGTTCCGGGATCTGGAGACGCTCTACCAGACCTACAAGGAGAAGGGATTGGTGGTGCTCGGCTTCCCCTCCAACGACTTCTGGCAGGAGGCGGGGGACGAGGGCAAGACGGCCTCGGTCTGCCGACGCGATTACGGGGTGACCTTCCCCATGTTCAACCGGATCGCCGTGCGCGGGGCCGATGCCAGCCCGCTTTACCGGGGGTTGGCCGCGGCGGCGGGCGAGGCGCCGGGCTGGAACTTCCACAAGTACCTGGTCGGCCGTGACGGCAAGCTGGTCGCGAGTTATGGGGCGAACCAGAATCCGGCGGACGATCCCCTGCAAAAAGAGGTCAAACGGGCGCTCGGCCTTTAGCGCTACCCCGCGGCGGGCGGCTCTGGAATAATGGGGGCCCGCTCTTCTCTCTGGTAATCCCGTGCTGCAACGTCTGCCCCAAATGGTGATCTTCGATGCCCTGGTCCGTGAACAGGGCATCTCGGCGGCCGCCCGGCGGCTCGAGGTCTCCAAATCCCACATCAGCAAACAGCTGGCCCAGCTGGAGACCGAACTCGGTGCCCAGCTGGTGCAGCGCACCACCCGCCGCTTCTCTCTCACCGAGCTTGGCCAGGAGTATGCCCGCCACTGCCGCGCCCTGGTGGCGGTGGCACTGGAGGCGGACTCCATGGTGGCGGAGCGGCGCGGCAAGGTAAGCGGCATCCTGCATCTGGGAGTCGGCCAGTCTTTCGGCCGGCTGCACGTGATCCCGCGCCTCAAGGCATTTCAGGATCGTTACCCCGAGCTGGAGCTGGAGGTCTCGCTGTTTGATCACCGCACCAACCTGGTGGATGAGGGGCTGGATCTCTGGATCACCACCTATGAAGACAAACCCGAGGCCCTGGTGGGGCAGCGGCTGGCGGACATTCACTTCGTGCTGGTGGCCTCGCCGGACTATCTGCTGAGCCACGGCACCCCGCTGCACCCCAGGGACCTGGCCCAGCACAACTGCATCACCTATCAGAGCCGGGAGCGGCGCTACCACGAGTGGTCGTTTCGCCAGGGCAAGGAGCGCCAGACGGTGCAGGTGGCCGGCAACTACCGGGTGGATCTGGCGGAGGCGGTGCGCGACGCCGCCCTGGCCGGGCTCGGCATCGCCTACGTGGCCAACTACCTGCTGGACAAGGAGTTGCAGTCCGGCCAGCTGATCCCGCTGCTGCCCCAGTGGCGGCCGAACCAGAAGATGGCGGTGCACGCCGTTTATGCCAGGCGCGAGCACCTGGATCCCAAGATCCGGCTGTTCATCGACTTCCTCAAGGAGAGCTTCGGTCCGAATCCCTACTGGGAGCAGCGGCTGGCCCCCTGGCTCGGCGGCAAATTGTCCGGCACCGAGGAATAATCGTTTCCATATAAGAACACTGGCTTTCGCTTGAAACCAAAATCGAGTCAAATCAGCCAGTTGCCGCAACCGGTATCGTGCAAACGTTTTTGCTAACAGGGCTGTAACCAAGTGGACTTGCAGTGGCGAGGCCGGGAGCGCAGAATCCGCGCCCATCTTTCGCCCCACCTGATGGAGTCCCTATGATTGCCCTGCTCGGCATCCTGAGCATTCTGGCCGTGGCCACGCTCTGCTCTGATAATCGTCGTCGTATCCCGTTGCGAACAGTGGGCCTGGCCCTCTGCCTGCAGATCCTCTTCGCCGGCCTGGTGCTCTGGCTGCCCGCCGGTCAGCATGTGCTGAACGGGGTGAGCGAAAGCGTCAGCAGCGTGATCGGTTACGGTCAGGAGGGGATCGCCTTCCTGTTCGGCGATCTGGCCAAGTTCAAGCTGGGCTTCATCTTTGCCTTCAACGTGTTGCCGGTCATCATCTTCTTCTCTGCGGTGATCGCCATCCTCTACCACATCGGCCTGATGCCGAAAGTGATCGCCTTGCTCGGCGGTGGCCTGCAGAAGCTGCTGGGCACAGGCCGCGCCGAGAGCCTCTCCGCCACCGCCAACATCTTCGTCGGCATGGTGGAGGCGCCGCTGGTGGTCAAACCCTATCTCTCCAAGATGTCCGATTCCCAGTTCTTCGCGGTGATGAGCTGTGGCCTCGCCTCCGTGGCCGGCGGTACCCTGGTGGGTTACGCCAGCATCGGGGTCGAGCTGAAATACCTGATCGCGGCGGCCTTCATGTCGGCGCCGGCCGGTCTGGCCATGGCCAAGATCCTGGTGCCGCCTGCCGCCGAGGAGCAGGACCATCATCAGGACGTGGTGATCCCGCGCGCCACCAACGTGATTGAAGCGGCCGCCGATGGCGCCATGTCCGGCCTCAACATCGCGGTTGCCGTGGGGGCTACCCTGCTGGCCTTCGTCGGGGTGATCGCCATGCTCAACGGCCTGCTGGGCTGGGCCGGCGACCTGGTAGGACTGGAGCTGAGCTTCCAGATCATTCTGGGCTGGCTGTTTGCACCCGTCTCCTGGCTGATCGGCATTCCCTGGGAGCAGGCTCAGGCCGCCGGCGCCCTGATCGGGACCAAGATAGTGGTGAACGAGTTCGTCGCCTTCATCGCCCTGGTGCAGGACCAGACCCTGAGCGAGTCGAGCAAGGCCATCGTCACCTTCGCCCTGTGTGGTTTCGCCAACATCTCTTCCATGGCGATCCTGATCGGCGGCCTGGGCGCCATGGTGCCGGAGCGCAAATCCTTCATCGCCCGTTACGGCATGCGCGCCATCCTGGCGGGTGTGCTGGCAAACCTGATGAGCGCCTCGCTGGCAGGCTTGTTCCTCGCCCTCTGATTGACCCAGAAGTTAGCACCTTCCGGTCAGAGCCCGCTTCGGCGGGCTTTTTTGTGGCCGCCTGCCGGCAAAAAAAAGCGCCTCAGGGAGGCGCGGGGAAAAAGACAGATTGGAAGCGTCACATGGGGGCCACTTGAATGAGGGATGAGCCATGCCATCCAAGTGTGAAGCCATGATGCCTGATGCTGTCTGAAGCCCTTCTGAGGCGATTCTTCATACTATGTTCATTTTGCTAAACGCAATGGGACTGACTGGTTAGAGGGTCACGGGGTCAGTGCGAAGTTGTCTGCGGTCTGTTGCTCCAGCGCCAGCAACCAACGTTTGATGGGAATGCCGCCGGCATAACCGGTCAGCTCGCCGCTGCGGCCGATCACCCGGTGGCAGGGCACTATGATGCTGAGCGGATTGCGCCCGTTGGCGGCACCCACTGCGCGAACTGCCTTGGGATTGCCGATGGCCTGGGCTATCTCGAGGTAGCTGACGGTCTCGCCGTAGGGAATATCGCCTAGGGCGCGCCACACCGATTGCTGAAAAGGGGTGCCCCGGGCGGCCAGCGGCAGATCGAAGCGGCGTAGGCGACCGGCGAAGTAGGCCGCGAACTGTTCGATGAAGGGGGCCAGTGCCTGATCGTCGCGTTGCCATTCGTCGGTCGGGGTGACCGGCTGCTCGCCTAGCACGAACTCCACATAGCGCAGCCCGTCCCGGTCGATGGCGATGAGCAGGGGCCGTGGGCGCTGTCGCAAAAACTGAATTTCATTCTGTCATCCTCGGGCGTTGGGCAAGGGCCCGGCTAGTCCACTACCGGCTTGCCGCGGGTCGATTTTATCTCCCCCTTGCGCTTCTTGGCATCGACCCGCTTGCGCTGGGAGCTGCGGGTCGGCTTGGTGGCGTGGCGGGCCTTGGGGCGCCAGGCCGCTTTCTTCAGCAGCTCTACCAGACGGTTCATCGCCTCCTTGCGGTTCATGTCCTGGCTGCGGTGGGTCTCGACCCGGATCATGATGAAACCGTCGTGAACCCGGCTGTCGCTCAGCTTGTCGAGCCCCTCCTTGTAGAGCGGGGTGAGGCTGGGGGAGTTGCGGTAATCGAAGCGCAACCAGACGGCGGAGTCGGTCTTGTTGACGTGCTGGCCACCGTTGCCCTGTGCCCGCATGGTCTGGAATTGCAGTTCATGCCAGGGCAGGGTAACGCTGTTGGAGATGACTAACATACTGCGGTGCTCTTGTTTGGTGCATCGGCTGTGGCTGGCTCAGCTTGGTGCCTCATAATGGGGCGAGATGCGCTCCCTTGGTGATGCCGGGAGAGTCCTGCTCCAGGCCTAAATGCTATCTTTTTGAAATTAAACAATAAAAAGACTTGGCACAAGAATTGATTCCCCATTCATGACATACCATGGATTGGGAGCAACCAGATGAAGCTGATTACTGCGATTATCAAACCCTTCAAGTTGGACGACGTGCGCGAGGCCATCGCCAACCTGGGGGTCGAGGGTCTGACCGTGTCCGAGGTCAAAGGGTTTGGCCGCCAGAAGGGGCACACCGAATTATACCGGGGAGCCGAGTATCAGGTCGACTTTCTGCCCAAGGTAAAGCTGGAGATAGCGACGGCCGACGACAACGTCGAAGGGGTGATCGAGGCGATCTGCAAGGCCGCTTATACCGGCAAGATCGGTGACGGCAAGATCTTCGTCTACGACCTGCTGCAGGCCGTGCGCATTCGGACCGGTGAGAGCGACGACGAGGCGCTTTGAGCGCGCTGGATGGGGCGAATGATCGGTACGTTGTCGCTGATTGACTCCATGGTGGGGCCGGATAGGATTCTATCAGGCCCCTTTGTTTGAACGGCGTTTAAATATGTGATCCCGCCATATCAGGATTTCTTGATCCGGCTGTCGAGCTCAATGCAAAATGCAAACAGCAATGGTTCTCACTCGATATAGCAACTCAAGGAATGGATGATGAAAATGAAGATGTTGGCACTGGCTTTCTCTGCGTTGGCGGCTCAGTCGGCATTGGCGGCAGGGGAGGTGAATGTCTACTCCAACCGGCAGGATGAGCTGATCAAGCCCATCATCCAGCAGTTCGAGAAGGAATCGGGCATCAAGGTCAACGTGGTGTTCGCCAAAGAGGGGCTGAACGAGCGTCTGGAGCGGGAAGGCAAGCTCTCCCCGGCGGATCTGATGCTGACCGTCGACATCAGCCGGCTGACCGATCTGGTGGACAAGGGGCTGGTGCAGCCGGTGGACAGCAAGATCCTGCAGGAGAACATCCCAGCCATCTATCGTGATCCGGACAACCGCTGGTTCGCGCTGACCACCCGGGTGCGTGCCATCTATTCCAGCAAGGATCGTCTCGGCAAGCTCGATACCATCAGCTACGAAGATCTGGCCAAGCCCGAATTCAAAGGAAAAATCTGCACTCGCAGCGGCAAGCATGAGTACAATGTGGCGCTGGTCTCCTCCATGATCGCTCATCACGGCATGGCCGAGACCAAGAGCTGGCTGGAAGGGGTCAAGGCCAACCTGGCGCGCAAGCCGCAGGGCAACGACCGGGATCAGGTCAAGGCGATCAAGGATGGTATCTGTGACCTGTCGCTCGGCAACAGCTACTACCTGGGCGCGATGTTGAAGGACCCGGCGCAGAAAGCCTGGGCCGATGCCGTCTACATCAACTTCCCGAACCAGGCTGACCGCGGCGCCCACGTCAACGTGAGCGGCGTGGCCATGACCAAGTACGCCAAGAACAAGGCCGAGGCCCAGCAGCTGATGGAGTTCCTGGCCGGCGACACCGCCCAGCACATGTATGCGGACGTGAACGCCGAGTATCCGGTCAAGGCCGGGGTCGAGCCTTCCGCCATGGTCAAGTCTTGGGGCAGCTTCAAGTCTGATGCGCTACCGGTCAGCGATTACGCCAAGCACCGCAAGGACGCCTTGCAGCTGCTGGATGAAGTGAAATTCGACTTGTAATCAGATGGGGCCAATGGCCCCATCAACCTCTGTGGTCTCATGAAAAATTTTGGATGGATTACCGGCAGCTGGGCCAGCGCCCTGCTGCTGGCTTTGCCGGTGCTCGCTCTGGTCTTCTCCGCCTTGTCGGCCGACGGAGATCTGTTTGGCCACCTCGCCGATACCGTGCTGTTCGACTATCTGGCCAATACCCTGGGGCTGGTGGTCGGCGTGGTGCTGCTCAGCCTGCTGTTCGGCGTACCCACCGCCTGGCTGGTGGCCATGTGCCAGGTGCCGGGGCGGCGCGCCCTGCAGTGGGCGCTGATGCTGCCGATGGCCATGCCCTCCTATATCGTCGCCTACGTCTATACCGACCTGCTCGACTACTCGGGCCCGCTGCAGGCGGGGCTGCGGCAGCTGGTTGGCTGGGGCGGGCCGGCTGACTACTGGTTTCCGGCCATCCGCTCCCTCGGCGGTGCCGCCTGGGTGCTGGCATTGGTGCTGTTCCCCTACGTCTATCTGCTGACCCGCGCCTCTTTTCTGGAACAGTCGGTCAGCCTCATTCACTCCAGCCGCCTGCTCGGTTGCTCCCCCTGGCAGAGCTTTCGCCGCCTCAGCCTGCCGCTGGCGCGCCCCGCCATCATGGTGGCGGTATCGCTGGTGGCGATGGAGACGCTGGCCGATTTTGCCACCGTCCACTTCTTTGCCATCAACACCCTGACCACGGCGGTCTACGACACCTGGCTCGGTTATGGCAGCCTGGCCACCGCCGCCAAGCTCTCCTGTCTGATGCTGCTGGCGGTGGTGCTGCTGATCGCGCTGGAGCGCCGCTCGCGCAGCCGGCAGCAGGTGTTCCAGAAGTCGATGGGCCATGAGCAGCCGCTGCGCTACCCGCTCAAGGGGATGAGTCGTTGGCTGGCCGGTCTCTGGTGCTGGGGACTGGTATTGGCCGGCTTCGGCCTGCCGTTCGTCATTTTGCTGGATTACGGCGTGCGCTACTTCGAATTGTCGTGGACGCCGGAGTTTGTCCGCTTCGCCGGCAACAGCTTGGCTATCTCGGCGCTGACCGCCCTGCTGGCCATGGGCATCGCCCTGCTGCTCGGCTTCTGTCGTCGTCTCGATGGCGGGATCAAGAGCCTGCTGCCGCTGCGCATCGCCGCCATGGGTTACGCCATGCCGGGTACCGTGCTGGCCATCGGGGTGCTGGTACCGCTCACCGCCCTCGATTTTGCCATCAACGATCTGGCCGAGTGGCTGGGGCGTCAGGGGCCGGGGCTGCTGCTGACCGGCACCATCACCGCCATCGTGTTCGGCTATCTGGTGCGCTTCGTGGCCATCGCCATCGGCTCGGTGGAGAGCAGCATGGGCAAGATCTCCCCCAGCCTCGACATGGCGGCTCGCTCCCTGGGGCAGGGGGATGGCGCCATGCTGCGGCGGGTGCACCTGCCGCTGGTGCGGCGCGGCCTGTTTGCCGGTGCCATGCTGGTGTTCATCGAATCTATGAAGGAGCTGCCCGCCGCCCTGCTGTTGCGGCCGTTCAACTTCGACACCCTGGCGACCCACGTCTACCAATTCGTGTCGGACGAGATGCTGGAACGCGGCGCGCTCGGCGCCATCGTCATCGTGCTGGTGGGGCTGTTGCCGCTGATCTGGGTCAACCGCAACCTGGATGGGGCGGGGCACTGAGCCCGCCAACCTTGAAATGTTGTCCGGCCGCCGGTCGGTCCGGTTCAAAAGAATATGAGGAAGTCAGCCTTGTCCTGTTTGCAGGTTGAAAATGTCAGTTGCCGTTACAACGGCCGCAATGTGCTGGAGCAGCTCTCCCTGATGGTGGCAGACAACGAGATCGTCTGCCTGCTGGGGGCGAGCGGCTGCGGCAAAACCACGCTGCTCAAGGCCATCGCCGGCCTGCTGCCGCTGGCGGAGGGCACGATTCGCCTCGGCGATACCCTGCTCGACGGGCCAGATGCCAGCGTGCCGCCCGAGGCGCGCAACATCGGCATGATCTTCCAGGATTACGCCCTCTTTCCTCACCTGACGGTGGCCGACAACGTCGGCTTTGGCCTGACCAAGCTCGATCGCCGTGCCCGTCAGCAACAGGTGGATGAGGCGCTGGCGCTGGTCAATCTGCAGGGGCTGGGAGATCGCTATCCGCACCAGCTCTCCGGTGGCCAGCAGCAGCGGGTGGCCATCGCCCGGGCGCTGGTGTGCAAGCCGCGATTGATGCTGCTGGATGAACCTTTCTCCAACATCGACACCCAGGTGCGGATGAAGTTGATCCTGGAGATCCGCGCCCTGCTCAAGCAGCAGGGGATCGGCGCCATCTTCGTCAGCCACAGCAAGGAAGAGGCCTTTGCCTTCGCCGATCGGCTGGCGCTGTTTCGCGCGGGTCACATCGAGCAGGTGGGCCAGCCGGAGCAGCTCTATCGCCGCCCGCAGAACCGCTTCGTGGCGGAGTTTCTCGGCGGGGTCAACTACCTGGCGGCGGAGGTGGTGGACAGCCACTGCGTGCGCACGGCGCTCGGGGTCATCTGCGGCAGCGAGCCCCATGGCCGGGCCGCGGGTGAGCTGCTGCAACTGATGCTCAGGCCCCAGCAGCTGTTGCTGGAGAGCGCCGCGGATGGCGAGCTCAAGGTGGTGGAGCAGCAGTTTCTCGGCCACCACTGCCGGGTGCTGTTCGAGAGCGGCGAGCTGCGGCTGGAGGCGAGCATCGGCGAGCCGCTGGAGGGCGCGCGGGCGCGGGTCAGGGTGACGCCTCACGCACTGGTGTTGTTTGACCCTTTACCCTGAACGCGTGATATCGTCGTGAAATCAATGAACTGGAACCGCGCTGGTTTATAATCGCGCAACGCTAACCGCCCATATCGCCAATGTCTGTTCAGGGGAGAGATATATGAAAGCCCAAGCCGGGATCTGTGCCGAGCCCAATCTGCACGCCCTCTATCTGATGTTCAACCGCACCGGTGACGCCGCCGAGCTGGTGGCCCGTCTGGCCAGGTTGCCGGCCCTGTGGGAGGCGGTGGCCGCCGATTTTCCCGCTGCCGGCTTCAGCGGTCTGGTCGCCGTCGGTGCCGATGCCTGGGATGGCCTCTATCCTGCCGCCCGTCCGCCCCAGTTCCGCGGTTTTATGGCTCAGGAAGCCAATGGTCATAAGGCGCCGAATACCCCGTTTGATCTGTTCGTGCAACTGCGCGCCGATCGGGTCGATGTGCTGCATCACGCTGGTCAGCGCGTCATGGCTCTGCTGGCCGGGCTGGTGGAGCTGGCGGAAGAGGTGCGCGGTTTCCGTAACCTCGACTGCCGCGATCTGACCGGTTTCGTCGACGGTACCGAGAACCCGCAGGATGAGCACCGCGCCGAAGTGGCGCTGCTGGACGGCGGCGAGTTTGCCGGCGGCTCCTATATCCACGTGCAGCGCTGGGTCCACGCCATGAGCGACTGGGAGAAGCTGGCGTTGAAGGAGCAGGAAGACATCATAGGTCGCACCAAGGTCGACAACATCGAGTACGAGTCGGCCGACAAGCCGCTGACCGCCCATATCAAGCGGGTCAACCTCAAGACGCCGAAGGGGGAGTCCATGGAGATCCTGCGCCAGAGCATGCCTTGGGGCACCATGACTGAGCAGGGGCTCTACTTCATCTCCTGCTGCCGCACCCCGCAGCACTTCAACGCCATGCTGGCCAGCATGTACAAGGGCGAGGGCAGTCACTTCGATCACCTGCTGCGCTTCACCAAGGCGGTGACCGGCGCAGCCTTCTTCGCCCCTTCAGAAGATTTTCTGGTGGCGCAGGGTAAATAAGGCTCGCCCATCAGCAGATAACAAAAATCCCGGCCTTGGCCGGGATTTTGCGTGTTGGCGGGACCGCGATGACGCGGCAGCAACCATTACGGCGTCTGTTCGAACAGCTCGAGGGCGGAGAGGTAGAGCTCTTCGATGTCGGTGTCGCTGGTCGGGGTGATGAAGATGGTGTCGTCACCGGCGATGGTGCCGAGGATCCCTTCGGCCTTGCCGAGGGAGTCGAGCAGGCGGGCGATCAGCTGGGCCGCACCCGGGCTGGTGTGGATCACCACCAGGGCACCGTTGTGGTCGACATCCAGCACCAGATTCTTGAGCGGGCTGGAGGTGGTGGGCACGCCCAGTTCCACCGGCAGGCAGTAGACCATCTCCATCTTGGCATTGCGGGTGCGAACGGCGCCGAAGCGGCTCAGCATGCGCGATACCTTGGACTGGTTGATGTTTTCGAAGCCCATCTCTTGCAGGGCAGTCACTATCTCTGCCTGGGAGCCAAATCGTTCTTCTTTCAGCAAGGCTTTAAAGGCCTTGGCCAGTTTTTCTTGCTTGTCGTTATGCTTCATCTTGGACTCACGAATGAGGAGGTTTGGCTGCCTGTCACGCTCAGGCGGCAGATATGAACAGCGTGCCCATTTTGCATTCATATGCCTATTTTTGCAAGGAAGCGGCGCTTGTTCTGCATATTGATTCAAATATAGCTTGCATCCACCCATGCCAGCGTTAGAATCAGGACGAAATTTTGAAAACTTATTCAATTGGGCTGTATGGGTATTGAATTAATCGGTATCGAAAAATCTTGGCACAAGGTGCCGGTACTGCAACAGGTCAGCTTTCGGACCGATCCCGGTGAGACCTTGGTGCTGCTGGGCCCGAGCGGTGCCGGCAAGAGTTCTCTGCTGCGCATGATGAACCTGCTGGACACCCCGGATGCCGGTGTTCTGCGCATCGGTGAAAGTGAATTTTCTTTCCCGTCCAGCCTCTCCACCGCCGAGTTCAACCGTCAGACCCAGGCGCTGCGGCGCAAGGTGGGCATGGTGTTCCAGCAGTACAATCTGTGGCCCCATCTCACCGTGATGGAGAACCTCATCGAGGCCCCCGTCAAGCTGCTCGGCATGAGTAAGGCGGCGGCCATGGAGAAGGGGGGCTATCTGCTGGCCCAGCTGCAACTGGCCGACAAGCGCGACGCCTGGCCGGCGCGGCTGTCTGGCGGTCAGCAGCAGCGGGTGGCCATCGCCCGTACCCTGATGATGGACCCCCAGGTGCTGCTGTTTGACGAGCCGACCGCCGCCCTCGATCCCGAGATCACCAAGGAAGTGGCGGAGATCATCCGCAACCTGGGCCAGACCGGCATCACCCAGGTGGTGGTGACCCACGAGGTGGAGTTCGCCCGCAAGGTGGCCAGCCAGGTGATCTATCTGGAGAAGGGGCGGATCATCGAAGCCGGCTCCGCCGCCATTTTCCAAGCCCCGCAAACCAGCCGGTTTGCCGAATTCTTGATGCATTGATATTCAAATCGATAAGGAAGCTGTCATGAAAAAGAGTCTGTTGCTGGTCGCCGCCATGGGCCTGCTGAGCACCTCGGTGCTGGCCAAGGAGATCAAGTTCGCCACCGAGGCCACCTATGCGCCGTTCGAATACCTGGACGACAAGAACGAGTTCCAGGGTTTTGACATCGATCTGGCCCGCGCCATCTGCGAGCAGGCCAAGCTGGAGTGCAGCTTCCACAACCAGGCCTTTGACAGCCTGATCCCCAGCCTGAAATTCCGTCGCTATGACGCCGCCATCGCCGCCATGGACGTGACCCCGGAGCGTGCCGCCCAGGTCGATTTCTCCGACATCTATTACCAGAACTCCGCCGTGTTCGTGACCAAGAAGGGCGCCTTCAAGGGGCCGGAAGAGCTGGTGGACAAGACCGTCGGCGTGCAGAACGGCACTTCCCACCAGTCCTATCTGGTGGACAACTGGGTGAGCAAGGGTCTGCTGACCGTACCTTACGCCAGCTATCAGAGTGCCTTCCTCGACATGATGAACGGCCGCACCGACGGCGTGTTTGCCGATACCGCAGTTGCCGCCGACTGGCTCAAGCAGCAGAAGGAGTATGCCGTGATCGGCACGCCGGTGACTGACGCCAAGTACTTCGGTACCGGTTTTGGCATCGCGGTGGCCAAGGGCAATCAGGAGCTGCTGACTCAGCTGAACAAGGGGCTGGCCGACATCAAGGCCAACGGCACCTATCAGAAGATCTACGACAAATATTTCGCGCACTAAGCCATGTTGAGCCTGTTGTTGGATGCAGCCTGGATGACCCTCGGGCTGGCCCTGGCATCCCTGGTCGGGGGCATGGTGCTGGCGCTGGCGTTCAGTGCGGTCGAACTGAGCAAGCAGCGCGCGCTGGTGTGGCCGGTGGCCACCCTCACCACGCTGATCCGAGGGTTGCCCGAGCTGCTGGTGGTGCTGTTCATCTACTTCGGCTCGACCCAGGTGCTGTTCCTCATCACCGGCGAGTACGTGGAGTTCAGTCCGTTCGCCTGCGGTGTACTGGCGCTCTCCCTGCTGTTCGCCAGCTACGCTACCCAGACCCTGCGGGCCGCCCTCAATGCGGTGCCCGCCGGGCAGCGGCTGGCGGCGCTGGCGCTGGGTCTTGGCAAGGGGCACATCTTCTTTCGCATCGTGCTGCCCCAGGCGTGGCGGCACGCCCTGCCGGGGCTCGGCAACCAGTGGCTGGTGCTGCTCAAGGACACCGCACTGGTCTCCCTCATCGGGGTGAACGAGATGATGCGCCAGGCCCAGATGGCCTCGGCCAGTACCTATCAACCCTTCACCTGGTATGCCGCTGCGGCCCTCATCTACCTGGCCATCAGCCTGGTGAGTGAGTTTGGCTTGAAGCAGGCGTCCCGTTACACCCGTCGTTACGGAGGCTGATCATGCAGGATTACCTGATGACCCTGCTGGGTGGCCTGGCGATTACCCTGCAACTCACGGCATTCAGCCTGCTGCTCGGCGTGCTGATGGCGGCGGCCATGACCTGGGTGCTGGAGCGCCGCATTCCGGTGGCGACCCAGCTGGTGCAGCTGTGGGTACTGATCTTCACCGGCACGCCGCTGCTGATCCAGCTCTTCCTCATCTACTACGGGCCGGGCCAGTTTGCCTGGCTCAAAGAGGGGTCGCTCTGGCCGCTGCTCAAGCAGCCCTGGTTCTGCGCCGTGCTGGCGCTCGGTTTCAATACCGCCGCCTACTCCACCCGGCTGTTCAAGGGGGCGCTCGATGCCATCCCGGCCGGTGAGGTAGAGGCCTGCCGCGCGCTCGGTTTCTCCGCCAGCCAGACTTTGTGGATGAAGGTGCGTCACGCCGCACGGCGGCTGGTGCCCGCCTACTCCAACGAGGTGATCCTGGTGCTCAAGGGGAGTTCGCTCGCCAGTACCATCACCATCATGGATGTGATGGGGCTGGCCCAGCGCCTCAATGCCCAGACCTATGACACCCTGGCGGTGTTCACCGTGGCCGGTGCCCTCTACCTGACCATGAACGGATTGTTAACAATTGGTTTTCGTTGGTGTGAACGCCGGGCGCTGGCCTTCCAGGGCTGAAGTCGGTAGATCTACCTATTAATGGTGAGGGGAAGTGCAGGAAATCTGTGCTTCCCCTCCAATTTTTTGCATTTCCCCCCATTTTTATTCGCCGCCTGTTTATTGGCTCACAGAACCTGTGATTACAACTGTTATCAGATTGTTTTTTAGGGGGGGATCCTTTAAGGTTGGGCGCACAACAAGAAACAACCTTAAACCTACGCTTAAACATGGAGTTGATCATGAAAGTTGCCGTTCTGGGTGCCGCCGGTGGCATCGGCCAAGCCCTAGCTCTGCTGTTGAAAAACCGTCTGCCTGCTGGTTCCGAATTGAGCCTGTATGACATCGCTCCGGTGACCCCGGGCGTGGCGGTCGATCTGAGCCATATCCCGACTGACGTGAAAGTAAAAGGTTTCTGCGGTGAAGATCCGAGCCCGGCTCTGGTCGGCGCCGATGTCGTGCTGATCTCCGCCGGCGTGGCTCGCAAGCCCGGCATGGATCGTTCCGACCTGTTCAACATCAACGCCGGCATCGTCAAGAATCTGGTGGAAAAGTGCGCCGCCTCCTGCCCGAAAGCGCTGATCGGCATCATCACCAACCCGGTCAACACCACGGTCGCCATCGCCGCCGAAGTGCTGAAGAAAGCCGGTGTCTATGACAAGCGTCGCCTGTTCGGCGTCACCACTCTGGACGTGATCCGTGCCGAGACCTTCGTGGCCGAGGCCAAGGGGCTGAACGTCGACAAGGTGCGCGTCAACGTGATTGGTGGCCACAGTGGCGTGACCATTCTGCCGCTGCTCTCCCAGATTGAAGGTGCCAGCTTCACCGCTGACGAAGTGGCCGCCATGACCAAGCGTATCCAGAACGCCGGTACCGAAGTGGTGGAAGCCAAGGCCGGTGGCGGTTCCGCTACCCTCTCCATGGGCCAGGCTGCCTGCCGTTTCGGCCTGTCGCTCATCAAGGGCCTGCAGGGTGAAGCCAACGTCATCGAGTGCGCCTACGTGGAAGGCGACGGCAAACACGCCACCTTCTTCGCGCAGCCCATCCTGCTTGGCAAGAACGGTGTCGAAACCGTGCTGGACTACGGCAAGCTGAGCGCCTTCGAACAAGAGGCGATGGATGGCATGCTGGCCACTCTGAAAGCCGATATCCAGCTGGGTGTCGAGTTCGTCAAGTAAGGCGTCCGGATGGACAGCAAGGGGAGCTTCGGCTCCCCTTTGTCGTTATGGTGACGGATGCAGGCGGCGCCGGCCTAAGGGGATGCCACCAGCTGCCGATAACAGGGTGCTGCAGGAGATCCTTATGATGAAACCCATTACCCTTGTCGGCCTTCTCTGTTTGCTGACGCCCCTATTGCTGACGAGCCAGGCGCAGGGGGCCGAGCCTTCTGCCTCTGCCGCCGCCACGAGCGGGGCCGTGGCCGCCTCCGCACCGGCCAGCACGCCGGCGCAGCCGCAGGCTGCGGTCCCATCTGCTGCGACCTCTGTACCGGCGGCTGCGGATACCACGGCTGCGCCATCGGCCAGTCCGGCGACGGCCGATGCGCCGGCAGCGGCCCCCATTCCTGCACCTGCCGCCATGGATAGCGGGCGCTCACCCAATAGCCGCCCCATGACCAGTACCCCGAGCAGCAGTGGGCTGAATGTGGACAGCGGCACGCTGCAGGCGGTGCCGCTCTATCGCCAGGACGAGCTGCTCAACTGGATTGAGCAGGGGCGTCACCTGCAGCAGGTAAAGCAGGACAGGTGCCAGCTTACCCAGGATATCGAGGTGCGGGCCGAGGTGATGAAGGTGCCTGCCTATCAGTTTCTGTGGGGGGACATGCTGGCCTGGGGGGTCTGCATCAAGCCCAACGCGGAGCTGGGGGTCAAATTCATGTGGGAGGCGGCCAATCAGGGACTGGCGCCGGCGCTGGAACAACTGGGCCGTTACTACTGGAAAGGCACGCTGGTGCAAAAGGATCTGCTCAAGGCCGAGACCCTGATGCGGGAGGCGGCCAGCCTGGGCTTCCAGCGGGCACAGATCGAATGGGTGGAGATGCTGCTGCAGGGAATGGGCAGCCCGCTCGACTATGAAGAGGCCTACCACTGGTTGCACAGCACGGTGATCGGCGACAAGGCGCTGCACCAGAAGGCGACCAGCCTGCTGAGCCGGCTCGGCAACCGGATGCCGGCCAACGCCATCGCCCGTGCCAAGGCGATGCACTGAGCCAAAAAAATGACCCACGGATCTGCATCCGTGGGCCGGGAGGAGCCGGCCGCCGTGCCGTGACAGGCTGGCCCCTTATCTGGTTATAGTGATCAGATCGCCTTACAGATCTTGGTGGGGACCAAAAACTTCGTAATGGAGCTGGCCGGCCGGAATGCCCGCCGCGATCAGCTGCTGCTTGACTGCCTGCATGAAGCCGACGGGACCGCAGAAGTAGTAGTGGGCCTGCGGCGTGATGCGATCCTTCACTGCACTCAGATCCATGGTACCGGCAAAGTCGTACCCTTCGCCCTGCACGTCACTGCCCTGCGGCTCCCGATACCAGACCCGGCTCAGCAGGTTGGCGTTTTGGCGGGACTTTTGCTGAATATCCTCCCTGAAGGCATGTACGGCACCCTGTTCGCAGGCGTGCAGCCAGGTGATGTCGGCTTGATGGCCGTTCGCCAGCAGCTGGTTGAGCATGCTCATCATCGGCGTGATACCCACACCGGCCGAGAGCAGCACCACCGGGGTATGGCCATCGGCTTTCAGGTAGAAATCGCCGGTGGGGGGCATCACCTCAATCTTGTCACCTTCCTGCAGATGATCGTGCAGCAGGTTGGAAACCTGACCCTGTGGCTCGCGCTTGACGCTGATGCGGTAGTGCTGGCCATTGGGCGCATCGGAGAGGGAGTACTGGCGGATCTCCTGATATTCCAGCTCGGGGTGGACCAGCTTGATGCTGAGGTACTGGCCCGGCTTGAAGTCCAGGACCGGCTTGCCATCCACCGGCGCCAGCAGGAAGGAGGTGATGAGTTCGCTCTCGACCCGCTTCTCCTTGATCAGGAAGGGGCGGGAACCCTGCCAGCCACCTGCCTGGCTCGCCTTCTCCTGATAAATCTCGCTCTCGCGGCCGATGAAGATGCTGGCGAGCACGCCATACGCCTTGCCCCAGGCATCCAGCACCTCGTCGGTGACCGCACTTCCACCCAATTCTTTGAGCGTGGCCAAGAGATGACTACCTACAATGTGATATTGTTCTGGCTGGATCAGGAAACCCGTGTGCTTGTGGGCGATACGCTCCACGGCCCCGGCCAGTGCCCCCAGGTTGTCGATGTTCTTGGCATAGGCTGCCACCGCATTGAACAGCGCCAGCGGCTGGCCGCCGCTGCGCTGGTGCGCCAGGTTGAAAATGTCCTTCAGTTCCGGGTTATGACTGAACATGCGCTGGTAGAAGTGCTGGGTGAGCGCGGGGCCCGCCGATTCGAGCAAAGGGATGGTGCTTTTGATGACGGCGATGGTGGCTTGGTCTAACATAGGGGGTCCTTGCTAATTGAACATCTAAAATGTCACTTAATAAGCTGCATCCTAGATGTTTATTTGATCTGAATCAATAATCAATTTCCGCGCGATGCGCCACAGGCACTATGAGACTAACTAGCTATACCGATTTTGGATTGAGAGCCCTGCTCTATCTGGCAACCCTGCCGGAGGGCGAATTGTCGAGCGTGGCCAAGGTCTCCGCCTTGTATGACGTCTCCCGCAATCACATGGTGAAGGTGGTGAACCAGCTGGTGAAACTGGGCTATCTGCAGTCCCAGCGCGGCAAGAATGGCGGGATCCGCATGGCTTGTGCGCCGGAGACCGTCAACATCGGTCAGGTGATCCGGGCGCTGGAAGGGAATCTGGATGGGATAGATTGCGGCTCGCCGGCCTGCCACATCGTCTCGGTCTGTCTGCTGAAGAATGCCCTGAAGGAGGCGATGAACGCCTTTCTGGCGGTGATGGACAGCTATACCCTGCAAGACCTGCTGGCCAATCGCGACGAGCTGCAGAAGGTATTTGGCGAATTGATTCCGACTCTGGTGCTGGAGTCGGATGAAGAGAGCGAGTGAGCAAGAAAAAAGGCTGCCAGTGGCAGCCTTTTTTCAATCTTCAAAACCAGACTCGTTACGGTATAAATCAGGCATTATCCGCGCCATCTTCACCATGTTGTTCTCCACTTCCAGGATCTCGATGGGGTAACCGGCCAGCCGCAGGCTGATGTTGGGCTGGGGGATCTCCTCCAGGTATTCCAGGATGGCGCCATTGAGCGTTCTGGGCCCGTCGATGGGCAGTTGCCAGCTCATCTCCTTGTTCAGCTCGCGGATGCTGGCCGAGCCCTCCACCAGGAAGGAGCCGTCCGGCTGGGGGTGGATCTCGTCGCTGGGAGCGGGGGTCATGGAGGTGGTGAAGTCGCCCACTATCTCTTCCAGAATATCGTCCAGAGTGATCAGCCCCTGAATGTCGCCGTACTCGTCAACGATGAGGCCGATCCGCTCCTTGTTGCGCTGGAACTTGGCCAGCTGCACGTTGAGCGGTGTTCCTTCCGGGATGAAGTAGATCTCGTCCACCTCTCGCAGCAGGCTCGACTTGTTGAACTGATCCCTGGCCATCAGCCGCAGTGCGTCGCGGGCGTGCAGAAAGCCCACCACGTCGTCGATGTTGTCGCGATAGAGCAGGATCTTGGTGTGGGCGCAGTGGGCCAGCTGGCGCAGTATGGTTTTCCAGTCGTCGTTGATGTCGATGGCGTAGATCTCGCTGCGTGGCACCATGATGTGCTCCACTGTCATCTTGTCCAGATCCAGAATGCTGAGCAGCATCTCCTGATGGCGCTGGGGGATGAGGCTGCCAGCCTCGTTGACGATGGTGCGCAGCTCCTCGGTATTGAGGGCGTCATCCTTGCTGGGGTTGAGCCGCAGCAGCTTGAGCAGGCCGCTGGTGATGCCGTTGATCAGCCAGACCAGCGGCGAGAGCGGCACCATCAGCCCCTTGAGCACCCAGGAGGCCGGGTAGGCAATCTTCTCCGGGAACATGGCCGCCAGGGTCTTGGGGGTCACTTCACCAAACACCAGCACGATCAGGGTCAGGCCGAAGGTGGCGATGGCCACCCCGAGATCGCCGAAGACGCGGATACAGACGATGGTGGCGATGGCCGAGGCGAGGATGTTGACCAGATTGTTGCCGATCAGGATCAGCCCCAGCAGGCGATCCGGGCGGGAGAGCAGCTTTTCTACCCGGCGGGCGGCCTTGTGTTTGGTCTGGGCCAGATGCCGCAACTTGTAGCGGTTGAGGGACATCATGCCGGTTTCGGAACTGGAGAAAAAAGCAGACAAGAGGATCAAGATAACGAGAACAATCAGCAATGTACTCGTTGAGATACTGTCCAAGAAGGGCTCCTGTGGGAGTGGGTGATAAAAAGGGCGGCGGTCAGCTCAACAAGACTTCTTTGACGAAGCGGCTGCCAAAATAGGCCAGGGTCAGAATGAAGCTGCCGATCAGGCTCAGGGTGATGACCTTGCGGCCGCGCCAGCCACGAGTATGGTGGCCCCACAGCAGCAGCACGTAGACGCACCAGGCCAGGATCGAGAGGATAGCCTTGTGGGACTTGCCCTGGGCGAACATGTCTTCGAGGAAGAACAGGCCGGAGGCAATGGAGAGAGTCAGCAAGAACAGACCCGCCGAGATGAGCTGGAACAGCCGCTTCTCCACCGTCATCAGGGGCGGCATGGCGGGCAGTTGGCTGATCTTGCGCGACTTCAGCTGCCGGTCCAGACAGGCGAGCTGCAACGCAAACAGGCAGGCGATCATCAATACCGAGTAGGCCATCAGCGCCAGACCAATGTGCAGCAGCAGCTGGGGATGGGCCTCCAGATGGGTGATGTAGCGACCGGGAATGAGGGCGCTGGCCGCCAGCAGCAAGGCCGAGAAGCTGTAGACCACCGGCAGCAGGATCCAGCCGTTGAAGCGGCGGGTGACGCAGGTCATGAAGCAACTGATGATGAGACTGACCAGCGAGGCCACGTTGAGCATGCTCAGATTCTGGCCGGAGTGAGTCACCAGCACTTCGCCGGCCACGGCGGTGCCATGGGCGATCAGGGCCAGTCCGATGCAGGCAAACAGGGGGGCTTGTCCCACTGGTTTGGCACTGAGCAGCAGGTGCAGAGAGGCGATGATGGCCAGCAGATAGAACGCCAGGGCCAGAACAGAGATCACGATCATAACCGGGTCGTTGTCGAGCAAGCGATTGGGAATAGGAAGGGCAGTATACCTTGCACAAGATGTGCTCGCCAGTTGTGCAGCCGCCGATCCGCCCATATATAGGCAGCAGTCTGCCGCCGCGGCGCGCACCAGAAGGCGCGCCGGCACCGGCCGAAATACCAGCCTGGGTTCATTGTGCCTGCCATTTTGAGGGCAGGTCACCGTCGTGTGCGGCGAATAATCGTCCTCATTGCGCCGGCTGAGGTATAATGCCCCTATTTGTTACGCCAAGAACCGGAATGCGTCATGTTTGAGAATTTGACTGAACGACTCTCGCGCACCCTGCGCAATGTCAGCGGCCGTGGTCGTCTGACCGAAGAGAACATCAAAGAGACCTTGCGCGAAGTTCGCATGGCGCTGCTCGAGGCGGACGTCGCCCTGCCGGTGGTCCGTGACTTCGTGGCTCGCGTCAAGGAGCGGGCGGTTGGCCAGGAAGTGGCCAAGTCCCTGAGCCCGGGCCAGGCCTTCATCAAGATTGTGCATGGCGAACTGGTCTCCGTGATGGGGGAGGCCAACGAGCAGCTCAACCTGGCAGCCCAGCCACCGGCCATCATCCTGATGGCGGGTCTGCAGGGTGCCGGTAAAACCACCACGGTCGGCAAGCTGGCCAAGCTGCTCAAAGAGCGCAGCAAGAAAAAGGTGCTGGTAGTCAGTGCCGACGTCTATCGTCCGGCGGCGATCAAACAGCTGGAAACCCTGGCCAATGACATCGGTGTGGACTTCTTCCCGAGCGATGCCAGCCAGAAGCCGGTCGACATCGCCAATGCGGCCATCGATCAGGCGCGCAAGAAGTTCTATGACGTGGTGATCGTCGATACCGCCGGTCGCCTGCACGTCGACAGCGACATGATGGACGAGATCAAGCATCTCCACGCCACCATCAAGCCGGTCGAGACCCTGTTCGTGGTGGATGCCATGACCGGTCAGGATGCCGCCAATACCGCCAAGGCCTTCAACGAGGCGCTGCCGCTCACCGGCGTGATCCTCACCAAGGCGGACGGCGATGCCCGTGGTGGTGCCGCTCTGTCGGTGCGCCACATTACCGGCAAACCGGTCAAGTTCATCGGTATGGGCGAGAAGACCGATGCGCTGGAGCCGTTCCACCCGGATCGTCTGGCTTCCCGCATCCTCGGCATGGGCGACGTGCTCTCCCTCATCGAAGAGGTGGAGCGCAACGTCGATAAAGAGAAGGCGGCCAAGCTGGCCAGCAAGGTCAAGAGCGGCAAGGGCTTCGATCTGGAAGATTTCCGCGAGCAGCTGGCCCAGATGCGCAACATGGGCGGCATGATGGGTATGCTCGACAAGCTGCCGGGCATGTCCGGCCTGCCGGACAACATCAAGGATCAGATGGATGACAAGCTCACTGTGCGGATGGAGGCCATCATCAGCTCCATGACGCCCAAGGAGCGTGCCCATCCCGACCTCATCAAGGGCTCTCGCAAGCGTCGCATCGCTGCAGGCTCGGGTATGCAGGTGCAGGATGTGAACAAGCTGCTCAAGCAGTTCACCGAGATGCAGCGGATGATGAAGAAGATGTCCGGCAAGGGCGGCATGCGCAAGATGATGGGGCAGATGAAGAACATGCTGCCGCCGGGATTCGGTGGTGGCCGCGGCCCCTTCTGATTGCAGAGTCGTTATATAGAAGTCAGGGGCTCACCACGGGTGGGCCCTTTTCATGGGGCCGCTTGTGCAAAAAATGGCTGGCTTAGTTGCAATTATTACGAATCCAAGTAGAATTACGCGGCTTATTTTAAGCTAGGGTCCGCGTGTTTGCGGGCCTTGTTCATTAGATGTTAATGAGGACGATATGGTAACCATTCGTTTACAACGTGGTGGCGCGAAAAAGCGTCCGTTCTACCAGGTAGTAGTTGCTGACAGCCGTAACGCCCGTGACGGTCGTTTCATCGAGCGCGTTGGTTTCTTCAACCCGGTTGCTTCTGGTAACGCTGAAAAGCTGAACCTGGACCTGGCTCGTATCGAGCATTGGGTTGGTACTGGTGCCGCTGTTTCTGACCGCGTTGCCAAGCTGATCAAAGACGCTGCCAAAGCTGCTTAATCAGCCAAACGGTAAGGAGTTAAGGTGGAAAAACCTGTAGTTCTGGGCACCCTGGGTACCGTTTACGGCATCAAGGGCTGGCTTAAAGTGAACTCCTTCACCGATGTTGCCGAAGCGATTTTCGATTACAACCCCTGGCTGATCAATCAGAACGGGGTGTGGCGTGAAATTCAGGTTTCATCCTGGAAGCGTCACAACAAGGGTCTGATCTGCAAACTCGATGGTATCGACGTGCGCGAGGATGCCCTGGCATTGACCAATGTCGAGATTGGCGTAGCCGCCGATCTGTTGCCTGCGTTGCCTGAGGGCGAGTTCTACTGGCGTGACCTGATTGGTTGCTCGGTAGTGACCACCAAAGGGTACGACCTGGGCAAGGTGACCGAATTGATGGAAACCGGCTCCAACGATGTGTTGGTGGTTGAGGCCAATGTAAAAGATGCCTTTGGTGCGAAGGAGCGGTTGATTCCGTTCCTGGAAGAGCAGGTGATCAAGAACATTGATCTGACTGCTCGAACAATCGAAGTTGATTGGGATCCTGGTTTCTAGTTTCCCGCGCTAACACGGGTGCCGGAGGTTTCTTATGTGGATTGGGGTGATTAGCCTCTTCCCTGAAATGTTCCGAGCCATTACCGAGCACGGGGTAACGGGTCGGGCCGTCAAGAGTGGCCTGCTGCAGATTGAGTGCTGGAACCCCCGGGACTTTACCCACGACAAACACCGTACGGTCGATGATCGTCCTTATGGTGGTGGGCCCGGCATGTTAATGATGGTTCAGCCGCTGCGTGACGCGATTCATGCAGCCAAGCAAGCGGCGGGAGACGGGGCGAAAGTCATCTATCTCTCTCCTCAGGGACGCAAGCTGACTCAAGCGGGCGTGACCGAGTTGGCGACGAATCAGAAACTGATTCTGGTTGCCGGTCGATACGAAGGTATCGATGAACGCGTGATACAAACCGAAGTCGACGAAGAGTGGTCTATCGGGGATTACGTGTTAAGTGGTGGCGAGTTGCCTGCCATGACCCTGATCGATGCGGTTTCGCGTCTGGTCCCTGGGGTTTTGGGCGATCAGGCCAGTGCCGAGCAGGACTCCTTCACGGATGGCCTGCTGGATCATCCCCACTACACTCGGCCGGAGTTGTTGGATGGATTGGCGGTGCCAGAGGCGCTGACAAGCGGCAATCACGAAGTGATTCGGCGCTGGCGGCTCAAGCAATCGCTCGGACGAACCTGGCAGAGAAGGCCGGAACTTATTAACAACCTAGCTCTGACTGACGAGCAAGAATCACTTCTTGCCGAGTATGTCCGCGAAGTGCGTGACAGCGTTAAGTAGAGTTTTCAGTTTATCCTAGGTAAGGAAAGACAATGAGCAAGATTATTCAGCAGCTTGAACAAGAGCAACTGCGTACCGACATCCCGGCTTTTGCCCAGGGCGACACCGTACGTGTTCAAGTTCGTGTTAAAGAAGGTGGTAAAGAGCGTCTGCAGGCTTTCGAAGGCATCGTTATTGCCAAGCGTAACCGCGGTCTGCACTCTGCTTTCACCGTTCGCAAGATCTCCAACGGCGAAGGTGTTGAGCGTGTATTCCAGACTCACTCTCCGCTGATCCACAGTGTAGAACTGAAGCGTCGTGGTGATGTTCGCCGCGCCAAACTGTACTACCTGCGCAACCTGTCCGGCAAAGCTGCTCGTATCAAAGAGAAGCTCAACTAATTCGATTCGAATTGGTGTCGGTATGTCGGCGAAAAGCTCGACAGGTAGTGAAAAGGCTCGCCAATGGCGAGCCTTTTTTGTATCCGCTTTCGGGTATGCCGGCTCAATCAGGCTGGCTGACCCGCACCACCGAGTTGTCCCGTCCGAAGGGACCGGGCACGTAGTCATCCGCCGCCCAGTCATTGTCGTAGTGGGTTTCCCCGTTGGGTTGCACCAGCTGGTAGCAATACTCGAAATGAGCGGGACCGTCGGTCGGCAGATTGAGGGTGGTCTTGAACTCACCGCTCTTCATCCGCTTGAGCTCGATGGGTTGCCACTGGCTGAACTCCCCCAGCAACAGCACCTGCTCGGCCTCTCCTGCGGCCTCTTTTTCCACGGCAAAGGTCACCTTGACCTCGGGGCGGGACTTGAGAAATTGCTTGTTGATCGGCATGACGCCTCCTTGTCCTGATTGCGAAGAAATAGCTGCTGGCTATTTTTATATCACTTTATGACAAAGATGTTGATAACAGAGATCAAGCGGGCAGGGCAAAGTGGCGCTGCAGCAGCCCGTGGGTAAAGCTTATCTTGAGGTAAAAGCCGCGCGGCAGGGTCATGATCGGTTGGCCATTGCGGCCGATGGCCCGGGTCAGAGCCTTGTTGTTGGCCGCCTTGGGACGCAGTTGTAGCACCTGGCCGTGGCGGGCGCTGATCTGCTCCACCTCTCCCAGCACTATCATGTCCATCAGTTCTTCCCAGTCCTGGCGCAGCAGCCGCTCTTCCTCTTCATTTGGACTCCACAACAGCGGCATGCCGATCCGGCGCTCACCGATGGGGATCTCGCGGCTGCCCTCCACCGGGATCCAGAGCACGCGGGAGAGCTTGTTGCGCACATTGGACTGTTCCCACTGCTGGCCGCTGACACCGATCAGCGGTGCCACGCAGACGAAGGTGGTCTCCAGCGGTTTGCCCTGAGGATCGATGGGGATCGTCTTGAGTTCGATGCCAAGATCCGGGAAATCCTGTTCGGGCTTGCTGCCGGCGCTGGCCCCCAGCTGCCACTCGATAAGCTGACCAACCCAACCCTTGTCACGACGCAGATCCGCCGGCACGGCGATGTCGGCCGTGGCGGCCAGCTGGGCCAGCGTGAAGCCCGCCATGGCATAGGCGCGGGCCAGCAATTCCTGCTCTGACTGGGGGTTGGTGGGCATGGGTCACTCCTGCAAAGGGGGATTATTCTAGCAACTCTGATCCTCGCTGAGGATCGCTGTTTTTATAACCGATCCTGGCAGGGGTATGCACAGGGGGGGCTGTTTTGTGAGTAAGTGCTTATCATAATGATTTTAAACGAATTTGTCTCTATGCCGTCGGTCATTGACCGGCAGGATCCAGGCTCGAAATAGTTGTCCAAGGGTTTGCTCGCGCTGTTGCACACAGTTATCCACAGAAATCTTGGATAACTGCTGGCAAGAGCTAATAGTTGGCTCATTGTTACAAAAAAATGTGAAACAGCACCGATTTCAACGGCGATTCCAGAGCAGATAGTGTGCCACTCCTGTGGATAAAATAGCCATGGTGGATCTTTGAACAGTCGAACTTGTTCACAATCGAGATCCCGGATCGCCGGCCGTGAAAGACATGGATCTTGATCCAGCATTGATTGTTTAACTTCATGTATTTAAATACATATTCTGTTTTTATCAACATGGGGTATGCTGTCGCCTGGTTTGGATCAGATAAATGAAACTACTGTATATACCTGCTTGCTCACAGGCTTATGCACAGTCTGGGTGGGCAACTTGGCTCGGTTGATCCTTGGATTTGTTTATAAGTCGGCTTGAAATTGAAAGTTATTCATGAGTGGGGGATCGCAGTCCCTGTTTGCTGCCACGAGGTGAATGTGGAACAATCCCCTTATAGATTCAGCCTTTATAAGGTGATCACGTGATAGATGGCGACGGGTTTCGTCCCAATGTCGGAATCGTGATCTGTAACCGTGACGGACAAGTATTGTGGGCTAAGCGCTATGGGCAGCACTCCTGGCAGTTTCCGCAGGGAGGGGTTGATGATGGTGAGACGCCGGAGCAGGCCATGTATCGTGAGCTGTATGAGGAGATAGGCCTCAAGCCCGAAGATGTGACCATCATGGCCACCAGTCGCAACTGGCTGAAGTACCGCTTGCCCAAACGCCTCGTTCGTTGGGACAGTTCACCGGTCTGTATTGGCCAAAAACAAAAATGGTTCTTGCTGCAGCTGGATCCGGGCAGGGAGTCCAGGATCCAGTTCGGCTGTCATGGTCATCCCGAGTTTGATGACTGGCGTTGGGTCAGCTTCTGGTATCCGGTCCGTCAGGTCGTCTCCTTCAAGCGGGAAGTCTATCGACGGGTAATGAAGGAGTTTGCCCCGCTGGCGATGCCGGTGCCGGCAGTTCAGGTCAACAAGAAGGATGGGCGGCGCAATCGCCCCCGTTAAGGAGCACAGATTAGTTGTTAACGGAACTCAGACGCATCGTCGAAAGCATGGCCGAGGCCAATACCCTCGAGCTGGCCTTGCAGGCACTGGTCAGCCAGACCCGGCTGGCCATGATGGTGGACTGCTGTTCCGTTTATGTCTCAGAACCCGAGATGCGCCGCTACCGACTGGCCGCGACCGATGGTCTGGCCGAGTCGGCGGTGGGCAAGGCCACCCTGCCGTTCGAGCAGGGCATTGTCGGTCTGGTGGGTCAGCGGGAAGAGCTGATCAACCTGGCCGATGCCCCCTCCCATCCCAGCTTCAAGTTCCTGCCCGATGTGGCAGAAGAGGCGTTTCGCTCCTTCCTCGGCGCCCCCATCATGCATCAGCGTCAGGTGGTGGGCATTCTGGTGGTGCAACAGAAGGAGAGCCGCCTCTTCGATGAGGGGGAAGAGTCCTTCATGGTGACCCTGGCGGCCCAGCTGGCGGCCCGGATTGCCCAGGCCCAGGCCAAGGGCTGGCTGCAGAAGACCGACTGGAGCAAACCGCTGCGTGGCATTGCCGGTGCCAGCGGCATCGCCATGGCCAAGGCCTGGGTGTGGCGGCCGCGCAAGGAGCTCAACTCCATCACCCCGCGCAAGGATGAGGATCACGCCAGACAGCTGGAGCGGCTGAATGTGGCGGTGGAGGAGGTGCGCCATGATCTGGAGAGCCTGGCACTGCGGTTTCGCGAGAGCTACAGCCAGGACTCGGTGGCGATCTTCGATATCTACCTGCATCTGCTGAACGATCCCGGCTACATCAAGCCCATTCGCAACAAGGTGAGCAAGGAGCACTGGACGGCCGTCTCGGCGGTTAAGCTCATCAGTGACCGGCTGATCGATCAGTTCAAGGGGATGAAGGATCCCTACCTGCAGGAGCGCTCCACCGATGTGAAGGACATCGCCCAGCGGCTCATCAGCCGGCTGGTGCAAAACGAGCCAGAGCATATCGCCATCGGTGAGCCTGTGGTGCTGGTGGCCGACGAGGTGACGGCCACCATCCTGGCTGAAGTCCCCCGCGAGTTTCTGACCGGGGTAGTGTCGCTCAAGGGGGGCACCAACTCCCACGCCGCCATTCTGGCTCGCGCCATGGGGGTGGCGGCCATCATGGGGGTGGATCTGCCGCTCGGCGACATCGGCGGTCGCATGCTGGTGGTCGATGGCTACAGCGGCGATCTCTTCATCGAACCCAATCAGGTGATCCTGACCGAATACCGCCAGCTGCTGAGCGAGGAGCGGGCACTCGATACCCTGGTGCGCAGCGTCGACAACCAGCCCTCCGAGACGGCCGACGGTGTGCCTGTCTCCCTGCTGCTCAACGCCGGGCTCAGTGCCGACACCGAAATATCCCTCAATCAGCTGGCGGACGGGGTCGGCCTCTATCGTACCGAAATCCCCTTCATGCTGCAGGACAGCTTCCCCTCCGAGTGGGAGCAAACCGCCCGTTATCGCGGCATTCTCGAGACCTACCGCAACCGGCCGGTCTGCATGCGCACCCTGGACGTGGGCGGCGACAAGCAGCTGCCCTATTTCCCCATCGTCGAGGAAAATCCCTTCCTTGGCTGGCGGGGGATCCGGCTCACCCTGGATCACCCCGAACTGTTCCTGGTGCAGCTCAAGGCGATGCTGCGGGCCAGCGAAGGGCTGGACAATCTGGCCATCATGCTGCCGATGATCAGCAGCGTCAGCGAAATCAAGGCTTCCCGCCGCCTGCTGGATCAGGCCTGGCGAGAAGTGTCGGAAGAGGCGGCCAGCCGGGAAGCTGTGATCCGCTATCCGAGCCTGGGGGTGATGATCGAGGTGCCTTCCGCCCTCTATATCCTGCCCGAAATGGCGCCGCTCATCGATTTCTGGTCGGTGGGCAGCAACGATCTGACCCAGTACCTGTTGGCGGTGGATCGCAACAACGCCAGGGTCGCCAACATCTACGATGCCTTCCATCCGGCGGTGATCCGCGCCCTGCAGCTGCTGGTCGATGCCTCCCATCGTTACCAGAAGCCGGTGTCGGTGTGTGGTGAGCTGGCCGGTGATCCGGTCGGGGTGCTGCTGCTGTTGGCCATGGGCTATCGCCGCTTCAGCATGAACACCCACAACATCGCCCGCATCAAGTACGTGCTGTGTCAGTCCACCCTGAGCGAACTGACGGTGCTGCTGACGGATGGCCTCAAGCACGACAACCCGCATGTGCTGCGCGGCCTGTTTGCCCGCTATCTGGAAGAGCACGGCCTGGGCGGTTTGCTGCGCGCCGGTCACAAAACGAAACAGACTGATTGATAATCATGCCTTGTCCCTGCTGACGAATGATCGGAAAATGCGGCTTTTCTTATGACTGGGGCCGCATATGCAGCACGATGGATATTGGGTTTTCTCGCAGATTGATCCCGTAGCATTCAGTTTGGGACCACTATCGGTACGCTGGTATGGTCTCATGTACCTGTTTGGTTTCGCCTTTGCCATGTGGCTGGCGGGGCGCCGCGCGGATGCGCCGAACAGTGGCTGGACCCGCAACGAGGTCTCGGACCTGCTGTTTTACGGCTTCCTCGGGGTGATCCTGGGTGGCCGGGTCGGTTATGTGCTGTTCTACAACTTCGACATGTTCCTGGCCGATCCTCTCTACCTGTTCAAGATCTGGACCGGCGGTATGTCGTTCCACGGCGGCCTGATCGGGGTCATTACCGCCATGGTCTGGTTTGCCCACAAGACCAATCGCCACTTCTTCACCGTGGCTGACTTCGTGGCACCGCTCATTCCGTTCGGCCTCGGTGTCGGTCGCATCGGCAACTTCCTCAATGGCGAGCTGTGGGGCCGGGTCACCGATGTGCCCTGGGCCATCATCTTCCCGGAGGCAGGTCCCGAGCCGCGTCATCCGTCCCAGCTCTATCAGTTCGCGCTGGAAGGGGTGGTACTGTTCATCATCCTCAACCTGTTCTGGCGCAAGAACCCGCCCCGTGGCGCCATCTCCGGCATGTTCCTGCTGTTCTACGGCCTGTTCCGCTTCCTGGTGGAGTTCGTGCGCCAGCCGGACAGCCAGCTCGGTCTCTACTTCCAGGAGATCAGCATGGGTCAGATCCTCTCCACCCCGATGATCATTATCGGTGCCCTGATGATCTGGGTTGCCTACAAGCGCCCGCAGCTGTTCGGTAACAGCGTCAAGGAGGCAAAGTAATGCGAGCCTATCTCGACCTGATGCAGAAGATCCTCGATGAAGGGACCGTCAAATCCGACCGTACCGGTACCGGCACCGTCTCTCTGTTCGGCCATCAGATGCGCTTCAATTTGGCGGAAGGCTTCCCGCTGGTCACCACCAAGAAGTGCCACCTGCGCTCCATCATTCACGAGCTGCTGTGGTTCCTCAATGGCGATACCAACACCGCCTATCTGAAAGAGCACGGCGTCAGCATCTGGGACGAATGGGCCGACGAGAACGGTGATCTGGGGCCGGTGTATGGCGCCCAGTGGCGCTCTTGGCCGGCGGCTGACGGGTCTGTCATCGATCAGATCCAGAAGGCGGTAGACGACATCAAGCACAATCCGGATTCGCGCCGCATCATCGTCTCCGCCTGGAACGTGGGCGAACTGGACAAGATGGCGCTGGCTCCCTGCCACGCCTTCTTCCAGTTCTACGTGGCCGACGGCAAGCTCTCCTGCCAGCTCTACCAGCGCAGCTGTGACGTGTTCCTCGGCCTGCCGTTCAACATCGCCAGCTACGCCCTGCTGACCCACATGATGGCCCAGCAGTGTGACCTGGAAGTAGGCGACTTCGTCTGGACCGGTGGTGACGTGCACCTCTATTCCAACCACATGGAGCAGACCGCACTGCAGCTCTCCCGCGAGCCGCGCCCGCTGCCGACCCTGGTGATCAAGCGCAAGCCGGACTCCATCTTCGATTACAAGTTCGAGGATTTCGAGATTGAGGGTTACGACCCCCATCCCGGCATCAAGGCGCCCGTCGCCATCTGATGTGAAAGGCGCCCATGAGGCGCCTTTTTTATGCATAAAAACCAAGGAGTATTCACTCTGATGACTGATCTTCGAGTGATATCCGTATGGGAGAAAACCTGCTTATAGCAGACATGTTTGATTTTTCTTTCGGTTTTCTCGTTGTATTTCGCAGTAAGAAACGATTTTCCATTAATTGTTATGGGATATAGACTCAAAACAAAGTAATACTGTGGATAATTTAACCATGAGCGACGTAATCAAAAAGTTCCTCAAGCTGGAGGCCGCCTCCGGAATAATTCTGATCATGGCGGCCATGCTGGCGATGATCCTGGCCAACAGCGGCCTGGCCGGCAGCTATCAGGCCTTCCTCGATACCCAGGTGCAGGTGCGCATCGCCGCCCTCGACATCAACAAGCCGCTGCTGCTCTGGATCAACGATGGCTTCATGGCCGTCTTCTTCCTGCTGGTCGGCCTCGAGGTGAAGCGCGAGATGCTGGAAGGGGCCCTCTCTTCCCGGGTGCAGGCTACCTTCCCGGCCATCGCCGCGGTGGGCGGCATGCTGGCGCCCGCGCTCATCTATGCCTTCTTCAACTACTCGGATGAAGTGGCGCGCGCCGGCTGGGCCATTCCCGCCGCCACCGACATCGCCTTCGCCCTCGGGGTGATGGCGCTGCTGGGCAAGCGGGTGCCGGTCAGCCTCAAGGTGTTCCTGCTGGCGCTGGCCATCATGGATGACCTGGGCGTCATCATCATCATCGCGCTGTTCTACACCCAGCAGTTGTCGCTGACGGCGCTGGCGATCGGCATCCTGGCGACCCTGACCCTGCTGTGGATGAACCGCCGCGGTGAGGATCGGATCAGCCTCTACATGCTGGTGGGGCTGGTGCTCTGGGTGGCGGTGCTGAAGTCGGGCGTCCATGCGACCCTGGCCGGGGTCATCGTGGGCTTCATGATCCCGCTCAACGGCAAGCGTTATGCCTCGCCGCTCAAGCAGCTGGAGCATGCCCTGCATCCCTGGAGTGCCTACCTGATCCTGCCGCTGTTCGCCTTTGCCAATGCCGGAGTGTCGCTGGAGGGGATCGGTCTCTCCGCCCTGCTGAGCCCGGTGCCGCTCGGCATCATGCTGGGACTGTTCATCGGCAAGCCGCTCGGGGTGTTTACCATCAGCTGGCTGGCGGTGAAGCTCGGCATTGCCCAATTGCCCAACGGGGTCAATTTCAAACAGATCTTCGCGGTCAGCATCCTGTGTGGCATCGGCTTTACCATGTCGATGTTCATCGCCTCGCTGGCCTTCGAGCACGGCGGGTTGGATTACGGCAGCTATTCGCGCCTCGGGATCCTGGTGGGATCGACCCTGGCGGCGATCGTCGGTTATCTCGCCCTGCGCATGGCGCTCCCGAACCGGGAGGCCGACCAAAGCACGGAGGGGTTATGAAAAGACTAGGATGGCTGACCTTGCTGGTGCTGAGCCAGACGGCCTGGGCTGGCAGTCTGCAGGATTGCCAGCAGGATGCGGCCTCGGCCGGCTGCTCTGCCTACCTCAACGGGGTGGTCGACAGCGCCCTGATGCTGGGGGACAAGCAGGCCAAGGCCCAGTTTGGCGAGACCTTCGCCGAGCGGGCGCTGAGCAGCCGGGCCGGCGAGCGGGTCAAACAGTCCAACAAGCGTTACTGCGGAGAGCGGATGCCGGATCCGGCCCGTCTCAAGGCCCATCTGCAGGCACAGTTTGACGCGAACAAGGTTGACTCGATCAGCGACATGTATGACATTCTGGCGGCTGAACTCAGTTGCTACCGGAGTCCGCGCAGCGCGGGAACCCCATCGGATGTCACACCTTAACTACAACCATCTCGACTAAATTGAGTTTGTTTATCTCATTTAAATCAGTGCGTTATCATTTTTTATTTTGATGATGGCGACGAAGTGGCGGCAGAGCTTAGGCTCTGCCGCCATTTTTCATTCTGGCAGCTCTTCCAGCTTCACTTCGAGTTGTACGCGGTTGGTGTAGCCCTGATTGGTGAGGTCGTGCACCACCTGGGTGAGCAACCAGGGGGCGGCGTCTATATCAGGTTTGAATCCCCTGACGGTGGTTGGTTGTTCCGGGTAGAGCTCGGGGCGCCCCTTGGCCAAGGTGATGTCGAACTCGGCGACCCCGCGCTGGATCCGCTCCCACTCCGCACGGGCGGCCCGCATAGCGTTGCTCTGGTTGGCGTAAACATGGCGCAGCTCTTTGACGTTCTCGCTGCTGCCGACCAGCAGCTCGTTTTCTTTCTTGTTGACCACGACCCCAGGCGGCAATGGCCGTTCCTGCTTCGGCTTGGCCTTCTTCTTGCGCTTCACCTCGACTTTCTTCTTTTCCGCCTCCTTGTTGTCTTGCCAGTAGGCGGTCACGCCGGTGTAGGCATCCCGGTCAGCCACTGAGAAGCGGTGTTGATCGCCATCCCGACGGGTGATGGTGATGGCCGGCAGAGGCTGACCGCTGGCGGTGGTTCCCTGGCCTGCCTTGATAAACAGCAGGCGGCCATTCTTGACGGTGGCGATGCCATCGCACTGACCAGCCAGGCGGGTGAGGAAGGCGAGATCGCTCTCGTTGGCCTGGTCGATGTGGTCGATCAGCTGGCCCTTGAGTGAGTCACCCACGCAGGGCGTGAGCTGGTAGCGGGCGGCGACCTGATCGACGATGCCGCTGACGGTGGTCTGGTGCCAACTTTGCTCACGCAGTTTGTTCATGCCGCCGCGCAGGTCGGCTGACTTGCCCCGTATGGTGAGCACATCCGGGGCCCCGCCGTGCTCCACCTCGTCGATCTTGTAGGTGCCCTTGTCGACCAGGGCCTGGCCTTGCCAACCGATGAGGGCGCGCAGAGTGGCGCCCCGGCGTGGCATATCGAGCTGACCGTCGCTGTCATCGAGGGTGATCTCGATGGTGTCGGCGGTGAAGCCCCGGTTGTCGGTGATGGTCATCGACATCAGGCGCGGCCTGATGGTGGCCGAGATGTCTTTGCCATCGACCAGCACCTGGTAAGCCGGTACCGGGTGGCCTAGGCGCAAGGCGTCGAGCGGATTGGTCAGCCCCAAATTCTCTGCCAATCGCGTGCCGAACTGGTCGAATTCCCCCATCAAAGAAGCCCCCCGAGCTTGTTGCCGATACTGCCGACCAGCTTGCCCAGACCCAGGCGGCCGAAGAGGTTGCCCGCGGTGCGTCCCAGCAGGGTTTGGACAAGAGATCTGTCGTTGTCATCTACCCGCTTGAGCTTGATGGTGAACTCGATTTTGCGGGCGGTGCCATCGCTGAAAAACTCGCTGCGGGTGGTGCTGATACCCTCTATCACGAATGACCCACGCATGGCGCCATCCCCCTGGATCAGCGGGAAGGCTTGGCCGCTGTCGCCCATCTGGTTGAGCATGTCGAGGGAGACAGGGCCGCCAGTCACCTCGGGCAGCAGCACCCCGCTCAGGGTGCTGGTTTCGTCATCCGGGCCGACGAACTGGTAAGCCGGGCGAGCACCAATCCGGTTATTGCCCGGATGGCGCCATGCACGTTCGTCTTGTTGTGAGAGGGGGGCCACGGTCGAGCGCATAAACACGAACCAGCCCAGGGTCATCATCATGGTGGTTGCTCCTTAATTGCGATCGGTCAGGGAGGCGCGGCCATTGGCAGCGGCCTGCCGTTCGCGTCTGTCCAGTTCGCGGCGAACCTCTTGCGCCACATCCGTGCCGGATTGCCCGGGTTGCTGGACGATGTGGATCGGTGCGCTGATCTGGGTGGTGGTGTTGCCTCTGGCGACCGGGCGCGGCGGCGTCACGATGCGCGGGCCGTAACCGGATCCCCCGGCCATGGCCGGGGTGTTGTAGTTTCCGGTGAGGTAGCCTGACGGGTTGACGTTGGCCGTGACCGAACCACCCCCTTTCATCCAGTCCGGCAGCAGGTCGGTGAGGGTTTTTATCTTGGCTTTCAGGCTCTCCCACTTCGCAGTGATGCCACCAATCAGGCCGTCGATGATGGCCTTGCCCTTGTTGGCCGCCCCGGCTGGCAGGGTATCGAAGAAGGCCCAGATCTCGCCCCAGTGCATGATCAGCATGCCGATAGGCGTCCATGAGAAGAGCTCTTTCAGGAGCTCCCAGAAGGCGAGCGCAGGGGCCTGGCACTGCGCCCACAATCCGCCGAACCATGCGGCGACGCCGTCCCAGTTCTTGTAGAGCAGGTAAGCCCCGGCGGCGATGGCCACAATGCCCATGATGAACCAGCCTATGGGGTTGGTGAGCATGGCAATGCCGAGTCTGACCATGCCCATGGTCAGCGCCTTGATGAAGGTCAGCAGGGGGCTCCCATAGACCAGCAGCATCGACATCCCCATCTTGATGGCCGCCAGCGGACCCAGCAGCCCAGCCACGATCAGCAGCAGTGACCCGCCGGCGGCAGCTGCCACGGCGGTGACGGCAGCGATACGGGTCAGGGTGGAGGTGAGTTCAGGGTTGGCCCGCATCCAGTCACCGGTGACCTGGATTATCTCGGTGACGCGCTGGATGATCCCGCGCATCGGGCCGTTCTCGGTCTCCATCATCTGGATGCCCACGTCATCCCACGCGGAGGTTAGGTTATCCAGGTCACCAATGGCGTTATCTGCCATGACCTTGGCGACCTTGCCGGCTTCCCCCTGGGTTTGCTTCAAGGTGGCGATGAGCTCTTGCAGCTTGCCGGATCCCGCCTGTTCGGTCAGTACGGCCAGGGCGGCGAAGGCTTCCTCACCGGCGATGGCCTTGAAGTAGCCCGAGCGGGTGGTATCCCCCATCTTGCTGGTCTTCTTGTAGAGCTCGTCGAGAATATCGGGCAGGGCGCGCAGGTTACCGGCCGCATCGGCGGTCTTCACGTTCAGGGCGGCGAGCGCGTCGTGTGCGGCCTTGGGAGGCGCCGCCAGGCGGCCGAGAATGGCCCGCATGGCGGTACCGCCCATGCTCCCTTGGATGCCAGCATCCCCCAGCTTGCCCGCCATGGCGGAGGCTGTTTCAAGATCGACGCCGAGGCCGGCCGCCACCGGGCCCACGTACTTCATGGTTTCACCCAGCATCTGCAAGTCGACGTTGGCGCGAGTGAAGGTGCCGACCATTACATCCCCGAGCCGGTTCATCTGGTTTGCTGGCAGCTTGAAGCCGGTCAGGATGTTGGATCCGATATCCGCTGCGGCGGCAATCTCGACGCCACCCGCCTTGGCGATGTCGAGTACACCCGGCATGGCATCGCGGATCGCCTTGGGGGTAAAGCCAGCCATGGCGAGGAAGCCCTGGCCCTGCGCCGCTTCGCCCGCCGTGAAGGCGGTATTGGCGCCCAGCTCCCGCGCCTGAGCCCGCAAGGCGGCCAGTTCGCCGTTGCCTTTGTCCAGCCGGGTTATCGCCTGCACCTTGGACATATCGACATCAAAGCCCATGGCCTTGCTGGCGATGTTGGTGCCCTTGTAGATAGCCGCGGCACCGGTTGCCATGCCTGCGGCGCCATAGCCCGCCATGGTGCCGCGCATGGACATGGTCTTGTCATAGCTGGCCTTGACCTGGTTGAGGCGCTTTTGCTGGTCGGCCAGTTGGCCCAGCTTGGCGCGCTGCTGGTCGAGCTGGGTATTGGCGGAAGCCAGATCGGTCTTGAGGCGGCGCTGGTGTTCGCCGAGCTGCTTGGTGTTGATGCCTGCCTCGCCCAGGGCCCGTTTCAGGCTGCCGTGACGGGCGACCATTTCCCGCTCTTGTTGGGAGAGGTCGCGCACCTTCTGCTTGGCCTGCTCCATGGCGCGGGTCATGGCCTTGGTCGGCTGCTCGACCTTGGCAAACTGCTGGGCCATCTGCTGGGCATCGCGCTGGGCTGCTGTGAGTTGGGCGCGGGTGGCGCCAATCTGTTGGCCCAGGGTGCGATAGCCGTCAATCTGGCCGCTCTGGGTTTCCAGCTCCTTGATGCGTTTTTTCGTCTCGACCAGGTCTTTGGCGGTGATGCGGCTCTGGCCGCTGGCTGCCTTGAGGGGGGCGGTCAACTTGTCGACCGCCCCGAGCAGGATTTGAAGTTTGAGAGGGTTCATTGCTCTGTTGCCCCGTTGATGCGGTTGTGGGTCTCAACGAGGTTTTGGTGCCAGCCCATCAGCTCGCTGATCTCCATGGCCGCCATCTCGGACGGCGGCCAGTGGGCGATGATGGCCAGATCGGCCATCACCTCGTCTACGCAATGAGGTAGGCCATTCTCTTCGGTACCAAAAAAGCACTTACCTCACTGCCCAACTGCATCAGGTCGGCTGGATCCATGTTGCCAATTTCGAGTTCGGTCAGGATCGGGGTGGTGATGCGGGGCAGCAGTTTGGTGAGGGCGTTGACGTCCATCTGCACCACATCGGTCATATTGAGGCCGCGCATTTCACCCGCCTTGGGCTTGCGCAGTTGGACCTCGGTGATGGTGGTATCGCCGCGCTGGATGACTTGGTCGAGGGTAACGGTCTTGTTTTCCATTGTGTTGGTTCCTAGATATGTGGTGAGGGCGGCTGTGGGCCGCCCGTTGGGTTTTTGGGTGGGTTAGAGGCCGATGGCCTTGCGGTGTTCGGCCATACGGTCGACGCCATCGGGGCCGATCTCGATCATGTTGAGCAGGTCGATTTCGTGGATGACGGCCCCGTCAATGGTCACTTTGTAGTAGGTGTTGACCATGCTGACCTTGGCCTGGCTGTTATCGCCGACCTTGGCAGTGCCCCAGTCGATCTCTTTGAAACGACCTCGGGTGAACACTTCTACGGCCTGCACACCGACGACATCATCCCGCTGGATGGAACCGGCAAAGCGAAGGGCGACACCGTCGATCTTGCCATTGCCCATCTTGCCCAGGATCTCGGCGCTGTAGCCGCCCATGGTGAAGGAGGTATCGAGGGCGC
The DNA here is from genome assembly GCF_013085505.1 of Aeromonas sp. 2692-1. NCBI lineage: Bacteria > Pseudomonadati > Pseudomonadota > Gammaproteobacteria > Aeromonadales > Aeromonadaceae > Aeromonas > Aeromonas sp. 2692-1. The sequence goes on from NZ_CP038513.1 coordinate 1,563,946, forward strand.
TGTCATCGAGCCCCATGTCGATGTTGACGGCGCCGCCCATGCCGCCGCCGCGATAGGCCTCGAACTTGCGGGAGAGCTTGGCAAAGGTGAATTCTTCCGCTTCGCCAATCCAGTTGGTGCCATCTGTGAAGATGTTGAGCTGTTTGACTTTTTTCGGCAGTGCCATGGTGGCTCCTTATGCTGCGGCCGCGACGCGGGCGCCGAAGTCGATGAGGTAGGTGTCGGTGATGCGCTGGATGAAGCCGAGGTCTTCGAGCGGTGGCATCGGCGTGTAGTTGTAATCGATGCGCAGCTTGCCGGCCTTGAGGGTGTCTTTGTCGTTGAGCTCCTCGTTGTACCAGCAGTCAAAGCCGAGCAGGTAACCGCCCGCCACCAGTTCGCGACCCTTGGCCTTGATGCCCTCGATGATGTCTTTCACCAGGGTGGGGGTGAGCGGCTTGTCGTTGGCCCACATGTGCGCCTCGGCCATGGTGTCGGCCAGGATCTGGGCGGTGCGGGTGTAGTTCTCGAACTGGAACAGGGGATCATCGGAACAGGTCCGGTTGCCCCAGTAGCGGAAGCCGCCTGCCCGGATGAGGGCGGTGATCTCGTTGGCGTTGAGCAGGCCGACCTCGGTATCGGGGTCTTGCAGATCCCAGAACAGGGCCTTGGTCATGCCGTCGACCCCGGTCACGCCGACGTTGGACAGGGTCTTGTGCCAGCCAATTTCTTTGTCGATGAATGCCCGCATGGCGGCCGCTTTGAGGCAGGCATCCAGTTTGATACTGGCATTGGCGGTAGTGTCCCAGGCGGTCCAGTCGCCGTGGATCGGCATCAGTTCGCGGCTGGAGAAGTTCTCGCGGTAGGCGAGCGCCGCCTCGACGGTGTCGGCAATGGTTGGCACATAGGCGAAGGCGCGCAGCTTCTTGGCCGCACCCGCCAGGGCAGTGGCGATGGGCAGGGTGCAGTTGTCCGGCACGCAGAGGATGCGGGGCTTGACGCCGGTGGCCGGGGCGGCCCGCTCCAGCGCCTTGAGGCCGGTATAGCTGCCATCCGGCAGTATGGTGCCGATGATGTTGCTGGTCAGCTCTGCCACGTCGGCTCCATCGGCCACGCGCACGGCGATGACGATGGTGTTGACGGTGTCATAGATGGTTTGCAGCGAGCGCTTGAGGTTGCCGGTGCTGCCCGCCTTGGCGATGGCCGCCGGCAGGTTGGCAATCAGCACGGGTTTGTTGAGGGGGAAGTAAGCGGCATCCGCATCGCTGCCGGTGCAGATGATGCCGATCACCGCCGTGGCGACGGTGCGAATGGTGCGCGTGCCCTCGTTGACTTCCACGACGCGCACGCCGTGGTGAAATTGGTCCAGTGCCATAGGTTCTCCTGTTGTCCGGACGGAGCATTCTGTGCGTAGGTAATGCATGTGATGCGAGCAGGGTCAGGATGCAGGGGCAGGGGATGACAGGCGAGCGGCGGCCAGTGTGTGAGGGCCGTACACACTGGCGAAGCGGTGACAAGGTGACGGATGACGGCAGTCACGAACCCCCCCCCGCACAGGGCGGGGTGGTTGCATTGGTTTATATCAAGTAACCTTAGCTAATTATTTGGTAACTTGTTTTATTCGCTTCACTATATATTCTAGTGGGATGTCTATAAGTGTTGCAAAGAAACATGAAATTGCAAAGCAAATAATAGTCATGAATATGTTCATGTTATATCTAGCAATCATATCACTAATGGTTGGCATGTGTTTTATAACTAGGCTGAGAACAAGTATATGGATCAGATAAATGCCGTATGTTTTTTTTCCAAAAAATGATATGAAATTTACAGTACGCACACCTAATCCTCTAAAGAAAGATGACTCCTTAGAAAACAACAAGAATAGACCCGAGGTGAATATTAGCATGGTTGCATTCACGTCGTACTGTTGGAATGTAAAGCCAAATTTATTTGGAGTTAACCACGTCAATACGGCTGTCATCAACAGACCAAACGCCACCATTGACAGTGACATGTTGAATGAGAACAGCTCTCTGCACTTAAACAAAAGACCACCACAGATAAAATAAAGCATCCAGATGTATATTTCCGGTGCCAAAAATATATTGGGAATGTTTGTTGCGTATTGCACTATCTGATAGTTTGAACTTACAGCATGGAGAACCATTATTAGTATGAATGCTCTTTTTGCTCCTAACGCTGACATTCCATGCATCATTGAGCTTAACGCAGGAGTTAAAAGGTAAAGGCCAATCATCACATAAATAAACCAATAGTGCACTGATATACTTGTTTGGCTGGATAGTAATGCAGTGCTAAAACCTTTCAATGTAGCTGTGCTGAATATAGTTAGGTCGCCAGCGCAGGCATAGTGAATATAAGCATAGGAAACAAAAGGTATCAAAATAGAAGAGAATCTAGTGATATACCATTTTGAAATGGATTTTACTTCATGCGTTAATAGGAAAGCGCCTGAAATAATAAAAAATATTGGGAGTCCAGATCTTACAATTGCTTGTAACAGCATATTTATGTAATCAGACGTAGTTCCAGTTCCAGCATATAGGGGGATCGTATGTATACCCACAACCATAAATGCAGATATTAATCTCAGAACATCTATGCCAATATCTCGATTCATCATTTGATCTCGATTGCTAAAATTTTTCCATTATACATTAATCTACTAGTGTATTAATATTTATTTTTATAGTTAGCCCTGGTGAAGGCAGAGCTAACTAATGATCTTGATTATGGATGGTCCCTTAATATTGGATAGCCATTGTCATCGGCCGCCAAAATGGCTTTAGCTTGGCCTTTCACCATGCTGTCCCTGGTAGCCTTGGTGATCTCTTTGGCGTCTTTCGGAATGGCGGTGCTGGCGTGGATGTCAGTGTCATAAAAGCCCATGGTGGAGGCTGAAAAATAGATCATTGTGATCTCCTTGCTATGCGCCGATGGCGATCCAGTTGGTGGAATAGGTTCCGCTGGAGCGGCAAACCAGTCTAGTTCTTTCTTTTGTGCAGGCCACATAGCCGACGTTACCTGATTCGGCGGTGTAGTCGCACGACACGGTGGCGCCCCAGCAGGCGGTTGGGAATGCAATGGGGAAGGAAATCCCGAAGTCATAGGTTGATGCACCGACCCCAGTCCCCCATTGGATGATGATCCCGCCCATCCACGTTGGTAAGCAGATATATCCTACTGACCCGAGCAAGACGGAAAATCCCGACCGGAGTTTTTTCGGGGTGATGGCGACATCGTCGGCGGTACCCGCATCGGTTTGCACCTGGGTAGCCACCTTCATCATGCCAAGTACGGTTTCGGTGGCCTGTTTGACCCATGCCAGCAGTTTTTTGGCGGTGACGAATTTGGTGTCATCTGTACCGGCATTCACCTCTGCCTGGGTGGCGATCTGCGCCTTACCCTTGCCCCCTTCGGTTGCTGAGGGGAGAACAACTGCCCCGGTCATACCATCGACCGACTGCACTGCGTCGGTGGGGGTGAGCAGTTCTTGCCAGTTGGCCAGGGTCGAGGCGCCCGCCACCCGCAGGATGAAGCTCTTGTTCAGGTCGGTGCGCACCGCGACATCACCGATTTCAGCGGTCAGGGCCAGCATGGCGGCCTGGGTACCGACGACAAAGGTGTCGGTGATGGCGGTGGCCGGGATCTGGGCGACGGGCACCTTGCCGCCACTGTCCAGGGTCGCTACCCCGTTGGCGGCGCCCTTCTGGCTGCTGGGCACGGCATCGGTGATGCCATAGCCCGACAAGGTGGTGGGGTTGCTGCCGGCGGTGACGTTGCCCTTGGCATCGACGGTGACGGAGCGATAGGTCCCCGCCACGACCCCGGAGTTTTTATAGGTGGCGATGATGGAGATGTTGCCGCTGCCATCGAACGAGGCCTGACCGGTCACATCCCCGGCCACGGCGATGGTGCGCGCCGTGGTGAGCTTGTTGGCCTTGCCCGCAGCGGTGGTGCCGCCTTCCAGGTCATCCATGTGCTTTTTCAGGTAGGCGGTGCGGTTCGCCAGCGCCTGGGCCTGCTTGTTGGATGTGCCACCCGGGCCACCGAGCACCGGGTCGCTGGTTTCGAGCTGATAGACGCCTGCGTCCCAGCTCACCACCTCTTGTAAATTCGCCATATCAGGAGGCTCCGTGGTTGTAGTTGCCGTTGTAGGTTGCGGCGCCGTTGTAGGTTATGGGCGCCTGGGTGTAATCGAGGGCCGCCAGATGGCAGCGGGCCGGGGCCATCTCTGCCAGCAGGCGCCGGATGCGGTTCGCCTGCACGGTGGTGACCGGGCGGGCGAGGATGACGCGATAGACAGCCCACTGGGACGGATCCCCGTGGGGTTCGTTGCCGTTGAATGCGAGCGTGCCGTCATAGCGGCGGCCCGTAGCGCGTTCGATGATGGTGCTGTCGCCAAACCCCAGCACGGCCAGCGCCTCCTTGATGGCCCAGGGGGTGCCTTTGCGCTGATGCAGGCGGAACGAGGCGCTGATGAGGGCTCGCTGCTGGTCTTCTGACTCGGCCAGATCCCACCAATCCACCGACCTGGCCCAGGCGAGCCAGGGCAACAGCGGGGCCGGGCAGGTGTCAGCAAAGCGGGTGGTGGTGATCACCTCCGGCGTCACTGTGCTGGCCAGGGTGGCAGCAGCGAGGTGCTCCAGCCGGGTGGCAGAGGGCGGCAGCAGATCCCGGGTGGTCGGCAATGGCAGGGGCAGGCGATGCACCTTGGCCGCGCCGAAGGTGCAGCCATCAAAGCCCCGTGTGGTCAGGCGGGTGGTGCTGGCAATCGGCGAGGGCGCCGATGGCAGCAGCGAGGCCGGGACCAGTGCGGCGGTGATGGCGGGCAGACCGGGTGGCGGTACCTCCTGGGCCAGCGGATAGAGGATCCGTGCGTACTTGGCGACGGGGCTCCCAACTGCGCCAGTGAAGGGGGTCGCGGCCTGGGCCAGCCGGGCATTGAGCCTTTGGGCACCACTTTGACCATCAGACAGGGCGCCGACTATCTGGCGCACTCGGGCCCGGTGGCTACCCAGGGCACCAAGATCAACCCCTGCAGGAGCGAGGCGTTGCCCCAAGGTCGGCGCCTCGATGGCATCAGGCTGCATGCCGCCTGCCCCGAGTCTGGCCCTGACCGTGGCCACCCCCAGTGCGCCCGCACTGAGTCCCGCCAAGGTGATCTGGGTGGACATCTCGGCCGCCCCCATGGCGAGCAGGTCGCCCAGAGTCGCCACGCTGGCCCTGGCTGTGGTGTCCGGGGCGCCATTGGCGCCAGCCTCGACGGCGCCGGGTGCGGTGCGGTGGGTCAGCTTGCCCGTGCCTGCTGCAAACTGACTGACCCCGGTGGGCCTGGCGCGCTGTAATGCCGCCATGCCACCGATTTGCCCTGCCGCTATCCCGCCCGGTGACAGGCCGACCCTGACCCCGGCAATGGCGACCGGCGCGGGGTCATCGTCACCCGGCAGGGTGCCCCGGTAGATCGCCGCCCCGTCGAATGACAGGGTGCCGTCGTGATAGGTCAGTGACCCGCGCCAGACGGGATAGAGGGTTGCCATCAGAGTTTGAAGATCTTATTGGCGCCGGGGTCCCAGGCGATGATGATGTCGCCGCCGTTCGTGCTGACCGGCAGACCCGCCGCCGTGTCGAACAGGGCGATCAGCGGGCTGGTCGCGGCGCTGCCGGTGTCTTTGTAAATGGCGCAATACTTCACCGCCGCCGTGGGCACGGCACTGAAGGTGACGTCGGCGGCGTCCAGCACCCCGCCGGTGACTGTCTTGCTGGTCAGGGTCTGCGGGGTGCCGACCACGTGGGACGAGAGCGTGCTGAAAAACTCGTCGCTGCCCAGGGTAGGGGCGTAGGTGTCTTTGATCAGCGCGCACTTGAGGGTGTCGGCACTGGCGTTAATGGCGCCGGTGAGAAACTTCTCGCGGCCTTTGTCATAGAGGGCGTTTGCCATGGTCTGGTCCTTAATCGAGGTGGAGGGTGGTGAGTTTGGCGGCCTGCTGCGCCGTGCAGGTGACATCTGCCAGCGGTGCGCGCAGGGTGACGCTGTCGATCCCCGGCTGGTGCAGGGCGGCATAGATGGCCGAGAGCGGGACGGTGGCCCCGACCCGGTAATAGGCGGCAGCGGTCTGGTTCATGGCGGCAGTGGCCGCCGCAATGGCCTGCTCTTTGCCAAGGCCGGTGGCGTTGAGGGTGGCATCGACGGCATAGGGTTTGATCTGGGCGGGCTCGACGGCCACCAGATCGCACAGGGGGCGCACATCATCGGCCGAGAGCGCCTGGCTGACCCGATTGAGGGTGTCGGCACTGGGTTGGCCGGCAGGGGAGAGCAGGGTCACCCGCACGGTACCTGGGGAGGGGCTGTCGACGGCCACATCCGCCACCTCGGCACTGGCCGACAGGGCGTGAAACTTGTAGGCATTGACCGGTCCCGCAGTGGTCAACCCCTCAAAGGCCATCTGACCGCGCATGCGCAGACGGTCATCCGACTCATAGACAGGCTCGACAGGCGGATTGGCCGCCGGATCCCCCGGAGTGACCAGCAGGCGGGCGATGTTGTATTCACCAACCACGTGGTCGAGGGTGGTGCCGCTGGCAAAGGCGAGCAGAGTTTGCTTGGCGGCATCGTTGATGCGGGCCCGCAGTACCACCTCCCGATAGGCGTTCTCTTGCAGCAGCTTGTTGAGCGGCTCGGATTCGAGTTCCAGGGTGGCGGCGATGGCGGCTTGCTGGTCTGCCGGGTAGTAGCTCACCAGGGTGGCCTTGCGCTCGGCCAGGATGGTCTCGAAATCGAGAGGCTCCACCACCGAGGGCGGCGGGAGCTGGGTCAAATCCACGTTGCTCAATTGGCGGCTCCTGTGGGAATGGCGATAGAAGCAGACTCCGGCGCGCCGCCGTCCTTGCGCTGCCAGGTGAGCTCGACGGTGAGGGCGCCATTCATGCCGCCGCCCAGCACATCGACCCGGGTGATGGTGATGCGGGGTTCCCAGTTGATAAGGGCCTGCACGGTGGCAGCCATCAGGCGCAGGCGAGTGGCCTGATGCTGGGGCTGGTCGATGAGGTAGAACAGCTCGCTGCCGTAGTCGCGGCGCATGACCCGGGAACCCACCGGGGTGATCAGGATGTCGCGCACCGACTGGATAATGTGGTCGGTGGCGCTGATGGCGCGGCCAGTGGCTGAATTCATGCCGAGCCAGTTCATTGCGGGCCCCCGGAGGTGCCGCTGCCGGTACTGACGTTGCCGTGCTTGTGGGTGGTCACCTCGATGCCGCCAATCTTGGCGCTGGGGGCAGTGATCTTGCCGCCCGCCTCGATGGTCGAACCGACCTTGAGCGCCTGGGTGCATTCCACCAGGGGGGTGATGAGCTTGACGGTGACGGAGGCCGAGAGGGTGGCGGTCTTGATGCCGGTGGCATTGAGCGTCCCGGTGGCCGGGTTGTATTCGATGACGGCGCCATCGCTGTATTCGGTGCGGTCGAGATCCGGGTTGTCATCGTCTGCCAAGGGTTCTGGGAAGGCGATGCAGTTGATGGGGCCGACGATGTAGGCATTGCGTAGATCGCCGCTGACCGACAGCAACAGCACCTGCTCGCCGATGGAGAGGCGATGGCGGGTGCGGTTCTTCCCGGCCCGTGCTGCAGCATAGGGTCGCCAGTTGGTGATGAGGTCGCCGGTCTTGACGCGACATTCCCCTGATCGCACGGCGGTGACGGTGCCGATGCGTATCAGGTTGTCTATCAGGCGTTGGAGTTCAGTCGGGGTCGGTTGCATGGGGCCATTGTTTTGGGCAATGGCGGGCAAGGCGAGGGGCGGCCAGTGTGTACGGCGCTGGCACACTGGCGGCGGTGGTTATAGTCCTTTGGTGAGGTGGGCGAGCAGGGTGGTTTCTAGCTGGTCACGCTCTTGTTCTGTGATGCCGAGCAGTTCCCGCGCTGGGTATGAGATCTCGCGGCCCTTGATGCGGTCTTTGAGGCCATATTGGTGAATGGTGGCGAGGCGGTTGGCGGTGCCGACAAACTCGACTACGGCTTGATGTTCATTGGCGCGGGCCTTGAGCCAGGAAGGGTTACTGATCTTGAAGAACATCTTGCGGCGCAGGCGTCCCCGGTTTTTTTTCAGCTTGGGCTGAGGCTTGCGCGGGGCCATAGGGCTGCCATCGGGCTGGAGGTTGGCTCGGATCCGCTGGGCCTGGCTTGCGCGCAAGGTGCGGGCCATTTCGCCCGCCAACTGACGGCGGGCGGCGGGCTCCATGCTGGCCAGCAAGCCATCGGCCCAACTGGTCAGGCGGCTCAGTTCGTCGGTGGCCATGGCTGATATTCCCCGTTGATGAACAATTCCCAGGTGATGCCGTCATGAGGGTCTTCCGGCGGCTCGGGCAGGTGCTCCCAGCCAATGCCCTGCTCGTTTTGCCACACCCTGACCCGCTCTGTCAGCTTGACGGTGATGATGAGATCCATCAGGTCGTTGGCGAGGTATTCAGCCTCGAAGGTGATGCTCTCCTTGCGCTGCTCGTCGTTGGTCATCAGCTCAGGCTGATGTTGGCGCAGCCAGGCCAGCAGCGGCACCATGATCTGATCCGGGTGGCCGGCAAAGTCCTCAATGCCAATGGTGAGTGGGTATTGCCACTCGAACGAGAGCGAGCGGGCGCCGGTGCTTTCGACATTGCCCGGGGCGATGAAGATGTGCAGCTTGTCGGGGTTGGTCTTGAGGTGGGGCACACAGCGGGTCAGCACCTCACGGATCTGTTTTGGCTTTTCCATGCTCCCTCCCGTTCTGGTGGCGTTGCTGGCAGGTGATGAGGCTATCGACCTTGGCGGCGCAGCTGGCCCAGGCCGCCTCGGTCTGGGTCAGCTGGTCGAGCAGATCGCCGTTATTGGCCGGGCTGGCCGGCGGCAGTTGGCATGGGGTCAGGCCCTGACAGGTGAGCCTGATAATCTGCGGCGCCGGTGATGGCGGGGCGCTGGAGCAGCCTGATAACAGGATCAGGCAGAGGGCTATCAGCCCAAGTCCGAAGTTCAGCATTTTCACGTTTGAGCCTCTTGATGGTGTCGGCGCGGGTGGCGGCGGTCATCGACAGTTCGCCGAGCTGGCTTTGTAGTTGGGCTGCGGCTTCTGCCTGGGCGTCCAGCTCGCTGTTGAGGGTATCGATGGCCCTGTCTTTGGTCTTCTCCCGCCGCTCGGCCTCGACGGCCTTGTCGTTGGCCGCCTTGAGGTCGCTTTCCAGGGTGGTGACCTGGCCTTGGGCGGTCGCCGCCGAGGTGGCCGACCAGCCCCAGCCACCCATGGCGACGGCCAAGGCGATCAGCAACCAGGTGAGAGGGGAGCGCAGGAGGTTAGGCCACATCCGCCACCTCCTTCACCGGATAGACCTTGGCAAAGTGGTCATATGCCTTGGCCAGCTTGGTGTCGTAGTCGTTTTCTTTGTAGGCCGGGCCGTTGTAGCGGCGGGCAAAGTCGGCCCACTTTCGACCCAGCAGGGCCTTGTGCATGGCGGCGTCTTGCTGGATGAAATGGCACAGGGCGGTGAGGTGGTCCACCTCGCTGCGCTGCATGGCGGCCTGCCAGTCGCTGGCCGAGGCAAAGCCCAGCGCCTGCCAGTGGAAGCCCATGATCTGGAACATCCCCCAACTGGCCGACTCGATGGCCGCCTCCCGGTGCAGGCTGATGGCGAGTTGCAGCCTCTCCCACTCGGCGGCACCGCCCGCATAGCCGCCGCGCTTGGGGTTGACCAGGTTGGGGTAGTTGGCGGCCATCTGGTCGGCGGTGGCTTTGCCCTGGTGCTTGGTGAGCTGCTTGTAGAACACATGCCGCTCGAACAGCACCACCGGGCGCTGGTCTTGCGTGAAGCCTTCGCCGATGCTTTCGACCTGGGCAACGGTGGCCATGGTGGCGAGCGGCAGGCCCAGCAGGTCAGCCCCGCTCAGCATGTGGTTGATGGTCAGCTGGTTGCCGCGTTCGCTGCCGAGCAAGGCGGCCATGGTTCTGGGGCCAGCCTGACCGATGGCGGCGATCATATGGTCCTGCTGGAAGGCGAGCAGGGCCTGTTCGGTAGCCCCGCCAAACCAGCCGTCAGGCTCCACCGGATAACCGGCTTTGGTGAGGCGGCGCTGCAGATCGGCCACGGCGGTGCCGGTATCCCCTTTTTTCAGGCTCATGGCTGAAATCTCCCATTCAGGTGGCGGGCGGTGGTTGGCTGCTGGCGGCGCGGCAGCAGGCGCATGACGGATCCCCGCGACCCGATCAGGGCGGTGAGCAGTACGGCGGCCAGCAGCACCGCAGCGGGATCTGGCGCTGGCATGACACCGAGCAAGACGCGCAGCGGCACGGACCCGGCGGCGACGGTGATGACCCATGCCAGCAGGGCCGGCAGGGGGCGATAGTCTCCCCCGTTGCGGTTGAAGGTTGCCAGTCGCAGGGCGATGGCGGCGCAGATCATGGCGTAGAGGATGGTCAGCATGTCAGCCCCCTTTGCGGAGTTTGAGCAGGTCTTCCGGCGTTTTGCGCAGGATCCACTGCAACAGGTGGACGGCCAACGCCGAGGCCAGCATTGCGCCGACGGCCCTGGGGACTTCGACACTGAGCGGCAGCACGCTGGCCAGCATGGCGGCAACCAGCGGTGCCGCCAGCGCGCCCGCCACGAAGGCGGCAACGAACAGGCCCGCTTTGCGCAGGTTGCCGAGCTCGGCGGTGGTGGCGATGAACACCAGCGCCCCGGCGAATGCACCGAGCAGGACGCCGGGGTCAACGCCCGGGAAGAGTGACAGCAGCGCCAGACCGGTGAGGGTGCTGGTTGCTGCACTGGATGAGATCGGTTCTGGCATCGTGCTCTCCTGTGGTTATCGTTTGCCGCCGTAGTGGCGAGCAGTTTGGAATTCGGTGATGGTCTGGCACTCGGCGCAGCGCTCGCAGCCCCGGATCGCTTCACGGCGCGCCTGCGGGATGGGGTTTTCGCAGTCGATGCAGTAGTGGGGGCCGGTGCCGCTGATGCGGGCGGTGTGGATGCGAGCAGCGATTTGCTGATCGCTGATGTCGGCCAGTCGTTCGAGTTCGTCGTCGAGGCGGCTCATGGTCAGTCCCATAGCTGGATCAGCGGCTGCTCGGCCTGGGTGGGGGCCGCTGGCATGTTGATGAGGGTTCCGGTCGGGAGGATGGGGCCGAGCGCGGCCAAACCGGGGTTGAGTTCGAGCACTTGCTCGGTGATGCCTGCGGTGTAGCCGTAGTGCCGGAACAGGATGAGATCGAGGGTGTCGCCCTGCTGGCTGCGCAGTCGCATCAGATCAGCTCCACCGTGTTATGGGTGGTGCCGAGGATGTCGCGGATGGCAAAGCGGGCATCCCGGTAGAGGTCGTCAGAGCTGATGACTTTGGCATCCGCCCCTTTGACGCCGTCACCAGTGGCGCTGTAGTCGGTGTAACGCTCTAGCAGGTTGGCGCGGGTCATGGCATAGACGGCGCGCCGGTAGCTGTGCAGGTGTACCGATTCGTTGTTGATGACCTCGATCGGGACAGCGGCCAGGGTGGCGTGGCCTTCTACCTGACGGGCACTGCGCCAATCTGCCAGATCCCGGTTGACGCTGGTGATGGCGTCGACCACTGCATGTTTGAGGCGGGCGGTGGTGACTGTGCCATCAAGCCGGACTGTCTCGCGCAGGTCAGCCAGCGAGATCGCGGGCCAGAAGGGGCTGTTGGCTATCTCCCCTTCATCTGGCGCGGTCGGTGCTGTGGCAATGAATCCGGTGCTCATGGTGCTCCTGTGTCTGTTTATCCGCAGGTTGGGCGGTGGTCGGGCCGTCTGGTATGCCGCTGGCATTCGTCAGGCCCGAGCCGCCCAGGGTGCGGGGTTCGCTCGGTTAGCTGCCGCCGCCTTGGGCGTCGGGCTGCTGTTCTTTTTTCAGTTCACGCTCGAGCACTTCGAGCTCTTTCTTGATGCCGACCTTGTCGTGCAGTTCGATGGCTCGGCGGTAGTGCTCGGCGGCTTGCTGCTTGAGCCCTTCGGCGTAGCAGGCGCGGCCAACCGCCTTGTGCAGCTTGGCGCGCACCTGATCGAAGATGTCGCAGTCGGCCAGCAGACTGAGGTAAGCGGTGAGCAGCTCGCAGGTTGGGCCTGCGCCAGCCTCTTGCTGCTTGATGGCGGTGTCGGCCACCTCTTCGGCGATCATGGTGGCGGCGGTGCGCTCGTAGCGGTCCGGGGTACTCAGGCCATGGCGGATCACGTAGGACGCCATGGGAAGGGCCCCTTCCAGATCGCCGGTGTCGAGGGTCCAGAGCATGACGGTCACCAGGACGTCATCTTGTCCGCCCCGATCGGCGGCCAGCAGGCCATCAATCCAGGGTTTGTAGACGGCCAACATGGGGCGCTTGGCGTCGATCTTGCGCTCGATGCTCTGGATGCCTTTGAGGGTGCGGCGGTGTTCGGCCAGTTGCATCAGTTGCAGCTCGTAGGCGTTGGCGCGTTGTTGGTCGAACTGAGGGTTGGTCGCCCCTTGCAGGGCGGCCAGTTTGCGTTCGCGGTTGCGACGGGCAGGTGATGTCATGTATCCCCCTTAACCGCCAGCGGCCGGTTTCGGCCCGATGACGATGTTTTCAATCAGGGCGACGCAGTCGTAATCCTCGACCACATAGGCGTCGTTGGAGCTTTCGTAGTTGACGACACGGTCGCGGTGAGGTTCTTCCGCGATATGGCGGCGGCGGGCACCTTCCTGCGGGTAGATGGAGAGGTTTTTCAGCTTGGTGATGAGAATGGCATTGTCCGGGAAGAAGGGGACGCGCACCGCTGGCAGGTTACCGATCTGCTTTTGGCTCACCAGCACTTGACCGGCCAGCTTGTCCTGGTTGTTGTCAGCGTTGTTGATGATGGGGAAGTATTTATCGGCCAGCAGTTTGCGACCGCAGATGGCAACCAGATCGGTGTCGTCCTGATACCAGGGGGCGATAGCCTCGTTGACGGCATCGAATACCAGCGCATCGAGGTTGTGGTAGTCGCCTTCCTTGGTGTCTGCGTCGTTCTTCGGCTGATAGACATAGATCTTGCCGGAGCCCGGTTCGCCTTCATCCATCACTTTTGCCGGGGCTTCTTCACGGATGTGATACAGCCAGCCTTTGTTCACGTCTTGCAGCAGCGGGTTGGTCTGACGGTTGGTGTTCTTCTCCACGGCGACGCCATTCCAGCCAATCATGATGCGGTCGAGCCCCTGCCGTTTGAGGATGGCATCGCGGATACGGGTCTGGAAGTCGGGGAACTTGGCCCAGATATCCAGTTTGTTGTAAGGGAGGCTGGTGTCGTAGTTGGTCTTGGCACACTCGTATTCATTGGAATAGAGCGTGCTGGGGTCGTTGGGTTCACGAACGTTGGTGCTGGTATCGGTGCGGCCTGCAATGGTGCCGGCGATGTCGATGCCAACTTTCTCTCCCTTAATCTCTGTGACATGGATGATCTGGATCATTTTCAGGAATTCGACCGATTCCTGCATTTTGGTTTCCAGGGTCTGCTGGACGCTCGGCTGCACGTTGAACTGCACCGCGGCGCTGGATACGGCGTTGAGTTTGGCCACCTGGCCGGTGAACTCGTTGAACTTCTGGCGGGTTTCGTTACGCATTGGGCATGGTCCTTAGCAGTCGGTTTGAATGGTGGTGCCATCGCTACCGGTGGCTGGCTGGCGTTTGTGGCTGAAATCTTCCTGGCCTTCCAGGTTGGCGGTGAGGGCGGCCAGCGCCTTGGCGGTGGCTTCCTGCTGGCTGGTCAGTTCGGTGATGGTCTGGGCCTGCTCGGTGAACTTCTTCTGCAGGTCGGCATCGAGGCTGGTCACTTCTTTCGCGACTGTCTCGACGGCCTGGTGCACATCGCTGAGATCGGCGGTGGATTGCTTCTTGTGGGTGGAGAACAGCGCGGTGACCCGTTCCAGCAGGCCTGGGCCTTTGTCGCCCTCTTCGGTGAATTCGACCTCGGTTTCGATGGCGCAGGTAAACAGGTTGGTCGATTTTTGCTTGCGCGCTGCCAGCGGACTTTTGTCACCAGCACCGGCGCAGAACTGGAGGTATTCGGTACCGAGGCTTGCGGGGGTGTTGGTCACTGCAAGACCTACCAGGTAGGCCTCGCCGGTACCGGCAAAGTCCAGATCCAGCTCGACGGAGGTGTAAACCTTCTGGCGGGCTTTGTTGAGTTTGATCAGGTCTTCGGTCGGGTCGATATCGGCGAACAGGGCCATTTTCTTTTTGCCGTCGATCTCGACCTCTTCGGCATAGACGGAGAGCACGTCGCCATAGGCGCGAAAATCGCTATCAGGGAACGGGCTGAGGTAGTGTTCGAGGTTGACGCGGGCGCCGTACTTTTCGCGGTTGTAGTTTTTGGCTGCCTGGGTGAGCCATTCCGGCGCGATGGTGCGGCCGTCGGTGGTTTGGCCTGCCACCGCGACGCGCTTGAATTTTGCTTTCTTCGCCATGAGCTGGGATCCCTTTGGTGATTGGGTGGTGATGTCGCGGTTATGGTCTGGGTGACAGGCGGGATCGTGCAATCGGCGGCCAGTGTGTACGGCGCTGGCACACTGGCGCGGTGGAGTTTGGAGCGGTAGCGGCTGGGTAGACTGGCGCCATGACGACAGCACCCTTACTTTTCCCCCATATCGAACCCAGACGGCAGGCCATGCACCTGTTCTTTCAGGGCTACCCGCTCCGCGCCATTGCTGAATTGCTGCAGACGCCGGAGGGGACAGTCTCGACCTGGAAGAAGCGCGACGGCTGGGATGACATCAAACCCATTGACCGGGTCGACTTCGCCATTGAGGCGCGGATGTGCCAGTTGATCGCCAAGGATGTGAAGAGCGGCGGCGACTTCAAGGAGATTGACCTGCTTGGCAGGCAGTTGGAGCGCATCGCCCGGGTCAACAAATACAGCAATGGCGGCAATGAAACCGACCTCAATCCCAAGGTGGCGAACCGCAACAAGGGGCCGAAGAAGGCGCCCGAGCGCAATGTGGTAGAGCCCGAGCAGCAAGAGCGGTTAATCGAGCGGTTCGAGTCGACCATGTTCGGTTACCAGCGCACCTGGTACGAAGCTGGCAAGCTGCACCGGATCCGCGATCTGCTCAAGTCGCGCCAGATTGGGGCCACTTACTTCTTTGCCTTCGAGGCGTTCATTGATGCCCTGGTGACCGGGCGTAATCAGATTTTCTTGTCTGCCAGCAAGGCGCAGGCCCATGTGTTCAAGCAGTACATCATCCAGTTTGCCAAGGAGGAGGGGGTGGAGCTCAAGGGCGACCCCATGGTGCTACCGAACGGGGCGCACCTCTACTTCCTCGGTACCAACGCCCGCACCGCCCAGAGCTACCACGGCAACATCTACATGGATGAGTACTTCTGGATCCATGGCTTCCTGGAGTTCCGCAAGGTGGCCTCCGGCATGGCGATGCACAAGAAGTGGCGCCAGACCTACATTTCCACCCCGTCCAGCCTTTCCCATCCCGCCTATGCGTTCTGGTCCGGCGCCAACTTCAACCGAGGCAAGGCCAAGGCCGATCGGGTCGAAATAGACTTGAGCCACGCCAACCTGTCTGGCGGCAAGCTGTGCGCCGATGGCCAGTGGCGACAGATTGTCACGGTCGAGGATGCTGTGCGCGGCGGCTGCGATCTGTTCGACCTGGATCAGCTGCGCAGCGAGTATTCCGATGATGAATACAGCAACCTGCTGATGTGCGAGTTCATGGACGACACGGCCAGCGTGTTCCCGCTCGCTACCCTGCAGCGCTGTATGGTCGACAGCTGGGAGTTGTGGGAGGACTACAAACCTCACGCATTGCGTCCACTTGGCAACCGCGCTGTGTGGATCGGTTATGACCCGGCCAAGGGCGGTAAGGGTGATAGCGCCGGCTGCGCCGTGCTGGCCCCGCCGGCGGTACCCGGTGGCAAGTTCCGGGTGCTGGAGCGCCACCGCTGGAGCGGGATGGACTTTGATGCGCAGGCTAAGGCCATCCGGGCCATGTGCGATCGCTACAACGTTACCTATATCGGCATCGACTCAACGGGTATCGGGGAGGGCGTTTTGCAATTGGTGCGCCAGTTCTATCCCGCGGTGACTGCAATTCAGTACAGCGCCAACGTAAAAATGCAGATGGTGATGAAGGCGCAGGATGTGATGAACAAGGGGCGGCTGGAGTTTGACAGCGGTTTTACTGACTTGGCCCAAGCGTTTATGAGTATCCGTCGAGGGTTAACGGCTAGCGGCAGGATGCCGACCTTTGAGGCCAGCCGCTCCGAGGAGATCAGCCACGCCGATATTGCCTGGGCAACGATGCAGGCCCTTTTACATGAGCCGCTGGCAGGTGCCAACGGTGCCAATACCAGTTCTATGGAGTTTTTCTAATGAGCAAACGCCGTACTCGTCGACCCTCTTCATCCCCCACGCCACCGGTGATGGCAACCCAACAACCCGGAAGATCCATGGAGGCATTCACCTTTGGCGAGCCGGTACCGGTTTTATCGCAGCGGGAGGTATTCGATTACCTGGAGTCAATGCACAACGGTCGCTGGTATGAGCCGCCGCTCTCCCTCAATGGGCTGTCGCGGGTCTATCGGGCCGGTGTGCATCATGCCTCTGCCATTCAGGTTAAGCGCAACATCTTGCGCTCCTGCTTCATCCCTCATCCGAAACTGAGTCTGGCGGGCTTCACCGGGCTGGCGCTGGACTATCTGATTTTTGGCAACGGGTATCTGCAGGTGGTGCAGAACCGGATCGGCGGGGTGCTGCGCTATGACCATCTGCGTGCCAAGTACACCCGGCGTGGGCTGGATATGGCCACCTATTGGTGGATTGCCCAGCCGGGGCAGGAGCAGGAGCTGCCCGCCGGTCGGGTGGGTCATGTGATGGAGAGCGATATCAACCAGGAGATTTACGGCATCCCCGACTATGTGGGCGGATTGAATTCGACACTGCTGAACGAGTCGGCCACCCTGTTTCGTCGCCGGTACTATGAGAACGGCAGCCATGCCGGCTTCATCATGCACATCACCGATGCGGTGCAGAACGAGGGGGATATTGCCAAGCTCAAGGAGGCGCTGCGCCAGAGCAAGGGCCCCGGCAACTTTCGCAACCTGCTGCTCTACACGCCGGGCGGCAGCAAGGATGGGGTCAAGCTGATCCCGGTGGCCGAGGTAGCGGCCAAGGATGACTTCTTGAGCATCAAGAACGTGAGCCGGGATGACCAGCTGGCCACCCATCGGGTTCCGCCCCAGCTGATGGGGGTGATGCCGAACAGCACTGGCGGGTTTGGCAATGTGACGGAGGCCGCCCAGGTGTTCGACGTCAACGAGATCGACAGCATCAAGGCCAGCCTGCTGGCGATGAACGACTGGGCAGGGGAAGAGATCATCCGGTTCAACCCGTACAAGCTCGCCGCCGGTACCGAGCAGGCCAGCCAGAGTGATCAGCTGCGCTGACCCGGCCAACCCATCCCGACCACCCCGCCATCAGGCGGGGTTTTCTTTTGCCCCGTCACTGGTCAGGCAGCACCTGACTGGCCAAGGCTCAGACCTTGCCGCATTCACCCCCTACATACGCGCACCAGCGGCCCGCTGTGCTATCGCCCCTCAAACCCACGCAGCCGCAAGGCCGGATCCTGCACGTGCGCCCTGCGCTCGCTGGCGTGGCCTGCTGATGGGTTGGGACCCTGCCGCGCAGCGAGAGCGCGCCGCAAGACCCCGCCTCGCCTGCGCGCTTTATGTGTCGATTTCCATGCAGGTGAACGACTGGGGGCGGGTATCGGCTCCCCGCGCCAGCATTGGCCGCGCGCGGTGTTTTGGATCCTTTTTGCGATCCTTCACTTTCCGTCAGATCCTTTCACTTTTGCGGCTCCCGCATTCTGGGAGAGCAAATACTCAGCGGTGAGTAAAACGACTCGCCCCGTTTGTATCTGATTTTTCTATCAGGCACAAAACGGGGCGCTTTTTATCAAGTGTTACCGGCCACAATGGCGGCGAGGTGACCGGACACATTTAGCGTTTCGCGCGTTTGTGGTCAGGCCACTTTTGTGGGCTGGGTATGCCCGAAGCTCATAGCCATGTCTCGTTGCGATGAACTTAGTGCTGGCCATATAACATGAACGCGACTCAGCTCCATTCCCTTAAGGTCGTCTTTGTGTTGTGACCTTTTGAGCGCGACTTTGAAAAATGATGGGTTGTAGTCAATTTTGGTGCTATTGAGGCGCCACAATACGACAAATGCAAATTTTGGGGTCAGATAGTGATGTTTTCTGTAGTAATCGAGCGCCTTGCTTAAAATTTCGTTTTGTTCTTTGCTGGCGAGATTTTCCAGGGCACGAATACAGGACTCTTGCTGCATTTTCTGTGTCAGCCGCGTCAGTTTTTTCTTGGCTTCACGTTCAGATAATTTCCGGCCATCTTCGAAAACCGACAGCCCAAACTTCAATATGCAATGTGAACCTACCAAGAGGCTTGCTCTTGTGAGGCTGTTTCTGATCTCGAAGTGGTAACGCAGCAATTCCTGCCCGCATAACTGACAGGTTTCTATTGGTTGCTCGTGATCCTCGGTGTGTTCGGTGAAGGACCATTCTTCAAACGCTTCAGGCAATGTACTTCCAACAGATAATGGAATGATGCTGTCCCGAACTCTTTTGGGATATGTATCCATGAACTCCTCCTGAGTCTTATATACGTCATGGTGCATGCTCGGTCATGACTTGTATAGCGTGACCGGACACATTTCGCGTTTTGGCTCTTATAGCGCTATCGTCTTGTCGCCCTGGGTGTGCCAGCACTCTTGCAGCCCTTTGAATGCACCGCCGCATCCAGCAGGCAGAGCGCATTCGCAGTTCTGGCAGGTCTGCTCGGCCAGCTCTGCTTGTTGTTGCTGCCAGCGTTCCCAGTCGCGGCGCAGCAGGGTGCTGATGTACTCGTCGGCGCTGTAGGGTTCACCGGATCCGGCTCGAGCACTGCGCAGGGTTTCCAGTTGTTCGCGTTCGCGGATGGAGAGCCGCATCTCTACCCGCTTGATACCGAGCGCCGCGTCTCTTGATCGCTGCGCCTGCTTTCTGGTTTTCGCGTCCTTTGGTTTGCTCATCTTGTGTTCTCTCTGGCAAACGCACCCTGCCGCGCCCGGGTGTCCTTCCATACCTGCTTGGCGGTGGGGCCGGTTGGCAGCACCCGCTTGGCTTTCACCGGTGGGGTGAGGGTGCCGACCTCGCCCGGGTAGAAGGGGAACCAGGCATCCTCGAACCGGATGACCCGTTCCATCCGGTCGAGCAACAGATCGCAGATGTGGCGGTCGGCGGCCGGCAGGCCATTGAGTTCGTGGGTGATGGCCTTGCGACCCGCCGATCCCGGCGGGTGCTGTTGGATGATGGGCCAGAGCCGCAGGCAATGCGGTTGCAGGCGTTCGACGTCGGCGCGAGTGATGGTATCTGTCATGCCTGCAGCTCCTTAGTCCACTCTGCAATTTTTGCCCGAGCTTCTTCTTCGCTGACCGTTGGCGCATTGGCCATAAGCTGCTGGTCGTACTCCCATATCCCATCCGGACTCACCAGCAGCATATCCGATGCCCCGTTCTCCGGATTGCGGCACATTGCCAGCCCCAACGGGTGCAGGATCTCGCGGTTGATGCGAACGATAAGGCCCAGTTCGGAGGCCTGATTCCAGTTGATAGTTTTCATGCCGCACCCCCTACCATGCCGCAGCCGTTCATTGCTGCCTGTATCCGCTGATAGATGGCGCTGACGTAGCGGGCCTGATGCTTGGCATCGTCCAGCGCACGATGGGCCACACCCTCGAATGGCATATCTTTCTTTGGGTCAAAGCCCAGCAGATGACGGCCCATGTCAACGACTGTACGAACGTCCCTATCCTGGAATCCGTTCCAAGACTCGAGACCAACAGGACCAAGAGCTGTATAGGCATTCGCCATGATGGTGCAGTCAAATCCAGCCCCATTCCCCCATATGTAAGGCCGAACAAACGGGTAAAACTCAGGGCTTCCCATGTTCTCCCGAATCCACTCCTCGAATGTTTGTATCCCTTCAAGCAGTGAAATACGGCGAGCCTCTCCTTGGTCGTAGGCAATTGCATACCGAGCCTCATCGCTTTGTTGCATCCACCACAGCACGGTGTCAGGGTCCATTTCCCCGAATCTGGCACTGTCACTCAGGTGAATATGCGCCTCGAACTCGGCGCCCAGTTCACCGGTCATCGGGTCAAAGAACACTGCCCCTATGGTGACGATGGCCGCGCGGGGGCCTTTGCCCATGGTTTCCAGATCCAGCATTACGTTTCTCATCTTCATTCCCTCAGTTAAATCCCAGGCGCGCCCGCGCCTTGGCAATCTCCGCTTCGTGGCGGCCGTTGTCGGCTTGCATGCTCGCGACGCGGGCTTGCTCCTGTTCGCTGGGCTGATAGCGGCCCCGGTCTTCTTCGTCATCCAGCAGGCGGGTGACGATGGCGATCGCCTCTTCGGCCTGCGCCAGCGGCATGGCGGCCAGCCATTCGGTGACGTTGCCGCCGGAGTGCATCAGCTCGCGGACCTGTTGCTTCAGCTTGTCGCTGCTGGCGGCCCGGTTGCGGGCCTGTTCGGCCTCGACCTCGGCGGTCAGCTGGTCGGCCACGGCATCGCCAGCACCAGGCCAGCGACGGGTCACAATCAGCCGATCGCTGACCAGGCGCACGTACTGGCCACCGGCATTGATGATGCTGCCGTGTTGCAGCAGGGCGGCGTTGCTCGCATCGAGACCCATACGGCTCAACTCTTTAGCCAGAGTTGATCCTTTAACCCCTGATTTGGATCCTTCCGTACAGTTATTGAAAGAACTCCAAGGGGCGCAGCTGCCGCTGCTCAAGGTCAACTCGCTGCGCTCGCCCACTGCATGCTCGCGCTGCTCGCCCAAACCCTGCACCACTGCCCCCTTGCGCACTATCTGCCAGCCTTCGGTGCGGGTGACGGCCGTGGTCATGCCGACGTCGGTGATCAGCCCCAGCAGCTTGATCACATCTTCGCCGTATTTGTTGGCGGCTTCGTCCATGCGCTTGGATAGGCGGATCAGGTGCTCTTTGCGTGGGGCATCTATGCCGCCCATGGCGTTGATGAAGTCGCCCCAGCGGGCGTTTCTAGCCGCATGGCGGGCTAATTCCAGCACACAGTCCCATTCGATCACGTCGTCACCCAGGCGGCGCAGCTCGCGCCACACGCTCACGGCAGGGCCGCCGATCTGCTGAAACTGGCGGATGCGCCAGCAGCTCGCCCAGGCCGCCACCGCGATGGTGGTATGGTCGACCGGCGCTTCGGCCTCGTAGTCCATCCCGACCTTGTGGCCGTCGATATTCTTGGCGATGTATTTGGCGATATAGCCGGTGGCGCTGCCCTTGGTCGGGTCTATCTCTTTCCAGTTCACCCTGGGGTTGATGGCCTTGATGGTTTGCTTGTCAGTGATGTCGAGCAGGCTCTTGATGTGCGGCAACTTGTTACGGATGCGCGACTCTGCCAAAGCGTTCAGCTCGGCACCGTTGGGCATTTTCAACTCGTCTCGTTCGGCGGCGGTGAAGTGGAAGGCCAGCAGGGTCAGAAAGACGTGCTGATGTTCCGGGTTGATGAACAGTAGGCAGTGCCAGTGCGGGGTGGCGTCGTGGTGTGGTTCCACTACTCGAAAGCCAAAGGCCCCGACCTTTTCCCGCGCCAGTGCGGCACGAAAGCGGGCCCACTGTTTGCACAGCAGGCGGTTTGTCTCGGTCGGGGTCGCGTTGTTGAAGTCTTCGTTCTGGTAGGTCTTGGCCTTGTCCTGTTTACCCACTCGCCAGGCGTGATAGCTGGATGGGGCGGTCAAGGTCAGGAACAGGCCCAGCTTGCCCTGTTCCTGTGCCATGTCTTCAAAGCCGCGCATGCGCACCATCAGTTCATGACGGCGGATCTCGGGGTTGGCTACGGATGCCATGATGGCGTCAGTCAGATCGATTTCTTGCCCCAGCTCCTCGTTGACGGCGCTCATGCTCTCCATCCATGCCCGCTGGGCCGCTTTGCGCTGGGTGAACTCGCGCACTGCGTGGGCGCTGGCGTAGGGGCTGACCCCTTTGCGCACCTGGCCGGTGAGGATAGCGATCAGCTCGCAATAGATGGCCCAGGCGCGGTTAATCTTGCGCAGCCACCAGGACTCATCGAGCAGGCGCACCAGCAGGCTGGCGGCATCGCCCTCGAACTTGTCTACGGCAGGGGCCAGATTGGCCCGCTCTGCGTCGGTCAGCGGTCTTTCCAGCAGGCGTTCGGCGCGGGTGCGGGGGTGAACCGGCAAGGTGGGGCAGAAGTGCCAAGCCTGTGCCTGAGATCCAAGGTCAGCCAGCAGCTCTGCGGCGGTGCGCTCGTTGGCGCCGGTGTTCAGCAGTTGCTGGCAGCGGCGCGCCCACTCGGCGGCGACCAGTTCGCGGCGCATGTCGTTGCGCAGGTCGACCACCGGGATCGGGAACCGGCTTTGCGCAGCGGCGCACACGTCAACGATGCGGCGCAGCCAGACATTGGCGGTTTTCGGGTTGGCGGGGTAGCGGTGCAGGTAGGTCTTGGCCAGCGGCTTGGCAACGTGCCACTCGACGCGGGCCAGTTGCTCGGCAGCGCCGGCCATATTGATGGCATGGTGGCCGACCAGGTAGTGCTGTGGCAGCTGGATGCCCTGCAGGTTGTTGATGGGTTCGTTCACTTGCACACCCCGCACTTGCCGTTCACATACTCGTTGGGTTGCAGGTAGCGGCCGCACTGGGTGCAGGTCGGTACCATGTCGAGGGTTGCCAGCCGATCAGACCAGCAGGTGGTTTCGCAGAAAAACAGGCTGGTCATGCGGTTGCCGGACAGGATGACTGGGCGTACGTGGCTGAAATCGCCGCAGCAGCTGCACAACATCGAGGGGCGGGCAGCAGGGGCGGCCTTCACCACGGTTTCACTGGCGGCGCGGGCCAGCGGCCAGCAGCGTTCGACGCAATAGGGATAAGATCGACGACCGTGGCGGCCAGCTACCGGCATGCACACGGCGGTCTGCTTGCACTTGGTGCAGGGCTCCAGGGTGACCATTTGTACGGCGGAAAGGCTGTTTGCAGGGCGCAGGAGGCCCAAAGTCGGGGCAAGCCCGGCTGGTTTTTGGTGGGTCATTAGATGGCGCCTCCGTTGTATGACTGGCGCAGACGGGCGGCAGATTGGCGCTCGCAGCGGCGGGCTGCGCGCACCATGATCAGCAGGGTTTTGATATAGCTGTGGGGGCGGCAAGGACGGCGGCGGGCATCCAGCAATTCGAGTTGGTATTCCCGGCGGCGCGCTGCGTCGCTCAACATGGCATCAAGCCAGAAGTCGTGGATCATTTGATGGTCTCCCCCAGTCCGTGGAGTGGCTCGCACTCGGCCCACCACTCGGCGATCTCTTTGGCCAGCGCGACCTCGGCAGCGCCCAGCGCCAGCCAATACACGGCGCGGATGGCGCCAAGTGCCAGCAGCTCCCGGGTGATGTCGCGGTTTCTACAGGCATCACGGCCCGAGGTGTTGAACTCTTCCAGCTCCACTTCCCAGTACTTGGTCAGTGGGCTGACCGGCGCCGGTGGCTGCATATTGGCGGGACCTGCCTCTGTGGTACCCAGAGCATCTTGCGGGGCTTCAAGCTCGAACAGGTCGTCAGTCACAGGGCACCCCCTTCGACTTGGCTGTAATCCGGCTCGTCAATGGCGACATGGCCAGCCTCGACACGGATGGAGATCCCCAGTTCGCCGCAGCAGCAGAGCGGGGCAGTGGGTACCAGGCGCGCTTCGTTCTCGGCTATCCACTGTTTCAGGCAGGCCAGGGTCATGATGGTCTTGCTCATGCTGCTACTCCTTCCAATACACAGGCGCGGCCAGAGGCCAGGGTTTCGATACGGGCGGCGTGGCGCTGGCCTCTGAGCCAGTGACCGCGCACTTTGATGTAGCCATGGCGCACCAGGTAGGCGACAGCATCGGCAGGGGATTGGGCGGTGTGCTTGCTGGTGATGGCGATCATTGGGCACCGCCTTTCAGCGCGTGGGCAAAGGGCGGCTGGAATACCACGGTGCTATCTTGGCCGCTGACCATATCCACGCCGATGATGTGCAGGCCTTCCATAAACGGCAGGTCACCATCAGCCAACTGCTCGACTTCAACCTCTGGCGGCATGAATACCAGTCCCTGCTCATCGTCCTGCCATGTAAAGCAGCCCTTGGCATCGGTAAACAGCCATTCGTCGGCGGCTTGAGGGTTGGCGATGGCGAACTCGTTGAACAGCTTGAGGAAAGCGAGATCCCCGGATGGAGTGCTGCCAACCAGCACCGGCGGCCGCTGGCCACCCTGCAGGATCTCGAGGCGCTTGGTCAGCTCGGCGTAGATGTCGAGCAGGGCCAGCTCGTCGGCCAGTTCGGCCAGCGCCTCAAGGCTCGCCTCGACGGCGAGGCTGTGGCATGCCCCCAGCTGGGGGCGGTGGGTATTAATGAGGCTGTTCGCGACTTTGCGGATCGCCTGTTCTGCTGTAAGATTGTTCATGAGGTTTACCTCGTTGATTGATTGAAAGCCCCGCTGGTGTTGGCGCACCGATAGCGGGGTTTTTTATTGGCCGCTTCCGGCCACCTTTCTCACTACCGCCATGCGGCTTTCCAAAATGCCGGCCTGCTCGTTGAGCTCGGCCCGGCGCTTGTTCTCGTGTTCTGCCTGTTCCTGCTCGCTGCGGGTCGGCCCCTCAATGCGGCGGGTGGTGCGGTGCCATTCGCGGCGGTGCAGCACGCCGCCATCAAACTCGTGCAGGGTCGCCAGCAGCTCCCCCAGAGCGAGGCGGATCGCCTCCTGTTGCTCAAAGTCGAACTGGTCCAGCGCCTGCCCGGCGAGGGTGGTCGACACCCCGGCGGCGTAGCAGATGACGGCGCGGGCCCGGGTCGGCAGGCGTGACCAGCGGCTGGCCGCCCCATTGCGGCCGAACTTGGCGCGCATCTCTGCCAGCGCCACTTCTGCGGCGCTGGGTTGTTGAACGAGCTCGAAAACCTGTGCTGTGTTCATGGGGAGGCCCTCCGGTTATGCCTGCAGCAGCTTGGTCAGCCAGTGCGGGCGAGGTTGATGGCACGGCTGGAAGCGCAGCGCGCCGCGGCGGCCCTGGCTGTCTTCCAGATAACTGCCGTCGAAACGGGTGGTATTGCGCATCACCGGCTCGTCGCCGCTGGTGACGACGGTGGCGCGGTTGAACAGCAGAAAAGGCAGCGGGATCAGCCCCGGCTGCTCGGCGCGAAGTTTCATGCTGGCTCCTTGAGCGGGACGCTCTTCGACATGGTTTTGCAGTTTTTTCCCACGCCCTTGCAGGTCGGCAGCACGATGGCCGGATTGGGCATGGCGGATGGGCTGATGGTGCCGACGATTTCAAACGCCGCCTTGAAGGTGTGGCCGCAGTCGACATTGCTGCAGGCGTAATAGGCGTGGCCTGTCAGCGGGCTCATTTTGGTGGAGTTGCGGGTATTCGCGTGGTAACCGCAGTGGGGGCAAATCAATCTCATGGTCTGGTCTCCTATGCGCCGAGGGCTGCGCGGGCCATGTCGGCAGCACACGCAAGACCAGGAACGGCGTGAAAGCGGTCTTCGACTTCGGTGGCCAACAGCACAAGGTGCTCGATGCCTGCCCAGATGCCGGTGACGACGGTGTTTCGGTGTGATTTGGTGACGCGGTCACCGGCGAGGAGGGTGGTAGCCTGGGCAGTGACGCCCAGGATCTGGGCGCCCGCATTGAGCGCCTGCATGGCTCGGGCCTCTGGGGCGCTGGCTGTGCCGGCAGGGAGACGAACGGCAGTCAGGCCGCAATCAAACAGCAGGCCATCAAACAGGGTGTCATCACCGGTGGCGTGGTAGAGGGCAACCAGATCTCGAGCTGTCAGCTGATGCGGCTGGTCAGGGTTCAGCTTGTTGCGCAGCATCTGCTCCCCAATCTCTGCTGACCTGGCCACCTCGGCGAGGTTGTACCTTGCTGCGAAAAGTGCGCACGCAGCCTCATAGCTATGCTGTTTGGATGCAGTCTGTTCAAACATGGTTGCCTTTCCTTGAATGACAGAGACTCAACGAGAGACAAGTGCTGCTTGATGGCATTCCATCCGAAGCGCTTCGAGGTTGATGACCACTTTTTGCCGCAGACCGGTTTTCGGCAGGATAGGAAGGCGCCCTGCCTCGATCATGGATTGGACGTAGTCCTCAGTGAAACCGGTCATCTCGGCGAACTTCTCCTTGGAGCAGACCGGAAAGGTGAATGCTGGTTGCATTTGTGTCATGATGACGCCTCATCGCTTACATTGATGCTTATTGGCCCTAGTTGGGCGTTATTACTGCCAACCATGGTTTGAATTTTTCGACAGCAGCAAACCTTGGTAGGCACAATATGAGCTGGACACAACCATATGTCAACAACATGCGTGGGTTATTTCCCATCATTCCCCCAAGAGGTGGTAACCAATGGACGAGCTAAATCTGCATATGTTTGATGCAAAAGCGTTTGCTGAACGGCTCATCCAGATTCGAGGTAATGAGTCTCGGCGCTCTTTTGCTATCAGATCAGGGATGTCTGACTCATCGATTCTCAAATACGAGCGACTGGAAGCCCTGCCGAATGTGGAGCGGTTTATTGCCATGGCGGTGGCTGCTGGAGTAGATCTCCGGTGGCTGGCCTGCGGTGATGACTGGGAGCGCATCCTGGCCGGGGCTACTGCCATCCCCTCATCAGGGCAATCAGTTCAAGAAGCCCGAGAAGCGGCGGCTGGCTATCATCCCCAGGTGTCGAGGATCGAAACCACCCCAAGCCCACTAATGGGGGCCAATGACGACTTCACCTTTATCGACAGTTACCAGGTGTTTGCATCGGCTGGGCATGGCCAGGTTGTCAGCGACGAGCAGAAGTCTGAACCAATGGCATTCCGAACCGAGTGGCTGAGAAAGGAAGGGTTAAAGCCGGATCGGTTGGCGGTGATCCGGGCGAAGGGCGACAGCATGGAGCCCACCATCTCTGATAACGACATCATCCTGCTGCACCTGGCCAACGGCGATGCGCCGAGGGATGGGCTGCATGTGATTCGGATGGAAGGCGGGCTGTTCGTGAAGCGCCTGCAGTTCTCCCCCCTGGGCGACGTGAAAGTGGTCAGTGACAACCCCACCTACCAGTCATGGGACTTCACCAAGGAGCAACGGGCGGACCTGCATGTGGTTGGCCGGGTGGTCTGGGCTGGGAAGAAGTTCTGATGGACAGAGAGCACCCACAAGATGAATGTGAACTGGACTTTGACACACTGGCCGAAAGCTGTGAGTTAGAGTGCAAGCTGGCGCAAGGAGCTGAGGGGAAGGGCCAGCTACCCAAGGACTTTTGGAGTACTTACAGCGGGATGGCGAACGCCAGGGGCGGAGTGGTGCTGCTGGGTGTGAGCGAGAACAAGGGGCAGTTCTCTGTTGCCGGTATTGAAAATATTGAAAAGGTAAAGCAAGAACTATTTAGCCAACTAAACAACCCCGCCAAAGTCAGTATCAACCTCTTGACGGAGGATGACGTAGTCACCTTGCTCAAAGATGGCAAGCAGATACTGCGTATTAACATCCCAGCCGCAGCCAGAAAGCAAAAACCGGTCTTTATCAACAATAATCTTTACGCTGGGACTTACCGGCGGCTGTATGACGGGGACAGGGCGTGCGATCAAGAAACCATTAAGCGGATGGTGGCTGAGCAGCTCGAAGATGAACGGGACGCCAGAATTCTCAAAGGATTCACTTTTGATGATCTGGATTTGGATAGCATCGGGGCCTATCGGAATCTCTTTTCCGCAGCTAAGCCTGGGCACCCTTGGCTGGACCTCGCACCTTTCGACTTGGTTAAGAAACTACGGGGCTGGCGTAAGGATCGAGAAACTGGTGAAGAGGGGATTACCCTCGCTGGTTTATTGATGTTTGGGCAGTGGGAGGCCATCCAAGAGGGGGTACCTCACTATGTGGTCGACTACCAGGAACGGCCAGAGGCAAAGGCGGAGCGGCGCTGGATAGACAGGATATTTCCGGATGGTAGCTGGTCAGGCAATATCTTCGATTTTTACCGGAGGGTGTACCGCAAGCTCATTGCTGACCTGAAAGTACAGTTCACGCTGTCGGAAGGTCAACGCCTTGAGGACAGCCCAGTGCATGTCGCGTTGCGTGAAGCGCTAGTCAATACCCTTGTGCATGCGGACTACTCAGCGAATGTGTCTGTCTTGATCGTCAAACGGCCCGATATGTTTGGTTTCAGGAATCCTGGCTTGATGAGGATTCCGCATGAGCTTGCCTTGCAGGGTAGTCATAGTGATTGCCGCAACAGGATTATGCATCAGATGTTTCTGATGATTGGTCTTGGAGAGCGGGCTGGCTCAGGTATTCCGAAGATTTTCAGTGGCTGGAAAAGCAATCGTTGGACACAACCCAGATTGCGGGAAGTGGAGAATCCGGAGCAGACCCTGCTTGAACTGCATATGGCTGACATCATTCCGCAAGAGATGATGGCGCAGCTATCGGCGAGACTAGATGCTGATGTTGCGTCGATGTCCGCCCTGGAAATACTGATTCTTTACTATGCGGCTGTTGATGGTTGGTTAAACCACGAGCGGGTCTGTGAAGTGACTGAGGAGCACCCTCGGCATGTAACGGTGACACTTTACAAGTTGGAGCGCCAAGGACTGCTGGCATCGAAAGGGAGCCATAAGAGCAAAGTCTACCATTTGCCTGATGTGCAGTTGCTGACGCCTGATGATGCGTCAGGGCAGGAGTTTATTGATAGCACATTTATCCGCAACCCTCTGAGTATTAAAGATAAAGTTGATAGTCAGAATGGCCATGATGAGCTCGGTCATGAGCTTGGTCATGAGCTCGGTCATGAGCTCGGTCATGAGCTCAGTCATGAGCTCGGTCATGAGCTCGGTCATGAGCTCGGTCATGAGCTCAGTCATGATAGAAGTCAGGAGTTTGATCCAGAAAATATGACTTTTGATGAGATAGCCTGGCCGGTCATTGAAAGTATTGCGGCAAACTTCCGTGAAATTCCTAAACGTAAGGCGACTGAAGCTGAGACTAGAGATGTGATTGTTCGTATGTGTTCGTGGGGTTATTTAACGATCGCAGATCTCAGCGCTCTGCTAGGAAGAAGTCCGTTACCTCTGCGTCGGAATTATCTGACGCCAATGGTAAAAGAAGGGATACTTGAGTTGGCTTTCCCACATACGCCTTCCCATCCCAAGCAGGGTTATAGGCTCAAATTCGAGCCCCCCTCTGGAGTGACGCCGCCGTGACTGTTCGTAGAACAGATCACAAGACAAAACCCTGGCTGTCAGAAATATACCCTGGTGGCCGAAATGGGCCCCGCAAACGCAAGCGCTTCGTCACCAAAGGCGAGGCGCTGGCTTGGGAACGATTTATTCTGGATGAGCATCAGGCCAAGCCCTGGCTTGGGAAGGATGCGAAGGAGCATCGTACCCTGCAGGAGCTAATCGGCCTCTGGTACAAGTTGCACGGCCAGACCCTAAAACGCAGTGAGGTTCGCTTGGCCAAGTTGCAGATCATCTGCAACGGAATGGGCAACCCCAAGGCGATCGACATCACCCCCTCGATGTGGGCGCACTATCGGGCCAAGCGAATGGCCGGTGAGATAGACAACGGTTGGAATGTTGGAGCCAAGAAGGCGATCACCGCACGAACTGTCAATCAGGAGCTGGCGTTTCTCAAAGCCGTGTTTGGTGAGCTTATCCGGTTGGGGGAGTGGCAACATGCTCACCCGTTGCAAATGACGACAAGCATCAAGACGCCCGACTCTGAGATGACCTTCTTACTGCCGGGGCAGATTGCCGAACTCCTCCATTCTGCCCAGCAGTACCCCAACCCAGACTTGGCTCTCATCATCAAGATCTGTTTGGCGACTGGTGCACGTTGGCGAGAGGCTGAGGCACTGACCACCTCGCAGGTGACCCCGTACCGGATCACCTATACCAACACCAAGGGCAATAAAAACCGGACGGTGCCGATCAGCCCGGTGCTTTACGATGAGTTGATGTCTGGAGTGAGAGGTGGGAGCTTGTTTACTCCCTGCTATCTGGATTTCGGGCGGGCGTTGAAGACGACGGGGATCGAGTTGCCGGAAGGGCAGCTCACCCATGTTTTGCGGCATACCTTTGCCAGCCACTTCATGATGAACGGCGGCAACATTCTGGTTCTTCAGAAAATACTGGGTCATGCGAACATCCGTGACACGATGCGCTATGCCCACTTCGCCCCCGACCATCTGGAGGAGGCGGCCAGGCTAAACCCGCTGGAGAAGTGGCGGCAAAATGGCGGCGCAACTTCTGATTATGGCCTCTAGTGCCACTTTATAACCCTTACGATTCATTGAATATCATGGGATTGCGGTACTATGTCACACATTAACTACAACCATCTCTACTATTTTTGGATGACTCAGAAGAAGGGCTCCGTCACGCAAGCGGCGGAAGCCCTCTTCTTGACGCCGCAGACCGTCACCGGCCAGATCAAGCTGCTGGAGCAGCGCCTGGGCGGCAAGCTGCTGATGCGCAAAGGGCGTTCCCTCGAGGCGACCGAGCTGGGTCAGCTGGTGTTTCGCTATGCCGACAAGATGTTCAGCCTCTCCTACGAGATGCTGGATATCGTCAACTACCGCAAGGAGAGCCAGATCCTGTTTGACGTCGGCATCGCCGATGCGCTCTCCAAACGCCTTGCCAGCCGGGTACTGCTCTCCGTCATCCCCAACGACGGCTCTATCCACCTGCGCTGCTTCGAATCGACCCACGAGCTGCTGCTGGAACAGCTGAGCGAACACAAGCTCGACATGATCCTGTCGGACTGCCCGGTGGACTCCAGCCAGCACGCCGGCCTGCTCTCCAAGCGGCTCGGTGGCTGCGGGGTCAGCTTCTTCTGCAAGGCGCCACTGCCGTCGCTGCCTTTTCCGGCCTGTCTGGAGGAGCGCAAGCTGCTGATCCCGGGTCGGCGCACTGCCATGGGTCGCCAGCTGACCCAGTGGTTCGAGCAGCAGGGGGTATCGCCCAGCATCCTCGGCGAGTTTGACGATGCGGCCCTGATGAAGGCGTTCGGCTTCTTCAACCAGGGTATCTTCATGGCTCCTACCATCTATCGGGAGGAGATCCTGGAAGGAGAAGAGGTGATGCTGCTGGGGGAGACCCAGGATCTGATGGAGGAGTACTACGTCATCTTCGCCGAACGGATGATCCAGCATCCGGCGGTAAAACGGGTATGCGAGAGCGATTTCTCCTTTCTGTTTGCCGGTCAGGAGGATTTCACCACGATTCAACCGGCAACCCTGTCATTTTAAATCGACGGGCCACAGAGTATGATTCTTGCCTCGAACGAGAGGGAATGAGATGCAACTGGAAGAGATGGAGGCAAATGCAAGCCGGGCGGTCGCTCTGCTCAAGGCGCTGGCCAACGAGCGGCGCTTGTTTATCCTGTGTCAGCTGCTGGAGCGGGAGCTGTCGGTGGGCGAGCTCAACGAACGGCTGGGTTTGAGCCAGTCGGCGTTGTCACAGCATCTGGCTGTGTTGCGACGGGATGAACTGGTGGAGACGCGCAAGGAGGCCCAGACGGTCTACTATTCGCTGCGCAGCCACGAGGTGCGCGAGATGATAGGATTGCTGCACAAGTTGTACTGCAGCGAACAGAAATAAAAAACCGGCACGAAGGCCGGTTTTTTTAGCTTTGTTCAGCAGATGCTGAATTAAGCCATAGCTTTGATCTGGGCAGACAGGCGGCTCTTGTGACGAGCAGCTTTGTTCTTGTGGATCAGGCCTTTGGTCGCCATACGATCCATGATCGGCTGAGCAACAGCGAAAGCGGCAGTCGCGGCAGCCTTGTCGCCAGAGGCGATGGCAGCGATGACTTTCTTCAGGTAGGTACGGGTCATGGAACGACGGCTGGCGTTGTGCTGACGACGTTTCTCTGACTGAAGAGCGCGCTTCTTAGCAGATTTGATGTTAGCCAAGGTAAAACTCCTAAAACTGTCTTAGCGAGTGTATTGAAAAGGCCCGGAAATATGCCTTCTCAACCACATATTGTCAAATGATTTGTGCAAATAAACACCGCCCCCCGGTGGTGTGTCAGATGGGAGACGGTTAAACTGTCGGCCGATTCTAACAGCATTCTTTTCTTTCCGACAGTTCCAGAGGCCTCGTCTTGAGTAAGAAATTGATCAAATCCGGCATGATAGTGTCCGGAATGACGTTGGCGTCCCGCGTGATGGGCTTGGTGCGCGATGTGGTCATCGCAAATCTGCTCGGTGCCGGGGTGGCCGCAGACGTCTTCTTCTTTGCCAACCGCATTCCCAACTTTCTGCGTCGCCTGTTCGCCGAAGGTGCCTTCAACCAGGCCTTTGTTCCCGTGATGACGGAGTACAAGAAAAAGGGCGACGAGAGCGAAGTGCGCGAGTTGCTGGCCGCAGTGGCGGGCACTCTCGGGGGGATCGTTACTGTGGTCACCCTGCTCGGGGTGTTGGGCTCCGGGGTACTGACCGCCCTGTTCGGCTGGGGCTGGTTCTGGGACTGGTTGCACGGCGGGCCGGCGGCCGAGAAGTTCGAGATGGCGAGCCTGATGCTCAAGATCACCTTCCCCTATCTCTGGTTCATCACCTTTACCGCCATGGCGGGAGCCATCCTCAATACCTTCGGCCGCTTCGGGGTTTCCTCCTTCACGCCGATCTTTCTCAACATCACCATGATTGCCGCCGCCTGGTGGATCTCGCCCTGGCTGGACGACCCCGAGCTGGCGCTGGCCATCGGTGTCTTCCTCGGTGGTCTGGTGCAGTTCCTGTTCCAGTTCCCGTTCCTGCGCCAGATCAACATGCTGGTGTGGCCCAAGTGGGGTTGGCACCATCCGGGGGTGGTGAAGATCCGCACTCTGATGATCCCGGCGCTGTTCGGGGTGTCGGTCAGCCAGATCAACCTGCTGGTCAACACCATGCTCGCCTCGTTCCTGGCGACCGGCGCCATCAGCTATCTCTATTACTCGGACCGACTGCTGGAGTTCCCGCTCGGCATGTTTGGTGTCGCCATCAGCACCGTTATCCTGCCGGCGCTGGCCAAGAAGCACGTGGATGCCGATCCGGCCGACTTCTCCCGCACCATGGACTGGGGGGTACGGATGGTAATGCTGCTCGGCCTGCCCGCCATGGTAGGGATCGCCGTGCTGCGCGAACCCATTCTGCGGGTGCTGTTCATGCGCGGCGAGTTCGGCTTGCACGAGGTGAGCATGTCCAGCGCCAGCCTGCTGGCATCCACCACGGGCCTGCTGTCGCTGATGCTGATCAAGGTGCTGGCCCCCGGCTACTACGCTCGCCAGGATACCCGCACTCCGGTGCGGATCGGGATGATGTCGATGGCGGCCAACATGGCCTGCAACCTCATCTTCATCTATCCGCTCGGTTACGTGGGGCTGGCGCTGTCGACTGCCTGCTCGGGCACGCTGAACGCGGCCCTGTTGTTCAAGGGGCTCCATCAGCAGAACGTCTACCGGCCCTCCCGCCACACCGGGGTATTCTGCCTCAAGCTGCTGACCGCAAGTCTGCTGATGGGGGGCGTGCTCCTCTACCTCTCGCCGGATCTGGCCCAATGGGGCGCCTGGCACATGAGCAAGGCGAGCATGCAGTTGACCATGCTGCTGGTGCTGGGGGGCGCCATCTATGCCGGTGTCTTGCTGGCGCTGGGCATTCGGCCAAAAGATCTGAGAGCAGGGCGGGATGATTGAGTCGGCGCACTATGGCGGAAGTCCCGCCTGAGCCAGCAATCAGGGCTGGATGGCTGAAATCGGGTCAGCAACAGGGCTGACCCCGAGTGCCGCCTGATATATAATCCGGCGATTTTCATAGCAGCGACGCACAAGGCATTGATGGAGCTTATCCGCGGTATTCACAATATCAAGCCCCGTCACCGGGGGTGTGTATTGACCATTGGCAACTTTGATGGGGTTCATCAGGGTCATCATGCCGTGCTGTCTCGCCTGCAGGAAAAAGCAGCCCAACTGGGCCTGCCAGCCTGCGTCATGCTGTTTGAACCGCAGCCGCTGGAGCTGTTTGCCGGGGCTGCGGCGCCGGCTCGCCTCAGCCGCCTGCGGGAGAAGTATGAAGCGCTCAAGGGGATGCAGATTGATCGCATGCTCTGCGTGCGCTTCAACCATCGCTTCGCCGAGCAGTCCGCCACCACCTTCATCGAGCAACTGCTGGTGGAGAAACTCGGCGTGCACTATCTGGTAGTGGGCGACGATTTTCGTTTCGGCAAGGGGCGGGAAGGGGACTTCCACCTGCTGGAAGAGGCTGGCCGGCGCTTCGGTTTCGAGGTGATCAGCACCCAGAGCTTCCAGTTGTCCCGTCAGCGGGTCAGCAGCACGCTAGTGCGCGAGGCCCTCGCGGCCGGTCGCATGGCGGAGGTGGAGCTGATGCTCGGCCGTCCCTATACCATCAGCGGCCGGGTGGCCCACGGCGACAAGCTGGGCCGCACCATAGGTTTTCCCACCGCCAATCTGGCCCTCAAGCGTCAGGTGATCCCGGTCGGTGGCGTGTTCGCGGTGGAAGTGTTATGTTCCGGCAAGACCTTCCCCGGTGTCGCCAATGTGGGTGTACGGCCGACCTTGAGCGGTACACAAGCCAGATTGGAAGTACATCTATTTGATTTTTCTGGCGACCTATATGGTCAACAGGTCAAGGTGCTGCTTCGCCACAAGCTGCGCGAAGAGCAGAAGTTTGCCTCTTTCACCGCCTTGAAAGAGCAGATCGAACGAGATGCCCTGGCGGCCCGAGCCTGGTTCGGGCTGCCACTACTCCATTTACCCAGCACTCTTTTAGAAAAGAAGGGAACCCAGGACTGATGAGCGACTATAAACACACCCTGAATCTTCCGGAAACCGAGTTTCCGATGCGTGGCGATCTGGCCAAGCGCGAACCCAACATGCTGAAACGTTGGTACGATCAGGATCTTTACGGCGCCATTCGCCGCGCCAAAGCGGGCAAGCCTTCGTTCATTCTGCACGATGGCCCCCCCTATGCGAACGGCAGCATTCACATCGGTCACTCGGTCAACAAGATCCTCAAAGACATCATCATCAAGTCCAAGGGCCTCTCCGGTTTCGACTCCCCCTATGTGCCGGGCTGGGATTGCCACGGTCTGCCCATCGAACTGAAAGTGGAAGGCATGGTCGGCAAGCCGGGCGAGAAGGTCTCCGCCGCCGAGTTCCGCGCCGAGTGCCGCAAATACGCCAAGACCCAGATCGAAGCGCAGAAGACCGACTTCATCCGGCTGGGCGTGCTGGGTGACTGGGAACACCCCTACCTGACCATGGACTTTGGCACCGAAGCCAACATCATCCGCTCCATGGCCAAGATCGTTGAAAACGGTCACCTGCACAAAGGCTCCAAGCCGGTGCACTGGTGTACCGACTGTGGCTCCGCCCTGGCCGAAGCCGAAGTGGAGTACTACGACAAGAACTCCCCCTCCATCGACGTGCGCTTCAAGGCTGTCGACGAAGCGGGTGTTGCCGCCAAGTTTGACTGCGCCGAAGGCCATACCGGCAAGGGCCCGATCTCTGCGGTGATCTGGACCACTACTCCGTGGACTCTGCCCGCCAACCGCGGCATCGCCATGCACGCCGATCTGGACTATGCGCTGGTGCAGGTGGAAGGGGAGCATCCGGAGCGCCTGATCTTGGCCGCCGAGCTGGTCAAGGACGTGATGGATCGCGCCGGTATCGAGCAGTTCCACAACCTGGGCTACGCCAAGGGCGCCGCGCTCGAGCTGCTGCGCTTCAACCACCCCTTCTACAGCTTCGACGTGCCGGTGGTGCTGGGTGACCACGTTACCCTGGATGCCGGTACCGGTGCCGTGCACACCGCCCCTGGCCACGGTCAGGAAGACTTCGTGGTAGGTCAGAAGTACGGTCTGGAAGTGGCCAACCCGGTTGGCAGCAACGGCGTGTACCTGCCGGATACCGAACTGTTTGCCGGCCAGCATGTGTTCAAGGCCAACGCCTCCGTGGTCGAGGTGCTGACCGAGCGCGGCGCCCTGCTGCACCACAAGGTGTTCAACCATTCCTACCCGCACTGCTGGCGTCACAAGACCCCGATCATCTTCCGTGCCACCCCGCAGTGGTTCATCAGCATGGAGCAGAAGGGTCTGCGCAAGCGCGCGCTGGAAGAGATCGAGCGCATCGAGCAAGACGGCATCAAACAGCACGGCCAGAGCGGCTGGGTGCCGGCCTGGGGTAAAAACCGCATCCAGGCGATGGTCGAGAACCGTCCTGACTGGTGTATCTCCCGTCAGCGTACTTGGGGCGTGCCCATCTCCCTGTTCGTCCACAAGGAGACCCAGGAACTGCACCCGGAATCGGTGCGCCTGATGCACGAAGTGGCCAAGCGAGTCGAACAGTCCGGCATCCAGGCCTGGTGGGATCTGGACAAGGCCGAGCTGCTGGGCAGCGATGCCGACCTGTACGACAAGGTGCCCGATACCCTGGACGTCTGGTTTGACTCAGGTTCAACCCACTCCTCCGTGGTCGACGCCCGTCCCGAGTTCAACGGCAACCCGGCCGACATGTATCTGGAAGGCTCTGACCAGCA
Organism: Aeromonas sp. 2692-1; assembly: GCF_013085505.1. Classification (NCBI taxonomy): domain Bacteria; kingdom Pseudomonadati; phylum Pseudomonadota; class Gammaproteobacteria; order Aeromonadales; family Aeromonadaceae; genus Aeromonas; species Aeromonas sp. 2692-1. The sequence goes on from NZ_CP038513.1 coordinate 1,600,550, forward strand.
CCGCGGCTGGTTCATGTCCTCCCTGATGATCGGTGTGGCGATGAAAGACAAGGCTCCCTACAACCAGGTGCTGACGCACGGCTTCACCGTGGATGGTCAGGGCCGCAAGATGTCCAAGTCCATCGGCAACGTGGTGAGCCCGCAGGACGTAATGAACAAGCTGGGTGCCGACATCCTGCGTCTGTGGGTCGCCAGCACCGACTACACCGGCGAGATGACCGTCTCCGACGAGATCCTCAAGCGCTCTGCCGACGCCTATCGCCGTATCCGCAACACCGCCCGCTTCCTGCTGGCCAACCTGAACGGCTTCAATCCGGCGACCGATATGGTGGCGCCTGCCGACATGGTGGTGGTGGACCGCTGGGCCGTGGGTCGTGCCAAAGCGGTACAGGCCGAGATCATGGCGGCGTTCGACGAGTACAACTTCCACGGTGTGACCCAGAAGCTGATGCAGTTCTGCTCCATCGAGATGGGCTCCTTCTACCTGGACGTCATCAAGGACCGTCAGTACACCGCCAAGGCTGACAGCCTGGCCCGTCGCTCCTGCCAGACTGCCCTGTATCACATCGCCGAAGCCATGGTGCGCTGGATGGCGCCGATCATGAGCTTCACCGCCGACGAGATCTGGGCGCTGCTGCCGGGTGAGCGCGGTGAGTTCGTGTTCACCGAGGAGTGGTACGACGGCCTGTTCGGGCTGGAAGCGGGTGAAACCCTCAACGACGATTTCTGGGCCGAGATCCTCACCGTGCGCGGTGAAGTGAACAAGGCGCTGGAAGTGGCTCGTGGCGAGAAGCGTATCGGTGGCTCCCTGCAGGCCGAGCTGACCCTGTTCGCCAAGCCGGCACTGGCTGCACGCCTGAATGCTCTGGCCGATGAGCTGCGCTTCGTGCTGCTCACCTCCAAGGCCAAAGTCGTTAGCGTCGATGCCGCCCCGGCAGACGCCGTGGCGACCGAGCGCGATGACCTGTGGCTGAGCGTGGCCCAGTCTGCCGCCGCCAAGTGCGACCGCTGCTGGCACCATGTGGAAGACGTGGGCACCATCGCTGGTCACGAAGAGATCTGTGGCCGCTGCGTCACCAACGTCGAGGGTGACGGCGAAACTCGTCAATTTGCCTGATGAACATGACTCACCATAAAAGCGGCCTGCGTTGGCTGTGGCTGGCGGTGCTGGCCTTTGTACTGGACCAGGCGAGCAAGCTCGCCGTGGTCAAGCTGCTGCCATTTGGCTACCCGGGGGTGGAGATCACCCCCTTCTTCAACCTGGTCCATGTCTACAACAAGGGGGCGGCTTTCAGCTTCCTGGCCGATCAGGGCGGCTGGCAGCGCTGGTTCTTCGCGGTGCTGGCGTTTGCCATCTGCGGCTTGCTGATCCACTGGCTGCGCAAGCAGTCCGTCGCTCAGCGCTGGAGCGGCATCGCCTACTCGCTGATCATCGGCGGGGCGCTCGGCAACGTGTTTGACCGGCTGGTGCTGGGTCACGTGGTCGATTTCCTCGATTTCTACTGGCAGCGCGCCCACTGGCCGGCGTTCAACCTGGCGGACAGCTTCATCTTCATCGGCGCCGCCATGATAGTGCTGGACGGTTTTCGCAGTGAGAAGAAGAAGGATGTGACGCCATGAGCCAGCCGATTGCGACAGACAGCAGCGTGCTGTTTCATTTCGCCATCAAGCTGGAAGATGGCTCGGTGGCCGACAGCACTGCGCTGCAAGGCAAGCCTGCCCGCCTGCGGATGGGCGATGGCAGCCTGACCTCCAGTTTCGAGCAGTGCCTGCTGGGGCTGCGCGAAGGGGAGAGCAAGAGCTTCACGCTGGCGCCGGAAGAGGCCTTCGGCGTCTCCAATCCCGACAACATCTACCATCTGGACCGCGCCAAGTTCGGTGCCGATGTAGAGCCCAAGGTCGGCACCATCATCCTGTTTGACCAGCCCAACGGCAGCGAGCTGCCGGGTATCATCCGGGCGGTGGCAGGGATGTCGGTGACGGTCGATTTCAACCATCCCCTGGCCGGTCACACCGTCACGTTCGAGGTGGAGATCCTGGGGGTTGATGACGAGGAAGCGGTTCACTGATGAATATTCTTCTGGCCAATCCCCGTGGTTTCTGTGCCGGTGTCGACCGGGCGATCAGCATCGTCGAGAGCGCGCTGGAGAAGTTTGGTGCCCCCATCTATGTCCGTCACGAGGTGGTGCACAACCGCTACGTGGTGAACAAGCTCAAGGAGGCGGGCGCCGTCTTCGTCGAAGAGCTGGATGAGGTGCCGGACGACAGCATCGTCATCTTCTCCGCCCACGGCGTCTCCAAAGCGGTGCGCGAGATGGCCAAGTCTCGTGCCCTCAAGGTGTTTGATGCCACTTGCCCGCTGGTGACCAAGGTGCACATGGAGGTCCATCGCGCCAGTCGCAAGGGCTCCGAGGCTGTGCTCATCGGTCATGCCGGTCACCCCGAGGTGATCGGCACCATGGGTCAGTACGAGAATCGCGAGGGGGGCATGTATCTGGTGGAGACGCCGGAAGACGTGGCCAAGCTCAAGGTGAAGAACCCGGACGACCTCTGCTTCGTCACCCAGACCACCCTCAGCGTGGACGAGACCTCGGACGTCATCGATGCCTTGCGTGTCCACTTCCCCAAGATCCAGGGGCCGCGCAAGGACGACATCTGCTACGCCACCCAGAACCGCCAGGACGCGGTGCGGGAGATGGCGGGGCTGGTGGACGCCATGCTGGTGGTGGGGTCGCGCAACTCTTCCAACTCCAACCGCTTGCGGGAGCTGGCCGAGAAGGTGGGTGCCAAAGCCTACCTCATCGACGACGCCTCCATGATCGAGGCCGACTGGCTGGCGGGAGTTGAGGCGATCGGTGTCACCGCCGGCGCTTCCGCCCCCGAGGTGCTGGTACAGTCGGTCATCACGCGCCTGCGCGAGCTGGGTGGCAAGGTGGTGGCCGAGCATCCCGGTCGTGAAGAGAACGTGGTGTTTGAGGTGCCGCCGGAACTGCGCATCCTTTGAGTCAGCCATCCCGTGCGGGATAGTGCCATGAGTGCCTGAGCCACCTCCTGTGAGGTGGCTTTTTTATGGGCGATTCTTATGACTCTTGTTGTCCGGTTTGTGGTGAGATTGCAGCGAAATTTGATGATGTATGTCCAAGATCTGAGTAGATTGAATTGCAAGCGAAGGTCTGCGGTCTAGACTGCTGATGATCTTCTCATCTGGCTTGATGGCACATGGATATGCGAACGAGCCTCCCCGACAAAATCAGAGCGAAACAGGATGTTTTTGCGTTCAGGTTTTAGCCTCATCGAGCTGATGGTCACCGTTGCGCTCATCTCTATCCTGCTGACGTTGGGAGTTCCCTCCTTTAGCGCGATATTGCGCAACATGACGCTGACCAGCCAGGCCAACAACTTCGTGGCCGCCATCAACCTCGCCCGCTCCGAAGCCATTCGCCGCAATACCGCAGTCACGCTCTCCGCAACCGCCAGCAATCTGACCCAGAACCACTGGGAATCTGGCTGGCAGATCTGGGTCGATCGCAACGGCAATGGCACCCTCGACAACGGCGAACTGCTGCGGCTCTTTCCCGACATGGGTGCTGGCACCCTGGTCAGCAATACGTCGCTGGTACGCTTCAGTGGCAATGGCTTTCTCGACGGGCGTCAGCAGGTGGCGCTGGTGTTCTCTCTGCAGCCGCCGGAGTGTGCCCAAGAGGCATCGCGCGACATCACGATCACCCCGGCCGGGCGCCCATCCATCGTGGAGACCAGCTGCATATGAAACGACATCAGGGGGTATCTCTGCTTGAGATCATGATTGCCGTGCTGGTGCTGTCGATCGGCATTCTCGGCATGGCAACCCTGCAGTTGCAGGCGCTCAAAAGCAATCAATCGGCGCTCACACGCACTGAAGCGACCCAGTTCGGCTACATGATCACCGACATGATGCGGGCCAATCGCAGCGCGGCCCTGCTCGGTCAATACAACGTCGGATTGGGAGAGGCCGTCTCCGGCAGCTCGATGGCAATACAGGATGTGCAGTACTGGAAACAGGCGCTGACCGGCCTGCCGGGCGGTGACGGGGCGATTGCCGTCAGCGCCGGGCAGGCGACCATCACCATCCAGTGGAATGCCAGCCGGCTGGCTACCGAGCCTGCGCTGCGCAGCATGACCCTGAGGACGGATCTGTGAGCGGCCGGCGCACCTTGTTGCGTCAGGCCGGTGTCGGTCTGGTGGAGGTGATGATCGCCCTGCTGCTGTCACTGCTGACGGTCGGGGTCATCATTCAGGTGCTGCTTGGCAACCACAAAACCTATCTGACCGGCGAGGCCATCGCCCGGGTTCAGGAGGACAGCCGGTTTGCCGTCAACCTGCTGCAGCAGGAGCTGCGGATGGTGGGCTACCAGGGTTGCCTCAGCAAGCAAGGGGTCAACATCACCAACACCCTTAACGGTGGTACGGCGCTGCCCTACAACTTCACCGTCTATCTGCGCGGCTATGACAATGTCACCGCCACGCTGCCCACGGCGTTGTCGGCCCTGTTTACCGCTGCCGAGCCCAAACCCAAAGCGGGAACCGACGTGCTGCTGGTGCAGGGGCCGACCGGCGCCGGGGTACCGGTCACTCGCAACAACAGCGCCGCCCAGCTGTTCGTGCAGCAACTCTCCAGCAAGGCCAACTACTGCGGCACCGGCAAGCAGGGCTACAGCGACTTGTGCGAGGGGGACATCGTCATGGTGTCCGACTGTCAGAAGGCGCGGATCTTCCAGATCACCCAGACCCAGGTGGTAGGTGGCGGCAGCGAGGTCAATATCGGCCACTCCAACGACAACAAATACACCCCGGGCAATGCCGTCAGCTCCTGGGGCGGCGCCAGCAGCCCGGTCGAGGAGCGTTTCGGTGCCGGCTCGGTATTGAGCCGGATGGAGACCCGGATCTATTACGTCGCCCGCCCCTCTGCCAACGCGCCCTATGCCCTGTATCGCAAGAGCGGCCTGGCCGCCGGCATGCTGCTGGTGGACGGGGTCACCGATGTTCAGCTGACCTTCGGCGAGGATCAGAACCGGGATCGGGCGGCGGATCGCTATGTGAGCGCCGCCAGCAACCCGAACTGGGACAACGTGCTGGGGATCGGCGTTCAGCTCTTGATGCGCAGCGGTCAGGGCAATGTGGTATCGGATCCGCAGGCCATCAGCTTTGCTGGCGCCACCTTCCAGGCTGTCGACAATCACTGGTACTGGGTGGCCGAAACCACGGTCGCTCTGCGTAACCGGCTGCCATGAGGAGGGAGGCATGATGGCTCGACAAGGGGGAATGGCGTTGGTGATCAGCCTGATTTTTCTTGCGGTGGTGAGCCTGCTGGCGATGGCCAGCATGCAGAGCGCCCTGCTGCAGGAGAAGATGGCGGGCAACCAGAAGGAGTCACAGCAGGCGCTGCAGGCGGCGGAGGCGGCGCTGCGTGCTGCCGAGCGCTATCTGGAGGCGGGTAGCTCAGGCCCCTACGACAACAGTGCCGGCCTCTATGAGTTCGTCAGCGTGGCGGTGGATCCCGCCTCTCCCTCCACGGCCTGGCGTACCTATGCCAATAGCGGCCTGAGCGGACGGGCCCCCGAATATTTTATCGAGCGGTTGCCCTATACCCAGGGCAGCAACGAGAGTCTGGCGGTTGACGAGCCCATCAGCGAGCGCCGCCTCTATCGCATCACGGCAAGGGGATTCGGACTCTCGGACGAGAGCCGGGTGCTGTTGCAATCGACCTACAGCCGCTAGGAGAACAACCCATGCGTGCATCTGGCTACGGACTCTCGGCCCTGCTGCTCTGCTCCCAGGTGCAGGCGGCCCTCGACATCGCCCAGGTTCCCCTCTATCTGGGTACCCGGGCCGAACCCAACATCATGTTCAGTCTCGATGACTCAGGTTCGATGCACTTCGAGTTGATGCCGGAGGGGTTGATCGAGAACAGCGCTCGCTACGTCTATCCCAGAGCTGACAATGTCTATGGCAGCGAGGATTATGACAACCGGACCGTGACCTTCACCAGCAACAACGACCGCAACGCCTATACCCGCTCAAGCAACAACAACAAACTCTACTACAACCCGCAGCAGAGCTATCGGCCCTGGGCCAAGGCGGACGGTACTCTGATGGCGAATGCCAGCATCAGCTGTGCACCGCACAACCCCTTCAATACCGCCGCCGGCTGTCGTGATCTGACCAAGAACAACCGATCCAAGTCCCTGCGTTACTACACCGGGTTCTCCTCCACTGACTACAACGACGATGAAACCTTCTGGCCTGCCGTCTACTTTGCCTACAAGGGCAGTGGCGACGTGAAGAAGGTGGGCAGCTATACCCGGGTGGAGATAAAGTCCGGCAGTACCTATGGCGGGCGCCCCAATCGCAGCGATTGCAAGAGCGCCCCCGTTTGTACCTATGACGAGGAGATCCAGAACTTCGCCAACTGGTACACCTACTACCGCTCCCGGATCCTGGCGGCTCGTGCCGGGGTCGGCCGTGCTTTTGCAAGCCAAGGGCAGGCCCTGCGGGTGGGGTTTGCCACCATCAACGCCAGCGGCAGTGTGATCCGTGGGGTAGCGCCTTTTTCCGGCACCGATCGCAGCGCCTTTTTCAGCGACCTCTACAGCCGCGATATTCCGGCCGCCGGCACGCCGCTGCGCACCAGCCTGAAGGATGTGGGGGAGTACTTCTCCCGCACCGACAACAATGGCCCCTGGGCGGCCAGTGCCGGCAGCACCTTGCCCCACCTCACCTGCCGGCAGAGCTACAACATCCTGATGACCGATGGCTATTGGAACGGAGATACCCCCTCGGTAGGGGATCTGGACAAGGATGGCTACAGCAATACCCTGGCCGACGTGGCCTACAAATACTGGAAAACCGACCTGCGTGCCGATCTGGCCGACAAGGTGCCGACCAGCACGGCGGATCCGGCCAACTGGCAGCATCTGGTCAACTTTACCGTTGGGCTCGGGGTCAACGGGTCACTCAATCCGGCCAACGGCATCCCGAACAGCTGGCCCAACCCCCATGATCCGGATGACAAGGAGTACAAGAACGCGACCTACATTCCGGAGTACAAGATTGATGATCTCTGGCACGCGGCACTCAACAGCAAGGGCAGCTTTTTCAGCGCGGGCGACCCCGACATCTTTGCCGCAGCCCTGAGCAGCACCCTGGCCCAGATTGCGGCCCGCAACAGCTCCGCCAGCTCGGTGACCGCCAACGCCACCCGGCTGGACAGCAACACCCACATCTACCAGGCCCGTTACAACAGCGGCGACTGGTCGGGGCAACTCATCTCCATTCCCCTCAACAGCGATGGGTCGCTGGGCAACATGGCCTGGGATGCCGCAACCCTGATCCCGGCACACACCTCCCGCAGCATCTTTACTCGACAAAACGGGGTCGGCATTCCCTTCACCTGGGCCGATCTCAATGCCACCAACCGTGCCCTGTTCAACCTTGCTGGCGACAGCCAGGGGGAAAACCGGGTTGCCTATTTGCGCGGTGATCGCAGTCGCGAGCAGAGCAATGGCGGCCTGTTTCGTAGCCGCAGCGATCTGCTGGGGGACATCATCAACTCGGATCCCGTCTATGTCGGCAGCCGGGATTACGGCTACGGCAGCGCCACCGGCCTGACCCAGGCGGAGCGGGACGGTTATCTGAGTTTCCTCGGTTCGACGGCTATTCGCAGCCGTACACCCATGCTCTACGTGGGGGCCAATGACGGCATGCTGCATGGTTTCAGGGTCGCCAACGGGGTGGAGACCCTGGCCTACATTCCTGCCAGCCTGTTGGGGGATCTGAGCTTGCTGACCAAGCCGGACTACAGCCATCGTTACTATGTCGATGGTACGGCCAAGGTAGGCGATGCCTATCTTGGCAGCAGCTGGAAAACCGTGCTGCTGGGATCGACCGGTGCCGGTGGCAAGGCCGTGTTTGCCATCGACGTGACGGCGCCGGACAACTTCACCGCCGACAAGATGCTGTGGGAGTTTACCAATACCGAGATGGGGGTGGCGCTGGCAGCGCCGACCCTGGTTCGGGTCAAATCCGGCAACAAATGGGTGGCGCTGGTGGCCAACGGCTACAACAGCACCAGCCAAACGGCGCGCCTGTTCGTGCTGGATCTGGCGACCGGCGCGGTGATCAAGGAGATAGATACCCAGGTGGGCTCGGCCAGCGAGCCCAATGGTCTCTCATCCCCCTTGCCGGTAGACGAGGATGGCGACCGGGTGGCGGACTATGTCTACGCCGGCGATCTGCAGGGCAATCTGTGGAAATTCGATTTGACCGACAACAACAGCGCCCAGTGGGGGAGTGCCTTCAAGACCGGCAACAAGCCAAAACCGCTGTTTCAGGCGTGCAACGGAACCTGCTCCGCCAGCACGCGTCAACCCGTCACCATGCGCCCGCTGGCCATCCGTCATCCCAAGGGGGGCATCATGGTGCTGATGGGAACGGGCAGCTATTTCACCAATGACGACAAGTTGCTGCCGGCGACCCCCAGGCTGGAAGCCGTCTACGGCATCTGGGATACCGGGGCTACCGTGCTCAGCAGCCAGCTGTTGCAGCAGAGCATTACCCACGAGTACTCCGCCAATGGCACCACCATCAAGTTCAACGTGAGGGTGGTGTCCAACACAGCGGTCAACTACACCAGCCAGAAAGGGTGGTATCTGGTGCTCAAATCCCCTGCGCTGAGCAAGGGGGTGGGGGAGCGAGCCGTGTCAGAGATGCTTTATCGCAACAAGCGGCTGATCTTCAACACCCTGATCCCCTCGGCGGACGCCTGTGACTTCGGTGGGCGCTCCTGGTTGATGGAGCTGGATCCCATTTCGGGGGCGCGTTTGACCTACTCGGTGTTCGACGTCAATGGCGATGGTGCCGTCAACGATGACGACTATGTGGGGATCAAGGACAGTGGTGGCAACGACATCAAGGTGCCGGTCAGCGGCAAGCAGTTTGATGAACTCACCACGACGCCGAGCGTGGTGGAAGATGCCGACATGGAGCGCAAGTACATCAGTGGCTCCAGCGGCAACATATCGGTCACGCTGGAAGAGGGGGCGGGTGATCTGGGTGGTCGCCAATCCTGGTTGCAACTGGAGTAGAGGTGGAGATGGAACGTGGATTTTCCCTGATGGAGCTGATGATTGCGGTAGCCGTGATGGCCATTCTGACCGTGATCGCCTATCCCAGTTACAACAGTTACATGGCCTCTGCCAAGCGGGCCGAAGCCAAGGCTGCCCTGCTGGAGGCGGCACAATACATGGAGCGACAGTTTACCGCTGACGGCAACTATGATGGTGGCAACCTGGTCTCCGCCGGGCTGGCCACCTTGCCCAGGGATGGCGGGACTGCCTATTACAATCTGGCGCTCAATGCCAGCGGCGCCAGCTATACCCTGACGGCAATCCCGACCGGGGTGATGAACGGCGATCCTTGCGGCCTGCTGACCCTTGATCAGGGCGGACAGCAGGGGGTATCGATGGCCAGCATGACGGCAGCCGAGTGCTGGTAGTCCGTCACCAGCAGGCAGCAGGAGTCTTGGTATCGGCCTTGTTGAGGGTCAGTGTATCGCAGGCGGTGCTGCCGCTCTTGTCGCCTACCTGTGCCCCCTTGCTGGTGGCGATCAGGGTATAGCCGGTTGCGGTGGCACCTGAAATGGAAAAGTCATAGTAGCTGCTGGTGGGGTTGCCCACTTGGGAGGGGGTGGTGCTGTAACTGGTATTGGAAACCCGGAACTCTTCCTGTTTCAGCTGCATGCTGAGCAAGCCCTTGAGCGCTTCGGCCCGGCGGGATTTGCGCAAGCCATCGGTGAAGCTGGGATAGGCAACAGACGCTATGATGGCGACGATGGCGACCACGACGATCAGTTCAAGCAAGGTGATTCCGGACTGTTTGATTCTCATGGGGCGGCATGCTTCGTGAAACAGGTTGATACTATAGGATAGTACTGACAGTAGACCCTACTGGCACGTGCAAAAAGAAAGGAGTCTTGAGCTGATGGAAGGCAGAAAGGGCAGATCCGCCGGTTTTACCCTGATAGAGCTGATGGTTGCCCTGTCCTTGGTCGCCCTGTTGCTGACCGTGGCCATCCCCAGTTATCAATCCCTGCGCCAGGATCAGATGGTCAAGGCGGCCACCCAGGCGGTCTACACCGACATGATGCTGCTCAAGTCCGAAGCGCTCAAACGCAACAGCAATTTGCAAATGATCCTGTTCAACAGCGGTACCGACAGCTGGTGCTATCGCATCAGCATCGATGGCAGTTGCGCCAGCTGCAGCGACACCTGTTCCAGCATCGAAGGGCGTAAAGGTGCTGATGCCAGTGAATTTCCCGGGATCATTCTGACGGGCACCTACACGGAGTCCTCAAGCCAGATACGTCCCATCAGCTTCTCCCCCCGGCGCGGTACCCTGCCAAGCGGCAGCATCACGGTGAGCTCTTCGGCCGCCAGTATGAAAGTGGTCACCAACAACCTTGGGCGGGTACGTACCTGTGCCGTCAGCAACCTGGTGGGAGAGGTGGCATGCAACTGAAAATGCGGGGTTTCAACCTGGTCGAGTTGATGGTGGCCATGGTGGCGGGCTTGCTGCTGGTGGCTGCAGTCATTTCGCTGTTTGCCACCATTCTCAAGGCCAATTACACCGCCATGCAGACCAGCCGCCTGAATCAGGAAGTTCAGTTGCTGACGGACATGATGGCTCGAGACATCCAGCGAGCCGGGTATGACGCCAACGCCACCCAGTTTCTTGCCGCCCCTTCTGGCAGCCGATCCAGTTTCTATTTTGATACGGCCACGGACCTGATGAATGAAACCGCGACGGGATCCGGCCTGTATACCTGTATCAGGGTACGCTATGACAACGATGAAAATGGAGTGCTGAGCAGCGATGACACCCTGGTTTACAGCTACAGCAGTGCTGACAAGGGGATCAAGCAGGGGACAGGGACTACTACCTGTGGCAATGGCAGTCTGATCTCCAGCGACGATACCGTAGAGATCACCGCCATGACGTTCAGGCTCCTGCCAAGCAGTCAGGTCAGCGGGGCGAGGGCGTTGCAATTGATGGTGAGCGGGCGGTTCAAGGCCACGCCGGCACTGACGCTGAATTTGCAGCGGGATATCAAGCTGCGCAATGATGGGTACTGACATGAGCCGACAAGCCGGTTTTACCACCTTCACCATCACTTTGTTGCTGGTGCTGATCCTGCTGGGCATTTCATTGTTGGTTGGCAAGATGCTAGTGGCTGATCGGCGAGTGACCCTCAACGAGGTGCTCTATCGTCAGGCCATGGCAATGGCGGAAGTGGGTCTGGCCGATGGACTGGGGCGGTTGACGCTGGATCCGAGCTGGAGGACCAGCGGGGCAACGACTACCTTGACCACGGGCAGCTATACCCTGTCATCTTCTGACGATACTGCCATCACGGTGGGGTCGGTGGTCGTGACGCCGATAAGGGTTCGTTCCCAGGCGACTCTCAGCAACAGTCAGGCCCAGGCGGCAGTCGAAACCAAGGTCGTACGTTTCAGCGTATTGGCCGGCTCTCCTGCCGCGCCTCTGACCGTGGCTGGCGGCATGGCGGTCGGCGGCAACTTCACCATAGTAGCCAACCCCAATGGTGGCGGGCTGGGGGTACCACTGTCGGTCTGGACCAGCGGCAATGTCGACCTGATCACGGGGACCGGACAGACCTGTCATCAGGGGGACTACGACGGCGGCTGTTCGGCCAACATCAGTCAGAAGGGGGACAAGCAGCCGGATATCAAGGATAACGATACTGCCTTCCCGACCGATCTGGTCTGGTATCTGTTCAATGAAAAGGATGATGCCAACGGTTGGGCCAATCTGGAGGCCAGGGCAACCCAGAAGTTGACAGACTGCAGCTCGCTTGGTCCTGCCTCAACCGGCCTCATCATTGTGGATGGGGACTGCAAGCCCTCCTCCAACGTCGGTTCCGCAACGGCGCCTGTGATTCTCATCGTGCGCAATGGCAATCTGGCGGTCAACGGCAATACGGTGCTGTATGGCTTGGTATTTGCCTACTCATCCAACCCTGCTGCTGCCGGGACGGACGTGAAGCTGACCGGTGGGGCCATCGTGTATGGCGCCATGGTTTCCAACTATCAACTGGGCAACGCCAACGGTACCTACGATGCCAAGTATGATGCCAGTGTCCTGAGCAACATCTCGAATGGCGCCGCATTCCAGATCGTCAATCAGGTGCCTGGCAGCTGGCGAGACTGGTAAGGGGATATGGAGATGAAAGGGCAAAAAGGATTTGGCCTGCTGGAAATCCTGATCACGCTGGTGGTGCTGGGAGTAGGCATTGTCGGCCTGGTCGCCATGTCCAAGTCGGCGCTGACGGTTTCGCAGGATGGCCGGCGTTATGAGACGGCGATGCGACTGGCGGAGTCCAAGCTGGATGAGTTTCGCAATTTCAATGGCGTGGTGAGTGCAACCGCGCCGCTGACGGCCTACAACCAGATAGCCTCGGCCAGTGCGGCCGTGACTCTGTCGGGTGAGGCCTACTCGGTGGCATGGGCGGTGACCAATCAGTATCTGAATGGCTCAACCTGGCAGAACGTGGCACCGGCGGGCTATCGCCTGAGTTACCCGGGCCGCAAGGCGATCACGGTCAACGTCGGGTGGACGGACAGCGAAGGGCAGGCTCAGGCGCTGCAACTGGCCGGCAATGTTTCACCCATCGAATCCTTGAGCTCCGATCAGCTGGATGGCGGTTTGAATACGGCGAGGCAAGGCCCCAAGGTCAACTACACCCCCGGCGTAGCGCCTGACGTCATCTCGGTGGAGCTGGGCGATGGTAACAAACAGGAGACCAGCAAGCCACTGCCGACCGTCACATCCAAAGATGGTCTGGTGGGCAAGCTGGTCCAGTTCGAAACAGTGACTTACAAACCCGCAGCGGGTGGCAACACCCAGCAGGTGTTGCAGGACATGGCATCCGTCTCCTGCTCCTGCAGTTATGGCTCCAGCCTGAGCGCCTATCTGCCGGGTCAGGCCTACAGTTCAGCCAGCAACCAGCTCTATTGGAAATCAGGCTCGCTGCAGACCAAGACCACGGGGACGCTCGACAGCAGCGTCAATGGCCAGCCCACGCTCTGTACCAGCTGCTGCAAGGATCACTTCGATGGCAGTGGCTCCAGCTTCACCAACTTCTATGCTCCGCTCAACACCAGCCGGGTACGCTACAGCAGCAGCCTCAGCACGGCGAACAGCGGCAAGTACGTGGATGCCTGCCGTTTCGTCCGGCTGGATGGCTATTATCGCCCCCTGCCTGATTGGAACCTGGTCAAGGTAGTGGTGACCACGGCCGATTTCCTGGCCAAACCAGCGAACCAGGCCAGTTATCAGAAATACATCAAGTATGTGGTCAAGACCTACATAGACTGGCAGAAGTCGACCCTGAACTGGACCCAGGGTGCCTCCGCCACCTTGCCGACCATCACAGATTTTTCAGCCTGGCTGGCGACCAACGCGGAAGCCGGGGGCGATACCACGACCGGGATCACCGTCAACACGGGTACGGCGCAGCTCATCGCCCGCGGCATCTATGTGGATGTGCTCGACCCTGTCTATCTGGTGGGGATTGATACCAGCGCGGTGGACTATCTGACCAAGGTGCCGTTTCAGGATATCAACCTGACCATGCTGGCAGAGTGGGCCATGGCCCCGCAGAACTTGCTGACGGGCAATGCCACCGACTATGCCGCTGTCACCAACGAGACGGTCAAGACGGTGGTGGATCTCAACAACTACTATTTCGGCAGTTACAGCCGCGGCTACATGACGGCGAAGAAATCGACTAAGGACAGCAACCAGGTGCTGCAGAGCGTCACCGTGCGTGTCACTGCCTATCAGGGGAATTCCGGCATCACGGCTTCGCTCATCTCGCCACGGGACCAGTCGCTGGCGCAGACGGCGGATATGCTGGTCAAGGTGGATACAGGATCGCAGACGGTACCGACCGTCAGTGTCAGTGGCTGGATCCAGTGTCTGACCCGGGGGACGGGTGGCAAGAATCCCCCACCGGTAGCGTGCAGCAAGAATACGTTCAACAGGCTAAGCATCACGACTCCCAACTCCGGGGCGACCTGCCGCATCGACTATCCACAGGCCAACAATCAGCCTGCAGCTTATCTGTGTACAGCCCCGGCGAACTCGACGCTGGCCATCAACCTTGCTTATTCCAACCAGGGCAGCACCACCTATATGTTGCAGCCACCCTCCTTCAGCGTGCAGATGACGCAACAGTCCAACAATCAGGTGTTGAGCGGCCCCTGTTCACTGCTGGTGGACAACGGAGTGACCAACGCGACCAGCCTGACTTGCACCCCTTGAGCCTTGGGCGCTGGCACAGCCAGCGCCTTTTCTTTATCATTCCCCATCATTTTCGAATTCAAGATGCATCGCCATGGCAAAAGCCCTCTCTCTGATGCTTGCCCAGTTGAATCTGACGGTAGGCGCCATCGAAGATAACTGTGACAAGGTGCTGGCGGCAGCCGCCGAGGCCGATCGGCAAGGCGCCGATCTGCTGGTCTGCTCCGAACTGGCCCTGACCGGCTATCCGCCGGAAGATCTGCTGCTGCGCGCCGATCTGATGATCCGGGTGGAGGCCGCCCTGGCCCGCATCGCGGTATGGCAGGGGGCTTGCGCCATTCTGGTGGGTCACCCCTGGCGCGACGGGGAGGCACTCTACAACGCCGCCTCCCTCTACGAGCAAGGCAAGCTGGTCGCACGCTACTTCAAGCAGGATCTGCCCAACTACGGAGTATTCGACGAGAAGCGTTACTTCACCGCGGCAACCGAGACCTGCGTGGTCCCCTTCCGTGGTCATCAGCTGGGGCTGCTCATCTGTGAAGACCTCTGGCAGCCGGGCCCTGCGCTGGCCGCCAAGGCGGCGGGAGCCGAGCTGCTGCTCACCATCAATGCCTCACCCTATGATCAGGAAAAACCCTGGATCCGCCGCGAGCTGATGATGGAGCGCTGCGATCAGACCGGTCTGCCGTTGGTCTACCTCAATCAGGTATGTGGTCAGGACGAGCTGATCTTCGACGGTTGCTCCAAGGTGTTCAACAGCCAGGGTGAGCTGACCCACAAGCTGTCCCCCTTTGCCGAAGAGCTGGCGCTGGTGCGCTTTGCCGATGGCCAGCCAGTGAAAGAGCGGGAACCCGCCGCGCCGCTGGCGCCATTGGCCGAGACCTATCAGGCACTGGTACTGGCGGTGCGCGACTACGTCACCAAAAACGGGTTCCACGGTGCCGTGCTGGGCCTCTCCGGCGGCATCGACTCGGCACTGACCCTGGCCATCGCGGCCGATGCCATCGGCGCCGACAAGGTGCAGGCGGTGATGATGCCGTTCCGCTACACCGCCCAGATGAGCGTGGAAGATGCCAAGGAGCAGGCCGAGCGGATGGGGGTAGAGTTCAACATCATCTCCATTGAACCTATGTTTGAAGGCTTTATGGCCCAGCTGGCGCCGCTGTTTGAGGGCACGGCTCGCGACACCACCGAAGAGAACCTGCAGGCCCGCTGCCGTGGCGTGTTGTTGATGGCGCTCTCCAACAAGCGTCGTCGCATCGTGTTGACCACCGGTAACAAGAGTGAGATGGCGGTGGGCTATGCCACCCTGTACGGCGACATGGCCGGCGGCTTCGACGTGCTGAAAGATGTGCCCAAGACACTGGTTTTCAAGCTGTGCGAATACCGCAATTCCGTCGATTATGTGATCCCGCAGCGGGTCATCGACCGTCCGCCTTCGGCAGAATTGGCGCCGGACCAGGTGGATCAGGACAGCCTGCCGCCCTACGACATCCTGGATGCCATCCTCAAGCGCTACGTGGAAGAAGATGCCTCTGTGGCCGACATGGTGGCGGAGGGCTTCGAAGAGGCGGTGGTGCGCAAGGTGATCCGGCTGGTGGATCTCAACGAATACAAGCGCCGTCAGGCGGCGGTCGGGCCCCGCATCACGGCCCGCAACTTTGGTAAGGATCGCCGTTACCCCATCACGTCCGGGTTTGGCAAACAGAACTGGTAAGGAGTCACCATGAAGAAGATTGAAGCCATCATCAAACCGTTCAAGCTGGACGATGTGCGCGAGGCCCTGGCCGAGATCGGCATCAACGGCATGACAGTGTCCGAGGTCAAGGGCTTCGGCCGCCAGAAGGGCCACACCGAGCTCTATCGCGGCGCCGAGTACATGGTCGACTTCCTGCCCAAGGTGAAGGTGGAGCTGGTGGTGCAGGACGAGGATCTCGATGCCTGCCTGGAAGCGATCCAGAACACCGCCCGCACCGGCAAGATTGGTGACGGCAAGATCTTCGTCTGTGAGGTGGAGCGCGTCATTCGTATCCGTACCGGCGAAGAGAACGAAGACGCCATCTGATGAGATGGCAGAGCCTCGTGATGAGCCAACGAATGGAGACTCGATCCCGCTGATGTCCTGGATGCGCCTCGTTGCGGTGGCCGGCCTGCTGGCCGGTCTGACCGCCTGTAGTACCCGGCCGCCGGCCCAGCCGGAAAACCTGTGCCAGATCTTTCGCGAGAAGCCGGAGTGGCACAAGGCGGCGCTCAAGATGAACGAGAAGTGGGGAACCCCGATCCAGGTGGTGATGGCCATGATGTATCAGGAGTCCTCCTTCGTGCACGATGCCCAGCCGCCGATGCAGTATTTCCTCTTCATTCCGACCGGGCGGGCCAGCTCCGCCTACGGCTATGCCCAGGTCAAGGATGAAACCTGGGCCGACTACCAGCGGGAAACCGGCAACGGCTGGAGCGATCGCGACGACTTTGCCGACGCCATCGACTTCATGGGCTGGTACACTCACAAGGCCCAGCGGCTGAATGGCACCTCCAAGTGGGATGCGTATGGCCAGTATCTCAACTATCACGAAGGGTGGGGTGGCTATCGGCGTGGCAGCTACCGCAGCAAGGGATGGCTGATGAAGACATCCCGCAAGGTGGAGGCCCGCGCCCAGCGCTACGGCGCCCAGTATCGACAATGCAAGGATCAGCTCTCCAGCGGGGGCTGGTTCTGGTAACCAAATCAGGAGTCAGAAATGCCGTTATTGGACAGTTTTACCGTTGACCACACCCGCATGGCTGCGCCGGCGGTGCGTGTGGCCAAGACCATGCAGACCCCGAACAAGGACACCATTACCGTGTTCGATCTGCGTTTCTGCGTGCCGAACCAGGAGATCCTCTCCGAGCGCGGCATCCACACCCTCGAGCACCTGTTTGCCGGCTTCATGCGTGACCACCTGAACGGCAACGGGGTGGAGATCATCGATATCTCCCCCATGGGCTGCCGGACCGGCTTCTACATGAGCCTGATCGGTGCGCCGGACGAAGCCCGGGTCGGTGCCGCCTGGCAGGCCGCCATGAGCGACGTGCTGACCGTGCAGGAGCAGGGCAAGATCCCCGAGCTGAACGAATACCAGTGCGGTACCTACAGCATGCACTCACTGGAAGAGGCCCATGCCATCGCCCGCCACGTGCTGGAGCGCGGCATCGGCGTCAACCGCAATGACGAGCTGGCCCTGCCGGAAGAGAAGCTGAAAAGCCTCTGATCCCGGGATGGCAAACATGAAAAAGGCCGGTCATTGACCGGCCTTTTTGTGTGCTGGCAGAATCAGGATGGCAGCGGCATCACCCGGTTGCGACCCAGCTCCTTGGCCTTGTAGAGCAGCTTGTCGGTGCGCTCGACCAGGCTGTCGCCCGTCTCCTGACCGCTGTATTCACCCACCCCGAACGAGGCGGTGATGTGGTCGATGCGCCGGCCCGACTTGCGATCCAGAATCGACATCTTCTCGATGGCCCGGCGCAGGCTCTCCGCCATTTGGCGGCTCAGCGCCAGACTGCGCATGGGGACCAGCAGGGCAAACTCTTCGCCGCCGAGGCGGTAGGCTGTGACGCCCTCCTTGCAGGTTTCCCGCAGCCGCTTGCTGAAGGCGCGCAGCACTTGATCCCCCAGCAGGTGGCCATATTCATCGTTGAAGCTCTTGAAGCGGTCTATGTCCGACAGGATCAGGGAAAAGGGCTGCTTGCTGCGGATCAGGCTCTCTATCTCCAGATCGAAAGCGCGCCGGTTGAGCAGGCTGGTGAGCGCATCCTCGTTGGCCAGTTTGCGGGTCTCGTTGAGCGCCTCGCGCAGCTCCTTGATCTCCTTCTCGGCGCTGCTGAGCTGGTTGCGAAAGTGCATGGTGGACATGCGCACGTCCCGCGACTCGCGCACCAGATCCCGCAGGATCCCCATGGTGTCTTCCAGGCTCAGCCCCTCGTCGTCGATGAGGCTTAGCCGGTCGAAGCTCTTGTCGAGCATGTCCTGAAACATGCCGGTGTCGGAGAGGGCATCCTGCATGGTGTGACCAAGCTCGTTGGCCATGGCGGCCAGGTTGAGCTTCATGGTTTCCATCTGCTGCTCATCTTGCGCGGCGAGGTGCTGGTGATAGAGGCGTTCACAGGTGGTGAGAGAGCAGGTTCCCTGCAGCTTGATGGCCTGATCGATGGCCTGATTGAGCTCGGGCATGCTGGCCGCCACGTAGTTATACCAAAGGGTGTAATTATCCGGCGTGGTGGGGATTTGATACTTGATCATCAGGGGAACCGCCTGCTTGAGATAGGCGGCGGATTGGGCGAACGAGTCCTTGCTCATGAGTTCCATGTCTCATCATGCCTGCAAACTGTGCATAGTATGACAGAGAGATTGGCCAAAAGGCAGTCGATGGATGCCATTCGCCCCCCCCTCCGATATAATGGCACCGTTACCACCTACCCTAAGGCCTGCTTATGTCTCAAAAAGATCCTTTCCTCGAACGCGAGGCCGAAAAATACGAGAACCCCATCGCCAGTCGCGAGATGATCCTCGACCTCATCAAGGGCCATGAAAAGCCCATGTCCCGTGAAGAGCTGGCAAAGGTCCTCAAGCTGACCGAAGAAGAGCCGCTGGAAGCCCTGCGCCGTCGTCTGCGCGCCATGGAGCGTGATGGTCAGCTGGTATTCACTCGCAACCAGTGTTACGCCCTGCCGGATCGTCTGAATCTGGTGAAAGGCTACGTGCTCGGCCACAAAGATGGCTTCGGTTTTCTGCGCCCCGAGGGTGGTGGCCCGGATCTGTTCCTGAACAACCGCGAGATGCAGCGCCTGATGCACGGCGACTACGCCCTGGTGCAGCCTACCGAGATCGACCGCAAGGGGCGCCAGGAGGCGCGTCTGGTACGTCTGCTCAAATCCCGTGAAGCGGACATCGTCGGCCGCTACTTCGTCGAGAACGGCGTCGGTTTCGTGGTACCGGATGACAGCCGCATCGGCCAGGACATCATCATCCCGGAAGGGGAGAACAAGGGCGCTCGCCAGAGCCAGGTAGTGGTCGTGCGCATCAATCAGCGCGCCACCGCCCGCTTCAATGCGGTCGGCACCGTCTTGGAAGTGCTGGGTGAAAACATGGCGCCCGGCATGGAAATCGAAATCGCCCTGCGTACCCACGGCATTCCGCATACCTGGCCGGAAGAGGTGACCAAAGAGGTTGCCGGTCTGGGCGAGCAGGTGCCGGAGAAAGCCAAAGAGGGCCGCATCGACCTGCGCGCCCTGCCGCTGGTGACCATCGACGGGGAAGATGCCCGTGACTTCGATGACGCCGTCTTCTGTGAAGCCAAGCGCGGTGGCGGCTGGCGCCTGTGGGTCGCCATTGCCGACGTCTCCGCCTACGTGAAGCCGGGCACCGCCCTCGACACCGAAGCCTATCAGCGCGGCAACTCGGTCTACTTCCCCGAGTTCGTGGTGCCCATGCTGCCGGAGGTGCTCTCCAACGGCCTCTGCTCCCTGAACCCGCAGGTCGACCGTCTGTGCATGGTGTGCGAGATGACCATCTCCGCCGCTGGCCGCATGTCCGGCTACAAGTTCTACGAAGCGGTGATGAACTCCCATGCCCGCATGACCTACACCAAGGTGGCGGCGATCCTGGAAGGGGATCCCAAGCTGCGTCAGCAGTACGAGCCGCTGGTGGGTCACATCGAAGAGCTCAACAACCTCTACAAGGCGCTCAAACATGCCCGCCATCAGCGCGGCGCGGTGGAGTTCGAGAGCGAAGAGACCCGCTTCATCTTCAATGCCCAGCGCAAGATCGACCGTATCGTGCCGCTGGTGCGCAACGACGCCCACAAGATCATTGAAGAGTGCATGATCCAGGCGAACGTGGCCGCTGCCCGCTACATCGAGAAGAACGAGGCCGCCGCCCTGTTCCGGGTGCACGACCGTCCGGGCGAAGAGCGTCTGACCGGCTTCCGTGACTTCTTGGCCGAGCTGGGTCTGGAGCTCAAGGGAGGCCTGGAGCCCGAGCCGAAAGATTTCGCCGACCTGGCTGCCAAGTTTGAAGGGCGCCCGGATGCGGAGCTGCTCTCCACCATGCTGCTGCGCTCCATGCGTCAGGCCATCTATCAGGCCGACAACATCGGTCACTTCGGTCTGGCGCTGAAGTCCTACGCGCACTTCACCTCGCCGATCCGTCGCTACCCCGACCTCATCCTGCACCGCGCGATCAAGTATCAGACCGCCAAGGAGCAGCAGGCCAACCTGCGCCACAAGTGGACCCCGAGCGGTGGCTACCACTACCAGCTGGAAGAAGTGGACCCGATGGGCGAGCACTGCTCCATGACCGAGCGCCGTGCCGATGACGCCACTCGCGACGTGGCCGACTGGCTCAAGTGCGAGTACATGCTGGATCACGTGGGTGACGAGTTTGACGGCGTCATCGCCAGCGTCACCGGCTTTGGCTTCTTCGTGCGTCTGGCGGAGATCCACATCGACGGTCTGGTGCACGTCAGCACCCTCACCAACGACTACTACCAGTTTGACCCGCTGCACCAGCAGCTGATCGGCGAGAACTTCCGCCGCCGCTACCGTCTGGGTGACAAGGTGCGGGTCAAGGTGATGGGCGTGAATCTGGACGATCGCAAGATCGACTTCGTGATGGTGGAAGAGCCCCTCAAGGCAACCGGCAAGAACGCCAAAGAGATGGCGCGCAAGCAGGCCGAGATCAAGAAAGAGAAGGCCAAGAGCGCCCAGCGCCACGAAAAACGTAAAGAGGGCAAGGATCACGGCAAATCCGACAAGGGTGGCCGCGCCAAACCCAGCAACAGACGACCGAGCAAAAAGGCTCGCGATAAGGCCAAGAGCACTAAATGAGTACTGAACTGATCTACGGCATTCACGCTGTATCCGCGCTGCTGGAGCGCACCCCGGAGCGTTTCATCGAAGTGTGGGCCCTCAAGGGGCGCGATGACGACCGGCTGCAACCCTTGCTGGACGAGCTGGAATCTCTCGGCCTCAAGGTGCAGAGCGTGAACCGCAAGACGCTCGACGACAAGGCGGAGGGCAACAATCACCAGGGCATCATGGCCCGTGTGAAAGAGGCGCCCAAGCTGGCTGAGCACGATCTGGCCAGCCTGCTGGACAAGTTGGCCGAGCAACAGACTCAACCCTTCCTGCTGGTGCTGGACGGGGTGACCGATCCGCACAACCTCGGCGCCTGCCTGCGCAGCGCCGATGCGGCCGGCGTGCATGCGGTGATCGTGCCGCGCGACAAGGCCTCCGGCCTGACCCCGATCGTGCGCAAGGTTGCCTGTGGCGCCGCCGAAGTGGTGCCGCTCATCCAGGTCACCAACCTGGCTCGCAGCCTGCGCGAGCTGCAGGAGCGTGGCGTGTGGATTGTCGGTACCGCCGGCGAGGCGGATCACGACGTATTCCAGGCCAAACTGACCGGCCCGATGGCGCTGGTGATGGGCGCAGAGGGCAAGGGGATGCGCCGCCTCACCCGCGAGCACTGCGACGAGCTGGTGAGCATCCCGATGGCAGGGGCGGTATCCAGCCTCAACGTCTCGGTAGCGACCGGCGTCTGCCTGTTTGAAGCCGTGCGCCAGCGTCGTGCCTGAGGCGAGCTGAATGGATAGACCCCCGTTTTGCCGGGATCGGGTCACAGATGAGCAGGAGGCCGCGCGCCTCCTCTCTTTTGCCCGGCCGCTGACCCTGAGCCCCCGTGCCTGCCTCTGGCATGCTGGCGATCGACCCGATCTGCTGGTGATGGTGGAGCAGGGACTGCTGCGGGCCAAGGTGGTGCTGGCGGATGGCCGCGAGTACATCAAGGAGTTCTACTGGGAGGGTGACGAGTTTCTCGACTTCCACCACCTGCTCAGTGGCGAGCCGGCCCGCTACAGCGTTGAGGCGCTGGAGCCCTGTCGGCTCTTGCTGTTCAATCTGGCCGATCTGCGCACGCTCTCCTGCTGGCCCGCCTGGTATCAGCATCTGCTGGCGGTGCAGCTGCGCATCAAGGAGGAGAAAGAGCTGCTGCTCCTGACCGAGAGTCCGCAGGCCCGCTATCAGCACTTTTTGCGCAGTTTTCCCGTGCTGGAGGCCAGGGTGCCCGATCACCAGATCGCCGCTTATCTGGGCATCACCCCCATCAGCCTGAGCCGCATTCGCAAACGGCTGAAGGATCTTAACAAAGGTTAATGCCGACCCACGTGTGGCTGGCTATGCTGCCCTTCTCATCATGAGCAAGGAACCCCCATGAACTGGTCTCTCAAGTCTTTTGAACAACTCGACGTCAACGAACTCTATGAACTGCTCACCCTGAGATCCCGGGTCTTCGTGGTGGAGCAGACCTGTGTCTTTCTTGATCTGGACGGCGTCGACAAGCGCCCCGACGTGCTGCACCTGCTCGGCTGGCAGGATGGGGCACTGGTGGCCTATGCCAGGCTGATGGCGCCCGGCGTGGCCAAGGCGCAGCAGGTGGTGATCGGCCGGGTGGTGACCGCGCCCGAAGCGAGAGGTGATGGGCTCGGTCACCGGCTGATGCAGCAGGCGCTGCAGGAGTGTGCCCGGCTCTGGCCCGGGGTCAGCATCTATCTCGGGGCCCAGGCACACCTGCAAGGTTTCTACGGTCGTCATGGTTTCACCGCCGTGGGTGAACCCTATCTGGAAGATGACATTCCCCACATCGGCATGAGCTCCTCTTAATACCTTTTAAGCATAACAATGAAATTATTATGTCTTGAGGTAGTAAAGAAAACGGGTGCTCGGCGCCATGTTAGTGGGTACCCTCTGAGTGATTAATCGGCAACAGTTGATGGATAGGTTTTAAAAATGGTCTTTTACCCCATTAATTCAGAACAAGATTCAGCGATTGAGCCGTTGAGCCATTTTATTAGCGTTCGCCACTCGAGCGGCTGTCGCTGATGGAGTTGTTGCGCAAGCGGTTCGCACTGGACCTGCAAACCTTCGCCATCATCACCCTGGTGCTGGGCAATCTGGCCCAGGCCTTCTCCGACGTGCTGGTCAAGCTGATCGGCCCCGGCTTCAGCCCCTTCCAATACATGTTCCTGCGCCAGCTGCTGACCCTGCTGGTGCTGCTGCCCTTCATGCTGCGGGTACCGCGCTCGGCCTGGGGACTGGGTGCTTGGAAGTGGCACCTGCTGCGCGGCCACCTCTGCCTGCTCGGCGGGGGCGGCATGATGCTGGCCCTGACCCAGCTGCCGCTGGCCACGGCCAACGCCATCTTCTATGTCTCCCCGTTGCTGACGCTGCCGCTGGCGGCCTGGCTGCTCAAGGAGAAGATCAATTCCCGCGTCTGGTTGCTGGGAGGCATGGGGCTGCTCGGGGTGGTGTTCGTGCTGCGGCCGGGGGATTTCCATCTGGCCGGGCTGGGCGCCCTGGTGACCGCCTTCACCCTGGCGCTGTTCAACATCACGGGGCGCAAGTTGCCAGCCGGGATCTCGGTGGTGGCGACCCTGTTCTGGGCCAATCTGCTGGCTCTGCCGTTGACCGCCGGGCTGGCGGTGCATCAATGGCAGCCGGTGGACTGGCGACTGCTGGTGCTGATCGGTGGCAGCGGCGTCATGCAGCTGCTCTATCACGCCAGCTGCTTCTATGCCTATCGCCAGGTTGAGGCCAACCGCATCGCAGCGACCGAGTACTCGGGCCTGATGTTCGTGGTACTGCTGGGCGTCTGGCTGTTTGGCGAGATCCCGGCGTGGAACCTCTGGGTCGGGGTGAGCTTCATCCTGCTGGCCATTCACTGGCAGCGCCGGCTGCGCTGATGACATACCCATCGGCAGCAGGCCGATGGGTGAGAAAAGCAGGCATCTTATGAGGCTGCTCTCTGTCATCGCCGGGCAAACCGGCTATGCTGGGCGGCCTGTTGCTATCGGAACCCTGTCGTGACCCCTACCATCTTTGCTGCCATCCTGTTGGCCGCCCTGCTGCACGCGCTCTGGAATGCGCTGGCCAAGCGCCAGGCCGAGGGGCGCGTCAGTGTCTTGCTGGTCTCTCTCTGCTCTGGCCTGTTTGCCGCCCCCTTGCTGCCCTTGGTGGGTTGGCCGGTGGCGGCCGAATATCCCTGGCTGGCGCTCTCCATCCTGCTGCACTGCGGCTACTGTCTTTTTCTCGGTCGAGCCTACCGGCTGGGTGAGTTCGGCCAGATCTATCCGCTGGCCCGGGGCAGCGCCCCTCTGGTGACCCTGCTGTTCGGGGCCCTGCTGCTGGGCGAAGTGCCGGGAATGGTGGCGGTGACGGGGGCCGTGGTGCTGGTGAGCGGCGTGCTGCTGATGGCATGGCGCGGCGGTCTGCGGCTGGCCCCGGCCGCGCTGCAGGCGGTGCTCATCACTGCGCTGTTTACCGCCTCCTATACCTTGTCCGATGGAGCGGGAGCCCGCTCGGCCGGTGAGCCGATACGTTACACCCTCTGGCTGTTCGCCCTCACCGCGTTGATGATGCCGCTGCTGATGCGCTGGCAGAGTCGCACCGCCTGGCGCGAGCTGGGGCCTGCGGCGTGGCGCAGCGGCGCCATCGGGGGCGCCCTGTCGCTGTTGGCCTACGGTATCGTCATCTGGGCCATGACCAAGGCGCCCATCGGCCTGGTGGCGGCCCTGCGCGAGAGCAGCGTGCTGTTTGCTGTGCTGCTATCCTGGGGCTGGCTGGGGGAGGCGCTGGGGCGGGTCCGGCTGCTGGCCGCCCTGGTGATCCTGGGCGGGATCCTGCTGATCCGTCTCGGCTAGGGGGAGGCGGCTTAAGGCATCCGGGCCGGCCGGTCAGGGAGTGACCCGGGTCGTGAGGGTGAACCCTTCCTCACAGGAGGCCAGTTGCACCTGTACCTGCCCCAGTTCGGCCAGGCTGCCCACATGGGTGCCGCCACAGGGGATGGTGACCTCCCGGCCTTCCAGTGAGCAGTGCCAGTAACGGGAGTCGATGATCGCCTCGCCGGCCCGGCTGCGGCGGATCTCGCCACCGGCCGCCAGCCAGTCTGCCAACTGCTGGTTGATCCTCTCTTCTATCTGCGGCAGGTCTGCCAGCAGCGCCTCGCTGTTGACTCCTTTCTTGCGCAGGCTTTTGCCGATCCGGTACTGCTCGCGCGAACCCATGGGCTCGACCCGCGAGGTCTGGATGGCGAGGCGATCGAAGTCCGGCTGATCCAGCGCGTCCCGCTCGCTGAGCTCTTTGCGCCAGTAAGGCATCAGCGCCCGGTTGAGTGCCAGTGCCGCCAGATGGCAGCCGCTGTGGCCCAGGCTCAGGGCATGGCGGGCCTCGGCATCCACCCGCAGTGTCACCTGGCTGCCCACTGGCAGCGCACAGTGACCGGCCAGCGGGTGCACCACCACGAAGCGCCACCCTTCTGCGCTCCGCTTGACCGGGATCGCCTGGTCGACGAACAGCTCCCCATCCGGGCTGATGGCCCCCATGCGGCAGGGGCCGACGACCGCGTCGCCACCCTCCCAATGCACGGTACCCACGTCACCCGGCTGATCGGGCCAGAGGTGGCTCTGGGGATGAAAGGGGGTGAGGTCGGTGACCAGCAGGCTGGTGTCGCCGCTCTGGCAGAAGAGCACGCTGGCCTGCTCCTGATGGTGGCCCAGCACGAAGCTGGCTCGGGTATGTGGCATGGATGGCTCCCGCAAATCGAAGAGGAAGAGAGCCGCCAGCATACGCCAAAGCGCAGGCCGGCTCATTAACCTCGGTTAACGAACCGGCCTGAGAAGGGGGGGAGGGCTAGATCATGGCGACCAGCAGGTAGGCGTTGAGCCCGATCACCAAGGCGACTATGAGGCGGCCGACCGCCTGGGTCACCGGGTGGTTGCGATACTCCCCCATCAGGGCGCGATCGCCGGTCAATATCAGCAGCGGAATGAGCGCCAGCGCGATGCCGAAGCTCAGCACCACCTGGCTCAGCACCAGGATTTCGGTGGTGTTGAGGCCCATGGCGATCACCACGAAGGCGGGGGCCATGGTGATGGCGCGGCGCAGCCAGAGCGGGATGGTGAAGCGCACGAAGCCCTGCATCACCACTTGGCCGGCCAGCGTGCCCACTACGGTAGAGCTGATGCCGGAGGCGACCAGCGAGAGGCCGAACAGGGTGGCGGCCGCCTGGCCCAGCAGCGGGGTCAGGGTCTGGTAGGCCGACTCCAGCTCCGCTACCTGCTGGTTGCCGGAGCTGTGGAAGGCGGCCGCCGCCATGGCCATCATGGCCAGGTTGACGAAGCCGGCGATGGTCATGGCGATGGCCACGTCGACCCGGGTGGTGTGCAGCCGCTGGGGGACCGAGCCCTGATCCTGGGTGTGCTGGGTCAGTGCCGAGTGCAGGTAGATGACGTGGGGCATCACGGTGGCACCGAGCACGCCGGCCGCCAGATAGACGGCGTCGCTGTTGGGCAGGCCGGGGAAGAGGGCGCCCTCCAGCAGGCTCGGCAGATGGGGGCGGGAGAACACCAGCTCGACGATGTAGGCCGCCGCCACGAACAGCAGCAGGCCGCCCACCACAAACTCCAGCGGTTTCTGGCCGCGGGACTGCAGCATCAGAATGCCCCAGGTGACCACGGCGGTGATGCCGGCCCCTTCCAGCAGGGTGACCCCGAGCAGCAGCTTGAAGCCCACGGCCGCACCGATGAATTCGGCCAGATCAGTGGCCATGGCGATGATCTCCGCCTGTACCCAGTAAGCCCAGACTGCTGGCTTGGGCAGCCGGTCGCGAATGTGTTCCGCCAGGTTCTTGCCGGTGACGATGCCGAGTTTGGCCGAGAGGGTCTGCACCAGCATGGCCATCAGGTTGGCCCACACCACTACCCACAGCAGCTGGTAGCCGAAGGTGGATCCGGCCTGAATGTTGGTGGCGAAGTTGCCCGGATCTATGTAGCCGATGGCGGCGATAAAGGCCGGCCCGAGCAGGGTCAGCTTGAATTTGCGGGCCGGGATGGCCGTGGTCAGCGCGGGTTGCATGGTATCAGCCTCCATAAGTGCATGGAGATAGAATAGATCTAAATGATAATTATTATCAATTGAAGTTTTGTATTGTTCCCATAGATAAAAACATCGGTGGCGGCTGGTTGCAGTGGGGGATGGGATTTTGTACAATACGCCGCCCTAGAAAAGCAGCGTCTAAACACCATTATGTTCCTTGCCTCCGAGGTCTGGCTGCACCTGGGCGGAGGCTGAATTAATCCGTAAGGAGCTAAAATGCGTCATTACGAAATCGTCTTCATGGTTCATCCGGACCAGAGCGAGCAAGTACCTGGCATGATCGAGCGTTACACCGGCGCCATCACCACCTCCGGTGGTACCATTCATCGCCTGGAAGATTGGGGCCGTCGTCAGCTGGCTTACCCGATCGACAAACTGCACAAAGCCCACTACGTTCTGATGAACGTAGAAGCAGAGCAAGCCGTTATCGATGAGCTGGAAACCAACTTCCGCTTCAACGATGCCGTTATCCGCAACATGATCATGCGCACCAAGCACGCCGTGACTGAAGTTTCTCCGATGGCCAAGGCCAAGGAAGAGCGCTTCACCCGTCGTGACGACGAGCGCCGCGAAGAAGCTACTGAAGCTGCTTCCGAAGAGTAATTCTGGATCACTGACTAGAGGATAAAGGCCATGGCACGTTATTTCCGTCGTCGTAAGTTCTGCCGCTTCACCGCCGAGAACGTTACCGAGATCGACTACAAAGATATCGTTACTCTGAAAAACTACATCACTGAATCTGGCAAGATCGTACCGAGCCGTATCACCGGTACCCGCGCCAAGTATCAGCGTCAGCTGGCACGCGCCATCAAGCGTGCTCGTTACCTGGCTCTGCTGCCGTACACCGATCTGCACAACAAGTAAGAATCGGTCCGGCGCTTAAGCCTAACTCAACGAAATTTATAGAGGAAAGGTAATGCAAGTTATCCTGCTCGACAAAATCGCCAAACTGGGCGGTCTGGGTGACCAAGTTTCCGTGAAAGCTGGTTATGCCCGTAACTACCTGATCCCGCAAGGCAAAGCTGTTATGGCTACCAAGGCCAACATCGAGACCTTCGATGCTCGCCGTGCTGAACTGGAAGCCAAACTGGCTGCCGGTAAAGCTGCCGCTGAAGAGCGCGCTGCCAAGCTGGGTGAACTGGCTGCCGTTGTTATCGCCTCCAAGTCTGGCGACGAAGGCAAGCTGTTCGGTTCCATCGGTACCCGTGACGTGGCTGAAGCCATCACTGCTGCCGGCGTAGCCGTTGCCAAGAGCGAAGTCCGCATGGGCAACGTTCTGCGTAACACCGGTGACTACGAAGTTGTTGTTCAGCTGCACGCTGACGTCAAAGCAACCGTACAGATCCAGGTTGTTGCCCTGTAATAGCGATTCGCTTTTGCAGAAAAAACCCGCGCACTTGCGCGGGTTTTTTATTTTCAGGCCCAGGGTTAGAGTAAGGATCCGTTCTTCTGGAGGAGATCCCTATGGCCTGGGTCGAAGGTCGCGTCCTTGAGCGTATCGAGTGGACGCCCACCCTGTTCTCCCTGCGTGTGGCGGCCGAGCTGGCCCCCTACAAGGCGGGGCAATTCACCAAACTGGCCCTCGAGCAGGGCGAACGCCGCATCCAGCGGGCCTACTCCTTCGTCAATCCCCCGTCAGCCCCCTATCACGAGTTCTATTTCGTCGAGATCCCCGATGGGGAACTGACTCCGTCCCTCGGTTCACTGCAAGCGGGCGACAGCCTGCTGGTGCAATCCCTGGCGACCGGTTTTCTGACCCTGGACGAGATACCGGCCGGGCGCGATCTCTGGCTGCTCTCCACCGGCACCGCCATCGGCCCCTTCCTCTCCATGCTGGCCGACGGGGAAGCCTTCGCCCGTTTCGAGAACCTGGTGCTGGTGCACGGGGTGCGCAAGGGGGAAGAGCTGAGCTATCGGGAGCTTATCGCGGGTTTTGCCGCCCGCCACGGCGAGCGTTTTCGCTATGTGCCCTTCGTCAGCAGGGAGGAATGGCCCGAGGCGATGGCAGGGCGGATCCCGGCCGCCATCGCCGACGGTCGGTTGCAGGCGCGGGTCGGGCTGGAATTTGCTCCCGAGCTGAGTCAGGTGCTGATCTGCGGCAACCCGGCCATGGTGAAGGAGACCCAGCAGACCTTGCTGTCATTGGGGCTGGCCAAGAACCTGCGGCGGGCGCCCGGCAACATCAGTGCGGAGAACTACTGGTAGAGAAATGGACACAGGGGCCTCGGCCCCTGTGTCAGGGTGACGGGGATGACGATCAATTCTTCTTGCCGTTGCCGTTGCCTTTCTGCTTGTTGTGGCCCTGGCCCGGGTTGTTGCCGCTGTGGATGCTGCGGTTGTAGTGGTCCCGGTATTTGCCGTCCATCTTGTCGCAGTTGAGCTGGATGCGGCTGTCGCCGATGCCGAGATCCAGGCAGTTGCTCTGCCACCAGTCGTACTCTTTCTGATCCCAGTTGATGTCCAGCTTGATGTCGTCGGTGGAGAGTTTGACGCCATCGTTGTTCTTGGAGGGGGGCGCCGCCATGGCCATGCCTTGGACGAGCAGCAGGGAGAGCAGCAGTATGGATTTGTGCATGATGACCTCGAGTGCGGAAGGATTGGTCTCAGTGTAGAAGCTGGCGCCTTAACCGGGCCGGAACCAGGCACGACATCAGTTGGCGGGCATGTCATGCCGGCTTGCCGCGGGTGGGCAGGCGATCAGGCTAGCGGGGTTTGCAGCGGCAGACAACGGGGAAGCGTCGACAATTTGCCCAATCTGGTCGCAGCCTGTCCGTTTGTGAAGGTATCTGAGTCAATTCAAATGATTAGCCTTCATTCTGTGGCTCGGCTGACTATAATCGGCAGCCAACTTTTCCTGCATATCGCACCCCCTTCATCATGACTACACAGGCTTCTACCGTGCTGCGCTACCCCAAGGGGTGGTTCGCCTTGACCACGGTGTACAGTTTTACCGGGCTGGCCATTCTGGCCTCCATCGTCTTCTCCCTGCTGCTGTTTCTCTCCATCGACGAGAATCCCCTGATGAAGTGGCTGTTTGGCGGCCTGGCCATCATCTTCGAGCTGGGCAAGTTCTACGTCTGGTACGAGTACGGCGAGTGCAAGGCGCGGCGGGAGCTGAGCGGGGCCTTCTGGTCGCTGCTGTTCTACAGCGTGCTGGCCGCCATCTCCATCGGTGGCAGCATCGGCGGCATCAACAGCGCCACCAACACCATCCTCAACCAGCAGGCGCGCCATGAGCGGGAGATCGCCCGCTTCGACGAGCAGATCGCCAGCATAGAGCGGCAGATCCAGCTCAACGAGGAGGCGGCCCGCAAGTACATCGAGATGGCGCGCATCTCCAGCGGCGTCAGCGGGTTGCAGCAGGCCAACACCAAGCTCAGGCTGCGTCAGGATGAGCTGCGCCAGGAGCGCGATGCCAAGCCCATCAACGAGCAATCCTCCATGCTGGGGCTGATGAGCAGCCTGGCGGACGGGGTGGGGATGAGCATCAGCCAGGTGCAGTTTCTGCTGGTCTGCTTCCTCTCCGTGCTGCTCGACGTGTTTGGCGCCTTCTTCGTCAGCCTGATCGGCGAAGAGAACCGCTTTCGTCGCAGCTGGCTGTGGCAGCAGGCCAGGGAGCAGACCCTGGCCCGCCAGGCTGAGGTGGCGGCCATGGTGCCCGCCGTGATGGCCAGACCGGAGCCCGAGCCGGAGGTGGTGGCTCAGGTGCGCAGCGCGCTGGAGAGCGGTGAGCTCAAGTGCAGCAAGCGGCGAGTCGCAGAGGCGCTGTCGCTGTCGCTGGAGGAGGTGGATCGGGTGTTCCAGCATCTGCTGGCCCAGGGGGTGCTGGGGCAGGGCAGCAACCGCCACTACCATCTCAGCTCGCTGGGGAGTTGATCATCAGGCCACCGCAGGGTGGCCTTTTTATTGCCGCGCGGGGGCTGTGCTAGTGGGTCAGCACCATCATCAGGCTGAGGAAGGCGGCAAGCCCGCCACCGATGCCGATGATCCAGTAAAAGCCCTTGGCCCCCTGTTTGAGCGGGATGCGGAAGTAGAGCAGAAACGCCCACCACCCGAGGGCCAGCAACAGAGGAATAAGAAACATTCGAGCCATGGTGTCCTCGCTGTTATTCTGTTGACCCTTGATCAATCAACAGGATGGATTGTGCAATGACGCAGCTACAGATTACCGCATTCGGCGACCCCTCGGTACTTCGGCTCAACCCTTCCCTGGACAAGGTGCCAGCCGACGGCGAAGTGCGGGTGCGCATCTGCTTTGCGGGGGTCAACCCCATCGATGCCAAGACCCGGGCAGGCCTCGGCTGGGCGGCGGCCCAGAACAAGGACAAGCTGCCCTGGACGCCGGGCTATGACGTGGCCGGGGTGGTGGAGAAGATAGGCCCCGGCGTCACCGCGCTGGCCGAGGGGGATCGAGTGTGCGGCATGGTGGGCTTTCCCCTCGCGGCCGGCGGCTACGGCGAGTCCGTGGTGGCGCGCGAGGAGGAGCTGGTCAGGCTGGAGGATATTGGCCTTAGACAGGGGGCGGCGCTGCCGCTGGCGGGCCTCACCGCCTGGCAGGGGCTGTTTGAACACGGCGCCCTCAAGGCGGGGCAACGGGTGCTGATCCTGGCCGGTGCCGGCGGTGTCGGCCACCTGGCGGTGCAGCTTGCCAGCGCCTATGGCGCTGAGGTAGTGGCGACGGCGAGTCGCGACAACCACAGCTTCCTGCACGGGCTGGGGGCCAGTCGGATGGTGGATTACCATGACGCAGACTGGGTCGCCCAGGTGGTGGCCGGCGGTCAGGTCGAACTGGTGCTGGATCTGGTGGGTGGCGAGAGCGGCAAAGCGGCGCTTGCCTGCGTCAAGCCCGGTGGCCGGCTGGTGACTGTGCCCACCATCAGCGCCCAGCAGATCAAGGATGCCGCGGCCGGCAGCGCCATCGAGGTGCTCGGCATGCTGGTACACCCTGACCGCCAGCAGCTGAGCCAGATGCTGACCCTGCTGCGTCAGGGCGAGGTTCAGGTCACGGTCGCCGGGGAGTATGCCTTGGCCGAGGGGGCGCTGGCCCATCAGGCCATCGAGCAGGGCCACGTGCGTGGCAAGCTGTTGCTGCGCATGCCCGCCGCGGACGGTCTGGCTGGATGAATGGCATCACCGAGCTGGGGCTCGGCTGGCTGTTTCTGAGCGCCTTTACCTCCGCCACCCTGCTGCCCGGCAGCTCGGAAGTGCTGCTGGGGGCCATGGCGACCAAGGGGGAATGGAGCATGGCCAGCCTGCTGCTGTGGGCGACGCTGGGCAATACCCTCGGCTCCATGACCACCTGGTGGCTCGGCTGGCTCGCCACCTTCAAGAAAAAACCGGAAGATTTTCAAGGCCGTGGGGAACAAAAAGCCCTCGGCTGGCTCAAACAACATGGCCACTGGTGTCTGCTGCTGGCCTGGACGCCGGTGATCGGCGATGGTCTCTGTCTGCTGGCCGGCTGGCTGCGTCTCTCCTTCTGGCGCTCTCTCATTCTCATCGGGCTCGGCAAATTGTTGCGTTATGCCCTGGTCTTTATGCTGGCCAGGCAGATCTTCTAGCTTCACTCACGAGGTAACCGTGAACAAACTCATTCCATTAAGCATGCTTCTGGGCTTCTCCCTGCCCGTGCTGGCGGCACCCACCCTGGTGTCGGAACAGGTCAAGGAAGAGGGCAAGCTCGGCATTCCCTACCAGATGTACAAGCTGGACAACGGCCTGACCGTCATTCTGGCGCCCGACAAATCCGATCCCCTGGTGCACCTGGACGTCACCTACCACGTGGGCTCGGCCCGCGAGCAGGTGGGCAAGTCCGGTTTCGCCCACTTCTTCGAGCACATGATGTTCCAGGGCTCCAAGCATGTGGGGGATCAGGAGCACATGCGGATCATCAACGAAGCTGGCGGTGACATGAACGGCACCACCAACAAGGATCGCACCAACTACTACGAGACCGTGCCGGCCAACCAGCTGGAGAAGGTGCTGTGGCTGGAGGCCGACCGCATGGGCTTTTTGCTCGATGCAGTGAGCCAGAAGAAGTTCGAGATCCAGCGCGCCACCGTCAAGAACGAGCGGGCCCAGCGCATCGACAACCAGCCTTACGGCCTGGTGAGCGAGAAGGTGGGCGAGGCGCTCTACCCGCGCACCCACCCCTACTCCTGGCAGCCCATCGGCTATGTGGAGGATCTGGACCGGGTCGACGTCAACGACCTCAAGCAGTTCTTCCTGCGCTGGTACGGTCCCAACAACGCCACCCTGACCCTGGGCGGCGACTTCGACACCAAGCAGGCGCTGGCCTGGATTGAGCAGTATTTCGGCTCCATCCCGCGCGGCCCGGACGTGGCCGAGCCGACCCCTGCGCCTGTCACCCTGCCCGAGACCCGTTATGTGACGCTTGAGGACAAGGTGCATCTGCCGCTGCTCTACATCAGCTACCCGACCGTGTCGCTCGGCGATCCGCAGGAGCCGGCGCTCGACATGTTTGCCGATGTGCTGGGCGGCAGCGCCAGCTCCATGCTCTACCAGTCGCTGGTCAAGAGCGGCAAGGCGATTGATGCGGGCGCCTCCCACTACTGCGAGGAGCTGGCCTGTACTCTGACCGTCTACGCCTATCCCAACCCGGCGGTGGACGGCAGCCTGAAGGCCCTCAAGAGCGAGGTGGACAAGGTGATCGGCGAGTTCGCCGGTCGCGGCCTCAAGCCGGAGGATCTGGAGAAGGCGATCAACAGCTATCGCGCCTCGGCCATCTGGGGTCTGGACAGCGTCTCCGGCAAGGTGAGCCAGCTCGCCATGGGTCAGGTGTTCGCCCAGGATCCCAACTATGTGTTCAAGAGCCTGGATGCCATCGGCAAGGTGACCCCGGAGCAGGTCAAGACCGCCTACGACAAGTTCATCCTGAACAAGCCGGCGGTGGTACTGAGCGTGGTGCCCAAGGGCAAGAGCGACTGGCAGGCCGCCAAACCCAACTTCACCCCGGCCAAACGCGAGCTGCCGGACTATGCCAAGCATGATCAGGTGCTGGCCGAGCGACCGGTGAAAGACGACTTTGATCGCAGCGTGCAGCCCAAGGCGGCCGATGCGGTGAGCGTCAAGGTGCCGGCCATCTGGCACGGCAAGCTCGACAAGGGGATCGAGATCATCGGCACCCAGAGCGACGAAATTCCCGCCGTCTCCATCATGGTCGCCCTGCCGGGCGGCATGCGGGCCGAGGGCAAGGGCGAGCTGGGGCTGGCCAGCCTCACCGCCAGCATGATGGGGCAGGGCTCGGTGCGCCTGACCGAGGCCCAGCTCAGCGACGAGCTGCAAAAGCTCGGCTCCAGCGTCAGCGTCTCCAGCGCCCAGTACAACAATCTGGTCACCATCAGCAGCCTGACCGACAAGCTGCCGCAGACCCTGGCGCTGGTACGCGAGGTTTTCGAGCGGCCCGGCATGCGCGAAGCCGACTTCGAGCGGGTCAAGGCGCAGATGCTGCAAGGGATGAAGCAGAGCGAGCAGCAGCCGGAGTGGCTGGCCGGTCAGGCATTCCGCGAGCTGGTCTACGGCAAGCAGAACCGCCTCGGTCAGCCGGGTGACGGCGTGCTGGCCGATGTCGAGAAGCTGACCCTGGCGGACGTGAAGCGCTTCTACCAGAACTACTACAACCCGACCAACGCCAAGGTGGTGGTGGTGGGTGACGTGACCCAGGCCCAGGTGGAGGATCAACTTGCCTTCCTGACCCAGTGGAAGGGGGCCGAGCCCTCTCTGGGCAGCCTCAAGCCGGCGGGCGAGCAGGCCAAGCCGGGCATCTATCTGGTGGACAAGCCGGGGGCGCCCCAGTCGGTGATCCGCATCGGCCGCCGCGCCATGCCGTTCGATACCACGGGTGACTACTTCACCGCCGGGTTGATGAACTTCAACCTGGGCGGCAACTTCAATAGCCGCATCAACCTCAACCTGCGCGAAGACAAGGGCTACACCTATGGTGCCAGCTCGGGCTTCTCCGCCAACCGGGAGGCGGGTACCTTCGCCACCGGTGCCAACGTGCGGGCCGATGCGACCGTGGATGCCATCCGCCAGTTCCTCAAGGAGATGGACAACTACCGCAAGAACGGGCCGACTCCGGTGGAGCTCGCCTACATGCGCAGCGCCGTCTCCCAGCAGGATGCGCTCTCCTACGAAACTCTGGGCCAGAAGGCGGGCTTCCTGCTGCAGATGATCATGTACGACCTGAAGCCGGACTATGTGCAGGCCCAGAACAACCTGATCAAGACGGTGTCGGCCGAGACGCTCAAGGCCAGTGCGGCACGCTGGCTTGACCCGGCCGAGATGGTGATTGTGGTGGTGGGGGACAAGCAAAAGCTTGAAAAACCCTTGAAGGAGCTTCATCTTCCCATCTATCCGCTGCAGCTGCCCTGAGGGCGCTACATAATAAAGAGCGCCGCCCCCCTGTGGGGCGGCCACACATGAGCTGTGAATATGACTACGACAAGCTTGTCACTCACCGAGTTGTTGACCGCCCTGGGTTCGCCGGAACGGCTGACCGCCCTCAAGGGGATCCGGCGCGGGATCGAACGTGAATGTCTGCGCATCACCCCGGAAGGAACCCTGGCCCAGACCGATCACCCCCGCAGTCTGGGCTCGGCGCTGACCCATGCCAACATCACCACCGACTACTCGGAGAGCCTGCTGGAGTTCATCACGCCGGCCACCGACTCCATCGACAGCCTGATGGAACAGCTTGGCGACATCCACCGTCACACCATCCACCATCTCGGAGATGAACGGATCTGGCCGCTCTCCATGCCCTGCTTCGTCGGCGACGAGGAGAACATCCGGCTGGCTCAGTACGGCAGCTCCAACATCGGCCGGATGAAGACCCTCTACCGGCAGGGGCTGAAGAACCGCTACGGCAGCCTGATGCAGGTGATCGCCGGGGTGCACTTCAACTTCTCCATGCCGGACAGCTTCTGGTGCGAGTGGCAGGAACTGGTGTGTGAGGGGTGCTGCAGCCAGCGCTTCATCTCCGACAAGTACATGGGGCTGATCCGCAACGTCTACCGCTTCGGCTGGCTGGTGCCCTATCTGTTCGGTGCCTCGCCGGCCATCTGCGACTCCTTCCTCAAAGGGCGCAAGAGCAATCTGCCGTTCCAGAAGACCGGCAAGGGCACCCTCTACCTGCCCTATGCCACCGCCCTGCGGCTGTCGGATCTGGGCTACACCAACAGCGCCCAGGCGGGGCTCAAGATCAGCCACGATAGCCTGCCGGCCTATGTCAGCAGCCTGCGTCGCGCCATCAACACCCATGATCCCGACTTCGCCAAGATCGGCGTCAAGGTGAACGGCGAGTACCGTCAGCTCAACGACAACGTGCTGCAGCTGGAGAACGAGCTGTACGCTCCGATCCGGCCCAAGCGCACCCCGCGCAGCGGCGAGAAGCCGTCGGATGCGCTGGAGCAGCGCGGCATCGAATACATCGAGCTGCGCACCGTGGACGTGAACCCCTTCACCCCGTACGGCATCGAGGTGGATCAGATCCGCTTCTTCGACCTGTTCCTGGTCTGGTGCCTGCTGCGCCCGTCCCCGGTGCTGGGCGACGAGGAGATTGCCCGCAATCGCCGCAACCAGACCAAGGTGGTGCTGGAGGGGCGTCGTCCCGGCCTCGAGCTGGAAGACGAGCAGGGTCATGCCATCGGCCTGAGGGAGTACGGCCTCAAGCTGTTCGACGAGCTGGCCGAGGTCGCCGCGCTGCTGGACCGCTGCTGCGGTCGCAATCGCTACCGCGAGACCCTGGCGATGCACCGCGAGAAGCTGCTCAACCCCGAGCTCACCTACTCCGCCCGCCTGCTCAAGCAGTTGCTGGAGAGCGGCCAGGACAACGGCTGCTTCGGCGACGAGCTGGCCAGCCGCTATCGGGAAGAGATGCTGGCCGGTGAGCTGCAGTACTGGGATGAAGCCTACTTTGCCGGCGAGGCACGCGACTCGCTGGCCAAGCAGCGGGAACGCGAGCGCAGCGACAGCCTGTCGTTCGACGACTTCCTGGCCGACTACTTCGGGACCAGCAAGACCCCGGCCTGACGGGAGCCACTTCTGCTGCAAGCCGCTCTTCGGAGCGGCTTTTTTATTCGCGCTCTCCAGTGGGCGGTCGGCCGTCACGGGCCCGAAAATAACTGTGAGTCAGCCTTCACTTCAGCAGCGCGATGGGCGGTTTTATTGTCAATCGGCTCACATTTTTCTCTTTTGCAGCTTGAGTCTGATGGACTTGCCACCTAATTTCTCGATCACTGAAACGATTCAGCTTTCACAAAAAGAAGAGACACGAGGATAAATCCATGTTGAAGAGACTTTCCATTGCCGTACTGTTCGCGCTGGGTGCCAGCTCGGGCCAGGCTGCCGAATTCCTGCTGACCGACTCCCAGCAGGGGCTGGATGTGGGGGACTGGAAGATCACCAGCGACAAGCTGGGGATCAAGAGTCCGGCACCGTTCAGCATCGAGAAGAAACGGCTGCATGGCGGGCGTCAGGAGGGGGTGGACCTGCTGATTGTCGACAACGGGGTGATGAAGATAACCCTGATACCGACCCGCGGCATGGGGATCAAGGAGGTCAGAGCCGCCGATCTGCGCCTCGGCTGGGATTCGCCGGTCAAGGAGGTGGTCAATCCGGCCTTCATCGATCTGGAGAGCCGCGCCGGGCTCGGCTGGCTCGATGGCTTCAACGAGATGCTGGTGCGCTGTGGCTACGAGTGGACCGGTCACCCGGGAGTAGATGACGACGGCCGCCTCAAGAGTCTGCATGGCCGGGTGCAGAACATTCCGGCCTCCGTGGTCAGCGTGACCATAGACGAGGAGCCACCCTATGCCATTCACGTGCTGGGCCGGGTGGACGAGCGCACCTTCAAGATGAGCGAGCTGGTCACCTGGACCCAGCTCAGCGTCGTGCCCGGTCAGGCGGAGTTTGCCCTGCAGGACAAGCTGACCAACCACGCCGACTACGAGAACGAGTACCAGATCATCTACCACGGCAACTTCGGGGCCCCCATCCTGGAGGAGGGCGCGCGCGTCAGCACCCCGGTGAAGCAGATCTCCCCGTTCAACGACTACGCCAAGGGGGGGCTGAAGAGCTGGCAAACCTATCTGGGGCCGACCAAGGGCTTCGACGAGATGGTGTTCAACCTGGTGCCCTACAGCGACGCCGAGGGCAACACCCTGGCTGTGCTGAACAACCGGGCAGGCAGCGCCGGGGTGGCGGTGGGTTACAACACCAGGCAGTTGCCGGTACTGACCCTGTGGAAGAACACCGACACCCGGGCTCAGGGTTATGTGACCGGCATCGAACCCGGCACCAGCTATGCCTATAGCACCAAGTACCAGCGTCCGCTGGGACTGGTCCCCAAAATCCAGCCGGGGGAGACCAAGACCTTCGATCTGACCTACCGCCTGCTGCAGAACGCCGACGAAGTGAAGCAGGCGCTGGCCAGCGTGGAACAGATCCAGGCTGGTCGTCCTACCGAACTGCGCGAGCAACCCTTGGTCAAGCTGCCGTAAGCAACGGACAAACAGCAAAAAGCCGCTCTTGAAGCGGCTTTTTTATTTCCCTGAACCCGAGCGGTATCAGACGTGGTTGTACTCAGACATGGCTGTACATCGCCTCGATTTCGCTCTGGTACTTGGACTCGATGATCTTGCGGCGCAGCTTCATGGTGGGGGTGAGTTCCCCCAGCTCCATGGAGAAGGCGCTCGGCAGCAGGGTGAACTTCTTCACCTGCTCGAACTTGGCCAGCTCTTTTTGCAGATCCTGGATGCGAGCCTCGAAGAACTCCACCACCTTGGAGTGGCGCAGCAGCTCGGTCTTGCACTGGTACTGCAGGTTGATGGAGCGGGCGTACTCTTCCAGCGATTCGAAGCAGGGCACGATCAGTGCCGACACGAAGTGGCGGGCATCGGCGACGATGGCGATCTGCTCGATGAAGCGATCCTTGCCGATGGTGCCTTCCACCAGTTGCGGGGCCACGTACTTGCCGTTGGAGGTCTTCATCAGCTCCTTGAGGCGCTCGGTGAAGTAGATGTTGCCTTCGCTGTCGAGTTCGCCGGCATCGCCGGTACGCAGGAAACCATCCTCGGTCATCACCTCGGCGGTCGCTTCCGGCTTGTTGTAGTAGCCGCGCATCACGGTCGGGGAGCGCACCAGCAGTTCGTTGTTCTCACCCAGTTTCACCTCGATGCCGCAGAGCGCCGTGCCGATGGAGCCCAGCTTGAACTGGCTGTCTTCGTAGCAGCAGACGGTGGCGGTGGTCTCGGTCATGCCGTAGCCGTACTTGAGGTTGAGCCCCATGGCCTGGAAGAAGAAGTTCACCTCGTCGGC
Organism: Aeromonas sp. 2692-1; assembly: GCF_013085505.1. NCBI lineage: Bacteria > Pseudomonadati > Pseudomonadota > Gammaproteobacteria > Aeromonadales > Aeromonadaceae > Aeromonas > Aeromonas sp. 2692-1. Next base: position 1,640,204 of record NZ_CP038513.1, read on the forward strand.
GAGGCGGGCGCCGGCCACCGGCAGGAAGCGGGTGCGGCCGCCAAAGCGGGCGCGCAGCTTGCGAAACACCAGCCGCTCGGCGAGCCAGAGCTGGCCGTAGAGCAGGGGGGAAGCGGTTTTGCCCGCCTGACGGGTGGCGACCATCTGCTTGCCCACTTTGGTGGCCCAGCCGAACAGAGCCTGACGCAGGCGCGGCGCCTGGGCCACTTTGGCCTGGATCATGGCGTAGGCCTTCTCGTAGAGGCGCGGCACGGCGCACATCACGGTCGGTTGCACGTCGCCAATCACATCCATCACCTTCTGCGGATCGCGGATGTAGACGTTCTCGGCGCCGCAATAGAGCACGTAGTAGCTCCAGGCGCGCTCGAACACGTGGCTGAGCGGCAGCATGCAGAGCGACACATCCTGCTCGTTCAGATCGAGACGGCTGTTGTGCATCTCGAAGCAGGCGGCGATGTTGGCGAAATCGAGCATGACCCCCTTGGGTTCACCCGTGGTGCCGGAGGTGTAGATCAGGGTCAGCAGGTCGTCCATCCGGTACTGGCTCTCGCGCTCGCGCAGCACCTGCTCGCTGGGCTGGTGATTGCCGGAGACCAGAAACGTCTGGAAGTGGCTTGCCTGCGGGCAGCCGCGCAGGTTGACGCTGCCGTCGAGGGCGACCAGCTGGCGGATCTCGCCGCTTTCAACGAGCTGCAGCGCCTGGTCGAACTGAGGCTGTTCGCCGACGAACAGCACCTTGATGCCGGCATCTTTGACGATGTAGCGCAGCTGATCGAGCGTGCTGGTGGGGTAGATGGGAACGCTGACGCCGCGGGCGGCCAGGATGCCGAGATCGGCCTGGGTCCACTCCGGCATGTTGCGGGCATAGATGCCGACCATCTCGGTGGGCTGGTGGCCAGCGCGGATCAGCGCCTGGGCACAGTAGTCCATGGCCTGTCCCAGAGTACGCCAGCCGATGGCACGCCACTGGCCATCCTGTTGTACGCGCAGGGCGGCCTTGTTGCCAAGCCGGGCGATACGCTCCCGCATCAGTCGAACCAGGTGGTGTTTCGGCATCAGTCAGACATCCTCAAGTAACAGTTGTACGCCCTAAGGGGCACTGAAAAATCGCGCTGGAGTTTAAACTCTAAGATTACAGCTTACAAGTGTTCGCCATTTGTCTTGGATCACAAAGTCGTCAATTAGGGTGAGCTTGAGGCATGATGGGGGCTGACATGCGGAGCCATTCAGGGAGGGTGAACAATGAGTGTCGGCATCAAGGGGGTGGTGACCGGGGTATTGCTGTTATTGGCGGGAGCCGGTGGCCTCTGGTTTACGCTGGGAGGCACGGGGAGCGAGGAGGACAACCCCTGGCTGAGCGGCGCCGAGGGCTATGCGCAGGCGCAGCAGCTGGCTCTGCACAAGGGTTATCCGCTGCTCTACGTGATCGAGCGCGCCAAATGCCGGCGTTGCAAGCTGCTGGATACCAGCCTGTGGCAGTCAGCGGAGATGGCGCCGGTGCTGGCCCGGCTGGTCAAGGTGCGCCTCAACCCGGATGCGGGGGATGGCAGCGAGCACATATTGCGCCGCTTCCCGCAGGTGGCGACCCCGCCCGGCATCTATGTGCAGCAGCCGGGTGAGCCGCTCAAGCCCATCAAGATAGTGGTGGATATCCAGCAGATCTGGATGCCCGGGGTGACCTGGCAGCGCGGCTTCTTCATGCCGCTCTCCGCCGCCGGGTTCGAGGCGGTGCTGCACACCACTCAGAGCCTGCAGGATCCGGCCCTCGACAACGCGCCGTTGCTGTAGTGCTGCAGATGTAGTGCCGCAGATGCAGCGCGGCGGCCTAGCCGAAGTCGAACAGGCGGGACATCAGCACGGCATCTTCCCGATCCTGGCCGATGCCGTAGTAGTCGGCGCGCCGGCAGTACTCGGCAAACCCCTCGCTCTCGTAGAGGCTGATGGCGGTGCTGTTGCCGGCCCGCACCTCGAGGAACCAGGCCTCGGCCTTGTTGGCCTTGCTGCGGGTGAGGTACTCCCTGAGCAGCACCCGCCCCAGCCCCTTGCCCTGAAAGTCGGGGTGCACGCAGATGTTCATCAGCGAGCTGTCGCCCGCCACCAGATCCGAGATGTAGAAACCAGCAGGCTGGCCGTCGACCAGCAGCAGGCCGTTGAGGTAGCGCGGCCCGAAGCAGGAGAGCAGGTTGGCCTGGCTCCAGGGCTCCTTGTGGGCAGCCTGTTCGATGGGGTAGATGAGCTCGAAGTCGGTTTCGAGCAGGGGACGAAATTGCACCATGGTGGCTCCGGGTCGGGGCGGCTGAACGAAGAGAGGGTGGGGCCCGGCACTCAGCCGAGGCGCCCCTTGAGCTGCTGCCACAGCGCCCGTTTCTGGGCGGGGGTGGGCGCGAGCGGACAGATCAGAGCCTCTGGCCAGGCGGGATCGGCCGCCTCCAGCCAGAGCAGGGGCGGGGTGTGGCCAACGGGCAGGCTGCTCAGCAGGCTGACCTCGTCGCTGCCGATGCCGAGCAGCTGGCAGAGATCCGCCAGCAGGCCGGGGGCGGGCAGCCGGCTCGCCAGGATCCAGAGCTTGCCGCTTGGCGGCTCGCTCGGCACGGCCGAGGCGGGGGGAGCCTCCTGCTCGCTTGCCGGGATCTCATTGGCCGGCGCGGGCGCAACCTGATGGCCCGCCAGCAGGGCCGGCCGGCGCAGTTGCCAGCTCGGGATGCCCATCCTGGCCAGCAGGTGTTGCCGCAGGCGACCGGATGCCTGGTCAGGTTGCGCGGAGGTGGGCTCCCGCGCCGTGGTCAGCTGCACTGGATCTTGCATGGACGATGACTCAGTCTTGATCTGCATTGATGAAAAAAGCTCTGCGCAGGGTACACTCGAACGCGTTTTGCTGCATCTTTTGCGGTATGTTTTAGCCAGGTGAGGCAGCCCGGCGCTCGGCAACCGGCCGGAGCGAGCCACAGGCTGCCTCCCGACAATCCAACAAGCAGAACAGGGAACCTTCGATCGCGTCGCGGGTGTGCCGGTTCCAGACAACCCCAGTATCGGAAGTGTGCCTATGCCACCTTTAGCATCACAGAATCTTCGTCTCGCCCCCATTCACGAGCGCCTGCCACGCCTGCTGTCGGCCCTCGGCGAGGGGCTTTACGAGCGCCAGGATGCCCTGCGGCTCGGCCTGCTGGCGGCCCTGTGCGGCGAGAGCGTGTTTCTGCTGGGCCCGCCTGGCATCGCCAAGAGCCTGATCGCGCGGCGCCTCAAGCTGGCCTTCTTCGATGCCCGCCACTTCGAATACCTGATGACCCGTTTCAGCACGCCGGAGGAGGTGTTCGGCCCCCTCTCCATTCAGGCGCTGAAGGAGGATGGCAAGTATCTGCGACTCACCGCCGGCTACCTGCCGGAGGCCGAGGTGGTGTTCCTCGACGAGATCTGGAAGGCAGGCCCCGCCATCCTCAACACCCTGCTCACCGCCATCAACGAGCGGCAGTTTCGCAACGGCGACAGCCAGCATCCCATCCCCATGCGGCTGCTGGTGACCGCCTCCAACGAGCTGCCGGCCCCCGACAGCGGGCTGGAGGCACTCTACGACCGCATGCTGGTGCGGATCTGGATGGACCGGGTGCAGGAGAAGGCCAACTTCCAGGCCATGCTGGCCAGCGACGGCCAATCCCACCAGAATCTGCCGCCCTCGGTGCAGATCCACGGCGAGGAGTACCTGGAGTGGCAGGAGCAGATCGACCGGATCCGTTTGCCGGACGACTGCTTCGAGCTCATCTATCAGCTGCGCCAGCAGCTCGACAGCCAGCTGGCCCACAGCTGCTACGTGTCGGATCGGCGCTGGAAAAAGGCCGTCAGGCTCATCAAGGCGAGCGCCTTTTTCAATGGCCGCGACGAGGTAGCCCCGCTCGATCTGCTGCTGTTCAAGGATTGCCTCTGGCATGACGAGGCCTCGCGCACTGCCCTGCTGGAGATGATGACCGAGTTCTCCCGCCTCTACGGCTATCAGCAGCTGGCCATGACCCGTCAGCTGATGGGGCTGCGGGAGCAGTTCAAGCAGCTCAAACAGAGCGTGGCCCAGCGCCTGTGCTGCAAGGCCAGAAAGCGCCAGCAGTGGTTCGGGCGCCGCGCCCGCGGCATCCAGATCCCGCTGGCCAACGCCCGCCCGTTCGGCAAACTGGCGCACTTCCACCTGCTCACCCCGGCGGCGCTGGATGGCGACGATCCGGAGCGGCTGGTGGAGACGCTGGTGTTCGACCGCACCCTGCTCTCCCACTGGCACCCCACCGGCGAGGCGCTGGTGGGCTGGCCGCTCGGCAACCCCAAGGAGGGCCACTACGAGCTGGTGCTGGACGACGAACTGCGCCTGCACGTGCTGGACTTGCAGCGCCAGCAGATCCCTCTGGTGCTGGTAGAGCGCAACCCCATCCCCGAGGTGGTGATCGCCCCCTGGCAGGCCGCCCTGACCGGGCTGCTGGCAGAAGCTGGCGTGCTGGCGCAGGAGCTCAAGCGCCAGCGCAACCTGTTCGAGCGCCATCAGCAGCACCTCTTCATCGGTCGCCACTGGCTGCGGCAGGTGGAGGACAGCTTCTTCGTGCTGAACCGGGATCTGGACCAGCTGCGCGCCGACCTCAGCCACTGGCACGACCGGCTGCCGCAGCTGGACGCCTGAGCCATGGCGAGCGCGAGAGGGGCGGTGGTGAGCCTGATCGGCGGAGGTGACCATGCTTGAGATCGGCATGATGGATTTGGGGCTGCTCATCGGCGAGGGGGAGCTGGCGGGCGAGATGGCGCTCTTGCTGGCCTCCACCCCCAAGATCTCCGAGTTCATCAAGCGCTCCCCGTTGCAGGGCAGATTGTTGCAAAAGCGGATCCGCCGCTGGAGCGAACAGCTGGGGGAGGAGATGCGCCACAAGCCGGTGCCGGTGGCGCTGGAGCAGGAGTATCGTCTCTATCAGGCCCACAAGGGGTTGCCGCTGGCCGAGCTGATGGGGCGCCTGCCGGCGCTGCTGGACGGGCTGGAGCAGTACAGTCCCTTCGCCGGCGAGGCGCGCAGCCTGGTGCGCCAGCTGATGGCCCACCCCACCGACAGCCAGCGCCAGCTGCTGATCGAGAAGTGGCGCACCAGCCTGGTGGGCAGCCTGCTGCAGCTGCAGCAGCAGATCGCCGAGGCGGAGCGGGAGAAGCAGCGCCAGGAGATAGAAGATCAGCTGCTGGCGAGCCGTACCCTGGCCGATGCGCTCGATCCCAACCAGATCTCCGCCGGCGGGCTGTGGGATCTGGCACAGGGCAGCTGGCACAAGCGCAGCCTGGTGCTGGTCAAGCAGTATGCCCGCATGCTGCAGCGCGAGCCATTGTTGGCGGAGATCGCCAACCTGCTGGGGCGCAGCCAGCAGGACAACCGGGCCAACGATTCGCCGGTGCCGCCGGTACAGGTGCACGAGCTGGAGGAGGTGCAGACCGACGATGTGCCGGACGATCTGGTGGGCATTCACCCGGCCAGCGATCTGATGCGACTGTTGCCGAGCGAGGCGGTGATGCTGGCGCTGCCTGAGCTGGAACTGGAGTTCTACCGCCGCTATCTGGAGCGGCGTCTGCTCAGTTACCAGTCGCGCGGCACCCTGCCGCGTCAGCGCATCATGCTGCGCACCCCGGAACTCGGCGGGCGGCAGCTGCAGCAGCGGGGGCCCTTCATCGTCTGCATCGACACTTCGGGCTCCATGGGGGGATACCCGGAGGAGTGCGCCAAGGCGCTGTTTCTGGCGCTGCTCAAGGTGGCGATGGACGAGAAGCGGGGCTGCTACCTGATGCTCTTCTCCACCGAGGTGGCGACCCTGGAGATCACCGCCGACACCGGGCTCGACAAGGCGGAGCGCTTCCTCTCCATGAGTTTTCACGGCGGCACCGATCTGGTGCCCTGCCTCGAGAAGGCCCTGATCAAGCTGGATGACCCCGCCTTTGCCAAGGCGGATGTGCTGGTGGTCTCCGACTTCATCGCCCAGAGCCTGCCCCACAGCCTGCTGGAGCGGATGAACCGCCAGCGCAAGCAGCAGACCCGCTTTCACGCGGTGGCCATGTCCCGCCACGCCAAACCGGCGCTGCTGCGGGTGTTCGACAACAGCTGGCTGCTTGATTGCGGCCTGCGCGGGCGCCTGCTGCGGCGCTGGCAGCGCAGCTGAGTCGGGCCGTCAGCAGCGAGGCTGGTGACCGAGCCCCCGTTCGTTGACCTGCTCCTGATCCAGCAGCGGCTGGCCGCTCGGCTGGGAGACGTAAAAGCCCCGTTTGCCGCTGCGCTTGACCCGATACATGGCCTGGTCGGCGCGGGCCAGCGCCGTGCTGAAATCATCCTGCGGCCGGATCGCCGCAATCCCCATGCTCAATCCCACCGAGGCGTCGCCGTTGGGCAGCTCGAACGGGGTGGAGATGGCGTTGATGCACTGGCGGGCCAGGTGGCTGGTGCGGGGATCGTCGCTGCTCCAGGGCAGCAGCAGCACGAATTCGTCGCCGCCGAGCCGGCCTATCTTCACCCCCTCCTCGCAGCAGTCGCGCAGCCGGCGGGTGAGGGCGATCAGCAGCTCGTCGCCGGCACGGTGGCCCAGGTTGTCGTTGACCTGCTTGAAGTCGTCGAGATCGATGAAGCAGATCGCCTGGTACTCCTGCGGGAACTGGCGCTGCAGCGCGGTGCGGTTGAGCAGGCCGGTGAGGGGATCCCGGTGGGCGAGCTGGGCCAGCTGCTGCTCGTACTCCTTCTCGTGGGTGATGTCGATGTGGGTGCCCATCACCCGGATGGGATTGCCCTGTGCGTCCCGCTCCACCACCCGGCCCCGGTCCAGTACCCAGGTGGTCTTGCCATCCTTGGCGATCATCCGGTGCATCACCTGATAAAACGGGCTCTTGCCGCTCAGGTGATCGAAGAAGGCCTGCAGTACCCGCTCCCTGTCTTCCGGGTGCAGGTGCTCGCGCCAGACGTCGAAGTGGGCCGACAGCTCCTTGGGCTGGTAGCCGAGCATGGCGCCCCAGCGGCGGTTGAAGATGATGAGCTTGCCGGTGGGCACATGGTTCTGCCAGATGCACAGGCCGGTGCCGTCCATGGCGGCCTCCAGCTTCTCCCGTGCATCTTCGGCGACCCGCTTGAGCCGTTCGTTCTCCTGCAGCAGCTTGTCGTAGGCCGCCTGCAGCTCCTGGTATGTCATCAACCCGCGCTTCCCTGTAGTGGATGGCGCTTATAGTCGATGCTGATTTTCCATCTGTAAAGAGGCACGAGGGGTCAGTGTGAGAGCCCGCCAGATCTGGCTGATTTTCTCTCTTTCTCCCTGGTGGCTGTGTGCTTGAACAAGGCAGGATATGATGGTCATAGTGAACACACCTGCCTAGCTGCACCACCAGAGGGGAAACCGAACCGGCATGAAACGCATCATGACCCTGATCCTGCTGACGGGATTGTGCACGCCCCTCGCCTGGGCGGCCCGGGCCCCGCTGACCGAACCCCAGCTCTCCCGCGAGCTGCAGCTGCTGGAAGAGGGCTTCCAGCCCGACCGCATATTCCGGCTGCGCATCGCCGCGCTGGTGGCGAGCAAGGATGAGTATCCCCTCGACGTGCAGGGGCGCATCGTGCGCCTGCAGTGCTGGGCCATGCCCGCCGAGTGGGACAGCGAGTATCGCGCCGTGGTGGCCTTTGCCGATCAGCAGCTGGCCATCGCCCGGGCCCGCAAGGACAGGATCACCGAGACCGGCCTGCTCACCTGTCGCGGTTTTCACCAGCAGCTGCTTGGCAACATGGACCAGGCCAAGGCCGACTATCAGCAGGCGCTGGTGCTGGCCCGCCGGCTCGGCGATCGGCTGCAGGAGGCCGACATCCTCAGCTTTCGTGGCGACATGTACGCCTACCAGGGGGAGCTGGCGGAGGGGCTGATGGAACTTATCGAGGCGCACAAGCGCTTCGAGTCGCTCGGGCAGGATGGCAAGGCGCGGGAGGTGCTGGCCCAGATCGCCAACGCCTATCGGCGGATGGGGCTCTACGAGCGGGCCGAGGGTTATTTCAAGGAGCTGGAGCACGATTACGGCACCCTGGGGGATCAGGAGCGGCTGGTGGACATCCGCTCCCAGCAGGGGCTGCTTTATGCCGAGATGGGGGAGTATGAACGGGCCCTGCCGTTGATGATCCAGGCCGAGCAGCTCTATCGCTCCCAGCAGAAGGAGGGGCTGCTGGCCTGGATCCAGATCGAGATCGCCACCATCCTGCTCAACCAGAACAAGGTGACCGAAGCGGTGAGCAAGCTGCAGCAGGCGGATACCATCCTGCGCAGTGGCGAGAGCTCCGACAGCGTGACCCTGGGCCACTGGCAACTGGTGATGGGCATGGCGGAGGCGGCGCAGAGCAACCCGACCAAGGCGCTCTACTACCTGGCCCAGGCCGAGCCCATCTTCGTCAAGGAGAAGAACCAGCGCTTCCTGGCGCGGGTCTACGAGGTACGGGCCAGGATCCTGGAGCAGCAGGGGCAGATCAACGGGGCGCTGGCCAGCCTCAAAAAGTACGTCGAGACCAAGCACTCTCTGGAGCGGGTGCTCAGGGAGCAGCGCTCGTTGCAGATGCGCTTCGAGTTCGATCTGGCCCGCAAGGAGCTGGAGAACCAGGCCCTCAAGACCAAGCAGCTGCTGCAGGAGGCCAAGCTCAAGCAGCTGCAGGAGCGGCGCCACTGGCAATATGCGGTGGTCATTTTGTTGCTGCTGGTGATGGGCATGCTGGCGCTGCATCAGTTCAACCGTTCCCGCAAGATGCGCCGGCTCGCCATGACCGACGACCTGACCGGGCTGCACAACCGCCGCCAGATCCAGGCCAAGGGGCAGGCCTGGTTCAAGCAGGCGCGAGAGCATGGCCGGACCTTGTCGGTGCTGCAGCTCGACATCGATCACTTCAAGCAGGTCAACGATACCCTGGGCCACCACATGGGGGACAAGGTGCTGGCCGAGGTGGCCAGCTGCGTCGCCGCCCAGCTGCGCTCCCTCGATCGGGTAGGGCGCAACGGTGGCGAGGAGTTTCTGGTGCTGCTGCCCGACACCTGCCTCGACGAGGCGGTCGAGGTGGCGGAGCGGATCCGCCATCGGGTCGCCCAGCTGCGCATCGACGGGATGCCGGAGGGGCAGCCGGTGCACGTCAGCATTGGCTGTGCCCAGTACAGCCCGCTCGACGAGAGCTTCGGCGATCTGGTGCAGCGGGCCGACGAGGCCATGTACCGGGCCAAGCAGGCGGGCCGCAACCAGGTGATGCGGGCCGAGTAGGGGGGACAGGCCGCCCTGCTCGTCTGCAAAGCCGGGCTGGGTATTTTTCACTCGCGCGGGTATAATGTCGCGCAATTTTGCTTTGGCTCAGGTGAGAAGACCCATGTAACGCAACCCTCTTCCTCTCTCCACCGGTTGGTCTGATGCCAGCTTGGTGTGGCTCGTTGCGTATCCATGCCGGACCGTGAGTCAATGCGGCACTCCGGAATTATCCCACGGTGGCTTAAGGCCGCCGCCCAATAGAAGAACGTTGAATTATGTCAGCTGAATTTCTGAGTGAAGTCTCCAAGAGACGCACTTTTGCGATCATCTCGCACCCGGATGCGGGTAAAACCACCATCACCGAAAAAGTCCTGCTGTTCGGACAGGCCATTCAGCGCGCCGGTACCGTCAAGGGCCGTGGCTCGGGCCAGCACGCCAAATCCGACTGGATGGAGATGGAGAAGCAGCGTGGTATCTCCATCACTACCTCGGTGATGCAGTTCCCCTATGCCGATTGCCTGGTCAACCTGCTCGATACCCCGGGTCACGAGGACTTCTCCGAAGATACCTACCGTACCCTGACGGCGGTCGACTGCTGTCTGATGGTCATCGACGCCGCCAAGGGTGTTGAAGACCGGACCCGCAAGCTGATGGAAGTGACCCGGCTGCGCGACACCCCCATCCTCACCTTCATGAACAAGCTGGACCGCGAAGTGCGCGATCCGATGGAGGTGATGGACGAGGTGGAGCGCGAGCTCAACATCATGTGCGCCCCCATCACCTGGCCCATCGGCTGTGGCAAATCCTTCAAGGGTGTCTACCACCTCTACAAGGACGAAACCTATCTGTATCAGAGCGGTCAGGGCCACACCATCCAGGAGAAGCGGGTGGTCAAGGGGTTGAACAACCCCGAGCTGGATGCCGCCATCGGCGAAGATCTGGCTGCCCAGCTGCGCGGCGAGCTGGAGCTGGTGCAGGGCGCCTCTCCCGAGTTCGATCACGATGCCTTCATTGCCGGCGAGATGACCCCGGTCTTCTTCGGTACTGCACTGGGTAACTTCGGTGTTGACCACATGCTGGACGGCCTCACCGACTGGGCACCGTCGCCCATGCCGCGCAAGGCCGAGAGCCGTGAAGTGGCCGCCACCGAGGAGAAGTTCTCCGGCTTCGTGTTCAAGATCCAGGCGAACATGGACCCGAAACACCGCGACCGCATCGCCTTTATGCGCATCGTGTCAGGCACCTACTCCAAGGGCATGAAGATGCGCCACGTGCGCATCGGCAAGGACGTGAACATCTCCGACGCCGTGACCTTCATGGCCGGTGACCGCGAGCAGGCCGAAGACGCCTTCGCCGGTGACATCATTGGTCTGCACAACCACGGCACCATCCAGATCGGCGACACCTTCACCCAGGGTGAAGATCTCAAGTTCACCGGCATCCCGAACTTCGCGCCGGAACTGTTCCGCCGCATCCGCCTGCGCGATCCGCTCAAGCAGAAGCAGCTGCTCAAGGGGCTGGTGCAGCTCTCCGAAGAGGGCGCGGTGCAGGTGTTCCGTCCGCTCATCAGCAACGATCTGATCGTTGGTGCGGTCGGTGTGCTGCAGTTCGACGTGGTGGTATCGCGCCTCAAGAGCGAATACAACGTTGAAGCGCTGTACGAGGCGGTCAACGTCTCCACCGCCCGCTGGGTGGAAGGGACAGACGTCAAGAAGTTCGAGGAGTTCAAGCGCAAGAACGAGGTCAACCTGGCCCTTGATGGCGGTGACAACCTCACCTACATCGCGCCGACCATGGTCAACCTGCGCCTGGCCCAGGAGCGTCACCCTGACGTCCAGTTCCGCCAGACCCGCGAGCACTGACAAGCGCTTGCCCGCTAGGCAGAAAAGATAAAAAAAGACCCCGCCCAGGCGGGGTCTTTTTTTGCATGGCGATCAAGGCGCGGATGGGGGGAGCGCCACCGTCACCCGTCGACAAGGGGGGCAATGCCCCCTATAAAGGAGGCTGTTAGATGATTCAGGGAGTGATGCATGTCGGTCGAACTGCCCGTCGAGGCACAATTTAACGCTTACAACGCCCACGATCTCGAGGCCTTCCTGGCCTGCTTCTCCGAGGAGTTCAAGGGATACCGGATGCCGACGGAGAGCCCGAGCACGGTGGGCAAGGGGGCGCTCAGAACATTCTATGCCGAGCACAGATTCAATAACCCGCTGCTCCGGGCCGAGCTGCTGTCGAGAACCGTCATCGGCAACAAGGTGTTTGATCACGAGTTGATCTATGGCCTCTCCCCCGAGCCGCTGGAGAGCATGGCCGTCTTCGAAGTGGAGGCGGATCTTATCAAGACTGCCTGGTTCTACTTCCCCACCTGACAAGCGCCCAGCGCCCCTGTCTGCCTTGGCCTGACTGCAAACACCGTCCGCTAACACCGGCTGGCGTCAGGCCTCGCTCTCCATGCCGCTGGCGAGGTTCGCCAGCCAGCGTTTGACGAGTTGCAACTCCTCCTCGGCCAGCGGGGCGGCCAGGTCCTGCTCCAGCCGGGCGACTCTGGCCTTGGCCTCGGCCAGCAGCGTGGCGCCCGCCGGGCTCAGACTGAGCTGCTGGATGCGGCCATGCTGGAGGTGAGGGGTGCGAGCCAGCAGGCCGCTGCGCTCCAGGCTGGTCACCATGGGGCTCACCGTCTGGGGAGTGAGCAGGGTGAGGCGGGCGAGCTCGGCGTTGGAGCTGCCGGGGTAGGCATCCAGCATGGTGAGCAGGGCAAACTGGGGCGCCGTGATGGGCAGGTCCGCCAGTGCTCGCTCCATGCGCAGGCGCTGGGCGGCCGCGGCCTGGCGCAGCAGATAGCCGAGGTGGCCCGCTTCGCCGCGCTTACCCTCGCCGGGGGCGGGCAGGGGGATGGGCAACTCTGTACTCAAGGGGGGCTTGTTTATCATGTCAGGGTGCTGATATGTTGTTCGTGCCCTGATATTAAATCATGCCCAAGGAGAACACCAGAATGAGCACCCGCATCGATTACCCCGACTTTCGCCAGCTGCTGCCGGCGGCTCACGACGCCCTGATCGCCGCCGGCAAGGCGGTGGACGAGACTGGCCTCGACAAGAGCCTGAGCGAGCTGGTGAAGCTGCGCGCCTCCCAGCTCAACGGTTGCAGCTTCTGCCTGCAGTATCACCTGAACATCGCCCGTCGCAGCGGGGTGGGGCAGGCCAAGCTGGATCAGCTGGCGGCCTGGCGGGACGCTACCGTGTTCAGCGCCCCGGAGCGGGCGGCCCTGGCCTGGACCGAGAGCCTGACCCGGCTGCCGCCGGACGGCGTGCCCGACGCCCTCTATGGCGAGCTGCGCGAGCACTTCAGCGAGGCCCAGATAGTGCAGCTGTCGGTGACGGTGGCCACCATCAACAGCTGGAACCGACTCGGGGTGGCGCTGCGTTTCGTGCCGCCCGCCGCCCAGCTCTGAGCGGCAGCCAAACAAAAGGGCGGCATCGGTGCCGCCCTTTTATCCCGAGCTGATCACTCAGGCCGGTCGCTGGCCATCCTCGGCGCCAAGCGCCAGCACCATGCAGATCTCGCAGGCATCGTGGCCAGTGCAGCCAAGCGGGCCCGGCAGGTGTTCAAAGCCCAGGGATTCGTAGAGCGCGGTGGCCTCGCGCAGCACGGCGGTGGTCTCCAGGTAGCAGCGCTGATAGCCGAGCGCGCGCGCCTCGTCCAGTGCCTGCAGCACCAGCCGGCGTCCCAGCCCCAGCCCGCGCAGGGAGGGCATGAAGTACATCTTCTGCAGCTCGCAGACTTGCCCCTCTTCCCCCGCCAGCGGCGCTATGCCGCCTCCGCCGAGAATGGTGCCGTCCGGCCCCTCGATCACCCAGTAGCGGCTCTGCGCGCCCTGGTAGGTTTCATGCAGCCGATCCAGATTGAGGTCGGCCACCCCGTAGCCCTTGTCAGCGGTGAGCCCGTATTCGGCGGAGACGGCACGGATCACGGCGGCGATATGGGGGTTGTCGGCGGCTGTGATGGGACGGATGTGGTAACCCTGCTGGCGACGGGCGCGAGAGAGGGCGCTGCGATAGAGGCGCAGACCGGTCCACAGCTGCTCGCGCTCGGCGAGGGTGAGCTGGGCCAGGGTCTCTTCCATGGCGTTGTCCATCTCCTGATGCAGATCCAGCAGCTGGGCCTGACCGGCGATGGTGAGGCGCGCCTCCTTGCTGCGGCCATCGGACGGATGGGGGTGCCAGCTGATGAGCTCGCGCTCGGCCAGGCGGGCCAGCGGGCGGCTGGCGTTGGACTTGTCGATGCGCAGCCGTTCGGCCAGTTGCTGGTTGGTGGCGGGGCCGCTCTCCAGCTCGATCAGCAGATGGGCTTCGAGCGGGCTGAGCGCCAGTTCGCCGCACTGCTGGGAGAGCATGCCGAGTTCGCGTACCAGATCGCGCGACAGGGCGCGCAGGGGGCGGGGATCCATATCAGGGCTTCCTATTTGGTTGTCATCAACAACCAATATAGCCAACTAGTTGTTACTAGCAACTTTTTATTGGGTCAGCGAAGGATCACGAAACCGGCGGGCATGACGAGCGGACACAAAAAAGGGCCCGGGAGGGGGCCCAAACATTGGAAACCCGCGCGAGGGCGCGGATCCCATCCTTGGTCAGGCAAGGTGCCGGCGAGCGTTAGACCAGCTCGGCCAGCATGGTGTCGGCATAGGGAACCAGAGCGTCGCCCTGTTTCACTTTGGCGAGATAGTCCGGGTTGGCGATGAGCGGGCGACCGATGGCGACGAGGTCGAAGCGGTCGGCCTTGATGGCCTCGGCGGCGGTCTCGGCGCTGTAGTTGCCCACTCCCACCAGATGACCGTCGTAGCGGGCGCGCAGGTAGTCGGAGGCGCGGCCGTCCAGGTAGTCGAAGGTGAGGCTGTCATCGAAGATGCCCAGATGCACATAGGCCAGGTCGCGCTGGTTCAGCTCGGCCAGCAGGTGGTCGAACACGGCGCGATCCCGCGTATCCCCTTCGAGGTGCACGTAGGCACCGGGGGAGAGGCGCAGGCCCACCCGATCCCCGCCGATGCGGGCATTGATGGCATCCACCACCTCCAGCGCGAAGCGGCTCATGTTCTCCGGGCTGCCGCCGTAGTTGTCGGTACGCAGGTTGCTGGCGTGGTGCAGGAACTGATCGATGAGGTAGCCGTTGGCACCGTGGATCTCCACCCCGTCAAAGCCCGCCTCGATGGCGTTGGCGGCGGCCTGGGCGTAATCCTCGACCAACTGGGCGATTTCGCTCTCGGTCAGGGCGCGCGGCACCTGATAGACCAGCTCGCGCATGCGGGGCACCGTGCCCTCGTGGGCAACGGCAGAGGGGGCCAGCACTTCGGCGTGGTGGAAGAAGGGGTGGGAGAGACGACCCACGTGCCACAGCTGGGCGAAGATCTTGCCGCCGTTGGCATGCACGGCGCCGGTCACTTTCTTCCAGCCGGCGATCTGCTCGGCGCTGTAGATCCCCGGGGTGTTGGGGTAGCCCTGCCCGTCCGGCCGAATGATGGTGGCTTCGGAGATGATGAGGCCGATGTCGGCGCGGCGCGCGTAATAGGCGGCCATCTGCTCGGTCGGCACCAGGCCCGGGCCTGCCATGCAGCGGGTGAGGGGAGCCATCATGAAACGGTTGGCGAGGGTGAGGGTGTCGTTGAGGCGATAGGGCTGAAACAGGGTATTCATGATCGTCTGTCCTGAGGGAGTGATTCTTGAACGTGCATTCAAGACGTTTTTTGTTTTGTGTGCAAGTCTTTTTTGAACGAGCATTCAACATGGGTTGGTGTTGTTGGCCCGCTGGGGTAAACTTGCCGCCCTCTTATACCCCCTCGCCGGCCCTTGGCCGGTGAATCCGCTTTTTCAACGGAGAAACCATGCGCAGCGCCGAGTTCAACCGGGACGACGTCTTGCGAAATGCCATGGAGGCATTTCGGGCCAAGGGTTACGCCAAGACCACCATGCAGGAGCTGGTGGCGGCGACCGGGTTGCATCCGGGCAGTCTCTACGCGGCGTTTGGCAACAAGCGCGGCCTGCTGCTGGCGGCAGTCGATCACTATGTACAGGAGAAGAGCGCCCTGCGGCGAGGCTTCTTCGCCGCCGCGAGCCCGCTGGCGGGGGTGCAGGCCTACCTCGAGCAGGTGGTGAACGACGCTCTCTGTGGCACCTGTCTGGTGACCCGCACCCTGATGGAGCTGGCGGAGCAGGACGAAGAACTGCACCTGAAACTCAAGGCCATCTATGGCGAGCTGGATGCGGATCTGGCGGCGGTGCTGAGCCTGGCCCTCGAGCGCGGCGAGCTGGTGGCCGGGCGCGACATTCCGACCCTGACCGCCTTCCTGCTCATCAACATCCAGGGCCTGGTCACCTTCGCCCAGTGCCGCCCCGATCCCGCCCTGCTGGGCGGCGTGGTCACCCAGTTGATGACAGCCCTGCGGGCGTAATGCCCCGCCCAGAAACAACCATGGCTCCCGCGGGAGCCATGGTTGTTTCTGGGGATGCCACACGCCGCCGGGTTGTTTGCTCTCTTCTCCCCTTGCGGGAGAAGGGTTGGGGATGAGGGGGAGGGCTCTGCTCAGCGCAATGAGAGCCAAATATGGGCCAGTACGACATCCATCCGACTCAACACATCGTTATTCCACACCCTGATCACCCGAAAGCCCTGCTGATTGAGGTAGGCCGTTCTTGCGCCATCATATTGTCGCCCTGCCGGTTCGTTGTGCTGTGACCCGTCTACCTCGATGATCAGCCTCTGCTCAAGAGAGATGAAATCGACAATGTAGGGCCCGATGGGCATCTGGCGACGGAATTTCACCCCTGCCAGACGGCGGTCGCGCAATTGCAGCCACAACTTCTGTTCGGCAAGGGTGGCTTCTCGCCTCATGCGTTTGGCAAACGGATGGGTTCTCATGGTGCCTATCCAGAGCTATTCGACCCTATTAGATATAGCCATTCCCCGTTCTGGTGACTGAGAGGGTTGCTTCCCCTCACCCTGGCCCTCTCCCAGAGGGAGAGGGGAAAGATCGAGTGACAGTTGTCATTTTGTTGGTCATCTCGGGGCCATCGTGGCGTGGTGTGACAATGAACTGATGAACTGATGAACTGATGAACTGATGAACTGATGAACTGATGAACTGATGAACTGATGAACTGATGAACTGATGAACTGATGAATCGATAGGTCGATGTGCTGGTGGGATGTATTTCGCCCCGGCAGACAGGTTGTCAGCCATGCTGCCAGTGGCGCAGATCAGCTCCCTTCTCCCCTTGCGGGAGAAGGGTTGGGGATGAGGGGGTGCACACGTTGCCGGGTTACTCCGGATTCACCAGCTCCTTCATCAGATTCTTGAGCCACACCAGCGCGGGTTGCTGCGCATGCACCGGATGCCAGACGCAGTTGAGGTGATAATCCGGCACATCTTCGGGCAGCGGCAGGCTTTTCAGCGGCCAGTGGCTGGCGAGCAGCTCGGCCACCATGCTGGGCAGCACCAGCAGGTGATCGCTCTGGCTGACGATGGCGGCGGCGGACATATAGCTCTGGCTGTTGACCGAGATGGTGCGACTGAAGCCCAGCGTCTTCAGATAGCGATCCAGGCTCGCCTCCGAGGTGCCAAGGGGCGAGTGGAACACATGGGGCATCTCGATCAGCTGCGCCAAGCTGATGCGCTCGGCCTGCAGCGCCCGGTCATCCCCACTCTCGGCGAGCGCCGGGGTGGTCATCGGCAGATCGGCGCGCACCAGCCCGGCCAGCGGCTCGGTGAGCCAGGTCTCCTTGCCGAGATACCCCGGCACCTGCATGTACTCGTCAAAGCCCAGCACCAGGTCTATCTCGCCGCTCGCCAGCTCGGCTTCGGGCAGGGTGTCGCGCAGGATGCGGATCTCGATGGTGACCCCGGGCGCCAGCCGTTTGAGGCGCTGGATAAGGGGCGGGATTAGCACGCACTCCACGTAATCCGTGGTGCAGAGCACGAAGCGGCGTTTCGACTGGCTCGGTTCGAACACCTCCTCGTCGCTGAGCTGCTGCTCCAGCAGCCGCAGCGCCTGCTGCACGCCAAGATGCAGCCGCTGGGCGCGCGGGGTTGGCAGCATTCCCTGCGGGGTGCGCACCAGCAGCGGATCGCCAAAGAAGGTGCGCAGCCGATTGAGCGCATGGCTCATGGCGGGCTGGCTGATAAAGAGCGTTTCGGCGGCGCGGGTGACGCTGCCCTGCGCCATCAGGGCGTCAAAGGCGAGCAGCAGGTTGAGGTCGAGCTGGTGCAGTTTCATCAAGATTATTTGCCAGGCTTATGGGACAATCCATCCTATTCATTTGATGGATGTGAGCGCAACTTCTTACACTGCGACCACTGTTATTTTTCCAGGATCCCCGCGCCGCGTTTTCATGCCTGCGGGGTCTCAATCCATGCAAGGAGCCTTGCGATGAGCATCAAGACCATGAACACCACGCCGGCCGCTGACGGCTTCACCATGCCCGCCGAGTGGGCACACCAGCAGGCCGTCTGGATGATCTGGCCGTTTCGCCCGGACAACTGGCGTGAGGCCGGTCGCTTCGCGCAAGCCACCTTCGCCAAGGTGGCGGATGCCATTGGGCAAGCCACCCCGGTCTTTATGGGGGTGCCGGCCCAGTTTATGGAGCAGGCCCGCGCCATCATGCCCAGCCACGTCACCCTGGTCGAGATGAACAGCGATGACTGCTGGGCCCGCGACAGCGGCCCCACCATAGTCACCAACGCAGCCGGCGAGTGCCGTGGGGTGGATTGGGGCTTCAACGCCTGGGGCGGCCACAAGGGCGGTCTCTACTACCCCTGGGATCAAGACGAGCAAGTGGCGGCCCAGATGCTGGCACAGCACGGCATGGATCGTTACGATGCGCCGCTCATTCTGGAAGGGGGCTCCATCCACGTCGACGGCGAAGGCACCTGCCTGACCACCGCCGAGTGCCTGCTCAACGAAAACCGCAACCCGCACCTGAGCAAAGAGCAGATCGAAGCGCACCTGCGCGACTATCTGGGTGTGAAGAGCTTTATCTGGCTGGATGAAGGCGTCTACATGGACGAGACCGACGGCCACATCGACAACATGTGCTGCTTCGTGCGTCCGGGGGAAGTGGCTCTGCACTGGACTGACGACCAGAACGATCCCCAGTACGCCCGCTCCCTGGCCGCCCTCAAGGTGCTGGAAGCGGCGGTCGACGCCAAGGGTCGCAAGCTGAAAGTGTGGAAGCTGCCCCAGCCGGGCCCGCTCTACTGCACCCAGGAAGAGTCTGCCGGCGTCGAGAGCGGTACCGGTGTGCCGCGCGAGGCAGAAGGTCGTCTGGCCGGCTCCTACGTGAACTTCCTCATCACCAACGATCGCATCGTCTACCCGCTGTTGGATGCCGCCACCGACGGCGAAGCCCAGCGCATTCTGGAAGAGATCTTCCCGGAGCATAAGGTCGTCGGCGTGCCGGCCCGCGAGATCCTGCTGGGCGGTGGCAATATCCACTGCATTACCCAGCAGATCCCTTCAGGTCAGTAAGCTGGTCGAAGAGTGTAGAAATTCAAAACCCCACTCAGTGGGGTTTTATCTCTTGATGACGTGATGGTCGCAGGCGCTGATGCGGCGATCATCATGACAAACAGTCACCCTTTTACAGGAGATCCCCATGATCGAAGTGACCGAGGTTTCCATTGCCGAGCTGCGTGCCGCGCTCGAAGCAGGCCGCACCACAGCGGTCGAACTGGTCAAGGCCTATCAGGCCCGGATCAAGGCGTACAACGGCCCCGAGACACAAACCCGCCTCAACGCCCTGGTGGTGCCCAATCCCGATGCGCTGAAAGAGGCGCAAGCGTCCGATGCGCGCCGCGCTCGTGGCGAAACTCTGGGGCCGCTCGACGGCATCCCCTACACCGCCAAAGACAGCTATCTGGTCAAGGGGCTGACTGCCGCCTCCGGCAGCCCGGCCTTCAAGGATCTGGTGGCCCAGCGCGATGCCTTTACCGTTGAGCGCCTGCGCGCCGCCGGTGCCATCTGCCTGGGTAAAACCAATATGCCGCCGATGGCCAATGGCGGTATGCAGCGCGGCGTCTATGGCCGTGCCGAGAGCCCCTACAACGCCGACTACCTGACTGCGCCCTTTGCCTCCGGCTCCTCCAACGGGGCCGGTACCGCCACCGCCGCCAGCTTCTCCGCCTTTGGTCTGGCCGAAGAGACCTGGTCGAGCGGCCGTGGCCCTGCATCTAACAACGGTCTGTGTGCCTACACCCCGTCCCGTGGCGTGATTTCGGTGCGCGGCAACTGGCCGCTGACGCCGACCATGGATGTGGTGGTGCCTTATGCCCGCACCATGGCCGATCTCTTGGAAGTGCTCGATGTAGTGGTGGCCGACGATAGCGACACCCGTGGCGATCTGTGGCGCCTGCAGCCCTGGGTGCAGCTGCCCAAGGCCTCCGAGGTGCGTCCGGCTTCCTATCTGGAACTGGCAGCCAAGGCCGATGCCCTCAAGGGCAAGCGCCTCGGCGTGCCGCGCATGTTTATCAACAAGGATGAACTGGCCGGCACCAGCGAAAACCCCGGCATCGGCGGCCCGACCGGTCAGCGCATCCATACTCGTCCGACCGTGATTGCCCTGTGGGAGCAGGCCCGTCAGGCGCTGGAAGCCGCTGGCGCCGAAGTCATCGAAGTGGACTTCCCGCTGGTCTCCAACTGCGAAGGGGACAGACCCGGCGCGCCGACCGTGTTCAATCGCGGCATCGTGAGCCCCGAGTTCCTCAACGACGAGCTGTGGGAGCTCTCAGGCTGGGCGTTCGACGACTTCCTGCGTGCCAACGGCGATCCCAAACTCAACAAGCTTGAGGATGTCGACGGCCCCCAGATCTTCCCCCACGATCCGGGCACCCTGCCGAACCGCGAGGGCGATCTGGCGGCCGGCATGGACGAGTACGTCAAGATGGCCAAGCGCGGCCTCAAGCGCTTTGACGAGATAGCCTCTGTGCCGGACGGCCTGCGTGGTCTGGAGCAGACCCGCAAGCTGGATTTGGAAGACTGGATGGACGGGCTCAAGCTCGACGCCGTGCTGTTCCCCACCGTCGCCGATGTCGCCCCGGCTGATGCGGATGTGAATCCGGCCTCTGCCGATATCGCCTGGAGCAACGGCATCTGGGTTGCCAACGGCAACCTCGCCATTCGCCATCTCGGCGTGCCGACCGTCACCGTCCCCATGGGGGTGATGGCCGATATCGGTATGCCGGTGGGCCTGACCTTCGCCGGTCGCGCCTATGACGACAACAAGCTGCTGCGCTTCGCCTCGGCCTTCGAGTCTACCGGCAGCAAGCGGATGGTGCCGCCACGCACGCCGCCGTTGGGGTGAGTGGTGTTGGGAATTAAATATTTCGGATTAGCCCGGTAACAATAAATGAAAACCACTCACCATGCGGGTGGTTTTCATTTTGAGTTCTACTCTTCAGTTTTTGAGTCCATGAATGATGATATTTCATTAATTGCGGAGAGCATGCAATTTATTTTAATTTCATTTATTTTTGTATTGTAGTCTGACCTTACTTTATAGGTTATATCATTTTTAATGTATTTTTCTAAGTCATCTGAAGTAGTATTTATAATGTCTGTAATATTTTTCATAGAATAATTTCTATTTTTATTAGAAACTGTTTTGTATAGGTTCTTTTGCTCTATAATTTCATTGTCGTAATTATCTTTAAGTTCTGTGGGGTCAGGTTTCTTACAGATGTATTTTGATTGATTTTCTTTAATGTGTGACAAGAGAGTTTGATAAAAACCATCAGGGATTGTATTTGTGTTCATATTCTTTCTTGATGCGTTGGTAACCGCTGCATAAAGAATGTCTGCAGGAGAAGCCCAATCGTTCAGTAGTTGAAAGAAAAATGCCCGGTCATCAACAGACTTAATATCCGCACTTTGTTGTATGGCTAAGTTATATATAGATAATCGAGAAATTGTTTTAAATTCCAACTTTAATATTTCCCAGCTAGATCTATCAATTTTTTTTGCTGCATTTCTTAGTACTTTCTCTAAAATTACAGTTTTATTTTTCGCATTTAAAGCATCTGATTTTGCTTTTTCTATCTGCAAATGGATTTCATCTAGTTGATTGGACTTTGCAACTAGTTCCTTTTCTAAAAATGCTTTTTTCTTATCAAGCTGGATTGTTTTTTGTTTGTGCTTTGCAATGTCTTTCTGTAACGAGCGTTTTTCTAGCTCTAGTCGGGAAGTTTCTTCTTGTAAGATCTGATTTTGAAATGCTGGTCTAACAGTGAAAATATATCCTAACACACCAAGGACTAATAATGCGACTTGTGTTAGGTGTGCCATTCGTTGAAGGAGTATATCTACGCGAGATACTTTGGAATTAATCTCGTCGTTTATCTGCTTCCCGCGGAAAAATTTAGGCTTATGTCCTCTAGGTATATATTCGTAGCGGTTTGTTTTCATCTGATGACCAATAAGTCTTGATTGGATTTCTTAAAATATAATGCCTAGTCTAAGACACTTGGTCAATAAGATAACACTAATACACTTAGTAATAATGAACCATGGCTTTGAATGCTGTAGATTTGAATAACGAAACGTATTCGGACGATCGCGAATAGGTCGTAGCCGAGAGGCTGCTGATATCCGGAGTTTCCTGCCTGGCTTGCCATAACATGGTGCACGGCGGTATGCGGGCGATTACGCTGCGCTAATCGACCCTACATGATGGGGATTATTGTTACCTCCCCCTCATCCCCAGCCCTTCTCCCGCAAGGGGAGAAGGGGGCGGAATGGGTTCCGCTAGCTGTGTTTTGGCTGTGTGATACGGGTGAATATCAATGGCTTGGAATTGGCAAGAACCATCCCCTCTCCCTCGGGAGAGGGTTAGGGTGAGGGGTCGCAATCTGTGTTGTAGGTTCGAATAGCGAAGCGTATTCGGACGATCGCGAATAGGAGATCGCTGCTGATTTCTCCGGATTTTCCCCAGACTTCCCCCTGACTTCACCTTCTCTTCACACAACCTCATTTTCCCCTCACACATCCCCCGTATCTTCTGCCCACTGCTTAAAAGGCCCGGCTTGCCACAGGGGTGGCGAGGGGGCGGTTGGTTCGAGGGAGCAAGATGATGAAAGGTTGGATGAAGTGCGGATTGGCCGGGGCCGTGGTGCTGATGGCGAGTTTCTGGGGTGGCAGCGTGCGGGCGGCGGGGATCTCCCTCAAGCAGGTGAGCGGCCCTGTCTATGTGGTGGAGGACAACTACTACGTCAAAGAGAACTCCATGGTCTATTTCGGGGCCAAGGGGGTGACGGTGGTGGGGGCAACCTGGACGCCGGATACCGCCCGCGAGCTGCACAAGCTGATAAAAAGAGTCAGCAGCAAGCCGGTGCTGGAGGTGATCAACACCAACTACCACACCGACCGGGCGGGCGGTAACGCCTACTGGAAGTCCATCGGTGCCAAGGTGGTGGCGACGAGCCAGACCCGGGATCTGATGAAGAGCGACTGGGCCGAGATCGTCGCCTTTACCCGCAAGGGGCTGCCGGAGTACCCGGACTTGCCGCTGGTGCTGCCCAACGTGGTGCACGATGGCGACTTCACGCTGCAAGAGGGCAAGCTGCGCGCCTTCTACGCGGGCCCGGCCCATACCCCGGACGGCATCTTTGTCTACTTCCCCGATGAGCAGGTGCTCTATGGCAACTGCATCCTCAAGGAGAAGCTGGGCAACCTGAGCTTTGCCGATGTGAAGGCCTATCCACAGACGCTTGAGCGGCTCAAGGCGATGAAGCTGCCGATCAAGACGGTGGTGGGCGGTCACGACTCACCGCTGCACGGCCCCGAGCTTATCGATCACTACGAGGCGCTGATCAAGGCCGCGCCCCAGTCATAAGCCGGCGCGGCGGCAGCCGAATGACGCGCTGGACGCACTAAAGGAGACGCCCGGCCGGGCGTTTCTGGCAGGGGGACGCCCTTGCCCCCTGTTTCGGGCTGTTCAAGGGCGGCCCCCTTTCATAAGATGGGCCTCTCTTCACGCAGTTAGCGGGCCTTTCGTGATGCACGCAATTCAAGACGAACAACCCGATTCACTTGGCCGCCTCAAGCAGGCTTTCATCACCGGCATGTGGGCGTCCCTTGCCAGCATCATCATCGGCTTCGCCTTCAAGGTGTGGCTGGCGCAGTGGGTGGCCAAAGGAGATCTGGCGCTGTTCAACAGCGTGGTGGATCTGATCTCCCTCTCCTTGATCCTGATGACCGGCTTTCGCTCTTCCATGGTGGTGAGCTACTCCCAGACCAGGAACGATCGGGACATCATCAATATCTTCCGCTACTTCCTCATTGGCATGGTGCTGCTCACCTGGGGGCTGGTGATCCCCTACATCAAGCACGGGCTCCATATCCGGGCCGAATATCTGCAACTGGTGGGGGTCATCTTCGGGCTCGGGCTCAAGGTCTACTTCACCAATCTGGTGGCCATGTACCGGATGTACGGGATCTCCAACCGGGTCACCTGGCTGGAGCCGCTGGCCAACGGTTTGCTGTTTATGGCCTGCTACTTTGGCCTCGGGATGGAAGCGCTTCCTTCGCTCTTCTACGGGCTGACCTTCTCCTCGCTTGGCATCGCCGGCTACATGTATCTGCACCGGCGCCGGGCCATCGCCACCCGGCCGCTGGCCAAGGTCGAGCTTGGCCCCGAGATGCGCAGCTATGTGAAGAAGAGCTTTACCGCGTCCCTCGAGGCGGGGGCCAGCATCCTGATGATCTACATCACGGTACTGCTCACCATCCGCCACTTCAGCCTCGACGAGCTGGGGGATTTTCAGGTGGTGGTGCGCCCCATCTTCACCTATATGACCACCCTGTTCGTCTTCCCCATCTACCGCTTCGTGCTGCCTGAGCTGGCGGTCAATCTGCGCAGCGGCGATCACCGCCAGATCCGCCTGATCCGGCGCTGGATCTTCCGCCTCAGCGCCATCGTCAGCCTGGTGTTCTTCCTGGTGATGCTGCTGGCGGGCAAGCCGCTGGTGTCACTGCTGTTCCCGGCCGACTATCTGGGGGCCGTGCCGGTGCTGCTGCACTTCTCCCTCTTCTTCATCTTCATGATGCTCAACGGCTACCAGCTCGCCTACATCAAGGCCCACGGCCACTTTACCCAGAGCCTGCTGATCCGCGCGGTGGGCATAGTGGCGCTGGTGGCGGCCTATTACCTGGTGGCCCGCTTCACCACCAACGTGGTCGCCATTATCGTGGCGCTGGGCCTCGGTTATCTGGTGATGTTCGTGCTCTCTACCCTGGCCGAGCAGCGCATCCTGCGGGCCCTGCCGCCGGAACTGGCGGCTGCGCCGTAGGAGTGAGCAGGTGTGTATCGGATAACAAAAAAACGCCCGACTGGGCGTTTTTTTATTGGCGGTGCCGGGGTGGCTTAGCGCCGGCCCTTGCCACCCTTGTTGCCCGCGAGGGCCTGTTTCCTGGCCTTCTGCTTCAGGGCTCCCTTGCTGCTGCGGCGTGGCTCGGGCTCGAAGCGGGTCAGGTCGGGCTCAAAGCCCGGGAACCACTGCTGGGGCAAGCGGGTATCGAGCACCGCCTCCACCTTCTCCAGCAGCGGCGCATCTTCCGGGCTGAACAAGGTGATGGCGAGCCCCTTGTTGCCGGCGCGACCGGTGCGGCCGATGCGGTGCACGTAATCCTCCGCCACAAACGGGAATTCCATATTGATCACGTAGTTGAGATCCGTGATATCGAGGCCGCGGGCCGCCACGTCGGTGGCAACCAGCGCCTGCAGAGTGCCGGCGCGAAACTCCAGCAGCACCTTCTCCCGCGCGCCTTGTGACAGGTCACCGTGGAAGGCCAGCGCATTGACGCCCGCTTTGCCGAGCTGCTGGGCCAGCTTGTCGGCCCCCTGGCGGGTGCGGCTGAAGATCAAGGCTGGCGCCCAGCCCTTCACCTTGAGCATGTGTTCGACCAGCGCCAGCTTGCGATCGCCATCCACCGTATAGACCCGTTGCTCCACCTCGGCCGCCGTGGTGTTGCGCGGTGCCACTTCGATCAGTTCAGGGTCATGCAACAACACCTTGCTCAAGGCAAACAGGTTGTCATCGCAGGTGGCGGAGAAGAGCAGGGTCTGGCGATCCGTCGGGATTTGTTTCAGCAGCGCCTTGATCTCGTCCATAAAGCCCATGTCGAGCATCCGGTCCGCCTCGTCAAACACCAGATGGCGCAGCGCGGCCAGACTCAGCGCCCCCTGCCGCAGATGGTCGAGCAGCCGGCCCGGGGTGGCGATCAGGATATCCACCCCGGCTTTCAGCGTCTCCACTTGGGCGGCTATGCTGACCCCGCCATAGACTTGCGTGCTGGTGAGGTCGGTGCCCTTGGCGTAGCGCGTGACGCTCTCATGCACTTGCACCGCCAGCTCGCGGGTCGGTACCAGCACCAGGGCGCGGATGGGGCGGGGGGCATCGTTCGTCGGGTGTTGCAGCAACTGCTCCAGCAGCGGCAGCACGAAGGCGGCGGTCTTGCCGGTGCCGGTCTGGGCACCCGCCATCAGATCGCGCCCCGCCAGAATGACCGGGATGGCGCTGGCCTGCACCGGGGTCGGCGCGGCGTAACCAAGCTCGGTCAGGGTCTGCTGCAAGCGGGGGGAGAGCGCCAGATCGGCGAAGGAGGCAATGGACATAAGGGTACCCGTCGGGATGAGCGCGGCCACGCCACGCTGGAAACAGTCTTGATGGCCGGCATGGTAACAGATGCGGGGCTGCGGGCAGAAGGCGCCGCCGGTTCAGCGGCAGTGAAACACCTCTTCCAGTGCATCCACCACGGCGCGCACCCGGCTGGCTTTTTGCAAGTCGGGGTGGAGCACCAGCCAGATGTCGACCGGATCGCACAGGGTGGGCAGCACGCGCACCAGATCCGGCTCCTTGTCTGCCAGAAAGGTGGAGAGCAGGGCGATGCCGAGCCCCTGACGGGCCGCCGCCAGCAACAGCAGCTGGGCGTTGCACTGCAGCACCACGTTGGGCTCGTGCAGCGGTTCCCCGCACAGGCTGTGCCAGTGGCGGGAGACCAGCTCCCTGGCAAACAGCAGCAGGGTGTGCTGGCTGAGGCCATGGCCGCTCTTGGGCGTGCCGTGATGGGCCAGATAGTCGCGAGAGGCATAGAGCCCCATCTCTATGGTGGTGAGGCGCTTGATCACCAGCTCGTCGTTGTCCGGGCGCAGCCCGCGGATGGCGAGATCGGCCTCCCGGTAGGCGATGTCGCTGACGCTGACCGCGGTCTGCAGGCTGAGCCGGATGCCGGGGTGGCGCTCGCGCAGCAGGGTGAGGGCGGGCAGCACGAAGGCCTGAGCCAGGGTGTCGGTGGTGGCGATGCGCACCTCGCCGCACAGGCTCTGATCGCCGGCGCTCGCCTTGCGTTCGATGGCCTTGATGGCCTGCTCCATGGCGCTGGCATCCGCCAGCATGGCCTCGCCGAGGGGGCTGAGATCATAGAGCTTGGGGGTGCGGATAAAGAGTTTGGAGCCGAGGTTCTGCTCCAGCGCCGTGATGCGGCGCCCCACGGTGGCCTGATCGACCCCCAGTACGCCGGCGGCGCCGCGCAGGGTGCCCTGCCGTGCCAATGCCAGAAAAAACCGCGCGTCGTCCCAGTTGATCATCGAGCCTCCCACTCAAAGTGCCCCGGCGGGGCGTGCCCATTAGAAGCCAGTGCCGGCGGGATCACAAGGCGAGAGTGCCCTTCTCGACATGCAGATAGATGTCACTGACATGCATTATTGAAGCAGGCTGATGCATTTGTGTCGCTGTCGAGGGGCCTCGATGGGCGCTATCATGGCGCCTCTCGTCAGCGGCCTTGCCCGCCCTCATCGGAGCCTTGCATGTCATCATCTCTTTGCGCCGCCGCCCCCTCTGCGGCGGCCACCTCCCATCGCGCCATCCTGCTGTTTCTGCCGCTGGCGCTGATGTCGGCGCTGCTCAACAGCAGCGTGCCCACCCCCCTCTATCCCCATTATCAGCAGGTGCTGGCCCTGAGCGATGTCAGCCTCACCCTCATCTACGGCGGCTATGCGGGCGGGGTGCTGATCTCCCTGTTCGGGGTGGGCAATCTGGCGGGCAGGGTGAGCGATCTGCGCGCCATGATCCTGCCGGCCCTGCTGGCGGTACTGGGGGGCGCCCTGCTGTTCTCTCTGGCGGACTCTTTCTGGTCGCTATTGCTGGCGCGGGTGCTGGCCGGGATCGGCACCGGCGCCCTGACCGGCGCCGCCAACGTGGCTCTGCTGCGCTTCGGCCCGCGCGATGGCGGCAAGCGGGCTGCCCTCAGCGCGACCCTCTCCTTCACCGCCGGGCTGGCGCTCGGCCCGGTGTTCAGCGGGTTGGCGTTGCAGCTGGAGTGCTATCCGACCCAACTACCCTTCCTGCTCATCATGGGGTTGGCGGCCTGCGCCATGGCGGGGGTGGCGTTGAGCTGGCCCGCCCGCGCGCAAGGGGCACCGGTTGCGGCAACGCAGCAGGGCAGGGGATCGCTGGAGGAGGGGCTCAAGGCCACCGGGGTAGCTTTCTTTATTTGTGCACTGGCGCTGTTTACCGCCTGGGCGGTGGCGGCCAGCCTGCTGGCCATCGGCCCCAAGGTGGCGAGCCAGCTGCTGGGGCTGCGGGATCTCGGCCTGTTCGGCTATCTCATCGCGGCCTACATGGTGCTCTCCGGCCTGTGCCAGCTCTGGGCCCGTCGGCTCGATGCCCGTCACACCCTGCAAAGCGGCGCCCTGGCGCTGGCGCTCTGCATGCTGCTGTTTGCCGGCGCCGTGCATGCCCAGTCGTGGTGGCTGGCGGTGGTCGGCTTGCTGGTGGCCGGTTACGCCCAGGGCGCGGTGTTCGTCGGCAGTGCGACCCTGGTCAACCGCATCGCGCCGGCTGCCAGCCACGCCCGGCTGGTGTCGCTCTTCTACGTGATCGCCTATGTGGCGAACTGGGTGCCGGTGCTGCTGGGCTGGGTCAGCGATGGCGCCGGCGTGCAGGCGGCGGTGGATCTGCTCACCGTCGGCAGCGTGCTGATCAGCCTGGGGTTGGCCTGGGCGGCCTGGCGCACCCGCTTCGAGCCGGCTGCCGGCTAGTGTGATTCAGTCGGCCAGCACCACCCGCTCGGCCGACAGATGGTGCATCCATTCGCGCAGGATCAAGAGGGCGGCGGCAAAGCGCCGGGTCTTGGGCAGGCTGGTGTGACTCAGTCGGCCAGCACTACCCGCTCGGCCGACAGATGGTGCATCCATTCGCGCAGGATCAGCAGGGCGGCGGCAAAGCGCCGGGTCTTGGGCAGGTTGGCGGCGGCCAGCGGGTCACCCTCCACCATGGCGGCAAACTGGCCGAACAGCTGCTCTAGGCTCTCCCGGCTCAGTTCACGACTGCCGAGCACTTCGGCCAGCGGCAGCGGCGCCTGCAGGGTCACCACCTCATGGGGCGGTACCTCGGCGGCCAGCGGCATCAGCACGTCCTCCACCACCATGATGGCCTGCTCCAGCTCCAGCGCGCTCGGCGGATCCCGGCGAAACGGGCCCGGCGTCATGGCTTCGAGGCCGAAGCCCAGGTCACGGGTAAAGCGGGTGCCGTCGGCCCGGGTCAGCTGCAGCTGGCTGCTGTGCTCCCCCAGGCTGAGCAGGATGGCGGTCTGGTTGCGGGTCATGGGATCTCCTTGTGGCGGTCGCGACTCAGCCCTATCCATACACCCGCCGCGACCGGCTGGCGAGGGCTTTCGGTGCCCCCATCCGGGGAATACGGCTTGCAATATGCAGAAGCGATGGCATTCTGGATGTCTAGATGGTTGTCTTGTTATTACCTTCAGGAGTTCAGATATGGATATTCGTACCACCCCCCGCGCACTTGCGCTCGCCCTGTTGCTGGCCAGCGGCCTTGCCGCCGCCAACGAGGCGCTGGTGATCCAGACCGACTTCGGTCTCAAGGATGGCGCCGTTTCGGCCATGAAGGGGGTCGCCTTCGGGGTGGACCGCACCCTGCCGCTCTATGACCTGACCCACGAGATCCCGGCCTACAACATCTGGGAAGCCTCCTACCGCCTCTACCAGACTCTGCAGTACTGGCCCAAGGGGACTGTGTTCGTCAGCGTGGTGGATCCGGGGGTCGGCACCGATCGCAAGTCGGTGGTGCTCAAGACTAAGAGCGGCCACTACATCGTCAGCCCGGACAACGGTACCTTGACCCTGGTGGCGGAGCACTTCGGCATCGATACCGTACGCCAGATCGACGAGAAGACCAACCGCCTCAAGGGCTCCGAGAAGTCCTACACCTTCCACGGCCGCGACGTCTATGCCTACACCGGCGCCCGGCTCGCCTCCGGTGCCATCAGCTATGAGCAGGTGGGGCCCAAGCTGCCGGCCGAGGTGGTGAAGATCCCTTATCAGCCGGCAGTGGCCGGGCAGGATGGCACCCTCAAGGGCACCATTCCGATCCTGGATGTGCAGTACGGCAACGTCTGGACCAACATCGACGACAGCCTGCTGACCAAGGCGGGGATCAACAAGGGCGACCACGCCTGCATCAAGATCAGCGAAGGGGATGCGCTGAAATACGAGGGCAAGGCCCCCTATGTCAGCAGCTTTGGCGATGTGCCGGAAGGCCAGCCGCTGGTCTACCTCAACAGCCTGCTGCAGGTGTCGGTGGCGCTGAACATGGACAGCTTCGCCGCCCAACATCAGGTGCAATCCGGCGCCAATTGGCATATCAGCCTGAAGAAGTGCTCCTGATCGCGAGCTGAACTTGCCGGGTGACCGGTACACGGAGATAAAGAGGGCAGGCATCGACGGATGCCTGCCCTCTTGTCATGGTGCCCGCGACAGCGTGGCTGTTGTCAAAACACATATTTGCAAGGTGATATTGATAATGATTGTTATTTAACTGGATAATCACCGACTCCTCAGACCACTCACCCTTTGCACGATGAAAACCAGCCTCTTACTGGTCAGCCTGCTGATCCTGACCGCCTGCAATGACAACCATAGCCAGGCGCCCGTTCCCTCTGTGCCGGTGGTGACACCGCCCGTGGTAGAGCCGCCGGTGGAACCTCCGGTGGTGACGCCGCCCACAGAGCCGCCGATTGAACCGGTACCGACCCATACCCGCAGCGAGTTGACCGTGCGGCTCGATGTGACGACCCGCCTGGGGCAAGGGGCTACTCTGCTGCTGCGCCAGGCCGCTACCGGCATCGCGGTGAATGGAGAGGTGGGGGAGGAACGCCCCCTGGTCATGACGCTGCCGGCCGGTTTGCTGCTGGATCAGCCGCTGGAGCTGGTGGGGAGCGATGGCAGCTATATTCTGCGCGCCGCGACGGCCCGGGTGGCCGAACTCGGCGCCACGGCCCGGCGCGCTGACGCACCTTCCTTGCGACTGGATGAAGAGGAGACGGCGCTGTTCCTGCTGGCCGACCACAATGGGGACGGCACCCTCGATCAGGGCGAGTGGGGGCAGCTGGCACAGATCCGTCTGCAACAGCTGCCGCTCATTCAGGACTATTCAACCCTGTTGCTGGCCCAGCGTCAGCCGGGAGCCGAGCTCAACTATCCGGACAGCTGGCAGATGCTGCTGGCCCTGCGTGCCGATCAGGGGGAGCGCAGCTGGTATCGGCGCAGCAACAGCGGCCCCATCGAGGCGGCGAGGCTGCTGCTCTATCCCGCTCAACCCAGCCAGCCTGACGAGCCGGAGACGGCCGACCTGCTGCGCCTTGATGAGCAGGGCCGGCTGACGAGCGGCACTGACTGGCGTTGCCTGCACGATGTGCGCAGCCCCGCCGGGGTCAAGGGCAGCCAGTATTGGCTGCACGCCAGCGGCAGCAGTGCGTTGCCGCAGGCCAGCCGTGCCGGGCTGGGGGTGGTGCCGACTGGCTGCGGGCGCAGTGACTGGCGACTGCCTGGCCTGGCCGAATTCGAACGGCTGCTGGCGGCGGGCAAGCAGAGTTGGCGCTACCCACACACCTTTGCCCTGGCTGTACCAACCCGGATCTGGCTGCAGGACGGCGCCGGCCGCCCCGCTCTTTACCAGCCCGCCACGGGCAGCTGGCTCGAGGAGGGGGAGGGCTGCGTGCTCTGGTATGCGCTGGCGCCCTATCCGGTACGCCCTTCGGTCATCCGTGACGACAGCATGCCCGACATGGCCGCCCTGCGCGCCCGGTATGCCGGCCCTGCCGCCCAATGGCCGGCGGCCAGGCTTGATGAGGGGTCGAGTGGCAGGAGCTGGGGCCGCTGCCGGCGGTGCCCTTCCCGGCTGACAACCCTTACAGCCGGGCCAAGGTGGTGCTGGGTCAGCAACTGTTCTTCGACAAGCGGCTCTCCCGGGCGCAAGACATCAGTTGTGCCAGCTGCCACGATCCGCAAAAAGGGTGGAGCGACGGGCTGAGCGTCTCGGTGGGTCACCAGGGGCAGAAGGGGACCCGCAACGCCCCCTCGATCCTCAACAGTGCCTTCAGCAGCAGCCAGTTCTGGGATGGCCGGGTCGGCTCCCTTGAGGAGCAGTCCCTGCACCCCATCCAGAACCCGGTGGAGATGGCGCTGGAGCACGACGAACTGCTGGCGCGTCTGCAGGCCAGCCGCGACTACCCGGCGGCCTTTGCCACGGCGTTCGGTGACGAGGGGATCAGCCTGGAGCGGATTGCCAAAGCGATCGCCACCTTCGAGCGCACCATCATCAGCCGCGACAGCGACTTCGAGCGCTTCGTCCAAGGCGACGGGCAGGCCCTGAGCGACAAGGCGCTGTGGGGGATGCACCTCTATCGCACCGATGGTCGCTGCATGAACTGCCACTCCGGGCCGCTGCTGAGCCAGTACCGGTTCGAGAGCGTGGGGCTGGCCTACTATGGCCGCAATCTGGAGGACCGCGGCCGCTTCCTGCACACCCGCCAAAAGGCGGACATGGGGCGCTTCAAGACCCCCAGCCTGCGGGATGTGGCGTTTACCGCACCTTATATGCACAACGGGGTCTTCCCCATCCTGGCGCAGCGCATCGGCAGTTCCGTGCAGGGGGTGGTGGCCATGTACAACTTCGGAGTGACCAAGTGGAGCAGCGGGGTGGGCTTCCCGACCGGGGTGGCGCAGTACGATCCCTTCTTCCCGCAAGCCTCCGATCACCTGCATGCGCTCGGTCTCTCCAACGACGAGCTGGATGCCATCGGCGAGTTCCTGCGCAGCGTGTCTGCCGAGCCGAGGCGCACCCCGGCCACGGTCGCCGAACTCGGATTGAGCGGGGTGGCTGACGAGGCGCCGGTGCCTGCCATCGTGATCGATCTGCAGGTGACGCCGACAGCGCCCCGGCTGGAAGTGGGCCAGACGCTGGCTTTGCAGGCCACACTGCGGCTCAGCGATGGCACGCGCAATCCGGTGCAGGCTCCCTTGCAGTGGCGCAGCATGACGCCGGAGCGGGTCAGCGTCGACGGCGATGGGGTGCTCCACGCTCTGGCGGTGGGGCCTGCCCGGGTGCAGGTGAGCACGAGCGAGCGGATGCTGGAACTGGCGGTGCAGGTGGTGGATGCCCAGCCCGACTTCAGCCAGGGCTGCCGTCATCCCGAGCTGGCGGCGGGCGAGCTGATCTTCGTCTGTCCCCTGACTCGCGCGGAAGCGGACCGGCTGGCGCTGGCGTACGACGGCAGCGCCAGGGATGAAGATGGGGATTACAACCCCTTCCCCCACGACTATGTGGTGATGAGTCAGGAACGGGCTCGCGACTACTGCCAGCAGCTGGTGGCGCGTGGCCACGATGATTGGCGCCTGCCGGCGGCCAGGGAGCTGACGGCGCTGTTTGCCGCCTATCATCAGCGCGGTGAGGAGCTGAAACTGCTGACGGAGCAGGGCTGGCCGCTCTACAGCCGGCTCTGGAGCAGCGATGCCCCCAACGATGACGGGGAGGCACCCCTGCTCGATCCGGGCAGCGGCGAGCTCATCACGGATCTGCCGCAAGAGGCTCACGGCGTCGCCTGCGTGCGGGCCCGCTAGAGGAACTTTGTTCATGATCTCGACAAGGGCGCTGCGGCGCCCTTTTCATTGCTGGTCCAGCTGTGGGTTTTACTGCCCCTTGAGTGGGGCTGCGGCAGGTTGGAGCCGGATGGGCTGGGGCGGCAGCTCGCGCACGCTGACCACCACCTCATAGCGCTTGTCGGCTTCGGCCGGCGGAATGTTCTTGAACAGCGCCTGGGCGGTGGCCTGGGGATCCTGGCCCAGCTTGCTGGCGTGATAGAGGGGGGCGGGCAACGCCGGCGGGCGCGCATCGGGACGACCGGCTGGTGGGGCGGGCTGCTCGCAAGCCTGGGCCGACAGGCTGGCAAGCAGCAGAGTGAGTGCGAGGGGGTAACGTGACATGGGGATGACTCCATCCAGGGAAGATGGCCCATCAAACGCCAGGTGGGCCGCTAGCTCAACGGCTTTTACGCTCCCTTTTCACCCTCTTTACAGTCGTGACAACGGGCGCCTTGGCGCCCGTTGTGGATCCTGGCAACCGCGGGACTCAGAACTCGTTGGAAAGCGCCTTGTACCCCTTGACCAGATCGATGTTGGTGTGGGCCACGTCCTCGGAGAACTCGGCGGCATCCACCGAGACCCGCGGGATATGGTCCAGATCGCTCTGCTGGTTGATGCGGGTGGTGGAAGGGACGTAGAACTCCGGCGGCAGATCGCAGCCGTCCACCACCGAGTTGTGGCGCACCACGGCGCCGTCACCGATGTGGCAGTTGAACAGCACGCTGTTGAAGCCGATGAACACCCGGTTGCCCACTTCGCACGGCCCGTGGACTATGCTGCGATGGGCGATGGAGGTGTACTCGCCGATGGTGACGGCGGCGCCGGACTTGGAGTGGATGACGACCCCGTCCTGAATGTTGGAGTTGGCGCCGATGACGATGGGCTCCATGTCACCGCTGGCATCCACCTCGTCGGCGCGGATCACCGCATAGGGGCCGACAAACACGTTCTCCTTGATGATCACCTTGCCACAGATGATGGCTGTCTTGTCGATATAGGCTGACTCGTCGATGACCGGCAGATGGCCGGAGGGATTCTTGCGGATCATGTTACATCCTGTTGAAGAGAAAAGCGGACGGGAAGCAGGCCGGACGTGCGGGCCCGCCGGAGAGTCAGCTTACGCCTCGGTGCCGGGAGGGGAAACCCTTTACTGGTCTGACCCCGACATGGGCCGGCGCCCCGGCAGGGTGTTCC
Source organism: Aeromonas sp. 2692-1 (assembly GCF_013085505.1). NCBI lineage: Bacteria > Pseudomonadati > Pseudomonadota > Gammaproteobacteria > Aeromonadales > Aeromonadaceae > Aeromonas > Aeromonas sp. 2692-1. Next base: position 1,674,617 of record NZ_CP038513.1, read on the forward strand.
CTCTGGGCAAAATATGGGAGCATGGCCGTTCTCGAGGGCAAAACGGCCCGCTCGACATTATGTGCATAACCCTGGATATCCAAGATGAAGAAGATTGTTGTGCTGCTCGGCATGCTGCTGGCCCCCTGGTTCTCCTCTGCCGTGCAGGCCAAAGGGGAGGCCGGTGAATTTGACTATTACGCCATGGCGCTTTCCTGGTCACCGGAGCATTGCGCCATCAAGCCGGCCGACCGGGACCAATGTTCCCGCCAGCTGGGATTCGTGCTGCACGGGCTCTGGCCCCAGTATCAGCGCGGCTACCCGAGCAGCTGTAGCCGCGAGCGGCTGGATCCGGCGATGGAACAGCAGTTTGCCGGGCTTTATCCCAGCCGCTTCCTCTATCGC
>NZ_CP038513.1:1680000-1805000 GCF_013085505.1 Aeromonas sp. 2692-1
ACGTTGCAAAGTTAGGGGATGACCTGTGGCTGGGGGTGAAAGGCCAATCAAACTCGGAGATAGCTGGTTCTCCCCGAAAGCTATTTAGGTAGCGCCTCGGACGAATACTACTGGGGGTAGAGCACTGTTTGGGCTAGGGGGTCATCCCGACTTACCAACCCCATGCAAACTCCGAATACCAGTAAGTAATATCCGGGAGACACACGGCGGGTGCTAACGTCCGTCGTGAAGAGGGAAACAACCCAGACCGCCGGCTAAGGTCCCAAAGTTCTGGTTAAGTGGGAAACGATGTGGGAAGGCTCAGACAGCTAGGATGTTGGCTTAGAAGCAGCCATCATTTAAAGAAAGCGTAATAGCTCACTAGTCGAGTCGGCCTGCGCGGAAGATGTAACGGGGCTCAAACCAGGCACCGAAGCCGCGGATTCACGCTAAGCGTGAGTGGTAGGGGAGCGTTCTGTAAGTCTGCGAAGGTGTGTCGAGAGGCATGCTGGAGATATCAGAAGTGCGAATGCTGACGTAAGTAACGATAAAGGGGGTGAAAAGCCTCCTCGCCGGAAGACCAAGGGTTCCTGTCCAACGTTAATCGGGGCAGGGTGAGTCGACCCCTAAGGCGAGGCCGAAAGGCGTAGTCGATGGGAAGCAGGTTAATATTCCTGCACGACTTGTAATTGCGATGGGGGGACGGAGAAGGCTAGGTGGGCCAGGCGACGGTTGTCCTGGTGAAAGTGCGTAGGTGGTGTTTCTAGGCAAATCCGGAGACACAACACTGAGACACGAGACGAACGCACTACGGTGCGGAAGCCATTGATGCCCTGCTTCCAGGAAAAGCCTCTAAGCTTCAGATTACAAGTCATCGTACCCCAAACCGACACAGGTGGTCGGGTAGAGAATACCAAGGCGCTTGAGAGAACTCGGGTGAAGGAACTAGGCAAAATAGAACCGTAACTTCGGGAGAAGGTTCGCTCTTGACAGTGAAGTCCCTTGCGGATGGAGCAGTTGGGAGTCGCAGTGACCAGATGGCTGGGACTGTTTATCAAAAACACAGCACTCTGCAAACACGAAAGTGGACGTATAGGGTGTGACACCTGCCCGGTGCCGGAAGGTTAATTGATGGGGTTAGCGCAAGCGAAGCTCTTGATCGAAGCCCCGGTAAACGGCGGCCGTAACTATAACGGTCCTAAGGTAGCGAAATTCCTTGTCGGGTAAGTTCCGACCTGCACGAATGGTGTAACCATGGCCATGCTGTCTCCACCCGAGACTCAGTGAAATCGAATTCGCCGTGAAGATGCGGTGTACCCGCGGCTAGACGGAAAGACCCCGTGAACCTTTACTACAGCTTGGCACTGAACATTGAACCTACATGTGTAGGATAGGTGGGAGGCTTTGAAGGCGTGACGCCAGTTGCGCTGGAGCCGTCCTTGAAATACCACCCTTGTATGTTTGATGTTCTAACGCAGGCCCATGAATCTGGGTCGCGGACAGTGCCTGGTGGGTAGTTTGACTGGGGCGGTCTCCTCCCAAAGAGTAACGGAGGAGCACGAAGGTTGGCTAATCCTGGTCGGACATCAGGAGGTTAGTGCAATGGCATAAGCCAGCTTAACTGCGAGACGGACAGGTCGAGCAGGTACGAAAGTAGGTCATAGTGATCCGGTGGTTCTGAATGGAAGGGCCATCGCTCAACGGATAAAAGGTACTCCGGGGATAACAGGCTGATACCGCCCAAGAGTTCATATCGACGGCGGTGTTTGGCACCTCGATGTCGGCTCATCACATCCTGGGGCTGAAGTCGGTCCCAAGGGTATGGCTGTTCGCCATTTAAAGTGGTACGCGAGCTGGGTTCAGAACGTCGTGAGACAGTTCGGTCCCTATCTGCCGTGGGCGTTGGATGATTGAAGGGAGTTGCTCCTAGTACGAGAGGACCGGAGTGAACGAACCTCTGGTGTTCGGGTTGTCACGCCAGTGGCACTGCCCGGTAGCTAAGTTCGGAATCGATAACCGCTGAAAGCATCTAAGCGGGAAGCGAGCCCTGAGATGAGTCATCCCTGACCCCTTGAGGGTCCTAAAGGGCCGTTGGAGACCACAACGTTGATAGGTGGGGTGTGTAAGCGCGGCGACGTGTTGAGCTAACCCATACTAATTACCCGTGAGGCTTAACCATACAACACCCAAGAAGTGTTCTAAGGCTTGTAGCAGATACCGAGAACGAACAACAAAATCAGCTTTCTTAGATTGAAGAATTTGCCTGGCGGCCATAGCGCCGTGGAACCACCTGAACCCATGCCGAACTCAGAAGTGAAACGCGGTAGCGCCGATGGTAGTGTGGCATTCGCCATGCGAGAGTAGGACACTGCCAGGCACCCAATTAAACAGCGCCGTGCACATCACGACGTTGGCCGAGAGGATGACACCTCATTGAAGCGGCAGACAATTTAGCAAAAAGCTAACCAGACAGCGGAGCGGTAGTTCAGTCGGTTAGAATACCGGCCTGTCACGCCGGGGGTCGCGGGTTCGAGTCCCGTCCGCTCCGCCACTAATTTGAAAGGCCTTCCCTGATGGGAAGGCCTTTTTGCTATCTGGTTTTGGCGAATGAAATAAGGAAACAAAGGACCACAGGGAGGTCTGCGACTTGCCACTGACAACTCGGTCCCTGTCTGTGGTCCTTTGTGCTTGAGCCGGACTCTGTCTGTCTCCCCGTCCGCTCCGCCACTACTATAAGAAGCCCAGTCTAACGACTGGGCTTTTTTTCGCTTGATTCCCTCAGTATTACCTCTCCCCCTCTTCTATATCCCGCTGATTTATCACGTCATGGGTGTTGTGCCTCTAGGCTTTCCATCAGGGAGGGAGTTCGGCATACAATGCGCCTTTGGTGTCAGATGGGAGTCCCCTATGTTTTGTCCGCGTTGTGGTTCCGGATCGCTGCAACAGCGCAGTGAGAAAGAGTTTGCCTGTGGCTGCGGTTTTCACTATTTCCAGAATGTGGCGTCGGCCGTGATGGTGGCGCTGTGCTGGCAGGACGAGCTGCTGGTCGCGGTGCGGGCCCGGGATCCCGGCCGGGGCTTGCTGGATCTGCCGGGTGGCTTCGTCGATCCCGGCGAATCGCTGGAGGAAGCCTTGGTGAGGGAGCTCAAGGAGGAACTGGGACTGGATCTGACGGGGGAGTCGCCGCGCTACCTGGGCTCCTATGCCAACGTCTATCCCTATGACGAGGTGACCTATCACACCTGCGACACCGTCTTTCTGCTGGAGTTGGCAGACAAGCCTTTGGTGGTGGCGGCCGACGATGTGGCCGCCTGCGAGTGGCGCAAGCTGGCCGGCATTGCCCCTGCCGAGTTCGCCTTTCGCTCTACCGGAGCCGCCATCAGTCAGTTGCAGCGGCTGCGGGGCTAACCGATAGCAGTGATGACAGGGCGGAGCAGCTAGCCCGGCAAGTGGAGGGTGACGATCAGGCCGCCCTCTTCGCCGTTTCTGGCGTCGACCCGTCCGCCCTGGGCCTGGATCGCCTTGCGGGTGATGGCAAGGCCCAGCCCATAACCCTTGCCCGCTGCGGGGGAACCGATCCGCACGAAGGGATCGAAGATGCTGGAGAGCTTGCTCTCATCCACCCCCATCCCCTGATCCGCTACCTCGACGATGAACTCATCGCCCTGCCGCATCAGGGTCAGGCGAATGGTCTGGCCTGCTTGCGAGAAGCGCAGGGCATTGCGCAGCACGTTGTCGAGGGCCCGGCGGATCAGCTCCGCCTGTCCGCAGACTGTGTATTCCAGGGGCTCATCCACCCAGGTTTTGATCTCGACTCCCATGTGCTGCGCCTCGTAGCGGGCATCGCTCACCACGGCGTCGACCAGCCCCTGCAGATCGTAATACTCCTCGCCGTCCCGCTCGCCATGGCCGGCGCGGGTGAGGGTCAGCAGTTCGCCGATCATCTTGTCCATGCGCTGGGTCTCGAGCTGGATCCGCTCGAGGGATCCCTCGATCCTGGCCGGATCCTGCTGGGCCAGGCCGATGGCCAGCTGCAACCTGGCAAGGGGGGAGCGCAGCTCGTGGGAGACGTCGTGCAGCAGCTGCTCGCGACTCTCCACCAGCAGTTGCAGCCGCTCAGCCATGGCATCGAAGTCGTGGGCCGCATCGCTGATCTCGTCGTGGCGCCGCCGCATGGCGGGGTAGAGGCGCACTGCCAGATCCCCCTGGGCGAGGCGCTCGAATCCCTGCCGGAAGCGGTTCATGGGGCGGGTCAGGTGCCAGGCGAGCAGGGCGCTGAAGAAGAGACCGCCAAGCCCGCCGATCCACCACATGGGGGGCGGCATGTTGAGCCAGTTGCGGCGGGGCTGGGGTGGTGCCAGCAACTGCTGCAGGCCGGTACTGTCGTAGTCGAGCCGGTAGTGCCGGCCATCGGCTCCCAGCAGGATGCGGCCACCCTGTGTTGTGGATGGCTCTGCTGCGACCGGTTCAAGCTGCAGCAGCCTTCGCTCCCGGGCCGGCCAGCTGGCCTGCAGGGCCGCAACTGCAGCCGGTCCCAGCCGCTGCAACAGGCTGGCAGCGGTGGTTAGCTGACGCTCGGCCAGCTGATTTGCCATCCGCTGCTCCGGCGGCCCTTCGTGGCGATAGAGGCTGAACGCCACCCACAGCAGCTGGCTCATCATGATGATGGTGAACCAGAAGCCGAACAGGATCTTCCAGAACAGGCGCCCCTTGAGGATCATGCCAGCCGGTATCCTATGCTTCGCACCGTCTCGATGCCGACGGCTTCGCCCGCCAGGGCTTGCAGCTTCTGGCGGATATTGCAGATGTGCACGTCGACGCTGCGATCATAGGGCTCGCGCGGGCGGCCAAGCCCGTGCAGGGAGAGCTCATCTTTGCTGACCACCCGCTCCGGCGAGTGCAGCAGCAGTTCCAGCAGGTTGAACTCGGTGGCGGTCAACTCCAGCGGCTGCGCCTGCCAGTGACACTGACGGCTGGCGGGGGAGAGCACCAGCTCGCCAAGGCGCAGACCCTGCTCTTTGCCTGGATGGGCGGGGGCAGGCTCGACCCGGCGCAGCACGGCCCTCAGCCTGGCCACCAGTTCCCGCGGGTAGCAGGGCTTGGGCACATAATCATCGGCTCCCATCTCCAGCCCGATCACCCGATCGATGTTGTCTCCCTTGGCGGTGAGCATGATGACGGGGATCCGGCTGTCGCGGCGGATGTGGCGCAGCACCTCGCTGCCATTCAGATCGGGCAGCATGATGTCGAGCACCACGGCGGCATAGTTGCCGGAGAGGGCGTGCTGCACGCCGCTCTTGCCAGTCAGCACGTGGGTGGTGGCAAAGCCTTCGCCGCTCAGGTATTCGCTCAGCATGGTGCCAAGCTCCAGATCATCGTCCACCAGCAGGATCTTCATCGCTCTTCTCCGTCTCGGGTTGGCGCCATTTTCCCGTGTCCGTCTCCGCCTGGCAGCTGCTTTTACGCAATCCTTACACTGCCCTGCAAGAGGCTTAACCGGACATTGGAGTAGATTGCCCGGGTCTGTTTCAGCCAAGGATATCCGCGATGGCCCGTGCCCGTCTCCTCGTTGTTCGCCTGCTGCTGCCCGCCCTGGTGTTGATCGGTGCCGGCTGGCTGCTGCTGCCTTCCACTGCGGCACCAACCGCCTCTTACATCACAGCCCCGGTCGAGCAGCGGGATCTGGAGCAGAGCGTGCTGGCTGACGGCACCCTGCAGGCCCAGAAGCTGGTGAGCGTGGGGGCGCAGGTGTCGGGGCAGATCAAGGCGCTGCACGTGGCGCTGGGGGACGAGGTGAAGCAGGGCGATCTGCTGGTCGAGATCGACGATCTCACCCAGCAGAACGCCCTCAAGGATGCCGAAGCCGCCCTCGACAACGTGCAGGCCCAGCTGGCCTCGCGCCGGGCAACTCTGCGCAACAACCAGCTGGTCTTCGAGCGCCAGCGCAAGGTGCTGGATCGGGGATTGGGCAGCCAGGCCGACTACGACAGCGCGGAGGCGACCCTGACGGCGACCCGCGCCGACATCCGGGCGCTGACGGCGCAAGCGGTGCAGGCCCATATCGCGGTCGACACCGCCAGAGTGAATCTGGGTTATACCCGCATCGTCTCCCCCATGGCGGGCACCATAGTGGCGATCCCGGTGGAGCAGGGGCAGACGGTCAACGCGGTGCAGAGCACCCCGACCATGGTGAAGGTGGCGCGGCTCGACACCATGACGGTGGAGGCGCAGATCTCGGAGGCGGACGTGATCAGGGTGAAGGCCGGCCTGCCCAGCTATTTCACCGTGCTGGGGGCGCCCGAGCAGCGCTACCAGGCCCGTCTGCGCGCCATCGAGCCCGCCCCCGACACCATCAACGACGACACGACCAGCAGCAGCTCGACCAGCACGGCCGTCTACTACCATGGTCTGTTCGAGGTGGAAAATCCACACCGGGCCCTGCGCATCGGCATGACAGCCCAGGTGCACATAGTGCTGGCGACCGAGCGCAACGCCCTGGTGATCCCGGCCATCGCCCTGAGCGGTGACAGGGTGCAGGTGGTGGATGATGCCGGCCAGCCCCAATGGCGGCCGGTGAAGGTGGGCCTCAACAACAAGGTGGATGCCCAGATCCTGGCGGGGTTGACCGCCGGGGAGGCCGTGGTGGTCAGTCAGCTGACGGCCCAGCGCCAGCAGAGCGGGCGAATGGGCCCACCGATGGGGATGTGACCATGAGGGAACCACTGTTGCAACTGAGCGGGATCCGCCGCCATTTTGGTGACGGGGAGCGACGCGTCGAGGTGCTCAAGGGGATCGACCTGACCATAGCGCGGGGCGAGATGGTGGCGATCGTCGGCGCCTCCGGCTCCGGCAAATCGACCCTGCTCAACATTCTGGGCTGCCTCGATCAGCCGAGCGAGGGTAGCTATCGGGTGGCCGGACGGGAGACGGGACGGCTAACGGCCGATGCGCTGGCAACCCTGCGCCGCGAGCACTTCGGTTTCATCTTTCAGCGCTACCACCTGCTGGGGGATCTCAGTGCCCGCGACAACGTGGCGCTGCCTGCGCTCTATGCCGGGTTGGCCGGCGATGCGCGCAAGGCGAGGGCCGAAAGCCTGCTGCAGCGGCTCGGGCTCGGCAGCCGGCTCGACTACAAGCCGAGCCAGCTCTCCGGCGGCCAGCAGCAACGGGTCAGCATTGCCCGCGCCCTCATCAATGGCGGTCAGGTGATCCTGGCGGACGAGCCGACCGGCGCCCTCGACAGCCAGAGCGGAGCCGAGGTGCTCGGCATCCTGGGCGCGCTCCATCGGCAGGGCCACACGCTGGTGCTGGTGACCCACGACATGGCGATTGCCGAACAGGCCGAGCGGATTATCGAGCTGAAAGATGGCGAGGTGGTGGCCGACCGTCGTCGTGAGCCGACACCGCCGTCCCCTGCGCCAACCACTCCCCGTACCGACACCGAGGGATGCGGCGCTCTGGCCGGGAGGCTCGGCGCCGCCTTCAAGATGGCGCTGCTGGCCATGCAGGCCCAGCGCATGCGCACCTTCCTCACCATGCTCGGCATCATCATCGGCATCGCCGCCGTGGTGTCGGTGGTGGCGCTGGGACGCGGTTCCCAGCAGCAGGTGCTGGCCAACATCAATGCCATGGGCACCAGCACCCTGGAGATCTTCCCCGGCAGCGGCTTCGGTGATCGGCGGGCCGAGGCGGTCCAGACCCTCAGGGTGGAGGATGCCGAGGCCCTCGCCGGGCTCGGCTATGTGCACAGCGTGACTCCCAGTCTGGCCACCAGCGTCACCCTGCGCCGGGGCAGCCAGGCGGTGCTGGGTTCGGTGAACGGGGTGGGGGAGCAGTTCTTCCAGGTGCGCGGCTACCGATTGCTGCAGGGCATGCTGTTCGATACCGCCAGCGTGACCACACTGGCGCAGGAGGTGGTGATCGACGAGAACAGCCTGGCGCGCCTGTTCGGTGCGGGGGAGTCGCCGCTCGGTCAGGTGATCCTGCTGGGTAGCCTGCCGTGCCGGGTGATCGGGGTGGTGGCCCGCAACCAGAGCGGCTTTGGCAGCGACGAGAACCTCAACGTCTGGATCCCCCATACCACGGCCATGACGCGGATGCTGGGCCAGAGTCACCTGCGCAGCATCAGCGTGCGGGTGCAGGACGAGGTGGCGCTGGCCGCCGCCGAGGATGGCATCAGCCGCTTGCTGCGTGAACGGCACGGCGCTCAGGATTTCTTCGTGCTCAACACCGACAGCATCCGCCAGGCGATCACCAGCACCAATGCCACCCTGACCCTCTTGATCGCCATGATTGCGCTCATCTCCCTGGTGGTGGGCGGCATCGGGGTGATGAACATCATGCTGGTGTCGGTGAGCGAGCGCACCCGCGAGATCGGCGTGCGGATGGCGGTGGGGGCCAGAACCAGCGACATACTGCAGCAGTTCTTGATCGAGGCGGTGCTGGTCTGCCTGCTGGGCGGGGTGGCCGGGGTGCTGCTCTCCCTGCTGATCGGCGTCTTGTTCGAGCACTTCAGCAGCCAGTTCACCCTGAGCTACTCCCTGGACGCCGTGCTGATGGCCTTCTTCTGCTCGAGCCTGATCGGCGTGCTGTTTGGCTTCTTCCCGGCGCGGCGGGCGGCGCGGATGGACCCCATCCACGCACTGGAGCGGGAGTAGGCACTCTCTTCGGCGCCTGCGGCGCCACCCCATTCGCCGGCGCTGCCGAGGGCTCATCCCGCCTCGGTGGCCTGGCGAGTTGGCCGGACGGCACCCTGTGCCAGTCCGGCAGCCTGAACCGTGTCATCGACGTGACACAGCCTGCTCTGCGCGGGTTTTCAACCGGGCCCCTGGCCCGGTTCTTTTTCTCATGCGAAAAAAAGGCGCCACCCGAGGGGGACGCCTGAAAGGTCAAACCTTGCGGTTTGCGGACCAACGGAACCAAGATTTCACACACATCACACTTTCAGCACTTCTGGCAGGCTCAGCCCTGCCACTTGCCTCCTTCCACTATCACGTCGTTGGGATCGGTATCGGCGCTCAGTTTGTCGCGCACATACTGGTCGTAGAGTTTCAGCAGGTACTTCTCTTCCCCCAGCTTGGCGAGGCGGTCGTTGACCCAGTCACGCAGCTCGATATTGCCCTTCTTCACCGCCGGCGCGATGGGGTCTTCCGAGCCCAGCTTTTCGGGCAGCACCCGATAGCCCGGGTTCTCCTTGGCCCAGCTGAAGAGCACCAGGTTGTCCTGGGCATAGGCGTCACCGCGGCCCTGGGCCAGCGCCTGCAGGGATTCGGTATTCTTCTCGAACTTGAGCACCTTCCAGTCCGGGTGGTTGCGGGTCAGCCAGATGTCGGCCGTGGTGCCGGTGGTGACGATCAGGGTCTTGCTGGCCAGGTCGTCGAGCTGCTTGGCCGGGCTCCCTTGTGGCACCAGCACCTGCACCGCCACTCGCAGGTTCGGGTTGGTGAAGTCCACCACTTGCCGCCGCTCCGGGGTCACCGTCATGTTGGCGAGGATGAGATCCACCTTGTCGCTCTGCAGGAAAGGGATGCGGCTGGCGGGCTCCACTGCCACGAACTCGACCTTGTTCTCGTCCCCCAGCAGGTCCTTGGCGAAACGGCGACCGAGGTCGGTGTCAAAGCCGACGTAGTTGCCCTTCTCGTCCACATAGCCGAAGGGGGGCTTGTCGGTGAAGACGCCGACGATGAGCTTGTCGCGGGCCTTGATCTTGTCGAGGGAACCGTCCGCCGCATGGGCGGCGCCGCTGGCGAGACCCAGTCCCAACAGGGCGCTGAACAGAACCGAGGTGATTTTTTTCATGCTGACTCCTTTCGTTTGATGACATTGGTATAAGAAAACTTGGCGAGGAACTGGCGGGCACGCTGGCTGCGCGGGTTCTCGAAAAATTGATGGGGGGCGGCCTGCTCCAGGATGTGGCCGCCGTCCATGAAGACGATGCGATCGGCCACCGCCTGGGCGAACGCCAGCTCGTGGGTGACGATGAGCAGGGTCATGCCGCTGCCGGCGAGATCGCGGATCACCTCCAGCACCTCCTGCACCATCTCGGGATCCAGCGCAGCGGTCACCTCGTCAAACAGCATCACCTGGGGGTTCATGCACAGGGCCCGCACGATGGCGATGCGCTGCTGCTGGCCGCCGGAGAGCTGGCGCGGATAGTCGTGACGTCGCTCCCACAGGCCGATGCGGGTCAGCAGCTGTTCCGCCTGCAGCAGGGCCTCCTTCCGCTCCCGCTTCTGCACCTGCAGGGGGCCGAGCAGCACGTTCTCCAGCACCGTCAGGTTTGGGAAGAGGTGATAGCTCTGGAACACCATGCCGATGCGCTGGCGCAGTCGCTGCCAGTCGGTGCTGGCATCCAGCCGCTCTCCATCAAAGCGAATCTCGCCCCCCTGAATGGGTTCGAGCCCGTTGAGGGTGCGCAGCAATGTGCTCTTGCCGCAGCCGCTCGGCCCCAGGATGACGATCACTTCCCCGGCGTTCACCGTGAGGCTGACCTCGTCCAGTACCCGGTTTTGGCCGAATTGTTTGCTGACAGCATTGAGCTCAAGCAGAGGTGTCATACAGCATTACCCCATTGTTGCTCCAGCCGGCGCGAGGCGAGCGAGAGCGGATAGCAGACCAGAAAAAAGAACAGGAACAGCAGACCGTAGATGAGCAGCGAACCATAGGTACGCTCGATGATCTGCTGGCCCACCTTGATCACCTCCACCACCCCGATCAGCACCGCCAGCGAGCTGGTCTTGATGATGCGGGTGTAGATGTTGATGGTCGGCGGCGTCAGCCGTTGCAGCGCCTGGGGCAGCAGCACGTGGCGATAGAGCTGCCAGCGGGAGAGCCCGAGCGCCAGGCCGGCCTCCTGCTGGCCGCGGGCGAGGGAGTTGAGACCACCGCGCACCACTTCACCCACCTCGCTGGCGCCCCACAGGGCCAGCACCAGCACGGCGCACCAGAAGGCCGGGATGTCCAGGCCAAAGAAGATCGGCAGCCCGAAGAAGAAGAGGTAGAGCCAGACCAGCACGGGCACCACCCGAAACAGCTCCAGATAGACTCGCAACACTCCCCGAGTCAGCCTTCCCCCCTGCTGGGCCAGCACGCCGTAACCGACCCCGCCCAGGGTGGCGAACAGGATGGCGAGCAGCGAGATGGCGAGGGTCTGACCCGCGCCCACCGCCAGCAGCGGCAGCGCCTGCGTCAGCTGCTCAGTGACCGGACTGGCCATATTGAACCCTCCTTTCCAATCCACGCAGGGCGAGTGATGACGATGATGGGGCGATCTGCTCCCTCATCGAAGACAGCCTCAGTCCAGATAACTCAGTGACCGAACTGACCATGTTGCAGCCTCCTTTCAACGACCCGCAGGGCGAGGGACAGCGGCAGGAAGATCAGCACGCACATCAGGGTCAGCACAGCCAGCATCTCGTAGGTCTTGTAGTAGAGGGCTATGTAGTTCTTGGTGGTGTAGAGCAGCTCGGGCACGGCCACCGCCGAGGCCACGGTCGTCTCTTTGAGCAGAAAGATGAAGTTGGCAAACAGCGCCGGCAGGCTGGCGAGCCAGGCCTGGGGCAGCTGGACGTGGCGCAGCAATTGCCAGCGGGAGAGACCGATGGCTCGCCCCGCCTCCAGCTGGCTGGGGGGAATCGCCTGAATGCCCGCCCGCAGCGCCTCGGTCAGGTAGCCGCCGCCGAGGAAGGTCATGGCGATCACCGCCGTGGCAAAGCCCGACAGAGACAGGCCGAGCGCAGGCAGCCCGAAGTAGAGAAAGAACAGCTGGATCAAGAGCGGCGTGTTGCGGGCCAGCTCCACATAGGCGCGGATCACCCCGTTCAGCCAGGGCTTGTGCAGGCTTTGCAGCGTCACATTGAGCAGCGCCACGACGAGCGAGGTGAGGAGCACGATGGCGCCGAGCTGCAAGGTGACCCAGACCGATTGGCCGAACGCCGGCAGGGTGGTGAGAACAAAGGACCAGTCGAAGCTCATGCCGGGATCCTCCCGTCGCGACGCAGCCGCTGGGGCACGACCGTGATGGCATCCGGGTACTTGATGCCGGCGCCGGTGTTGAGCACCACCACCCGTTCGCCTCCCTGGATCCAGCCCGCTTCCCGCAGCTGGCGGGCGGCGGCGAAGGCGGCCGCCCCTTCCGGGCAGACGAAGCAGCCCTCCTGAGAGGCGAGCTGACGCAGCTCGCGCTGGATGGCGCCATCTTCCACCGCGACGGCGCAGCCCTCGGTGCGATAGAGGGCGTCCAGCACCAGAAAATCCCCCAGCGCCTTGGGCACGTTGATGCCGAACGCCAGGGTCTGGGAGTCGGGCCAGAAGCGCGATTCGCGCTCCCCCTGCTGCCAGGCCTGGACGATGGGGGCGCAGCCGCTCGCCTGCACCGCCACCAGACGCGGCAGCGGCCCCTGTACCCAGCCCAGCTCCTGCAACTCCCGCAGCGCCTTGTAGATGCCGATGAGGCCGACCCCGCCGCCGGTGGGGTAGAGGATCACGTCCGGCAGAGTCCAGCCGAGCTGCTCGGCGATTTCAAACCCCATGGTCTTCTTGCCCTCGATGCGATAGGGCTCCTTGAGGGTGGAGGTATCAAACAGCCCCTGCTGCGCCACCGCCTCGGCCACCTGGCGACCGGCGTCGCTGATGAGGCCGTCCACCAGGTAGAGGCGGGCACCGGCCAGGGCGCTCTCCAGCCGGGTGATGGCGGGGGCCGCCTGCGGCTGGACTATGGTGCTGCGCAAGCCGGCACGGGCGCCGTAGAGTGCCCAGGCCGCGCCGGCGTTGCCGTTGGTGGGCATGGCGAAGTGGGTGACACCGAGTTCGCGGGCGCGGGAGACGCCGACCGCGGCGCCGCGGGCCTTGAAGGAGCCGGTGGGGGTGAGGCTCTCATCCTTCATCCAGAGATCCGGAATGCCGACCTGCTTGCCGAGGCGCGGCAGCGGCAACAGCGGGGTGAAGCCTTCCCCCAGGGTGACCACCTGGGCGGGGTCGCGCACCGGCAGCAGCTCGTGGTAACGCCACAGGCTGGCGGGGCGCCCCAGCAGGGCGGCCGGATGCCAGGCCTGCTTCAGGGCCTCGAGGTCGTAGCTGGCCAGCAAGGGGGCGCCGACCGGGCTCAGCTGCTGGGGCTGATCGGCATCCACAATCTCGCCGGTCTTGCTGCAACGCAGATGTGATAGGTAGCTGTACGGCATGCTTTATCCTGAATGAGTCGAGATGGTCAGTCGCTTATTCCATCCTGTGACCCAAGTGCCGGATAACAAACAAAATAAACTGGCAAACCTAAGCGAAAAAATTCATATGACTCCGATTGGTCAGGATTGTGGCGGTTTCCCGCTCATGTCGCGTGCTCACCCGCTGGGGGGTTGGGCCGTCCGGCACTCTTTGCTAACCTGCCCGCTTCACCCGAAATCGCAGGGAGCCGCATCGATGCGAGCCATTGTCAGCCTGCTGGCCCTGTCACTGCTGTGTGCGTGCAGTGGCCAGTCAACCAAAGAGGATGCCATGTCAGGGAAAGCGCACCTTCACTACCCCGTCACCCGCCAGGGTGAGCAGGTGGATCACTACTTCGGCCAAGCCGTGGCCGACCCCTATCGTTGGCTGGAGGATGATCGCAGCCCCGAGACCGAGGCCTGGGTCAAGGCCCAGAATGCCGTGACCCGGGACTACCTGGCACAGATCCCGTATCGCGCCGCCATCAAGGAGAAACTCGCCTCTTCCTGGAACTACGCCAAGGAGGGGGCGCCGTTTCGCGAGGGGCGCTACCACTACTTCTTCAAGAATGACGGCCTGCAGAACCAGAACGTGCTGTGGCGTCAGTTGGAGGGCAAGCCGGCCGAGGTGTTCCTCGATCCCAATACCCTCAGCCCCGATGGCACCACGGCGCTGGATCAGCTGAGCTTCTCCCGCGATGGCCGCATCCTGGCCTACTCCTTGTCGCTGGCGGGCAGCGACTGGCGCGAGATCCACTTGATGGACGTAGAGAGCAAGCAGCCGCTGGAGGCGCCCCTCAAGGACGTGAAGTTCAGCGGCATCAGCTGGCTTGGCAACGAGGGCTTCTTCTACTCGAGCTACGACAAGCCCGACGGCAGCGAGCTGTCGGCCAAGACCGATCAGCACAAGGTCTATTTCCACCGGCTCGGCACGGCGCAGGAGGATGACCGGCTGGTGTTCGGCGCCATCCCGGCCCAGCACCACCGCTACGTGGGGGCGACCGTCACCGAGGATGACCGCTTCCTGCTCATCTCGGCGGCGAACTCCACCTCCGGCAACCGCCTCTATGTGAAGGACCTGAGCCAGGAGAACGCGCCGCTGCTGACGGTGCAGGGGGATCTGGACGCGGACGTGAGCCTGGTGGACAACCAGGGCAGCACGCTTTATTTGCTGACCAACCGGGACGCCCCCAACCGCCGGCTGGTGACGGTGGATGCCGCCAACCCGGGGCCGGCCCGCTGGCGGGATCTCATCCCCGAGCGTCAGCAGGTGCTGACGGTGCACAGCGGCAGCAGCTATCTGTTTGCCGAGTACATGGTGGATGCCACCGCCCGGGTCGAACAGTTCGACTACGAAGGCAAGCGGGTGCGCGAGGTGGCACTGCCCGGCCTTGGCAGCGTCAGCGGCTTCAACGGCAAGCACGATGATCCCGCCCTCTACTTCGGTTTCGAGAACTATGCCCAGCCGCCCACCCTCTACCGGTTCGAGCCAAAGAGTGGCGCCATCAGCCTCTATCGCGCCTCGGCGGCGCCGTTCAAACCGGAGGATTATGTCTCCGAGCAGCGCTTCTACCAGAGCAAGGACGGCACCCGGGTGCCGCTCATCATCAGCTACCGCAAGGGGCTGAAACTCGATGGCAGCAACCCGACCATCCTCTACGGCTATGGTGGTTTCGACGTGAGCCTGACTCCGAGTTTCAGCGTGTCGGTGGCCAACTGGCTGGATCTGGGGGGCGTCTATGCGGTGGCCAACCTGCGCGGGGGCGGCGAGTACGGCCAGGCCTGGCACCTGGCTGGCACCAGGATGAACAAGCAGAACGTGTTCGACGACTTCATCGCGGCGGCCGAGTACCTCAAGGCCGAGGGCTACACCCGCACCGATCGGCTGGCGATCCGCGGTGGCTCCAACGGCGGTCTGCTGGTGGGGGCGGTGATGACCCAGCGGCCGGATCTGATGCGGGTCGCCCTGCCGGCGGTGGGGGTGCTCGACATGTTGCGCTACCACACCTTCACCGCCGGGGCAGGCTGGGCCTATGACTATGGCACCAGCGCCGACAGCGAGGCGATGTTCGACTACCTGAAGGGCTACTCGCCGCTGCACCAGGTGCAGCCAGGGGTCAGCTACCCCTCGACCCTGGTGACCACGGCGGATCACGACGATCGGGTGGTGCCGGCCCACTCCTTCAAGTTTGCCGCCACCCTGCAGGCCGACAATGTGGGCCCCCATCCCCAGCTCATCCGCATCGAGACCAATGCGGGGCATGGGGCGGGCACGCCGGTGGCGAAGCTTATCGAGCAGAGTGCGGACATCTATGCCTTCACCCTGTACGAGATGGGCTATCAGCAGTTGCCGCGTCAGCCTTGATCCGGGCAAGACGGACGCCAGCCATCCACTGACATCAGGGCCCTGCGGGGCCCTTTTCATTGCCGCGCGTTGGCAGGGCTGCGCTGGCAGCACTCGCTGCGACCATCCCTGTCTCGCCGCTGGCCCGTTTTGGCAGACGGGCCCCATCTGTCATCCCCCCGGTGGTATAGTCAGCAACAAGATCCGCATTCAAGGAGTCCATCGTGAAGAAGATCATCTACATCCTGCTGGGGTTGGCGCTGGCGGCCGTAGTGGCCATCGCCGCCCTGGTGTCCCTCATCGATCCCAATCAATTCAAGCCCCAGCTGGTGGAACAGGTGCGCAAGAGCACCGGCCGCGAGCTGGTGATACAAGGGGATATCGGCTGGCGTTTCTGGCCAAGCCTCGGCCTCTCCCTCGAGCAGGTGGCGCTGCGCAACACCGCCGGCTTTGCCGAGCCCGACCTGGTGCGCTTCACGCGCGGGGAGGCCTCGGTGGGTCTGCTGCCGCTGCTCTCCCACAAGCTTGAGATCGGCAAGGTGACCCTGAGCGGCGCTCACCTGTTTATCCAGACCAAGGCTGACGGCAGCTCCAACCTGAGCGATCTGCTCAAGGCCTCCGCCGAATCCAAGGGGGAGGTGACGACCTCCGAGCCCGCCGCAACGACGTCCCCGCCCGCCAGTGACAAGCAGCCCTGGCAGATCAGCCTGCAAGGGGTGGAGCTGCAACAGGCCAGCGCCCTGCTGCAGGACGATCGCAACGGCACCGTCTCCCGCCTCGAACAACTGGACCTGAACCTGGGCCAGCTGGCGGTAGATCAGTGGGTGCCGGTGACTCTGGCCGCCAAGGGGGCCCAGGGTGAGCTGGCGTTTGATCTCAAGGGGTCGGCCCAGCTCAAGCTGGCGCCCGATGCCAGCCGCAGCGAGCTGAAAGATGTCGCGCTGGCGGGGAGCCTGAGCGAACCGACCCAGCGGCTGGATGCCTTCTCCCTCAAGGCCGACCGGCTGGCGCTGGGGCAGTGGAGCAGCCTCACCCTCAGTCTGCAGGGGGCCCAGGGGGCGGCGGACAAGCCGACCCTGGCCGGTACGCTGGAGGGCACCCTCAAGGCGCGGCTCGATGAGAACCGGCAACTGCTGGAGGTATCGGATGCCGTGCTGGCCGCCAAGCTGAGCGGCGATGCCCTGCCGCGCCCACAGATGCAGGTGAAGCTGGCGGGCTTTGCCCGCGCCGAGCTGGGCAAACAGGCCGTCACCCTCAGCAACCTGGTGATGGGGGTGGATGATGCTCTGCTGAGCGGCAACGGCAGCGTGCAGCTGGGCGCCGTGCCCAAGGTGGCGTTCGACCTCAAGGGGGAGAAGCTGGATCTCGACAGTTGGCTCGGTCAGCCGGCCAAGGCTGCACCTGCGACCGCCACCTCAGGCGCTGCAGCGCCGGCCGGGGCGCCGGCACAGACCACCGCGCCCGCCGCCAAGGCGCTCTCAACGCAAGAGCCCGACCTGACCGCCCTCAAGGCGGTGGACCTGGCTGGCCGACTGCAACTGGGCAGTTTGCGATTGAAGGGACTGGATCTGAGCGCCGTCGACCTGCAGCTCGCCCTGGCCGGTGGCCAGCTCACCCTCAAGCAGTTCAGTGCCGGGGTGGCCGGCGGTCAGGTGACAGCCAGCGGCGTGCTCGATGCCCGTCAGCAGCCGGCCCGCTATCAGGTGCACAAGCGGGTACATGGGGTCGATGTGCGGCCGCTGCTGCAGTCCCTGGCCCAGACCGACCTGCTGGAAGGCAAGGGGGATCTGGAGGTCGAGGCGCAGGGCTCAGGACTCTCCGAGCAGGCGCTGCGCAGCCGGATGCAGGGCAAGGTGAGCCTCAGACTGAGCGATGGTGCCCTGCACGGCATCAATCTGGCGGAGATGATCCGTGAGGCGCGGGCCACCCTGACCGGCAAGGGGGCGGATCAGGTGAAGGAGGTGCGCAAGACCGATTTCAGCGCCCTCACCGCCAGCTTCCTGATTGCCGACGGGGTTGCCAGGAGCGACGACATCCAGCTGTTTGCCCCCGCCCTGCGGGTGAAGGGGCAGGGCCAGACCGCCCTGATGCCGGAGACCCTCGACTTCCTGTTCCTCACCTCCGTGGTGGAGAGCAGCAAGGGGCAGGGGGGCAAGAGCGTGGACGAGCTCAAGGACATCACCATACCGGTGCGCATCGGCGGCTACTGGCAGGCGCCGAGCTACCGGCTAGACGTGAAGGAGTTGCTCAGCAACAACAAGCTGCTGGAGGAGAAGGCCCGCAAGGAGGCCGAGCGTGGTCTCAAGAAGCTGCTGGGTGACAAGGCCGACAACGAAGGGGTGAAGGGGGTGGCCGATCAGCTGCTCAAGGGCTTGTTCAAGTAGCCCCGGCCTTTCGCGTTATCGCCATACAGAGCCCGCCCCGTGCGGGCTCTGTGCATTGTGGGTCGCTGCCTGGCAAGGTGTCTAAGCGGGATGCTGCCGGCGCCGGTAGCAAAAGAGAAGGGTGTTTGGGCCGGACAAAGATGGTATCACTGTGGTTTTACCAAGGAGCAGATGAATGAGTCGAAGTGAAATCGCAAGAGAGACATCTCATCCGGACTGGCCACTGGTCTGGCAGATCTACGGCAGCAGCTTTCCCCGCTACGAACAGCGCCAGCCGCAGCATCAAGAGCTCAAGATGGGAGACTCCCGCTTTCACTGTCAGCTCTTTTATCAGGGCGAGCAGCTGCTCGGCTTCATCTTCTGGTGGGACTGCGGCGAGCAGATCTACATCGAACACCTGGCCATCAACCCGGCCCTGCGCGGCCAGAACCACGGCTCACGCCTGCTTGCCGCCTTCTGCGAGACGGCGGGGCGCCCGGTCATCCTGGAGATAGACCCGCCAGAGGACGAGATCGCCCTGCGCCGGCTGCGCTTCTATCAGTCACTGGGTTTTTGCCTGAACGAGCATGATCACGTGCACCCGCCCTATCAGCCGGATTATCAAGGCCATGCGCTGCGGGTGCTGAGCTATCCGGCCCCGCTCGATGAGCAGGGCTATCGGCGCTTCAACAAGGTGCTGGTGGAGACTGTGATGGATCACGGCCCGGCCTGACGCGGCCGCCATCCATCTCGCAGTGCCACCATGCGCCACATGACCAGGAGGGTCCATGAACAAACGGGTGCTGATCACCGGCGGCGGCAGAGGCATTGGCGCCGCCACCGCCCGCCATCTGGCGGGGCAGGGCTATCATCTGTGCCTCAACTATCGCCATGACAAGGCCAGTGCCGAGGCGCTGGTGGCCGAGATCCTGGCCCACCATCCGGTCCGCTGCATCGCGGTGCAGGCCGATGTCGGGGTGGAGGCCGAGGTAGTGCGTCTGTTCGAGGAGATGGACGCGCGGCTTGGCCCCGTCACCCATCTGGTCAACAACGCCGGCAGGCTGCAGCCGCAGATGCGGGTGCTGGAGATGAGCGCCGAGCGCATCAACCAGACCCTGACCACCAATGTCACCAGCTGCTTTCTCTGCTGCCGCGAGGCGGTGCGCCGGATGACGGCGGGGGGCGCCATCGTCAATGTCTCCTCGGCCGCCGCCCGGCTGGGTTCGGCGGGGGAGTATGTGGACTATGCCGCCGCCAAGGGGGCCGTCGACGTGCTGACCAAGGGGCTGTCGCTGGAGGTGGCGGCCCAGGGGATCCGGGTCAACGGGGTGCGTCCGGGTTTCATCTACACCGACATGCACGCCGACGGCGGCGAGCCAGGTCGGGTCGACCGGGTGAAGGGGCAGATCCCGCTGCAACGGGGCGGTCAGCCAGCCGAGGTGGCCGCCGCCATCGCCTGGCTGCTGTCTGACGAGGCTTCCTACGTCACCGGCACCTTTATCGATGTGGCCGGTGGGCGCTGACCCCGACCCGATGATAGATACAACAAGGGGCGCCTCGGCGCCCCTTTGGTTTATTCCCCCAGCAGCTGTTGCCAGACCGCCAGCACATGGCCGCGCTCCGGCAGCAGCCTGTCGTCCCCCACCTTGCGGGAGACCTCGGAGAGGTTGAGGCGATGGCCGAGGTTGCGGATCTCCAGATAGGCATGCTTGAGCCCCTCCGCCTGTTCCAGGGTGAGCACCCCCGCCAGCACGCACTCATCGAAGATGCGCACGTTATCGGACCAGCGGGTGAGCGCCTCGGGTTCGCCGCAGGCGTGGGCCAGCACCAGGTACTGGGCGATGAACTCGATGTCCACCATGCCGCCAGGGGACTGCTTGAGATCGAACTCGCCGGCACCCGCCTTGAGCAGGTGATCCCGCATCTTGTGGCGCATCTCGCGCACCTCGCGGGCCAGGGTCGGCAGCTCGCGCTCCTTGGCCAGCACGGCGCGGCGGATGCGGGCAAACTCGGCGATCACCGCCTCATCGCCATAGATGGGACGGGCCCGCACCAGCGCCTGATGCTCCCAGGTCCAGGCCTCGTTTTGCTGATACAGCTCGTAGGCCGACAGCGACGAGACCAGCAGGCCTGAGTCGCCGGAGGGGCGCAGCCGCATGTCGATCTCGTAGAGGATGCCGGACGGGGTGCGGGTGCTGAACAGGTGCAGGATCCGCTGGGCCAGGCGCAGGTAGAACTGGCGGCTGTCGATGGGCTTGCGCCCGTCGGTGTAGCTGTTGGGGTCGCCACCGTGCAGGAACACCAGATCGAGATCCGAGCCGTAACCGAGCTCGATACCGCCCAGCTTGCCGTAGGCCACCACCGCAAAGCCGCGCTGGCCGCTGGTTGCCACCTCGGGCGGCACCCCGTAACGCTCGCTCATCTGGGCCCAGGCCTGATTGACCACCTCCTCGGTGATCGCCTCCGCCAGCCAGGTGAGGTGGTCGCTCACCTTCATCAGCGGCAGGGCGCCAGCGATGTCGGCCGCCACGATGCGCAGCAGTTGCACCTGCTTGAACTGGCGCAGCGCCTCCATCTGCTGCTCCACGTCCTCTTCGGGGATACGCAGCAGGAACTGGCGCAGCTGGGGCTTGTACTGATCGAGCGGGGTGGGGTGGTAGAGGTGCTGGGGATCGAGCAGCTCGTCCAGCAAAATGGGGTAGCGGGCCAGCTGCTCGCTCACCAGATGGCTGGCGTCGCACAGCCGCACCAGCTGGCGCAGGGCGCCCGGGTTCTCCGCCAGCAGCTGCAGATAGGCGCTGCGGGTGAAGATGCGGGTCAGCAGCTCGCACACCCGCTCGAACAGGCGGGCGGGTTGCTCGCTGGCCACCACCAGCCGCAGCAGCTCCGGCATCAGCCAGTCCAGCGCGATGCGCCCCTGCGGGCCGACCTGACGGCGCTTGTACTCCTCCTTGAAGCGCAGCAGGGCACCGCAGAGCGAGGCGGGCTCGGTCACCCCCTGCGCGGTCAGCAGTTTTTCCAGCTCGGCGGCGTCGAGCTCGGTGCGCCAGAGATCGAGCCAGAGTTGCTCCAGATGGGCGGGGGCCTCTTTCTCTTCCCCCACCACGGCGGCGAACTCCTGATGGACGGCCGCCATCTCCTCGTCGAGATGGGCCATGAAGGCAGCCCAGTCGGCAAAGCCGAGGGCGGCGACGAGCCGCTGGCGATCCCGCTCCTCGGTGGGCAGGGTCTGGGTCTGCTGATCGCCGATCTCCTGCAAGATGTTTTCGACCTGGCGCAGGAAGCGATAGGCCGCCAGCAAGCGGTCACAATGGGCGGATTCGAGGGCGCCGCACTTGGCGATGGCAGCCAGCGCCTCCGGCAGGTGGCGCACCCGCAGCGCAGGTTCACGGCCGCCGCGAATCAGCTGCAGCGCCTGGGCGATGAACTCCACCTCGCGAATGCCGCCGGCCCCCAGCTTGATGTTGCCCTCCAGCCCCTTGCGGCGCACCTCGGCAGCGATCATCGCCTTCATCTGGCGCAGGCCGTCGATGACGCCGAAGTCGATATAGCGGCGAAACACGAAGGGGCGCAGCATCTCGGCCAGCTCCAGCGCGTGCTCGCATTGGGGCCCCAGTACCCGCGCCTTGACCATGGCGTAGCGCTCCCAGTTGCGGCCGTGGTGCTGGTAGTAATCCTCCATGGCGGCAAACGAGATGGCGAGCGGCCCCGCGTCGCCAAAGGGGCGCAGCCGCATATCGACCCGAAACACCTGGCCGTCGACCGTGCCCTGGTGCAGGGCGTTGATGATGCGCTGGCCCAGCTTGATGAAGAATTGCTGGTTGGCGAGCTCGCGCCGCCCGCCGACCGTGTAGCCGTTCTCGGGGAAGGTGAAGATAAGGTCGATGTCCGAGGAGAAGTTGAGCTCACCGCCCCCCAGCTTGCCCATGCCGAGAATGAGCAGCGGCTGCGGGTTGCCGTTGCCATCCATCGGGGTGCCCAGCTCGCCGCACTGCTTGGCGTAGAGCCAGTCGCGGGCCGCGCAGATCAGCGCATCCGCCAGTCTGGTGAGGTGGACAAAGCTCTCTTCCACCGCCGCGTGACCCAGCAGCTCGCGCCAGGCGATCACCAGCATGCGGCTGCGACGGAACTGGCGCAGGATGCGCTTGAGCGCTTCTTCGTCGTCCACCTCGGCCAGCAGGGCGGTCAGATCGTGCTGGTAGGCGGGCCAGCGTTCGGAGCGCTCCAGATCTCCGGAGGCGAGCAGTTGCCCCAGCAACTCCGGCTGCTTGAAGAGGGAATCGGCGACAAAATCGGAGAGGCCGAGCAGGGTCAGCAGGGTCTGGCGCACCGGCTCGGGCAGCGTGCCGTAGTCGGGGGCCAGTTCAATCAGCCGTTGCCAGTGGCGCTGGGCCAGCTCCTGCAGCAGGGGGGAGAAGGCGGAGAAAGAGGGAGAGTGCTGGGCCACGGTTGCCGTCCTTGTGATTAACGAAACTGCCGGATAAAAAGCTGGCTGCCAATCTAGCACTGTCGGGCCCCCGCGTCACAGCGCAGGGGCGAGAAGCATGATCCGGCGGGAATTATCGGCAGCCAGTGATTCAGGTGCGCTGGTAGATATCGGGGTGGTAGATCTCCATCAGGCTGCCGGGGCTGGCGGGCGGCACGAAGCCGAAACCGGCGTAGAGGCCGTGGGCATCGGAGGTGGCAAGAGAGAGGCGACGCAATCCCTGCAACTCGGGATGGTCGAGCATGGCCGCCACCAGCGCTTTGCTGTAGCCGCGGCCGCGATGTTCAGGCAGGACAAACACGTCGGCCAGATAGCCGAAGGTGGCCTTGTCTGTGATGACCCGGGCGAAGGCGACCTGCTGACCGCCGAGGTAGCCGCCAAAGCAGAGCGAATGGTTGATGGCCCGCTGCAGGGTGGCAAGGGGAATGCCGCGACACCAGTAGGCCTCTTCAGACAAGAAGCGGTGGATCAGCGGCACGTCGAGCCGTCCCTTGTCGGCGCTGATTTCAAGCGCAAGTTCTGTGGTCTGCATCCTGGCTCCTTGCCGCGATGAAAAAAAGAAAGGCCCCTCGTGGGGCCTTCCAGTCTAACCAGATTGCTGTATGAAAGTCAGGCCAGCTTGAAGGCCTGAATATGAGTATCCAGAGTCTGGCTGTGGCGCTCCACCAGTTCGGAGGCCTCCTGCAGCTCGCGCAGCACCACCACGGAGCCCTCCACCACCTGCTTGACCTGCTCCAGGTTGCCGCTCATCTCTTCGGCCACCGAGCTCTGCTGCTCGGAGGCGGCGGCGATCTGGCGGTTCATGTCGGCCACCCCCTGTACCCGCTGCACTATGGTGGCGAGCTGGTCGCCGGCCTGGGTCACCTGCTCCACCCCCTTGTCGGCCTGCTGCACGCTCTGGGCCATCAGTTCGGCGGCCTGGCGGGCGTTGCCTTGCAACTGCTCGATCATCTTCTGGATCTCGACGGTGGCGGCCTGGGCCCGGTTGGCCAGTTCGCGCACCTCGGAGGCGACCACCGCGAAGCCACGGCCGGCCTCACCGGCGCGGGCGGCTTCGATGGCGGCGTTGAGCGCCAGCAGGTTGGTCTGCTCCGAGATGCCGCGAATGGTATCCACGACGGAGCCGATCTGCTCGACCCCCTGTTCCACCTGATTGACCACGGTGGAGGAGCGCTGAATGTTGCCGGAGAGGGTATCTATGGTGTTGACGGTAGCGGCCACGCAGCGGCTGCCCTCCTCGGCCAGCAGGCTGGTCTCGGCGGTGGCGTGGGAGGCCTGCTCCGCATGGGCGGCCACCTCGCGAATGGCACCCACCATCTGGCTCATGGCGCTGGCCAGCTGCTCAATCTGGGTGAACTCCTCGCTGATGGCCTCGTTGGCCTCTTCCATGCAAAGGGTGACCTGGGAGGCGATGTCGTTGAGCTCCTTGCAGGCGACGCGCTGGGTGCCGAACACCTCTTTGAGGTTCTCCTGGGAGTGGGCCACCGCCTTGGCGATGTCACCGAACTCGTCACGGGACTTGAGCAGCACCCGGTGGCTCAGATCCTTGCGGGCGAAGCGCTCCAGCAGGCCCACCAGATAGTGCACCTGCTTGACCATCAGGCGCGAGCCGGTCAGCAGCAGCACCACGAACAGCAGCCCCATGATGGCGGTCTCCATCAACCCGGTCCAGAGCAGGCTGTTGGCGATAGTGTCCGCCTTGTCGGGCGCGATGCCTTCGTTGAGCAGGGTGGTTTCCAGATTGCTGGCGTCGAACCAGAGCTTGACCAGCAGCAGCACAGTACTGAACACCATGAGCAGTACCACTTTGGGTACCAGCCGGATATTGCTCATTCGCCTCTCCAGCGGGTTTAACTGCATAATATTTCTCCTTTTAATGACCGGTTTTCCTTTGTCCTCAGGACTATCGGCATTATCTTCCTTTTTATTAATTCGCACCGTGCCTAAAGTGGGAAAATGTATGCGACATCACTTAACTCATCTGCGCGCCATGGATCTGCTGATGGCATTTCTGTCGGTGATCTCGGTTTTGCTGGTCACGGCCCGCTGGTGGGGGCATGCCCAGCTCACCCCCCAGACCCTGCAGCTGTTCTATGACGTCGACAGCCTGATCTGCTACTTCTTCCTCGCCCACTTCGCCTATGGCTGGGCCCGCGCCTCCGACCGGATGGCCTTCTTCAAGGCCAACTGGTTCTATCTGCCGGGTAGTCTGCCTATGGTGGAGCAGCTGCGCTGGGCCCGTCTGCTACAGCTGTGGCGGGTCTATCAGCTGTTCAAGGTGCACCCGGATCTTTGGGCCATGTTCCGTCGCGAGCGCAACGAGACCACCCTCTCCGGCATTCTGTTCCTGTTCTTCCTGCTGCTGGGGGTCGGTTCCGGGGTCATGTATCTGATCGAATCGGGCCAGCCCGGCAGCCAGATCCAGACCCCCTACGATGCGTTCTGGTGGACCCTGGTGACCCTGTCGACCGTGGGGTACGGCGATCTGGTGCCCAAGACGGAGCAAGGGCGTTTTGTCGCCAGTCTGCTGATCCTGTTCGGGGTCGGCCTGTTCGGCGCCATCAGCGGTTTCATGGCCAGCCTGTTTCTGCAGCCGGGGCGAGGGGATGGCGAGCTGGAGAAGTGGCGCCATCAGCAGAGTGCGCAGCAGGATTTGTTGTTGCAGGAGCTGCGAGCCCTGCGGGACGAGGTGAAGGCACTGAAACAGAAATAGGCAGCGGCGTCCGGAATGGTCGCGTCGCGGCGCAGACAAGTTGCGAGCCAGCTCTCAGCTCGGGGGGCGCCACTTTTCTTTGCTTGTCCTTTGACCCGCAGGCGGCTTAACATTCGCCAGTCACCTAACCAAACGAAGAGAACCGATCGACCATGCGCGCCCTTCTCGGGATCCTGATCTGCTTGTGTGCCCAACAGGCACTGGCCGATACCCGTTATGTTTCAGACAACATCTTTACCTTTATTCACAATGGTCCGGGTACCCAGTACCGGATCCTTGGCAGCGTCAAGGCGGGTGAGCCGCTGGACGTCAAGGCAGTGAACAACGAAGCCGGTTTCACCCAGGTGGTGGATGGTCGTGGCCGTGAAGGCTGGATCAAGAGCAGCGAGCTGCAGGGCGAGATCAGCCTGCGCGAACGGCTGCCCCAGGTGCAAAAAGAGCTGGAAGAGGCCAAGGCCCGCCTGCTGAACCTCAACGGTGACAACGAGAAACGCTTCACCGAGAAGGATGGCAAGATCGCCGAGCAGAGCAAGGAGATCGCCAGCCTGAAGGCTCAGCTGGCCAGCCAGAGCGAGGAGATGGGCAATCTCAAAGAGCAGAACGACGCCCTGACCCAGAGCTACGACAACCAGGAGCACGACATGCAGATGGACTGGTTCATCCGCGGTGGTGCCATGGTGGGTGGCGGCATCCTGCTCGGCATCCTGTTGCCCATGCTGCCCCGTCGTCGCAGCCGCGGCGATCGCTGGATGAACTGACACCGGCTGTCGGAAGCAGAGTGAAGGGTCGCCATGGCGACCCTTCTTTTTTGTCTTGAGAAAAATTGTATACAAAATAAGGCGATGAATTTTACCTGGTTAGCATATGGCGCCGATATAGTGCGTCATATGAGCCAATCAGCGATCTTTGTTAATAACAGGCAACAATTTCATTTCATCTATGGGGCGATATTGTATACATTATCGGCGTTTCGGCGGCATGGCCGCCTTCGTCGATATCAGCCCTAGGGCGTACAGGAAGACCCCATATGTTCAAAGCTACCCAAGTGCTTGCCGCTGACTATGTTCCCTCCGATCTGGCCGCCCTGCGCGAAGCCATCACCCAGAACTACGTGGTGGATGAAAATGCCTATCTGGCCGAGCTGTCGGCCATGCTGCCGGGGGATGGCGCCTCGCTGGAGCGGGTGACCCAGCGTGCCCGCACCCTGGTAACCAAGGTGCGCAAGGAGAGCGGCTCCGGCGACGGCATCGACGCCTTCTTGCAGGAGTACAGCCTGGATACCCAGGAGGGGATCATCCTGATGTGCCTGGCGGAGGCGCTGCTGCGCATTCCCGATGCCGAGACCGCCGATGCCCTGATCAAGGACAAGCTCTCCGGCGCCAACTGGTCGTCCCATTTTCGCAAGAGCGACTCCACCCTGGTGAACGCCTCCACCTGGGGGCTGATGCTGACTGGCAAGATCATCAAGCTCGACAAGAAGCTGGACGGTAACCCGGCCAACCTGCTGGGGCGCATGGTCAACAAGCTGGGGGAGCCGGTAGTGCGCTCCGCCATGTACGCCGCCATGAAGATCATGGGCAAGCAGTTCGTGCTGGGGCGCGACATGAAGGAAGCCCTCAAGGCGAGCCGCAAGTCCCGCGAGAAGGGTTACACCCACACCTACGACATGCTGGGGGAGTCCGCCCTGACCCTGGCCGATGCCGACAAGTATTTCGGTGACTACCAGCGCGCCATCGAGGCGGTGGGCAACGAGCGCATCAGCGACGGCGGCCCGGCCCCCTCCATCTCCATCAAGCTGTCGGCGCTGCATCCGCGCTATGACGTGGCCAACCGCGAGCGGGTGCTCGGCGAGATGTGCGAGCGGCTGGTGGGGCTGGTGCGCCTCGCCCGCGACAAGGACGTGGCCATCAGCATCGATGCCGAAGAGATGGACCGCCTCGAGCTCTCTCTCGATCTGTTCGAGCAGCTCTATCGCTCCGATGCCAACCGCGGCTGGGGCAAGCTCGGCATGGTGGTGCAGGCCTACTCCAAGCGCGCCCTGCCGGTGCTCTGCTGGCTGACCGGGCTGGCCCGCGAGCAGGGCGATCTCATTCCGGTTCGCTTGGTAAAAGGCGCCTACTGGGACAGCGAGCTGAAATATGCCCAGCAGGCCGGCCTGCCCGGCTACCCGCTGTTTACCCGCAAGGCGGGCACCGACATCTCCTACCTTGCCTGCGCCCGCTACCTGCTGAGCGAGCCGACCCGCGGCTTCATCTCGCCCCAGTTTGCCACCCACAACGCCAACACCGTGGTCAGCATTCTGGAGATGGCCGGTGATCGCCAGTTCGAATTCCAGCGCCTGCATGGCATGGGGGAGGAGCTGCACAACGCCGTGCTCAGCGAATATCCCGGCCTGCACTGCCGCATCTATGCGCCGGTGGGAGCCCACAAGGATCTGCTGCCCTACCTGGTGCGCCGCCTGCTGGAGAACGGGGCCAACACCTCCTTCGTCCACAAGCTGGTGGATCCCAACACCCCGGTCGACTCCCTGGCCGAGCACCCGCTGCGTACCCTCAAGCGTTACTCCAGCCTGGCCAACGATCGCATTCCGCAGCCGGTGAACCTGTTCAGCGACCGCAAGAACTCCAGCGGCGTCAACATGAACATCGTCTCCATCCAGCGCCCCTTCTTCGCCAAGCTGAAGGAGCTGGAGAGCAAGCAGTGGCTGGCGGGTCCCATCGTCGATGGGGAGACCCTCAAGCGCAACGAGGCCCGCGTGGTGCTGAGCCCGCAGGATGTGAGCCTGACCGTCGGCAAGATCCACTGGGCGGACGAGCAGGCGGTGGAGCAGGCGCTGGCCTCGGCCCATGCTGCCTTCCCGCGCTGGCGCGAGACCCCGGTGAGCGAGCGTGCCGCCGCCCTTGAGAAACTGGCGGATCTGCTGGAAGCGAACCGCGAGCAGTTCATCTCCCTCTGTACCCGCGAGGCGGGCAAGCTGCTGCAGGACGGCATCGACGAGGTGCGCGAGGCGGTGGACTTCTGCCGTTACTACGCGGTGCAGGCCCGCGGCTTGATGGGGCAGGCCACCCTGCTGCCGGGTTACACCGGCGAGATGAACGAGCTGTTCCTGCAGGGGCGTGGCGTGTTCGTCTGCATCAGCCCGTGGAACTTCCCGCTGGCGATTTTCCTGGGCCAGGTCGCCGCGGCGCTGGCCACCGGCAACACCGTCATCGCCAAGCCTGCCGAGCAGACCGGTCTCATCGCCCACCTGGCGGTGACCCTGGCTCATCAGGCCGGCATTCCGGGCGACGTGCTGCAACTGCTGCCGGGTGACGGCGCCACCGTGGGCGCCAAGCTGACGGCGGATGCCCGCATCGGCGGCGTCTGCTTCACTGGCTCCACCGAGACCGCCAAGCTCATCAACATGACCCTGGCCCAGCGCGATGGCGCCATCCTGCCGCTCATCGCCGAGACCGGCGGCCAGAACGCCATGATCGTCGACTCCACCGCTCTGCCGGAGCAGGTGGTGCGCGACGTGGTGAGCGCCGCCTTCCAGAGTGCCGGCCAGCGCTGCTCCGCCCTGCGGGTGCTCTACCTGCAGGAAGAGATCGCGCCGCGGGTGCTGGAGATCCTCACCGGTGCCCTGCAGGAGCTCAAAGTGGGCAACCCGGCCGAGCACAACACCGACGTGGGCCCGGTCATCGACGCCGAGGCCAAGGCCGGGCTGGATGCGCACCTGGTGCACATGATCCCGCGTGCCCGCCTGATCGCCCAGGCGCCGATGCCGGCCGTGACCCTGGGAGGCCACTTTGTGCAGCCGACCGCGCTGGAGATCGGCTCCATCCGCGAGCTGACTCGCGAGCAGTTCGGCCCCATCCTGCACGTGGTGCGCTACGCCGCCCGGGATCTGGACAAGGTGATCAGCGACATCAACGGCACCGGTTACGGCCTGACGCTCGGGATCCACAGCCGCAACGAATCCCATGCCGAGGAGCTGGCGAGCCGCATCAACGTGGGCAACGTCTACATCAACCGCAACCAGATCGGCGCCATGGTCGGGGTGCAACCGTTCGGCGGCCAGGGCCTCTCCGGCACCGGTCCCAAGGCGGGCGGCCCCCATTACCTGAGCCGTTTCATTACCGAGAAGACCCGCACCATCAACACCACGGCGGTGGGCGGCAACGCATCTTTGCTGGCGATGGGCGATGCCTGATCGACCGTGACCGACATCAGGCCGCCTGCGGGCGGCCTTTTTCATGGGCATTCTCATGAGCATTGAAAAGCCGCCATCTTGGGGTCGCCACCCGGCCTGCCGCGTCTTAATATGGTGGCCGGTTGTCGCTTTCATCCGTCACCGCCGCCCAGCCCCGGGCGCGCATTCCGACCGACGTCACAACAAAGAGTGCTGCATCTATGCCATTAACCGAACAGGCCCGCTGGTTCGTGCTGGGGGGCGATCACCTCGTCCTGCTGGATGACCAGGGGCACATTCCACAAGGCCCCCGTGCCTGTCTGCCCAGCCACTTGCAGCATGCCGCCTTTGAGCGCTTTGACGAGTGGGACGGGCTGCCCTGCCTGCTGCTCGATCTGGGGGAGGCGGCTGACACCGAGGCCCTGACCCCACTGCGCCAGCTGATGGTGGCCGGGGATGAAACGGGCTTTCAGCTGGCTGGCCGCGCCTGGCAGCTCGCCACCTTTCGCCGCACCCACCGCTTCTGCGGCGAGTGCGGCGCCCCCATGAGCCCAAAGGCGGGGGAGTGGGCGCAAGGGTGCCGCCATGGCCACGTCGTCTATCCACGCATCTCCCCCTGCATCATCGTGGCGGTGCGCAAGGGGCCCGCCATCTTGCTGGCGGCCCACCGCCGTCACTATCAGGCCGAGGACCCCATGTATACCGTGCTGGCCGGCTTCGTGGAGGCGGGGGAGAACCTCGAGCAGTGCGTGGCGCGGGAGGTGTTCGAGGAGAGCGGCATCCGGGTGCGCAACGTGCGTTACGTGGCGAGCCAGCCCTGGCCGTTTCCCCACAGCCTGATGATGGGCTTCACCGCCGATTATGAGAGTGGCGAGATCCGGGTGCAGGACGAGGAGCTGGTGGCGGCCGATTTCTTCGAGGCCGACGGGCTGCCAAGGTTGCCGCCCCACGGCACCATAGCGCGGCGGCTGATCGCGCTCTGCCTCGGCGACCAAGCCTGAGGGATGCAAAGAGGGGCGCTTGTTTGCGCCCCTTCACATCTTTGCACTCCAACGGCGGCGGCAGGCGTTTGAGCCGCCCCCCGCCGCGCACAAAGTGGTATCATATCCGCCATTTTATGCTGGATATGACTCAGGAACTGGGATGAAAGAGCTGAAGAACGATCGTTACCTGCGTGCCCTGCTGCGCCAGGAAGTGGACATGACCCCGGTATGGATGATGCGCCAGGCTGGCCGCTATCTGCCGGAATACAAGGCCACGCGGGCCCAGGCGGGGGATTTCATGTCCCTGTGCCGCAACGCCGAGCTGGCCTGTGAAGTCACCCTGCAGCCGCTGCGCCGCTATCCGCTCGATGCCGCCATCCTCTTCTCCGACATCCTCACCGTGCCCGACGCCATGGGGCTGGGTCTCTACTTCGAGCAGGGTGAAGGCCCGCGCTTCGAGCGTCCGATCACCTCCATGGCCGACGTGCAGGCGCTGCCAGTGCCGGATCCGGAAGATGAACTCGGCTACGTGATGAACGCGGTGCGCACCATCCGCCGCGAGCTCAAGGGCGAAGTGCCGCTCATCGGCTTCTCCGGCAGCCCCTGGACCCTGGCCACCTACATGGTGGAGGGGGGCAGCTCCAAGGCATTCACCAAGATCAAGCAGATGATGTATGCAGAGCCGCAAACCCTGCACCTGCTGCTCGACAAGCTGGCCGACAGCGTGATTAGCTATCTCAACGCCCAGATCAAGGCGGGTGCCCAGGCGGTCATGGTGTTCGACACCTGGGGCGGCGTGCTCACCCCGCGCGATTACCGCGACTTCTCCCTGCAGTACATGCACAAGATCGTCGATGGCCTCATTCGCGAGCACGACGGTCGCCGCGTGCCGGTCACCCTGTTCACCAAGAACGGTGGCCAGTGGCTGGAGCAGATCGCCGCCACCGGTTGCGATGCGCTGGGTCTGGACTGGACCACCGACATCGCCGACGCCAAGCGCCGGGTCGGCGACAAGGTGGCGCTGCAGGGCAACATGGACCCCTCCATGCTCTACGCCAGCCCGGCCCGCATCCGTGAAGAGGTCGCCTCCATCCTGGCCGGCTTCGGTCACGGCAACGGCCACGTCTTCAACCTGGGTCACGGCATCCATCAGGATGTGAACCCGGAGCATGCGGGCGTGTTCGTCAATGCGGTACACGAGCTGTCTGCCCAGTACCACGGCCGCTGAACACCGCCGACAGTACAGTGAACGACGGGGCCTGCGGGCCCCGTTTTGCTGTCTGCGGCGGGGGCTGCATCCTGACCGCAGCTCGGGTTACACTGCAACCCGGTAGCGGGCGGTCGACTGCAGGCGGGGACGGCAACGTGCACCCGGGCCTGACGCCCCAAGGTCATGGCTGGAGGCAGGATGAGCAACAGGTTGTTGGATTGGGGTATCGACCTTGGTGGTACCAAGTGCGAATGCGTGGTACTGGACGGGGACGAGGTGCTGCTGCGCCATCGCATTCCCACCGAGCGTGCCGGCGGTTATGACCACATGATCGGTCAGATCGCCAAACTGGTGGCAGAGTGTGCCGACAAGATCGGTCAGCGGCCGACCCTCATCGGCATGGGGACGCCGGGGGCGCGGGATCCGCAAACCGGCCTGATGAAGAACTGCAACACCACCGAGCTCAACGGCAAGCCGTTCAAGGAAGATCTGGAGCGCCGGCTCGGCGTGCCGGTGCTCATCGCCAACGACGCTAACTGCTTCGCGCTGGCGGAAACCCATCTGGGGGCGGTGCGTCAGCACCATCCTGATGCCAAGGTTGTGTTCGGCATCATCATGGGCACCGGAGTGGGCTCCGGCATCGTCATCAACGGCCGCATCCTCAACGGTCACCACGGCATTGCCGGCGAGTGGGGCCACAACGTGCTCTCACCCGACGGCCCCGAGTGCTACTGCGGCAAGCGCGGCTGCGTCGAGACCTTCATCAGCGGTCCGGCGCTGGAGGCCTGGTACGAGGCCAAGACGAAACGTCACCTCCCGCTGGCCAAGATAGCGGCGGCGACGGCTCATGACCACGTGGCCAAGCTCACCATCGACCGGCTGCATCTGCTGTTTGGCCAGGCGCTGGCCAACGTGGTCAACATCCTGGATCCGGATGTGATCGTCATCGGCGGCGGGGTCGGCAACGTGCAGAGCCTGTACAGCGTGGGACGGGAGACTATTTTGCCCTTCCTCTTTAATCCCCGCTTCGCCACCCCCATTATTGCTCCAGCCCTGGGGGACAGCGCCGGGGTATTCGGGGCGGCACTGCTGGCCCGCGGTGAATTTCAGGATGCCCTGCTGTCGTGAGTCAGCCATCCGCTTGTCCCTTTGTCCCAGCTAAGGACCCAGAGTTTTCATGATCAAGATTGCCATCAACGGGTACGGGCGGATCGGCCGCAACGTGCTGCGGGCCCTCTACGAGAGCGGCCGCGACAAGAACATCAAGATAGTGGCCATCAACGAGCTGGCCGCCCCCGAAGCCATGGTGCACCTGACCCGCTTCGACACCAGCCACGGTCGGTTCCACCATCCGGTGCAGCTGGCCGGCAACAGCATGCTGGTGGGGGAGGATCTCATCTCCCTGTTCGCCGAGCGGGATCCGTCGCGCTTGCCGTGGCGGGCGCTGGGGGTGGATGTGGTGCTGGACTGTACCGGGGTGTTCGGCTCGCGGGCCGATGCCGAGCTGCATCTGGCGGCGGGGGCGGGCAAGGTGTTGTTCTCCCATCCGGCCGAGGCGGATGTGGACGCCACCATCGTCTACGGGGTCAACCATCAGGTGCTGACGGGGCGCGAGCGGATCGTCTCCAACGCCTCCTGCACCACCAACTGTGTGGTCCCCGTCATCGAAACATTGCATCGAGAATTCGAGATAAATTGTGGTACTATTACGACAATTCATTCGGCCATGCATGATCAGCAAGTCATCGATGCCTACCACAGCGACTTGCGTCGAACCCGCGCTGCCAGCCAGTCCATCATCCCGGTGGATACCAAGCTGGCCAAGGGGTTGGAGCGGATCCTCCCCCACTTCGCCGGCAAGTTCGAGGCGATCGCGGTACGGGTACCGACCATCAACGTAACGGCAATGGATCTCAGTATTACTGTTCGTAAAAAAGTGACGGTTACTGACGTAAATCAAGCCCTGCAACGGGCATCCAGAGGTACATTAAGCGGTATTCTGGATTACACGGAAGAGCCACTGGTCTCCGTAGACTTTAATCATGATGCTCACTCCTGCATCATTGATGGTACCCAGACCCGGGTCAGCGATGCCAACCTCGTCAAGATGTTGATGTGGTGTGATAACGAATGGGGCTTCGCCAACCGCATGCTGGATACCACCCGGGCCATGATGGCCGCAGGCTGAGAGCCTGCACCGGGCGCAAGGTTACTGTTTTTAACATTACCTGAAAATATAGAGGACTGAATATGTCTGTTATCAAGATGACTGACCTGGATCTGGCGGGCAAACGCGTTCTGATCCGTGCTGACCTGAACGTGCCGGTAAAAGACGGCAAGGTCACCTCCGATGCACGTATCGTTGCGACTCTGCCGACCATCAAGCTGGCTCTGGAAAAGGGCGCCAAGCTGATGATCACCTCCCACCTGGGTCGTCCGACCGAGGGTGAATACAACGAAGAATTCTCCCTGGCTCCGGTTGTCAACTATCTGAAAGACGCACTGTCCTGCCCGGTTCGTCTGGCCAAAGACTACCTGGATGGCGTAGAAGTCGCCGCCGGTGAGCTGGTTGTGCTGGAAAACTGCCGCTTCAACAAAGGCGAGAAGAAGAACACCGAAGAGCTGGCCAAAAAATACGCCGCCCTGTGTGACGTCTTTGTAATGGATGCGTTCGGTACTGCTCACCGCGCCGAAGGCTCCACCTACGGTGTGGCTCAGTTCGCACCGGTCGCCTGTGCCGGTCCGCTGCTGGCGGGTGAACTGGAAGCCCTGGGCAAAGCCATGCTGAAGCCCGAGCGCCCGATGGTTGCCATCGTTGGCGGCTCCAAGGTCTCCACCAAGCTGACCGTACTGGAATCCCTCTCCAAGATCGCTGACCAGCTGGTGGTCGGTGGTGGCATCGCCAACACCTTCATCGCTGCTGCCGGTCACAACGTCGGCAAGTCCCTGTGCGAGCACGACTTGATCGACACCGCCAAGAAACTGGCTGCCGAAACCAACATCCCGGTGACCACCGACGTGGTTGTCGGTGCCGAGTTCTCCGAGTCCACCCCGGCCACCATCAAGTCCGTCGCTGACGTGACCGACGGCGACATGATCTTCGACATCGGCCCTGACTCTGCCAAGGCCCTGGCCGACATCATCATGAACGCCAAGACCATCCTGTGGAACGGCCCGGTCGGCGTGTTCGAGTTCGACCAGTTCGCTGAAGGTACCAAGGTGATCGCCGAAGCCATCGCTGCTTCTCCGGCCTTCTCCATCGCTGGCGGTGGTGACACTCTGGCTGCCATCGACAAGTTCGGCATCGCCGACAAGGTCTCCTACATCTCCACCGGCGGCGGCGCCTTCCTGGAGTTCGTGGAAGGCAAGGTACTGCCGGCTGTTGCGATTCTGGAACAGCGCGCCAAAGCCTAATTGACCCGAGACGGGGGGCAAAAGCCTCCCGTTTCGTTTATCATGTGCCCGCTGTGCCGGTTCATGATGAACCCCCCATTTTTTATTAACGGCATACGAGAACAGGACGATTAAACATGTCTAAGAAAATTTTCGACTTCGTAAAACCCGGCGTGATCACTGGTGATGACGTTCAGAAAGTGTTCGCCATCGCGAAAGAGAACGGCTTCGCTCTGCCGGCCGTCAACTGCGTCGGTACCGACTCCGTCAACGCCGTACTGGAAGCTGCCGCCAAGGTTAAAGCGCCGGTTATCGTTCAGTTCTCCAACGGTGGTGCCGTGTTCACCGCCGGTAAGGGTCTGAAACTGGAAGGCCAGCAAGCTGCCATCATCGGTGCCATCTCCGGTGCCAAGCACGTTCACGCCGTTGCCGAAGCTTACGGTGTACCGGTCATCCTGCACACCGACCACGCCGCCAAGAAGCTGCTGCCGTGGATCGACGGTCTGCTGGACGCGGGCGAGAAGCACTTTGCCGAAACCGGCAAGCCGCTGTTCTCCTCCCACATGCTGGACCTGTCCGAAGAGTCTCTGGAAGAGAACATCGACATCTGCTGCGAGTACCTGACCCGCATGGCCAAGATGAACATGACTCTGGAGCTGGAACTGGGTTGCACCGGTGGCGAAGAAGACGGCGTCGACAACAGCCACATGGACCAGTCCGCCCTGTACACCCAGCCGGAAGACGTGGCCTACGCCTACGAGCGTCTGTCCAAGATCAGCCCGCGTTTCACCATCGCTGCCTCCTTCGGCAACGTACACGGTGTTTACAAGCCGGGTAACGTCAAGCTGACCCCGTCCATCCTGGACGCTTCCCAGAAGTACGTTTCCGAGAAGTTCGGCATCCCTGCCAAGTCTCTGGACTTCGTATTCCACGGTGGTTCAGGTTCCACTCTGGAAGAGATCCGCGAGTCCATCTCCTACGGCGTGGTGAAGATGAACATCGACACCGACACCCAGTGGGCGACCTGGGAAGGCATTCTGGGCTTCTACAAGAAGAACGAAGCCTACCTGCAAGGTCAGCTGGGTAACCCGGAAGGCGCCGACAAGCCGAACAAGAAGTTCTACGATCCGCGTGTATGGCTGCGTGCCGGCCAGACTACCATGATCGCTCGTCTGGAGAAGGCTTTCTCCGACCTGAACGCCATCGACGTACTGTAATTCGTTACGGTAGTTTGATTGCATGAAAAGGCGCCCTGCGGGGCGCCTTTTGCATTGCCGCATGGCGGGGTCGCCAGCGGACGTGAGCAAGGTGTCTTTCGAGGCACCTTTTGCATTTCTGTGATCCCTGCGGGCTGGATTGGCGGCGGGTGGCTGAGTATTATCGATTACAGGCCGTTTATTTTAGTAAACGCAACGCTATCAAGGCAGGATGCTGAGCATGCAGGCAGGAAAGCACTACCCCCATCAGGAGCACGTGGCCTCCTATTACGCGGCTACCCGCAACGACAATCAGCAGTGGCCTGAGCTCAGTGGCGAACTGAATGCCGAGGTCTGCATCATTGGCGGCGGTTTCACCGGTCTCAACACTGCCATCAATCTGGCCGAAGCCGGTTACAAGGTGGTGTTGCTGGAGGCCAACCGCATCGGCTGGGGCGCCTCCGGGCGCAACGGCGGTCAGCTCATTCGCGGTATCGGCCACGACACCAGCCAGTTCGCCCGCTGGATTGGTGAAGAGGGCGTGCGCGAGCTGGATCTGATGGGGCTGGAGGCGGTCGAGCTGGTGCGCGAGCGGATCGAGCGCTTCAACATCGACTGCGACCTGCGCTGGGGCTACTGCGATCTGGCCACCCGTCAGCGCCATCTGGCCGGGTTTGCAGAGGAGGCGGCGCACCTGGCGAGCCTCGGCTACCGGCATGAGGTGAAGCTGGTGGCACGGGAGGATATTCACCGTGTGGTGGGCTCGGATCGCTACATCGGCGGCATGATCGACATGGGCTCCGGCCATCTGCACCCTCTCAACCTGGCGCTGGGTGAGGCGCGCGCGGCGGCCAGCCTGGGTGTGGCTCTGTTTGAGCAGTCCAGAGTGGTGCACATCGACTATGGCGACCGGCTGCAGGTCACCACGGCCCACGGCCGGGTCAGCGCCGACTACCTGGTGATCGGCTGCAACGCCTATCTCAACGACCTCAACCCCGAGCTGGGGGGCAAGGTGCTGCCGGCGGGCTCCTACATCCTCGCCACCGAGGTGCTGGAGAAGCGGCTGCGCCAGCGCCTGCTGCCGCAGAACATGGCGGTGTGCGATCAGAACGTGGCGCTCGACTACTACCGCCTCTCCGCCGACGGCCGGCTGCTGTTTGGCGGTGCCTGCAATTATTCAGGAAGGGATCCTCGCGACATCAAGGCCTTCATGCTGCCCAAGCTGCTGCGGGTGTTTCCCGAGCTGGCGGATACCGCCATCGAATTCCAGTGGGGCGGCATGATAGGCATCGGGGCCAACCGGTTGCCCCAGATTGGCCGTCTGCCGGAGCAGCCCAACGTCTTCTATGCCCAGGCCTATTCCGGCCATGGTCTCAATGCCACGCACATGGCGGGCAAGCTGGTGGCGGAGGCGATCAAGGGGGAGAGCCGGGGTTTCGATCTGTTTGGCAGCGTACCCCACATGACCTTCCCCGGCGGCCCGGCGCTGCGCTCGCCCCTGCTGGCGCTTGGCATGCTCTGGTACCGCTTCAAGGATCTGTTCTAAGGGGGGCTGATCTGGTGCGCCACGGCGTGGTGGTTGGCCGGATTGATACTGCTATTTAGCTGGAGCAGTCAAACAATCAGCGTCCGCCCATCCCGTGTGTTGAATGGGCTGCACGCCGGCTAGCGAGGGGGATAGGGTGGATACCCAGGCCTGAGTCAGCCTGGGTATTCTGGCCGGTTGCGTGTCAGTGGGCGGGTTCGGCCAGACGCCAACCCTGCTCGGTTTTCATCATCCACACTTCGGCCTGCTGCGGCAGCACCTGGCCCGCCTCGAACTCGCCGTATTTGCGCTCCAGCTCCATCAGCCCCATCTCCTGCTGGAAGGGACCGACCCTGTCATAGACCAGATCCTCGTCGTGCAGCACCTGCAGCTGTTCCATCCCCTGTTTGAAGTGGAGCTGGTAGCTCACCTTGACCAGATAGACCCCCTCCATGCGCTCTTCCTTGTCCAGGATGGCGAAGTCACTGATCTCGAACAGATTGGCGTCGGTGTCTGCCTGCAGTTTGGCGGTGACCTGAGTCCGGATTGCCTCTTCACCTGGACCTGCGTAACAGCCATACAGCCAGAGGGCCAGCAGGGGGATGAACCACTTTTTCATCAAAACTCCGGACGAACGAGACGGGAAAGCGCAAATATTGCCACGCTGTCGATCATATACAAGGGATTGCCGGAAAAATGGCGGTCAAACCGGGGGCCCGCACGATTGCACGGGCCACCCGGCCTCAGCGCAGCTTGTCCAGCTGACCGAGAAATTCGGTGGGCCCCATAAAGCCGGTGACCCGCTGGCCGCTTACCTCGTTGCCGGTGCGATCGAAGAAGATGAGGGTCGGCAGCCCCAGCACGTTGAGGCCATTGAGCAGCTCCACATCGGCATCGTCGTTGGCGGTGACGTCTGCCTGCAGCAGCACCATCTGGCCGAACCGCTCGCGCACGGCGGGGTCGCTGAAGGTCTTGTGTTCGAACTCCTTGCAGGCCACACACCAGTCGGCATAAAGATCGAGCAGCACCGGCTTGCCGCGGGCGGCGGCCAGCTGGGTCTTGAGATCGTCCAGCGTCTTGATGCGAATGAAGGCCGGTGCCTCGGCCTGAGCGGCTACGCTGGCCCCCTGGGGGGGCAGCAGCAGATCCTTGCCCACCACCACGGCACTGATCATGACCAGCAGCAGTACGAAGCCGCGCAGGCTGCGCCCCACCGAATGGCCCTGATGCTGGTTGTGATGATAGAGGTAGCCGCACAGCAGCAGCCCCCAGCCGAGCCAGGCCAGGGTGGTGACCTGATCGCTCCACAGCCTCGAGAGCAGCAGGATGGGCACCGCCAGCAACGCAAACCCGAACAGCTGCTTGATCACGTCCATCCAGGCGCCCGCCTTGGGCAGCAGCTTGCCGCCCGAGGTGCCGAGCAGCAGCAGTGGCAGCCCCATGCCGAGCGACAGGGCGTAGAGAGCCGCGCCGCCGAGCCAGAGATCGCCGCTCTGGGCCACGTAGATGAGGGCGCCTGAGAGCGGGGCCGTGGTGCAGGGGGAGCAGACCAGGCCGGAGATCATCCCCATGATACCGACTCCGAGCACGGAGCCGCCCTGCTGGCGGTTGGAGAGGCCGGACAGCCGGGTCTGCAGGCTGCTTGGCAGTTGCAGGGTGTAGAGCCCGAACATGGAGAGGGCCAGCAGCACGAACATCACCGAGAGGCCGATCAAGACGTAGGGATGCTGCAGCGCGGCCTGGAATTTCAAGCCTGCCGAGGCCACCACCAGCCCGAGCAGGGTGTAGGTGACCGCCATCCCCTGCACGTAGACGAATGAGAGCAGGAAGGCGCGGCGAGTGGAGAGGCGATGGCCGGCCCCGGCGATGATCCCGGTCAGGATGGGATACATGGGGAAGACGCAGGGGGTGAAGGCGAGGCCGAGCCCGAGTGCGAAGAAGGCGGCGACGCTGAGCCAGAAGCCCTGGCTGCCGAG
Organism: Aeromonas sp. 2692-1; assembly: GCF_013085505.1. Classification (NCBI taxonomy): domain Bacteria; kingdom Pseudomonadati; phylum Pseudomonadota; class Gammaproteobacteria; order Aeromonadales; family Aeromonadaceae; genus Aeromonas; species Aeromonas sp. 2692-1. The sequence continues at coordinate 1,719,539 of NZ_CP038513.1, forward strand.
GGCGGCCGCCAGCTGATCCTGCTGGCTGCTGGCCGGTGTGGGCTGGTCAGGTTGCTCGCTCTGCTGGGCGGTGAGCGGCTGGATGCTGATCAGCTTGTCGGTGGGGGGGTAGCAGAGGCCGTCGGTACAGCCCTGATAGCTGATCTTGAAGCTGGCCTGCTGGCCGGCCTCGGTCAGGGTGACGGGGATCTGCAGCTCCCGGTAATAGACCTGGGTCTTGCCGAAGAAGTCATCTTCATGCTCGGTGCCGGCGGGTAGCACGGGCTCTTCGAAGGCGAGGTTCTCCCCCTTGAAGCGGAAGCTGTGGCGATAGAGGTAGTAGTCGTCGGCGATGCGCAGGCGCAGCAGCAGCCGATTGCCCTGCTGTTCGCGCTCGAGGACGAACGCCTCGTCCACTTTCAGAAATTTGGGCTGGGCGCTGGCCTCGATGCCGAGGGCGCTCAGCAGATCCGTGCTGCTGGCGCGGGCCGGCAGTGAGCCCAGGCCGGCCAGCAGGGCACAGAGCAACAACAGGGGAAAGAGCAGGCGAGACGGTGTCATGAGGTTTCCTGTTTTATCCAGTCGAGATAGGGCTGATGGCCCTGGCTTGTGGGCAGCGCCAGGATCTCCGGCACCTCATAGGGGTGATGAGCAAGAATGCACTGGCGCAGCGGCTCGAACAGGGCGGCGTGCGACTTGATGATGAGCTGGATCTCCGTGGCCCGTTCGATCTGGCCCTGCCAGCGATAGACGGAGGTGAGGCCGGGCAGCTGGTTGATGCAGGCCGCCAGCCGCTGGTTCAGCAGTTGTGCGCAGATGAGGTCGGCACTGGCCTCATCCGGGCAGGTGCAAAGCACCAGAATGGTGTCGGTCATGGTGAAATATCTCGTCCGATCGGGGCGGCTCGGCGCCCGTAAACCAGTGGCTACTATACCTAGCGACGGGTCAAATAGCATCTGGCGCACTTTGCGGCTGCGACATGAAAATAAGTGGGGGGCATGAGATAGACGCTGTCAGAGCGACAAGGCAGAATGAGCGGGCTTGTTCCCATTCGACGTAAGGAAATGTATGACCCAACAGAATGAGCAGCAGAGAAACCGCATGTTGAGCCTGTTGCGCGAAGGTGAGCGCCGTATGTTGGTGCAACTGGCCGGTCTGCTGCGTACCAGTGCCGATGAAATCAATGCCGAGCTGGAAAAAGAGGAGTTGCTGGATACCCTCGAGCAACCGGTCACGGTGGAGTATCTCAACGGCGTGGTGCAGCACCATCTGTTCGAGCGCCTGCACAAGGGTGACATGGTCGCGGCCCAGCGACTGCTGACCCAGTACCAGAGCGACATCGAGGCCATGCTGACGCAGGAGTCGGCCGAGGCAGAGGCCCCGACCGAAGAGCTGAAGGCACAAGCCTGAACGCCGCGGCAGGCCCGCCGGGCTTGTCCTCCCCCAGCACCATCATGCCCCTTGCATGATGGTGCCTCGTTTTTCCTGCCGTTTTTTGCCGTCGTTCAACCCAGTGCGTTCTGCTGCCACTGGCCCGGGATCGGGTACACCTTGTCATAGCTCCAGTTGTAGATGAAGGCGTAGACCAGATAGAAGGTCACGAAGCCGATGTTGAGCGCCAGTGCCGCCAGCAGGGCGAGATCCAGCCACCAGGCGATGACCGGCAGGGTCAGCGCCATGAAGCCCCCTTCAAAGCCGAACGCATGGACCACGCGCTGCCACAAGGTCTTGTGTGGGTGACCCTGGTACTTGAGCAGCAGCTTGTCGAAGCCGATGTTGTAGACATAGTTCCAGACGGTGGCCAGCACCGAGAACAGGATGGCCAGCGGCCCCATGTGGCTGAGCTCGATACCTGTGGCCCAGCTGGCCAGGGGGGCGGCGATGAGCAGACCTATCACTTCAAAGCCGATGGCATGGCGGATACGGTCGTTGCGGGTACGCATAAATTCCTCTCTTTAAACAGGTATGTTGACTGACTGGTTGGCAATCTATCCCTATTTGTTGATAGTTTCACGTTGGTATCCATCGCTAAAATAGATAGATGACCGCATTTGCAGGAGCAGAACGATGAATCCATCGCTGGAACAACTCAGGGTATTGCTGGCCGCCGCGCAGGCAGGCTCCTTCTCGGCGGCCGCGCGCCAGCTGGGCAAGGCGCAGTCGGTAGTCAGCACCGCCATCGCCAATCTGGAGATAGATCTGGGGCTGGAGCTGTTCGATCGCAGCGGGCGCTATCCTGTGCTGACCGAGGCGGGCGTGCGCATCAGCCAGGAGGCCGGTATCTTGCTGGCCCAGAGCGCCCGCTTGCAGGCCATCGCCGGCGAGCTGGCCAGCGGCGTCGAGTCGCGCCTGACCCTGGCCATCGATGATGACTCCCACCTGCCCTGGCTCGGCGCCGTGCTGGAGGAGTTCGCCACCCACTACCCGACGGTGGAGCTGGAGATGCTGTTTCCGCTGATGGAGGATCTCACCGAGATGCTGATCAGCGGCCGCGCCCAGCTCGGCATCAGCTATCAGAAGGAGCACCCGCAGCAGGAGATCGTGGCCCGCTCGCTGGGAGGCGTCGCCATGCCGCTGGTGGTCTCCCCCGAACATCCGCTGGCCCACAAGGCGCCGCTGCGGGAGAGCGATCTGCAGGGGGCTCGCCAGCTGCTGGTGACAGGGCGACGGGAGGGGACGGAGCGCCATCGCTTTCGCCTGTCGGCGCAGGTGTGGTGGGTGGAGGGGGATCTCGGGATCCTGGAGCTGGTGAAACTGGGGCTGGGCTGGGCGGCGGTGCCCGATTTTCTGCTGCACCGGCCGTTGGCCCGGGGCGAGGTGGTGGTGCTCAAGCCGGACTTCATTACCCAGCCGGAGCTGGCACTGGAGCTGCAGTGGCATCGCGCCCGCCCGCTCGGGCAGGCGGGGCGCTGGCTGAAGGAGGCCCTGCTGGCGCGGGCACGCTAGCAGGGCTCTTCGCTTACTCGGTCAGCTGATAGGGGAGGGGCTGCAGGCTCAGGCTTGAGCCCTCTTCCTGCTTGAGCCGGAAGCGGGCGTCGGCTTCGGTGTCCTTGGGCAGCACGGCGGTGAGCCACAGCTCACCATCCTGCTGCCAGGCGTTGAGTACCATGCCGCTGCGGCGCCAGTTGTCACCGAGCTGGATCTCCAGGGTGTCACCGCTGGCAACCGGCGTAGTGGCGGTGCCGCTCAGCACGAACAGGGCGCGGTTGTTGGCGCCACGATACTTGGCGCGGGCCACCGTCTCCTGCCCCATGTAGCAGCCCTTGGTGAAGCTGATGCCATCGAGCGCCTGCAGGTTGAGCATCTGGGGAATGTACTCACCCTGATGCACTGCCTCCAGATGGGGGATGCCGGCCTTGATCTCCAGTCCCCACCAGAGCGACTCGGGGCCGCTTGGCAGGGTCAGCGCCAGCGGCTGTTCGCTGACCAGCAGCCAGCGATCGGCCTCGACTCGCACCGCCATGCCACCCTCGATGAGGCCACTCTGCTGCAGGCCGTATTGCCCTGCGATCCAGCCATCGGTCCCCTGACCGGCCACGCCGACCGCCTGGCCGTGATTTTCGCTGATCTCGACCTTGGCAAAGATGGCGAACTTCTTGAGCTCGGGCAGCTGGCGGGCCAGCACCGACGGCTTGGTCAGCATCAGCAGGCGATCGCTCAGGCAGAGCAGGCGAAAATCGCTCCACAGCTTGCCCTTGGGATCGCAGTGGCCACCCAGGGTGTGCTGGCCCGGCTGCAAGGCGTTGACGTCACAGGTGACCTGACCCTGCAGGTATTTGGCGCGATCCTGGCCGCTCAGGCTGGTGATGGCCAGATCGGTCAGAGGGAACAGGGTTGGCTCGGCGGGAAGGGTTGGCAGGCTCACGATGGCATTCCAGAGACAGAAAGTATGTGACCTGCATGGTAAAGACGTAAGGAATGTTTGTCAGCCGGAAAATCCAGCTGTTACCATCGCCGGGTCTTTGTAAGGAGAGTTCCATGTTGAGCCCAATTGAAAAATCCCGCCTGAAGTGGGCCTGCCGCCGTGGCATGCTCGAGCTGGATGTGATCTTTATGCCTTTCTTCGAACACGAGTTCGACGGTCTGAGCGAGGCGGAGCAGCAAACCTTCATCCGCCTGCTGGAGTGCGAGGATCCGGAGCTGTTCCGCTGGAGCATGGGCCACGGCGTGCCGGAAGACCCCGCGTTTGCCGCCATGATCCCGCTGATCCTGGAGCGCAATCAGGCCCGCCACGATCGCCAGCGCTGATCTGCCCGTACGGGTGTCGATGCCCGTCACCGTCTCCAGGCAGCAGCGCCTGCTGCTGTTGTCGCTGTTTCTGCTGATCCTGTGGCCGCTGGCCGCCCTGATCCACGGCTGGCAGTGGGCTCTGTTGCTGCCCTGCTGGGGGCTGGGGTTGTGGCACGCCTGGCTTGGCGCCAGCCGGATGAGCGGTGTGCTGGAGTGGGATGGGCAGTGGCTCACCTGGCAGGGTCGTCGTTATCTGCTGGGGACCGGCAGCCGCATCTGGCCCGGGGTACTCTGGCTGCAACTGGTGACGGCGGAGCGTCCCGCCATCCGGCTCTGGCTGTTCAGCGATGCGCTGTCGCCAGCTCATTACCGTACGCTGGCCCGCGCCATCCACTTCTCCCAGCCGACCCGCTAAGCTCTCTTCCCCATAAAACAGATGACCCCGCCGGAGCGAGGTCATCTGGATGTTGCTGCTTGTTGCTTGCTGCAGAGTTAGTCCCGTTCCGGCGTCAGCACAGTCGGCTTGGAGTCCGGTTGCATGTCCGGGTAGTCCGGGTTGCAGCAGTGCAGGCCGCGTGACCCTCTGGCTCATTGCGAAGCGAAAGGGTTAGTCCCGCTCCGGCGTCAGCACGGTCGGCTTGGAGTCCGGTTGCATGTCCGGGTAGTCCAGGTTGTAGTGCAGGCCGCGCGACTCCTTGCGTTGCAGTGCGCAGTTGACGATGAGTTCGGCCACCTGCAGCAGGTTGCGCAGCTCCAGCAGGTTGTTGGAGACCCGGAAGTGGGCGTAGTACTCCTGCACCTCCTGCTTGAGCAGGTCGATGCGGCGCTTGGCCCGGGCCAGGCGTTTGTTGGTACGCACTATCCCCACGTAGTCCCACATCATCAGGCGCAGCTCGTGCCAGTTGTGCTGGATCACCACCAGTTCGTCCGAATCTTCCACCTTGCTCTCGTCCCACACCGGCAGACGGGGCGGCTCCACGCTCATCGGCAGCTTGGCCAGAATGTCGGCCCCCGCCTGATGGGCATAGACCACGCATTCGAGCAGGGAGTTGGAGGCCATCCGGTTGGCGCCATGCAGCCCGGTGTAGGTCACCTCGCCGATGGCGTAGAGGCCGGGGATGTCGGTCTGGCCGTTGTTGTCGATCATCACGCCGCCGCAGGTGTAGTGCGCCGCTGGGACGATGGGCATCGCCTCCTTGGTGATGTCGATGCCGACCGCGAGGCAGCGTTCATAAATGGTCGGGAAGTGCTTGATGATGAAATCGGCCGGCTTGTGGCTGATGTCCAGATACATGCAGTCGGCGCCGAGCCGCTTCATTTCGTGGTCGATGGCGCGGGCGACTATGTCCCGCGGCGCCAGCTCGGCCCGCTCGTCAAACTCCGGCATGAAGCGGCTGCCGTCGGGACGGCGCAGGTAGGCCCCTTCGCCGCGCAGGGCTTCGGTCAGCAGGAAGTTGGGGTCATCGGGGTGGAACAGGCTGGTGGGGTGGAACTGGTTGAACTCCAGGTTCGCCACCCGGCAGCCGGCGCGCCACGCCATGGCGATGCCGTCACCGGAGCTGACGTCCGGGTTGGAGGTGTACTGATACACCTTGGAGGCGCCACCGGTGGCCAGCGCCACGAAACGGGCGCGGATCACTTCGACCTGCTCGGCGTTGCGGTTCCAGACATAGGCGCCGAGCACCCGGTTGCCCGGCAGACCCAGCTTGCGGGTGGTGATGAGGTCGACCGCGTTGAAGCGTTCCATCAGCTGGATGTTGGGGTGAGCGCGCACCTGATCGATCAGGGTGAGCTGTACCGCCTTGCCGGTGGCATCCGCCGCGTGGAAGATGCGGCGATGGCTGTGGCCCCCTTCGCGGGTCAGGTGATAGTGGGATTCTCCCTCGGCGTCCTCTTCCTGATCGAAGGGGACCCCCTGCTTGATCAGCCACTGGATGGACTCGCGAGCGTTGCGGGCGGTGAACTCCACCACGGCCGGGTCACACAACCCGGCCCCGGCGTTGAGCGTGTCGCTCACGTGGGATTCGATGCTGTCGGTCTCGTCGAACACGGCAGCGATGCCTCCTTGCGCATAGAAAGTGGCCCCTTCACTGATGGGCCCCTTGCTCAGAACCAGGACTTTGGCCTGGTCTGCCAATCGCAACGCGAGAGACAAACCGGCGGCACCGCTGCCAATGATCAGTACGTCGCAAAGGTATTCAACACTTGCTTTCATAAGTATCATTGGCCTGGATTAAGAACTGGCACCATGGTAGCCCAAGCGAGGGTGGTGATGCAGCCTGCGTCACATTTTTTTCAATGCAAGCGAACTTTCCCTGATTCCTCCTGTCTGAACTTGTGCGCTTAGGAAGGGCCGGAAAAGAAAAACGATAACCTGATGGGGGTTTTACGGCTCTGATGAGCGACCAGAATCTACTGGACGAACAGCTGGTTGAACGGGTCCAGCGTGGCGATAAAAATGCATTCAACCTGTTGGTAAAAAAATACCAGCACAAGGTGGTCAACCTGGTGGCCAGGTATGTCAACAACCCGGGCGATGTACCGGATGTGGCGCAGGAGGCATTCATCAAAGCCTACCGTGCGTTGCCGACATTCCGTGGCGAGAGCGCGTTTTACACCTGGTTGTACCGGATCGCCGTGAACACGGCCAAAAATTATCTGACCTCTCAAGGGCGCAGGCCGCCCAGCAGTGACGTAGAGGCGGAAGAGGCAGAATACTATGGCGGTGGCGAAGCCTTGCAAGAGGTGGCTACCCCGGAAAACCTGACGCTGACCGACGAGATCAAGCGCACCGTGTTTTCTGCCATAGAAGCTTTGCCGGAAGACTTGAGGACAGCTATCACCCTTCGCGAACTGGAAGGGCTGAGCTACGAAGAGATTGCCGAAATCATGGATTGTCCGGTGGGTACGGTGAGATCCCGCATCTTCCGGGCGAGGGAAGCAATCGATAAAAAGCTGCAACCTCTGATCGAGAATTAACTGGGGAAAGACAGGTTAACTTATGGCAACTAAAGAGCAACTCTCGGCCCTGATGGACGGTGACTTGAGCGATGTTGAGGTTCTGAACGAGCTGGGAACGGATCCGGCTCTGCAAGACACCTGGTCTCGTTACCACCTGATCGGTGATGCCATGCGGGGGGACCTGCCGGTCAATCTGCAACTGGATCTGAGCGACAGCATCATGGCTGCGCTGGAAGATGAGCCCACCATCCTGGCGCCCAAGCCGGTGGAGAGCAAACCTGCCGCACCGCAGCCGGGTACCGCCAGGGTCGTGCCGTTTCTGCGCCGTGCTGGCCAGCAGGTGGGGCAATACGCCATCGCCGCCTCGGTCGCTGCCGCCGTCATCTTCGGGGTGCAGCAGTATCAGGGGCAGGATGGTCTGCCAACCAATCCGGTACTCAACACTATCCCCGTTGGCGGCAGTGCCTCACCGGTGAGCGTGCACTACCCGCAGGATGGCAACCGGGCCACTGCCCGTCAGCAAGGGCTGAGCGAGCAGCAGATGCAGGAGCAGCGCGAGCGCATCAATGCTTTCCTGCGTGACCACCAGTTGCAACAGCGTCTGCTGCAAGACAAGCAGATTCAGGAATAACGGATTTAGGGATCAGAACGTGCGCCAGTCCAGCCGTATTTTGCTGGCCTCTCTCCTGCTGATCAGTGCCAAGGCCTCGGCCGACGACAAGTCGGCCGAGGCCTTGTTGCAGCAGATGCAGAGTGCCGTCTCGCAACAGAATTTTGAATTGTCCATGGTCAAGGCCCGGCAGGGGCGCCTCGAACCCATCCGCTTCAGCCATGGCGTGATCGATGGCAAGGAGGTGGCCCACCTCAGCTATCTCGATGGCAAGACCATCGAGTATCTGCAGCGCCAGGATGAGTACACCTTCTTCGAAAATACCCACGAACCTTACACCCTCAAGGGCGCCCGCTTCCCCGGCGTATGGGCGAGCCTGGTCAGGATGCCGCTGCCACGGGTGCTGGAGAGCTATGACCCCGTGCTGGCCGGTCGTAGCCGGGCGGCCGGGTTGGTGGCTCAGGTCGTGCGGCTGGTGCCCAAAGAGGCCGACAAGTACGGTTTCGTGCTCTGGATCGACGAGCAGAGCCACCTGCTGGTGCGGGTGGACATGGTGGATCGGGAGGGCAATCTGGTGGAACAGGTGCTGGGGGTGGATCTGGACAGGCTGCCTGCCCCGGCGCCCTGGCTGGTGAAGCTGGCTGGCAGCAAGCTGCCTCAGGCACTGGCACTGGAAGACGCCTACCCGGCACCGCAGCAACAGCTGAACTGGCACCTGACCTGGTTGCCGGAGGGGTTCAAGGTGCTCTCGCGGGATCGGCATCAGCTGGTGACCACCAGCCTGCCGGTGGATTACATGATGCTCTCCGACGGACTGGTGGATCTCTCGGTCTACGTTGCCCGGGTCGATCCCAAGCAGGCGGTGCGCCAGCAGTTGATCCGCCAGGGGGCTACCTCGCTGGTGAGCTATGTCAATGACGTGGGGGTTGAGATCACTGTGGTAGGGGAAGTGCCGGCCGATACCGCGAAACGCATCGCCGAGTCGGTGCAACCGCTGGCCCGCAACGAGACCGTCCAGTAGTCGCCGATGCACTGTTGCTTGCCCAATCCAGACAGTCATGTTCAGATTGGGTCAATCTCTGTCTAGTTAATGTGGAACCGTCTTGTGAGTGGAATGAGCGAAGAGCTGGCAACCGTAGTGGCCATTGATGGACAACATGCCTGGGTGGAGTGCGAACGACGCTCCGCCTGCAGCGGTTGTCATCAACAGTCCAACTGCGGCACCGGCACGGTAGCCAAGGCGTTTCCGTTGCAGGCGCAGCGGCTGCGGGTGGCGCTCACCATCGAGGTGAGTGTCGGCCAGCAAGTGAGGCTCGGTATCCCCCAGGCGAGCATTCTGCAGGGGGCTGCGCTGGTCTACGTGCTGCCGCTGTTCTGTCTGCTGGCGGGAGCCCTGCTGGGGCAACTCTGGCTGGCTCCCTTGCTGTCGGCCGGGGAGGGGGTCACCATCCTCAGTTGCCTGCTGGGCGGCCTTATCGGATTTTCACTGGTTCGTTACTTTTCAAACCGGCTCGATCAGGGGGCTTATGGTCCCCGCATGCTGGGTGTGGTCCTGCCTACCCGCCACCTCTCCTGACACTGTCCAGGCCTGTATTTCTGGTGCTTCGTCGACTAAAGATTGGCCGTCGACCGGGTTATCCAGTAAAATCCTGCCTCCATATCCGGCCCTAACCTAATTTTGAGTGATTCTTGCTCGATGAAACACATTCGTAACTTTTCGATTATTGCGCACATCGACCACGGTAAATCGACCCTGTCGGACCGTCTGATCCAGACTTGTGGCGGCCTGTCCGACCGCGAGATGCAGGCTCAGGTGCTTGACTCCATGGACCTGGAGCGCGAGCGCGGCATTACCATCAAAGCACAGAGTGTGACCCTGAACTACCAGGCACAAGACGGTAACACCTACCAGCTGAACTTTATCGACACCCCTGGCCACGTGGATTTCTCCTACGAGGTCTCCCGCTCGTTGGCGGCCTGTGAAGGGGCGCTGCTGGTGGTGGATGCCGGCCAGGGGGTTGAGGCACAGACTCTGGCCAACTGCTATACCGCCATGGAAATGGATCTGGAAGTGGTGCCAGTGCTGAACAAGATCGACCTGCCGGCCGCCGAGCCGGAGCGGGTTGCCGAAGAGATCGAAGACATCGTCGGCATCGACGCGGTCGATGCGGTACGCTGCTCCGCCAAGACCGGCCTGGGTGTTGACCTGGTGCTGGAAGAGATCGTGGCCCGGATCCCGGCGCCGGAAGGTGATCCGGATGCGCCGCTGCAGGCGCTGATCATCGACTCCTGGTTCGACTCCTATCTGGGCGTGGTGTCGCTGGTGCGGATCAAGAACGGTTCTCTCAAGAAGAACGACAAGATCAAGGTGATGAGCACCGGTCAGGTGTGGGGTGTCGATCGTATCGGTATCTTCACGCCCAAGCAGGTGGACACCATGGGGCTGGGTTGCGGCGAGGTAGGTTGGGTTGTCTGCGGTATCAAGGACATCCACGGCGCGCCGGTGGGCGATACCCTGACCCAGGCCAAGAACGGTGCCGAGAAGGCGCTGGCTGGCTTCAAGAAGGTGAAACCGCAGGTGTATGCGGGCCTGTTCCCCATCTCCAGCGATGACTACGAGTCGTTCCGCGACGCCCTCGACAAGCTCTCCCTGAACGATGCTTCCCTGTTCTTCGAACCGGAGAGTTCCACCGCGCTGGGCTTCGGCTTCCGTTGCGGTTTCCTCGGCATGCTGCACATGGAGATCATCCAGGAGCGGCTGGAGCGTGAATACGATCTGGATCTGATCACCACGGCACCGACCGTGGTCTACGAGATCGAGCTGACCGACGGTACCACCATCCACATCGACAGCCCGGCCCAGATGCCCGCCATCACCAGCATCAAGGAGATGCGTGAGCCGATCGCCGAGTGTCACATCCTGCTGCCGCAGGAGTACATGGGCAACGTGATCACCCTCTGTATCGAGAAGCGCGGCGTGCAGACCAACATGGTCTACCACGGCAAGCAGGTGGCGTTGACCTACGAGATCCCGATGGCGGAAGTGGTGCTCGACTTCTTCGACCGCCTGAAGTCCACCAGCCGTGGCTATGCCTCCCTGGACTACGGCTTCAAGCGCTTCGAGACCTCCGACATGGTCCGTCTGGACATCATGATCAACGGTGAGCGGGTCGACGCCCTGGCCATCATCACCCACAAGGAGAACGCCCAGTACCGCGGTCGCCAGGTGGTGGAGAAGATGCGCGAGCTGATCCCGCGCCAGATGTTCGATATCGCCATCCAGGCTGCCATCGGCAACCAGATCATCGCCCGCAGTACCGTCAAGGCGCTGCGCAAGGACGTGACCGCCAAGTGTTACGGCGGTGACGTGAGCCGGAAGAAGAAGCTGCTGAACAAGCAGAAAGAAGGTAAGAAGCGGATGAAGTCTCTGGGCCGTGTCGACGTGCCGCAGGAAGCTTTCCTCGCAATTCTCCACGTCGGAAAGGACTAATAGATGGCAAGCACGTTTTCCCTGATCCTGGTGGTGGTCTGCGCGATCACCGGTGTTATCTGGTGTCTGGACAAGATGATCTGGTCCAAGCAGCGGGCCGCCAAGATTGCCGTGGCCCGTGCCCACGGCGGCGCCCATCTGGACGAGAAAACCCTGGCCAAGGTGGCGCCGGTGCCGGTCTGGATCGAACAGACCGCCGGGGTATTCCCGGTCATCACGCTGGTATTGATCCTGCGTTCGTTCATCTTTGAACCGTTCCAGATCCCGTCGGGCTCCATGATGCCCACCCTGCTGGTGGGCGACTTCATCCTGGTGGAGAAGTTTGCCTATGGCCTCAAGGATCCGGTGACCAACACCAAGTTCCTCGAGACCGGTGAGCCCAAGCGCGGCGATGTGGTGGTGTTCAAGTATCCGCTGGATACCCGGGTGGACTACATCAAGCGGGTGGTCGGCATGCCGGGGGATCGGGTCATCTATCGCAACAAGGAGCTGATGATCCGGCCCAAGTGCGATGAGCAGGAAGGGAAAACGTGCCCGGGCTTCCAGAAGCTCGACGTCAAGTTTGAACAAAGGGGTGAATTTACCCAGATGGGGATCCCGCTTGACCGCTATACCGAGCAGCTGGGCGAGGTGTCTCACGAGACCCTGCGCAACCCGCTGATGCCCGATATGGTCGGCCGTTACTACCGCCAGCCCGGCACCTACCCAGACGAATGGGTGGTGCCGGAAGGCCAGTACTTCGTGATGGGTGACAACCGTGACAACAGTACCGACAGTCGTTTCTGGGGCTTCGTGCCCGAGCAGAACCTGGTCGGCAAGGCGGTCGCTATCTGGATAAGTTTTGAATTCGAGCGCGAAGAAGGCTCCCTGCTGCCAAGCTGGGTACCGACAGGGGTGCGCTTCAACCGCATTGGCGGAATCAAGTAAATGAATATCAAGATGAACAGACTGCAGTCTCGTCTCGGGCATGTCTTTCAGGATCAAGAACTGCTGACCCGGGCGCTGACTCACCGCAGCGCCGGTTCCCGTCACAACGAACGACTGGAATTCCTGGGTGACTCCATTTTGAGTCTGGTGATTGCTGATGATCTCTTCCACCGCTTCCCGCAGGCGGCGGAAGGGGATCTCAGCCGCATGCGCGCCACCCTGGTGCGCGAGAAGACCCTGGCCGAACTGGGCCGGGAGTTTGACCTCGGGGATCACCTGATCCTGGGGCCGGGCGAGCTGAAAAGCGGCGGTTTTCGCCGTGAATCCATTCTGGCCGACACGGTCGAGGCGGTGATCGGTGCCGTCTATCTGGATACCAATCTTGAGACGGTACGGACGCTGCTGCTGGGCTGGTACGCCAGCCGCCTGGACGAGATCAAGCCGGGCATAGAGCAGAAGGATCCCAAGACCCGTCTGCAAGAAATTCTGCAGGGAAGCCGCAAATCCCTGCCGACCTACACAGTGACCAACGTCAAGGGCGAAGCCCACAACCAGGAGTTCACCGTCCAGTGTGACGTGGAAGGCCTGGATGGTCCGCTGGTCGGGGTCGGCACCAGCCGTCGCAAGGCCGAACAGGCCGCAGCGCAGCAAGCATTGGAAAAACTGTCATGACAGATACCACTTATTGCGGCTTTGTCGCCATCGTGGGCCGCCCCAACGTGGGCAAGTCCACCCTGCTCAACAAGCTGCTTGGCCAGAAGGTCAGCATCACCTCGAAGAAGCCCCAGACCACCCGTCACCGGATTCTGGGGATCGACACCGAGGAGAACTACCAGACCATCTATGTCGATACACCGGGTCTGCACATCGAAGAGAAACGGGCCATCAACCGTCTGATGAACCGCGCCGCCACCAGTTCGCTGGGGGACGTGGCCATGGTGGTGTTCATGGTCGACGGGACTCACTGGACCAAGGACGACGAGATGGTGCTGGGCAAGCTGCGCCACCTCAAGTGCCCGGTGGTGCTGGCGGTCAACAAGATCGACAACGTCAAAGAGAAAGAGGATCTGCTGCCGCACCTCGAGTGGTTGGGTCAGCAGATGAACTTCGCCCACATCCTGCCCATCAGTGCCGAGAAGGGCACCAACGTGGAGAAGATCCGCGAGTGGGCCAAGGATCTGCTGCCGGAAAACGTCCACTTCTTCCCGGAAGACTACGTGACCGACCGCTCCTCCCGCTTCATGGCCTCCGAGATCATCCGCGAGAAGCTGATGCGCTTCACCGGTGAGGAGCTGCCCTACTCGGTGACGGTGGAGATCGAGCGCTTCAAGGTGGAAGAGAACGGCCTCTACCACATCCATGGCCTGATCCTGGTGGAGCGCGACGGCCAGAAGAAGATGGTCATCGGCAACAAGGGCGAGAAGATCAAGACCATCGGCACCGAGGCGCGCCTCGACATGGAGCGGCTGTTCCAGAACAAGGTGCACCTGGAGCTGTGGGTCAAGGTCAAATCCGGTTGGGCTGACGACGAGCGCGCCCTGCGCAGTCTCGGCTACGGTGACGACTGATTGCTGACCCCGGCTTTCGTCATCCACAGTCGGCCCTATCGGGAGACCAGCCAGCTGGTCGAGGTTTTCACCCAGGATAGTGGCCGTTTTACTCTGGTGGCTCGCGGTTCTCGCGGGCCACGCTCGCCTCTGAAGGGGCTGTTGCAACCCTTCACCTTGCTCACCATCGCCTGGCGCGGCAAGGGCGATCTCAAGAATCTCACCCAGGTCGAGTGCCCGGATCACTCCCTGCGGCTCGGTGGCGATCGCCTCTTCTACGGCCTCTATCTCAACGAGCTGGTCTACTACCTGCTGGAAGCCCACACCCCGTTCCCCGAAGTGTTTGACGCCTATGCCCGCGCCATCATGGCGCTGGCCGATGGCGAGACACCGGAGCTGCCCCTGCGCCGCTTCGAATTCCTGCTGCTGCAGGCGCTCGGCTACGCGGTGGACTTCGAATATGCCGCCGACGACGAGTCGCCGATCCAGCCCGAGTTGCTGTACGGCTTCGAGCGTGAATTGGGCTTTGTCGCTTGCGAGCGGGCGCCGGATCCCCGTACCCTGTTTCTCGGCGCGCACCTGCTGGCCTTTGCCGAGGGGCGCTTCGACAGTCCGCCCCTGCTGCAGGCGGCCAAGCGTTTCAGCCGGCTGGCGCTGCAGCCCTATCTGGGGCGGCGCCAGTTGAAGAGCCGGGAGCTGTTTTTAAAACGCCGCAATAGCCTGGGTTAACCCCCTGCGGTGTTACCCGACATGGCAAGAATGTTACCTAGGTCCGATTACGCTGCGCTAATCGAACCTACAAGCTGATATACGGATATCCGCGCGGTAGCCGCGCAGTCAACAGATGAAGAGTTTCAAGGAGTCCTCAATGAGTGAAATCTATCTGGGTGTGAACATCGATCACATCGCCACCCTGCGCAACGCCCGCGGCACCCAGTACCCGGATCCGGTACAGGCCGCCTTCGTGGCCGAGCAGGCCGGTGCCGATGGCATCACTGTGCACCTGCGCGAAGATCGCCGCCACATCACCGACCGCGACGTGGAGATCCTGCGCCAGACCATCCAGACCAGAATGAACCTGGAGATGGCGGTGACCGAAGAGATGATCGGCATCGCCTGCCGCATCCAGCCCCACTTCGTCTGCCTGGTGCCGGAGAAGCGCACCGAGGTGACCACCGAGGGTGGTCTGGACGTGGCCGGCCAGCTGGACAAGGTGACCGATGCGGTGGCCCGCCTCTCTGCTGTCGGCGCTCAGGTATCCCTCTTCATCGATGCGGATCCGCTGCAGATCGATGCCGCCGCCGAGAGCGGTGCTCCCTTCATCGAGATCCACACCGGCCGTTACGCCGATGCCACCACGGATGCCGAGCGCAACGCCGAGTTCAAGCGCATTGCCGCCGGTGCCTCCTACGCTGCCGGCAAGGGCTTGAAGGTCAATGCCGGCCACGGCCTGCACTACCACAACGTCAAGGCCATCGCCGCCATTCCCGAGCTCTATGAGCTCAATATCGGCCACGCCATCATCGGCCGCGCCGCCTTCGATGGCCTGGCCAAGGCGGTCAGCGACATGCGCTTGCTGATGCAGGAAGCCCGTCAGGGGATCTGAGCTGTCGGCAGGGGCTGAGCCCCGCGGCACGAAGAAAAAGGGACGCCACGGCGTCCCTTTTTGTCAGGTCAAACTTGGTCTGGGTCAGGATTTTTCCGCAGCCGCGGGTTTGGCTCCCGCCGGTGTCAGCTCCAGGGTGATGAGCTCGAGCGGCGCCAGGGTGATGAGGCGGGGGGCATCGAGGGTGGCCGGCACGCTGGCATTGCTGCCGTAGCGCGGCTGTACCGTGAAGCGGGTGGCCTCGCCCGCCGGGATCTCCAGCTGGCGCTGAGGCTCCAGCAGGAATGTCTGCGGCTGGCTGGAGGGGTTGCGCAGGGTGATGAAGGCGCGGCTCGGACTCCAGGCCGCCCAGCCGTATACCGCCAGCAGGGTGGGGTCGCCGCCGATCCAGTGGCTGTCGAACAGCACGGCCTGGTTCTGCTGTGACCAGAGCGCCGCCTTGGCCAGCAGGTCCCAGTTCTGGCCGCTCAGCAGTTCCGGCGTGAGATAGAGCTCCTGCAACTGGGTGCCGGTGGCGAAGTAGCTCCAGGCCTGATCGGCGAAATCCTGCGGTGACTGCCGATCCAGATGCTTGGCCTGTTTGGCATAGACCAGCCCGTGCAGCATCAGGGAGTTGAGCGGGAACAGGGGGCCGTTCTTGACGATGGAGCGATAGGTCTCGGCATCCCGGTAGGTGATCCACTGCTGCACCCTGGAGCCGGGTCCGTAGAAGTTGATGTCATCGCCGCCGCGCCAGATCGAATCGGCAAAGAATAGCCAGGCAGGGGAGGCGGTGGTGCCGGTGGTCAGGTTGATGAACACCTTCGGATTGGCGGCCCGCGCATCCGCAATCAGGTGGATGGCGGCATCGAAGTCGCTGGTGAAGCGGCTCCCCTCGATCAGCTTGTCCGCGTTGCCGGTCCCGTCGAACTTGAAGTGGGTGACCCCCTGATCCTTGATGAGCGACATCACCTTCTGGTGGAAGTTCTGGTAGTAGACCGGGCCGGAGAGGGCGAACTTGCCATCGCTCAGCTCGTAGCCGAACTCGGCGGCATGGGAGACCCGCTCATCCCTTGGCTTGTTGTAGCCACCCCAGGGGGAGAGCCAGATCCCGAGCTGGGCATGGTAGCGTTCGGCCGCACGCTTGAGCTTACTGAAGCCGTTGGGGAAATCCTTGCTGAAACCCCAGTTGCCCAGTCGATCGTCCCAGCCGTCGTCAAACAGAAAGCCGTTCATGGGCACGCCGCGCCGGCTGATCAGCGCCTCGCCGAACTGATCGATGCGCTTGAGTGCTTCGGTCTCCGTGTAGGGATTGAAGAAGCCGATGTCGAGCCAGGAGTTGTAATGCAGGTAGGGGGCGTAGGGGCGATCGCGGGCCTCGTTGAGGAAGCGGTTGAAGTCGCGCCTTAGCTGACCCTCGCCAAAGGTGCCGACATAGGTGCGGTAGCTGAGCAGCTTGCCCTCGGCGAGCGGCAGCTTGAGCGGGATCAGCTGGCTGACGCCACCCTCGTAGGCCCGGGTATTGACCAGCGGATTCTGGGGGGTAATGAAGAAGCTGTCGCTGACGATGGGCGAGCTGTTGATGGCGCCATAGACAAACGGCGCCTGGGAGTGGAAGGGAAGCATGGAGAAGCCGTTGATCTTTTTGCCGTTCTTGAGGGTGTCGAGGGCAAAGTCGATGCTGGCGTAGCGCTTGTCCCGGCCCAGCCGGATGGCGCTCTTGACCACGAAGTCGGCATTTTCCAACGCCATCTCGATCCGATCACCGCTCTTGGTGAATGCGGTGACCTTGAAATCGGCGGAGGGGGTCAGCCGATCATCCGTCCCCTTGATATCGAACAGGTTGTCAGAGCGAATGAGATCGCCGTTGGCGGTATTGGTGAAGGTCAGTTCCCGGAACTTGCCGGCATCGGTTTCGACCTTGATACGGTACTGGTCACCCTCCAGCGACAGCGTTTCGGCCTGGGCGAAGGGGGTCAGCATGAGCAGCAGCGTCATGGCGGTACGTGCGTGCATGGTTGTCTCCATGTGTTGATGTGAGTGAGGAGTGAGTCGGCAGAACCTCGCCTGTGATACCGGGATGGAGGCAGGCCCGCCGCAGCGGGCCCGGCTCGGGGATTACAGCTTGCCGTCGCTCATGCACATGCGGATCTTGGCGGCGACCACCTCCTCCATGGCGGCCATGGCGGGCACCAGATACTGGCGCGGGTCGCTGGCGTCGGGGTGGGAGGCCAGGAACGCCTTCATGGCGTCGGAGAAGGCGATCTTGAGCTCGGTGGCCACGTTGACCTTGCACACCCCGAGCTCGATGCAGTGGCGCACGTCACGGTCGGGAATGCCGGAGGCGCCGTGCAGCACCAGCGGCACCGCTACCCTGGCCCGGATGGCGGCGAGGCGCTCGAAGTCTAGGCGCGGCTCCTCCTTGTAGAGGCCGTGGGCCGTACCGATAGCGACGGCCAGGGAGTCGATGCCGGTGCGCGCCACGAACTCGGCCGCCTTGTCCGGGTCGGTCAGATGGGCGTTGGCGGCGTCCACGATGAGGTCATCCTCCTGGCCGCCGAGCTGGCCCAGCTCGGCCTCCACGCTCGCCCCCATGCGGTGGCAGAAGGTGACGACCCGCTGCACCTTGGCGACGTTCTCCTCGAACGGCAGGTGGGAGGCGTCGATCATGGCGGAGTGGATGCCGGCCTCGACCTTGGAGTGGATATCCTGCTCGTCCTCGTGGTGGTCCAGATGCAGTACCAGCGGGATGCGGTATTGATGGGCGGCCGAGGTGCAGATGGAGACCAGGTACTCGACCCCCGCGTGGCGGTAGGTGCCCGGCGTGGCCGCCAGGATCACCGGGGAGTTCAGCTTGGCGGCGGTGCGGGCCACCACCTCGACGGTCTCCAGGTTGTGGATGTTGAAGGCGGGCACCGCATAGCCGCGGCGCTGGGCATCTTTAAGCATTTCGTGGGACGAGATCAGATACATGAGGACTCCTTGGCACCCTGGCGGGCACCAGCTTCAGGGAAAGAGAGCGGGGCAGAGGCGGGGAGGATCTCCCGGCCGGCCACCCAGATATGTTGTTGATTGAGTTCCGCGCTCAGGGCGAGCAGGTTGGCCTGCTTGCCGACGGCCAGCGAGCCGAGGCGATGTGCCATCCCCAGCATCTTGGCCGGTGCCAGCGAAGCCATGCGGATGGCCTCCTCCAGTGGCACGCCGGCCAGCTGCACCATGTTGCGCACGGCGCCGAGCAGGGTGAGGGTGCTGCCCGCCAGGCCGCCGGTGTCGGTGCGCACCACGCTGTCCTTCATCTCCACCCGGTAGTCGCCGAGCAGGTAGTGACCGTCCGGCATGCCGGCGGCGCGCATGGCATCCGTGATGAGCAGCAGGCGATCCCTGGCGCAGCAGTGACAGAGTCTGAGCACGCTAGGGTGGACGTGGTGGCCGTCGGCGATGAGCTCCAGCCAGGCATCGGGGTGCACCAGCCCGGCGCCGACCATGCCGGGTTCCCGGTGGTGCAGGCCGCGCATGCCGTTGAAGCAGTGCACCAGCCCGGAGGCCCCCGCCGCCAGCGCCGCCATGGTGGTGTCATGGTCGGCGGCGGAGTGACCCAGCATCACCCGGATGCCGGCCTGCTTGAAATGACGGATGGCGGCCAGCGCTCCGGCCTTCTCGGGGGCGAGGGCTACCACCTTCAGGGTGCCTCGCGCCACCTGTTGCAGCCGATCGAGCTCCGCCAGATCCAGCTCCCGGAACAGGGCCGGGTCATGGGCGCCCTTGTTGTCCGGGGTGAAGTAGGGCCCCTCCAGATAGCTGCCGAGCAGCTGTGCACCCGGCAGGGGACTGGCCATGGCATCGGCGATGCGACCCAGGGTGCTGAGGATGGCGGGCAGCGGGGCGGTGACCGTGGTGGCGAGGAAGGCGCCCACCCCTTCTGCCGCCTTGGCAAGGGAGAGGCGGGCCAGGGCGTCGGCCGCCTCGTCCATCACGTCGACGCCGGCCCCGCCGTGGACGTGGCCATCGATGAGGGCAGGTACCAGCAGCTCGACCTCCCGCACCGGGTCGTCGGCCGGGATGGGGTCGATGGCGGTGATGACGCCCCCCTCATGGGTCAGTACCTGGTGTGTCAGCCAGCCCTGCTCGGTCAGCAGGCGGCGGGCGCGGATCCGCTCTGCCATCTAGATCCCCTCCTCGGCCAGGGTCTCGGCCCGCTCGCGCGCCAGCTCGTCCACCAGGCTGGTGAGGCCGCGATGACCGCAGCACAGCGCCTGTTCGCGAAACTGGGACGGGGTCAGCTCGCCGCGCTCCATCACCATCTCCAGCAGCAGCTGCAGATTGGTGCCGGTGACCACCTCCCGCCCAGGCTGGCGCAGCGCCAGGGTGGAGGCGACCCGAAACGGGGTTCCCCCCAGCAGGTCGGTCAGAAAGACCACCCCATCCCCTCGTTCCACCTGAGTCAGGGCGGTTTCGCACTGATCCTGCAGCAGGGCCGTGGTGGAGGACTCGGGAAAGTCGATGGCGACCACCGCCTCCTGCTCGCCGAGGATCTGCAGCATGGCCTGTTCCATGCCGCTGGCGAAGCCGCCGTGTCCGCAAATGATGATGCCCAACATAATCTGTTCCTTTACAGCAAAGGGCCGGCCTGGTGCCGGCACCGGATTAGAGGAAGCCTGCAAACTTGCCGACGATGCCGAGCACGACCGTGATGACGATGAGGCGCAGCGGACTCCAGCCGCGGCGGATCAGCCCATACATGGCCAGGGTGTAGAGCAGCGGCAGGAAGGCGGGCATCAGCTTGTCGAGCACGTCCGCCTGCAGCTTCACCACCGCATCGCCGGCGGTGATCTCCAGGGTGGTGCCGAGTCGCACATAGGTGGCGACCAGGGCGCCGATCACCGTCATGCCGACGATGGAGGCGGCATGGCCCACCTTGCGGGTGTTGGCCTTGATGAGCGGAATGGCGGCCACCCCCATGCGGTAGGCGTAGTGCGCCAGCCCGAAGCGCAGGCCGAAGTGCACCAGGTTGAACAGCAGGAAGAAGACCACAGCTCCCATGATGGAACCCTGCAGGGCCAGGTCGGCGCCGATGCCGCCGCAGATGGGCAGCAGGGTGAGCCAGAACATGGCATCGCCGATCCCGCCGAGCGGGGCACCGACCGCGATCTTGGTGCTCTGGATGCTGTTGACGTTCTGCTTGGAGCGCTCCATCGCCAGCACGATCCCCATCACGAAGGTGACCAGGAAGGGGTGGGTATTGAAGAAACCCATATGCCCCTTCATCGCCCGGGAGAGATCCTTGGGGTTGCTGTGGATCTTCTGCAGGGCCGGCAGCAGGCCGTAGAGCCAGCCGGAGGCCTGCATCCGCTCGTAGTTGAAGGAGGCCTGCAGCAGCAGGGAGCGCCAGGCGAAGCGGTTGATGTCCTGGCGGGTCAGCTCGGCCCCCAGTTGCTGATCTTCGTAGACGTCGTCGGAGACGGTGCGGGTCGGTTGCGGCTTGGCCGCCTGGGCCAGCCGGGTGGCGGTGTTGTTAGATGCCATCTTCAGTTTCCTCCTGGGTGGGGCGGGCTTGCGGCGCCGGGTCCTTGCGCATGAAATCGATCAGAGCCATGGCCAGGGCGGCCGCGGCGATGGCCAGCACCGGCAGCTTGAGCCAGGCGGCGGCGACGAAACCGAGGATGAAGTAGGGGATGTAGACGTTCTTCATCATGATCTTGAGCAGCACGGCGAAGCCGATGGCGGGCATGATGCCGCCGGCGACGCCGAGGCCGTCGATGAGACGGGCGGGCAGCACGTCGATGGCGGTCTTGGCGTGTTCGGCCCCGAAGTAGGTGGGCAGGAAGGCACACAGGAAGTAGAAGGAGCCGAGTGCCAGCAGCGCCAGGTAGTTGACCCGCTCGATGCCGCGCACATCCCCCTGTTCCGCCATCCGGTCACAGCGGGACATGACCCCCGACATCACCGAGAAGAGGAAGGTGATCCCCATCTGAACCGCCACCGCGAACGGCACCGCGACCCCGACCGCCACATCCGGCTTGACCCCGGTGGTGATGGCGAAGGTGGCGCCGACTATGGTGCCGATGATGACGTTGGGCGGCTGCGCCCCCGCCAGCGGGGCCAGCCCCATCCAGACCAGCTCCAGGGTGCCGCCGACCAGAATGCCGGTGGGCAGGTCGCCGAGGATCAGGCCCACCAGCGGGCCCAGTACCACGGGCCGGTGGAAGTGGGTCAGGCCGTTGAACAGGTCAAGCCCGGCGAAGAACGCCAGCATGCCCAGCAAGAGCCCTTGCAACAAACTGATTTCCATCACAATTGTCCTTAATCAGATGAGGTTGAAAATGTCCTGTGCCGGTTCGGTCGGCACCCCCTGGACAAAGCAGGCGACGTGGGCGTCCTGCAGGGCGCGAAACGCCGCTATGTCCGACTCGTCCACCGATACCGTCTTGTGGATCTGACGCTTGCCGTCGGCGTAGTGCA
Organism: Aeromonas sp. 2692-1; assembly: GCF_013085505.1. NCBI lineage: Bacteria > Pseudomonadati > Pseudomonadota > Gammaproteobacteria > Aeromonadales > Aeromonadaceae > Aeromonas > Aeromonas sp. 2692-1. The sequence continues at coordinate 1,741,327 of NZ_CP038513.1, forward strand.
TGTTGCCGACGTTGATGCGGGGGATGGGCACCCCGCCCTCCACCAGGGTGCGAAAGTCCGCCGGACTCTTGCACACCAGCAGGATCTTCTGGCGATCGGCGGCCTTGCCGATGTTGTCGATCACCTTCTGCAGCGGCCAGAAGCGCACTGCGATGCCCTCCGCCAGCACCATCTCCATCAGGTTCTGCTGGATGGGGTCCTCTGCGACTTCGTCGTTGGCCACCAGCACCAGATTGGCGCCGGCGAAGCCGACCCATTGCACGCCGACCTGACCGTGGATCAGGCGCTCGTCGATACGGCTCAGCACTATGTTCGGCATCAGACGCCTCCTTGCTGGTTGAACGGATAGATGTTGACCCCCTGCACGACCCGGTTGACCCGCCCGCTCGGGCAGGGATTGTCCGGGGTGATGCCCAGCACCAGCGCGGTGTGGAAGGCGTAGTACTGGGCGTAGAGCAGGTAGCAGAGCGCCAGCTCGGCGTCGTCACCGTTGAGGGGGGTGGGCAGATAGATGTGTTCGCCGGCGCTGATGAGCGGATCCGGCCGGTCGGCCAGGGCGACCACCCGGGCGGCATGGCCGTCCTGGCGCAGCTCGCCGAGCAGGTCCAGGTCGTACTGGCGGGTATAGGGATCGTTGGACACCATCAGCACGATCAGGGTCTGCCGATTGATGGCCGACTTGGGCCCGTGGCGAAAGCCGGTGGGGGAGTCGTGCATGGCCATCACCTGGCCGGCGGTGAGCTCCAGCAGCTTGAGGGCCGCCTCTTGGGCCACCCCCTGCAGGCTGCCGCTGCCAAGGTAGATGACCCGCTCCGGCAGCGGTTTATCCCACTCGGGCACCTTCAGCTCGGCCTGGGGCAGGATGGCGTCCCCCAGCGCGATGAGCGGCTGGCTGGCGATCGGGTTGAACTGGCGCGGCAGGAACACCGCCAGGCAGCTCAGCATCATGCTGGTCAGGCTGCTGGTCATGGCAAAGCTGCGGTCGTGGGTCTGGGGCGGCATCAGCAGCGCCAGGGAGCGGGCATCCTTCTGGCAGCGGCGATAGAGCTCCCCCTCGCCGTTGCAGGTCAGCACCAGGTGGTGGCACTCGCTCAGCAGCTGGCTGGCCAGCTCGACCGCCGCTACGCTCTCCGGGCTGTTGCCGGAGCGGGCGAAGGAGATGAGCAGAGTCGGGCAGTCCTGTGCCAGGTATTCGCCCGGATCGGTGACGATGTCGGTGGTGGCGATCGCCTCGAAACGGCCGTTGAGGCGGGCACTGAGATAGGGGGCGAGGGCGCGGCCGGCAAAGGCGGAGGTGCCGGCTCCGGTCAGGATCACCCGCAGGTTGCCCCGCGACAGCAGGGGCAGCAGGAAGCGCTCTATGGTGGCGCGGCACTCTTCCACCATGGTGAGGGTCTCCCGCCAGGTGGCGGGTTGCTGGCGAATTTCACGGGCGGTGGCCAGGCCGTTGGCCGACCGCAGCGTCTCTTCTGGATAACCAAGGATCATCTCTACAACTCCTTATACAACCTGGGTCAGCCGGGAGTGGCTGGCGGGGACGGCGCTGCAGGCCGCTGCGTATTGGCGCAGCACCTCCTGCACCTGATCGAGAATGAGGTCGTGAACCCGGGGCGACAGCGTGCCCTGGCGCACCTTGCGGTATTGCAGCGGCAGGTGCTGGCTGAGCAGCGGCAGGGGAATGGGTTCGGCGGCCAGGTTGGCCAGCAGCCGGGCGTAACAGTCGTCGACCCGGCTGTCGGGCCAGTAGTAGCGAATGCGATCGGAGTAGCTGTAGCCGCGGGCCAGCCGGCACTCGTTGGGGCTGCCCTGATAGTGGCTGCGCCAGAAGTCGGGGCGATCCAGCATGGTCTCTTCCAGCACCTGGCGCAGGCCCGAGCAGGCCTTGGCCACCACCAGCTCCTCCTCGATGGCGGCAAGGGCAAACAGTGCCTCGCGCAGGGCAAAGGTGAGGGCGGGGCCGACCTTGAGGATGGCGAAGTGATCGCGCACCAGCTGGCGGTAGGCGTCCGGGGTCTGGTAATCGGTGGAGTGGGCCTCGAACACCAGATGGGGATAGGCCTCGATCATCCGGCTCAAGGGGGCGGCCCGCTCGGGACGGTAGTCGATGACGTGGGTGTGGTCGAACTCCACGCCGGGCTGCACCACCAGACCGATCACCCGCGGCCAGAGCTGGACCAGTCCGGCCTGCTCGAAGGCCTGCTGGTGGGCGGCCAGGGTGTGGCGCGCCGCCTCCGGCGTGGTGACCGCCAGCTCGGCCAGCTCTTCGTGGGCACCGCCCGGTACCGGCACTTCGGTGCCAATCACATAGACCAGGTCGCTGTGGCCAAACTGCCGGATGGCGGTCTGCTCGGCCACGTTTGCCAGCCGGGCGGCGCGCGCGGCCACCAGTTCGTCGGTCAGCGGCATCGGATCCCCCTGGCAGGACATGCTGCAGTCGAGGTGGATCTTCTTGAAGCCGGCCGCGACATAGCTGGCGATAAGATCCTCTGCGTGGGCCATGGCCTGTGCGGCGGGCTCGCTCTGCCAGCGGTTGGGGCCGAGGTGATCCCCACCCAGTACTAGCCGCTGCACGGGAAAGCGGCACTCGGCGGCGAGCCGGTGCAGCAGGTCGCGAAAATCGGCCGGCGTCATGCCGGTGTAGCCGCCAAATTGATCCACCTGATTGGAGGTGGCCTCGACCAGCAGCAGCTGATCCCCTTGCGCCGCCAGTCGCAGGGCCGCCTCCAGCACCAGCGGATGGGCGGAGCAGACGGCGTAGATCCCGACCTGCTCCCCTTGCTTGTGTTGTGCGACCAGATCCAGCATTGATTTCATTTCCCTCTTCCTCTTGGCCTGAACAAGATGCTTTGCTTTCGATTTCTTTCTTTACCCTAGGCGTACGGCGTTCGAAACGAAATAAAAGTGTGTTCACATCTTGAGCAAGATCACAAAAAGAAATGAATCGAAAGGTTCGTGGCTGTTTTAGGGAGTCTGACGGCACTTTTCAATTCAATGAAAGCTTGATTTGCCACCGAGGCTGAGTGTTAATAGGGAAACGTAACGAAGTGAAAGCTCTACTTTCACCACAGGACTCCGGCAGAGAGACTATGCAAATCACCGAAAAGAGCGTGCTCGGCACCAGCGAGCGACGGGAGCGCATCATTCAGCAGCTGCGCAGCAATGGCAGCGTTCAGGTCAACGAGCTGGCCGGCCACTATCAGGTTTCCACCGTCACCATCCGCAACGATCTGGCATTTCTGGAGAAACAGGGGGTGGCGGTGCGCGCCTACGGTGGCGCCCTGTTGTGTGAATCCGGCCAGCCGGTGGCCGAGCGCACCATCGCCGACAAGAGCGTGCTCAACACCCCGGTCAAGCAGCGCATCGGCGCCATGGCGGCGAGCCTGGTGCAGCCCAGTTGCCGCCTCATTCTCGATTCGGGCACCACTACCCTGGAGGTGGCACGCCACCTGCGTGATCACCAGGAGATAGTGGTGATGACCAACGGCATGAACGTGGCGAATGCCCTGCTGGAGGCGGAAGGGGTCGAACTGCTGATGACGGGGGGCCACCTGCGCCGCAAGTCGCTCTCCTTCTACGGCGCCCAGGCGGATCTCTCCTTGCAGAACTATCACTTTGACCTGCTGTTTCTCGGGGTGGATGGCATCGATCTGGAGCGCGGCGTCAGCACCCATCACGAAGACGAGGCCAGGCTCAACCGCTGCATGTGCCACGTGGCCGAGCGGATCATCGTCGTGACCGACTCCAGCAAGTTTGGCCGGTTGAGTCTGCACAAGATCATCGATACCCGGCGCATCCACACCCTGATCACCGACGACGCCATTGCGGCCGAGACCCTGGCCGGTCTGCGTCAGGCCGGGATAGAGGTGCTGCTGGTGGAGGCCTGAGTCGGCACTCGAGTGAGAATGCGAAAGAGGGACGCCGCGGCGTCCCTCTTTCGTGGTCGGGGGCAAAGCTCAGCGTTGCTCGGGAAAGTAACGCTCGAGCAGGGCAGTGAGGATGGCCTGGCTCTCGGCATCCGCTTCACCGCTGACCAGGGCGGGCCGAAAGTGGAGCTGGAAGGCGCGCAGGGCGGCGCGGCTCTGCTCGTCCCAGTTGCCGCTCGGGGCGATGCCGTAGCCGTAGCGGGCCAGTCGTTGCTGCCAGCCGAGGGCATCCCAGGCCGGCGCCGGCTGCTGGCGCAATTCGGCCAGCCGGGTTTCGTCGGGCCAGGCTCCCACCCCGTAGTGCTGGGCCAGCTCGCGCCAGGGGAAGTGGGGGCCGGGATCCTGCTTGCGCTCGGGTGCGACATCGCTGTGGGCCAGCACCTGGGTGGGGGGATCTGGTAGCGCTCGACCAGCTTGCGGGTGAGGGCGCCGAGGGCGGCTATCTGCGCCTGGGTGTAGGGCTGCCAGCGCCGCTGGTGGGCGGGCAGCTGCTCGTCTTGTGGCGGGTAGCCGAGGTTGACGATCTCGATGCCGAGCGAGCTGGCGTTGAGCCCGGCATATTGATGCCAGCGACTGCGGCCGGCATGCCAGGCGCGCTGGCTGTCGGGCACCAGCTGGTAGACCGGCAGCGGCCGCTCATGGGTATCGCGCGGGATCAGGTAGTGGGCGCTCACCTGATGGGCCGGCTCGGTCAACAGGCGCAGGGAGTGGCCATCGTCTTCGTCCGTGTAGTGCAGGATCAGAAAGGCGATGCGCTCGTTCTGGCTGGCGCTCTGATAGTCGTTGTTGAGCCGATAGGGGGCGGGCTGGCAGGCGCTGAGCAGCAGGGCGAGGCAGAGCGCAAACCCGTGGCAACGAGTGCGCGGGAGGTGAATACCCAGTTGCCATGGCCGGCGCCACCCACCGGCCGCCTGCTGGCGGGGTGACGGTGAGTGCAGACGCCGGCCCATGGTTCAGCCGCGATACTTGGCGGTGAGACCGATGAGGAAGTTGCGCAGGATCTGATCCCCGCAATCCTGATAGTGCTTGTGGTCCCGTGAACGGAACAGGGCGCTCAGCTCGGACTTGGAGAGGTTGAAGTGGGCCAGCTTGAGGGTGCCCAGCATGTCCTCTTCCTTGAAGTTGAGGCCGATACGCAGCTTGCGCAGGATCATGTTGTTGTTGATCCGGTTCGGGATCACCTGGGCCGGCGCATCTTCCCGCGCGCCGCGGCGCACCAGGATGAAGCCGTCGAGGAACTGGCTCAGGGCCGAATCCGGACAGGCGGCAAAGCCCGCTTCCTGCTCTTCCCCTTCCTCCGCCTCTTTGATCAGCCAGCCGTGTAGCTGGGCATGGGTGACGGTCAGGTTGCCCTTGGCAAACATGTCGACCATCTGGTCGTTGCTGATGCTGAGGGCATAGCGCAGGCGGCGCAAAATATCGTTGTTGGTCATGTCGACTCCTGTGGAAACGGCGCAACTTTACCATCTGGCGGGGCCCGCGTCAGAAAAAGCGGGTTGCCCGGTTCAGGATAGATAGCGTGGCGCCTCCTGGCGTACCTGCTCCATCGCATCCTGCAGCTCCAGCAGCTCGGGCTCGAGTTCGGCCACCGGCACCCCGTCGCGCAGCTGCTGCTCCAGCTGGGAGAGCAGCCGCTGCAGGCCGGGGACGCCGGAATAGGCGCAGCCGCCGTTGAGGCGATGGAGCTGGGCCAGCACCTCGCTATCTTCCACCTGGCCGGCAAGCGCCGCCTCCAGCACGGGATCCACCTCGTCGAAACTGGCCATCAGCATGGTCAGCATCTCTTTGGCCAGATCCAGCTTGCCCGCCGCCTGACGCACCGCCAGCGCCCAGTCTATCTGCTGACTGGCGTGATTCTGGTGGCGACGATGGGCAAAGTCGATGATGAGCTTGGCCAGCATGGCCTCGTCGATGGGCTTGGCCAGGTAGTCGTCCATGCCCTGGCGGATCAGCCGCTCCCGCTCGCCGGGAATGGCGTGGGCGGTAACCGCGACGATGGGGGTCTCGGTGTTGAGGGACTGGCTGCGAATCGCCTGGGTGGCGCTGATGCCGTCCATGATCGGCATCTGGATATCCATGAAGATGATGTCGAACGGCTGGCTCTGGGCCAGTCTGACCGCCTCCTTGCCGTTCTTGCACACCACCACCTGGCTCACCATCTCCTTGAGCATGGCGGCGATGAGCTTGAGGTTGGCGGCATTGTCGTCCACCGCCAGCACCTTGATCTCCTGCACGCTGCGCGGGGAAGGGGTCGGCAGCGGGGCGCTGCGGACCGCCTCGGGGGAGAGCAGGGCGTGCAGCAGCTTGCGATGGTTGATGGGTTTGGAAAGGCAGTGCTGGGCGCCGTGGGCCAGCATGGTCTCGTAGAGCGAAGGCTCGTGGCTGCTGAGCAGCACTATGGTGTTCTGCTGGCGATCCAGCCCGTCGAGGCGCGCCACCACCTGCTGCGGACTGTGCTGGGTACCGCTGCCGATGATCACCATGTCCTGGCTGCTCATTTCGGGCCAAGGGGCATCACTGGTGAGGGATTGCACCTCCAGCTGCCACTCCGCCAGCAGGGCGCAAAGGGCTGAGTGGCTGAAGGGATCCGGCTCCAGCAGCCAGACCCGCTTGCCCTGGATGCGATCCAGCGGCAGCTTGTCGGTCTGGGGCAGGGGAGAGACCTCCAGATCCAGGCTGAAGGAGAAGACAGAGCCCTTGCCGAGCTCCGATTCGAACCGGATCTGGCCACCCATCTGCTGCACCAGCTTCTGGGTGATGACCAGGCCCAGGCCGGTGCCGCCATAGCGGCGGGAGATGGAGGAGTCGGCCTGGTTGAAGGCCTGGAACAGCTGGCGTTGCTGCTCTTCCGAGATGCCGATGCCGGTGTCGCGGATCAGCACGTTGAGCCGCACCTTGCTGCCGCTGGCACTGCCGATCTGTTCGATGCGCACATCCACGTTGCCGTGCTCGGTGAACTTGATGGCGTTGCCGGTGAGGTTGGTCAGCACCTGCTGCAGGCGCATGGGGTCGCCGGTGAGGTAGTCCGGCACCTCGGCATCCACCTGCAGGGAGAGCTCCAGCTGCTTGTCGTGAGCGCTGGGGCCGAGCAGGTGCATGGTCTCGTTGAGGGTGTCGCGCAGGCTGAAGGGGATGTGCTCCAGCTGCAGCTTGCCCGCCTCCAGCTTGGAGAAGTCGAGGATGTCGTTGATGATGCCGAGCAGGTTGCGGGCCGACTTCTCGATGGTCTGCATATAGTCGGTCTGGCTCGGGGTCAGGCTGGTCTTGAGCAGCTGGCGGGTAAAACCGATGACCCCGTTGAGCGGGGTGCGCAGCTCGTGGGACATGTTGGCGAGGAACTCGGATTTGACCCGCGCCGCCTCCTGCGCCCGCTTCTTGGCCATGTCGAGCTCGACGTTCTGGATCTCGATCTGCTCCAGCGTCTCGCGCAAGTCGGAGGTGGCCTGATCGATGTTTTGCTGCATCTCCTCGTGGTATTCCGAGAGCGCCTTGGCCATGGCGTTGATGCCGTTTTTCAGCATGTCCAGCTCGCCGGTGAGTTGGCCGCTGACCCGGGTATCGAGCCGCCCCTCCCTGATCTTGTGCACCGCCTGCACCATGTCGGTGATGGGCTGGGTCACGCTCTTGACCAGTCTGAAGCCGAACAGGGTACTGAAGGCGATGCCGATGAGTACCATGATCACCGCGAAGAAGGTGTCGCGGTATTGCAGGATCATGGCCCGGTCGGTGGTCATCTGCATGGAGATGTAGCCGATCATCGGCGGCTCCACGTCGCTTGGCAGCGGGAAGCCATCCATGCTGGTCTCGGCCTGGATCGGGGTGCGCAGTATGATGTCGTCACCATAGAGGGTGACGCTGGTGAGCTCGGGGATCTGGCTGCCGTCCGGCAGCCGCAGCCGGGTGAAGTCCCTGTGGTAGTTGGACGTCACGAACAGCTGGTTGTCCTGGGTGAAGACGGCGATGGACTTGATGAGCGGCGAGTTCTTGCGGTGGGTGAGGCCGATCAGCCGCTTGAGCGACTCGCGGCTGTGCTGGGTCATCCCGTATTCGCTGGCGATGGCCAGCGGCTCTATGATGTTGATGCCCTGATCGATGAGGTTGTTTTCCAGCTGCTGATAGCGGTGGAAAGTGAAATAGCCGGCCATCAGGCCGCCGATGATCAGGGTCGGCAAGATGGTAAAGGCCAGCACACGCGCCCGAAGGCCGTATTTGGTCATGCGGATGGTCCCCCGATGAGCAGGGTTGGCAATGGCGTAAACGAGCGGGAGCGGGCCCACAGGCCGTATTTGGTCATACTATTATTCTTGTGGGACAATAGCCTGCTGCAGATTCCACAATCATGACATAGCCACCTATAGGCACCAAGTTTTATGGCCCAGTTTTTCAAGCCCCAAAAGAAATCCACCCAGCCCCAACGCATTGAATTTACGGTAGACAGCCTGGATCACCACTGCGTCGGGATCGGCCGCCACCAGGGCAAGGCGATCTTCATCGAAGGGGCGCTGCCCGGTGAGCAGGTCAAGGCCCGCATCCTCGAAGACAAGAAGCAGTATGCCCACGCCGCCCTGCAACAGGTGGTGACTCCGGCAGCCAACCGCATCGCCCCCTTCTGCAGCCACTACCGCGAGTGCGGCGGCTGCAGTGTCCAGCACCTGGCTGAAGCGGATCAGCGCGCCGCCAAGGAGGCCGGCCTGGTCAGCCTGTTCGAGCGGCTCGGCAACATCCAGCCTCCGGCGCTGGAGCCCGTGCTGGGCGGAGAGTCCCGTGCCTATCGCCGGGTCTGCCGGCTGGCCATCAAGTTCGACAAGAACGGCCGTTGCACCCGGGTGGGCTTTCGTCGCCGTCAGTCCAACGACCTGGTGGAGATCGGCGGTTGCCCGGTGCTGGCCGAGCCGCTTTCCGTGCTGATCAGCCCGCTGCGCGAGTGCCTCAACCGTCTCAAAAGCCAGCGCGAGCTGGGCCATGCGGAGCTTATCCAGGCCGAGCAGGGGATCCTGATGCTGCTGCGTCATACCGGCCGGCCGACCGAGGCGGATCGGGCGCAACTGATCGAGTTTGCCAGGGTGCAGGGGATCGACCTCTATCTGCAGGCGGCCGACGAACAGATTGAGCCGCTGCACCAGCAGTTTGCCCCCTCCTACTCGCTGGATGGCCTGTCTCTTGCGTTCGCTCCTGGTGACTTCATTCAGGTCAACGCGCCGGTCAACCAGCGCATGGTGGAGCAGGCGCTCTCCTGGCTGGAGGCGGGCAAGGATGACAAGGTGCTCGATCTGTTCTGCGGCATCGGCAACTTCACCCTGCCGCTGGCCCGTCAGGCCCGCGAAGTGGTGGGGGTAGAAGGGGAGCTGGCCATGGTGGCGCGCGCCGAAGAGAACGCCCGTCGCAACGGCATCAACAATGCCCGTTTCTACAAGGCGGACTTGAGCGGCGACATCGCAGGTATGTCCTGGGCACGGGAAGGCTTCGATCTGGTGCTGCTGGATCCGGCCCGTCCCGGTGCGTTCGAGGTGATGGAGCACGTCGTGAAACTTTCACCCAGACGGGTGGTCTACGTTTCCTGTAATCCGGTCACCCTGGCGCGTGACAGCCAGGTGCTGGTGAAAGGGGGCTACCGGCTGGTGCGCCTCGGCATGCTCGACATGTTCCCCCATACCGGCCATCTGGAGTCCATGGCGCTGTTCGAGCGCAAGTAACGGGCGCAGCGGGGCAGATGAAACGCTATGGCCGAAGGGGCGTCGGCTCGCCAGGTTGGGTGGCATTTGCCCGGCCCATAACGCTGTCTGGGCGGCCATGATTGGGGTAATCTAGACCCTCGTAAATCGGCAGGGGCTGGCGGAGAACTCTATTGTCTTTCTTGACAATATGCCTTGAAAACATCTCCGCATATCCCCATTTGAGGCATTCTCATGAGGGGGAGGGGGCGACAGCCTTCGGCCCAATAATTTAAAGGATTGATACCATGGTTGCGGTTCGCGATATTCATTTGAAAGACAACTTCACCCTGGAGGAGTGGGTCAGCTCGCTCACCCTGAGTGACAGTGACAAGGATCAGCTGCGAACCGTCTACCAGTACTGTCTGACGCTCGGTGACGAAGCGCTCACCAACCGCCTGCTGGTACGCGGGGTCGAGATGGTGGGCATCCTACTGATGCTCAGCATGGATCTCGGCACCCTCAAGGCCGCCATCATCTACCCCTTCGTCGAAGCCGGTCTAATCAGCCAGGAGCGGATGGACGAGGACTTCGGCCCCAAGATCGCCAAGCTGGTGGAAGGGGTGCTGGAGATGGAGGCCATCCGCTCCCTGCAGACCCTGCACCGCAGCGAAACCTCGCCGGAACAGGTCGACAACGTGCGCCGCATGTTGCTCGCCATGGTCGAGGATGTGCGTGCCGTGGTGATCAAGCTGGCGGAGCGGATCGCCTGCCTGCGGGAAGCGAAGAAGGCGGATGAAGAGACCCGGGTGCTGATGGCCCAGGAGATCACCAACATCTATGCCCCGTTGGCCAACCGGCTCGGCATCGGTCAGCTCAAGTGGGAGCTCGAGGATCTCGCCTTCCGCTACCTGCACCCGGATACCTACAAGCAGATCGCCAAGCAGCTCGACGAGAAGCGGCTCGATCGGGAGCGCTACATCCGCGAGTTCGTGCAGTCCCTGCGCGATGCCCTGAAAGAGGCGGGGGTCGAGGCTGAGGTCTACGGCCGGCCGAAACACATCTACAGCATCTGGCGCAAGATGCAGAAGAAGCACCTCGAATTCAACGAACTGTTCGACGTGCGCGCGGTGCGGGTGGTGACCAAGCGGCTGCAGGATTGCTATGCGGCGCTCGGCATCGTTCACACCCACTTCCACCATATTCCCCGCGAGTTTGACGACTATGTCGCCAACCCCAAACCCAACGGCTACCAGTCCATCCACACAGTGGTGGTGGGGCCCGAGGGCAAGACGGTGGAGATCCAGATCCGTACCGACCAGATGCACCAGGATGCCGAGCTCGGCGTGGCGGCGCACTGGCGCTACAAGGAAGGGGCTCAAGCCGGCGGCAAGGCCAACACCTTCGAAGACAAGATCGAGTGGCTGCGCAAGTTGCTCGCCTGGCAGGAAGATCTCTCCGAGAGCGGCTCTCTGCTCGAAGACCTGCGCAGTCAGGTGTTCGAGGACCGGGTCTACGTCTTCACCCCGAAAGGGGATGTCATCGACCTGCCGGCGGGCGCCACCCCGCTCGATTTTGCCTATCACGTGCACAGCATGATCGGCCACCGCTGCATCGGCGCCAAGATCGACGGCCGCATCGTGCCGTTCACCTATGCGCTGCAGACCGGCGATCAGGTGGAGGTGATCACCCAGAAGGAGCCGAACCCGAGCCGCGACTGGATGAACCCCAACTCCGGCTTCCTGCGCTCCAGCCGGGCGCGGGCCAAGGTAGCCACCTGGTTCAGAAAGCTGGATCGGGACAAGAACATCGCCGCCGGCAAGGAGCTGCTGGAGAAGGAGCTGGACAGGCACAACCTGACCCTCTCCAAGGTGGACAAGGTGGTGCTGGAGCGCTTCCATGCCGACGAGCTGGAAGATCTGCTGGCCGGTATCGGCAGTGGCGACATCCGCATCAACCAGCTGCTCAACTACCTGGACACCCGCTACAACAAGCCGACGGCGGAAGAGGAAGATCGCCGCCTGCTGGAGAAGTTGGAGCAGAAGGCCAACGTGCCGTTCCGGCCCAAGCCCAAGGATCACATAGTGGTGGAAGGGGTCGGCAACCTGATGACCCACATAGCCCGTTGCTGTCAGCCCATTCCGGGGGATGGCATCCAGGGCTTCATCACCATGGGTCGTGGGGTGTCCATCCACCGCGAGGATTGCGAGCAGCTCAAAGAGCTCTCCCGTCGCAACCCGGAGCGGCTGATCGATGCGGTATGGGGGGAGAACTACTCCGGTGGCTACGGCCTCACCATCCGCATCCTCTCCAACGACCGCTCCGGTCTGCTGCGCGACATCACCACCGTGCTGGCCAATGAGAAGATCAACGTGATGGGGGTGCGTTCGCGCTCCAACGTGCGTGAGCAGACCGCCGAGATCGACATGGAGCTGGAGATTTACAACATCAACGCCTTCAACCGGGCGTTGGCCAAGCTCAGTCAGCTCAACGACGTGATCAGCGCCAAGCGCCTCTGATTGTCATCAACAACCAACTCGTGACCGACCGCCAGGTCGGTCACTGTTTTCCCCCTGCGTTACGAATCAAGAAGCGAATATCCCATGTCCCAACGTTACGACCTGCCTCAACTGCTCGACATCATGGCCAGATTGCGCGACCCGAACGGGGGTTGCCCCTGGGATCTGAAGCAGAGCTTCCAGACCATAGTGCCGCACACCCTGGAGGAGGCCTACGAGGTGGCCGATGCCATCGAAACCCAGGATTGGGACGGATTAAAGGGTGAACTGGGCGATCTGCTGTTCCAGGTGGTGTTCTATGCGCAGCTCGGCAAGGAACAGGGGCTGTTCGATTTTGCCGATATCGTCGATACGGTGAGCGAGAAGCTCATTCGCCGCCATCCCCACGTTTTCTCCGATGCCGACCTTGGTGACGAGCAGGCGGTGAAGGTGAACTGGGAGGCAGAAAAGGCCAAAGAGCGTGCCGCGCTCGACAAGGAGAGCGTGCTCGACGACATCCCTCTCTCGCTGCCGGCCCTGACCCGCGCCGCCAAGATCCAGAAGCGCTGCGCCACCGTCGGCTTCGATTGGAAGACCCTGGGCCCGGTGGTGGACAAGATCCACGAGGAGATCGACGAGGTGATGGAAGAGGCGCTGATGGCCGACGTGGACGAGGCGCGGGTGAGCGATGAGCTCGGCGATCTCTTGTTCGCCACCGTCAATCTGGTACGCCATCTGGGCAAGGATCCGGAGCAGGTGCTGCGGGGCGCCAACGCCAAGTTCGAACGCCGGTTTCGTCAGGTTGAGCAGTTTATCGCCGCAGAAGGGCTGAAAGTGAGCGACTGTTCGCTGGAAAAGCTCGATGCCGCCTGGGACAGGGCCAAGGAAACCGAACAAAGTTGATTTGGCGCAAGATGGGGGCGCCGGGAGCCTGATAGATTTTTGTTCATTGTTTGGGAGAGGGGGTTTTGGTATACTGTTTCCCCGTCCTGCTTCATCCCCGAAGCACCCCTTAAAATTCCCTAAACTTCTTTCAGGTTCAGCATGACGACAAAATATATTTTTGTAACTGGTGGCGTTGTTTCATCCCTCGGCAAAGGCATTGCCGCAGCTTCTCTGGCAGCCATTCTGGAAGCCCGTGGTCTGGATGTGACCATCATGAAACTGGACCCCTATATCAACGTGGATCCGGGCACCATGAGCCCGACCCAGCACGGTGAAGTGTTCGTAACCGAGGACGGGGCCGAGACCGATCTGGACTTGGGCCACTACGAGCGTTTCATCCGCACCAAGATGACCCGCCGCAACAACTTCACCACCGGTCGCATCTATGCGGACGTGCTGCGCAAAGAGCGCCGTGGTGACTATCTGGGCGCCACCATTCAGGTGATCCCGCACATCACCAACGCCATCAAGGAGCGGGTGATTGCCGGTGCCGAAGGCCATCAGGTTGCCATCGTCGAAGTGGGCGGTACCGTGGGCGACATCGAGTCCCTGCCGTTCCTCGAAGCCATTCGTCAGCTGGCTGCCGAAGTGGGCCGCAACAATGCCATGTTCATGCACCTGACGCTGGTTCCTTACCTGGCTGCCGCCGGTGAAGTGAAGACCAAGCCGACCCAGCACTCCGTCAAAGAGCTGCTCTCCATCGGTATCCAGCCAGACGTGCTGATCTGCCGCTCCGACCGTGCCATTCCGGCCGTTGAGCGCGCCAAGATCGCCCTGTTCTGCAACGTGCCGGAGCGCGCCGTCATCTCCATGAAAGACGTCGACTCCATCTACAAGATCCCGGCACTGCTCAAGTCCCAGAATCTGGACTCCTACTTCACCGAGCGTTTCGGTCTGGAGTGCAAGGAGGCCGATCTGGCCGAGTGGGAACAGGTCATCTATGAAGAGGCCAACCCGACTGCAGAAGTGACCATCGGCATGGTCGGCAAGTACGTATCCCTGCCGGATGCCTACAAGTCCGTCAACGAGGCGCTCAAGCACGGTGGCCTGAAGACCCGTCTGTCCGTCAACATCAAGTACATCGATTCCCAGGACATCGAGACCCGTGGCGCCGAGCTGCTGGAAGGTCTGGACGCGATCCTAGTACCGGGTGGCTTCGGTGAGCGCGGCGTGGAAGGCAAAATTCAGGCGGCCCAGTATGCTCGCGAGAACAAGATCCCCTACCTGGGTATCTGCCTCGGCATGCAGGTTGCCATGATCGAATTCGCCCGCAACGTGGCAGGCATGGAAGGGGCTCACTCTTCCGAGTTCAAGAAGGATTGTGCCTATCCGGTGGTGGGTCTCATCACCGAGTGGGTGGATGACGAAGGCAACGTCGAGACTCGTACCGAGAAGTCCGATCTGGGCGGTACCATGCGTCTGGGTTCCCAGCTCTGCCACCTGGTGGAAGGTTCCAAGGTACGCCAGATGTACGGCAGCCCGACCATTTACGAGCGCCACCGTCACCGTTATGAAGTGAACAACAAGTTGCTGCCGCAGATTGAAGCAGCAGGCCTGAAAGTGACCGGTCTCTCTGCCGACAAGAAGTTGGTGGAAATTATCGAGATCCCGGATCACCCTTGGTTCGTGGCCGCGCAGTTCCACCCGGAGTTCACCTCGACTCCCCGTGATGGCCACGCCCTGTTCGCCGGTTTTGTGAAGGCGGCAGGCGAGTATCAGAAGCGTAATCTGAAGTAATTGAAAATAAATGCGGTTGGGGCCCTGTGCCGCAGCCGCTTTTTTTGGCATATTTTTGTTGTTTTTTTACGAAACCTGAGGAAATACACATGTCCAAGATCGTTAAAGTGATCGGTCGTGAAATCATCGACTCCCGTGGTAACCCGACCGTTGAGGCCGAAGTTCACCTGGAAGGTGGTTTTGTTGGTATGGCAGCCGCTCCGTCTGGCGCGTCCACCGGTTCCCGCGAAGCGCTGGAACTGCGTGACGGCGACAAGAGCCGTTTCCTGGGTAAAGGCGTGCTGAAAGCTCTCGAAGCCGTAAACGGCCCGATCGCTCAAGCTCTGCTGGGTAAAGATGCCAAGGACCAGGCCACTGTCGACCAGATCATGATCGACCTCGACGGTACCGAGAACAAATCCAAGTTCGGCGCCAACGCCATCCTGGCTGTTTCCCTGGCCAACGCCAAAGCTGCCGCTGCTGCCAAAGGCATGCCGCTGTACGCCCACATCGCCGAGCTGAACGGCACCCCGGGTGTCTACTCCATGCCGCTGCCGATGATGAACATCATCAACGGTGGTGAGCACGCCGACAACAACGTCGACATCCAGGAGTTCATGATCCAGCCGGTTGGCGCCAAGACCCTGAAAGAAGCTGTCCGCATGGGCGCTGAAGTGTTCCACAACCTGGCCAAAGTGCTGAAGTCCAAGGGCTACAACACTGCCGTTGGTGACGAAGGTGGTTTCGCTCCGAACCTGAAATCCAACGCCGAAGCGCTGGAAGTGATCGCCGAAGCCGTTGCTGCTGCCGGTTACAAACTGGGCACCGACATCACCCTGGCTATGGACTGCGCTGCTTCCGAGTTCTACGACGCAGAGAAGAAAGAGTACAACCTGAAAGGCGAAGGTCGTGTCTTCACCTCCAACGGTTTCTCCGACTTCCTGGCTGACCTGACCACCAAGTTCCCGATCGTCTCCATCGAAGATGGCCTGGACGAATCTGACTGGGACGGTTTCGCTTACCAGACTGCTGAACTGGGCAAGAAAATCCAGATCGTGGGTGACGACCTGTTCGTAACCAACACCAAGATCCTGAAGCGCGGTATCGACAACGGCATCGCCAACTCCATCCTGATCAAGTTCAACCAGATCGGTTCCCTGACCGAAACTCTGGCTGCCATCAAGATGGCCAAAGACGCTGGCTACACTGCCGTCATCTCCCACCGCTCCGGTGAGACCGAAGACGCGACCATCGCCGACCTGGCCGTTGGTACCGCTGCTGGCCAGATCAAGACCGGTTCCATGAGCCGTTCTGACCGTGTTGCCAAGTACAACCAGCTGATCCGTATCGAAGAAGCGCTGGGTGCCAAGGCTCCGTTCCGTGGTCTGAAAGAAGTGAAGAACCAGGCTTAATTTTCGCCTGCTTCCACGCTTTGCAAAGCCCCGCCAATCGGCGGGGCTTTTTCGTTTCTGCCGCCGCCACGGCGGGTTTCTGCATTTTTTATTCCGGCCCAACCCATCCGGGGCACAGGCTTTCTTTTGTCTTGCCTGCGAATATGGGAAACTAGGCCGCTTGAAGGAGACTCAGTGCATGCGGCTACTCACTCTTATCCTGCTTCTCCTGTTGGGGGGGCTTCAATATGACCTCTGGCTGGGGAAGAACGGCCTGTCTGACTATCATGAGCTGTCCGATGCCATCACCCGGCAGCAGCAGGACAATCTGGTACTCAAGGATCGCAACAACCTGATTTATCGCGAGATCGACGATCTGACCTCGGGCCTGGAAGCCATCGAGGAGCTGTCGCGCAACGATCTTGGCTACATCAAGCAGGGCGAGACCTTCTATCGGATCATCCCCAAGGACAAAGACAAGGGTTCCAGCTCCGGAGATGCAGCCTACGATGACTGATCTCCGCCCCGTGCTGACCGCCATCGTCCCGGCCGCGGGCATCGGCAGCCGAATGGGGGCCGAGTGCCCCAAACAGTATCTGCAGCTGGCGGGTCTGACCATTCTGGAACATACCCTGACCCGGCTGCTTTCCCATCCGGCCATCGCTCAGGTGATCGTGGCGCTGGCTCCCCATGACCGCTGGTTCGACGCCCTGGCCGTGGCCGCCGATCCGAGGATCCTGCGAGTGGAGGGGGGCGCCGAGCGGGCCTTTTCCGTGCTCAATGCATTGCATGTGGCCGCAGGGGAGTGGGTACTGGTGCACGACGCCGCCCGCCCTTGTCTGACCCACGGCGATCTCGATGCCCTGATTGCCACCGCCATGGCCTGTGATGGCGCAATCCTCGGCAGCCGGGTGCGCGACACCATGAAGCGTACCGACGGAGCGGGCAACATCCTCGCCACCGTCGATCGCGAGCAGCTCTGGCATGCCCTGACCCCTCAGATGTTTCCCACCCGTCCTCTGTTGCGGGCACTGGAAGAGGGGCTGGCGCTGGGGGCCACCATCACCGACGAGGCCTCCGCCATGGAGCGTGCCGGTTTCACGGTGCGGATGGTGGAAGGACGAGCCGACAATATCAAGGTGACCCGGCCGGAGGATCTCTCTCTGGCGGGGCTCTATTTGCAGCAACAGAACGCGCGCCAGCCGGCGCAACCCGATTCACCCACAGAGGAGCTGGCATGATCCGGATTGGACATGGTTTTGATGTACACAAGTTTGGTGGGGTTGGCCCCTGCATGCTGGGCGGGGTGGCGGTGCCGTATGAGCAGGGCCTGCTGGCGCACTCCGATGGTGACGTGGTGCTGCACGCGGTGAGCGATGCGCTGCTCGGCGCCATCGGTGCCGGCGATATCGGTCGTCACTTTCCCGACACGGCGGCCGAGTTCAAGGGGATCGACAGCCGCATCCTGCTGCGGGACGTGTTTGCCCGGGTGCAGCAGTCAGGCTATGCCATCGGCAACCTGGATGTGACCATCATTGCCCAGGCGCCCAAGATGGCGCCGCATATCGAAGCCATGTGCGCCGTGCTGGCCGCCGATCTGCAATGTGACTTGAACCGGGTGAACGTCAAGGCGACCACCACCGAACAGCTGGGATTCACGGGGCGCAAGGAAGGGATCGCCACCGAAGCCGTCGTCTTACTGGTGAAACAATAATGCTGGAACAACTTGCCTATCTGCACGGGATGCCGACTGCCCGTGGCATCCTCAAGGCGCAAGCCGCCGATTTTGTGGTCAATGAAGATCTCGGGTTTGAACCCTGCGGCGAGGGGGAGCACATCTTCGTCCGGGTGCGTAAAACCGGGGAGAATACCGCCTGGGTGGCTGGCCTGCTGGCCGATGCGGCAGGGGTCAACCGCAATGCGGTGACCTGGGCCGGGCTGAAAGACCGCCACGCGGTGACCGAACAGTGGTTCGGCATTCATCTGCCGGGCAAGGCAGAACCTGATCTCTCCGTCATCGAGAGCGACAGCATCCAGATCCTGCAGGTGAAGCGCCACAACAAGAAGCTGCGGGTCGGCTATCTCAAGGGCAACCACTTCACCCTGCGCCTCACCGGACTGGAGCAGGCCGACGGTCTGGAATCCCGCCTGCAGGCCATCGCTGAGCAGGGGGTGCCCAACTATTACGGCGAGCAGCGTTTCGGCCGGGGCGGCAACAACCTGGAGGCGGCCAAGGCGATGTTCGCCGGCAAGCGGATCAAGGATCGCAACAAGCGCTCTCTCTATCTCTCCGCTGCCCGCAGCATGCTGTTCAATGCCATCGTCAGCGCCCGCATCGAGCAGGGGCTGGCTCACCAGCTGCTGGCCGGTGATTGCGTGATGCTCAAGGGCAGCCACTCCATCTTCAGCGAAGAGGGCGTGACCCCTGAGCTGGAGGCGCGTCTGGCCTCCGGCGACGTGCAGCTCACCGCGCCCCAGTGGGGCCGTGGCCGGTTGGCCAGCCAGGGTGCCGCCGCCGAGTTCGAACAGAGCGTGCTGGCTCCCTATCACGATTGGTGTGACGGCCTGGAAAAAGCCGGGCTGGATCAGGACCGCCGCCCGCTGCTGCTCAAGCCGCAAGCCATGAGCTGGCAGCTGGAGGGGGCCGTGCTGACCCTGTCGTTCTTCCTGCCGGCCGGGGCGTTTGCCACCAGCGTGGTGCGCGAGTTAATGCAGGCCGAAGAGGCCGATCATGGTTTCAGGAATCAGTCCGATGAGAATTCTGGTCAGTAATGATGACGGTGTGCATGCGGAGGGCATAAGGGCCCTCAGCGAAGCGCTGGCTGCCTGTGGCGAGGTCATCGTGGTGGCGCCGGATCGCAATCGCAGCGGGGCGAGTCATTCCCTGACGCTGGAAGTGCCTCTGCGGGTCACCCGCATCGCCGAAACCGGATATCATGCGGTGAAGGGCACGCCGACCGACTGCGTGCACCTGGCGGTCAACGAGCTGGTGCGCCCGGAGCCCGACATGGTGGTGGCCGGCATCAACCACGGTGCCAACCTGGGGGATGATGTCATCTACTCGGGCACGGTGGCGGCGGCAACCGAGGGACGCCACCTCGGCTTCCCCTCGCTGGCCATCTCGCTGGTAGGCAAGACCCATTTCGCCACGGCGGCCCACTACGCCGCCCAGCTGGTGAGGGGCATGATGGTGCACCCGCTGCCCGCCGATCAGATCCTCAACGTCAATGTGCCGGACCTGCCCCTCGACCAGATCAAGGGGATCAGGGTGACGCGCCTTGGCAACCGCCACCGGGCGGAGTCGGTCATATGCAGCGAGGATCCCCGTGGCCAGCCCATCTACTGGATTGGCCCCCCCGGCAGCCAGCAAGATGCGGGCGAAGGCACGGATTTCGCCGCCATCGAGCAGGGCTACGTCTCGATCACCCCCCTGACCATCGATATGACTGCCTACAGCAGTCTGGCGGGGCTGGGGGCTTGGTTGGACCTGCAGGGATGAAGGTGTGATCGTACAGCGCCTGTTAAACCAGCTGATCGCGCAGGACATTCGCGATTTCCGCGTACTGGCGGCGATTGCCAAGGTGCCGCGCCAGCTGTTCGTGGATGAAGCCATGGCCCACAAGGCCTGGGACAATACGGCGTTGCCCATCGGCCACGGTCAGACCATCTCGCAACCCTATATGGTGGCGCGGATGACCGAGCTGCTGATCCAGAACGATCCGGCCCACGTGCTGGAGATCGGCACTGGCTCGGGTTACCAGACGGCGGTGCTGGCTCATCTGGTGGAGCACGTCTATACGGTGGAGCGGATCAAGTCGCTGCAGTTCCAGGCCCGGCGCCGGCTGCGTCAGCTCGATCTGCACAATGTCTCCGCCAAGCACGGCAATGGTTGGTTGGGCTGGCCCAACAAGGGGCCCTTCGACGCCATTCTGGTGACGGCTGCCGCCAGCGAGGTGCCGACGGCCCTCACCGACCAGCTGGCTGACGGTGGCCGGCTGGTGCTGCCGGTGGGGGACAGCCAGCAGACCCTGCAGCTGATCGAGCGGTCGGGCTCCCAGCTGACCAGCCGGATCCTGGAGCCGGTCCGTTTCGTCCCCCTGATTGACGGAGATGTCGAGTGAAGTTGTTTTCCCGCCTCTATGTGCTGGTGATGCAGTGGGCACGCCACAAGTATGCCCCCTGGTATCTGGCGATCACCGCCTTCATCGAGTCGGTGTTCTGGCCCATTCCGGTGGACGTGATGCTGGCGCCCATGGCGCTGGCCAGACCGCACAAGGCCTGGCACTACGCCGCACTTGCGACCCTGTTCTCCGTGCTGGGCGCGCTGTTCGGCTATCTGCTCGGTTATGCCCTGTGGGAGCCGGTGGTCCAGCCGCTGGTGGTCTCGGTGGGTTATGAAGACAAGATTGCCCTGGCCCGGCAATGGTTCGAGCAGTGGGGCATCTGGGTGATTTTTATTGCCAGTTTCACGCCGATCCCCTACAAGGTGTTTACCGTGACGGCAGGCCTGTTGCAAATGGCGCTGCTGCCCTTCATCGTGACCTCGCTGATCGGGCGTGGCATGCGCTTTTTCCTGGTGGCAGGCCTGATGCGCTGGGGGGGCGAGAAGATGGAGCGCAAGCTGATGCACTATGTGGATGTGCTGGGTTGGCTCTGTATTGGTTTGGCCGTTGTGGCCTATTTCTGGTTTAGTCGTTAAAGGATCCACTATGCGTTCGCGTGTTTGGCAAGGAAGCAGTGTCGTCGTGTTGTCATGGCTGCTGCTCGCTTGCTCTTCCAGTAAGACTGCTGCTCCGGTACAAGGATTGGGCAATGATGGTCTCGTCTCTACTATTCCGGCTCGCCAGATGGCGGCCCAGCCCGCCATTCAGGGCAACAGCTACACGGTGAAAAAAGGGGACACCCTCTACTCCATCGCCTTCAATTCGGGCAATGACGTGCCCTCGCTGGCCAGTCTCAACGGCATCAGCCCCCCCTACAACATCTATCCGGGTCAACAGATCCGGCTCGATGCCTCCGGCAGCACCATGGCTGTTGCGCGCAGTGCAGGTACCTATCAGGTCCGTCCAGGGGATACGCTGAGCAGCATTGGCCGCCAGTTTGGCATGTCGAATCAGACACTGGCACAAAGCAACAATCTGCAGGCGCCCTACGCCCTGCAGGTCGGGCAGGTGCTGAATGTACAGTCCGCCAGCAGCGGCAGTGGCCAGATGGTGGCTGCGACTCGCCCGGTGGTGACCCAGAGCTCCGGCCCCAAACCCCTGGCGCCAGCGACCTCAGGTACGACCACTCCATTTATCAAACAGAAAACGATTGCTCAGCCATCTTCAAAAGAATACGCTCAGGTAAAAGAACAAAAATCAGACAATTCCTACAGCAAGCTATCTTGGCACTGGCCTACCAAGGGCCGGATCGTCGAAGGTTTCTCTGTTGCAGAACAGGGTAACAAGGGCATAGATATCGCCGGTCAGAAGGGACAACCCATCTACGCGGCGAGCGGCGGCAAGGTCGTCTATGCCGGTAGCGCACTGAGGGGTTATGGCAAGCTGATCATTCTCAAGCATGATGATGACTACCTCTCTGCTTACGCTCACAACGATGAGTTGCGAGTGAAGGAAGGGGACAGCGTCAAAGGCGGATCAGTCATTGCCAACATGGGTAGCACGGACGCGCCGGATGTGCGATTGCACTTTGAAATCCGGTACAGAGGCAAGTCGATTAACCCGATGAGCCATTTGCCAAAGCGTTAGACCCAGAGAGTTAAGTCTTACTCTGGTGCCGGTCAGGGAGACACGCCATGAGCCAAGAACAACTGGTTATGCAGGATGCAGAGTTAGAGTTCGACGAAGAGCTGGAGACCCACGAAGAGGAAGAGGTTCAGGAAGTAGCGGCCGAGGCCGAAGAGACGATTTCCGATGAACTGATGGCGCCTGAACTGAACAAGGTGATGGACGCCACCCAGCTCTATCTGGGGGAGATTGGCTTCTCCCCGCTGCTCACCGCCGAAGAAGAAGTCTATTACGCCCGTCGTGCCTTGCGAGGTGACAAAGCCGCCCGCAAGCGCATGATCGAGTCCAATTTGCGACTGGTGGTCAAGATCGCCCGTCGCTACAACAACCGCGGCCTGGTGTTGCTCGATCTCATTGAAGAGGGCAACCTCGGCCTTATCCGCGCAGTCGAGAAATTCGATCCCGAGCGTGGGTTCCGCTTCTCTACCTATGCGACCTGGTGGATCCGTCAGACCATAGAGCGGGCCATCATGAATCAGACCCGTACCATCCGTCTGCCCATCCATGTGGTCAAGGAGCTGAACGTCTATCTGCGCACCGCCCGCGAACTCTCCCATCGGCTCGATCACGAACCGACGGCGGAAGATATCGCCTTCGCGCTGGATCGTTCGGTAGACGATGTGAATCGCATGCTCAAGCTCAACGAGAAGATCACCTCGGTCGATACCCCTATCGGTGGCGATCGCGACAAGGCGCTGCTGGATGTGCTCTCCGACGAGCGCGGCATGGGGCCTGAGCTGGAGTCCCAGGATGACGACATGCGCGCCAGCATAGTGCACTGGCTTGAGGAGCTGAACCCCAAACAGCGCGAGGTGCTGGCCCGTCGCTTTGGTCTGCTCGGCTATGAGCCGGCGACTCTGGAAGACGTGGGCGCCGAGATTGGACTGACCCGCGAGCGGGTTCGCCAGATCCAGGTAGAAGGGCTGCGCCGCTTGCGGGAGATCCTGCTGGGGCAGGGGCTTTCCATCGAGGCGCTGTTCCGTACCAACTAAGGGTTGCGAGTGAGTGGAGATGCTTACCAAGCAAAACAAAAAGGGGCCAAAGGCCCCTTTTTCATGTCTGCAGGATCCGCTGGATCAAACCGGATCCAGGGTGTCCAGCGGCCAGCGCGGCACGGCCTTGACCGCCAGTGGCTCGAACACCCCGGCTTTCAGGCGTTGCATGCCGGCATAGGCGATCATGGCGCCATTGTCGGTGCAGTATTCGGTGCGCGGGTAGAACACTTCCCCCTTGAGGCTCTCCATCAGCTCGGCCAGCTGGGCGCGCAGGTGACGGTTGGCGCTGACGCCGCCGGCCACCACCAGGCGATTGAGGCCGGTCTCCTTCAAGGCACGGCGACACTTGATGGCCAGGGTGTCGACTACCGCGTCTTCAAATGCTCGGGCGATATCGGCGCGGGTCTGTTCATCATCACCGTTGGCGGCGATGGTATTGGCGGCGAAGGTCTTGAGGCCGGAGAAGCTCATGTCGAGCCCGGGGCGGTCGGTCATGGGACGCGGGAAGGTGAAGCGTCCAGTGGTGCCCTTCTCGGCCAGCCGGGAGAGCAGTGGGCCACCTGGGTAATCCAGTCCCATCAGCTTGGCCGTCTTGTCGAACGCCTCGCCGGCAGCATCATCGATCGACTCGCCCAGCAGCTGGTAGCTGCCGATGCCATCGACCCGTACCAGCATGGAGTGGCCGCCGGAGACCAGCAGCGCCACGAAGGGAAACTCGGGGGCTCGCTCTTCCAGCATGGGCGCCAGCAGGTGGCCTTCCATGTGGTGCACGGCAATGGCCGGTTTGTTCCAGGCCATCGCCAGCGAGCGGCCTATGGTCGCCCCCACCAGAATGGCGCCAACCAGGCCCGGACCTGCGGTGTAGGCGATGCCGTCGATGTCATCTTTGCCCAGTCCCGCCTCTCGCAACGCGGCCTGGATCAAGGGGATCGTCTTGCGGACGTGATCCCGGCTGGCCAGCTCGGGAACGACGCCGCCGTAGTCCGCATGCAGCTTGACCTGGCTATACAACTGGTGGGAAAGGATCCCTTTTTGATCGTCGAAGATCGCGATCCCGGTTTCGTCACAGGATGTCTCTATGCCCAATACACGCATTGCTAAAAAATTTCACTGCTAAAATGAGACGGCTATGGTAACCTTCGCGGGTTTTTTAAACCAGAGCGATCTCTGCGGGTTTACTTTCATTCCCTGTCCAGAGTATAATTTCGCACCATTTTAAGACATGCTGATCGATTGAAGGTCAGCTAACAATTTATCACTGAGGTGAAAGGCACATGCCAGTAATCAAAGTCCGTGAAAATGAGCCGTTTGACGTTGCTCTGCGTCGCTTCAAGCGTTCTTGCGAAAAAGCCGGTATCCTGTCCGAAGTTCGTAGCCGTGAGTTCTACGAGAAGCCGACTACCATTCGCAAGCGTGCCAAAGCGTCTGCCGTTAAGCGTCACGCCAAGAAGCTGTCCCGCGAAAACGCACGTCGTATCCGCCTGTACTAATCAAGGGTTCATGCCGTGTCGCTGAAGGATCAACTCAAGGATCAACAAAAACTCGCCATGCTTGCCAAAGACAAGGCTCGCTTGGGAGCGATCCGTTTGTTGATGGCTGAAATCAAGCAACGTGAAGTTGATACCCGTGTCGAGCTCAATGATCAGGATATCCTCGCTGTGGTGACCAAAATGGTCAAACAGCGTCGTGATTCCATCAGTCAATTCGAAGCTGCCGGTCGCCAGGATCTTGCCGACAAAGAGTCCGCAGAGATCGTTGTGTTGCAGGAGTTCCTGCCGCAACAGCTGACTGCAGCTGAAATTGCCGCACTGATTGAGCAAGCCATCGCTGAAAGTGGTGCTGCCGTCATGGCTGACATGGGCAAAGTCATGGCTGTCTTGAAGCCGAAAATTCAGGGGCGTGCCGATGTCGGCGCCGTCAGTGCTCAGGTGAAAACCCGCTTGGCGTAACAGGCAACTCTCTTGTTTGGTCAAAGAAGCCGTGCTTCCCTGGGAATGCGCGGCTTTTTTATTTTCTATGCAATGAAACAGGACGGTTATGGCAGGCAGGATCCCACAATCCTTCATCGATGATCTGCTCGTACGCACCGATATCGTCGAGTTGATCGACTCGCGGGTGCGACTGAAGAAAGCCGGTAAGAACTACCAGGCTTGCTGCCCTTTTCATAACGAAAAAAGCCCCTCTTTTACTGTCAGTCAGGAGAAGCAGTTCTATCACTGCTTCGGTTGCGGCGCTCACGGCAATGCCATCGGCTTTGTCATGGAGTATGACGGGCTCGAATTTCCCGATGCCATTGAGGAACTTGCCAGCCTGCACGGCATGCAGGTTCCCCGTGAGCAGACAGCAGGCGGGGCGAGCAGCAGCCAACCTGCGGTCAGCAAGGATCTGTTCGAGCTGATGAACCAGATCGCCCGCTTCTACGAGAGCAATCTCAAGAGTGCGCCGCAGGCGGTGGAATACTTGAAGGGGCGTGGTCTGACCGGTGAAGTGGTCAAACGCTTCAACATCGGGTATGCCCCTGCCGATTGGGATCAGGTGCGTCGGCGCTTTGGCGCCAGCCGGGAGCACGAGCAGTTGCTCATCTCGGGCGGCATGCTGATCACTCGTGACAGCGGGCCCGGCAGCTATGATCGCTTTCGCGATCGCATCATGTTTCCGATCCGTGACAAGCGTGGCCGGGTCATCGGTTTCGGTGGCCGGGTACTGGGGGAGGGGACGCCCAAGTACCTGAACTCGCCGGAAACACCCATCTTCCACAAGGGGCGGGAGTTGTTCGGCCTTTACGAGGTCAAGCAGGCACACAAGGATCCGCGCCGGATCCTTGTGGTGGAAGGCTATATGGATGTGGTGGCGCTCGGTCAGTACGACATCGATTATGCGGTGGCGGCGCTGGGTACCGCGACCACCAGCGACCATATCCATACCCTGTTTCGCACCACGGCCGAGGTCGTCTGCTGCTACGACGGCGACAACGCCGGTCGGGAAGCCGCTTGGCGGGCGCTGGACAATGCGCTTTCCCACCTGCAGGACGGCCGTGAACTCAAGTTCGTGTTTCTGCCGGATGGGGAGGATCCCGACTCGCTGGTGCGCCAGATCGGCAAGGAGGGATTTGAAGCTCTGCTCGACCAGGCCCAGCCGTTCGCTGACTTCATGTTTGAGCGCCTCGGGCGCGATGCGGCACTTTCCGGTGAGGCTGGCAAGTTCGAAGTGGCCAACAAGGCCGCCGAGCTGATCCGGCGAGTCCCGGAAGGGTTCACGCGCGAAGGGTTGATCACCCGACTCTCCAGCATGATGCGTTGGGGGGAGAACAAGCAGCGGATCGCGGAACTGTTTGCCCGCAACAGTCAGCCGAAGGCCGAGGTCAACAAGCCCAAGGCGGCCAAGCTGACGCCGCTGCGCCGGGCGCTGGCACTGATGGTGCAGTATCCGGCGATCACGGCCGAGCTGCCGGCCATGCCTGAACTGGCCGGACTGCGCCTGCAGGGCATCCGATTCCTGCTGCAGTTGCATCAACAGATCCTGACTCAGCCCGGGGTCACGACGGGCATCCTGCTGGAGCACTGGCGTGGCACCAAAGAGGGAGAGATCCTGGCGCAACTGGCAATGCATGATCTGTTTGAAGAGGTAAAACTCGACCAGGAGCCGGATATTCTGGGAGAATTGCAGGATACTTTCGTCGGTTTCATCAACCTGTTCCTGAAGCAGCGCATCGAGGAATTGCAGGCCAAGGTGGCGCAGGAAGGGCTAAGCTCTGAGGAAACTCAGGAGCTGATGATGCTGATCAGAGAGGTGCAAATTGAGAAAAGAAATGAGAGTGGGGCTTGATATTTGAGTGATTAACCCCAATATGAATACCGTTGCCCGAATCGACGGGATTAAAAGCAAACATTTTATAACCGCCTGGCCCCGACAATACTGCGGGCAGGGGTTTCTCATGACCGACGCCGCAACCAGACATAGCATGTCTGGCGGTTTTCTATTAGAATTGGCTATTTGCGCAGCAGCGCACTGTACGCGCAACCTAGCAACACCAACCGGATGAGTTCTATGGAGCAAACCCCGCAGTCTCAGCTTAAACTCCTCGTTGCCAAAGGTAAAGAACAGGGCTACCTGACCTATGCCGAGGTGAACGATCACCTCCCGCAAGACATTGTCGACTCTGACCAGATCGAAGACATCATCCAGATGATCAACGACATGGGCATCCAAGTGGTGGAAAACGCCCCGGATGCCGATGACCTTATCATGGCTGAAGGTGGTACCGCCGATGAGGACGCTGCCGAAGCAGCGGCCCAGGCACTGGCATCTGTTGAATCCGAGATTGGTCGTACGACCGATCCCGTCCGCATGTACATGCGGGAAATGGGTACCGTCGAACTGTTGACTCGCGAAGGCGAAATCGACATCGCCAAGCGAATCGAAGACGGTATCAACCAGGTACAAAGCTCCGTCGCCGAGTACCCGGAAGCGATTACCTATCTGCTTGAGCAATACGACAAATACGAAGCGGAACAGCTGCGTCTGTCCGACATCATTTCCGGCTTCATCGATCCTAACGAGACCGATGACGTCGCTCCGACCGCCACTCACATCGGCTCCGAGCTCAGCGAAGAAGATCTGGCTGACGAAGACGAAGACGAAGATGAAGACGAAGACGGTGATGGTGATGACTCCGACGATGATGGTGACGGTGGTCCGGATCCGGAAGTCGCTCGTGAGAAGTTCGGTGATCTGCGCGCCCAGTACGAAGTAACCCGTCTCTCCATTCAGCAGAATGGTCGTGCGCACGAAGATACTCAGGCTGCGATTGCCCAGCTGGCCGATGTGTTCCGTCAATTCCGCCTGATGCCCAAGCAGTTCGATCGCCTGGTCAACAACATGCGCGAGATGATGGAGCGGGTCCGCGTGCAGGAACGCATCATCATGAAACTCTGCGTTGAGCAGGCCAAGATGCCGAAGAAGACCTTCGTCGCGGCCTTCACCAACAACGAGTGCGAAACTGCCTGGTTCGAATACCAGAAGCAGGCCGGCAAGGCCTGGTCACCGCGTCTGGTCGAGATGGACGAAGATGTGCTGCGCGCCATCGGCAAGCTGCAGCAGATCGAGGAAGAGACCGGTCTGTCCATCGCCCAGATCAAGGACATCAACCGTCGCATGAGTATCGGTGAGGCCAAGGCTCGCCGCGCCAAGAAAGAGATGGTCGAGGCCAACCTGCGTCTGGTTATCTCCATCGCCAAGAAGTACACCAACCGTGGTCTGCAGTTCCTGGATTTGATCCAGGAGGGCAACATCGGTCTGATGAAGGCGGTAGACAAGTTTGAATACCGTCGTGGCTACAAGTTCTCGACCTATGCGACCTGGTGGATCCGTCAGGCCATTACCCGCTCCATCGCGGATCAGGCCCGTACCATCCGTATCCCGGTACACATGATCGAGACCATCAACAAGCTCAACCGTATCTCCCGTCAGATGCTGCAGGAGATGGGTCGTGAACCGAACCCGGAAGAGCTGGCCATGCGCATGGGCATGCCGGAAGACAAGATCCGCAAGGTATTGAAGATCGCCAAAGAGCCCATCTCCATGGAGACGCCCATCGGTGATGATGAAGATTCCCACTTGGGCGACTTCATCGAAGATACCACCCTGGCTCTGCCAGCGGATGCTGCTACCAGCGAGAGCCTGCGCAACGCCACCCGCGAAGTGCTGGCCGGCCTGACCGCCCGTGAGGCCAAGGTACTGCGCATGCGCTTCGGTATCGACATGAACACTGACCACACCCTCGAGGAAGTGGGCAAGCAGTTCGACGTTACCCGTGAGCGTATTCGTCAGATCGAAGCCAAGGCTCTGCGCAAGCTGCGCCACCCGAGCCGCTCCGAAGTACTGCGCAGCTTCCTGGACGAGTAATCCCGGGCGGGTCCAACCCGTAACCGCTGTCAAAAAGCCCCGCCATGCGGGGCTTTGTTTTATCTGTGGTGACGGGGCGTGAAGATGAGTCACGGAACCGCTTGAATATGGATGAAATCTCGCCAAGTGGTTGATATGCCTATGGACGGGGTATCCGCCATCCCCTATAATCCACGCCGCAAACCAGTATCAATGGCCCCTTAGCTCAGTTGGTCAGAGCAGTCGACTCATAATCGATTGGTCGTGGGTTCAAGTCCCCCAGGGGCCACCATTTTCAGACAAAGCCGCTCTCTTGAGCGGCTTTGTCGTTTCTGGCGTTCACCGGCGCCGGCCCTGGGCATGCGCTCCATGGTGCGGCCTAGAGTGCGGCGTATAGTGCAATTCAAACAGCCAGAACCGGACAAGGTTTTGCACCGTGAGGCATCGCAAAGCCTCGCTGTGGCGGCTTTCTGAACGAGGAGGGGATAGCCTGAACCTCTCGTCCGAGCCTGCCGGGCAGGCTTGTCATGTGGTCATGCCGTTCAGCTTGCGTGCGATGCACTGTGACCTTGAGCGCGCCTTTTCTCGGCGTCGAGGGATGGCATGGTTTGGGATGAGCCTGGGCATGGTGCCAGGTCATCAGCCTGCTGAGCTGCCGGCTGGAGGCGGTGGCATGACGCCATAAGAAAGGCCTCCCGCCGATGGTGGGAGGCCTGGGTAAATGCTCCAGGGGCTGGTGACCGAGTGTAGCCTTACTGGGCGTTCAGACTATAGGCCAGCGTCTGGTCGTTGAAGCGCACCACATAGACACCGGCCAGTGCCGTGGTGATGTCGGCGCCGGCCTGCTCGGCCACACCGTCCCTGTTGGTGTCGCCGTAGTTCTGGGCCCAGTCGCCCTTGACGTCGAACTTGAAGCGCTGACCACCGTTGCCATCGCCGATACCGGTGAAGGTGACGCTGGCCTGCCAGAGGTGATCGCCTACCAGCGACATGGGGGTGGAACCCCAATTGTTGGTGGTGCCGCGAATGTTGAGGCTGACGAAGTTCTTCGCGTAGCCGACGCTGACCGGGGTCAGGCTGTATTGCAGGGTCTGATCGTTGAAGCG
This sequence comes from Aeromonas sp. 2692-1, assembly GCF_013085505.1. Taxonomy (NCBI): domain Bacteria; kingdom Pseudomonadati; phylum Pseudomonadota; class Gammaproteobacteria; order Aeromonadales; family Aeromonadaceae; genus Aeromonas; species Aeromonas sp. 2692-1. The sequence continues at coordinate 1,771,224 of NZ_CP038513.1, forward strand.
TACCCGGTACTGGCCGGTGACCGAGGTCAGGATGTCACTGCCGGCCAGTTCGGCCACCCCATCCTTGTTGGTGTCACCGTAGTTCTGGGCCCAGTCCCCCTTGACGTCGAACTTGAAGCGCTGGTTTGCCTGACCATCGAAGGTGACCAGAGCCTCCCACTGATTGTCGGCGACCAGCGTCATGGCAAGGGATCCCCAGGCATTGGGAGTGCCGCGGAAATTCAGGGTGGGCAGCACGCTGGCGTAGGTGCCGTTGTCGTCGGTGACGGTCACGGTAGCGCTGGCACTGGCGGTCAACCCTTCTGCATCGGTCACGGTGACCGTCACGATATGGGTACCCGGCGTATCGAACCGGACCGTCTCGGTGGCGGCGGTGCCACCGCTGGACCAGCTGTAGCTCACCACGCCCCCGTCGTCGCGGGAGGCGGAGGCATCGAACACCACGCTCTCACCCGCCTTGACGCTGAGGGTTTTGGGAGAGAGGGCGGCCACCGGTGCCTGGTTGCTGGTGAGGAGGGTTACCGTGTAACGCAGATCGCTTTCGTTCAGGGTGATGCGGTAGCTGCCCGCCCCGCTGACTAGGATATCCTTGCTGCTGCCCTTGTCGGCGATGCCATCCCCTTCGTTGTCGCCGTAGTTCTCGGCCCAGTTGCCGAAGACGTCGAACTTGAAGCGCTGGACGCCGGTGGCATCACCGTTGCCGGTCAGGGTGAGGGTGGCTGACCAGACACGGTTGGCATCGACGGTCATGGGGGTGTTGCCCCAGGCGTTGTGGGTACCGCGCAGGTTCATGCTGCTGAACTTGGTGCCCGGCAGGGCGGAACCACCGCAGGGGCTGGCCTTGGTGCAACCGGCAATGATGGCGGCCGCCTTCATGCCGGGAACATTCAAGCTGGCTTTGCCACTGCCGTCGACGGTGACATAGCCGCCGCTGCAGTAGTCATTGCCCCCCAGCAGGTTGCAGTACTCACCGGCCGGCAGCGCGGTCTGCAGCGAGGCCACCAGGCTGCCGCTCTCGTTGTTGATTGCGACGAAGCCCTTGTCACCGCGGCCGAAGGCGATCTGGTTGTTGCCGTTGTCCCACCAGTTGCTGACCGGCTGGCCTTCGGTCCGGTTGTGGAACAGGGCCATGTTCATGATGGTCGGCCGGCGCTGTTCGCAGTTCCACTGGCTGTCCGAGCAAGGTGTGCTGCCCGGTGCCCCCTTGTCGGTTTCATAGGTACTCATGTTTTCGAAGCGATAGCCCGACATCACCTGCTTCCAGCCATAGGGCCAGGCCATCATGAAGGTGTTGGCCAGATCGTAGCGAGCACCGCTCATGAAGGTGAGCATGCCGCCCCCGCCGTGGCCGCGTTCGCGGTCGTGGTTGACCACGAAGACGAAGGCCTTGGCGGAGGGGAGCAGGCCCCAGCTCTCGCCCAGCGTCTTGAGGTTCTTGATCTGGCCGTTGAAGTTGGCGGCCAGATCGGTGCCGTATTTGAAGTCGGTGACGGTATCGATGTAGGTGTAGCGCCCGGGCTGGATGTCGGGAGACTCCCCGCCTGCGCCGATCACCTCCAGGTAGGCCTTGGGGCTGCCCGCCTTGTCGAGGATGGCCTTCACGTCGGTCGGGGCCATGTGCTTGGCCGCATCGATGCGAAAGCCGGCCACGCCCCAGCCGAGCAGGGTCTTCATGTAGGTGGCGATCTGATCCTGCACGTAGGGAGAGCCGGTATTGAGGTCCGGCATGCCGTAGAGGGCGCCATTCCAGACGTTGTTGCTGTTGCCGTAGTTGGTGATGTCGCCGCTGTGGTGGAAGTCGTTGTAGCCGAACTGGGGATACTGATATTGCCCCGCGTTGTAGCTGCCGCCACCGGTGGCGGTGCCTGAGCCCGATGCCAGCTGGTTGAAGACGGCGTCGGCATAGACCTTGACCCCGGCTGCATTGCAGCGGGCGATCATGCTTCTGAGTTCCGCCTCGCTACCGCCGAAACTGTTGAAATTCTTGAAGCTGACGGGTTGATAGACGGTCCACCAGACCTGGCTGCCCTGCTTGTGCTCGGCGGGTGGGGTGATCTGGACGCCCCCGAACCCCTTGGGTCCGAGCACGGTTTCGCACTCGTTGGCGATATCGTTGAACTTCCATTGGAACAGGTGAACCATGACCCCTTCGGCGGTGGCAGTGTGGCTGAAAGAGCCGAGTGCCGCCGTCAGCAGGGCGGTTCGAAGCAGTGTGCTGTGCATGACGATTTTCCCTTCGATCTTGTTATTGACATATCACTGTCGTGTAGTCGAACGGACAACGAACAACCTCGTTCAGCTCAGTAGCATTCATGAAATCGCCGTGGTTGAAAATCGAACAGCCTGAATTAATTAAGAAATGTGAATGAAAATGCTTTCATGGCTCCTAGCGATGCAAGTGGCGAAAGAGAGGGCAAGAGCCGGGGACCGGCGGGTAGTGTGGGATCTGGGGAGTGGCAGAGCAATGAACAGGGGCCCGGCAGGGCCCCATGAGTATTCAGGCGTCGGATTCCTGCGGCAAGGCCCGGGCCTTGTCACGGCGCCTTGGCAACATGCGTTTCACCAGATTGCTGCGCTGGCGCCAGGAGGTGAACAGGATGGCCAGCAGGTGCAGCGCTATCATGCCCTGCAGGGCCCAGGTACACCAGACGTGCCAGTCGTCCGCTCCCAGCTCGAACCCCATCTCGGTATTCTGAAACCAGCCGGTGCCGGCGGTGGCCAGGATCAGCAGCCAGAGCGTCCAGACCGCCAGCTTGCCGCTGCCGTGGTGACCGGGGGCCGGTGGCGTGCGCTCGCGCAGCTCCACCGCTTGCTGGCGAAAATCTTCCCGGCTTGGGATGAGGGCTCGCAACCGGGCATGGCCCTTGGCAAACGAGAGCCCCCACGCCAGGCGCAGGCTGATCAGGGCGATGGCCAGGTAACCCAGCCGTTCGTGCCACTCCTCGCCCGCCTCGTTGAGCCAGAGGTTGCCGATACAGATGGCCGCCACACCCCAGTGGGTGAGGCGGACCAGACTATCCCAGTGGAAGGGATCAGCCTTTTTGCTTGGCATATTTGTGGTACTCCTTCTTCAGGTCGTTGACCTTGGCCAGGTGCTCGCGCGCCTTGGCTTCGTCACCCGCCTTGAGGGCTGCCAGGCTGGCATCCAGCTCGGTCTGCACTTCGTTCATGCCTTCCAGGAACTTCTCTTTCTTGGCGGCCGGCATGTTCTTCTGCTTGGCGATGTCGAACTGCGCCTTCATCTCGTTGATGTATTTTTCCATGGTGGCGGCATCGTCGGCCTTGACCGCCTGCTTGTAGTTGAAGCCGATCTTCTTCATCGGCTGTTCCAGCTCACCGGCCATGGCGGGCAGGGTCATCAGGCCAAACATCAGGGGCAGCAACAGGGGGCGAACAGTTTTCAACATGGGATTTCCTTATTTAAACGACATGCTTATCGATTCTAAGTGGCTTCTTATGAACCCTTGTTTGGATTCATTACAGGCATGATGCCATGACAGTGCGTGAACTGTTTGTGAATATTGCTGTTTTTTGTCACAAAGGGTAACAGGGAAGGGGGATATGTAAGGAAGTTGCTGAACCAAGCGAACCAGGCCATTCGGGCCATCCGCCGGGCTGCGCGACCGCGAGATAACGCCGGATAAAGAGAGGGCCCTTGCGGGCCCTGTTCATTACTGCTGCTGTTCACGCTCGATGGCGCGCCAGCCGATGTCGTGACGGTAGAAGACGCCGTCCCACTTGATACGACCCGCCAGCTGATAGGCCCGCTTTTGTGCCTCGGCTACGCTATGGCCGAGGGCAGTGGCACACAGCACGCGGCCACCGGCGGTCACCACGGTATCGCCTTCCAGCTGAGAGCCGGCGTGGAATACCTTCTCGCCGCTCGCCTCTTCCACCGGCAGGCCGCTGATGGGCTTGCCCTGCTGATAGTCGCCGGGGTAGCCGCCCGCCGCCAGCACCACGCCGATGGCGACGCGGGGGTCATAGATGGCTTCGACCTGATCCAGCTTGCCGGCGCAGGCGGCCAGGCAGAGCTCCACCAGATCGGAGCGCATGCGCAGCATGATGGGCTGGGTTTCGGGATCGCCGAAGCGGCAGTTGAACTCGATCACCTTGGGGTTGCCCTGGCCGTCGATCATCAGACCGGCGTAGAGGAAACCGGTGTAGACGTTGCCCTCGGCCGCCATGCCGCGCACGGTCGGCATGATCACCTGCTCCATCACCTTGCGGTGGACGTCGGCCGTGACCACGGGAGCGGGGGAGTAGGCGCCCATGCCGCCGGTGTTGAGGCCGGTATCGCCATCACCCACCCGTTTGTGATCCTGGCTGGTGGCCATCGGCAGCACGTGCTCGCCGTCCACCATGACGATGAAGCTCGCCTCTTCCCCGTCCAGAAACTCCTCGATCACCACCCGGGCCCCGGCGTCGCCAAAGGCGTTGCCGGAGAGCATGTCGCGGACCGCCTCTTCCGCCTCGCTCAGGGTCATGGCAACGATGACCCCCTTGCCGGCAGCCAGGCCGTCAGCCTTGATGACGATGGGAGCGCCCTTCTCGCGCAGGTAGGCCAGCGCCGGCTCCACCTCGGTGAAGTTCTGGTACTCGGCGGTCGGGATGGCGTGGCGGGCCAGAAAATCCTTGGCAAACGCCTTGGAACCTTCCAGCTGGGCGGCGGCGGCGGTCGGGCCGAAGATGGCCAGCCCCTCGGCGCGGAACGCATCGACCACCCCCTTCACCAGCGGCGCTTCCGGCCCGACGATGGTCAGACCGATGCGCTGCTCCTTGGCAAACGCCAGCAGGGTCGGGATGTCGGTGGCCGAGATGGCCACGTTCTCGATGCTCCCTTCATGGGCGGTGCCAGCATTGCCGGGGGCGACGAAGACCCGGGTCACCAGAGGGGATTGCTTGGCCTTCCAGGCCAGGGCGTGTTCACGGCCGCCGTTGCCAATGATCAGTACTTTCATCGTATCGCTCGCTTCTATTCGGGGTCACTGGCGGGCCTGGGGCCTGCGCCGGTGAAAATAGCCAGGTGAAAAGAGACAACAAAAGGGCCGCCGGTGGCGGCCCTGATCCATCAGTGACGGAAGTGGCGCATGTTGGTGAACAGCATGCACATGCCGTGTTCGTCGGCAGCGTCGATCACCTCCTGATCGCGCATCGAGCCACCGGGCTGGATGACGCAGGAGATGCCGGCTGCCGCTGCGGCGTCGATGCCGTCGCGGAACGGGAAGAAGGCGTCGGAAGCCATGACGGAGCCCGCCACGGTCAGCCCTTCATCCTCGGCCTTGATGCCGGCGATCTTGGCAGAGTAGACGCGGCTCATCTGGCCGGCGCCGACGCCGATGGTCTGGCCGTCTTTGGCATAGACGATGGCGTTGGATTTGACGAACTTGGCCACCTTCCAGCAGAACAGCAGATCGTTCAGCTCAGCCTCGGTGGGCTGACGCTTGCTGACCACGGTCAGATCCCCGAGCGTCACCATGCCAAGGTCGCGCTCCTGCACCAGCAGCCCGCCGTTGACGCGCTTGAAGTCAAAGCCTTGCGCCGGTGCAGTCCACTGACCGCACTCGAGCAGGCGCACGTTCTGCTTGGCGGCGACCGCGTCGCGGGCAGCCTGGCTGACGGTGGGGGCGATGATCACCTCGACGAACTGGCGCTCGACGATGGCCTTGGCGGTGGCACCATCCAGTTCACGGTTGAAGGCGATGATGCCGCCAAACGCGGAGGTGGGGTCGGTCTGCCAGGCGCGCTCGTAGGCGCTCAGCAGGTCGCTGCCGATGGCCACGCCGCACGGATTGGCGTGCTTGACGATGACGCAGGCCGGCTGGTCGAACTCTTTGACGCACTCCAGCGCCGCGTCGGTGTCGGCGATGTTGTTGTAGGAGAGGGCCTTGCCCTGCAGCTGGATGGCGCTCGCCACCGAGCCCGGTGCGGCCTGCTCCTCGGCATAGAAGGCGGCGGCCTGGTGGCTGTTCTCGCCGTAGCGCATGTCCTGCTTCTTGATGAACTGGCTGTTGAAGGTGCGCGGGAAGCGGGACTCCTCGTCACCCTCCTTGTTGTCACCGTAAGAGGGAACCATGGTGCCGAAGTAGTTGGCGATCATGCCGTCGTAGGCGGCGGTGTGCTCGAAGGCGGCAATGGCCAGATCGAAACGGGTGGCCAGTTTCAGGCTGTTGCCGTTGCCATCCATCTCGCGGATGACGCGGTCATAGTCGGCAGCCTTGACCACGATGGCCACATCTTTGTGGTTCTTGGCGGCGGAGCGAACCATGGTCGGGCCGCCGATGTCGATGTTCTCGACCGCATCGGCCAGGGTGCAACCGGGCTTGGCGACGGTCGCGGCGAAGGGATAGAGGTTGACCACGACCATGTCGATGGGGGAGATAGCGTGCTGGGCCATGATGGCGTCGTCTTGCTCGCGCCGGCCGAGAATGCCGCCGTGGACCTTGGGATGCAGGGTCTTGACCCGGCCATCCATCATTTCAGGGAATCCCGTGTAATCGGAGACCTCGGTCACCGGCAGACCGGCGTCGGCCAGCAGCTTGGCGGTACCGCCGGTGGAGAGCAGGGCCACGCCACGTTCGTTGAGTGCCTTGGCAAATTCCAGGATGCCAGTCTTGTCAGACACACTCAGCAGTGCACGGCGAATGGGTCGAGCTTGTTCCATCACACTATCGTCCTCAGCATAACGGGGACCGTTCCATGGGAGGCGAGGCTCAACACAGAGAGTCCCCAAATAAATGGAAGTGGGGGATTTCGCAAACCGCTCTCGCCTGAAAAACCTGCCGACAGGCAAAAGCGTTTTAGGAAATGCCCGCTTGACGCGACGCTCTCTTGTGGGCGCGTATTCTACACAAAAAATGTGACCCGTGGTGGATTTTTTAAAGTGACAAAGCCTTGTCTGGTGCGGTGTTAAACGTTTTCTGGTTGGTTTTTGTGAAACGTTTGTCTTTTCAGTCTCTTGATGGCAAAAGGGTGGCCGCGTCCTCTTTCCCGCTGCCGGCTGGCAATCGCCGGGCAAAGGGGCGATAGTGGGGGCCGGTTGTGGCTGTGTGGCAAATTCAACGGGAGAAAAGGCATGTATCGGATCGGGGAGCTGGCCAAGGCGTGCGGGGTGAAGGCGGATACCCTGCGTTTTTACGAGAAGAATGGTCTCATCTCGCCAGGCATTCGCAACGAGTCCGGCTATCGCCTCTATGGCGAACAGGACAAGCGGCGGCTGGAGTTCATCATCCGCGCCAAGTCGGTGGGGTTCTCGTTGGCCGACATCGGCGAATTGCTGGATCTCGATACCAACAAGGCCAAGGTCACCTGTCAGGAGGTGAAGGCGGTGGCCGACACCAAGCTCGAACAGGTGGAGCAGAAGATCGTCGAGCTGACCCGTTTTCGTGACAACCTGCGCGAGCTCTCCAACATCTGCTGCGGCGGCCCGCGCTCGGCGGAGCACTGCGCCATCCTCGAGACGCTGGAGTCCGGCGCCCCCTCTCGTCATGAGCACCACGACCATGAGCACTGAGTTGCGCCGGCCCCGGGTATCCGCCTTTCTCGCCCTCTCCCTCGACGGCTTCATTGCCGGGGAGGGGGGCGATCTGGCCTGGCTTGAACCCTACAACGGCGACTCCCAGGAAGAGACCGGCTACAGCGCGCTGATGGCGAGTGTTGATACCCTGCTGATGGGGCGCAACAGCTACGACACTGTGCTCGGCTTTCCCGAGTGGTTTTATGGTGACAAGCCGGTGGTGGTATTGACCCACAGACCCGCCGCTCTCCGTGAGCATGTCTCCTTTCGGCAGGGAGCGCTGGCGCAGGTGCTGGACGAGCTGTGGCAGGCGGGCAGCCGCCATCTTTATCTGGATGGCGGCGAGGTGGTCAGGCAGGGACTGCAGGCCGCGCTGGTGGACGAGCTGATCCTGTTCTGGGTGCCGGTCACCCTGGGGGGCGGGGTGCCGCTCTTTGCAGGGCCGCTGCCTGGCGCGCTGGTACCGGTGTCGAGCAGCGTGCTGCCAAGCGGGCTGGTGCGGGTCGTCTATCAACCGGCCTGAGGAGCCTACCAGCCCCCTTGCAGGCGGGCCGGGAGAGGTGCACAATCGGCACGTTTTTTCGCCGCCTGCCCCGGATCCGTGGTGGCAGGGGCGATGGGCAAACACGACCAACCGCATCAAGGAGCCGATATGGCCAAGAAGAAGGTGACTAGGGTCACCACCGAGCCCGCCTGCGAACATCAGCGCGGCATCATTCAGGACAACCACCTCAAGGCACTGGTGACCTCCCCCCTGTTCCAGGCCCGGGTCGAACCGAGCAAGAAAGGCAAGGGCAGCTATCAGCGCAAGGCCAAGCACGGCAAGCGGTGGGAGCCCGGCCAACAGCAGATGGGAAGCGTCTGCTGCTGAGCGGGTTCCTGCCGCAAGGCATCAGCTAACACAATCAGGGCGCCAATGGCGCCCTGATTGTTTTTCTATTCGCTGGTGCTGATTCACTCTCTTGCCGCAAGAGAGTGAACCCGCACTTACTCGTCCATAAAGAGTTCGAGCAGCACGTTGAGATAGCGATGACCGAGGGAGGTGAGCTGCCAGCTGTCGCCGAGATCCTCGATCAGCTCCTTGCTCTGGGCGATGGTCAGCATGGTCTCTACCCGTTCCAGCGGCAGCCCGGTATAGGCCTCGAACTCCGCCTTGGGGGCCGGTTCAAACAACCTGAACCGGTTCATGAAGTACTCGAGCGGCAGATCGTCCGCACTCACCTGCCACTGCTCGTCCAGATAGGGGCGGCTCGGATCCAGATAACCTTTCGGGTGCTTCACCTTGGCGGTGCGCAGGATCTGCTGGTTGGCGAGATCCGTCACCTTGCCGTGGGCGCCGCAGCCGATCCCCAGATAGTCGCCGAAGCGCCAGTAGTTGAGGTTGTGGCGGCACTGGTAGCCCGCCTTGGCATAGGCCGAGATCTCGTACTGCTGATAGCCGTGGGCGGTGAGCATGGCGTGGCCCTGCTCGTAGATGTCCCACAGGGTGTCATCCTCCGGCAGGGTGGGCGGCTTGGAGGCAAACGCCGTGTTCGGCTCTATGGTGAGCTGGTACCAGGAGAGGTGCGGCGGCGCGCAGTCGATGGCTTGCTGCAGATCCGAGAGCGCGTCCGCCAGGCTCTGGTCCGGCAGGCCGTGCATCAGATCCAGGTTGAAGGTGGGCAGTTTGATGGCGTGAGCCAGTGCGGCGGCCTTGCGCGCCTCTTCGGGGCCGTGAATGCGGCCGAGCCGGGTCAGCTTCTCCTGCTGGAAGCTCTGCACCCCGATGGAGATGCGGTTGATACCGGCCCGCTGGAAGCCGGCGAACTTGTCCGCCTCCACCGTGCCTGGGTTGGCCTCCATGGTGATCTCGCAGTCCGCAGTGAGTTCGATGCGCGCGCGCACCCCGTCCAGCAGCGCCTGCATGGCCTCCACGGAGAGCAGGCTCGGCGTGCCGCCACCGATAAAGATGGAGGAGAGGGGGCGCCCCTGGGCCCAGTGCAGGTCTTGCTCCAGATCCTCCAGCAGGGCGGCCACGTACTCGAGGTGGGGCAGCTCTCCCTTCTGGGCGTGGGAGTTGAAGTCGCAGTAGGGGCACTTCTGGACACACCAGGGCACGTGGATATAGAGGGAGAGGGGCGGCAGTTGCAGCATGGGGTTTCCAGTATTCAAAAAATCACCAGGGGTCGGGTTGCCCTTGTCATCGATGACAACGGGCCGGGGCGCCGCGAACGAAACGGGGGCCGACGGCCCCCATTGTAGATGACAACGCGGCGGGAGACAGCGCTTTAGTTGACCGCCGCCAGGGCCGCTTTGAGCTTGGCCAGCGCCTGGCCGCGATGGCTGAGCTGGTTCTTGAGCTCGGCCGGCATCTGGGCCGAGGTACAGTCGTGATCAGGCACGAAGAACACCGGGTCATAGCCGAAGCCGTGCTGACCGCGCGGCTCGTCGATGATCATCCCTTCCCAGCTGGCCTGGCAGATGATGGGGGTGGGATCGTCGGCGTGGCGCAAGTAAACCAGCACGCACCAGAAACGGGCGCTCTTGAGATACTCGGGGGCCCCTTTCAGCTCGCCCAGCAGCTTGTCGATGTTGTCCTTGTCGCTGGCACCTTCACCGGCAAAGCGGGCGGAGTAGACGCCGGGACGGCCGTGCAGCAGATCCACTTCCAGGCCGGAGTCGTCGGCAACCGCCGGCAGGCCGGTGATGCGGGCGGCGTGGCGGGCCTTGATGATGGCATTCTCGACGAAGGTGGTGCCGGTCTCTTCGGCATCGGAGACCGCAAACTCGCTCTGTGGGATCACCTGGATCTTCATATCGGCCAGCATGGCGGCCAATTCCTTCACCTTTTTCTGGTTCCCTGTTGCCAGGACAAGCTTGTTCATCGAGCACCTCCGCAAAAATAATCTGCGCATTCTATGCGGGGCTGGCGCCCAGGAAAAGCGCCAATTGCCCTGGATCACCCTCACCGGGGTCATGGCAAGATGTGAATAAAATGAATGTTTCCTGAATGGAATAACAGAAGTGATTAAATACCATTTCAATTCATTACTGTGAGCCAGTAGACTCGCGCCCCAATCTATTTTCCCCATGCCACGAGGTGACTGATGCCATTGATTCTTTTGCTTGTCCTACTGGTGCTGTTCAGTCCGCTGGCCATCGACATCTACCTGCCCGCCATCCCGCAGATGGCCGAGCAGCTGGGGGCCGAGGTGACCCTGATGCAGGGCACCATCACCTGGTTCCTGTTCAGCATGGGACTGGGACAACTGCTGGTGGGGCCGCTGGCCGATCGCTACGGCCGCAAGCCCATCGCCCTTGGCGGCGTGCTGCTCTACGGTCTGAGCGCCCTGGGTGCCGGCTTTGCCGTGAGCCTCGGCGAGCTGATGCTGGCGCGGGTGCTGCAGGGGTTTGGCGCCTGTGCCACCTCGGTGGCCGCCTTCTCTGTGGTGCGTGACAGCTACGGCCCCAAGAAGAGCGGTCAGATGATCTCCTACCTGAACGGCGCCATCTGCTTTATTCCGGCGCTGGCCCCCTTGCTCGGTGGCTGGCTCACCGCCAAGGCGGGCTGGTCGGCCAACTTCTGGTTCATGGCCGGTTATGCGGTCATCGTCGGTAGCTGGCTGCTGTGGCGGATGCCGGAGACCCGCCCGGAAGAGACCAGCAGCAGCGGCCCGCTCATCAGCTGGTCGCGCTACAGCCCGGTGCTGCGCTCCCCGAGCTTCCTGTTCAACGCGACGCTGTGCATGCTGGCGATGGCGGTGATCCTGGCCTATGTCACCGCGGCGCCGGTGCAACTGATGGTGAAGCTGGGGCTGGATATGAGCGGCTTCAGCTACTGGTTCACCGCCAACGCGGCACTCAACATCCTGGCCTGCTTCCTGGCGCCCCGTTTCATCGCCAGAGTGGGGCCAAGACGCACCCTGCGCATCGGCCTGCTGGTGCTGCTGCTCTCCGCCATCGCCTTGACCCTGGCCATGCACATCGAGCATCCGCTGGCCATGATGGGCCCGGTGTTCCTCTCCAGCATCGGCTTTGCCATGATCCTAGGCGCGGCCGCCGGCATGGCGCTGGCACCGTTCGGCCACTGCGCCGGCACCGCCGCCGCCCTGCTCGGTCTGTTCCAGATGAGCGGTTCCGGCGCGCTGGTGGGCTTCATCGGCGTGCTGATGCACGATCCGCTCAGCCAGCTGGCGCTGCACATGTGGCTGCTGCTGCCCCCCCTGCTGATGCTGATGACCCGCCAGGGCCGGCGCTTGTGTTTGCAATAAATCCTGTGCTCTGATGGGTACACTCAGGGGGCCTTGGGCCCCCTTCTCTATTTGGCAGGCAAGGGTTTGCCTGCACCCCGTGACACAGCTACCCGTGGAGAAAACCGGATGAGCCACACAATCAATGCCGCCCTGGTGGGCTACGGCTTTGCAGGCCAAACCTTTCACGCCCCGTTTCTGACCAGCACGCCCGGGCTCTCCCTCGGCTGGGTGGTGAGCCGCGATGCCGCCAAGGTGCAGAGCGATCTGCCCGGCTGCCGGGTCGGTTCGCTGGCCGAGGTGCTGGCGGACCCGTCGGTCGACCTGGTGGTGATCGCCACCCCCAACGACACCCATGCCCCCATCGCCCGCGAGGCCCTGCTGGCCGGCAAGCACGTGGTGATCGACAAGCCGTTCGCCCTGGATCTGGCCGAGGCGAAGGCGCTGGTCGAGCTGGCGGAGAAGCAGCAGCGACTGCTCAGCATCTTCCACAACCGGCGCTGGGACGGTGACTTTCTCACCGTACGCCGTCTGCTGGCGGAAGGAGAGCTCGGTCAGGTCGCCCAGTTCGAATCCCATTTCGATCGCTATCGTCCCGAGGTGCGCCAGCGCTGGCGCGAGGCGGGTGGTCCGGGCTCCGGCCTCTGGTTCGATCTCGGCCCCCACATCCTCGATCAGTCGCTCCAGCTGTTCGGTCAGCCGGACTGGCTGCAGGCGGATCTGGCCCAGCAGCGCCCCGCTGCCCTGGCGGATGACTACTTCCACGTGGTGCTCGGCTATGGCGAGATGCGGGTCGTGCTGCACGGCAGCTGCCTGGTGTCGGCCACCATGCCGCGTTTCGTCATCCACGGCAGCGAGGGCTCCTTCATCAAGTTCGGCATGGATGTGCAGGAGGAGCAGCTCAAGCTCGGCAAGCGGCCGCCGGCGGCAGACTGGGGGGTGGACAACGAACCCGGCCAGCTCAGCCGGATCCGCGACGGTCAGCTGCAGCAGCAGAGCGTGGCTGGCGAGGCGGGGGACTACGGCGCCTACTATCGCGGTGTCTGCGCCGCCATCCGTGGGGAGGGGGCGAACCCGGTGCCGGCCGGCGAGGCGCTGGCGGTGATGGCGCTGCTGGACCTGGCTCGCGACAGCGCCCGCGAGGGCAAGCGGCTGGCTTGTCAGATCCTGTCTGATTGAGGCGCAGCCCGGACGGGGGTGCCGGCACAATGCAATAGCCGTTTATTGCCAGCAATCACGGGGCCTGTGGCGTTTTATTGTACGAAACTGCGCCGTTTACAGTGTTTTGTATTAATGTTTGTCGTTGTAGTAGTTCTTTTCATCCAGCCAACGAGAAAATATCATTGTGATACTCGTTTTCATTGGGCGCGTATGGGGATATATTTCGCGCGCCTCTTGGCTCCCGGCATATGGGTTTTTCACCGGGTGAAAGGACGCACTGTGATGGTTGTACCAACCATCTCTCCATATTTTTCTGAGGGTATGCACATGAACAAAGTACTGGTAGCCGGTATCCTGGGTCTGATGTTGACCGCTTGTGGTCAGAAAGAAGAAGCCGCCGCTCCGGCCGCTACTCCGGCCGCCGACGTTGCTGCAACTGTTGAGAAAGCCGCTAGCGAAGCCACCTCTACCGTAGAGAAGGCCGCTTCCGAAGCGACTGCAACCGTTGAGAAGGCTGCCGCTGACGTAGCCACCAAGGCGGAAGCCGCAGTGAGCGATGCCAAGGCCAACTAAGCCTGCACCTCATCTGAAGAACGGGCCCGAAGGCAACTTCGGGCCCGTTTTTTTATGTCCGTTCCCCGCCTTTGACGGGATTCTTGCCGGCTCGGGAACCGGTTAGAGCGCGGGGTTGAGGCGCGCGGTGAGGATATGATCCTCCCAGCGGCCGTTGATCATCAGGTAGTCTTTGGCGTACCCCTCCCGCTCGAAGCCGAGCCGCTCGAGCAGGGCGCCGCTGCGCAGATTCGACGGCATGTAGCCGGCCATGATGCGGTGTAGGCCGTGTTCCTGGAACAGGTAGTCGATGCCGGCCTCGACGATCTCCTGCATCAGCCCCTGCCCCTGGTGAGCCTGGTCGATGGCGTAACCCAGATGGCAGGCCTTGAAGGCGCCCATCAGGATGTTGGTGAAGTTGCAGGTGGCGATCACCTGCTCACCGTGGGGATCGAGCGCCACCAGATGCACCCCGCTGCCATTGAAAAACTGGCCATAGCTGTCGCGCAGCCGGCCGTGCCAGTGGCTCAGGGTGTAGAAGCTCTCGTCCCGGCTGGGCTCCCAGGGGGCGAGGTGGGCGCGGTTGCGCAGATAGAAATCCAGCATCAGGTCGGCCCGTTCGGGGGGCAGTATGGTGAGCTGGCAGCGGGCCGTGCACAGGTGTGGCAGCACCATCAGTGATCCCTCTGCCTGAGCCACTCATCGCGCAGCAGGCTGTAGTGAACGTGATCCACGATGCGGTCAGCCAGCCGCTCGGCACGGCGGGTGATCCCCTCCTGCTGCATGCCGAGGCGCTCGCAGACGGCCCGGCTGGGTTCGTTGTCGGTGGCGGCGCTGATCTCCACCTTCTCCATCCCCATCTCCTCGAAGGCGTGATGGATCAGGGCCTGGCAGGCGCGGGTGATGATGCCGTTGCCCTGCCAGCGCTCGGCCAGCCAGTAGCCGATGCTGACCTTGGCCAGCGCCCGGTCGATCTGGTTGTAACCGATGACGCCGACCACTTCCCCCTGATACTCGATGGCGGTGGTCAGCCCCTCGCCGCGGGCAAACTTCTCGATGGCGTGGCGGATGAAGGTGGCGCTGTCGGCGGGCTGCTGAATGTAGGGCGGCCAGGGCAGCCACTGGGTCAGGTAGTCGCGGTTCTCCCGACACAGGGCAAAGAGTTCGCTGGCCATGTCGGGCTGCAGGAACAGCAGCGCCAGCTCGTCGTCCAGTTGCCATGAAAACATCCGCACCTCCCCTCCAGTCAGGGCCCGAAGCGGGCCGCCAAACCGCCAATGTAGCCAATCAACCCCTTGTACGCCAAGGGTTTTCCATCTGTTCTTGCGCCCCGCCATCCCCATATGGAGGGGCGATTGGTGGCGGCCGGAAAGTGCCTGGCCATTGTTCGGCTTTTTTTGGTGTTATTCGCCATTTTGATCTCTTCTCACGCGACCAAACAGGGGCAACAGCAGATCCTGCTATGGGTTTGTGCTGCTCTGTCACATATGACAGGCAGCAATCTTGAACGTGCCAACTAGTGTAGGAGCGCCGGGCAACGGACCCGACGTGTAATCTTCATCGACTTAAGGAAAAGACGGATGAACAAAGTCTATTTGGCCGTGGTATTGGCCTGCTGGGGAAGCGCAGCGCTGGCTGCAGAACAGGTGAATGTGCATCAGGTAGCGGGCATTCAGGGGGCACCGAGCGGCGCTGCCGGGGTGAGCGCCCTGGCAGGGGATGGCGAGTTTCGTCAGGTGCGGGCGGTCAAGCTGCCCAACGGTCAGCAGCGGGTACGCTATGAGCAGACCTGGCACGGGATCCCGGTCTGGGGTCAGGTGCTGGTGGCCGAGCAGTCCCTCGGCGGGCAGATAAGCCAGGTCTCCGGCCAGATCCTGCGCCAGATCGATGCCGACGTGGCCAGTCCGACCGCCGCCCTGTCACCGGCCGATGCCGTCAGCAAGGCGCGGGCCGGGGCCAAGGGCAGCAACGAGCGGGTCAAGCTGTTCGTGATGCAGGATGAGGCCGGTCAGGCCCGCCTGGTCTATCTGGTCTCCTGGCTGGCGGCGAGCGATGAACCGAGCCGCCCCTTCGTGGTGATCGATGCCCAGAACGGCAGCGAGCTCAAGCGCTGGGAAGGGATCAACCACAAGGACGCCACCGGCCCGGGTGGCAACGTCAAGACCGGCAAGTATTTCTACGGCGCCGACTTCGGCCCGCTGCTGGTGGACGACAACTGCCGGATGACCAGCCCGAACGTGGACACTCTCAACATGAATCACGCCACCACGGGCGGCGCCATTCATCAGTTCACCTGCCCGGAGAACACGGTCAAGGAGATCAACGGCGCCTACTCGCCGCTCAACGACGCCCACTACTTCGGCAACGTGGTGTTCGACATGTACCGCAACTGGTACAACACGGCGCCGCTGACCTTCAAGCTGAAGATGCGGGTGCACTACAGCCGCAACTACGAGAATGCCTTCTGGGACGGCAGCCAGATGACCTTCGGCGACGGCGCCACCACCTTCTATCCGCTGGTGAGCCTGGACGTGGCGGCCCACGAGGTGAGTCACGGCTTTACCGAGCAGAACTCCGGGCTGGTCTATTCCGGTCAGTCGGGCGGCATCAACGAGGCCTTCTCCGACATGGCGGGGGAAGCGGCCGAGAACTTCATGAAGGGCGGCAACGACTGGCTGGTGGGCGCCCAGATCTTCAAGGGCAACGGCTCGCTGCGCTACTTCGAGGATCCGACCCGGGACGGCAGCTCCATCGGCCATGCCAGCGACTACTACGATGGCATCGATGTGCACCACAGCTCCGGTGTCTACAACCGCGCCTTCTACCTGCTGGCCAACACCAGCGGCTGGAATACCCGCAAGGCCTTTGAAGTGTTCGTGCTGGCCAACCGCCTCTACTGGGGTGCCAACACCACCTTCGATCAGGGCGCCTGCGGGGTGACCAAGGCCGCCACCGATCTGGGCTACAGCGTGACCGACGTGGCGGCAGCCTTTACTACTGTGGGGGTCAATGCCTCCTGTGGCGGTACCACGCCGCAGCCGGGCAGCGTGCTGCAAAACGGGGTGCCGGTGAGCGGTCTCTCCGCCGCCAAGGGTGGCAAGCTGAACTTCACCATCGACGTGCCGGCCGGCAAGAGCCAGCTGGTGATCGCCAGCAGCGGCGGTACCGGCGATGCGGATCTGTATGTAAAGTTCGGCAGCGTGCCGACCAGCAGCAGCTATGACTGCCGCCCCTACAAGAGCGGCAACGCCGAGACCTGCACCCTGAACTCGCCCAAAGCGGGGACCTGGAACGTGCAGCTGAGCGCCTACAGCGCCTTCTCGGGGGTGACCCTCAAGGCCAGCTACTGAGCCACTGTAAATAGAGAGGGAGCGCCGGACTTGTCCGGCGCTTTTTTTATGCAGATTTGCCCGCCCAGCGCCGGGCCAGGGTACGGGCGGCCTCCAGTACCCGCTCCTTGGCGGGATTGGGCCGTTTGCCGCTGCGCCAGGCCATCATCACATCCCAGTGATCCGGCGGCAGATCCACTACGTCCAGTTGCACCAGCCGGCCGAACTCCAGATCCCGGGCGATGGCGAGCGCCGGCATCAGGGTGATGAAGCCGTGCTCCAGCGCCAGCTCCCGCGCCGCGCTGGCGGGCTGGATGGCGTGCAGCGGGCTCGCCACCTGGCGCAGCAGGCGCAACTGCAGGATCAGCTCGTCGCAGCCGGTGCCCCATTGCTGGGGGGCCAGCCGCTCGTTGGCGATATCCTGCAGGGTCAGGCCCTGCCGCCCGGCCAGCGGATGGGTGGCGCAGGCCACGGCTATGATGGGGGAGCGATAGAGCAGTTCTAGTTGAATGCCGGCGATGGCCGGACACTTGAGGATGAAGCCGACGTCGGTCTCGCCGGTCAGCAGCTCCTGCATGATGATGCCGGAGTGATCCGTGTTGCAGCGGATCTCGAAGGTCTCGTCGACCAGTGCCAGCAGCAGGGGGCCGAACACCACGGTCGTCAGGGAGGGCAGGCAGGCGAGCCGGATGCGCGGTAGCGCCGGCGCTCCCTGCATTGCCAGGCGACCCCCTTCCAGCGCACTCAATGCCGCACTCGCGGCAGGCAGGAACTGCTCGCAGGCCGGGGTGGGGGTGGCGCCGCGCCGGTGGCGACGAAACAGGGGCTGGCCCAGATCCTGTTCCAGCACGGCGATCCGCTGGCTCACCATGGGTTGTGACCAGCCGCGCACGGCGGCCGCCTTGCTGAAGCTGCCGCGATTGACCACATCCAGCAGCAATTGCAGATCGTCGAGGGTCATAGCCATAACATAATCCAATATAAAATATAGCCAGTTGTCGGCTACCACTATATCTGGCGTCCTTCCAGAATAGCAGTATCAATCGTTGTGCTTTGGCATATTGCCATATCGGTTCAGGGGCTTGTTGCACCTTGAGCCCGTTTGGTGACGGCGTCATTCGGGCGATGAGACGAATTAATCGGAATGTCATCAGAAAGCAGGGGACGGGTAGTCATGGTGGAGCGGGCGAGGCGGTTGGGGCGGTGGTTTTTGGCGTTGGATTCCCTGTTGGTGATCCTGGGGTTCTTCGTGGTGATGCCCATGATCAGCCTGCGCTTCGTGGATCAACTCGGCTGGGCGGCCGGGGTGGTGGGGCTGGCGCTGGGATTGCGCCAGCTGACCCAGCAGGGGCTGGGCATTCTGGGCGGCTCGCTGGCGGACAAGTTTGGCGCACGGCCGCTCATCGTGGGCGGCATGCTGCTGCGGGCGGCGGGGTTTGCCAGCCTGGCCTATGCCCAGAGCGGGCTGGAGCTGATCCTCTCCTGCGTCATCTCGGGGCTGGGGGGCTGTCTGTTCGATCCACCCCGCGCCGCACTGGTGATCAAATTCACCCGGCCCCGTCAGCGGGGGCGCTACATCTCGTTGTTGATGATGCTGGAGAGCGCCGGCGCCGTGGTGGGGGCCCTGCTCGGCAGCTGGCTGCTCAACTTCGACTTCGAATATGTCTGCCTGCTGGGGGCCGGCCTGTTCGTCTGCGCCGCCCTGTGCAACCTGCTGATCCTGCCCGCCTACAAGCTCTCGGTGCGGCCGACCCCGATCCGCGCCGGTCTCGGCCAGGTGCTGGCCGACAAGGCGTTCTGCCGGCTGGTACTGATCCTGAGCGGCTACTACGCGCTCTGGGTCCAGGTGATGCTGATCTTCCCCATCCTGGTCAAGCAGATGGCGGGCACCACCACGGCGGTGGGCTGGATGTATACCCTGGAGACAGCCATCTCGCTGGCGCTGCTCTATCCGTTGGCGCGCTATGGCGAGCGCCACTTCAAGCTGGAGAGCCGCTTGATGGCGGGGGTACTGTTGATGACCACCGGCATCGGGCTGGTAGCGTTTGCCAACACCCTGCCTGCGGTGTTCATGCTGCTGGCCTGCTTCTATCTGGGGATCGTCATCGCGGAACCGGCGCGGGAGACGCTGATGACCAAGCTCGCGCAGCCGGGGGCACGCGGCAGCTACATGGGCTTCAGCCGGCTGGGGCTGGCGCTGGGGGGCATGACGGGTTACGTGGGGGGCGGCGCGCTGCATGACTACGCCATGCTGCAGGGGCAGCCTTGGTTACCCTGGCTGGTGCTGGGCACGGTCGGGGTAACGACCTTGCTGCTGCTGGTGAACTGCTTTCACCGCGAGCCGAGTCTGGCGCGGGTCAACATCTGACGGGCAATAAAAAACCGGCCGCTGGGCGGCCGGTAAAAAATACAGTAGGCAATTCAGGGAAGACTTAGAAGTTGTACTGCAGGGCCACGGCGACCACGTCGTCGGTGTTCTTGCCCAGCGAGTTGGTGTGGGTACCGTTGACGTTGTCCAGCAGGTTGATCTTGTAATCAACGTAGGCGTTGAAGTTGTCGGTGAAGTTGTACCAGGCACCGATGGAGACGTACTCGGTGGCGGTGTCATCGATGCCGCGAGCATTGTCCTTCACGTCGGTACGCAGGTAGGCGAGGGACGGCTTGAACTTGCCGAAGGCGTACTGGGCGACGGCTTCGTAGCCATCCATCTTCTCGGCGTAGCCGTTGAAGGTGCTGACGTACATGTGGTCTTCACCGTGGGAGTAGGTGGCAGCTAGGTAGAGGTCGCCGACGGCGTACTTGGCACCGACACCGTACAGCTTGGCGTCGCGGTCACCACCGAAGGCGGCGTTGGCAGCTTGCTCGTCGGTCTTGCCAGCCTGGTTGTAGGCGGTACCCAGGCTCAGGCCCATGTCGAAGTCATAGTTGGCGGACACGGCGAAACCTTCAGCAGAACCCTTCGGATTCCAGGTGCTGTTGGCGCCAGTCAGGTTGGAGCGATCGGCGTTCTGCGGATCGTTGTTGCCGGTGAACTGGGCACCCAGGGTCAGGCCCTGATAGGTGTAGATGTACTGGGCCAGGCCGTTGGTACGACCGGTACCGAATATTTCGGTGTCCTTGCCCAGACCGTCACCACCCCACTCTGGCAGCACGTCGGTGTAGTTGTTCACGGCTTTGGTGAACAGACCATCCTGACGGCCGTAGCTGAAGGCACCGAAACGATCGTGCTTGATGCCGGCGTAGGCATAACGCAGCTCGTCGTTGTCGGAGCCGGAGACCGGCAGGTTGTATTCAGCGAAGCCGAACGCGGTCAGCTCGTTGTCGATCTTGGTTTCGCCGGCAACGTGCAGACGCAGGTAGCTCTGGTCACCTTCAGAACCGTTGTCATCAGTGCCGTAGTACATGCCTTGAGCGCGACCACCGATGTCGAGTTTGGTGTCGTTCTGGTTGTAGACGGTAGCGGCTTGCGCACCACCGGCCAGCAGCACGCTGGAGATGGCCATGGTCAATGCTGTCTTTTTCATTGTTCGTTCCTCTGGTGTAAACACTGTCGGACCTGTGCTCGGCCCTGTTGATCGGTTTCTGTTCCGATGCCCCAGAGTAGATCTGCGAACCTTGATAGAAACTGAAGCGCACAAGGATTAATTAATGATTTGACCTGAAAAGCAGGCATAAAAAACGGCCCGAACAGGGCCGTTTGCATGTTTGTGGAATTAAATGCTGGTTAGAGCATCATGCCACCGAAGAAGAAGCCCAGCGCCACGGCGATGGCGATGGTGGCAACACCCGGTACGAAGAAGGGGTGATTGAATACCGCCTTGCCGATACGGGTGGAGCCGGTGTCATCCATTTCGACCGCGGCTAGCAGGGTCGGGTAGGTCGGCAGCACGAACAGGGCGCTCACGGCGGCGAAGGAGGCGATGGCGGTCAACGGGCTGACACCCAGTGCCAGGGCGGCCGGCATCAGGGCCTTGGTGGTGGCGCCTTGTGAGTAGAGCAGCATGGCGGCAAAGAACAGCACCACGGCCAGCAGCCAAGAGTACTGGTTGAGCAGGTCGCCGGCGATCAGCTGGATGGTGTCCATGTTGCCTTTCACGAAGACGTTACCCAGCCAGGCCACGCCCAGTACGCAGATACAGGCGGACATGCCGGACTTGAAGGTCGGCATGTTGGTGACTTGGGTGGCGTCCAGCTTGCAGACTAGGGTCATGATGGTGGCCGCGGCCAGCATGATGCCCATGATGGCGCCATCACGGGGGATCGGCGGGTTGGCGATCAGGCCCACTTTACCGGAGATGGCGGTGGCGTAGGCCATCACGGCCACGATGGCGGCGATGAAGATCCATACCGACACCTTGGCATAAGGCTTGAGCTCCAGCTTGGTGGTACCGCGCAGCTTGATCAGCCCCTTGGCCTTGCGCTCCAGGTAGACTTCGTCCTGGTCGAGCGGCTTGCCCAGCATGTTGGCGACGAAGGCACCGAGGATGCAGGCGATGAAGGTGGAGGGGATGCAGATGGCCAGCAGGGCCAGGTAATCCACGCCAAACGGCTCAAGCATGCCGGAGAAGGCAACCACGGCCGCGGAGATGGGCGAGGCGGTGATGGCGATCTGGGAGGCGATGACGGCGATGGAGAGCGGACGGGACGGACGAATGCCCTGTTCCTTGGCCACTTCGGCGATCACCGGCAGGGTGGAGAACGCGGTGTGCCCGGTACCGGCCAGCATGGTCATCAGATAGGTGACGACCGGCGCGGCGAAGGTGATGTATTTGGGGTTCTTGCGCAGAGCTTTCTCGGCCAGGGAGACCAGATAGTCCATGCCACCGGCCAGTTGCATACAGGCAATGGCGCAGATGACGGACGCGATGATCATGATCACGTCCCAGGGGATGTAGGTGACCAGCTGGTCGCTGGGAATTGGCATCCCCAGACCCCAGGTCAGTACCAGTACCCCCAAACCACCGGCAAAGCCGATGCCGATGCTGCCTATCCGGGCCCCCAGATAGATAGCGGCGAGCACGACAAGTAACTCGATTCCAATCATAGCGAACACTCCATTTTCCAGTTTTTTTAGGTTTTATTTGGCAGAAAAGCCAATTCCCGATGGGGCTGGGCAAGACCTATCGGGAACTGACTTTATGGGCCGGGATAAACCCGGCCCATTTGCTCGCTTATACGGTGGCTTCGCGGGTATAACGCTTGGCTTTGTATTGCGGGTTCATCAGGTTCTCGATGGAGAGAATTTCATCCAACTGCTCGGCGGTCAGCAGGCCGCGCTCCAGCACGACTTCACGGACGTTCTTGCCGGTCTGAGCACAGATCTTGCCGACGATGTCGCCTTCGTGGTGGCCGATGAAGGGGTTCAGGTAGGTCACGATGCCGATGGAGTTCAGCACGTGGTTCATGCAGATTTCCGGGTTGGCGGTGATGCCTTCCACGCACTTCTCGCGCAGGGAGATGCAGGCTTTTTCCATCAGGCTCAGGGATTCGAACATCGCCTGACCGATCACCGGCTCCATGACGTTCAGCTGCAGCTGACCGGCTTCGGCGGCGAAGGTGATGGTGACGTCGTTGCCAAAGACCTTGAAGCAGGACTGGTTGACCACTTCCGGAATGACCGGGTTGACCTTGGCCGGCATGATGGAGGAGCCAGCCTGCATTTCCGGCAGGTTGATCTCTTTGAGTGCAGTGCGCGGGCCGGAGGAGAGCAGACGCAGGTCGTTACAGATCTTGGAGAGCTTCATCGCCATGCGCTTGATGGCGCCGTGCAGCATCACGTAGGCGCCACAGTCGGAGGTTGCTTCGATCAGATCTTCAGCCGGAACATAGGCACGACCGGTGATCTCGGCCAGGCGCTTGATGGCCAGGGCGGAGTACTCGGGCGGAGTGTTCAGGCCGGTACCGATGGCGGTGGCGCCCAGGTTCACTTCCAGCAGCAGCTCCTGGCAACGCTTGATGGACTTGATCTCTTCACGCAGGGTGACGGCGAAGGCGTGGAACTCCTGACCCAGGGTCATCGGCACCGCATCTTGCAGCTGGGTACGACCCATCTTCAGGATGCCCTTGAACTCGGCGGCCTTGGCATCGAAGGCGGCGATCAGTGCTTCCAGTGCGTGCAGGGTGGTGTCGGTGCTGTTGACCACGGCCACGCGGAAACCGGTGGGGTAGGCATCGTTGGTGGACTGGCACTTGTTGACGTGGTCATTGGGGTTGATGACGTCGTAGCGGCCCTTGGCCAGGCCCATGATTTCGAGGGCGATGTTGGCCAGTACTTCGTTGGTGTTCATGTTGACGGAGGTGCCGGCACCACCCTGGTAAACGTCGACCGGGAACTGGTCGAAGCACTTGCCAGTGTTCAGCATCAGGTTGCAGGCTTCTACGATCTTGTCAGCAATTTCAGGACGGATGGTACCCAGTTCGCCGTTCGCCAAGGCGGCGGCCTTCTTGGTCAGTACCATGCCGCGGACGAATTCCGGAACGTCAGAAATCTTCTGAGTGCTGATCTTGAAGTTCTCAACGGCGCGCAGGGTATGCACACCGTAGTAGAGATCGTTGGAAACTTCTTTGGTGCCCAGCAGGTCTTCTTCAATGCGGACGTTCTTGATGTCGCTCATTGTAATGCCTCAGAAATCAGATAAATGGAAACGATCCTCACCGAGTGGTCGCGAGTTCCTTACGCACGGTTCATCCTGAAGCACCACACATCGAGTGGGGCGGTTGGGGGCTTTTTTGCTCCCTTAATTACTGGCGTCGATATTACCCCAATTGAGGTATCTGATATTAGACCTGGATCACTAAATTTGAGACAACCTCAAATAACTTGTGGTCATTAAACAGATATTGCAATCAACCGATTTACTTTGACAGAACAATGACTTCAATCACAGTCTGGCAGGCCGGTTTTTCTGTGGATCCGGCGCCTCGTCACCCTGTGGACTTGAAAAATGCGCGTCACCCCCCATTTTAATCAACAGGAACCGATACCATGGTGGGTTGGCAACGGCATCAGCCGTTGTGGCACTTCGCCAGCGGTTCATTCACATTCATCCGCACTGAGGTTGTTATGGGCAAGTTGTTTCTATTGTTGGTCGGTCTGGTGGTGCTTGAGCTCACCGTAATGATCGAAGTCGGCTCCGTGATCGGTGCCTTGCCGACCGTCGGCTTGCTCATTCTGACGGCGGTGCTGGGCTCCTCTCTGGTACGCAGCGAAGGGATCAAGACCCTGTTCAACGCGCAGCAGAAGATACAGCAGGGGGAGATGCCGGGACGTGAGGTGATGGGGGGCATGATGCTGGCGCTGGCCGGTCTGCTGCTGATCATCCCGGGTTTCGTGACCGACTTCTTCGGCATCCTGCTGCTGCAGCCCTGGCTGCGCAACAAGCTGGCCGACAAGCTGATCGGCAGCAACCAGTTCAAGATGCAGATGGGCGGTTTTCAGGCCCGTCAGCAGCCGTTCGACGAGGTGCCGGGCAATGACCAGCCGGGTCAAGCTCCGCGCAGCGGCACCACCATCGAAGGGGAGTTCGAGCGCAAGGAGTAACTGCTGCGCTTAATTTCCTGCCATCAGGGCCTGCCCTGATGGCACAACTGCTCGAAGCGGTGGCGGGCATACCACCAGGCCAGGGTGCCCGCCGCCAGATTGGCCACGAGAATGCCCAGATAGATCCCCTGCTCCCCTCCCAGTTTCGCCCCCAGCCAGGCCCCTGGCAGCAAGAAGACAAACAGCCGCAACCCGTTGAACAGGAAGGAGACGCTGGAAGCCCTCACGCCATTCAAGGCGGATGCGAGCAGCATCACCATGCCCTGAAAGCCGTAACCGATGGGCACCAGGTGCAGATAGAGCACGATGAGGCGCACCACCTGCGGATGACTGCTGAACAGCTCGGCGATGAAGGGGGCCAGCAGCCAGGTCAGTCCGTATACTGCCAGCTGGAACAGCAGGGCAAAGCGCATGCAAAACTGCAGCGCCGCCTTGGCGCGGGCCGGGTTGCCCGCCCCGCAGTTCTGCGAGATGAAGGGGGCCAGCACGGAGGAGAGCGCCATCATCACGATAAGCAGCAGGGCCTCCACTCTCGATGCGGCGCCGTAGGCAGCCACCACTTCCGTCCCCAGCCCGGCGAAGATGGTCATCAGCACGGCGTTGGCCAGCGGGTTGAGCATGTTGGTAAAGGAGGCGGGCACCGCCACGTGCAGCAGGGCGCGCCAGTGGGCCAGCAACTGCGGGCGCGGGGAGAGGCGCCAGCGCAGCAGTCCTTCCCGGTGGCGCAGTATATAGAGGCTGACCAGCATGGCCATCAGCCAGGAGAGGGAGGTGGCGATGGCGGCGCCGCGGATCCCCCATGCGGGGAAGGGGCCTATGCCGAAGATGAGCAGGGGATCCAGCACCCCGTTGACCAGCCCGGCCACCGTCATCACCAGGCTGGGGGTTTTGGTATCGCCGGTGGCCCGGATGGCGGCATTGCCCACCATGGGCAGCACCAGCATGGGGACGGTCAGATACCAGATCAGCATGTAGTCGTAGATGAGGGCGATCAGCGCATCGCTGGCGCCGAGCAGCCGGAACAACGGGTGTATGGTCAGCGCTCCCGCCAGGGCGATGAAGGCGACCAGCAGCACGGCCAGAAACAGGTTGTCGGTGGTGATGCGGGCGGCTTCATCATGCTTGCCCTGGCCGAGCGCATGACCCATCACCGCAGAGAGGCCGGCCCCCAGCCCCATCGCCAGCGAGGTGACCACGAAGGTGACCGGAAAGGTGAAGCTGATGGCGGCCAGCGCCTGGGTGCCCAGCATGCCGATGAAGAAGGTGTCGACCAGGTTGAAGGCGAGAATGGCGACGATGCCGAGGATCATCGGGCCCGTCATACGCAGCAATACGGACGTCATGGGGGCGGTCAGCAGGGGATTGGGTCGGGTCACGGGCTCGTCTCTGTACGTCTGGCGGAGTTCTGGCTGCGGGCAGCACAAACCGGTTTCCTGACCGGGACTTCGGGAGATCCATCGAAGACGTTTATAGTACGTGAAAATATTTTTTTTGTATTTGCCCTTGAAGGGTTAACAAACGTGCCCCACATCGGAGACATATCTAATTTGGCCAGGAATGGCCATTCCTCAAAGCAACACAGAGACTCATTTTGGGAGAGTTATCGATGAAAATTCGTCCACTGCACGACCGCGTCATCATCAAGCGCATCGAAGCTGAAGCCAAATCCGCTGGCGGCATTGTCTTGACTGGTACTGCGGCCCAGAAGTCCACCCGTGGTGAAGTTCTTGCCGTGGGGACTGGCCGAATTCTGGATAATGGCGATGTCAAAGCCCTCGCCGTCAAGGTTGGTGACAAGGTGATCTTCAACGAAGGCTACGGTGTGAAGACCGAGAAGCTGGATGGTCAGGACGTACTGATCCTGTCTGAAACCGACATCCTGGCGATTGTCGAAGAGTAATCCACCCTTTCCCCCTGCGAATTGATTGAAGGATTGAAGAAATGGCAGCTAAAGAAGTCAAGTTTGGCAACGAAGCACGCAGCAAGATGCTGGAAGGCGTAAACATCCTGGCCGATGCCGTCAAGGTGACCCTGGGCCCGAAAGGCCGCAACGTGGTACTGGACAAGTCCTTCGGCGCGCCGACCATCACCAAGGACGGCGTCTCCGTTGCCCGTGAAATCGAGCTGGAAGACAAGTTCATGAACATGGGCGCCCAGATGGTCAAGGAAGTTGCTTCCAAGGCCAACGACGCCGCCGGTGACGGTACCACTACAGCTACCGTACTGGCTCAAGCCATCGTCAACGAAGGCCTGAAGGCCGTTGCCGCCGGCATGAACCCGATGGATCTGAAGCGCGGTATCGACAAGGCCGTAGTGGCCGCCGTTGCCGAGCTGCAAGCCCTGTCCCAGCCGTGTGCTGACAACAATGCCATCGCTCAGGTCGGCACCATCTCCGCCAACTCCGACGAGAAAGTGGGCAAGCTGATTGCCGAAGCCATGGACAAAGTCGGTCGTGACGGCGTCATCACCGTTGAAGACGGTCAGGGTCTGGACGACGAGCTGGCTGTGGTAGAAGGCATGCAGTTCGACCGTGGCTACCTCTCCCCGTACTTCGTCAACAAGCCGGAAACCGGTGCCGTTGAGCTGGACGATCCCTTCATCCTGCTGGTCGACAAGAAAGTCTCCAACATCCGTGAAATGCTGCCGGTGCTGGAAGGCGTAGCCAAAGCGGGCAAGCCGCTGATCATCGTGGCTGAAGACGTAGAAGGCGAAGCGCTGGCGACCCTGGTGGTCAACACCATGCGTGGCATCGTGAAAGTCGCTGCCGTCAAGGCACCTGGCTTCGGTGACCGTCGCAAAGCCATGCTGCAGGATATCGCCATCCTGACCGGTGGTACCGTGATCTCCGAAGAAGTGGGCATGGAGCTGGAAAAAGCGACCCTGGAAGACCTGGGCCGTGCCAAGCGCATCGTCATCACCAAAGAGAACACCACTATCATCGATGGCGTGGGTGATGCATCCCTGATCGAGAGCCGTGTGGCCCAGATCCGTCAGCAGATCGAAGAGACCTCTTCCGATTACGACCGCGAGAAACTGCAAGAGCGCGTAGCCAAACTGGCTGGCGGTGTTGCGGTGATCAAGGTTGGCGCTGCCACCGAAGTCGAGATGAAAGAGAAGAAAGCCCGGGTTGACGACGCCCTGCACGCGACTCGCGCCGCTGTAGAAGAGGGTGTGGTTGCCGGTGGTGGTGTTGCGCTGGTACGCGTGGCCGCCAAACTGGCCGGCCTGCGTGGCGACAACGAAGATCAGAACGTGGGTATCAAGGTCGCTCTGCGCGCCATGGAAGCCCCGCTGCGCCAGATCGTCATCAACGCCGGTGAAGAGGCCTCCGTCATCGCCAACGCGGTGAAGAACGGTGAAGGTAACTTCGGTTACAACGCCTACACCGAACAGTACGGTGACATGCTGGCCATGGGTATCCTGGATCCGACCAAGGTGACCCGTTCAGCCCTGCAGTTCGCCTCTTCCATCGCCGGCCTGATGATCACCACCGAGTGCATGATCTCCGAGCTGCCGAAGAAAGATGCCCCTGCCATGCCTGATATGGGCGGCATGGGTGGCATGGGCATGATGTAATTCAGCTCTGGTTACCAAACGGCTCGCTTTTGCGGGCCGTTTTTTTTATGGCGACTAAACTGAGTCTATTGTCAGTGACTTAATCAGAGGTGAGTATGCGTGTACTGGGTTTGATTCCATTACTGTTTTCTCTGGCCATGCCGGTGATGGCACTTGAGGCGCCGCAGGGACCCGTCATTTTGAAGGTGACCGGCAATGTGCTGCCGGCCGAAGCGACGGAGGGGGTGGTCTCCTTCGATCTCGCCATGCTCAAGGCCCTGCCACAGCATGAGATAGTGACCAGCAATCCCTGGGTCGACAAACCGCACAAATATGTGGGGCCCAAGCTGGCCGATGTCTTGGCTGCCGTCGGTGCGGATGGCAAGGCGATCACCTTGACGGCCTTGAACAGTTTTCAGATCAGGATCAACTGGGATAAGGTCAGGCAATACGACCCGATTCTGGCGTGGCAAGATGACGGGGTCACCATGCGGGTACGGAATAAGGGACCGCTTTGGTTTATCCTACCGCTGGATCAGTATCCCGAGCTGAAACGCTCGGAGTTTACCGACATGATGATTTGGCAACTGAATGCCATTGATATTCAGCATTGATGTAGTGGCTTGCGGGAGTACGAGTGAAAGCAAAGACCAAGGCGTGGCCTTTACTCATCGTTCTTTACCTATCCATCCTGTTGTTTACGGGAAGCACCCTCTATTGCCTCGCGCAGATACAGAATGCGACCCGAGTGATGGAGAGGTACACCTATGACGTCTCCTGGGCCCTGATGCAGTTGCAACTGGAGTTGGGGCGCTTCCTCAACTCCGTCGAGATCTACCATTATGGCGGCATTGATCACGATACCCTGATGCTGCGTTACGACATCCTGTGGAGCCGCACCCCCATCCTGCTCAGTGGTCAGTTGCGTCAGAGCATGAAGGACAAGCAGAAGACCTTGCGGCTGGTGCAGCTGATCGAAAGCAACATTCGCGAGATGGAGCCCAATATCACCAATCTGAAGGCGGGGACACCCGATTATCAGCAGATATTGATGCGCCTGGTTCCTCTGCAGGAGCCACTCTCCTATTCTCTCGCCTCCGTGATGCAGAAGAACATCAACGTCTATTCAGGCAATGACAAACGCTTTGGCCAACTGCGTAATGCGCTGCTGTTCATGGTGTCAGGGCTGGTGTTGTCGGTGATGCTGCTGAGTGGTTTGTTGATCCGCGAGGCCCGCCGCCATTTCAGGGCGGCGCGGATCGATCCCCTGACTGGATTGTCCAACCGGTTGGCATTGCTGGAGAAAATGGAGTCCTACGCTACCAAGGAGACGCCGTTTGGCTTGGTGCTGGTGGACATCAACGATTTTCGCGACATCAACAGCAAGTTCGGCTACAACACCGGTGACTTTCTGCTGCAGGAGCTGGCAAAGCGAATGCGCAGTTTGTGTGAAAACGGTGAGTGGGTGGCCCGGCTGGGAGGCGATCAGTTTGCTATGATCCAGCGTGAAAGCAGTGACTTGCGCCAGGTGAGGGAGCTGGTGGCCCGCCTGCTGCATGCGCTAAAGCAGGACATCATCATCGACAACTACCCGTTCCGCCTGGAGGTGGGCATCGGCATCGCCTTCTTCCCGATGGACAGCAAGCATACTCAGGAGCTGCTCAGCCGCGCCGAGCAGGCCTTGTTTCACAGCCGCAAGACTCATGTACCATACGTCATCTATGACAACTCGTTGCTCAATGAAACAGCGCGCCGCAAGCATTTGGCAAGCGACATGATCATGGCGCTCGAGCACAATGCGCTCGAGCTCTATTACCAGCCCATCGTCAATCTCGAGAGTGGCCGCTGCGAGGCGGTGGAAGCCTTGCTGCGCTGGCGTCACCCTGAATTGGGCTTCATTCCACCCAACGAGGTGATCCAGGTTGCCGAGGAGTTCCAGCTGGCCGAGAAGCTGGGCAGCTGGGTATTGAACACGGCCTGCGAGCAGCTCTATCAGTGGCAGCAACTGGGTTTGGTTGATTTGCAGATGTGCGTGAATATCTCGCCCGGCATGTATCAGCGCAATCTGTTGAAGCTGGTTGCCAAGGCCTTGATGGACCACCATATCCCGGCCGCCAGCCTGGTGCTGGAGGTGACGGAAGACACCACCATGCGCGAGGTGAAAAACTCCCTGCAACTGATGCAGGATCTCAATCAGCAGGGGGTACAACTGGCACTGGATGACTTTGGTACCGGCTACTCCTCGCTCAGCTATCTGCAGAAGCTGCCGGTCAGCAAGGTGAAAATCGATCGCTCCTTCATCCAGGGGATTGATACGTCCATCGAGGCATCCGAGCTGGTCGCCAATATTTGCCGGATGGGCTCCATGCTGGGCAAGAGTCTGGTGTGTGAAGGGATAGAAACTCAGGCTCAGCTCGACGTGTTGCGCACCCTCACGGATATTCACCTCTATGGTCAGGGCTATCTGTTCAGCCGTCCAGAACAGGCGGAGAAGGTTTATCAAACCCTGCTGGAGATGGAAGAAGAGTGGCTGGAGCGGCGTCAACCGGACAAGGCGTATTTAATTTAGCCAAAATGGCTCATGCTTGGCCCAAGATGGCCGATAGTCTTAAAGCAGGAGGTACACCATGGATATATCTAGTTCTGCATCTGCGTCATTTGGTTCTGCATTGATGACGGCCAGCCTGGCCAAGAAACAACAGACCCAAGAAGGTGAATCTGCATTGAAACTGCTGCAAACAGCAGCTCAATCAGCACCGGTTGCACCGACATCGGCCAACGCTTCTTTGGGAAGTAACATCGATATTCGCGTCTGACCCTAACGAAAAAGCCCCCATCCAGTCGATGGGGGCTTTTTTATGTCTGCGATATTGCGATGTCTATCTTGGCTCAGACCGGAAAAGGGGCTGGTGCCTCGAAGGTCATCTTCTCGCCGCTGCGGGGGTGGCTGATGGTCAGACTCGCTGCATGCAGATAAAGGTGCGGTGCTGCCGCCAGTGCATCCGGATGGGCGTAGAGGTTGTCGCCCAGAATCGGGTGTCCCAGCTCCAGCATATGGACGCGCAGCTGGTGCGAGCGACCCGTGATGGGAGTCAGCTTGATCAGGCTGTTACCATTCTCTACCTTCAATTTTTCCCACAGGGTCAGGGCGTGACGCCCCTCCTCGTGATCCACCTTCTGTTTCGGCCGGTTGGGCCAGTCGACGCAGAGCGGCAGGTCGACCTGACCTGATGCTGCCTTCGGCTCGCCCCACACCCAGGCGAGGTAGTGCTTTTCGGTCTCCCGCTCGCGAAATTGCCGACTCAGCTCCCGATGGGAATTGGGATTGAGGGGAATGACAATGACGCCAGTAGTGGACATGTCGAGGCGATGAGCCGCCGCTGCCTTGGGATGCTGCTGCTTTACCCGATGCAGGACGCTGTCTTCATTCTCGGGGCCGCGCCCGGGGACGCTCAGCAGGCCAGTGGGCTTGTTGACCACCATGATGTCCTTGTCCTTGAACAGGATATCGAGCCAGGGTTCCAGAGGCGGTGAGTATTCAAACATAAATGTCTCGCATCAGAAGGTGGGGACAAGCCCCCATCAGTTATGAGTAACCACAATCATAAAGGGCATGGCGTCCAGCATGAGCCGGTCATGTCTCTTCAGTATCGCGTCAGTTATGGGTGACCACGATAAAGCGGATGGCATCCAGCTTGAGTTGGGTCTGATCGATCAGGTGGTGCAATTCTGCCTGCAGATTGCGCAGATAATCCAGTTCGCTGTCGCGCACGTTCGGGTTGACCGCCTTGAGCGCTTCCAGCCTGTCCAGATCCTGTTGCAGGGTCTGCGCCATCTGGGCGCGGGCCTTGTCGACAATCCCGCCTTTCAGCTCTTCGGCAATGGTCTGGCCCTTGCCAATTAGACCGTGGATCACCGGTTGGGATGCGGTGACCAGCTTGCTGCCGAGGTGGCGATTGACCGGCGTCAGCTGGCGGTTGAAGGCATCGAACGCCACTTTTTCGCCCAGATTCTGGCCGTTCTTGTCCATCAGCAGACGGATCGGCGTTGGCGGCATGAAGCGATAGAGCTGGGGATGGGCTGCAGACTCGGCAACGAAGATCAGCTCAAGCAGGATGGAGCCGATGGGCAGCGCCTTGTTCTTGAGCAGGGCGACCGAGGTCGCTCCGATCTCGGAGCCGAGGATCAGGTCGATACCGCCACGCATCATGGGGTGATCCCAGGAGAGCAGCGCCATGTCATCCCGCGACAGAGCAGTGTTGCGATCGAAGGTGATGGTCATGCCGTCTTGCGGCAGGCCCGGGAAGCTGGAGACCAGCATGTGATCCCCCGGGGTCAGCACCAGCGCGTTCTCGCCACGGTCATCCTGATTGACGCCGATCTCGTCGAACATCTTGAGAGCGAAGGAGATCATGCCGGTGTCGTCATCTTCGGCGGCGAGCTTGTCGACCAGCTGCTGGGCGGCGGCGCCACCGCTGGAGTGGATCTCCAGCAGGCGATCGCGACCCTGTTCCAGCCGTGCCTTGAGCGGCTCGTGCAGTTCGCGAGTCTTGACCAGCAGGGCATCAAGGAGTTCCTGATCGCCGGTATTGGCGGCCAGCAGCTCAAACAGCTCGTCACGCACCGCTTCGAATACCGGACGGGCCGTCGGGCAGGTCTGCTCGAATGCATCCAGACCATCGTGATACCAGAGCTGCAGGGCGCGCTGGGCAGTCCCTTCTAGGTAGGGGACGTGGATCTCGACGGTATTCTGCTGACCGATACGATCCAGTCGGCCGATACGCTGTTCCAGCAGATCCGGGTTGAGCGGCAGATCGAACAGCACCAGATGGCTGGCAAACTGGAAGTTGCGACCCTCTGAGCCGATCTCGGAGCAGAGCAGCACCTGAGCTCCCCCCTCAGCTTGCGCGAAATAGGCGGAGGCCTTGTCCCGCTCGAGGATGGACATCCCTTCGTGGAACACGGCACCACGGATCCCTTCACGGGTACGCAGCGCCTCTTCCAGTGCGATGGCGGTGGCTGCTTCGGAGCAGATCACCAGCACCTTCTGCTGGCGGGCAGAGAGCAGCAGTTCCAACAACCATTCGACGCGCGGGTCGAACTGGGCCCAGGTCGCGTTGTCGCCTTCGAACTGCTGGAAGACCTTCTCGGGATAGAGGTAGCGCAGGGCGCGGGTCTGCAGATCGCCTCCATTGCCACCCATCATGCCCATCACCTTGATGGCGGTCTTGTACTGCTCTGGCAGCGGCATGGGGTAGACGTTGAGGTGGCGCTCCGGGAAGCCCTGAATGTTGGCGCGGCTGTTACGGAACAGCACCCGGCCGGTGCCATGCTGATCCAGCAGCTTGGCGACCGCCTGCTGACGGGCGGCGGCATCGCTTAAGTCCAGCCCTTCCAACTGGCTGGCAAGGATTCTTTTAGCTTCATCGCTCAGGGTCTCGCCATCCAGCAGCTCTTGCGCTGCGCTGGCGACCTGACCATAGGCCTGCTCCTCGGCGAGGAAGGCGTCGTAGTCGTAGAAACGCTCCGGGTCGAGCAGGCGCAGACGGGCAAAGTGGCTCTGGTGGCCCAGCTGATCCGGGGTGGCGGTCAGCAGCAGCACGCCCGGCACCTGTTCGGCCAGCGCTTCCACCATTTCGTAGGCGCGGCTCGGGGCCTCTTCGCTCCACTCCAGATGATGGGCTTCGTCGACAACCAGCAGATCCCACTCGGCTTCCAGCACCTGTTCGAAGCGGCGACGCTTCTTGCGCAGGAAGTCGAGGCTGCAGATCACCAGTTGTTCGGTCTCGAAGGGGTTCTCCGCATCGGCGAACGCCTCGATGCAGCGCTCCTCGTCAAACAGGGAGAAGTGCAGGTTGAAGCGGCGCAGCATTTCAACCAGCCACTGGTGCTGGA